>NZ_LZGW01000029.1 GCF_001690275.1 Gilliamella sp. WF3-4 | reverse complement strand
TACGCCGAAGTTGGGCCGCAGAGCGGATAGGGCATTTACTGGTCAAATATGAAAGTGAATGGTATGCCGATGAAGCATTAAGTAAATGGAATGAGATAGATGAGCTGTTTGAAGAAGAAAAGCAACAAAAAAAAGAGTCTATTGAAGCGATATTAGATAAAATCGGCATAATCGAGCCCTATCATCGAGACTTTGCCATGAAAAAAGTGGACGAAGCCCTTGAGCATGTCAAATCAAACTGGCAACTTGAAAAAGAGCAACGCATTAAACCGTCACTGTGGTGGAAAGAAGTGGCACAGGCACAAGCTCAAAACCCAACCGCAAACACTGATGCCAATACCCCTAAACTGTCCAATCTATCCGCAGACGGCAAGGCGTGGTTTATTCATCCGGTGGCGATGATAGATTACTTCCCTAAAAGCGAGATTCTTTTTCAGAAAGGGGATAAGCATGAGGTTATTCGGGAAATTAATATCCGCCTTGCAGGTTTTGGTGGCAATGTACCAACCGATGAATTTACTGAAAGAACAGAAAGGATGATAAAACAGTTTCAACGTGATTATATGCAAGTTGAGGAAACTGGCGTTGTGGATATACAAGTTATACAAGCAATTGATAGATTTCAAGATGAGTATTCAATAGATTCATTTTTTACACAGGCTCAATGCCAATGTTCAACTTTTAAAAATCTGACTGAGCCAACTTGTAATGGTTTTGGGCTTAATAAAACTAATAATGGAAAAACAGGTGCTAATTATGCCTATGGGATTGAATATCCAGGCTTACATCGGACTTTGTTTTGGGTATTAAGAAGTATTATGTTTTATATTGATTCAGATGAACGATATCAACACTTGACTGTAGAAATCGTATCTTCTGGTTATCGATGTTGGGCTGATAATATTTATAATAATCGAAAAAGTACTAACCATATGGGTAAAGCGCTTGATATCCATGTCATTAAAAAAGAAAAAGCAAAATCTGAACACAGTAGAGATGAAAGGATCAATTGTTGTGATTTAGTTCG
>NZ_LZGW01000028.1 GCF_001690275.1 Gilliamella sp. WF3-4 | reverse complement strand
AAGGCTATGTTACTATTTTTTGTTAAGGTTCGAGTTGGAAAGCATGATCATTTTAAAGAGTTTAGAAAATTATCAGGTGTTGTAGACGGAGGTGAATTACATGACTCGCACTTTCATGCCGACTTTTCACTCACTAAAATTGAAGAAATTAAGGAATAGCTTATGAAACATTTATTTTATATCGGTATTATTTTTTCTTTCTTTAGTACATGCTGCTACAGCCAACAATTTAATATAGAAAAAAAATATCGAGGCAATTCATTTCTCAATAAAGTAGATATGCAAAAATTAGAAAAAGATTGCTCACGTGAAGACTATATAAATTCTGATTATTCCATACAAGTAGAAATGGATAAACGTTGTCCATTATATAAATTTGGTAATTATTTTGATCATGTTCTTGATTCGGTTGATAAAAGTAAGGTGATCTATCAAAAAAATGGTTTAACCCTAAAATTAAGCAAAGAAGGGGTTAGTTTCGTGGAGGGAGGAGATGATTATTCTGGTGCTAAATTGACTTTATCTTTAATTCAAAATAATGAAATTAAAGATAAAATAACGCTTGCTAATACTTTTACGAATATAACTAATTTTCTTGCTGTTGGTTATCAATATTATTATATTGCACCAAGTGGTGATATTTATACTTTATCCTTATTTGAAATGGATAATGGAGTTGGCCCTCAAACTTGGAAGCATTATAAAATTGATGAGAAAAAATTAAAATTTGATTTATTACAGATATATTACGGTAGCTATCAAATTACTTATCCTGATGATTTCAGCGTAGTACCTAACCCTGATGATATTATCGATTATAACAGCAGTGAATTTTTGGAATGTTTAAATGATGAAACTGACGAAAAATGTAATACAGAGCATCTTTATTTTTATTATTTAGAGTTATTAAAACAAAAAACAACGTTATTAGTTAAAAAGAAGAACGCGCCAAAAGATAACCTCCCATTAATTAAGAAAAAGATAGATAAACTATGTTTAAGTAAATATAGCATATTATATGACGATATAAATTCTTATTACCCTACAGAAGTCTTTTTATGTGAGATAAAAGAATTAAAGCAAGAAATCAAACAAGCTGAAATAAATCTAGCAAAATAGGATCAATTTAAAACAAATAAATAGTTTGTAATATGCAATTATATTACGCCGATGAAGCATTAAGTAAATGGAATGAGATAGATGAGCTGTTTGAAGAAGAAAAGCAACAAAAAAAAGAGTCTATTGAAGCGATATTAGATAAAATCGGCATAATCGAGCCCTATCATCGAGACTTTGCCATGAAAAAAGTGGACGAAGCCCTTGAGCATGTCAAATCAAACTGGCAACTTGAAAAAGAGCAACGCATTAAACCGTCACTGTGGTGGAAAGAAGTGGCACAGGCACAAGCTCAAAACCCAACCGCAAACACTGATGCCAATACCCCTAAACTGTCCAATCTATCCGCAGATGGCAAGGCATGGTTTATTCATCCGGTGGCGATGATAGATTATTTCCCTAAAAGCGAGATTCTTTTTCAGAAAGGGGATAAGCATGAGATTATTCGGGAAATTAATATCCGCCTTGCAGGTTTTGGTGGCAATGTACCAACCGATGAATTTACTGAAAGAACAGAAAAGATGATAAAACAGTTTCAACGTGATTATATGCAAGTTGAGGAAACTGGCGTTGTGGATATACAAGTTATACAAGCAATTGATAGATTTCAAGAAGAATATACGATTAATAATACGATTTGGTTACAACTGAAATGTAGATGCGGGAAACAATGTGATGGCTTTGGTAATGGTTTAGGGAAAAATACCTCACCAGAACGATTTAATAAATATGAATATCCAGGGTTACATAGATCATTATTATTTGGATTTTGTGCGTTAAACTTTTATTTGGGTAGACAAAATGTTTATAAGTTTAGAGAAATTTCATCGGGATATAGATGTTCTTTGCATAAGGAAGGGAAAAAGACTTCTAATCACAGAGGAAAAGCTTTAGATATTCAGTTTAATAAAGGTAATTGGGAAATCAGACATCGACTTTACATTAATATTGAACCCTTAATGTATATTCGTGATAACTTCTTTGCAACTTACCTTAATACGCAAGAAAAATGGGCAAATAGCAACCTTTTTAGCACTGAGCTAATAGGCTTAAATAAGGATAATTCAATAATAGATTCAGAGCATACATATAGTTGGATTCATATGGATGTTAGATCATTTGAAAAGCAATATTTACTAGATGAATATTTTTGTACTGATGCCACAACTTTAAATAAAGAAAAACTAATTACCCTTATTAATAAATAAGAAAAATAGAATAAATTAGAGGAGGAAATAATGCTAACAATACTAAATCGTTTTTTCGTTTTATTTTTTTATTGTTTTATCGCATTAGCAGTAAGTGCGAATGAAATAAAAAATGATCCCAATACATTAACAAAGCAGGATATTACAGAGTGGCAATTAGTTGATATTACTTATTTACCCGATACTCCACTTAAACATGAAGCTTTATATACACGACTTAACGAAATAAAAAATATATCGGTAAAAAGTTCAGACAGCAAATTAATATTAGATGAAAATCATATAATTAATGTACATCAAGTTACCGACAATTTATCCCTACGCTCCCACGAATTGTTACAAAAAGTATTGGAACGTTTAGAGTTAACGGGTAATCAACAAGAAAATCAATATTTTGATTTTGTAACATTACCTAAGCAATATAATTTAAATCCCTCATTAGTGCTTATTTCCGATTACCTTTTTTTATTTACGAATGATGATATTGTTTTGGCGTTTAAATTAAAGCAGAAGATGCGTGAAACGCTAGCAACTATTTATGAAAAATTAAATATTATAGATGTTCCATTGAATAATTATTATTGGGGTGATGAAGTTAATAGTAACAATGATATTTTTTTACCAATAACGGATAAAGTTGATCCTTTTGTTGAAGGAAAGTTTGACGATGGTTGTTTTGATGAATTTAATTATTTTTTTAAAGGAATGATGGATGATGGTTGTTTTAGGGCATTGAAATTAAAATCTTATAAAAAAATAAAATTATTATTGCTGTCCTCCGTTGCTATTAATTCAGCAGAACGTTTATCATTAATTAGCCTTTCGGATGATTTTAATTTGATTGATAGGCTAGAAATAGGTGAAACTAGTGAGCTGGAGGATGGAGGTATTTGGAGTAAATATTTTATCGATAAAAATTATCGCATAACAATCAAACATTTTAACTCGCCATATGATTACAAGAAAAGACCAACCACTTTAGTCAGTAAAATGCACTATGTCATTAATAAACAAGGAAAATTTGTTAAGGTAAAAAGATAGTTTTTAATTGCAAAATAGGCAAAATTAATTCAAGTACGTAAAAAAACATTTTCACCTATAAGGTTAGGGGGAATGTTTCTAATCCTGAGAATAATGAGGATTTCTTTACAATTCGTTTATGCTTCAAAATAAGCCGTACTGGGTAGAAAGCCATTGGCTTCATTATTGCAAAAAATAACTAATAAATAATTTTAGGATATATTATGATAAATAACTATATAATTTATTTAGTGTTCGGTGTAATTCCTTTTTTTGCTTATGCACAAGAACACCCTATTCAACATCATGTAAACACAATTATCCAACAAAATAATAAAAATGCCTGTTTTGAAAAAAGTACAGATACTTTACCATTAAATAAAGCACATAAAAATACACAATATAATTTAACTAATAATGAAAATTGCAAGATTAAAGATTTGGCATCATGGAATTGCGAAATAGATTTTCGTTATATACCTCTACCATCAAAAAATGACATTAATATGATTTTGGTGCCACAGGATTGTGGTGATTTTCCTTACAGACTTTATTTATTGACAATAAAAGATAATCAAATACGATCAGATTTATACGTTGAAGGTGAATGGTACGAACCAGGAAATAATGAAAATCTAATTGAAAAAACACATTTTACCATTTCAAAGGATTTTATCATTACCGTTACAACAGAATATGATAATAATTTAACAATTAAGCATTATTATTTAAATCAAGATGGATATCTTAAAGAAAAAACCAACAATAATTAAATTACTTTTTATCATTCCTGAATTTAATTACATCATCAGTAACAGCTGATGAAAAAAGTAGAAACCATTATCGGCAGCGTGATACGCGAAAAGGGAAAAAACACAAAAGTTGTGGATTTATTGCTCAAAGGCAGTAAAGTTCGTTTAGGTAAACAAGAAAATTACACCCCTGAGATGCACGCATTACACCAAATTTTGACAGGAACACTGATATATTCAACCCAACGAAAAAAAGGTCTACCGCCACCTACTTTTACAGAAAGGGATTTAAAGGAAGCGCTACGCAGAAGTTGGGCCGCAGAGCTGATAGGGCATTTACTGGTCAAATATGAAAGTGAATGGTATGCCGATGAAGCATTAAGCAAATGGAACGAAGTTGATGACTTGTTTGAAGAAGAAAGACAACAGAAAAAAGAGATGATTGAAGCAGGCTTAAACGAGCTCGGCATCACCCAACCTTACCTACGTGATTATGCCTTCAAGTTGGTGGACGAAGCGTTTAAATATATTCAAACTAATTGGAAAATAGAAAAAGAGCAACGCATTAAACCGTCACTGTGGTGGAAAGAAGTGGCACAGGCACAAGCTCAAAACCCAACCGCAAACACTGATGCCAATACCCCTAAACTGTCCAATCTATCCGCAGACGGCAAGGCGTGGTTTTGTAACTACCCCCTAAAATAGTACAGCAAAAAAGTAGAAAATTCTCTATGATAAAAATAAAAGAGGATTCAATTATGAAAAAAATGACTGAACATCAAATCGTAGCTATTTTAAAAGAAGCAGAGGCAGGTGTACCCGTTAAAGAGTTGTGCCGTAAATATGGTATAGGGAATTTAACTTTCTATAAATGGCGAGAAAAATATGGCGGTATGGAAACTTCAGACATCAAACGTCTAAAAGAACTCGAAGCGGAAAACCGTAAGCTTAAGCAGATGTTTGCCGAACTGAGCTTAAAATCCCAGCTTCAGGAAGAAATCATAAAAAAGCTTTAGTGCCAACTGGGGCACGTAAAACGTGGGCACAGCAACTACAACAAAATCATTTGGTTACTATTGCTATGAGTTGTGCCATTGTTGGCTTAAGCCGTTGTGCTTACTATTATCAACCTAAGTTGCAGGATGATTCCGTGATTATTTCGGTGTTGAATACTATCACAGACCGGCATTTACGCTGGGGCTTTCCTAAATGTTTTCATCGTGTAACTACCCCCTAAAATAGTACAGCAAAAAAGTAGAAAATTCTCTATGATAAAAGTAAAAGAGGATTTAATTATGAAAAAAATGACTGAACATCAAATCGTCGCTATTTTAAAAGAAGCAGAGGCAGGTGTACCCGTTAAAGAGTTGTGCCGTACATATGGAATGGGTAATTCAACTTTCTATAAATGGCGAGAAAAATACAGCGGAATGGAAACGTCGGATATCAAACGCTTAAAGGAGCAGGAGGCTGAAAACCGCAAGCTTAAGCAGATGTTTGCCGAACTGAGCTTAAAATCCCAGCTTCAGGAAGAAATCATAAAAAAGCTTTAGTGCCAACTGGGGCACGTAAAACGTGGGCACAGCAACTACAACAAAATCATTTGGTTACTATTGCTATGAGTTGTGCCATTGTTGGCTTAAGCCGTTGTGCTTACTATTATCAACCTAAGTTGCAGGATGATTCCGTGATTATTTCGGTGTTGAATACTATCACAGACCGGCATTTACGCTGGGGCTTTCCTAAATGTTTTCATCGTGTAACTACCCCCTAAAATAGTACAGCAAAAAAGTAGAAAATTCTCTATGATAAAAGTAAAAGAGGATTTAATTATGAAAAAAATGACTGAACATCAAATCGTCGCTATTTTAAAAGAAGCAGAGGCAGGTGTACCCGTTAAAGAGT
>NZ_LZGW01000027.1 GCF_001690275.1 Gilliamella sp. WF3-4 | reverse complement strand
ATTTACAAGGGGTGGTGGTGCATAACTTTTCACGCTACTCACTCAACACCACTATTTTAATGGTATGCAAGCCCCATAGCCATAAAACAATCGACCATATATTATTAGACCCATTACGTGTCGGCATAGGTAGTTATCTGGTTTGGGGTTGGGTCAATAACTTTATGTGCGCGAACAAATTAGCCGGCCTAAACGACGGCAAATACAAATGGGAACAAGAAACCCAATTTAAAGACAAAATTATTAAAGGACAAGGCTGGCCAGAATGGATGGTAGAAGCATTTAATGCCACATCGCAAGAAGAGCTCGCTGAAATTAAACAACGGTATCATATAAAACAATAAATTTCAATAGCTTAAGGCGGGAAAGGATAACACCGCCGACTTTACAATAACCGTGAAGGCGTGCCATTAATTGTGACTAAAAACAATAAAATTTAAAATAAGGAGCAGAACAATGCCATCACAATATCAACCCCAAATTTTTGGTTGGATAGGCGATTTAGTAAAAGGCGGCAACTCTCTAACCGATGCCGATGATCGCTTGCTCTATGCCAATGATAACTACTGTGCTTTTATTCGTAAAACAAAATCTGATCAGTTACTCTATTTATGTATGGGTTTTTTTTTCTCAATTTCGGGGATCTTTTTAATTCCATCTTTGATATATTCTATTATAACGTGCAATAGTGATACACTTGTCTATCTTTTAACTCCTGGTTTATTTTGTTATATTATTCTCGAATATTTAATGATTCCGGAATTTTATCAAAACCTTTTTACACGCCGAGGAAGCCCCATTATTTTTAACCGCAAAACAGGTAAAGTGTATATCAATGAAAGCTATTTTTTTAATTTTAAAGTGTTACGTAATCCGCTAACCTTTTTGCATCCTAATAAAAAACGCATAAAAGAATATGACTGGGCCCATTTACAAGGGGTGGTGGTGCATAACTTTTCACGCTCTTCACTCAACACCACTATTTTAATGGTATGCAAGCCCCATAGCCATAAAACAATCGACCATATATTGTTAGACCCATTACGTGGTGGCATAGGTAGTTATCTGGTTTGGGGTTGGGTCAATAACTTTATGTGCGCGAACAAATTAGCTGGCCTAAACGATGGCAAATACAAATGGGAACAAGAAACCCAATTTAAAGACCAAATTATTAAAGGACAAGGCTGGCCCGAATGGATGGTAGAAGCGTTTAATGCCACATCGCAAGAAGAGCTCGCCGAAATTAAACAACGGCACAATATAACGCAATAGCCCAAAAGCCGTTGCAGTTTGGCAAGCATGGGCAAAGTGGTATAGCAATCTAATTCTGCCCTAATGCACAAGATGATGGCGAAATTCCACTCATCATTAACCGAAGCAGGAAGAATAAATAAAAGGAGAATAAAATGCCATCAAAATACCGTCCACAAATTTTTGGTTGGTTTGGTGATCTAGATAAAGGCCCACGTTTAGTGCTCCTGCATGACGATCGCTTAAGCTATGCCAATAATAACTATTGTGCCTTTATTCGTCAGGATCATAATGATCAGATTTTTTATACCTGCCTTTATTTTGTTGCTACTATTTTGGGAAGTATATTAACAGTTGGTTCTTTTATAATGATTTTTTGGTTCAATGATTCTGAAATTGGTGACAAACTAACAATAATGGGGATAATTGGTTTTATTACTTGTTGTGTCGCTTTATATCTATCTATTCCTGAATTCTACCAAAATGCTTTCTCCCGCCGTGGTAGCCCCATTATATTTAACCGTAAAACGGGTAAAGTCTATGTTAACGAAAGTTACTTTTTTAACTTTAA
>NZ_LZGW01000026.1 GCF_001690275.1 Gilliamella sp. WF3-4 | reverse complement strand
GACGGCTCGAGCAGGTACGAAAGTAGGTCATAGTGATCCGGTGGTTCTGAATGGAAGGGCCATCGCTCAACGGATAAAAGGTACTCCGGGGATAACAGGCTGATACCGCCCAAGAGTTCATATCGACGGCGGTGTTTGGCACCTCGATGTCGGCTCATCACATCCTGGGGCTGAAGTAGGTCCCAAGGGTACGGCTGTTCGCCGTTTAAAGTGGTACGCGAGCTGGGTTTAGAACGTCGTGAGACAGTTCGGTCCCTATCTGCCATGGGCGTAGGAAAATTGAGAGGGTTTGCTTCTAGTACGAGAGGACCGAAGTGAACGCACCGCTGGTGTTCGGGTTGTGATGCCAATTGCATTGCCCGGTAGCTACGTGCGGAATAGATAAGTGCTGAAAGCATCTAAGTACGAAACTAGCCTTGAGATGAGTTTTCCCTGAAGAGATTCAGTAAGGTCCGTTTGAGACTAAGACGTAGATAGGTCAGGTGTGTAAGTGTAGTGATACATTGAGCTAACTGATACTAATGAACCGAGAGTCTTAACCTTACAACTCGGAGTTGTTTTGGAGTTACGCGATAGGATGATTGAAGTTGATGATTGTATAGAGATTGACTTTAAATTGTTTAATAAATGAGAGAGCAGTTTGTTCCGGATTGAGAGATTGTTGTGGATATGAGATAATACACAGTAATTGAGAGAAGAGAAGACAGGATATGTCT
Source organism: Gilliamella sp. WF3-4 (assembly GCF_001690275.1). Lineage (GTDB taxonomy): Bacteria > Pseudomonadota > Gammaproteobacteria > Enterobacterales > Orbaceae > Gilliamella > Gilliamella apicola_C. Next base: position 9,188 of record NZ_LZGW01000026.1, on the reverse strand, counting down.
GGCGGTAATAGCGCGGTGGTCCCACCTGACCCCATGCCGAACTCAGAAGTGAAACGCCGTAGTGCCGATGGTAGTGTGGGTATTACCCATGTGAGAGTAGGGTGCCGCCAGACTTTTAAATTTAGTGAAGCCCAGCAGTGATGCTGGGCTTTTTTACGTTTGGTATTTTATTTAATGGAGCGCTTATTTGTATAATAATATCTAGCGCGGATAGTCCGAAGAATAACGTATTGAAGATGATAAAATGAGTTCACTAATAGCCTTTAATAAACCGTTTAATGTTGTGACACAATTTTCGGTGCATGAAAAATATCAAACATTAAAAGACTATATTACATTACCTAATTTTTATCCCGCTGGACGCTTAGATACTGATAGTGAAGGGCTATTATTGCTAACAAATAATGGTAAATTGCAGGCAAAAATCAGCTCACCAAAGTTTAAATTACCCAAAACATATTGGGTACAGGTGGAAGGCGTTATTAATCAAAAAGCTATAGATAGGTTAAGAAAAGGAATTCAATTAAAAGAACTTTATACCGCACCGGCTATAGTAACTTTTCTTGATGAACCATTGCAATTATGGCAAAGAGTTCCTCCTATTAGAGAGCGCAAAACAATACCAACTTCATGGGTAAGCATTACAATCACAGAAGGAAAAAATCGACAGGTTAGACGTATGTGTGCTGCTGTTGGTTTTCCTTGTTTAAGATTGGTTAGAGTTCAAATAGGCGCATACAATCTGTTTGCTCATCAGTTGCCATTAAATGAATGGCGATATATCACAACTCAAGATCTTTATTTATAACCAATATTGGCTATGATCAACGAATTCCATCTTTTATAATGTTCTAAAAATATCGAATTAATTGGGCTTTATTCTAAAATAAGATAAAATGATCTTTAAGTGATCATGGGATGAATTATTTATGGTTGAACAAAAAAAAGAAGGGTTTTTCTCTCGTTTAAAAAAAGGTCTTTTTAAGACTAAACAGAATATTGGAGCTGGTTTTCTAAGTTTATTCAAAGGAAAAAAAATTGATGATGCTTTATTTGAAGAGCTAGAAGAGCAACTTATTATTGCTGATGTTGGTTTTGATACTACACAAAAACTAATAAGCTCGTTAACTCAACAGGCTTCAAGAAAAGAATTAAAAGATGCTGATGCTCTTCAAGAACTTTTAAAACAAGAAATGAAGTCTATTTTAGATGGGGTAGATAAACCTTTAGAGGTGAGTAACCATAATCCATTTGTTATCTTAATGGTTGGTGTTAATGGTGTAGGCAAAACCACGACAATTGGCAAATTAGCTCGTCAATTTCAACAGCAAGGTAAATCAGTTATGCTTGCTGCTGGTGATACTTTTCGTGCAGCAGCCGTTGAACAGCTGCAAGTTTGGGGTGAAAGGAATCATATTCCTGTTATTGCGCAGCATATTAATGCTGATTCAGCTTCCGTTATTTTTGATGCAATACAAGCAGCAAAGGCAAAAAAAATAGATGTGTTAATTGCCGATACAGCAGGGCGTTTGCAAAATAAATCTCATTTAATGGATGAATTGAAAAAAATAGTCAGAGTGATAAAAAAACAAGATGAAACAGCTCCTCATGAGATCATGTTAACTATTGATGCCGGTACCGGCCAAAATGCTATTAGCCAAACTAAACTATTTAATGAAGCAGTAGGTGTGACAGGTTTGACATTAACTAAATTAGATGGTACGGCAAAAGGTGGTATTATTTTCAGTATTGCAGATCAATTTAATATTCCTATACGTTATATCGGCGTTGGTGAAAAAATTGAAGATTTGAGACCTTTTGTTGCCGATGATTTTATCAATGCCCTATTTGATGAAAAAGATGAATAGAGAAAATTCATGATCCAATTTCAGCGTGTAAGTAAGATTTATTCTGGTGGTAAGCCAGCACTGCAGAATATAAGTTTTACTTTATCATCCGGAGAAATGGCATTTTTAACAGGACATTCTGGAGCGGGTAAAAGTACGTTAATGCGGTTAACTTGTGGTTTAGAAAAAGCTAATGATGGTAAAGTGTTATTAAATGGCATTGATGTTTCAAATTTAAAAAAACACGATATACCATTTTTACGTCGTACTATTGGCATGGTGTTTCAAGATCATCAGTTATTAATGGACCATACCGTTTATGATAATGTTGCTATTCCATTGATCATTTTAGGTAAACCCGCGGAAGAAATTCGTAGCCGAGTTTCAGCTTCGTTGGATAAGGTCGGATTGATAGATAAAATGAAATTTTACCCAATACAATTATCGGGAGGAGAACAGCAGCGAGTGGGAATTGCGCGAGCAATTGTTAACCATCCAAGCGTCTTGCTTGCCGATGAACCGACAGGTAATTTAGACGATAAACTATCAAAAGATATTTTAAAACTTTTTGAAGAATTCAATCAAGCAGGTGTAACCGTCTTAATGGCAACACACAATATAGGACTTATTCGTCGCAAGCATCATAGAATATTGCATTTAACTGAAGGGCGTTTAGAGGTTAAAAATTGACGCGTAATTCTGCTAAATCGAAAGAAAATCAAAATAGCTTTTTGTCTCGTTGGAAAAGGCAAATTGGTTATGCTTGGCGCAATACATTTAATGATTTTACACAACATATTTTTGCATCATTACTGACTATTTTTGTTATTGCAATTTCTATTATGTTACCCACTATTAGCTATTTACTTTGGAAGAATGCTAATCAAGCTGCACATAAATGGTACCCAACACCGAATCTCACCGTTTATATTAATAAAGAATTAACTTCAGAGCAGACAGCTGAATTATTGAGCAAACTTAAATATTTTATCGAGGTTGATAGAGTTGATTACCTTTCTCGAGAAGAAACAAAAGAAGAGTTTAAGGCATGGTCTGGTTTTAGCAGTGCATTAGATCTATTAGATGAAAACCCATTACCGGCAGTGGCGATTGTTATACCTAAAGAAGAAGCAAAAAATACAGAGGTAGTGCATCGGTTACAAGCTGAATTACTCAATATTGAGGGGATAGATGATATAAAGTTAGATGATAGTTGGTTTACTAAATTAACTGCGTTAACAAATATGGTGAAATCTATTGTTTGGGTTATTTCAATCTTTATGATTATTGCTGTATCACTTGTAATAGGTAATAGTATTCGTTTGAATATTTTTGCTAGAAAACAAACCATAATTGTTATGCAATTAATTGGCGCAACAGAAGGTTTTATTCTGCGCCCTTTTTTATATAGTGGAATTTTTATTAGTTTTATTAGCGCTATTATTGCGTTGGCATTATCAGAAATATTTATTTTTCAAATAGAAGCAATCATATTGAATGTTTCTGATGCTTTTGGAACAATAATTCATATTGAAGGTTTATTATGGGATGAAAGCCTATTAATTTTACTTATTACTATAATTATTGGATGGTTTTCATCATTTGTTGCAACAAAAAAATATTTAAAAATGACAAAAATTACCTAGCTATTTCTACGTAACTAACTAAAATATATATTAGTATTGATGAGTAGCTAACTTAGGGATATTTTTATTGATTTTACATAAAAAGGATGAACTAATTTATAGTCTGAAGGTCAAAGTAATAAATAGACAGTAGTTTTACGTTTTTTGATTGTTACATCTAATTTATGTAACAAGAATTAGTTAAGATAAAGGGGGAGTTAAATGAATACTGATATAAAAATCCAAGTAGGTGCTTTAATTCCACAAGGTAACATTGAATCATATGTTCGTATGGTTAACACTTATCCAATGCTAACTGCAGAAGAAGAAAAATCATTGGGTGAAAAACTTTATTATCATGACGATGTCGATGCCGCAAGACAACTTATTTTGTCTCATTTACGTTTTGTCGCTCATATTGCTCGTGGTTATTCAGGGTATGGTTTACCACAGGCGGATTTGATCCAAGAAGGTAATATCGGTTTAATGAAGGCTGTGCGTCGTTTTAATCCAGAAATTGGGGTGCGTTTAGTTTCATTTGCAATCCATTGGATAAAAGCTGAAATTCATGAATATGTACTTAAAAATTGGCGTATTGTTAAAGTTGCAACAACCAAAGCACAAAGAAAGTTATTTTTTAACCTAAGAAAGACCAAACAACGTTTAGGTTGGTTTAATAATGCCGAAGTTGATATGGTGGCCAATGAGTTGGGTGTAAGCCGTAAGGACGTGCTTGAAATGGAGTCTCGTATGTCGGCTCAAGATATGTCATTTGATGTAGATAGTGATGATGATGATAATTCAATTGTTGCACCTTCTCTCTACTTAGAAGATAGTAACTCTGATTTTTCTAAGTCAATTGAAAATGATAATTGGGAAAATGACGCGACAGATAAGTTACATGATGCATTATCACAATTAGATGAACGTAGCCAAGATATCATTAAAGCACGATGGCTAGATTCTGATGATAGTAAATCAACATTGCAAGTGCTAGCCGATAAATATCGTGTTTCAGCTGAGCGTATTCGTCAACTTGAAAAAAATGCAATGAAGAAATTACGGGTTGCTATAGAAGCATAATTTTGTTTATTAATGTTAACTTCCTAAACCTTACTTATAAAAAGTAAGGTTTTTTTACAACTGATGTTTTCGATATTAATTTTATTAAACAGCGTGCATCTCGTCCAGAAGTGTTCTGTGTAACTATCCCCTAAAGATAGTAAAGCAAAAAAGTAGAAAATTCTCTATAATAAAAATAAAAGAGGGTTTAAATATGAAAAAAGTGACTGAACGATACAAATTGTATTTATTTTAAAAAAATAATCAGGCATTGCTGTTAAGGGGGGGAATGGGACATGAATAAATCAACTTTTTATCAATGGAAAAATACGGCGATATGGAGACATCCGACATTAAATGTTTAAAAGATCTAGAAGTAAAAAATCGCAAGAATGAACAGATAGTTGTTTAACTTAGTTTAAAATATCAGCTTTAGAAATAAACCCTAAAAAAGTATTAGTGCTTACTCGAGTGCATAAAATTTGGGCTCGGTAACTAAAATGAATCATGATGTTACTCTTGTTATGATTTACTCCCCTCTTCATTGAAATTATCGAATATTTTTAGCCCAAAGCTTGTAACCTCTAGCGTTAATCAAAATGGAATTTATTATATTTAGTGCTGTAATGAGTCATATATTTTCAAAAAGGTATCAAGGAATTAAAATCCAAATAGAGAAAATTTTTATTAATAAATTATTGTGATTATAATAAAAACCAGAATAGACAAACTCCATAAGCAATAAAAATACCTTTAAAAATAACATAAAAAGATATTATTTAATAATATCTTTCAGATTGATGACAAAGAGCTCGCTTTTTGGCGAGTTCTTTGATCTAATAGAGAGGAGTCCATTATAAGAAGAATTCTTCTATGCTAAAAAAAACAACTCCAGCGACACCAGAAAAAATAGAGCAAATCTCGCTAGATGCGCTTGTCCCTCAAAATCATCTTGTTCGTAAAATAGTTAAAGTCATTGATTTTGAATTTATTCGAGAAGCGGTAGCACCACTTTATTGCCTTAATAACGGTCGTCCGGCAGAAGATCCGGTCAGACTGTTTAAAATCATGCTATTGGGGTATCTTTTCGGTATCCCCAGTGAACGTCGTCTAGTTCAGGAAATTCAGGTCAATTTAGCTTATCGCTGGTTTCTGGGAATGGGATTAACCGAAAAAGTGATTGACGCCGTCGGTTTAATGACAGTGAAATCTATCTACAGATTTTTGATAATATTGTTGAGCAGGCCATTGCCAAAGGGTTGATAAGTGGTCGGGTTTTATATACGGACAGTACTCACCTAAAAGCAAATGCCAATAAAGGCAAAGCACGTAATGAGCAGCGTATTGTTGAGCCCAGTCAATATATTGATGCGCTTAATCAAGCCGTCAACGCAGAAAGAGAATTAAACGGAAAAAAGCCTTAAAGCCATCGACGGTAGAGAAATACAAGGATGTTAAAGTCAGTACAACAGATCCGGACAGTGGCTTTATGCATCGGGAAGGCAAGCCTAAAGGATTCTTCTACTTAGATCACCGAACGGTTGATGGCAAACATAATTTAATTACCGATACCTATGTCACAGCCGGAAATATCCATGATCCCCAGCCTTATATGGCTCGATTAAAACGCCAGCTAGAGCGGTTTGGCTTTAATCCGGTTGGTGTCGGTCTTGATGCGGGTTATTTTACGGCTCCCATTTGCCATTTACTGCTGGCAGAGCAGATATATCCGGTGTTGGGTTATCGTCGCCCCACCCATGGTGCGAATCCCATCAGAAAAAAGCAGTTTATCTATAACCGTCAAAACGATACTTATACTTGCCCAAACGGGCAAACATTAATATATAAAACTACCAGCAGGGAAGGTTATCGTCATTATCATTCTGATGCAACAACCTGCAAAATCTGTCCGTTATTGTCACAGTGTACACAGAGTAAAAATACACAGAAAGTCATCACACGGCATATCTGGGAAGCAGATAAAGAAAAAGCCAACGAGATTCATTTAAGTCAGTGGGGTAAAAAAGTCTATGCTCGGCGAAAAGAAACGATAGAGCGCAGCTTTGCTGATGCTAAACAACATCACGGACATCGTTATGCTCGATTTAGAGGAAGAGCGCAGGTTCAAATGCAGTGTTTATTGGCCGCAACGGCTCAAAATATCAAGAAAATAGCGATAAAGCTATTTTTGTTACGTTTTTTTAGGCTATTTTTTAATTTATTTAATAAAATCCAAATTAAAAATCCTATTTAGGTTTAAATAAAAAAATAAACCCCGAATTATATCGAGGTTTGTCATCAATCTGAAAGATATTATTTAATAATATCTTTTTATGTTTTATATGGACATTGAGTCTAATAAAGTTTAATATCCTGACTGAATTTTGTCTGGCATTTGAGTAAAATTAACACGATAATAAGTTTTCCGATGAAAGTTTCTATAAAATATCTAGTAAGTTTAGCCTTTGTGATCTTACCCTTTACCCCTGTATTGGCCGAAGTTCAGCCAACACAGGCACTGGGTGATCAGCAGTTGATCCACCAGCAAGAGCGACAAAAAGCACTACAAGATTTGCTTAGTCCTACCTTCCCCGATATTCGTTTATTACCCCCGAACGCTACCACTAAAGGGATAGATTTTCCGACTGAAGCTCATTGTTTTAACATTGATCATGTCGAGTTAATGGAACGAGACAAATTACCTTGGTTTATTCCATTAAAGAGGCTGGCGCAACAAGCAGAGCATCGCTGCTTGGGAGGGCAAGGAATTAACTTATTGATGAGTAAACTACAAGACCGCTTAGTTAGCTATGGATTGATTACTACGCGCGTTGTTGCACCTGAGCAAGATTTAACAGCAGGGACTTTAAAATTATTGCTTGTTGAAGGTAAAGTAAGGCGAATTTATTACAGTGATGATAGCGATAAATATGCACAGCTTTATAGCGCTATGCCTGTAAGAGAAAACAAAACACTTAATTTACGCGATATTGAACAAGGGCTTGAGAATTTACAACGCTTACCGACGGTCAGCGCACAAATGCAATTAGTGCCAGGCGACAAACCGGGTGAAAGTGATATCGTAATTAGTCGCAAGCAAACAAAGATGTGGCGAATTGGGTTATCGGTTGATGATTCAGGCACCAAAGCAACAGGACGCGACCAAGGCGGAGCGACCCTCTATTTGGACAATTTATTATCGTTAAGCGACGCATTTTATTTATCTGGTGGGCATGATTTAAACGGTAAAGGTAAATATGGTTCACGTAACTATTTATTATCTTATTCGGTGCCATTTGGTTATTGGTTATTAAACGCTTCGCTATCGGGTAATAAATATCATCAGACGGTAGCAGGACAAAATGAAGATTATAAATACAGTGGTCGTAGTCGCAATGCCAATATACAGCTTAGCCGGCTTATTCATCGGAATGAATCACAAAAAACCACATTAAGTTACGGCATAAGCTTACGCCAATCGCATAACTATATTAATGATACCGAAATAGAAATCCAGCAAAGGAAGACCACAAACTGGCAACTGGGCTTACAACATCGACATTATATAAAAGATATAACCTTAGATGCAGGCGTCACGTACCAAAAAGGGGTACGTTGGTTTAATGCGCGAAAGGCACCAGAAGAGCATAATCCAGAAGATAATGGCAGTGCACTATCTGACATTTTCTTAGTCAATTTATCGACACATATTCCTTTTAGTTTAGGTCAGCAACAATTTCGTTATCGTTTTGATTATCAAGGGCAATATACGCGAGGTGAACGTTTGACCTCGCCGGACCAGTTTTCAATTGGCGGTCGATGGAGTGTTCGCGGTTTTGATGGTGAACTGACGTTAAAAGCTGATCGAGGTTGGTATATCCGCAACGAATTAGTTTGGCAAGCGCCGTTTAACTATGAGCCATATTTAGGGCTTGATACCGGCGAAGTGTCAGGGGCGAAAAGTGAATATTTGTTAGGTAGACATTTAACCGGAGGTGTTATTGGGGTGAGAGGCAATCATTATGGATTTTACTATGATGTATTTGCAGGAGCACCGATTCGTAAACCGGCAAGGTTTAAAACCAATCCGTTAGTATTAGGTTTCGGTATCAACTGGAATTACTAGGTAAATAGAAGCTCAATAGTATTAGAACTACAGAGGCAATATCGCAATAAAATCAAGAAATCAAGGATAAGGAATTAGCAATGAATAAGAAGTTATATCGAGTTATTTTTAACAAAAAGCGTAACATGCAGATGGTGGTTGCTGATATTGCTAAGACACCGATAGGCGGTGAAAAAAGCAACTCAACTTCAAGCCTAACCGCATTAAAATCACTTTTTGCCAATTTAAGTCCGATAACCTTTCTTATTTCTGTATCATTGGGCTTTGTCAGTATCAGTTCGCCAGTTTATGGCAGTAGTATTGTGCCGGACCGTCAAGCGAGTAAACATCATCAACCGCAGGTGACCTCAACGGCGAACGGCACCACACAGGTCAACATACAAACGCCGAATAATAAAGGCGTTTCACATAACAAATACCAACAGTTTGATGTCTCAAAGCAAGGTGTAATTTTAAATAACAGCAGTAAAACCAGCAAAACCCAAATTGGGGGTTATATCCAAGGTAATGAACTGTTAAATGCCAGTG
>NZ_LZGW01000025.1 GCF_001690275.1 Gilliamella sp. WF3-4 | reverse complement strand
TATAGATATAACTAAATCTTTGTTTCTTCTAGCACAGCTTAACATATCAGCGCTAATACCATCACCAAAACGGATAGTATCAACATCCGATTTTATTCTATTTAAGAAACCAGTGTATTCTAATTCGCCTCGATTATCTATTGTATCGTGACCGTCGCCCAGATTGAACAAATAGGTATCGTTTCCTGCTCCGCCTGATAAAAGGTCATTCCCTTTACCACCCGATAAGATATCATTACCTTTACTTCCTAAAATGATATCATCTTTATCTGTGCCAATCATATATAGATGGTTATTTAGTACCTCATCCCACGTTAATTTTGTACCATCCGCAAAAATGAACTCTTCAATAACGTTATTTGTATTAATGCTTGCTCTTGCTGACGTTGCATCAGAAAAGATATTCTTAAAGGTTATACTACTGTTGCCTCCAATTAATGTTGCAATTATATCAGTACCTTGGCGTGAAAATCTAATATCACTTGGCATAATTCCATC
>NZ_LZGW01000024.1 GCF_001690275.1 Gilliamella sp. WF3-4 | reverse complement strand
GTTTTAGTTGTTGGTTTGATACCAACGATTTCAACTTCTTCACCCACTTTGATGATACCGCGTTCAACACGACCAGTTACTACTGTACCACGACCTGAAATTGAGAATACGTCTTCAATTGGTAATAGGAATGGTTTGTCAATATCACGCTCTGGCTCTGGGATGTAGCTGTCTAATGCTTCAGCTAATTCAACAATTTTGTCTTCCCACGCTGCTTCGCCTTCTAATGCTTTAAGCGCTGAACCACGGATTACTGGTGTGTCATCACCTGGGAAATCGTATTGAGATAGAAGTTCACGGACTTCCATTTCAACTAATTCTAATAACTCTTCGTCATCAACCATATCACATTTGTTTAAGAATACGATGATGTAAGGAACACCTACTTGACGACCTAAAAGGATGTGCTCACGAGTTTGTGGCATAGGACCATCAGTTGCTGCTACTACTAAGATAGCACCGTCCATTTGTGCCGCACCAGTGATCATGTTTTTAACATAGTCAGCATGGCCTGGGCAGTCTACGTGCGCATAGTGGCGAGTTGGTGTATCGTATTCAACGTGTGAAGTATTGATGGTGATACCACGTGCTTTTTCTTCTGGTGCGTTATCGATTTGATCGAATGCACGAGCTTGACCGCCGTATTTTTTAGCAAGAACAGAAGTAATTGCTGCAGTTAAAGTTGTTTTACCATGGTCAACGTGGCCGATTGTACCAACGTTAACGTGGGGTTTTGTACGTTCAAATTTTTCTTTAGACATCTTAATGTTCCTTTATTAAATCACTTCCCTTATGTTATTAAGGGAAGCGTTACTTTATTTAGATAAATAATTATTTCGCTTTACGAGCTTCAATAATTGCTGTTGCAATATTTGTTGGTGCTTCATTGTACTTCAAGAACTCCATAGAGTAAGAAGCACGACCTTGTGTTTGTGAACGTAGGTCTGTTGCATAACCAAACATTTCTGAAAGTGGAACTTGTGCTTTTACTGTTTTACCAGTTGCAGTATCTTCCATTCCTTCGATCATACCGCGACGACGGTTTAAGTCACCGATAACATCACCCATATAATCTTCAGGAGTTTCAACTTCTACTTTCATAATCGGTTCTAAAAGCACTGGTTTTGCTTTCATAAAGCCGTCTTTAAATGCCATTGAACCAGCAATTTTAAATGCCATTTCTGATGAGTCGACATCATGGTAAGAACCATCAAAGATAGTGACTTCAACATCAACAATTGGGTAACCAGCAAGAACACCGTTTTTCATTTGTTCTTGACAGCCTTTATCAACTGCAGGGATGTATTCTTTAGGAACCACACCACCAACAATTTCGTTGTTGAATTTGTAGCCTTCGCCGCCTGCTTCTAATGGCTTGATTTTTAACCATACATGACCATATTGACCACGACCACCAGATTGGCGAACAAATTTACCTTCTTGTTCTACTTCATTGCGAATTGTTTCACGGTAAGCAACTTGTGGTTTACCAACATTTGCTTCCACTTTAAATTCACGTTTCATACGGTCAACGATGATTTCTAAGTGAAGCTCACCCATACCAGAAATAATAGTTTGACCTGATTCTTCGTCAGTGTGAACACGGAATGAAGGATCTTCTTGCGCTAATCGACCTAAAGCAAGTCCCATTTTTTCTTGGTCAGCTTTTGTTTTTGGTTCAACAGCAACCGAGATTACTGGCTCTGGGAACTCCATTCTTTCAAGAATGATTGGTGCGCTTTCAGCACAAAGTGTATCACCAGTAGTCACATCTTTAAGACCGATAGCTGCTGCAATGTCACCTGCGCGAACTTCTTTGATTTCTTCACGTTTGTTAGCGTGCATCTGAACGATACGACCAAAACGTTCTTTTTTATCTTTAACTGAGTTAAGAACGGTATCACCAGAGTTAACAACACCTGAGTAAACACGGAAGAATGTTAAGTTACCAACAAATGGGTCAGTTGCAATTTTGAATGCTAATGATGAGAATGGTTCATCATCACTTGAATGACGTTCCGCAGCTTCACCATTTTGTAATTCACCTTTGATTGCTGGTACATCGGTTGGTGCTGGTAAATATTCAATAACGGCATCAAGCATAAATTGAACACCTTTATTTTTAAAGGCACTACCACAAGTTACTAAGATGATTTCGTTAGCAAGCACGCGCTCACGTAGTGCTGCTTTGACTTCTTCTTCAGTTAACTCTTCACCACCAAGGTATTTTTCCATTAACTCTTCACTTGCTTCAGCAGCAGTTTCTATTAAGAATGAGCGCCATTCTTCAACTTGCTCAACCATATCTGCTGGTACATCTTCGTAAGTGAATGTTACGCCTTGGTCGGCATCATTCCAGTTGATTGCTTTACGTTTAAGTAAATCAACCACACCAGTAAATGCTTCTTCTGCACCGATTGGTAAAACTAAAGGAACAGGAACGGCGGCTAAACGGGTTTTGATTTGATCAACAACACGTAAGAAATTAGCACCCATACGGTCCATTTTGTTTACAAATGCGATACGTGGAACTTTATATTTATTTGCTTGGCGCCATACTGTTTCTGATTGTGGTTGAACACCGCCTACAGCACAATAAACCATAACTGCACCATCAAGTACACGCATAGAACGCTCAACTTCGATTGTGAAGTCAACGTGTCCCGGGGTGTCGATAATGTTGATGCGGTGTGGTTCAAATTGTTGACCCATACCAGACCAGAATGCAGTTGTTGCTGCAGATGTGATAGTAATACCACGTTCTTGTTCTTGTTCCATCCAGTCCATGGTCGCTGCGCCATCATGAACTTCACCAATTTTGTGACTTACGCCAGTGTAAAACAAAATACGTTCAGTTGTTGTTGTTTTACCTGCGTCAATATGCGCACTGATACCAATATTACGGTAACGTGCTATGGGGGTTGTACGAGCCATATTAATCCTCTATTTAGAATCGTTTGCTTAACAAAATATCATTTAAGTAGACTGAAAGCAGATAAGGACAATCAGTCTTAATTCAAGTTATTTGTGTAAATAACTTGATTACCAACGATAGTGTGCAAACGCTCTATTAGCTTCAGCCATACGATGAACATCTTCGCGTTTTTTCACAGCGGTACCTTTGTTTTCAAAAGCATCCATAAGTTCATTCGCAAGGCGTAGAGCCATTGATTTATCGCCACGTTTACGTGCAGCATCTACAATCCAACGCATTGCAAGTGCATTACGACGAACAGGGCGCACTTCAACAGGAACTTGGTATGTAGAACCACCAACGCGACGAGACTTAACTTCTACAGTTGGTCTTACGTTATCTAATGCAACTTCGAAAGCTGCTAAGTGGTCTTTTCCACTACGCTCAGCTAATTTATCAAGAGCTGAATATACGATTGATTCTGCGATAGATTTTTTACCATCTATCATTAAAATATTTACAAATTTCGCCAGTAACTCTGAACCGAACTTCGGATCAGGAAGAATTTTTCTTTGACCGACAACATGACGACGTGGCATTGGAATACTCCGTTTATATGTTATAAATTTTTCAGGTTTACCCAAAACTCAAATGAGTTAAATGGAATTATATAGTTTGGCCTTACTTAACGGAGTTCCATTAAGCTTTAGGTCGTTTAACACCGTATTTAGAACGGCTTTGTTTGCGATCTTTAACACCTGCGCAGTCTAATGCACCGCGAACAGTGTGGTAACGCACACCTGGTAAGTCTTTAACACGACCACCACGGATTAAAATTACACTATGCTCTTGTAAGTTGTGACCTTCACCACCGATATAAGAAGTTACTTCAAAACCGTTAGTTAAACGTACACGACACACTTTACGTAATGCTGAGTTTGGTTTTTTCGGTGTAGTTGTATAAACACGAGTACAAACACCGCGTTTTTGCGGGCATGCTTCAAGGGCAGGAACGTTACTTTTTGCTTCCTTTAGTGCTCTTGGTTTGCGTACCAGCTGATTAATTGTTGCCATTAATAAGCTCCTGATTAATTAAAATAAATTTAAAATTGCTTTTTAGATACGTAATTAATAACTGTAGACCAAAACCTATGTATATAAGTTTTGGGTCGCAAGATTCTAGACCCCAGAAGATATAATGTCAAGTTTTTGCTAATATTAAGTGTTTGATCTAGAGTTTAATTCTTGTTGAAGGTCATCGTTTTTTTAATGAAAAGAGGGTAGTATTTTTATACTGATATTCATAAGCAAAAACAGATCAATATCTGTATTAGCCGTTTTGAAAAATGCTTATTCCCCATTGTAAGTCACAATGGGGAATTGTTTTAATGGTGATCGATAAAGATAAATTTTAAAGCAAATAGTAACGCAAAAATAATTACGCAAAGATTGAGCTCTTTAAACTTACCTGTAAAGGTTTTTAGCACTACGTAAGAGATAAAACCTAGCGCAACGCCTTCTGTAATAGCAAAGGCAAAAGGCATCATGATTGCGGTAATAAATGCTGGTGTTGCCTCGGTTAAATCAGACCACTTAACTTTAACTAAGCTTGAAACCATTAAAATGCCAACAAAAATAAGCGCCCCAGATGTGGCATAAGTTGGCACTAAATGGGCCAGTGGCGATAAAAAAGTCACAATTAAAAATAACACGCCAACAACAACTGCCGTTAAGCCTGTGCGCCCACCAACAGAAATGCCTGCTGAACTTTCGATATAGGTTAATACCGATGATGTGCCGAATAATCCACCTAGCGATGAACTAAAGCTATCGATTAATAGTGCTTGGCGCATTTTAGGAAAACGGCCTTTCTCATCACTAATTCCTGCTTTATCGGTTAAAGCCAATATGGTGCCAGATGAATCGAATAGGCTGACAATCATGACTGAAAAAATAACTCCCATAATGCCAATATTAAGTGAGCCAGCGAGATCAACATGGCCAACAACGCTACTAACACTTGGTGGCATGGACACAATACCTTGATAATTAATATTAGGATCGAGCCATAGTGCCAGTAATGTCACAACTAAAATCGAAATTAATACCGCAGCATGAAAGTTACGTGCCGCTAAAATAATAATGATGAAAAAACCCAGTGATCCCAATAATACTTTAAGCGATAAGATATTGCCCATGGTTAATAGGGTAGAAGGCGATGCGACTACAATGCCCATATTTTGAAAGCCCATAAAGGCAATAAATAGCCCAATACCCGCACTGATACCTATACGTAAACATTGTGGAATATGTTCAATTAGCCAGTGGCGAACTTTAAATAGGGATAAAGCGAAAAAGACGAGCGAGCCCCAAAATATGGCACCCATACCGACTTGCCAAGAGTAGCCCATGGCACCACACATGCCATAGGCAAAGAAGACATTCAGCCCCATTGCGGGTGCTAATGCAATGGGTAAATTAGCAAACAAACCCATTAAAATAGATGCAAAGGCAGTAACCACACAAGTTAAAACAAATACTGCGGAGGTATCCATACCTGTTGCCGATAAAATGGATGGATTAACAAAGATGATATACACCATAGTAAGGAAGGTTGTACATCCTGCAATTATTTCCGTACCGATAGTTGTTTTTTTTTCTTTCAATTGAAACAGTTTTTCGAATATTGAATTCATAAGTTCAGGCCTAATTGGATTGATAAGTAATCATAAATGTTGATAAACAGTGCTAGCTTTTTTACCAAAAAGTAAAAATAAAAAAGATGAGGAGTTGTAGCTCCACATCTTCAGAGGTGTTACCGCATTATTATTGCCAGTTATTTATTTTGGTCAAGCGTTATTCTGGCTATACTGTATTACAATGCACCAGAATTGAGTTTATTTAACGTAATTTTTACTTTCAAAATTCTGTGGCTTTCTATTTCGGCTACTTCAAATAAATAATCGCCAATTTGAATGGTTTCGCCAACATTGAGTAAATGTTGTGCTTTTTCCATTAATAGTCCTGCCAAAGTATGATATTCACGCTTATCATCAATAGGAATAGGGACAAAGCGTACTAGCTCTTCAACAGGAATATAGCCGTTAGCAATCCAGCTGTTATCATCTAAACATTGAATATCATGTTTAGCATCAATTTCCTCTTCTTCCGTTGGGAAATCGCCGGCAATGGTTTCGATAATATCGGTTACCGAAACAACCCCTTGCATTGAACCAAACTCATCAACCACAAAGGCAAAATGGGTTTTGGCTTTTTTAAATTGTTCTAAGGCAACCAGTAACGATACCGTTTCAGGGAAGATCAACGGTTGTTTGATAAGCGAATGAATATCGATTGGCTTTTCGCTTTGGAGTATGTCTTTTAAAAGATCATTAACTTGGATGATGCCTAATGGTTCATCAATCGAGTCATTATCCGTGACTACTAAGCGTGAATGAGGATTATCAAAGATTTCTTTTATGATGACATCTCGATTATCATTAATATTAACCATATCAACATCAAGCCTAGATGTCATGATACTACTGACGGAACGTTGCGCTAGGCCAAGCACTCGCTCAACCATGCTTAGTTCTTGATGATTAAATACCGAGACTTTTTTATTGGCATCTGACACCACATCAATGGTGTGGGTATCGGGATCTTCTTCTGCATCACCTTTTAATAGGTGTAAAATTGCTTCGGCAGTGCGTTCACGTAATGGTTTTTTATTTAATGCTTTGCGCCGGTTAAAAATAGCTAATTGGTTGAAAAACTCAATCATAATTGAGAATCCAATTGCGGCATATAGGTAACCTTTTGGAATCATAAAACCAAAACCTTCGGCAACTAGGCTAAAGCCAATCATTAATAAAAAGCTCAAGCAGAGAATGACAATCGTTGGGTGAGCGTTGACAAAATTAGCCAATGGTTTACTTGCCACCATCATAATGCCAATGGCGATGCAAACAGCAATAATCATCACAGGAATATGTTCAACCATTCCCACAGCGGTAATCACCGAATCAAGTGAGAACACCGCATCAAGTACGACTATTTGGGCTACAACAGTCCAAAAGTGAGAAGTTTTTTTCGGTTTTCCATCTTCGTGTGACGCACCTTCAAGGCGCTCATTGAGCTCCATTGTGGCTTTAAATAGTAAAAATATCCCCCCGATTAACATAATCAGTTGGCGTGCATTAAAGTTGATTCCAGATATTGAAAATAATGGTGTAGTGAGTGTAACTAACCAACCCGTGAACATTAATAATAACACTCGGGTAATTAATGCAAAGGCAAGGCCTGTAATGCGGGCTTTGTCTCGTTGATGGGGTGGAAGTTTCTCGGCAAGAATGGCAATAAAAACAATGTTATCAATACCAAGGACGATTTCAAGTACAACCAGAGTGGATAAGCCAATCCAGATTGTAGGATCCATGATCCATTCCATATGTCAGGTGATTACCTCTAATAAATACAGCACATGCTGCCCAGTAATTCTGTCTGTAATTGGCTAAATAATCAATAAAATATTTGTAAATTTGTGTATTTTGTCAAAAACTTTTAGGAAAGCATGTGTTTTAGTATAAAATCAGCTTCGCCAAAACGTTGGGGTGAATAAAACTAATAAAGTAAATATTTCTAATCGGCCAAATAACATATCAACCACCATCACCCATTTAACGATATTACTGACGTTAGCAAAGTTATCACTGACGCTACCGAGACCAACACCTAAGTTATTGAGTGATGAGGCCACAATATAAAAAGAGTCAGTGGCATCAATACTTGTTGCCATAATAATAAATAGGCTAACTAAAAACACTAAGGTATAGGCCGAAAAAAAGCCCCAAACTGCTTCGATAATTCGTTCTGGAACCACTCGATTATTTAATTTTAAAGTATAGATGGCATTGGGGTGAATTAAGCGTTTAAGTTCGCGGGATCCTTGCATAAATAAAAGTAGTACGCGAACCACTTTTAGACCACCACCTGTTGAACCTGCACAGCCACCAATAAATGATGCACATAACAAAAAGATGGGTAATGATGATGGCCATGTATTGATATCATCCACAGTAAAACCAACGGTGGCAACTATCGATACAACTTGTAATACTATCTTATCTATACTGAGTTTTCGCTCTGATTGGTAAAAATAAATACCAAATGCACAGATTGCAATTAGCACAACGAGAATAAAGATGAACGTTCTAAATTCTTGATCTCGCCAGTAAACCTTAATAGAAAACCCATTTAATGCGGCAAAATGTAGAGCAAAGTTACAACCCGATAAGATTAAAAACAGGGTGATAATGTAATTGATTGCAGCACTATTAAAATAAGCAAGGTTATTGTCATGCGTTGAAAATCCACCCATCGATATTGTTGAAAAGCTATGTGAAATGGCATCAAAGGCATTCATTCCAGCTGCCCATAAACAAACAGCACAAAGCGTGGTCAGTAAAATATAAATTGACCAAAGTGTTTTAGCCGTTTCGGCAATACGAGGGCGCATTTTGCTATCTTTTTGTGGACCGGGAATCTCTGCTCGGTAAAGTTGCATTCCCCCAACGCCCAATAATGGTAAAATGGCGACAGCTAAAACGATAATCCCCATACCACCAAGCCATTGTAGTAATTGCCGATAAAAAAGCAGGGCTTTAGGTAGGTGATCTAATTTAACGATGGTTGTTGCGCCAGTTGTTGTTAGGCTTGAGAATGATTCAAAAAAGGCGTTAGTTAAATTTAAATTAATATGTGTGTCAAAAATAAACGGAAATGCGCCGATTGTACCTAACACCACCCAAAATAGTACGACGATAAAAAAGCCTTCACGCGTGCTCAGTTCATGGCGATGGTGGCGATTTGGTAGCCATAATAAACAGCCTAATATCAATGCGGCAAAAAACGATCGCACAAAGATGGCACCAGCACCATCACGATAGATTAAAGCAACAAGTGCTGGTAGCAACATAAATACCGATAACAGGGCAATTAATAACCCGATAATTCGCAGGATTGAACGCCAATGCATCATGATAAACGTCTCTATTTAAAACCACGAGACGTTTTGATAAGATCATAAGCGGCTTGGATTTCTTGCGCACGTTTTTTAGCTGCTTCTAGCATCTCTTTAGGTAAGCCCTTTGAAACTAATTTATCGGGATGATGTTCATTCATTAATTTTCGATAAGCCCTTTTGATTTCGGGAATTTCGTCTGTAGATTTAACGCCTAATATTTTGTAAGCATTTTGTAGATCTGATTGTGATGAGCGATTTTGGTAACCGCCATAGTTATTATTATTGCGTTGATATTGATCATATTGGTGCTGGCTACGTTGATTTTGTTGGTAGCTGTAATTATTTTGGTGGAAATGGTAACTGCCCATCATCATTTGGATATATAGTGTCATTTTTTGGTGAGAAATATTTAATTCATCTGCCACTATCAACAGGATTTGTTGTTCTTTATCATCCAACACACCATCGACTAATGCTGCTTGAATCAACTGTTCACAAAAAATATTTAATACGTTGCGTCTAAAACGGTATTGAGTGTAAAGCTCTTGAAGGCGTGATCGTAGCGGGTAATTACTGGCCTTGCCACGATTAAATGAGTCTTGGGCAAGTTTTCGGCTGCTACTATTAAGTTGTAGCCTATCCATAAATTGGCTTGCAAGATTTATATCATCTTGTGTGACAACGCCTTTCGCTTTACTTAAATGGCCTAGCACTTCAAAAACCACCGTTAAGTAAAGTTCTGGATTTGCTTTGGTTTTTTGTTCGGTTAATTTATTACAAAAAGTTTGGTAAAGCATTGGTCCAACAAATAGCCCTAGTATAAAGCCCCACCCCGTTTTTAATATAAGGCTTAATACAAAGCCGGTAATTATTGCCCAGATAAAAGACATTATTTGTTCACCTCAATTCGATCTATTTTTTGTAAACCCCGTGGTAAGGTGCTTCCTTTACGTGCACGTTCAGCCCTAAATTTTTGTAAATCAACAGGGTTTAACGTAAGTTTGCGTTTACCGACATATAAGGTTATCGATGTTTCTGGTGTAATTAATAGTAGATAAGCAAGGCTATCATCAGCACCTGCAAGAGATACAATTTTATTCCCTTTGCCTTTAGCCAGTTCAGGTAGATCTTTTACAGGAAAGATAAGCATTCGCCCAGCTTGAGTAATAGATAATAGTAAGCTATCTTCAGATGTAATTTCAATTGGTGCAAGTATTTTTGCCTCTTTCGGTAAATTGATAATCGCCTTACCATTACGATTACGAGCAACTAAATCACTAAATTTACAAATAAAGCCATATCCAGCGCTTGAAGCAAGTAATAATTTTTGATTATCCTCTTGACTCATCAGTACATGTTCAACCGTTGCGTTAGCGGGGAGCGCTAATTTGCCCGTTAATGGTTCACCTTGGCTTCTAGCCGATGGTAATGTGTTTGGCTCGATAGCGTAACTGCGACCGGTTGAATCGAAAAAGATAACGGGTTGATTGCTTTTACCTTTAGCGGCTGCTTTAAAATTATCACCTGCTTTATAGCTTAAACCAGCAGGATCGATATCGTGACCTTTTGCCGTTCTTACCCAGCCCATTTCGGATAAAATCACGGTAACAGACTCTGATGGTGTTAATTCTTGCTCACTCATTGCTTTTGCTTCACTACGTTGAACCATGGGTGAGCGACGTTTGTCACCATATTTTTCGGCATCTTCTTGTAACTCTTTTTTGATAAGGTTGCTCAGTTTTTTAGGCGAAGATAACAAGGCTTGCAAGTGATCGCGCTCTTTTGCAAGATCACTCTGTTCGCCTTTAATGCGCACTTCTTCAAGTTTGGCTAATTGGCGTAGTTTTAGTTCTAAAATTGCCTCGGCTTGAATGTCGGTTAAGGCAAAACGGTTAATCAGCTCTTTTTTAGGCTCATCTTCATGGCGAATAATTTCAATCACTTCGTCAATATTCAAAAATGCAATCAATAAACCATCAAGAATGTGCAGTCTTTTTAATATTTTATCTAAACGATAATTTAAGCGACGCGTAACAGTATTTTTACGATACTCTAGCCATTCAGTAAGAATCTCAACTAATCCTTTTACTGATGGGCGATTATCTAGCCCAATCATGTTCATATTAACGCGGTAGCTTTTTTCGAGATCGGTTGTTGCAAATAGATGATTCATCACTTGCTCTAAATCCACCCGATTTGAACGAGGCACAATCACTAGGCGCGTTGGGTTTTCATGATCGGACTCATCTCTTAAATCTTCAATTAAAGGCAGTTTTTTGGCACGCATTTGCGAGGCAATTTGTTCTAAGATTTTAGCCCCTGAAACTTGATGAGGTAGATCAGTAATGACAATATCACCATCTTCTTTTTTCCAAACAGCACGCATGCGAATTGACCCGCGTCCTGTTTTGTAGATTTTTGCAATGTCTTCTGATGAAGTAATAATCTCAGCATCGGTTGGGAAATCAGGCCCTGGTATGTGAGCCATCACTTCACTAAGGGTCGCATTAGGATTATCAGCAAGCATAATAGCCGCATTGGCAACTTCACGAATATTATGTGGCGGAATATCCGTTGCCATCCCTACGGCAATACCTGTTGTGCCATTTAATAAGATATTTGGCAATCTAGCTGGTAACATTTTAGGTTCTTGCAAGGTACCATCAAAATTGGGGGTATAATCAACAGTTCCTTGGCCTAATTCACCTAATAATAATTCAGCATATTTAGATAAACGCGATTCAGTATAGCGCATGGCAGCAAATGATTTGGGATCATCAGGTGCCCCCCAGTTACCTTGTCCATCAACCAATGGATAACGATAAGAGAAGGGTTGTGCCATAAGTACCATGGCTTCATAACATGCGCTATCGCCGTGTGGATGATATTTACCAAGCACATCCCCAACGGTGCGTGCTGATTTTTTGAATTTAGCTTGTGCATTAAGCCCTAATTCGGACATGGCATAAACAATGCGTCGTTGCACGGGTTTCAAACCGTCACCAATAAATGGCAATGCACGATCCATAATGACATACATCGAGTAGTTCAGATAGGCACTTTCGGTAAATGTTCGTAGTGACTGGATTTCTACTCCGTCATGAGTTATCTCACTCATTATTGTTCCTCTAAATCATTCTTTATATTAGACATCAAGTTCAACTTGATCGCCTTTCTCTTGTAACCATTCTCGGCGATCTTCTGAGCGCTTTTTGGCAAGTAACATGTCCATTAATGCCATAGTCTGCTCTGTATCATCAAGCGATAACTGTACTAAACGGCGTGTATTTGGATCCATTGTCGTTTCTCGTAGTTGCAGAGGGTTCATTTCCCCTAAACCTTTAAAACGTTGTACATTTGGCTTACCTTTTTTGCGTTTAAGTTGCTCTAAAATACCTTCTTTTTCTTCTTCATCAAGCGCGTAATAAACTTCTTTACCCAAATCAATGCGATAAAGTGGTGGCATCGCAACAAAGACATGCCCATGTTCAACCATAGCGCGGAAATGACGAACAAATAAAGCACAAAGCAAGGTGGCAATGTGTAATCCATCAGAGTCAGCATCGGCTAAAATACAGATTTTGCCATAACGTAGCTGGCTCAAATCATCGCTGTCAGGATCAATACCGATAGCAACCGAAATATCATGGATTTCTTGTGACCCTAATACTTCATCAGATGATACTTCCCAAGTATTTAAAATCTTACCTTTAAGTGGCATAATGGCTTGGTATTCACGGTCTCGAGCTTGTTTGGCTGAACCACCAGCAGAATCTCCTTCCACTAAAAAAAGCTCAGTACGGCTTAAATCTTGAGATGAACAATCCGCCAATTTACCCGGTAAAGCAGGGCCACTGGTCAATTTTTTGCGGATGACTTTTTTAGATGCCTTTAAACGTTTTTGCGCACTCGAAATGACCATTTCGGCTAGTAATTCGGCTAATTGTACATTTTGATTTAGCCAAAGACTAAATGCATCTTTCACAATAGCCGAAACAAAAGCCGCACATTGCCGTGAAGATAAGCGCTCTTTAGTTTGACCTGCAAATTGTGGCTCTTGCATTTTGACCGAAATCACATAAGCACAACGTTCCCAAATATCATCGGCGGTTAATTTTAAGCCTCGTGGTAATAAATTGCGGAATTCACAAAACTCACGCATAGCATCTAACAATCCTTGGCGTAAACCATTAACATGTGTACCGCCTTGAACGGTTGGGATTAAGTTAACGTAACTTTCGGTCAATAGATCGCCACCTTCGGGTAACCAAAGTAGCGCCCATTCTACCGCTTCCGTTTCACCAATATGGTTGCCAGTAAAGGGGGTATCGGGTAATAGTGAGTAACCACTAACAGATTCCATTAAATAGTCTTTTAGACCGTCTTGATAACACCAACGTTGCTCAGTATTGTTAATTTTATCTTTAAAGATAATTTCAAGCCCTGGGCAAAGCACTGCTTTGGCTTTTAATAAATGAGACAATCGAGGAACAGAAAATCTTGGTGAATCAAAATATTTTTCGTCTGGCCAAAAATGGACTTTGGTGCCTGTATTACGGCGCCCACAAGTGCCAGTAACGTGTAGATCCTCAACTTTGTTGCCATTTTCAAACGCGATTTCATACACTTGCCCGTCACGATGAACAGTAACATCAACGCGTTTTGATAATGCATTGACAACTGAAATGCCGACACCGTGTAAACCGCCCGAAAATTGGTAATTCTTGTTAGAAAATTTACCACCAGCGTGTAAACGACAAAGTAATAGCTCAACGGCTGGCACGCCTTCTTCTGGGTGAATATCAACAGGCATACCTCGACCATCGTCGATAACTTCTAATGAGTTATCTTCATAAAGTGTCACTTTGATTTTACGAGCATGGCCAGCGATCGCTTCATCAACACTATTATCAATGACTTCTTGCCCTAAA
This sequence comes from Gilliamella sp. WF3-4, assembly GCF_001690275.1. Lineage (GTDB taxonomy): Bacteria > Pseudomonadota > Gammaproteobacteria > Enterobacterales > Orbaceae > Gilliamella > Gilliamella apicola_C. The sequence goes on along the minus strand of NZ_LZGW01000024.1, from coordinate 25,264 downwards.
TGATTTGGACGACTTGTGTCAGTGTACATTCCAGGGCGATGGCGAACAGGATCAAGGCCTTTTAATACTTCAATATCAACGGCGTTATAAGTGGGTTGTGGCATAATGTTTCTATTTATCCGAATAAATGGGCTTATTATAACAACCTTTCATAAATAAGACCAAGGTCAATGGTAAAGGTAGTTAATCAAATCATCATCAAATCTAATAAACTTAAATAGACAACGTTAAGTTATAAAATTTATTAATAAATAAGAAAAATATTGCTAATAAAATAGACAAAAGCATTTATAATCCAATTTAACTATCATTATTTAATGGCACAAGTTTGAGGCGTTAATATCAATGATTGTTAATAAAATACTAATATGAATATATGGGAAGGAAATAAAAATGTTAAAAATAATCACTTACCAGCGGTGGCAGTCAAGCTATAATTATCAGTATCTTGTTATTTTATTTTTTGTTTCAACATTTTCTTCTGTATGTGTTTTACTTAAATCGTATTGTTATAACGTAAAGGCGATATTGCGTCATTTTATATTAAGCCTATTTTTAATTACGTGCCATATTCATTATGCCAGTGCATTATCAGCCACAACAACACAAGTGATACATGGGAGCGCTCCCTATCTTACTTTTGATGGTGGTGTCACCAAAGGCAATATTCAAGCGCTATTAGGCATCAGACTATCCGATGGGCGTGAGTATGTGCCTAAAAATGGGGAGTCAAATTTCTATCCAAATGCTAAGGCTGTGGATAATTATTATACAATTGAGTTGCCGAGTAATGCAGATTCGTTTGATGGTATTCAAACATTAGTCCCCATTCCCAAGATGGACAATTATTCAGTTATTGAATTAAGCAAGATAATCGGTGGCAATAATTTGTTGGATGATGATGGGGATAGTTATGGCAATATAACAGGTACTTTAGATGCTTTTTTGTATGATCGAAATAGTGATTATCTTACCCGTATCGTTAAGAGCCATTCTACAGATAAATTAGACCTTTGCTCTTTGTATGTGTTAACACTTTCCATAGATGATGCTCAACTGTCAACTCAATATGGCATACCAAAGGCAAGGGATTTCGATCATGTGAGTCAAACTTACTATTTAAAAGCGAAAAATGGAGTGCGCACTTGTTATGCAAGCCCACCAGCTAGATATGGTGGTGGGGAGGGGCCAAACTGGGTACGAGGGTTAGGTTTTCTGGTGGTAAATAGTCATATTCCAGAGGAAAACTTTCCGACAACGGGTTCAAATGGGCTCAGTTTTCATTTAGGGTTAGGCGGTGTCACGCCAGAACAGGTCATTGATGCTAATGGCACAACCGTTTCAGCCGTCAGTGGTAGTAACTCAGCGACATTATTATTAAGCACTGAAAACAGTGAGTTAAAAATAACGTTAAAGGGGCCAAGTAAAGCCTCGGATAAAAAGAAATTTAGTCCCTCATTATTTAAACTTTACGCCGACAGTAACCACAGCCAGTTATTGTATAGCTTTAAGATAGAACGTTGGTATCTAGCAAATCCAGATGATTCTGGTGACGGCTCTTATGATGAAGCTCAAATATTCTGCGATAGTTTAGGAAGTCGTTATCGTATACCGAGTGTTGGGGACTACACCAATGCGAATAGCTCTGATTGGCATTGGGGGGTGCCAGGGCAAGGAAATTATAACCTTCGCCAAGTTAGCTACAAAAGTGGTGAAAGGTGGATAGGGGGGTTATTTAATGAGTGGGGTGATTTTACTGATGAGCCGGATAGAGGCAACGATTGGCTCGATGGTGAATATTGGGCTGCTGATAAGTTTGGTGTTGATGCATCTGGAGGTGTTCGTTTAAATAATGCCCCTTATGCTTACGCTATAACGGCATGTGTAACGCCTTAAAAAGAGGGGGGGGTACGTTGCTGAAATTAACATCACTATTGACGGCGTGAGCCGTCAAGTTTAGTAAACTACACATAAGATCTGTTATTTTATAAAGGAATAATAAAAGTCTTTCATATTAATGGATTATATTTAAAAAAACTGTTGAGAAAGATGGACAGTGACCTCGATACTAGTAAACATTAGTGGCTAATTTATTTCAGTTTTAGTTTATTTATTCACCTTTTAGTATTATTATCAACTGATCCCATATAAATATCAGGGAAACATGTGAGTAAATTAAAAAATAAAATAAGTCGATACACTTCTTCACAAAAAACAATAACAATCAGTGACGTAGTAGCAATAACCAGTAAAATACAACTGCCCTTTACCGACGCCAAATCTGACATCGTAGTTACTCATAGCCCAGTTTTTCATCCTCACCCTATTCATAAAGAAAAGATTATTTATAGCGCTTGTTTGGTTAACTGTGGTAGTCGTTGTCCTTTAAAAGTTCATGTCAAAAACGATATTATTACTAAAATATCTTCAGAAGATGGCATTAATGATGCCGTTTTTGGTCTGCATCAAATCCGCCCTTGCCTTCGCGGTAGAGCAGTTCGTTGGCGAACTTATGATCCTGCGCGCTTAAAGTATCCAATGCTACGAATTGGTAAACGTGGTGAAGGTAAATTTAAACGTATTTCTTGGCATGAAGCGATTAATTTACTTGCAAATAAACTTAAATATACGATTAATCAATATGGCAATGAAGCAATTTATTATCAGTATGGATCAGGAACAACGGGCGCTAATCTTTCAGGGCGTAATGCATGTAAGCGTTTTTTAAGTATCATTGGTGGTCATTTAAATTACCATGGTGATTATTCAAGCGGGCAGATTTCAGCTATTCGGCCTTATTTGTTTGGTCATGCTAAAGAATCTTTACTGGATCAGATCAAGCATTCTGATTTAGTGGTTATGTTTGGACATAACATTGCCGAAACTCGAATGTCAGGCGGTGGGCAAGTTACCGAGCTTTTTCATGCGTTAGCGCAAAGTCATGCAAGGGTGATTATTATTGATCCTCGTCGTAGTGAAAGTGTCGTTGCGTATAATGCTGAGTGGATCCCGATTATTCCCGGTACTGATGCGGCATTAGTTGCGGCAATAGGCTATACATTACTTGAGCAAGATCGTATTGATGAGGATATGCTTAATCAATACTGTATTGGGTGGAATGCCGATTCTTTGCCTGATAGTGCACCGCCTTATAGTGATTATAAATCTTACCTTTTAGGTTTAGGCTATGACAAAGCACCTAAAACACCAGAATGGGCAGCCAAAAAAACAGGTATTTCAGCAACACAAATTCGTAAACTCGCAATAGATATTGTTGATGCTAAAGCTGCTTGGATTTCGCAAGGTTATGGTGTGCAACGTTGGCAAAATGGTGAACATACTGCGCGAACCATTATGATCTTACCAATTATTACGGGGCAATTTGGTAAACCTGGCACTAACATTGGAACTTGGGGCGGGAGCGTTGTTTATCCTATACCTAACTTTAATTTACCTAATCCAATAAAAACCAGTATTCCTTTCTTTTTGTGGACGAAAGCGATTGAAGATGGACCAAGCATGACTGCTAAAAATGCCTACCTTAAAGATAAAGATAAATTGGATGTGGGGATCAAATTTATCTGGAATTATGCGGGTAATGTACTGGGAAATCAACATTCAGATCTCAATCGTACTCACCAGATTTTGCAAGATGAGTCAAAATGTGAATTTATTCTTGTTTGGGATACACATATGACAGCATCAGCTAAGTATGCTGATTTATTATTACCCGACGTGTCATCGTTTGAGAATAATGACTTGATTAATAACTCTTATTCATCTGGGGCATATTGTTACCTTATCCGTATGCAAAGTGCTATTAAACCGCTTTGGGAAAGTCGTCCTGTTTATGATGTATTAACTGAATTGTCTGAGAAAATGGGGGTAAAAGACCAATTTACCCAAGGCCGTACTCAAGAGCAGTGGGTAGCGTATTGTTATGAACAATTACGAAAACGTGATCCGCATTTACCGCCTTTTGCTGATACTGATGGCATGGGGGTTATCGATCGCAAACTTGCCGATAGTGTTAGCCAAATTGGATTAAAAGCTTTTAGAGATGATCCCATTAAAAATCCATTAACTACCCCGTCAGGAAAAATAGAAATCTATTCAGAAACGTTAGCGAACATTGCCAATGAATGGGAACTTGATGCGCAAGATGTGCTGTATCCTATTCCTGCCTATTTACCAGCGATTGAAGGCAGTGAAGATAAATCTAAACGTCAACAATATCCGTTGCAACTTATTGGATTTCATACCAAAGGGCAATGCCATTCTACTTACAGTAATTTGCCACAATTGCGTGAAGCTGTCGCTAACCGTATTTGGATTAATCCATTTGATGCCGAACAACGGCAAATAAAACATGGACAATTAGTTGAAGTTTATAACGATCGTGGTCGGTTGCATATTGTCGCTAAAGTTACGCCAAGGATATTACCTGGTGTTGTTGCGATTCCCCAAGGAATGTGGGCAAAAAATAATGCTGCAGGGATTGATATTGGCGGTTGCATTAATCGTTTAACATCATTGCGTCCAACGGTGCTTGCTAAAGCAAATCCACAGCATACCAACTTGGTTGATGTCAAACTGGTATCGGATACGTGTTTCGCGTTATAAATAAAAGGACGGATAATAAAAATGCAATATGGATTTTATATTGATTCTTCAAAATGCACGGGTTGTAAAACTTGCCAAGTGAGTTGTAAAGATGAAAAAGATAGTGCTTTAGGCGTCCGTTTTCGCCGTGTTTATGAATATGGTGGTGGTGGTTGGCAGCTAGTTGATAATCTTTGGCAAAATGATACTTTTACCTATTATTTGTCTATCGCATGTAATCATTGCGAACAACCTGCTTGTGTGCAGAGTTGCCCAACGGGGGCAATGCATAAACGTTCACAAGATGGCTTAGTGGTTGTTAATCAAGACATTTGCATGGGGTGCCGAAATTGTGAAACCCACTGTCCATATGGAGCACCACAATTTGATTATCAAAAAAAGGTCATGTCAAAATGTGATGGTTGTTATGAACGTGTTGTCGAGGGATTAAAGCCTGTTTGTGTTGAGTCATGCCCACAGCGAGCTTTAGATTTTGATGAAATTGAAACACTACGCCAGCACTATGGCGAACAATGCGATATTGCGCCACTACCAAGCTCACAGCTCACTAAGCCCAATATTGTAATAAAACCCCATGCACAAGCTAAGATGTCTGGCGATACCTTAGGTAAAATACTTAATCCTGAAGAAGTATAAGTAATATGTCATAATTACCACGGGTTTTTTTTGGGGTATCAGTGTAACTAACTGATAGAATCGTTCTAAGGAGATATTTATTTGGATAAGTTAGTTTCTATCACATTAGCCAAACTACTTGGTATGTTTTTTTATTATCCACCCAATAGTAAAGTTACTGCATCATTAACGCCGGCATTATTACATATTAACCATTTAGCTCCATGGAAAGATTCTATCCTTATTTATGAGCAGTGCCATATATTAGTTAATCAAATTGATAATCCAGACCTTAATTATCAATTTTCACTATTATTTGAAGGACAGGGAACAATGCCTGTACCTCCGTGGGGTTCATTTTATTTGGATAAAGAAAACCTATTGCTAGGAAAATCACTAGAAAGCTATCGCCAATTTCTGCAACAACATGGGGTAAAACTCAATACAGGAATAAACGAGCCAGAAGATCAATTTGGATTAATGCTTATGGCATACGCCATGTTGTTGGAAAATAATCACCATGTAACAGCAAAACAATTAATTGATGAACATTTGTTAAGTTGGTCATCAGCCTATTTAAAAAAGCTACAGAAAAGCCAGATTAGCCCATTTTATCAAGCGTTAGCGGTAATTGCTGAGCAATATTTACACATGCTGTGATTAACATCTTGTGCAAACCGATTCAATCTAATGTGGTTATTTGGGGCAAATATTCATTGGCATCACTCATTGGGTATAACTTGCCATACCGTAACATTGCAGCTTTTAGCGTAATCGGTATAATCGCTATTATGATTTATTTAGAATAGATATTATTAATGTTAGCTTATTTACAACTCATGCGATTGGATAAGCCAATTGGATCATTGCTTTTACTCTGGCCCACACTTTGGGCTATTTGGCTTACGGGTCATCCATCTACTTATATTACTATTATTTTTGTGCTTGGCGTGTTTGTTATGCGCTCGGCAGGTTGTGTCGTGAATGATTATGCCGATCGCCATTTTGATGCACACGTTGAGCGAACAAAAAACCGCCCCCTTGCTCGTGGTACTTTAACCGAAAAAAACGCACTATGGACGCTATTGGTCTTATTACTGATAGCGCTTTGTTTATTGTTAAATTTAAATAAGCTGTCATGGCTAATTGCTTGCTTTGCGTTACTTACCGCACTCATTTACCCTTTCATGAAGCGTTACACCCATTTACCACAAGTCACCTTAGGCATCGCATTTAGTTGGAGTATTCCGATGGTATATGCAGCAACCATTGAACAGTTCCCCTTAACGTGCTGGATACTTTTCTTGACTAATATCTGTTGGACAATTGCTTACGATACCCAATATGCGATGGTAGATCGTAATGATGATATAAAAATTGGCATCAAATCCACGGCTATTTTATTTGGCAATTATGATAAATTAATTATTGGATTATTACAGATAATATCTGTTATTGGCTTGTTATTTATTGGTTTAATCAATCAGTTATCGCTGATGTTTTATATGGCTTTATTATTGGTTATAGGACTATTTATTTACCAACAATGGCTAATAAAAAATCGAGATAGAAACAAATGTTTTAGTGCCTTTATGAATAATAATTATGTTGGTTTTATTATTTTTTTAGGTCTGTTGTTTGTTTGACAATGAGCTGTAAACTAGATCGCTCGTGAACAGAGGTTAACAAGTGCAGTATAAGCCACTTAAAAACCTTAATAAAATCAATGGTTTTTCTGACTTTTTTTGAGGGTAAAAATGCTTTGTTTTAAAAGCTAGTATGGTTTCTGAAGCCCTCATCAATATCTTATTATATCAGCAAATCTCAAAATACTCGAAACAAAGCAACACTAAATACTCTCCATATATCACATTTGCTTTTAATAAAAAATCGTTCAGTTTTAAAATGGCAAGAATATTGGCACTAGTGCAATATCAACTGCCATCACCAAAAACGTTAATGGCACGCCAATTTTGACAAAATCTCCAAAGCTATAGCCACCAGGTGCTACTACCATGGTTTTAATTGGTGAAGACACTGGCGTAATAAATGACGCTGATGTGGCAATGGCTACCGTCATAGCAAATGGGTACGGCGAATAGCCAAATTTTAATGCTAAATCAATAGCAATTGGTGCAATTAAAATGGCTGTTGCGGTATTGGATATAAATAAGCCAATGGTTGAGCATAATAAAAAAATAAATGTTAGTACCATATAGGGACCAAAATGGCGCAGGTGGATTTCGAGCCATGCGGATATAAGTGATATCCCTCCTGTTTTATTGAGAGCTAGTGCAAAGGGCATCATACCAATGATTAAAATTAATGTTGGCCAGTGGATTGATCGGTAAGCGCTGGCCATGTCAATGCACCGTGTTGCACCCATTAATAAGCAGGCAATGAGTGCAGCTACGACATTTGGTACAATACCTGTAACCATGAATAGAATCATTATGGCTAAATTAATTAATGCTGCATATGCCTGTGAACTTGCTGGTGCGACATCATCAATATCTGATGGGTAATCTAATACAACAAAATCGCTTGTTCGTGTTTGTAGTTTTTGGATCGATCCCCAGTCACCACACACTAATAATGTATCGCTCATTTCTAGGCGCTCTTGGAATAAGTTGTTGGTTTCAACAGGGGCATGATTGCGCCAGATGCCAATGACAGTTAGGAAATATTTTCCCCTAAAATTAATTTCATTGAGTGTTTTACCACATAATGTTGATTCTGGTAAGAGTGCAACTTCAGCCATGCCGACTTCTTTAACTTGTTCTGAAAAATATTCGCCACGTAATACTTTCGGTTCAAGGTGATTGGTGGTTAAAAAAGTGCGGTAGTCGGCTTCAGAATGCGACATGTCAAGTAATAGAATGTCATTTTCACGAAATTCAGTTGATCCATTAACGGGGATTAGTACTTTTTGAAATTTTCGCCAGCGCTCAATACCAATCACATTTACGCCGTGTTCACTACGTAGATGTAAACCATCGATAGTGCGCCCCACAAAAGGTGAGCCAGCAAGTATCTGTGCTCGGTGTGCACGACCAATTAATTTATAGTCTCGAATTAAATCGGTTATTTTTCGCCTTTGTGGCTGGGTATTGGTGGGGGAGGCTTGTTCCGCTGAGAGTAACCAATTTCGAGTTAATACACAGTAAATGATCCCAACTGCTAAAACACCTAAACCAATTGGTGTAATTGAAAAAAAACCAAATTCAGTTAGTTTAAAGTGGCTCAGTTCACTGTTGACAACTAGGTTGGGGGCTGTGGCCACTAAAGTCATCATGCCACTAATTAAAGCAGCAATACAAAGTGGCATCATTAATTTTTTTACATGAATGCCAGTGTGATTAGCAATGCTGATAGCAACAGGGATGAAAATAGCAACAACGCCTGTTGAGCTCATTACTGAGCCGAGCAAGGCAACGCCTAACATGATATAGATAATAATACGGATATCGTTTTTGCCTGCTATTTTAAGAATATACTCGCTCATTTTGTATGAGATACCTGTTCTTACAAGGCTTTCTCCAATTATAAATAATAATGCAATTAGGATTATGTTGGGATCACTAAAGCCTGCTAATGCTTCTGATGGCGTGAGTACGCCAGTGATGGTAATGGCTGTAATTGTCAGTAATGCAATAATGTCCATTCTTAATTTGCTCAATGAGAATAGCATAATTGCAATAAACAATAATAAGCAGACAGTAATCAGTGGCGAATATTGGGAAAAAGAGCTCGGTAAAAAGGCTGTAATCGATGACATTAAATTATGTCCAGATGGCGATTGTTCCACGGAATATCACTCTATTGTTTCGAGAAGATTTTCGACATAATACCTTGGTTTATTGCAATAGGGAATATCTTCACACAAAGTTTGTTATGCAATAAGCAGATAAGCGTTCTGTTCATTGCTTGTTTTTTAGCATTTCTTGCTGTTTATTTTAAAGGCTATTCGCGTTATTTCAAAGTGGGTGTAATTTATACGGATGAGGTAAGTCATTGAGCGAACTTTTGAGGAGAGAGTATGTCATCAAAAAAAACAGTAGCACAAATTATAGTTGATATTTTAGCTGAGGCGGGTGTTAAACATTGCTATGGTATTGTGGGTGATACGTTAAATCACATCACCTCAGCCATTAAAAGAAGTGATATTCAGTGGGTGCATGTTCGTCATGAAGAAGTTGGTGCTTTTGCTGCAGGAGCTGAAGCTTATTTGACCGATCAAATCACTGCTTGTGCTGGCTCTTGTGGGCCAGGCAGTTTGCATTTTATTAATGGTATTTATGAAGCACAACGCAATCGAGTTCCTGTTATTTTGTTAGCAAGCCAGCTTGTTACTTCACAGCAAGGAACAGATTTCCCACAAGAAGTTGATTTTGAAACGTTATATAAAAATTGTTCTGTATTTTGCCGGCAAATCAATGATCCTACTCAAGTAAGAGAAATCACTACAGCAGCCATTCAAACAGCAATTAACCAACGAGGCGTAGCCGTTTTAGTTATTCCGTATAATGTGAGTTTAGAGAAAGTGGAGGATAATAGCCACCGTAAAATTTATCATCCTCACCCTATTATTCGTCCATCAGATCAAGAACTTAGCAAAATTGCCAGTATGCTAAATAAAAATAATAAAGTGACTATTTTTGCAGGTCAAGGTGTCTATGAAGCTCATGATGAGCTCATTGCTTTAGCTCATAAATTAAAATCGCCTATTGTACATACTTCGAGAGCTAAAGATTTTGTTGAATATGATAACCCTTACAATGTTGGTATGACAGGAATGTTTGGCGTTGAGTCAGGAACCACCGCAATAAAAGAGTGTGATGTACTTTTAATGTTAGGTGCTGATTTTGCATGGTCACAATTCTACCCAGATAAGGCTGCTATTATTCAAGTTGATATTGATGCAACTCACCTTGGACGGCGGCATCCTGTTGATATCGGTGTAGTTGGGAGTTGTAAACCGACTTTGGCAACACTGCTACCTTTAGTTGATGAGAAACAAGATGATGAGTTTTTAGGGTTATGCCAAAAATTGTACACCAAATCAATGAAAAAATTGAATAAAAAAACGATTCCTTCTCGCTCAACCATTCATCCTCAATATTTAACTGAACTTATTGATAAATATGCAACTGATGATGCTGTACTTTGTGCTGATGTCGGTTCGGCAATGGTTTGGGCTTGTCGCCATTTTAATACCAATGGCAAAAGACGCACCGTAATCAGTTTAAAACATGGCACAATGGCTAATGCGATGCCACAAGCTTTAGGGGTACAAAAAGCATTTCCAAATCGGCAAGTGATCTCCTTGTCAGGCGATGGCGGTATAAGTATGTTGCTGGGCGATTTATTAACCACAATTCAAGAACAGTTACCTATAAAAATTATTGTACTAAATAATAGCTCGCTCAACTTTGTTGAATTAGAGCAAAAATCGGAAGGGTTAGTTGATCACTATACTGACTTACAAAATCCTGATTTTGCAAAACTTGCTGATTCAATTGGCCTTTTTTCTATCAGGGTGGATGATTCTGATTTACTTGAGTCTGCTGTGCAATCATTTTTAGCTCACTCTGGTCCAGCGTTATTAGATGTTAAAACCAGTGCTAATGAACTTGTTATGCCCCCTGAAATCCACGCATCGCAAGTAATGGGAATGGCACTTTATGGTGTCAAAGCCTCATTACATGGAAAAATGGGGGACGTGGTAAATTTATTGGTAGATAATTTTATTAAGAAATAATTTATTTATACCGATAAATTTATTTATAAAGAAGTTTCAGCTAATACCTAATTTTTAGTCTATTTTCTTAAGATTTCTGCCACTGTATGTGGCAGATTAAGCATATTAAAAGCTAACCGCACCTTCTTCTGCGGTAGTTAAATTTTCTCTGATAATGGTAAATAGTTCTCTTCCATAACCAAGATGCGAATCGGTTAATTCGAAAGGATAAGGTGTACGTTTAGCTAATTCAGCTTCGTCAACTAATAGAGTTATTTCACCTGTTTGCCCATTTACACGGATCATGTCGCCATTTTGTACTTTACTAAGTAAACCGCCATCATAAGCTTCAGGGGTAACATGGATCGCTGCTGGAACTTTTCCTGATGCGCCCGATAATCGACCGTCAGTTAATAATGCAACTTTGTAACCTTTATCTTGTAGCACACCTAGCGGTGTTATCAATTTGTGCAATTCTGGCATACCAATAGCTTTGGGTCCTTGATAACGTACAACAACCACACAGTCTTTATCTAACTTACCGGCCTTATATTCAGCATCTAAATCATATTGGCTATTAAAAATGACCGCAGGTGCTTCAATAATTTGATGTTCAGGCGCAACTGCTGATGTTTTCATTATTGCACGGCCAAGATTGCCAGACATCACTTTTAATCCGCCATGTGAATTAAACGGTTTTTGGATTGAGGCAATCACGCTATCATCTAATGATTTTGTTGGGCCGTTGCGAAAAATGAGTTGACCATTTTCTAAAATCGGCTCTTGGGTATAACGGCTAAGTCCATGTCCTACCACGGTTTGTACATCTTCGTGTAATAAACCTCCTGCCAATAATTCGCGAACCAATAAAGATGTGCCTCCAGCAGCTTGAAAATAGTTGATATCAGCAGGTCCATTTGGGTAAATTCGACAAATTAAGGGGACTACGGTGGATAGATCTGAAATATCATCCCAGTTAATGATAATTCCCGCAGCTTTAGCCATGGCTACAATATGCATAGTTAAATTGGTTGATCCCCCAGTGGCAAGTAATGCCACTAAACCATTAATAATGACTTTTTCGTCAACCATTTTACCAACGGGCATATAATTACCCGATTGGTTCGTTAGGCGAGTGATCTGTTTAGCAGCAGCATTGGTTAACTCAAAACGCAATGCTGTTTCAGGATGAACAAATGCCGCGCCTGGTAAATGTAACCCCATTAATTCCATTACCATTTGGTTGCTATTGGCTGTACCATAAAAGGTGCAAGTGCCACTAGTATGGTAAGAGGCTGATTCGGACTCAAGCAAATCTTCACGCGAAGCTTTACCTTCCGAATAAAGTTGGCGGATACGCACTTTTTCTTTATTTGATAGTCCTGATGGCATTGGTCCTGCAGGAACAAAAATGGCAGGTAAATGCCCAAAAGTTAATGCACCAACCAATAAGCCAGGCACGATTTTATCGCAAATGCCAAGGTATAGTGCGCCATCAAACATATTATGTGAAAGCCCAATTGCTACCGACATGGCTATGACATCACGACTCATTAATGATAATTCCATTCCAGGTTCGCCTTGAGTTACCCCATCGCACATGGCCGGCACGCCGCCAGCCATTTGACCAACAGCGCCAACTTCGTGAAGTACTTTGCGTATTTGTTCAGGATAGCATTCGTAAGGCTTGTGTGCTGAAAGCATATCATTGTAGGAATTAATAATGCCAATATTACTTTTTAAGATGTTTTTTAGATCGTTTTTATCATCAATACAACAAGCCGCAAAACCATGGGCTAAATTGCTGCATGGCAAACTAGAGCGGGTGACTTTTTTACTCATCGCGTGTTCTATTTTTTGTAAATAAGCTTGGCGAGTCGCTTTAGAACGCTCAATAATACGTTGAGTTACAGCTTGAATGATGCGATTCACATTAACCTCTTAAATTATCATTGTTATCTTTTCAATTTTATTTATATTATTCACAGTTACATATTGAACGTATGACTTGCTCTGTATCATTGACAACATCAGTTAATGGTTGCTCAATGTTAACCGTATAGACATTTTTTTCATGAATCGTTGGCTCTTCTAGCGTGTCAAATTGTGATTGTAGCATTCCGCTTTTTTGGTAATGGCCTTTACGTTTAGCTAATCGCTTAGCAATGACATCATAGCTTCCTTTTAGATAAATAAAGTGAATGTTTTTATTTTCACCACGAATAATATCTCGGTATTTTCGTTTTAACGCTGAGCAGATAATAATTGAAACATCATTAACATTGCGCATTGCAAATGCGGCATTGCTAATTAGGTTAAGCCAAGGCATTCGATCTTCATCGTTTAATGGTGTGCCATTTCGCATTTTTAAAATATTGGCTTTAGGGTGCAAAAAATCGCCATCTAAAAAAGACGCATCAAGGTTATAAGCTACTTGCTTGGCAACCGCTGATTTACCACAACCTGACACACCCATTAATACAAAAATTGGTTTATCTTGTGTTGTCATAGTAAACTCTTCCACCTATTTTGTTACTGGTAACATGTTACAAATTAAGATTTTTTTTGCAATTTAAAAAAGTTTATTTTGTGATCTGGATCGAGTTTTTCTTTTTATTTTTAAATAGATAGATCTTTTGCTGTTTCAGAGGCTATCAAATAATATGTATGACAATCTAGGATTGATTGTTTAGTCAAAATTAAAAGAAACTTAATTAAAAGAAACTAAGATAAATATCTCTGTTAAATCGCCTTGCCGTTAATCGAGCTGCAAAGTTCAAAACAATGGGGGGTTTTACTTATTTTTTGTAAAAAATATTCAGGATACTATACCATTTTACCGGTGGAGATAATGTATTACATCAACTTCAAATTAACAACTTATAACGAGCAAGGAAAGTAATTGCACAATGGCTAACCATTTATTACATCCTAAAGTGGTTGTGCTTATTTAGACTTGAGATACACCAGTAACTCCTCTTTTTATACTTAACCATCTATTTGTCTGAATCTTTTTGGTAAAATCAATGTTTTAAATAGCCACGCCGTTCACTTTCTTTTATAATGTTGTTCTATTTTTACCTATGTTTAGCTTAAAAAGAGTAATTAGCATGAAAATTTTAGCTGGTTCTTCTGCTTTATCTGCATTTCGTATAAGTAAAATCCTATCTGTTTGCCGTGAAAAATCCATCCCCGTTATTAATATTGACGCGCAATATATTCATTTTATTGATCTGTTTAAAGATTTAACGAGTGATGACCAGTTGACGCTTGATAAGTTATTGCAATATGGTCCTAAATCAACGCAAGTAAATGGTGAGCATAAAACCCAAAGACAACTCTTTTTAGTGACGCCTCGTGCCGGAACGATTTCGCCTTGGTCATCAAAAGCAACCGATATCGCGCATAATTGTGGGTTAACGCAGGTTCATCGAATTGAGCGGGGTATTGCGTATTATGTTGAAATGAGTAGCCCTTTTACTCAAGTACAGCAAGTCGCTTTTGAAAGCTTAATTCATGATCGCATGATGGAAACGGTATTTACGGATTTTGCTCAAGCAGAAAAATTATTTAAAGCCGATAAACCAGCACCAGTAACCGTAATTGACTTATTAGGACAGGGTCACCAAGCATTAGAGGAAGCTAATTTAAAATTAGGACTGGCTTTAGCGCCAGATGAAATTGATTATTTGGTTGAGAATTTCCAAAAATTAAACCGTAATCCAACGGATATTGAACTTTATATGTTTGCTCAAGCAAACTCTGAACATTGTCGTCATAAGATTTTTAATGCTGACTGGATTATTGATGGTGTGAAGCAACCCAAATCATTGTTTAAGATGATAAAGAATACTTTTGAACATACGCCAGATTATGTGTCATCCGCTTATAAAGATAATGCCGCGGTTATGGACGGATCTAAAGTCGGACGTTTTTTTGCTGATAATGACAATCAAACTTATCGATATCATCAAGAATTTGCTGATATTTTAATGAAAGTTGAAACGCATAATCACCCAACAGCCATATCTCCTTGGCCAGGAGCTGCAACGGGAAGTGGTGGCGAAATTCGTGATGAAGGGGCAACGGGAAGAGGTGCTAAGCCCAAAGCAGGATTAGTCGGATTTTCCGTTTCTAACTTACGCATTCCTCATTTTGAACAGCCTTGGGAACAAGATTTTGGTAAGCCTGATCGTATTGTTAGCGCGTTTGATATTATGATGGAAGGTCCGCTTGGTGGCGCTGCTTTCAATAATGAATTTGGGCGACCAGCTCTATTAGGGTATTTTCGTACCTATGAAGAAAAGGTTAATAGCCATAATGGTGAAGAGCTTCGCGGTTATCATAAGCCTATTATGCTAGCAGGCGGTATTGGTAATATTCGCCATGAACATATTCAAAAAGGTGAGTTTCCAGCAGGCTCTAAATTGATTGTTTTAGGTGGCCCAGCTATGAATATTGGGCTTGGTGGTGGCGCAGCTTCATCAATGACATCTGGTCAGTCGGATGCGGATCTTGATTTTGCTTCTGTTCAGCGAGATAACCCAGAAATGGAACGTCGTTGTCAGGAAGTTATCGATCGTTGTTGGCAACTTGGTGAAGATAACCCTATCTTATTTATTCATGATGTGGGCGCAGGTGGTTTATCTAATGCGATGCCCGAACTGGTTAGTGATGGTGGCTGTGGGGGGCAATTTGAACTCCGCAAAATACTTAGCGATGAACCCAGCATGTCACCGCTAGAAATTTGGTGTAATGAATCACAAGAACGTTATGTTCTTGCTATTCATCCCGATAAATTAGCGCTGTTTGATGAACTCTGTCAGCGTGAACGAGCACCTTATGCCGTTATTGGTGAGGCAACCGTCAATAAAGCTGTGATTTTACATGACGAACATTTTAATAATAACCCGATAGCTTTGCCGTTAGATGTTTTATTGGGAAAAACACCAAAAATGTTACGAGAGGTGAAATCTAGTCAAGCCGAAGGCGATCGTTTTTCCACATCGGATATTAATTTATATGATGCCGTAAAGCGTGTGCTACATTTGCCCGTTGTAGCGGAAAAAACATTTTTAATTACGATTGGTGACCGTTCTGTAAGCGGTATGGTTGCTCGAGATCAAATGGTTGGACCTTGGCAAGTACCCGTGGCCGATTGTGCTGTTACAACAGCAAGCTTTGATAGCTATTATGGTGAAGCCATGTCAATGGGTGAGCGAGCGCCAGTAGCCTTACTTAATTATGCCGCATCAGCACGTTTAGCTGTTGGTGAGGCAATTACCAATATTGCGGCGACCAACATTGGTGATATTAAGCGTATTAAGCTTTCGGCTAACTGGATGGCAGCAGCTGGGCACCCAGGCGAAGATGCTGGTCTTTACCAAGCAGTTAAAGCTATTGGTGAAGAGTTATGCCCTGCATTAGGCTTAGCCATTCCAGTTGGTAAAGATTCCATGTCAATGAAAACCACATGGCAACAAGATGGTGAGCAAAAAACGGTAACTTCACCGTTGTCGTTAGTGATTTCTGCATTTGCTCGCGTGGAAGATGTGCGCAAAACCGTCACACCACAACTTGATACAGATGAAGATAATTTATTATTATTTGTTGATTTATCAAAAGGTCATCAAGCATTAGGTGCAACCGCATTAGCACAAGTTTATCGTCACCTAGGGCAAAGAACGGCTGATGTTCACGATGCCAAAGAATTAGCTTCTTTTTATCAAGCTATCCAAACGTTAATAGCTCAAAAATCTTTACTTGCTTACCATGATCGTTCCGATGGTGGTCTATTGGTTACTTTGGCAGAAATGGCATTTGCTGGGCATTGTGGTATTGATGTTGATATTCATTCCCTTGGTCGTGATGTGATTGCTTCTTTATTTAATGAGGAGCTAGGTGCAGTTATTCAAATTCGTGGTAGTGATTTAGATGAAGTCATGAATTGCTTTAAGCAGTTTGGGCTTTCTCATGCTATTCATCAGTTAGGATCGGCTAAAGCTGGTCAGCAATTCATTGTGCGTAATAATACCTCGATGGTATACAGCGAATCACGTTCAACTTTAAGAACATGGTGGGCAGAAACGACATGGCAGATGCAACGCTTACGAGATAATCCTGAATGTGCAGATCAAGAACATCAAGCTAAACAGAATGAAGACGATCCGGGCTTGAATGTGAAGCTTACCTTTGATCCAATGCAAGATATTGCCGCGCCTTATATAGCCAAAGGGAGCAAACCGAAAGTGGCAATTTTACGTGAGCAAGGTGTTAATTCTCATGTTGAAATGGCTGCTGCATTTGATAGGGCTGGCTTTGAAGCAGTCGATGTGCATATGACAGATTTACTTTCAGGTCGCATTACGCTTAGCCAATTTAATACACTGGTGGCTTGTGGCGGTTTTTCTTATGGTGATGTTTTAGGGGCTGGTGAAGGCTGGGCTAAATCAATTTTATTTAACGAAAAAGTACGTGATGAATTTGAGCAATTCTTCCATCGTCAAGATACCCTATCACTAGGGGTTTGTAACGGTTGTCAGATGATGTCGAATTTAAAGGATTTAATTCCGGGCGCTGATTTGTGGCCTCGTTTTGTACGCAATTTATCCGAGCGTTTTGAAGCGCGCTTTAGTTTAGTGCAAATTCAACCTAGTCCTTCATTATTCTTTACTGATATGAATGGCTCACATATGCCAATTGCGGTTTCACACGGGGAAGGGTGTGTTGAAGTCTGCGATGATAGTCATCTTCACAAATTAGAAACCTCTGGATTAATTGCAGTACGCTATATTGACCACTTTGGCAAAGTAACTCAACAATACCCTGCCAATCCAAATGGCTCGCCAAATGGTATTACTGCCGTAACATCCAAAGATGGACGTGTAACCATTATGATGCCACATCCCGAGCGAGTATTTAGGACTGTGACCAATTCATGGCATCCTGATAACTGGGGCGAAGATAGTCCTTGGATGCGAATGTTCCGTAATGTGCGTAAGCAACTTGGGTAAGTTCAGTTCACACTAAAAACAATATCGCCGATGATAACATCGGCGATTTTTTTATGATTGTTGTTTACAAAGATTAAGCTTGCGCTGATTGTTTTTGTCTTTGAGTTAATGACTTAGCTAACTGGTTATTCATTTTTTGTAATAATTGTTCAGTTGTTTCCCAACTAATACAAGCATCAGTAACAGACACACCATATTTCAAGTTTTCTTGAGGTTGTTCTGACGGTTGATTCCCTTCAAATAAATTACTTTCAATCATCACACCAATAATGGAATTATTACCTTTTTCGATTTGATCAATAATAGTATCAGCAACAATCGGTTGGTTACGATAATCTTTATTAGAATTGGCATGGCTACAGTCAATCATTAAATTAGGTAATAAACCTGCCTTTTTCATTTGTGTTTCACACACTGCCACATTTTCAGCATCAAAATTAGGTGTTTTACCGCCACGTAAAATAACATGACCATGCGGATTACCCATAGTTTGTAATATTGTAACCTGCCCTTGTTGATTAATACCAACAAAGCGGTGCGCCATAGATGCAGATTTCATTGCATTAATTGCCACATCTAAGCTCCCATCGGTTCCATTTTTAAAACCAACCGGCATGGATAGTCCTGAAGCCATTTCTCGATGCGTTTGGGATTCGGTTGTTCTTGCACCGATTGCTGACCAACTAATTAAATCACCAATATATTGCGGAGTATTAGGATCTAACGCTTCGGTTGCAATTGGTAAACCAATTTTAGTGATATCCAGTAGTAATTTACGTGCTTTTTTTAATCCATGTTCAATATCAAATGAACTATCCATATGAGGATCGTTAATCATACCTTTCCAACCCACGGTTGTTCTAGGTTTTTCAAAATAGACACGCATGACGATAAATAAATTATCTTTCATTTCGTCCGATAGCTTTTTTAATTTATGTGCATATTCAAGTGCTGCCTCAGTATCATGAATAGAGCAAGGACCACATACGATAAGCAATCGATGATCTCGACGCTCTAAAATATCAACGATAGTTTGTCTTGATAAGGCAATTTGGTTTTCTAGATCGTGGGATAACGGGTAAAGCTGTTTTATTTCTTCAGGTGTGATTAACATGTGTTCATCTTTAATTCGGACATTATTTAGCGTATCTTTTAACATTTTGCTTTCCTTGTTAAAACCATTCAAATATTTTATATGTAAAATATTAATTACATAGACGACTAGTATGTAAACACAAAATTACATAATAGTAAATAAAATTCTTATTGTTTGCTTAGAATAAAGGAAATTTATTGTGGTTATATTATGTAAAGTAAAATAAAAAATAGTTTATATGAAATCAATCAAATAAAAGTAAGTGTAATTGTAAACTTATTTTTACATCTGATGGGGTGTTCATTTTTGTTTATCTAATTTTTTCAAGGAATAGTTTATTATCGCTATTTAGCATTACATAGGATAGGGTAGTGATAATCATGTATTGAATGTAACACCTGTTAGTAATATTAAAGTCTGTTCATCAACACAACTAAATAATTGCTTATTTAGTTGTGTAAAGCAATTTCAGGTAATGACTATGTTTCAGTAAAAAATTGATACGTATTCAATTAATCAGTATAAGGCTAGCTGCTCGAAATAGAATCTAAAACTAGGTTTTTATCAATTCCATCGATTACTTCAGCATGGCCAATCTTAGTTGGTATAACTAGCCTTAACTGTCCCGAGATCACTTTTTTATCGCGCATCATATGTGGAAGATAGGATTCAATAGACATTTGTGATGGTCTTACGACAGGAAGTTTTGCTCTTATTAACAGGTTTTTAATGCGATCTATTTCAGCATCTGTTAATTTACCTAATCTTTTGGCTGTTTGCGCTGCCATTAACATGCCAACACTGACTGCTTCACCATGTAGCCAGTTTCCATACCCTAGTTCTGCTTCAATAGCGTGACCATATGTGTGACCAAGGTTTAACAGTGCGCGCATACCTTGTTCTGTCTCGTCGGCAGCGACCACTTGCGCTTTAAGTTCGCAACAACGATAAATACAGTAACTTGTAGCATCAACATCTAAGTTTAGCACATCGTTGATATGGGTTTCTAACCAAGCAAAAAATTGAGCATCTAAAATAATACCGTATTTAATCACCTCAGCCAGCCCTGCGGAAAGCTCTCGTTGAGGCAATGTTTTTAAACAATTAATATCAATGACAACCGATTGTGGTTGATAAAATGCGCCTATCATATTTTTACCCAGTGGGTGGTTAATGGCTGTTTTGCCCCCAACCGATGAATCAACCTGTGATAGCAAGGTGGTTGGTACTTGGATAAACTTAATGCCTCGTTGGTAAGCAGAGGCTGCAAAGCCAGTAACATCACCAATGACACCTCCGCCTAGTGCAATAACAATACTGCTACGAGTGTGATTATTGGCTAGCAACGCTGTTAAAATGGTATTCCAAGTTTCCATGGTTTTATATTTTTCACCATCAGGCACAATCACTGAACTGGTCTTTACACCATGCTTTTCAAGCATGTTAATTAATGTTTGTAAATAAAGTGGGGCGATTGTTTCGTTGGTCGCAATAAGTACGCGTTGACCAGTCTGAAGTTTAAAATGCTCAAATTCATTAAGTAGATTTTCACCAATAGTAATAGGGTAGCTGCGTTTAGTTAATGCTACATTTAGAATTTTTTGCATAATAATATCCAGAAAAATGAAAGCCAATTTATTGTTGCATGTTAGCGATAAAAATGTGGCAGCGCAACTTAGAATCATTTAAACTTATCAACAATTTTGATTTGTGGTATTTAATTTTGTATGTCTTTATCTATTGTTTTAGCGCAAAAAAATTGGCGTGTGGGTGATATAGAGGGAAACACCCAACAGATTATTGAATTAATAAATAGCCATTCATCTGATGATTTGATCATCTTTTCAGAACTTGCTCTCTGTGGCTATCCACCCGAAGATTTAATGTTTCGTTCTGATTTTAAAGATCGCTGCCGAAAAGCATTATCACTAATTCAACAAGCGAGCACACAGTGTGCGGTTGTTGTTGGCCATCCTCATTGGCAAGATCAACATGTTTATAACGCCCTTTCGTTTTTTTACGAAGGAAAATTGTTAGTCCGTTATCACAAACAACGACTACCTAATTATGATGTGTTTGATGAAAAGCGTTACTTTACCGCTGATAATAAAACGTGTGTCGTTGATTTTAAAGGACAAAAAATTGGGTTATTAATCTGTGAAGATCTTTGGCAAAATGAGCCTGTTGATTACATTCAACAGGCTCAAGCTGACTTTGTGGTTGCAATTAATGCTTCTCCTTATGATTTTGAAAAACAAAAACACCGACATGATTTAGTTAAAACGCATGCAAAACGAACAAGATTGCCAATTATTTATGTCAACCAAGTAGGAGGGCAAGATGAGTTGGTGTTTGACGGCGGATCTTTTGTTTGTAATGAACTTGGTCAAATTGTTTGTCAACTGAAATCGTTTGAAGAACAAGTTGTTCCTTTTACATTTGGTGTCAGTGCTGAAACTCTAATTTATGAAAATCAAAATAATCAATTAGCATCAGTTTATGATGCATTGGTACTTGCCACTCGTGATTATATTACCAAAAATGGCTTTCAAGGCGCCGTATTAGGGCTGTCAGGCGGTATCGATTCTGCTTTAACGCTTGCTATTGCGGTTGACGCTTTAGGTAAAGATAAGGTTCAAGCTGTGATGATGCCATTTCGTTATACTGCCGATATAAGTATTGCCGATGCCAAAGAAGAAGCTGAAATATTAGGCGTTGAGTTTGATATTGTTTCAATTGAACCGATGTTTGATGCATTTATGTCATCGTTAAGCCCAATGTTTTTAGGCTCACCAAAAGATACCACGGAAGAAAACCTGCAAGCACGCTGTCGCGGGGTTATCTTAATGGCGCTATCCAATAAACGGCGCAGGTTAGTGCTTACAACCGGCAATAAAAGCGAAATGTCGGTTGGTTATGCCACACTTTATGGCGATATGGCTGGCGGTTTTGATGTGCTTAAAGATGTGCCGAAAACGATGGTGTTTGCATTATCAAAATATCGAAATACCCGTTCTTATGTTATTCCTGAAAGAGTAATCACTCGTCCGCCATCAGCCGAATTGGCACCAGATCAGAAAGACGAAGATAGTTTGCCTCCTTATGATATTTTAGATGGTATTTTGAAAGGGTATGTTGAGCACGATCTTTCCATTGAACAATTAGTTGCGCAAGGTTATGATGAAGCAACTGTAAGACGGGTGATTAAATTAGTTGATATTAACGAATATAAAAGACGTCAGTCAGCAGTAGGTCCTAAAATTACTGCTCGTAACTTTGGTAAAGGCAGACGCTATCCAATTACTTCTGCTTTTGGATTTAAGAATTGGTAATCTCGAATTAAGGGCAAGAGACATGAAGAAAATTGAAGCAATTATTAAACCTTTTAAACTGGATGATATTCGAGAAGCACTTGCTGATCAAGGCATTACCGGTATGACAGTGACTGAGGTGAAAGGTTTTGGTCGTCAAAAAGGGCATACTGAACTTTATCGTGGTGCGGAATATATGGTTGATTTTTTACCAAAAGTAAAAATAGAACTTGTTGTGCCAGATGATATTTTAGAGATGTGCATTGAAACTATTATGAAAACAGCGCAAACAGGCAAAATCGGAGATGGCAAAATTTTTATTTATAATGTTGAGCAAGTCATTCGGATTCGAACAGGTGAAATGGATGAATCAGCCATTTAGTTTTAATTATTGAATATCAGGTCGTTCTTGTTTAAGTAATTCGGATGTTACAACACCTTGAATAGAACAAATAAGAAGCGTCATATTCGGCGCTTTTTCAAGCAATAATAGCTTTTCGGTTGTATCTGGTGCAGGAATAGTTTTTACACCAACGACGGTGCCAGTGTTTTTATGCCAGAGTTGGATATCATCATTAATACTACGAATCATTGGGTTTCCAATATAGAGCACATCTTCTTCCATCTTTTTCCAATCTATGAAATTTAATGTCTCTTTGATTTGGCTAATCTCATTATCGATAATAAATCCCCAGAAATAATATTTTCCTATTTTTCCAAGATCCATAGCACTATCGTAATAGCCTGTGATTGTTAAATTTTTATAAGTCATGGGTGTTTTGAAATAAACAAAGTTTTTAGCTATATCAGAGCGATTTTCGACGGGAATATAAGCTTGATTTTGCTTAAAAAGTGTAATGTTTGTATATTTTTCTAATTCATCTTTGCTAGCATAAATCTGTTGAAAAAAATCAGGAGTGCAGGGGGTGAATGAATCAATTAATGGTAATTTATCGGCAAAGGCGACAAAAGAGTGAAACATAAAAAATAAAGCAATGATGTTTTTTATCATGTTGATTCGATTTGACAAAAATTGAATACCATTCAGTTAACTGGCTTTGATTGTATAATTATTACAACAGAATAACAATGTTAAAGCGATTTTTCTTTTTTTAAGAATTATTATTTCTTAATTACTTTTAACAAAAATTAACTTAATTTTATAAAAATATAATTTATCAAGTAATAAAGCATTTAATATTTATATATGGAATACAGATCGCATAATTATGAATTTATTTAGAAATCATTTGAATATAAAGTAGCTATAAATTAGATTAATTAGTAAGTCATTTCAGTTACTTGATAAAGTTTGGATGGGAATTAATTATGTGCTCAACATTTGCTAATCGAATTTTAACAGAACTTTCTGACGTTGAAGATATTTCACTCAAAACATTTTTTGGTGGATTTAGTGTTAATAGTAAAAATATCATGTTTGGTTGGATTACTCGAAAAGAATTTTATTTAAGGGGGCATTCCAATTACCGCTCATTTTTTATCGATTTAGGTATGCAACCGTTGAGTATAACAACAGGGATGTCAATAAAATTACTTGATTATTATAAAGTTAGTGATGAGTTATTTAAAGATCAAGATAAATTGTTAGCAATGGTAAAAATGGTGATCACCTATACTAAAAAAGAACAATATGAAAAAAATGAAATTAAGGCAAAAAGAATAAAAGAGTTACCAAACATGACTTTGTCATTGGAAAGATTATTGTGTAGTGTAGGAATTACAGATGTTGAGACACTGAAAAAAGTAGGGTATTTAGATGCTTATTTTAAGATAAAACAAAAAAAAGCCTCCATCTCAATTAATATATTATTTGCCTTGTATAGTTCATTACATCGATTTCATGTGGCTACTTTATCTCAAGAAGCCAAAAAAGAAATTGAGCTTGAATATCAATGTTTTTTAAAGCAGATAAATGAAAACCTATGTAAAGAATGATTTTGAGTTTCTATGTTAATCAAAGTTTATAGAATGGTAGTATCACTATATATAACTATATATAACTACCTCCTAAAATAGGGTAACTATCGTAGCTATTTTAAAAGAAGCAGAGGTTGGTATTCCCGTTAAAGAGCTGTGCCGTAAATAGGACATGGGTAATTCAACTTTTTATAAATGGCGAGAAAAATACGGCGGTATGGAAACGTCGGATATCAAACGCTTAAAGGAGCTGGAAGCGGAAAACCGTAAGCTTAAACAGATGTTTGCCGAACTGAGCTTAAAATCCCAGCTTCAGGAAGAAATCATAAAAAAGCTTTAGTGCCCACAAAGTCACGTAAAACGTGGGCACAGCAACTACAACAAAATCATTCGGTTACTATTGTTATGAGTTGTGCTATTGTTGGCTTAAGCCGTTGTGCTTACTATTATCAACCTAAGTTACAGGATGATTCAGTGATTGTTTCGGTGTTGAATGCTATCACAGATAGGCATTTACGCTGGGGCTTTCCTAAATGTTTTAATCGTATCAGAAAGCTCGGCTATCAATGGAATCATAAACGGATATATCGGGTGTATTGTGAATTAAAGCTTAATCTCAGGGTAAAGCGTAAAAAACGCATTCCTCCACGATGCCCAGAAAGGTTATTAGTCCCCAATAAACAAGGTGAATGTTGGTCAATGGATTTTATGAGTGACAGTAGCCGTAATCAACGTCGCTTTAGAACATTCAATGTCATCGATGACTTTAATCGTGAGGCGTTAGGTATTGATATTGCAGTAAGCTTACCAGCAGGAAGGATTACCCGTTACTTAGATAAACTGGCCGAATATCATGGGTATCCATTAAAAATACGGGTCGATAATGGGCCAGAATTTACAGGAAAAACCTTTACCAACTGGGCTAAAT
>NZ_LZGW01000023.1 GCF_001690275.1 Gilliamella sp. WF3-4 | reverse complement strand
AAGGGCAATATACGCGAGGTGAACGTTTGACCTCGCCGGACCAGTTTTCAATTGGCGGTCGATGGAGTGTTCGCGGTTTTGATGGTGAACTGACGTTAAAAGCTGATCGAGGTTGGTATATCCGCAACGAATTAGTTTGGCAAGCGCCGTTTAACTATGAGCCATATTTAGGGCTTGATACCGGCGAAGTGTCAGGGGCGAAAAGTGAATATTTGTTAGGTAGACATTTAACCGGAGGTGTTATTGGGGTGAGAGGCAATCATTATGGATTTTACTATGATGTATTTGCAGGAGCACCGATTCGTAAACCGGCAAGGTTTAAAACCAATCCGTTAGTATTAGGTTTCGGTATCAACTGGAATTACTAGGTAAATAGAAGCTCAATAGTATTAGAACTACAGAGGCAATATCGCAATAAAATCAAGAAATCAAGGATAAGGAATTAGCAATGAATAAGAAGTTATATCGAGTTATTTTTAACAAAAAGCGTAACATGCAGATGGTGGTTGCTGATATTGCTAAGACACCGATAGGCGGTGAAAAAAGCAACTCAACTTCAAGCCTAACCGCATTAAAATCACTTTTTGCCAATTTAAGTCCGATAACCTTTCTTATTTCTGTATCATTGGGCTTTGTCAGTATCAGTTCGCCAGTTTATGGCAGTAGTATTGTGCCGGACCGTCAAGCGAGTAAACATCATCAACCGCAGGTGACCTCAACGGCGAACGGCACCACACAGGTCAACATACAAACGCCGAATAATAAAGGCGTTTCACATAACAAATACCAACAGTTTGATGTCTCAAAGCAAGGTGTAATTTTAAATAACAGCAGTAAAACCAGCAAAACCCAAATTGGGGGTTATATCCAAGGTAATGAACTGTTAAATGCCAGTGGCAGTGCCAAAATCATTTTAAACGAAGTCAACTCACGTAACCCAAGCCAATTAAATGGGGTCGTTGAAGTTGCGGGACAAAAGGCTCAAGTGGTTATAGCCAACCCATCGGGGATCACCTGTAATGGTTGTGGTTTTATTAATGCGAGTCGAGGCACATTAACGACGGGTAAACCGATAATTGAAAATGGGGATTTAACCGGTTATCAGGTAGAGCAAGGTCATATAGCGGTAACGGGTAAAGGTCTGGACAGTTCAGGGCAAAGTTATACGGATTTAATTGCTCGCACGGTATCAATAAATTCTGCGGTATGGGCAAATGATTTAAATGTGGTAACAGGGCGTAATAAAGTCAGCGTTGACGCACAAACGGTGACATCGTTAGGCGAAGATGATAACCCAAAACCGGAAGTTGGCTTGGATGTTTCGGCACTGGGGGGGATGTATGCGGGTAAAATCCAATTAGTTGGAACAGAAAAAGGGGTTGGTGTACATAATGCAGGCGAGTTAGGGGCAAGTGCTGGTAACCTTATAATCAGTGCGGATGGGAAAATCAGCAATACTGGTACCTTACAAGCTAAAGGTGATATTCAGCTAAGCAGTCAACACACTATTAGTAACAGTAAACAAATTTACAGCAAAAAAAACCTTCAATTAAACGCCAAAAAAGCGATTGCTAATGAGGGGGCATTAATCGCTGAAAATAATGTCGAGCTTAAAGCCTCAACGATAAATAGTGGTAAAAGCAGTACCGTTGCGGCGGGGATTGACCAACAAGGGCAGTTGACTAAACAAGGTAATATTGTAGCCACAGCTAATGCTATTGCTTTTAATGGAAAAAACAGCGCAGGCAAAACGTTATCATTAAAAGCGGAAGATAACCTTAATCTTGATAGTAGCAAAACATATGCTAATGATTTAAACCTGACGGGTAATGATATCTCACTGAGAGGAGCAAAATTACAATCCGAACAGAAATTAAGCGTGACCAACACTAAAACGATAAATACGTCTGACTCAACGATTCTAGCTAAACAAGGTATTGCATTAACTACGAATGAGCTCACAAGTAACAATAGCCAACTTATCTCAGAAAATGATATTACCGTAAAAGCCAATCAGATAAAAAGCAATGCATCTAAAATAAATACTAACAGCGCAATAATCATTGACGCTGATAAGATTGACCTGCAAAAAACTAACTTAAGCGCTAAAGGCGCCATTTCGTTGACAGGCAGCGATCTTAATACCGATAATCTTGACCTTATTACCGAGCAGGCACTGCATATCTATGCTAAAACCTTATCTAGCCAGCATGCTAAGTTGCAGGCTAAAAAAAGCATTGGCATTAAAGCTGAAAATTATTTTGCTGATTTTTTAAATCTTATCACAGCGGATGCTTTTTCTGTAAAGGCAAATCAATTGCAGTTGGATAAATCAAAAATCAGCGCATTAGGCGATATTACTGTTCAAGGAAAAATACTACACAATCGAGAGTCGGTATGGCTTTCCGATAACGACATAAAAATTAAAGCAGATAATATTGAAAATAATGCCAGCCAAATGAAAGCAGCGGGATCAATCAATTACCAGTTTAATGACCTAAACAATAATAATACGACATTGATAAGTGGCAAGCGCTTAACCTTTACTGGTGATACACTACACAATCAACAAGCAAAATGGCTCAGTGGTGATGATATTGCTGTCGATGCTTCAATTCTATTTGATAACCAGTCGAGTCTTATTGTATCGGGTGATGCATTAACCATTAACACACAAAATATGGATAATGGTGATGCTGAGTTAAATGCCAATAAAGCGTTAACTATCCAAGCTAAACACTTATTAAGCGATAATAGCACACTGCAAGCGGGCAATGCGCTGACTTTAACAACTGATGAGCAAATTCACGCTAGTTCTGCAAAGCTATACGCTGAAGATAAAATCACAATTAACAGTAAAAAAATAGATTTGGCTGGTGCTTTTATTGGCGCTAAAGATGATATTTCAATAACTGGGCTACAGCAACATTTAAAACATGCTGAGCTACTATCGACTGGAAAAGTTGATGTTACTGCTACGACAATTGAAGCGGATGACGCTATTATCAAGGCGTCAAACGATTTAACTATCAAAGTTCAGCAATCCGCCTCATTTAATCAAGGCCAGCTGGTCACAAATAAGAAATTGACGTTTGAAGCACCACATGCCAATACTGCCAACTCCATTTTTTATGCTCAAGATGGCATGCATATGCGCTTTACCCAACTTCATAACCAAAATGCGCGTTGGTTCAGTGATGATATAATCCATTTATCGGCAAGGCAATTTAATAATCAAAAAGCAACCCTACAAGCCAAACAAGACTTAGATATTGAGGCTCAGGAAATTAACAATAATGAGGCTATATTATTAACCGATGGTAAACTGGCAATGCATGCCAAGCAAATTGATAATAGGGCTGCACAAATTCAAACCAAAAAAGGTATTTATATCCAAGCAAACAATCAGTTACAAAATGAGAATGCCAAACTCATAACTGATGAGCATATTAAAATTAATACCGATAATTTTATCAATACCAATGCAACACTTTTAAGTCATCAGCATATTGATATTCATGCCAGTAGCTTCAACAACGAAAAAGGCCTATTTTTTGCCGATGGTACGATTAACTTCATTAGTAAACTAATCAATAACCAAGATAGTGAAATCAAATCCAAACAAGGTATCGACATTCAAACTGAATCACTTGTCAGTGATCGTGCAGAATATATTACTGAAGGGGATTTAAACATAGCAAGCAAAACGGCCTCAATGAATCAAGTAACCCTTTCAAGCAAAGGTAACATGGTTCTGGACAATGAACAAACGTTGTCCATGCAAAAAGCTAAGTTGATTGCGCTACAAAATTTGCAAATTAAATCTAATATTATCAATAGCAGTGAGTCTAACATTAACAGTTTAGGCAATATTAATATTACCAGCGCACAGTTAACAAACAGAAATGCAAACCTCATCAGTGATAAAGACATTAAAATTAACACCAATACCTTTGATAACAACGCAAGTGAAATGGGCGCGCGTGGTCACATTGATGTTAATGCTTCTACACTGATAAATAACCATGCAAAATGGGTTGCCAACGATGACATCACTATTGCTAGCGATGAGCTTGATAATACTGGCGCACAATTGGGTGGTGGTAAATCGCTAAGCATTAATGCTAAAAAAATTAACAATCAAAAAGCCATTTTCAATACCAAAACAGATATCACCATTCAAGCTGAAAACTTGGATAATACGGAATCCAAATTGGTCAGTGGGCAATCAATTACTCTAGATTCAACAGGACTAATAAATAAAGGTGGCGTAGTTAAAGCGGGTGATGCGATCACCATTAATAACCAAAAATTTGACAATAGCGATGCAATTTTAGTTGCGCAAGCGGCGATTAATATTAAGTCTAATACGTTAAATAACACCAATGCCATACTTCAATCACAGTCACAAATAACCGTGACAGCAAACCAAATTGATAATCAGTCAGCACTATTACTATCGGGTGATAAAGGGTTACGTATTGATAGTCAAACATTAAACAACCAACACGCCAAATTATTTACTCAAGGTGAATTAACGCTTCATGCTGACAATATCGCTAACCAAAATACTAAATTGATTGCTGAAAAATCCCTAAACATTCAAACTAAGCAATTAAATAATCAACAAGCTGAATTACTTGCCAAAGGCGATATTAATGTACAGGCAAACGTACTGAATAATCAGCAAGCAAGCCTAACATCTGAACATAATATTGGGTTAAATGGCGTTGATAGAATTGATAATTATCGTGCTCAACTAACGGCAAATGGGAAAATTGAGCTTATCTCACCAAATTATATTAATAACAATCATGCAAAGTTACTGTCAAATACTGGTATCAAATTACACACAGCTGATTTAAGTAACCAATCAGCCTCATTAAAAACCAATGGGCTTATTCAGATTGATGCTGATAATATTGATAACAGTCATTCAGAATTTGTCGCCAATAATATTCTGCTAGAAAGTCATTATTTAAATAATACGCAAGCCAATCTTACTGCAAATAACAAAATGGTCATTAATGCATGGGATTTTAATAATAGCCAAGGGCATTTACTGGGCGATAATATTTACTTAAAAACACGCGCATTTCGAGGTGATGGCACAATTAAAACCACAAATGATTTATCGCTTGATTTAGATGAAAGCTTTATTAATGATAATGAAATCACTGCCAATGGTCATTTGTCTATTCGCAGTGCTAAAGACATTATCAACAAAAATAAAATTACAGCGGGTCGTCAAGTTTCGTTAAGTAGTCAGCAATTAGTTAATGAACAACAAGCGGAAATCAGTGCAAATTATTTAGTATTAAAGCATCAAAATATGACTAATCAGGGATTAATTGATGGTACTACCGCAGTGCTCCGCATCGATGATACCTTGAATAATTTAGGTAAAGGGCGTATTTATGCTGATAATTTAGCCATTGGTGCTGCTCAGCTCAATAATCGGGGGCAAAATGGTTTAGCTCCTGTGATTGCCTCTCGACAAAATTTTCACTTAGGCGTTAATAGGTTAAATAACGACAATCATGCCCAGTTACTTAGCTTGGGTTATTTTAATATTGGTGGTCAGCTTGATGACAACTTCAACGTTGTCAGCAACGCTGAGGTCATTAATAACCATTCAGCGACCATTGAATCACAAGGCAATTTAATAATTGCTGCCAATACCATTAACAATATCAATGACCACATTGTGACAGAAATGCGCCCAAGTGATGAGCCGCCAGAAAAAGAGACTTACTTCCAAACTGCGGAAGGCGATGGGGCGAGTAAATATTCATCTAATGACGTTCTTTACCGAATCCACACAAAATATATGCAAGGTATTTCAGGGCAATCTTGTGATAAACATCATCGATGCCTGTACAAATGGAATGATATTCCTGAGCATTTGAGGCACACCAAACAATTACAAAGAATGTCAGTTCCGTCTCACAACATAAATGGAGCAAGCGATTCATGGGAATTTAATGTGATTAAACAAAAATACCGTACCGTTGTGTTAGAAACCGATCCCGGTAAAATTATGGCGGCCAACCATCTGATTATTCAAGGTCAAACGCTAAATAATCAGGACAGTAAAATTGTTGCGGGACAAACGGTTAGTATCAAAGTTAATCAACTGAACAATACGTCTGAAGAAACCTTATCAAAATACGTTTATTCAGGGAATTATTACTTACATAAACGCAAGCGTAAGGATGAATACCGATGCAAAGGTCCTTATGACTACACAAAAGCGGATGAAATCTTTATTGATGATGCTTTGAATCACAATATTTTAGAGCATCAAATTTTCGAGAAAAAACCATTAAATGACACGCCAAGACAACTCGTCGAGGTGGAAAACAAAAATAATCAACAGATTATTGACCAAACCGTTCATGCGAGCATTTCTCAGCATGGAAAACAGATAGCTAATCCAATTATCGATTTAAATCCGAACAATAATCTTACTGGTGATAAAACTAATGTGACAGTGGTTCCAAATCATAAGCAAGAGATAATTACGGGGCTACCGACTAAACCGGATAACAATTTTGAATCTATTGTAATTGATACAGTGGAGCAAAATAAAAACGATACGCCAAAAGATAATGAACCAGAACAACCGGTAACAGAAGCGGAAATGGTACCGTCTAAAACCATCAGTATTTATGAACCGAATTTAACCTTACCTGATAATAGCTTATGGATAATCAACAAAGAGACTGACAAAAATTATATTGTCGAAAGCGATCCGCGTTTTACTCAACGCAAAAAATGGCTCAGCTCTGATTACATGTTAAGCCGTTTAAATGCCGACCCGAATGCGATACAAAAACGATTAGGTGATGGTTATTACGAACAGCAATTAATACGAGAGCAAATTATTGGCTTAACAGGCAACCGCTATTTACATGGTTACCGTTCTGATTTAGAGCAGTATCAAGCTTTGATGGATGCGGGAATTAGTTTTGCTAATGCCTATGGTATTGTTCCCGGCGTTGAATTATCAGACGAACAAATGCGCGCACTAACCACTGATATCGTTTTATTAGTGAAAAAGACCATCACGGTAGGTGGTCAAACGCAAGAGGTATTAGTGCCACAAGTTTACGTAGTTAACCGTCCTCAGTTGGGAACTGATGGGGCATTAATCTCAGGCGAGAACGTGTTTGTTAAAGGGGATGAACTTAATAGTAATGGCTTAATTAAAGCCAAAAATGACATACTATTAGATGGGCATAATGTCACCAATAAAGGCACTATTTATGGTGGTAGAGTATCTATCAATGCGGAAAACGACATCACCAATTACGGCAAATTAGTGGGGGATAAACTAGTTTATTTGTCGGCAGATAATGATATCAACCTATTATCAAGTACACGCACACAGACTCGGGGGCGAAATTTAACTACCAATATAGACCAAACAAGTATTATTCAGGTAAATGATGGCAATGTTGTGATTGATGCGGGTCATGATATCAATACTAAAGCGGGATGGATTATTAATAATGGTGAAAGCGGTAATACTTGGTTACAAGCGGGTCACGATATTAAATTTAATACCGCAGATATTGAAGAGAAATTAGATTTTAGGGTCAAAAAAGACTACCGAAAAACGGATGAAAAAAGTGTGGTTGGCACAGGCATAAGTGCCGCTAATAATGTTATGCTTATTGCTGGTAATGACATTAATGCCAAAACGGTTGATATTACTGCGGGCAACCATCTTGGGTTACAGGCCGATAATGACATTATATTAGGCTCATCGGCCGAGCATTTTGAATTAGATGAATTTCACAAAAGTAAAAGTAAAGGGTTTTTAAATAAAACAACCACCACAACGCACACAGAAATAGATAACACCACGCAAAAAGGCAGTGAGCTGTATGGTGATAGCGTGAGTATCAGTGCGGGTAATAATCTCAAAGTCACGGGCAGCCAAGTGATTGGTAGCAATGATGTGGTGCTGAATGCCGGCAAGGAAGTGACCATTGATGCGGCAGAAGAGTCATATTACCGAAAACAAGAAACCAAAACTAAAAAATCGGGACTAATGAGCAGTGGGGGTATTGGGTTTACCGTTGGTAAAGAAAAAGAGTCCTTAAAACAGACAAATACCGAACAAGCCTTTTTGGGCAGTGTGGTGGGTAGCACAGATGGCAGTGTTAATATCCGAGCGGGTAAAGACGTGAACATCAAAGGCAGCGAAGTCATTGCGCAGCGTGATATCAAACTGCAAGGCGAAAACGTTAACATCGAAGCACTAGATGCCAAAACGACGTATAAAGAAGAGTATAAACACCAAAAATCAGGGCTTACTGTGGCGGTAACGGGTACGGTTAGTGATATGTACAACGCTAATCAAACCCGAGAGCAAGCCAAAAAACAGACTAACGAAAAAACCAAAGCGTTAATGAATATCAAAGCGGGGCTACAAGCGGGTAATGCGGCGTTAGAG
>NZ_LZGW01000022.1 GCF_001690275.1 Gilliamella sp. WF3-4 | reverse complement strand
TTAGAATCAATTCAACACCGACTTTGGCGTACATAGCTCTAGCTTCTGCCTCGGTTTTGGCACGAACTTGAATACGTTGTAATATAGGAAGTGTATTCACTGTTAGAAAAGTAAAAATTTTATTTTGCCCAAATGTAGGCGATACGGTATTATTGCGAATAGCCATACTCATTACCCCTTGTAATGTTTATGGTTAGATAGCTCGGAGCGGTAGGACGCTTCGGGCTATTGTTGTTTTAGGACCTAAAAAATAATTAGGTGTCGAACAGATATTATTACCAAGTGTCGAACATGTCAATATTGTTTTTTTATTTTTATTAATATAAACTGTTCGACACTTATGGAGTGTGAAATATGCCAACAGATAGAATAAATAATAAGTCACAAAATATAGCTGCTCGGGTTCCTCACGAAATAATGGAGAAAATGGAGACAGTTAAAGAACCTAATGAAAACACATCTCAGTTTATTGTTAACGCAATGAAAACAGAGATTAAAAGACGAAAACGCAAACAGCAACTTAAATAAGGATTAACATGACTATACTGAAAGAGTTTGATTCCGCACTTGAAGATATTGAAAAAGAATTCATAACTGAAAGCTTTCAAATCGCAGGCGAATTTATTGCTATGCAAAGAATACAATTATTTTCGTTAGCGTTACTAGGAAATACCTTAAAAGTTAGTCAAGCTGTCAATAATGTGTATGAATCAATTGTGTATTCAAAGGTAATCAAGAATATGCCGACTTACTAATTCAACTAATTAATGAGTTTGAATCTTTGGTTCGTGAGGGGGGCATCGGCAAGCATAGCTTTAGATCGGCTTATAGACGAAAAATATTTAGAACGATTAGAGCATTTACAAAGTATTAATAAATTAAATTAGTTAAAATATAGCACACAAAGCAAAAGAAACAATTAACTACCTACAATTGATAAACAAGGAATTAATGATGCAATGAATGCTATGACCACAATTCAAAGTGAATATAGTGAGGATCGTGACCTAGTTAACCAGCTTTTAGGTCAGGCTCAAATGGCTGATGCTTTTGAACAGTTTTCGCGAACGGTTCGCACATCTAAATTGGTTTTTATCCGTGAAAATAAACTATATCAACAACTTAAAGGAATGAAAACCGCGAACGGTTCGCTATTTTCAGGAACGTGGGAAGATTTTTGTCTGTTACTCGGTTCATCTAGAGACAAAATTGAATTAGATATAGCAAACCTAAAATCATTCGGCGAAGAAGCCCTTGAATCCATGTCCCGCATAGGTATCGGATATCGCGAATTACATCAATATCGCAAATTAATGCATTTACAAAGTGTTAATAAATTAGGAGTCAAAAATATAGTACGCAAAGCAAATCCCACCCCACAAAACAATCAATTGAACTACCTGCAATTGATGAGCAAGGGATTAATGATGTAATGAATACTATGACCACAATTCAAAGTGAATATAGTGAGGATCGTGACCTAGTTAACCAGCTTTTAGGTCAGGCTCAAATGGCTGATGCTTTTGAAAAATTTTCCCAAACCGTTTGGGCTTCTAAATTAAATTTTGTTAAAGAAAACAAGCTTTATCGTAATTTATCAGGGAAAAAAACTCCAAACGGTTTGGAGTTAAAAGGAACTTGGGAAGAATTTTGTAATTTATTAGGCATATCTGTACAGAAAGCTGATTTAGATATTCAAAATTTAAAAGAATTCGGAGAGGAAGCTCTTGAAAGTATGTCTCAAATGGGCATAGGCTACCGTGAGCTATGCCAATCTCACAAGGGCGAAATTTTTTAAGCACTTTTTTATTTCATATTTTGTAACGCTTTTTCAAAAAACAATTTCATTATTTCCCTGTTTATTTTGTTATATCCCATTTATCTCATCATTCTATTATTACTTATCATGTTCTGTTTCATATTTTGTCGTTATCATTGAGTAAAATTTTAGGTTTGTTATGCTTACATAATCTCATTATAAAAAAATCCGAGTTAGTTACTGAAAATGTCTTAACTCGGATGCACTAAAATTACGCAACAAAAATTAATCTAATTTAGGATGCTGATCGACTAAGTTTTGGCGCTGTTCTTGCAATGTTTCAATCTGTTCATCAATATCTTCGACCTTATGTTCAATCGAATCAAAATGTTCTGATAAAATTTCTTTTGCTTCTGACCGATCAGATGCCGCAGGCGTTCCGCCACGCAATGGTCGATTAGCGGTTTCTTTCATTTTTATGCCAGTAAGTAAACCAACTAATGCCACAGCCATTAGATAATAAGCTGGCATATATAAATTATGACTTTCTGCAACTAACCAAGCGATAACTGTTGGTGTAGCACCAGCCACCAATACCGAAATATTAAAAGATATAGCCAACGCACTGTAACGAATACTGGTTGGAAAGATAGCAGGTAAAATAGAGGCCATAACACCAGTAAAACAGTTAAGTAATATAGCCAAAATCAACAATCCTAAAAAAATAAGCCCAATAATATCGCTGTTGATCATAACAAATGCAGGATAAGCAAGAATTAATAACCCTAAGCTACCACCAATAATAAATGGCTTTCGACCGATTTTGTCGCTAATAAAACCAATCAATGGTTGCACAAATAACATACCAATCATGATGGTTATAATAATTAACACGCCATGATCTGTATCATAATTTAAATTGTGAGATAAATAACTAGGCATATAGGTTAATAGCATGTAATAAGTCACATTGGTCACAATCACCAGCCCTACACAAATAAGCAAACTCCGCCAGTATTTTGTAATGATCTGTTTAAATGTCATTTTAGGTTGATTTTCAATATGATTGCGATCATTATGATCCATTAAATCAGTATGCTGTTGAAATGCAGGCGTTTCATCTAATGCATGACGTAAATAAAGCCCAATCAATCCTAATGGTAGGGCAAATAAAAATGGAATTCGCCATCCCCAGTTATGAAACACTTCTTTGCCAAGAATGCTTGATAACAATACCACTAAACCCGCACCCACTAAAAAACCAGCAATAGAACCAAAATCTAACCAGCTCCCCATAAAACCACGTTTGCGGTCTGGCGAATACTCGGCAACAAATATCGCTGCGCCAGAATATTCTCCACCAATTGAAAACCCTTGCGCAAATTTAGCTAACAATAATAACACCGGTGCAGCAATGCCAATTGAAGCGTAAGAAGGAATTAAGCCAATACAAAAAGTACTTAACGACATAATGATGATAGTGATGGATAGTACTTTTTGGCGTCCAAATTTATCACCAAGCATACCAAAAACCACCCCACCTAATGGTCTGACCAAAAACGGGACCGAAAACGTGGCTAATGCCGCCACCATTTGAACACTAGGCGATGCATCAGGAAAAAACACTTGCCCTAACACATAAGCTAAAAAGCCATACACACCAAAATCGAACCACTCCATCGCATTACCGAGCGCTGCTGCAGTAATGGCTTTTTTTAACTTGTTATCATCAATTATGGTAATATCGTTAATATTTAATGGTTTGTTTTTGGATCTTTTTGTCTTTTTCATAAAATACCGCCTGTTTACATGCAAAGAATAAAAAAGGAATGATGCAACAAGGTAAACGGTTACCTTTTAATACACAAAGAACGTACTTTTTAGATTACACATTAAAAATGTGTTTATCAGCTAATTAAAATTGAAGCAAAAATACAGCAAAGATAAAAAATGAGGATAATAAAAAAGCAAAAACCGATGTTTTATTGTCTATCTTGATTTCTACTAAATAACAACAAAACAATTCCTTTTCGTGAAAATTGAGTGCTAACTATAGCAAAATAACATGATATTGTAAATATTCGGCTAATTAACCAACTAATACTAAATATTTTACACACTATTTTATGCTGAGTTAGCAATTTATCTTTTTGAGCAAAAATAGATCCCAATGACAATGAATATGATCGAAACAATATGGAAATACGCAACTTGTGTATGTAAAAAGACAATACTGAAAATGCCTGCTGACAAAGGAATAATGTGAGTATATATTTGCCCTCGTGTTGCACCAATAGCCACAATGCCTCTATTCCAAAATAAATAAGAAAGCCAAGATGCAAAAACGGCAATATACAATAAGCCAAGCAAAAAACTCGTATCAGTATAATGAGCAAGGTTCTCAATAGGATGAAAATAAAAATAGACTAACGCAATAGGCAACAACATTACCGAGCCTAATACGGCACTCACAGTCACAAAGGCATTACCTGATATCGATTTATCTTTTAACCGTAAAAATGCGCTATAGCAAGCCCAGCTTATTGCTGAAGCCATCGCCCATAAATCACCTTTATTAATATTGCTGAGCTCGCTTAAATTGGCGATATTTCCTTGCAGAATAAGATAAATAACCCCCATAGTACTGAACAAAACGCCTAAAATATTATTTTTTGAAATTGCATCATTAAATAGTAATTTATTCATTACTAAAACCATTCCAGGTGTGGCTGACAAATAAATTGACGCATTGAGCGATGAAGTATATTGAAGCCCAATATATAGCGCTAATGGAAATATAATTTGACCAAAAATAGCTAGCAAACATATTGGCCAGATTGACTTTTTAATTTTGGATAAGTCGCTACGCACTTGGCTATAATAAAGGCACAATAGTAACAGCGCAGTAATAACCCAACGCCCTTCAGATATCACCATGGGATCGGCTTGGGTAACTAAAACTCGCCCCACCACATAATTACCGCCCCAAAAACAAGCCGCTAATGTCAGCAATAAATATGGCATGATAATACCTTTGAATATTAAACAACACTGTGATAGTGATATTATATACCTAAAAATAATAAGAAATAACTTTTTTGAGAACAAATGCTTTACTCATCGTAAAGATTGTAAAGCAGGTTATTTATTATTAAGTTTTTCAAATTGCAACGATAACATCAGTTTAATCTAGAATCCTTACTTGTTATCATCTAAAATGAATAAAAACTAACAAAGGTAATGACTATGCGTTGGAGAGACCAAAGAGAAAGCGATAATATTGAAGATCGTCGCTCACAATCGATTGGTGATTCAGGTGCTCGAATCCCTATTGGTGGTAAAGGTAAAGTTGCGTTATTGCTGGTGGTATTAGTTGCTGGCTATTATGGTGTTGATTTAACAGGGCTACTAAATTCAGATCTTATTGACACAAATAGCACTGAACAAAGCTCAAACCAATATTCAATTAATGATGAAGATGCTGCCAAATTTACATCAATCATTTTAGCAAGCACTGAAGATTATTGGCATCAAGAATTTCAACATTTAGGTAAAACCTACACTCCTCCTAAATTAGTGCTTTATAATGGCGCAACCCAAACATCTTGCGGTATGGGTAAAGCTTTTATGGGACCATTTTATTGTAGTATTGATAAAACTGTTTACCTTGATACTTCGTTCTATCAAGAGTTAAAACTACGGCTGGGCGGTGGAGGTGATTTTGCACAGGGTTACGTAATCGCTCACGAAATTGGTCATCATGTGCAAAATTTGCTTGGAACATTTGACCAAGTGGAGCGGTTAAAGCAAGGCCAAGCAAATATCGATAATAAATTATCCGTTAAGTTAGAATTGCAAGCCGACTGCTACGCGGGGATGTGGGGGAATGCCATGCAAAAAGAGAATATTCTTGAAGTTGGCGATATTGAACAAGCGTTAAACACTGCAAAAGCCATTGGCGATGACCGCTTACAACAGCAAAGCGAGGGGCGCATTGTACCCGATAGTTTTACACATGGCACATCTGAACAACGTTACACGTGGTTTAAACGTGGGTTTGATAGTGGTGCAATCAACCAATGCAATACCTTTACGGAATAGATAATAAAAGGCGAATAGGCTATGCGTTAATGATTACTTATTAACTTTGGTTACTCGTTCGCCTTTAATTGACTTGGCTAGCAGTGTCTTTTTTAACCAACAGGCAAAATAACAACGATATTGCCACCATAATCAATGCAACCCAATAAATAATCTTATGCCCATAAATATCAGATAACACCCCTTGCAACATTCCAGCTATAATTACGCCAAAAATGACACCATTATTAAATAAAGTCGATGCGACCCCCATTCGAGTTGGCAATAGATCCTGAAAGTAAATAATACCAATATTTGCAACAATCCCAATAAATAATGCATTAAAAAGTTGTAGTATTAATAAAGCATATTTATCAGTGCAAAGAATCAAACCAGTATAAAAAATTAGCCCACAAGTAATCGCAATAAAAAACAGATTTCGTTTACCTAAATAAGGCACTAAATATCCAGCGATGAGCATTACTGGAATTTCAATACCCGCAGCTAGCCCCATTAATACGCCAGGTAAAGAATCAGGCAAATGTAAGACTTCATCAACATAAAGTGGCATATCGATGATATACATCATATTCGCAGCCCACATAAATACAGTAGATAACAGTAAACATAGCACATTTCTGTTCTGCCAAAGTGGTTGATTTGCTACTTTTAGATCTAGGTTGTTATTTATTGATGAGGTAGGATTTTTTTCAACTGAAGGTAAAAATACAGCAACAAATAGCATCGCCACCATAAACATACCCATGGCAGCTAAATACATTGCCGTAAAACCAAAATTAATAGCCAAACCAAATGAGATTGGTGGACCAAACACCCAAGCCAATGAAAGTTGAGCCCGAATAAGCGAATTAAATGCCACAACATTACGCCCTGTTTTAACAGCATATTCACGCGCTAATGCAAAAATTTGTGGCATAGCAGCCGACGATAACGCCGCAAATAAAACGCCCAAGGTAATTAATATCAAATAATGGCGCGTAAACGCAAAAGTGATACTGTTAGCTACGCCCATTAAACAGCAGAAGATAACAATATAACGCCTATCGCCTTTTGTGTCGGAATATTTAGCCAATAGAAAACTCCCAACAATACTGGCTAAGGCATTAACCGAGAAAAAAAGCCCAACCAGACGTGAATTAACATTAACATCGAAAGTTAAAAACCGACTTAATGTGGGGGCTTGTAAAGCACCAGCAATTCCAACAACAAATGTAGTGACTAAAAAAGCAACAAAAATAACGCTTTGCTTTTGGCGAAACGAAGAGATATTAGTCATAAAAATACACTGAAGAATTAGATTAAAGGGATTTTGACCAATTATATACTTAAATTTAATATAAACGTAATAAAATTAAAAATAAATAAGGCAACGTATTTTTCCTCACTTTACTGACAAATATGCCTTTAGATTTTGCTACTTTTATTAATATAGGATTTATTATGTTTATATGGTAATGATAACTCTGTTTGCAAAAATGGCGGGGCATTAAGAATTTAGTCACACCAGATTGTAAAAATTAAAGAAGTAATGATCACCACTTATCGTTATACTAAAATTTAGAAAACACTTAAATTATTTATATTTCGTATAAATAAAATCCTTCCTCCGTAAGATAAAAAACCTGTTTGTTATTTGGATTAGCTATAATAGGCGTTATTAAAAATGAACGAAGATCATCATGATTAATTGCATATTCTATAAAATCAATAAGTTGAGTTTTTAATGCTTTCACAACATGCCCTTTGCATATAGCTTTTTTACCTTTATAGAAAACTAGGTTATGTGCTATGTAAAAGCTATCACTTTGAAATAGATGAACAAAATTTGAAAAAGATTGCGTAAATAAAGTTAAATTTCCCTTGCATACGATATCTAACATATTAAGAAATATATGCTGTTTTTCTGCTCCTAATATAAATTCTTTTGGGTTTAACTTTTCAAATGCGTAATAATTTTTCATTGGGTTATTTGTGTTTTTTATGATATTAACAATTATAATATATTAAGCCGTTATAATGGTTTTATTCATTGCAATAAAGTACACAAAATAGTCGTAAAATAAGCTTAAATAGTCACATTGAATACTGCATCTTACCATGAAAATAGTGTTCATTGATTTTGTTGCATTACTGTTGGTTTACAAATATTTCCATCGCTAATCCATTCACTAAAAACATTTTAATCTGCCAAGATTCTCTATCAATTTATATTAATCTATAAATGCGTTGAAAAAGAATATAGGTAATAAGTAGTAGCCCCCACTATGGTAAATTCATCAAGCGTTGTTCTTTCATTTATGTGTTTAGGTAATATTATGTAGAACTTGCAATTAACTTCTTTAATCTTCTAATTTCATTAATTAATTTTGGTATATCTTGTCGAGCATGAGCAATAAATTCTTGATCGGCAATAGTTGCACCAATAAGTTCAATATCTTCACCGCGGTTATTTTTATCACCTGTCATAATAAAATTACTGCCACTGTTATGATCGCGACCTTCAAGATAAGAGATCCAAGGTCCTGCCGTTGCTTTCTCACATCGCATTTGTATCAGTTTTAATTCATCATCAGATAGATTAGTCGTTCGTTGCATAATCAACCTCGCAGGCAAATTGATGATAGTGGATATTATTTTTTAGTTAATTGCATTTTTAGCTTTCTTATTTCAGGAGTTAGCGCAAAACAGTCCGCTAATGGTTCGTCAGATAATGACCAATACTCAATTAGTTCCATATGATAATTATAATCCTGCAATAAAAGTTTTAGGGCTTGATTAATCGTTAAGGTGGATACACTAATACCTGATGAAACTAAATCATTCGTGACATCCAGTATCAAAGTCATTAATATACGTTTTTGTGTTTTTGAATAAGTTGAATGAGTATAAGCACGAATATATCTATCTAACCATTCTTCGGTTCGGTATTGCTCTGGCAATTCATACGCCCAATCTTGAGTGAATTTATCACCACTTGGTAAATGTAAATCATGACATAGTTTTTTTAGTTCATACATCTTGCTTAATTTTAGATTTTAACGGTTATGTTGCTGATAATTAAGTTACTTATAATTAAGCTAATTAGCCAAGATTCAGCACAATATTTTTTGACTACAACTTCATTATGCTAACTTAATTCCAATTCGGAGCATTAAAGTATATTAATTCAAGTAATTAGCTAAATAATATTATTTTAATAATATTTGAAAGCATTGCAAATTTTTCACATGATATTTTACAAAGAAGGGATTGCTTTTTGATCATGTTCTATTCCTAATAGCAAACTTTCTTTATAAAAATGCGATTTCAGCAACACCTATTTTTACTATTGACATGTTTTTCATTTTAATACCTATACCATGTTCACTATCCCCTGACCACGCAAACATTAAGCCGTACTCATCTTTTTCATCTAGCAAGATGTAAATTTTAGTTAATGAAATTTGTGATAGCGCTTTATTACCATCTTGATTATAAACTTGAGAGATATAAGTCGTCATTTCATTATTGATGATGTTGTATAATTCAATTTGATGGGATGTAATGAAATCAATAGCATCTTTCATTTGCTTGTTATACTCAAATGATTCCAAATAAATAACTGGGATAGGTTGCTGGCCAAAGCGGGGCAAAATAATATCTACTGCGATGCCTTCGTCTTCGACAACATAGCTTATGGTGTTTTGGCTATTTTTCTTTTTCATTTATTGTTCTTTATTCGCTTTAACAACAGGCTATAAATTAGAACCAATCATAGCAAAGGTGGAATTATAGTACTCCTGATTGAATTATTTTTTGTTTTTTTCCTCCCCATTCGTCATCAATCATATAGTGTGCGACGATTGGGGTTGAGGTAGCTACAAAAGTAAATTTATAAAAAACTTCATCACTTTCACAAATTTCATAATACAGCGAATACAATGGCGCACTTAATGGTAAGTCAATGGTAAACTTTTCTGTAGCAGAGGCAACTTCAACGCTATATTCATGATGGGTGTAAAAAGGAATAGCAATACATCGTAAGGTTTGGGTATCTATTGTAAAACTATCTGCTAATGTTAAAAAAACATTTGCACCGAAAGTATCATCAGGTAACGGATCAAAAATGGCATAATCACGATGAATCACTGCACCTTGCTCAATGTTTTTCTGCCCCCACTGCGACAACGTTTCACAATACGGTTTGGATCTGACTAAAATTTGACTATTTGATATTAACAAATCCACAATTTGTTGGTTATTTTGCCTCATAAATAATACTCGCGTTTACATTTGATAAAATCATCAAATCAAAAATAATATTTATTATAAGTAATATATATTATCAATATTTGGCTTATTGTAGAATGACATTCTATGTTAGGATTGTTATTGCTA
Organism: Gilliamella sp. WF3-4; assembly: GCF_001690275.1. Taxonomy (GTDB): domain Bacteria; phylum Pseudomonadota; class Gammaproteobacteria; order Enterobacterales; family Orbaceae; genus Gilliamella; species Gilliamella apicola_C. The sequence continues at coordinate 110,369 of NZ_LZGW01000022.1, read as the reverse complement.
ATTCTTAGATAAAACAGGGTTAATTGGGTTATTTAATTCGATAGTTATTTTAAAATTAGCGCTGGATTGTACCATAAGGAAATTGTTAGGTAGTTCAATTGCATTAATAAATGGATTTGATGTTTCAAAATAGATCACCCATTTTAAAGCATTTTCTGGTGTTAAGTAGGCGATAAAACCTTCAGAGCCATAACTCCCCTCTCCTAAATAGCAGTTATTACCATCATTTAGGGTTATTTTTTTGATGATATCAATACTAGTTATATTATCAGGATCTTCGCTCAAAAAAAGATTCAAATTAAATGGCTTCCCCTTTTTTATAAATAATTGGGGATAAAATTGGGTTGTAAAAGAAATTGAATCACCAGTGGCAAAATAAATGCCATCTTTTATCGGTAGTGTTTGCCTATCCCATAACGCCAATATTTTAGTCATCTAATCATCCTTTAATACTTATAAATAGATATCAAAAAGCATTTTGTTGTATGTACCCTGAAATACTCGTTTTATACAATTGTTATTAATTATCATTACCTGATTTATATGGAATATTAATGAAGTTAACTTTTTGTTTTTCAAATTTTCCTTTATATTGCTTTAAAGTTGAATGATTAACTACACTGTATTTATCTAACTCATGATACAAAGTGCCATCATCCTCCCAAGAACATAATGGGCAAACATCGTATTGCCCTTGATGTTCTAAGGTTAAATAGCTACAACATGGGCATATATGCAAAATATCTTCATCTCCAATAATAGTGATAGGTTCATTATATAAATCACTAATGTATTTTTTTAAATAGTGATTAGAATATCCTTTCAGCTTAATATCAATAAAATAGTCCAATAAAAATGTTTGAACGGCACCATCAAAAATACTTGTATATGTTAAAGATTGACCATGCTCATCAAGGTAATCAGCAAAGAGAATATTCTCAATCTCTTTTGTTGGATATTGTATAATCATATTAATAGCTAATTGTGTTAAAGCAAGTTTACGGCTAAGTGTTTTCATTGCAAATGCCCTATCATTATTCCATTTCTCACGTATAAATTAACCTATCTATTTCATGATTTTATGCAAAATTAAATGTTATTTAATATGTCACAATTAAAGTTACTTTGATTTAGGTTCATCTATTTAAAACCAATCTTTTGATATCATTAAATATGTTGTAAAGCTTCAATGTGATTTTCCTTCATCATTGATAGTATTAAGTTTTATTGTGGTTGAAATTATCTAATTTAAACAAAAGATAGTCATATAATTTTTCCGCAAAAAAACTAGCATGTTCACTTTTTACTATTAAATTAAAAAAATAATATTGATCATACAACTCATCAATCATAGGGTCGGAAAGCATAAAAAACTCAAGGTAGGCTAAATATAATTTTTTTATATCATTAGAGATTTCTTCTAAAGAAATATGATAATTTGTTATATCATAAAAAATATTAGTGTATTGATTATTAATCTTACTTAACTCTATAAAAGGAGCTCGCTTTTTCTCACAAAGCGCCCAATGAAGAGCCCTTGCCTTATCATTGCTATAAATAAATTTCATAATTTATAGAAAGTCCTCACGTTGTTTATAGTAAGTTGAAAAACGATTAGGGTTGGAATCTACATAATAAAACAAAATTAATATCCTATCATCAATAAGACATAGGGTAATTACATCACAAAAATAACGATTATAGATTTAGCTAAATGTTTGGTAAACTAGCCATTTATAATGACTAAAAAAATTAAACAACTCATCCAACTCAACTACAACATACTTGCTCAACTCATTTTTAATTGATCCTCCTTATTTAACACATAATGAAAATAAAAATAATTTCCTTTTTTATTTTTTAGCGTACAATCAAAATCATCCACTCACGTAGGTAATGTTATGTTATATAATAACAAATACATACACCATCATAGTTGTCATGGTAATTGTCAAAATATAGCGCACAATCATATACAGATACCTGATGATATAAATTGTCATCAAGAATCCACGCCTTGTTGCGGAGGAGATACACATACTACCAAATCCCAAAGTCGCTTTGACGATCCTCCAGAAGATCCTGATAGGCAAAGCCAACATGTTAAATTAACATGGAAAATAGCCGGTATGGATTGTGCCAGTTGCGCTCAAAAAATTGAAAATGGTTTAAAAACCTTACCCAATGTTAGCCAAACAAAGATGATATTTTCTACCGAAAAATTAATGGTTTTTGTTCCCAAAAAAAATCAGGAAATTATTCAATTAATTGAAAATAAAGTTATCGAGTTGGGTTATAAACCTATTTTCGAGCCTTCCAATAACCATTCGCATCATCACGATCATCATCATTTTGACAAAAAGGCACTAATCCCTTTAGTTGTATTAGGAACTTTAATTGTGATGAGTTATATCCTGTTATTATGTAATCAAACCGTTGGCGAATATGCATTTATGGCAACGGCAATAATAGGGTTAATTCCTATTTTGAAAGAAGCATGGATTTTAACACGTAATGGTACACCATTTGCTATTGAGTCGTTGATGAGTGTGTCGGCTATTGGTGCATTATTTATTAGTGCAGCAGAAGAAGCCACCATGGTCATTTTTTTATTTATGATTGGTGAAATGCTGGAAAGCATAGCAACAAATAAAGCCAAAACGGGGATATCATCACTTGCTAAATTAATGCCAGAAGAAACTGTGATAATTATTGATGGCGAACGAAAAACTGTTGCTAGCCATAGTTTAAAACCCAATGATATTATTGAAATTTCATCGGGTGGACGTTTACCCGCCGATGTCATTTTAATAAGCGAACAAGCCAATATAGATGAAAGCGCATTAACAGGGGAATCTATCCCGATTAATTATCTTTCTGGTGATAAGATTTTGGCGGGATCGCTAGTGGTTGATAATACGATTCAACTTAAAGTAGTTTCAGAAGTTGGACAAAATGCGGTTGATCGCATTTTACAACTCATTGAAGATGCCGAAGAGCGCAAAGCGCCTATTGAACGTTTTATTGATAAATTTAGCCGCTATTACACGCCAGCAATTGCTTTGTTTGCACTATTAGTAATTATTGTGCCACCATTATTACTTAATTCTGATTGGTATACTTGGTTTTATCGTGGCTTGACACTATTATTAATTGGATGCCCTTGTGCACTAGTTATATCAACACCAGCGGTAATAACATCGGCTTTATCTAATGCCGCAAAACAAGGCGTGCTAATTAAAGGTGGTGCGGCTTTAGAGCATATTGGCTCTGTTAAATTGATTGCGTTTGATAAAACAGGCACCTTAACCAAAGGTCAACCACAAGTAACCGATGTAATTAATCAAGGTATAACAAAAGAACAGTTATTAACATTAGTTGCTGCAATTGAAAGTGGGTCACATCATCCCATTGCTAAGGCGATTGTTGATTATGCATTACAAAATCAACTAAGCATTAATGAGGCTAATAATCGTAAAGCTATTGCAGGAGTTGGTATTCAAGGCGAAGTTGATCACAAGACTTTTTATATCGTTTCACCAAACAAAATAGCAACCGTTTCACTACCTTTAAATAATGAACACGCCAAAATCATTGAGGAGCTTGAAAGTGCAGGTAAAACAGTGGTAGTTGCAGTGACAAGCCAGCAATTGATAGGCATTATTGCATTGCAAGATGTACTGCGTTCAGATGCAATTACGACAATGAATGAACTTGATCGGCTTGGACTTAAATCTTTAATGTTAACAGGAGATAATGCACGAGCAGCTAAAGCCATTGCCTCTCAATTAAGAATGGATTATCGCGCCGAGCTATTACCAACCGATAAATTGGTTGAAATTGAAAGAATTCGTAATACCATGCCAATTGCTATGGTGGGCGATGGTATTAACGATTCACCAGCAATGAAAGCCGCAACGGTTAGCATTGCTATGGGAGGAGGCACAGATGTTGCATTAGAAGCTGCCGATGCCGCATTAACTAAAAATAGCTTGTCTAGTTTACCTAAATTAATTCATTTAACACGCTTTGCCCGTCGTAATATTAAACAAAATATTACGATTGCATTAGGGGTTAAGTTAGTATTTTTAATTACTAGCTTATTTGGCTTTACTGGACTATGGCTCGCTGTGTTAGCCGACTCAGGCACAACTGCGATTGTGACGGCAAATGCTCTTCGAGTTTTAAGATTTAAAAATAAAAGTTAACAACTTTATTATTTAACCTATTTCGCTTAAAAAAAGTGGAATAGGTTTCTCATGTTTTTTGAAAATTATCATTCATCACTTCTTAAAGATATTTCACCACCAATATAAGCGTCGATTTTACCATTTTTTTCTAACATTAGGGCGCCTTGCTCATTGATGCCTTTAGCAACCCCACGAATGATGTTTTCGCCAATTAATAGTTTTATTGGACGATTAGTAAAGTTGTCTAATCTATTCCAATCGTTAATAAATGGCGTTAAACCATATTTTTCAAATTCCGTTAATTTACTTTTTAAGGCCTTAGCAATCTGTGCAACTAACAAATTACGATTAATATTACCTAAATTAGCCCATTTTTGGTTAACAATATTAATATCTGGATTAGTCATAGTTAAATTGACACCAACACCAATGACAACATGAGCACAATCCCCCGTTTTCCCTGCTAATTCAACTAAAATACCTGCTAGCTTTTGATCATTAAGATAAAGGTCATTTGGCCATTTAACTTTGATATCTTGACCTGATAATGCACGTAAAGTGTCTGCAATAACGATACCAACAACTAAACTTAGCCCCATTGCTGCCGCTATACCTTGATCTAACCGCCAATACATCGAAAAGTAAATATTACTACCAAACGGAGAAAACCATTTACGTCCTCGTCTTCCTCTCGCTTTTGATTGAAATTCAGCTGCGCAGCAATTACCAGACGTGAGTTGATCAATGCGATCGAGCAGATATTGGTTAGTCGAATCAATAATTGGCAATATTTCGCAATGACTATTTGACTGGTAATACTGGTCAATTTTAGCTTTATTGAGTAAATCGAGAGGAGATGCAAGGCAATAACCTTTGCCTTGTACTGACGTTAGCGCTATTCCCCATTCACGCAGCTGTTTAATATATTTATTAATACCAGCGCGAGTTATACCAAATACATCTGCCAACTCTTCGCCTGAATGAAACTGTCCATCAGAGAGTATTTCAATTAATTTAAGTGGATTTTTGTAACTGCGCATCCGTTCCTCTTTTTTTAGCTAACAAGATTATGAAGTATAACGAAATTATAGCAAAACTGACAAATAAATAAGCATTACTGGTTTTATCCATAATAAGTGCTATTAGTGCAGGAGCAATCAAGCTACCCAAGGTATTGGTCAACAGCATAGCTTGATTCATCGCCACAATATTTTGTTTTTTTACACACGAACAGGCCCAAGCCATGGATATTGGATAAATAGTGTAAATGGTTGCACCTAATAAAATAATCGCAAAAACACCAAACCAATTAAATATTAGCATTACGCATGCGGTTAGCATTAACAATGACTCAACCAGCAATATAATTTGCCGCCCAAATTTATCAGCACACCAGTTAGCAGGCATTTGCGCAGCCACTCCAGATAGAATAAGTAAAATCATCCAATTAGCAACTTGAATATCACTATAACCTAGATGCGAATAATAAACGGGTAAGAGCGAATATAACGATCCAATTAACATACCTGCAATAACGCAACCAATAAGCCCAATACGTGAAGGTTTATTTAATATCATTGGCATGATATTAAAACTGCTGCTCTTTCTTTTTGGTAATTTATAATGAGTGAGCAAAATAAATAAAATTGCTAATCCCATTAATAATGTAATAACCAATCCAAAATACAATACATCTTGTGGAAAGTACTGTAATAGAGCCTGCCCAAGAACTGTTCCTAAATAGTAAGTAGTTAAATAAACTGCCAGCATTTTACCGCGAGTACGCACACTGCCAGTAACTAATATGCAACTTTCAATGACTACCCAAGTGACAGCACAAGCAATGCCAATAAAAAACCGCCACACTATCCAGCTATAAAAATTCATTGAAAAACCTAGGCCAATTGTTGCTATTGCAAAAATAATGCAACTATAAGTGTATGTGTAACGAGCATTGAATTTACTAATAAACCAGTTGGCAAAAATAGTACCAATCAAGTTGCCAGTAAAATAACTTGAACCCACAAAACCAATTTGCCCGAGCGAAAACTCATTACGCACTAACCACAGCGGCACTTGCGTATTTAATGCTGACAATGAGATTGTCACAAAGAGTAAACTAGTTAATAAAATCGGAAATGAATACGAACGTTTCATAGTGTTATTGAGTTTAATTTATGGACTAAATTTGCAATCAATTATAATTTTTGCTAATTACAAATAATTGTCTGCATCAATTTCGCCCGTGTTGCCGATAAACCGGATTTCTGGCGATAAATTCACCAAGAACTTTTGTAAAACGCTTTTTTTAATAAAGCGTGCTAATTCAACCACATCTTCCGCTGTTGCGTGACTTTTATTAACTAATACCAACGCTTGTTGTTGATGCACAGCAGCACCACCTATTTGATATCCTTTTAGATCACATTGCTCAATAAGCCAGCCAGCGGCTAATTTTGTTTGATGATGATCTTGTGGATATATTGGCATGTTTGGATAAATTTCAAGTAGCTTGTCTGCCACAATTTTATCGACTACAGGATTTTTAAAAAAACTGCCTCCATTGCCAAGCACTTTTGGATCGGGCAATTTACTGCGCCGAATGTCACACACTTTATCAAATATTATTTTTGCCGTAACACTTTTAGGGTCAAAGTTTTGTAATTCTCCATAAGTTAAAACTGGTTGCCAATCTTTTGGTAACTTGATTCCGACATTAATAACCGCATAGCCTTGCAAATACGCTTTTTTGAAGATACTTTCACGATATCCATATTGACCATCGGTGACAGTGATAATTTTACCTGTAGCAAGCTCAAGCAGTTCCACATAATCAGCAACTTTTTGAAATTCAACACCGTAAGCGCCAATATTTTGAATGGGCGCTGATCCAACACAACCAGGAATCAATGCAAGGTTTTCTAGCCCTGATATATTTTGTTCGATAGTTGTTGACACTAAATCGTGCCAAATTTCACCAGCCCCCACTTTTAAATGCCATGCTTGTTCAGTTTCGGTTATGGTCATCCCTTTGATTCGATTAACAATAACAATACCATCAAAGTCACAAGTAAAAAGCGAATTACTACCTTCACCAATAATCATAATGGGCAAATTTTGGGAGTTATCTTGCCAAACTTGTTGTAATTGCTCAACGGTGGTTACAGTAATAACTTTTAGTGCAAAAACAGTAAGACCAAAAGTGTTAGGAATTTTTTGTTTCATTGATAACTACCTTTTTATTTTTGTATATATGCCCAAAAATGAACCTATTTTATGTGTTATTTTTTTATAGCTTGGAATTTTTCGTATTTAGCAACTATATTACCACATTGGGTAATCTTATTTTATTAATTATTTAAGCGTGGGTTGCGCAGAATTTGTATAAATTTGCTATTGAATCAGTTCAATAAAAACAGGTTTATTCGCATTTTTATTTCAAAAGTATGACTAAGATCAAATTCCTTGCTCTATTTAAGCAAATATTCGCCTAAAGTAGCGCTTAAATCTTTTTTGTTTTTTGTTATCGTGTATTATAACTAGCTGAATAATGTTTTTATAAATTATAATCAACTTATTTAGTCAGCACAAAATGCAGTGATTATTATTTAACTAGCTATTATTGATTACATTGCTTATGAGTTAGAGGAAATTATGAAAAGAGTTTTTATTATGATCCTAGATTCGTTTGGGATCGGTGGCGCTGAGGATGCAAAAAAATATGGTGATGAAGGCGCTAATACTTTAGGTCATATTGCTGAAGCTTGTGCTTTAGGTAAAGCAGAGCACGGTCGTAGCGGCCCATTAAAATTGCCTAATTTAAGCAAATTAGGTTTAATAGAAGCGGCATATGAATCAACTGGTCAATATCCTAAAGACATGAAAACTGAAAGCGAAATTATTGGCGCATATGGTTATGCTAGCGAAATTTCTTCTGGTAAAGATACACCATCAGGGCATTGGGAAATAGCTGGTGTGCCCGTACTTTTTGACTGGGGCTATTTTACAAATACAACTAACAGCTTTCCTCAAGATCTTTTAAATAAAATTATTTCTCGAGCAAAACTCCCTGGCTACCTTGGTAATTGTCACTCTTCAGGCACAATTATTCTTGATGAGCTTGGTGAAGAACATATGGCTTCAGGAAAACCTATTTTTTATACTTCTGCTGATTCTGTATTCCAAATTGCCTGTCATGAGGAAACATTTGGTTTAGATAAGCTTTATGAAGTTTGTGAAATTGCTCGTGATGAGCTTAACAAAGGCAATTATAATATCGGTCGAGTTATTGCTCGCCCATTTTTAGGCAATAAGTCAGGCGAATTTGTACGTACAGGTAATCGCCATGATTTAGCAGTTGAGCCACCAGCACCAACAATGATTAAGAAGCTAGTCGATGAAAAACAAGGTACCGTTGTGTCAATCGGTAAAATTGCTGATATTTATGCACAAGTTGGTATTACCAAAAAAGTGAAAGCAACTGGTCTTGAAGCACTATTTAATTCATCGCTTGAAGAAATAAAACAAGCTAAAGATAACACGATTGTATTTACTAATTTTGTTGACTTTGACTCCTCTTACGGGCACAGACGAGATGTATCGGGTTATGCTGCCGCATTAGAATATTTTGATAGTCGCCTTCCTGAAATGTTAGCACTTATTAAGCCTGGTGATCTGCTTATTATCAGTGCCGATCATGGTTGTGATCCAACTTGGCCAGGAACCGATCATACTCGTGAACATATTCCCGTCATCGTTTACGGTGATAGCGTGCCTGTTGGATCTTTGGGGCATCGAGAGACATTTGCAGATATTGGGCAAAGTGTTGCTGATTACTTTGATTTGTCACCAATGGATTATGGCAAATCATTTATTCGTAAATAACGATTTTTTAGTTAGTGTAGTACATTTTTAGTAATAAATTGAGGAGAGTTAAATGCCTACCCCACATATTAACGCCACCGATAATGCTTTTGCTCAAACGGTATTAATGCCTGGCGATCCATTGCGAGCTAAGTTTATTGCCGAAACTTTTTTAGAAAATGCAAAAGAAGTGACTAATGTAAGAGGAATGCTTGGTTTTACAGGCCACTATAAAGGTAAGCAAGTTTCTGTTATGGGACATGGTATGGGGATTCCATCTTGTTCTATATATACAACCGAATTGATCAAATTTTATGGTGTTAAAAATATCATTCGTATCGGTTCGTGTGGCGCAATCAGTCCTGATGTTAATCTTGGTGATGTTGTTATTGGCTTAGGTGCTTGTACCGATTCAAAAGTCAATCGTTTACGTTTTAAAGATCACGATTTTGCCGCTATCGCCGATTTTGGTTTGACTTGCAATGCCGTTAATGCTGCTAAAAACTTAGGCGTAAATGTTAAAGTTGGCAATCTTTTTTCTGCCGATCTGTTTTATAGTGTTGAACCTGATATGTTTGATATTATGGAAAAGTACAATATTTTAGGCGTTGAAATGGAAGCAGCGGGCATTTATGGTGTGGCTAGTGAATATGGAGCTAAAGCATTAACAATTTGTACAGTATCTGACCACATACGAAAAGGCGAAGCAATGTCGGCAGAAGAGCGACAATTAGGCTTTAAAAATATGATTAATGTTGCGTTAGAATCGGTATTACTTAATTCAAATTAAAATTAATGGCAGAATTTCTGCCATTTTTTTTAGGTTAAAAACAAACCAACTAATTGTCGCATTAGCTGTAAACCAACAGCTTTAAACGTGAATATTTTTAGCGTTATAGCTAGTTTTTAATAGCGATAACAAATTTTTATTTATTCATTAATTTTTATCTAATAGTAGAGAAGATCTCATTTAATAAGGAACCATAAATGAATATTAAGTTACAGCTTAAAGTTATATTTTTCTTGCAATTCTTCATCTGGGGGAGCTGGTTAATAACTTTAAATTATTATCTAGAGCACCAATTAAATTTTACTAGCATTGAAGTCGCTTCAGTATATAGCTCAATAGCGATAGCCTCATTAATTATGCCAAGTTTAATGGGAATTATTGCTGATAGATGGATACCGGCCAATCGCCTTTATATTATTTGCCACTTGATTGGTGCTATAACATTAGCTATCGCCGCGTTTATGACAACACCGGTGATGATGACAATTGTCATGTTAATTCACTGCTTAGCTTTCATGCCGACTATCGCTATTTCCAATTCAATTGCTTACTCATGTTTAAACTCTCAAGGCCTTGATGTTATTGGTCAATTCCCTAAAATTAGGATATATGGTACAGTCGGTTTTATTATCGCTATGTGGCTAGTTAGTTTCTTAAAATTAGAATCAAGCAGTATGCAACTTTACATTGCTGCAATAGGTTCTATTTTACTTAGCCTTTACTCGTTAACACTGCCTTTTATTCCTACATCACAAAATAGCAGTAAAGAAAAATCACTGATTAGCTCTTTAGGATTAGATGCCTTTGTATTATTTAAACAACCTAAAATGTTTGTTTTTTTTCTGTTTGCGGCTTTGTTAGGCGGAATCTTACAAATTACCAACACGTTTGGTAATAGTTTCTTACATAGCTTTGATAATGCTGCTGAATTTAAAGATAGTTTAGTTATTCAATATCCTGCTGTATTACTTTCTATTTCGCAAATATCAGAAGTCGTCTTTATCTTATTTGTGCCTTTCTTCATGAAACGCCTAGGTATCAAATATGTCATGCTGATTAGTATATTTGCTTGGGTAGCTCGTTTTGGATTATTTGCTTATGGTGATCCATCTCCTGTCGGTTTTGTATTGCTACTGCTTTCAATGATTGTTTATGGTTGTGCTTTTGACTTCTATAATATTTCAGGCTCCATGTATGTAGATAAGACTGTTTCATCAGATATCCGTAATAGTGCACAAGGGCTATTTATGATGATGACAAATGGTATTGGTGCTTATATTGGTACCATGGCTAGTGGTTTTGTGGTTAATTACTATACAATAGAAAAAATTGTAGATTGGCATTCTGTTTGGCTTATATTTGCGGGCTATTCATTAGTGCTTGCAATTGTTTTTGTTTTTATTTTCAAAAATGATGCCACTGATAAAAAATTAGCCTAAAAATCAAGCGGTGAATTGGCATTAACGTCCAATAATGTGAGTTTCACATTAACTACCTAGTTAATGTTGAAATAGATAGATAAGTTAGATTATTCTACTAATAATTTGTTCTATAAATAGGCAACAGATTAATTGTTGCCTAATTCCTGATTGCGACAAAATGTTATCGGCCTCACAGAAAATCGATAAATTGCACAAAATGTATAGAAAATAAATTGATAGGAAACAAAGGTATGGAAAACAAGTATCTTATCAAAATAGCATAAAATGCTTATAATAAGTGTATCAATTCTGGTATTTGATACGTTTGCCAGTTGATTAATAATCACTATTACAAGTACCTTAATAAGCGTATTTAAGCAGATTAGAACAAGATGAATAAACACATAAACCCCAAAGTTATACTTCATGAGCATGTCGAAGGCAGTATTACTCCCTTTATGGCTAAAAAATTAGCCAATAAAAATCATTTAACTTTCCCTGATTCATTATGTTATCAACAAGGCGAATATGATGCGACCGAGTATAAAAATGGTCGATATAACTATGATGAATCCGACTTTGTTTCATTTATTCAAACTTATGACACTGTTTCGAGTTTTGTTAAACATCCTGACGATTATTACCTGATTACTTACGATTTTTTAAGCAGAAATGCCAAGCAAGGGTTAATCTATTGTGAACTGTTCTTGTCGCCCTATCATATTTGCGCAACAGAAAGACAAGGAAAAGTTGTTTGGGACAAAGAAAGATTTCAACAAACTCTTAATCAAATGGATAAAGCAATTATTGATGTTCAAAAAGAGCATAATATTACCGTTAGGTACCATGTAATTGGCGTACGACACCTTGGCGCCGATGTGGTGCATGATACACTGCGTTTTATTGAAAATAATTATCATCCATTTATTACTGGATTTAATATTGCTGGCAATGAGAAAGCAGGACATTTTGATGATTTTAAAAAGGCTCATCAACTTGCTTCTGAATTAAATTTAAAAAAATCTTACCATGCTGGTGAAATTGACTCAGCGGAAAGTATTATTCAAGCGCTAAAACATGGCGCAAATCGAATTGGGCACGGTATTGCTGCTATTGAAGATGATACATTGATTAAGCAATTAGTTGATAACAAAATCACTTTAGAAATTGCTCTCACCAGCAATCGTATTTTAGTGAATAAATTACAGGGTGATATACTTAATCATCCAATTAGACAACTGTATGACCAAGGTGTTCGCATTACTCTTAACACGGATGATGCCGGAATTTTTGGTACCGACATTGAAAAAGAATACCATATTGCTCAATCGATATTTTCTTTTTCGCGATTAGAATTGCTTGATATAACACTATGTGGTATCCAAGCAGCTTTTGTTGATGAGCCTATTAGAGTTCGTTTAATGAATTTGGCACTCTCATACTTTACCTCGGATGATAGAAAATTACTGAAAAAATTTATTCATGATAAAAAATATCATCCAGCAATCATTGAGCGTTTTTTAACATATCAAAAATTATTATTAGCTATCCCCATTAATTAACTCATCAGAATATTTGGAGATTTACATGAAAAAAAATAAGTTAGCCCTAAGTTTTTTACCCCTATTTATATCTGGTGCTGTTAATGCTGCAACAGTCGATTTAAGAGTTATCGAAACGACTGATTTACACGGCAATATGATGAATTATGATTATTTTAAAGATCAAACTATTGATTCATATGGGTTAGTTAAAACTGCCAATTTAATTCATCAAGCAAGAAGCGAAGTAAAAAATAGTGTTCTTGTTGATAATGGCGATTTAATTCAAGGTAGCCCAATGGCTGATTATGCAGTTGATAAAGGCCTGAGTGAGGGCGAGATACACCCAGTATATAAAGCACTCAATACCCTTGATTATGTTGTTGGTAATATTGGTAACCACGAATTTAATTTTGGATTGGAATTTCTGAAAAAAAGCCTTTCTGGAGCTAAATTTCCTTACATTAATGCCAATGTTTATGATGCTAAAACCAATAAGCCATATTTCAAGCAATATATTATTGTAGATACTCCTGTTATTGATAGAGATGATAATAAGCATACTATCAAAATTGGTTATATCGGTTTTGTCCCGCCACAAATTATGCAATGGGACAAACTTAACCTTAATGGCAAAGTTGTTGTCAAAGATATTACCGAAACCGCTAAATTACTAGTACCGGAAATGAAAAAACAAGGCGCTGATGTCATTATTGCAATTCCACACTCTGGCGTGTCGGCTGAACCTTATAAAGCGTTAGCTGAAAATTCGGTTTATTACTTAAGCCAAGTAGAGGGAATTAATGCAATTATGTTTGGTCACTCACATGGCGTCTTCCCAAGTGAAGAATTTAAATCACTGCCTAATACTGATATAAAAACAGGAAATATCAATCATGTTCCCGCGGTCATGCCAGGACAATGGGGAAGCCATTTAGGCGTAGTGGATTTAGTTCTAACGGGAGATAAATCCAATTGGCAAGCTATTTCAGGGAAATCTGAAGCACGGCCGATTTATGACCAAACGAATAAAAAAGCCTTAGTTGAAGCTGATCAAAAACTCGTTGATATTCTAACAACAGACCACCAAGGTACGCGTAAATTTGTAAGTAAACCTATTGGTAAAGTTTCAACCGATATTACTAGCTATTCAGCGCTAGTCGAAGATACATCTGCCTTACAAATTATTAATGATGCACAAACCGATTACGTTAAGCAATTTATTCAAGGCGATCCAGATCTGGATGGCCTGCCAGTTTTATCAGCTATTGCACCATTTAAAGCTGGTGGCAGAAAAAACGATCCAAGCGCTTTTGTTGATGTAAAAAAGGGTGATCTTACCTTTAGAAATGCAGCAGATATCTATCTGTATCCTAATATTTTATCTGTGATTAAAATTACAGGCAAAAATGTAAAAGAATGGCTTGAATGTTCTGCGGGTATGTATAACCAAATAGATATTCATACAGCAAATCCACAATACCTAATTAATTGGGATAAATTTAGAACCTATAATTTTGATACAATTGATGGTGTAAATTATCAAATTGATATCACCAAGCCTCCACGTTATGATGCTAACTGCCAGTTAATCAATCCAACATCTGAAAGAATAACTAATCTGACTTACCAACACAAACCACTTGATCCTAATCAAATGTTTTTAATTGCTACAAATAATTATCGAGCTTATAGCGGCATATTCCCAGGTACTGGTGAAAAAAATGTTAAATTTAATTCACCGGATGATTTAAGAGTGATCCTGTCAGCTTATATCACTAAGGTTACTAAACAAGAAGGATCGGTCAATGTTATTGTTGATAACAACTGGCAAATTGCGCCAATATCGAGTGATACCAAATTAGATATTCGTTTTGAATCATCTCCAACAGATGAAGCTAAAACTTATATTGAAAAACATTCACTATACCCTACTGAATTTATCGAAAAAGATAAATTAGGTTTTGGTGTTTATCGATTAGATTTACAGTCATCAGCTAACGCTCAACCTAAAATTTAATTAATATTATTACGAAACAAAGGATTCTCAATATGAAAATTGAAAAACTCATTGAACTCGCTAAAACTGCTCGCTCTAAAGCTTATGTTCCTTACTCCAAATTTCAGGTTGGTGCAGTATTAATCACTGAAGATGATGAGGCGATTTTAGGTTGCAATGTTGAAAATGCCTCTTATGGCCTAGCCAATTGTGCAGAACGCACCGCTATTTTTAAAGCAGTTTCAGAAGGTAAAAGAAAATTTAAAAAATTAGTGGTAATTGGTGATACTGACGGTCCAATTTCACCTTGTGGAGCTTGCCGTCAAGTAATCAGTGAGTTTTGTGCTAAAGATATGCCAGTTATTTTAACGAATATGCAAGGTAAAATCCAAGAAACCACTGTTGGTGAATTGTTACCTTGGTCTTTTTCGCCAAGTGATTTAGATTAGTTTTGCTTGTGAGCAATGTAATTTTAGCTATATTGAAAATAGTTAAAATTGAACGCAATTAAAAATAAAAAGAAATTGATACTTATTGTTAGCTAGGATTAGCCTTCTCATCAAGCCAAATTATGGATGAGAAGAATATAATCCTAATTTATTGATATTAAGAGAGACGAATAATGAGATTTGTAGATATTATTGAAAAAAAACGTGATGGACATGCATTAACCACAGACGAAATTCAATTTTTTATTACTAATTACACTAATGGTACTATCCCTGATTACCAAGTTAGCGCTTTATTAATGGCAATTTATTATCAAGGTATGACATCAAAAGAATGTGCGGATTTAACCAGTGCCATGATGTATTCAGGTGATACTGTTGACCTATCATCAATAAAAGGAATTAAGGTCGATAAACATTCAACTGGTGGTGTGGGTGATACCACAACATTAGTACTTGCTCCTTTAGTTGCAGCATTAGATGTACCGGTCGCTAAAATGTCAGGGCGTGGACTTGGGCATACTGGTGGCACCACCGATAAATTTGAGTCGATTGCGGGATTCAAAATAGAATTAAGCAAACAAGATTTTATTAATCAGGTGAATACCAAGGGTTTAGCAGTAATTGGTCAGTCAGGTAATTTAACACCAGCCGATAAAAAGCTCTATTCACTACGTGACGTAACTGGCACCGTTAATTCTATTCCACTTATTGCAAGCTCAATTATGAGTAAAAAATTAGCTGCTGGTGCTGATGCTATTGTGCTTGATGTTAAAACCGGTGATGGCGCACTAATGAAAAATATGGCTGATTCAGAAAATTTAGCTCACGAAATGGTCAATATCGGTAACCAAATTGGTCGCAGAACCATGGCTATTATTTCAGATATGTCACAACCACTTGGTTTTGCAATTGGTAATGCACTTGAAATAAAAGAAGCGATTGATACTTTGAAAGGTAAAGGTCCTGCTGATTTAACTGAGCTAGTTTTAACATTAGGTAGCCAAATGGTTGTGCTTGCCAACAAAGCGAAAACATTAGAAGAAGCCAGAGCTAAACTGCAAGAGGTCATAAAAAATGGTAAAGCAATTGAAAAATTTAAAACCTTAATTGAAGCGCAAGGTGGTGATAGCTCGGTTGTTGATCATCCTGAAAAATTAGCAAGCGCGCCATACCAAATCGCACTACCTGCGCAAAAATCAGGCTACATTACAAAGATTATTGCGGATCAAATTGGCATTGTTGCAATGCAATTAGGCGCGGGGCGAGCAACCAAAGATGATATCATCGATCCAGCGGTTGGAATCGTATTACATAAAAAAGTCGGCGATAAAGTTGATGAGGGTGAAGCTTTATTAACGATTCATGCCAATACTGATAAGCTTGATGCAATCAAACAAAAATTGTATGACAATATTATTGTTAGTGATAGTGCAAGCGAGCCACAATTGATTTATAAAGTGATTACGGAGTAGTCATTATAATAAGGATTTAGGAGGAACCATGTTTCAGCCAAAATTAAATAAAAAAATATCACTACTTGTTGTTTTGAGTATGTTTTCAGCTAATGTTATAGCGACTGTTTCGAACAAAAAACAAACAACACCCACTTGGGAAAAGAACACAATTTATCAATTTACTATTTTACATACTAACGATCACCACGGTCGTTTTTGGCAAAATGATATTGGTGAATATGGACTTGCTGCACAAAAAACAGTCGTTGATAAAATAAGAAAGGAGGTAGCTGCTAAAGGCGGAAAATTGTTGCTTCTATCTGGCGGTGATATTAATACTGGCGTTCCTGAATCCGATGTGCTTCAAGCAAAACCTGATTTTTTAGGTATGAATGAAATTGGCTACAATGCGATGGCTGTGGGTAATCATGAATTTGATCACCCTTTAACGATTATTCGTGAACAACAAAGATGGGCAAATTTTCCTTTTCTATCTGCAAATACTTACTTTAAAGGCACCGATAATCGCGTTTTTGATGCCTACACAACATTTGATTTAAATGGTATTAAAGTGGCAGTATTTGGATTAACCACGGATGATACAACTTTTTTAGCTTCACCTAAAAATACTGATGGCATTGAATTTCATAAAACCTTACCCGAGGCGCAAAAAATTATAGCTCAGATAAAAAAGATGGAACATCCTGATATGATTATTGCTTTAACGCATATGGGACATTATGAAAATGGCGAACATGGTTCAATGGCGCCTGGAGATGTTGAATTAGCCCGCGGGTTAAAAAGTGGTGAATTAGATATGATTGTGGGTGGTCATTCACAAAATCCCGTTTGTATGGCAAGTCCAAATAAGCGCATTACCGAATATGTCCCAGGAACCCCTTGTGCACCCGATCAGCAAAACGGGACTTGGATTGTTCAAGCGCATGAATGGGGTAAATATGTTGGGCGTGCAGATTTTACCTTTTTAAACGGCAAAATAACTTTGCAAAATTATCAACTAATCCCTATCAATTTAAAAAAAGAAGTTGATAATGGCGATGGTACAAAACGCCTCGAATATTACAGTGAAGAGATATTACAAGATAAAAAATTACTCGAAAATCTAAAGCCTTATCAAGAACAAGGAAAGCAACACTTAATAATTAAAAGCGGAGAGTTATCCGGCCGACTTGAAGGTGATCGTAATATTGTAAGATATCAACAAAGCAATATGGGACAATTATTGCTTAGCGCTTTTATTGAAAAAACCAGTGCTGATATGGGGATTATGTCAGGTGGTATGATTCGCGATTCATTAATTGAAGGTAATATTACTTATCGCGATATTTTAAAAGTTGAGCCTTTTGGTAATAACGTTGTTTATTTTGATCTGACTGGTAGTGAATTAATTGATTATCTTAAAGTAGCGCTTAACAAAAAACCAGGTTCTGGCGGATATGCGCATATGAAAAATATCACCTTGACACGATCAAACAATAACATTGAAGATATAAAAATTAAAAATGAACCTATCGATTTACAAAAATCATATCGCATAGTTACGCTAGACTTTTTAGCTGCTGGTGGTGATGGTTACCCAATAACCAATACTTCACCAACTTATGTTGATACGGGTTATCGTGATGCTGATGTAGTAAAACAGTATTTTGAAAAACATTCGCCAATTAAGGCATCTGATTATGAACCAACACAATTTATAAATAACTAAATTATTTAGGAAAGTTTAAACGTAAACATTTATTAGGGACACATTGCTCGAAAATAATTACTATATTATTCGGTAATAGTAATTAAGCTAACGCAGCTGTAGTGCCTGTGTTCAAGGCTTATACCTCATTGTTGGCACTACAGTTTTTTGTGATGTTTGATAATGTGGATGATTTCTATATCGAATATCATTAAATTTATTAATAATATTCAATAGTTCGTGTGGTTATCTTGTTATCATTACACTCTTTAACTATCCAGTCACCTTTTTCATTATGTTTAGAAAATTGACACTCAAGAATTGCTTTCTTTTTTATATCAAAATATTTTTTTAAATTGATCAGCTGACCTTGTTTATTATACTCCATAGTATATATGCCATTATCGATCACTCTAGAAATCAACTGATTTTTATTATTATATTGAAATGTCATATTATTATCAAAAAATAGTATCTTATCTTCATCATCGTAGCCGACAAAAACTGAACGAAGTTTATCTACCCCCTCCATTGTTTGGACAAATTTCGTTCTGTGGTCTGTTTGGAAAATATCAAATAAATCGGTTTTCTTATAATTATCTGTTGCAAACGGATTAAGATAATTTTGATTCTGGCTAGGCAAAGACATAGTAAAATAATCATAAAATTTCCAGCTTGTTCTTTCTGTTTCTAAATCATCAGAAGCGACAATACTACGCTCCAGTCCATAATTATAACTTTTAATTGTCTCAATAAAAGAAGTAACTAACCCTCTATCATCAAAATTCATTTCAAAAATAGAGCTGTCGCCATTACCTAGCAAATTTTGGTATTGACCCAATAACTTATTTTTTATATTGCCTGTTGCCGACTTAATACGATTTTCGGTAATGGCATGATCAAAATAGTAATACATTACAACTTGGTTAGTTGAGCGGGCTAAATTTTCTGAAGGATTTGTTTTTGCAAATAATACGGGATCCGATTCTATACCCCAATCGTTAATAATTTGATTATATGAAAAAAAATATTTCCTTATTTTAGCTACTTTTTCTTTGTCGTAATATGCATAAGTGAAATGTTCCTGATCCCATTTATTATCATCTTTACTATAAAAAAATGACTGCATTATCGAATCATCGTTATCAAAGATAAACTCACCATTGACCAGTTTCGCTAACTTTATACTAGACGATATTTGGTTTGGAAATTGCCCATTGATGAGTTCAGGGTAGCTATAGGTAAAATGCGTATTTTTTTTATTTTCGTCTAACTCTCCGGCATAAAAATATTGTTTAAAAATATCACTATTAACCCAAGAAGGAATTTGTTCAATATTATAAGTGACTGTTGCAAATAAATTTACGTTATTGCTAATATCTAAAAAAAATAGTTTATCTAAAGTCACTTGTCCAAAACAAAAACTACCTTTTTTAAATTTTGTATCACTATTTAATTTAGCTAATTGATAGGCTGTGGTCTGGTTGTCAGCATCTAATGAACGGTTTAACAAACCTAAGCTTGTAAAAACTTCTAATCGCCGATTTAATTCGTTGTTTACCCACACTTCCGCTCGTGTGTTTGCTGGGTAACTGAGATTTTTTTTCAGATAAGGGAATGTTACTTTCCCTAGATAAAAACAAATTGGTTTGTCTTGATCTTCCAGTGTTGTTCTAATTTCTTCCGTTAATTTTACTTTGCTTTTATCACATCCTGACAGCATAACTAATAATGTCAGTGGAACAACATTAAAATATTTTTTCATTGTTTTTGATAGCCCTTTTCCTATTACTTTTATTTCTGATAAATCTTTTAAGAAATAATCTATTTTTGATTGTAACATGATTTAGGTAAAGTGATAAGTTTGTTCATTTTGCTTATCTGCTCTAGAGCAATATTCAAATAGCTATATAATATGGGAAGAACTTTGATAAAAAAATAGGGACAACCGTCCCTTAATTTGTAATATATTTCCTATTTATTGTTTTTAAACGCTGCAGCAAATGCGTTCCCCATCGCGCTGTTGCCTAATGATGGCGTATTATTTTGTTTGCTAGTATGTGAGCGACTTTTAGAAGATCGATTATCTTCCTGTTTAGTTAATGAAGCAGGATCATCAAGACGCATGGTTAAAGCGATACGTTTGCGAGGAATATCTACTTCAATCACTTTCACTTTAACAATATCACCAGCTTTTACAACAGTTCTTGGATCATCAACAAATTTGTTTGACAATGCTGAAATATGTACCAAGCCATCTTGGTGTACGCCAATATCAACAAATGCGCCAAAATTAGTAACATTGGTTACTGTACCTTCCATAATCATACCCAGTTTTAGATCTTCCATTGTTTCGATATCATCTGCAAACTGAGCTGTTTTAAATTCAGGTCTTGGATCTCGCCCTGGTTTATCTAGCTCTTTAATAATATCTGTGACGGTTGGAACGCCAAAATGGTCATCCACATAATCTATCGCTTTAAGGGATTTTAAGTAATTTGTATCACCTAAAATTTCTTTTAAAGATTTATGATTTTTTTCTAAAATTCGCTCAACAACAGGATAAGCCTCTGGATGAACCGCTGATGCATCAAGTGGGTTTTTACCATCCATAATTCTTAAAAAACCAGCGCATTGTTCAAAGGCTTTAGAGCCTAAACGCGATACTTTTAATAATTGTTTACGATCAGTAAATTGACCATTTTCATTACGCCAATCAATAATATTTTTGGCAATAACTTTATTAAGCCCAGCAATACGCGCAAGTAACATCATCGAAGCAGTATTCAAATTCACACCAACCGCATTTACACCATCTTCAACCACGGCATCAAGTTTTTTAGCAAGCTGCGTTTGGCTGACATCATGCTGGTATTGACCAACGCCAATTGATTTAGGATCAATTTTAACAAGTTCGGCTAATGGATCTTGTAAGCGCCTTGCAATTGATACCGCACCACGGATCGACACATCAAGATCAGGGAACTCTTGTGCTGCAAGCTCAGATGCAGAATAAACTGATGCTCCAGCTTCGCTAACAATGACCTTTTGCCCTTTAACTTCTGGATATTTTTTTTGAACATCAAGATAAAAGCGTTCTGTTTCGCGCGATGCAGTACCATTGCCAATAGCAACTAATTCGACTTGGTATTTAATACAAAGCGCTGCAACTAGCATAGCGGCTTTATCGGCCTGCCCTGTGTGTGGGTAGATTGTTTCAGTTGCGACTAATTTACCTGTCGCATCAACAACCGCAATTTTAACCCCTGTTCTTAATCCAGGATCCATCCCCATCGTAACTTTCATACCCGCTGGTGCAGCCATTAACATGTCATGCAAGTTAGCGGCAAATACGTTAATCGCTTCTTCTTCAGCGCGTTCACGTAGGGTCGTCATAAGTTCGGTTTCCATGTGCATTAAAATTTTAATACGCCATGTCCAATTAATAACAGCTTTACGCCATTTGTCAGCAGGATCATTATTGAAATGTATCGCTAAATGCTCAGTAATAATTTGTTCACAATAACTTTCTTTTGGTGCTTCTTCATATTGAGGATCAGCATTAATTGAAAGTTGTAAAAAGCCTTCATTTCGACCGCGAAACATCGCTAAAGCTCGATGAGACGGCACTTTTGAAATAAGTTCACTTTGTGCAAAATAATCTCGAAATTTTGCGCCCTCTTCTTCTTTGCCTCTAACCACTTGTGAAACTAAATGCGCATTATTCCAAAGATAATGCCGTACTTTTGCCAGTAATGCTGCATCTTCAGCAAATCGCTCCATTAAGATATAGCGTGCGCCATCTAATGCAGATTTAGTATCCGCAATACCTTTGTCCGAATTGATATACTTTTCCGCTTCAATTTCAGGATCAAGTATTGGGTTTTGCCATAAGTCATTAGCTAATGGTTCAAGACCCGCTTCAATAGCTATTTGACCACGAGTACGACGCTTAGGTTTATAAGGCAAATAAAGATCTTCAAGTTCGGTTTTACTTAACGTTTGTATGATACTTTGGCTTAATTCTGGTGTTAATTTACCTTGTTCTTCAATTGACTTTAAAATCGTTTGTTTGCGATCTTCAAGTTCACGTAAATAGCTCAATCGGCTATCTAAAGTGCGTAATTGAGTATCATCAAGGCCTCCTGTCACCTCTTTTCGATAACGGGCAATAAATGGAACGGTACTACCTTCATCCAATAATTGGATTGCAGCTAAAACTTGCTCTGGTTTTACCGTCAGCTCACTAGCTATAATATGGCTAATTTGTTTATTAATCATGGTTATTTTATCTATTTTTTAACATGCGGTAATTATATACCTATCTTCGTTTTTGTTGCAATTTAACGAATTTGATCAGTTATCTAAAAATAGCACGACTTATCATTAATTTTTATTGCGTAAAAGAATATTAAATAAAACTGATAATTAAACTCACCATTTTATTTAGCAACACATATCCCATAATAATCATAACTTGGTTCCTTAGTCGTCACTTTATTATCATACAATGCTCCAGTATTCATATTTACATAAATAACATTGCCATTACTTGGTGAAATTCCACTCGTCCAACCATAAGTTTGATTATAAAAATTAGCCCCTGAAAAATACGCCATTGCTCCCCATTCCGTAAGCAATCCTTGGTGAACAGCTCTTTTATAATTATGATGAGGATGAAAATTATCACTTAAACTATTTAACCTAGCATTACTCAAATCCCTAACATTTGCTTGTCGATAATTGCCTAACCCTTCACACCACTCTTTTTGCTGAGCAGGCCAAGCAACAAAATCCCCTCGATTAATAAACCACTGCGTTATTCTAAATTTATAAATGAGCTTTACACCCTGTTTTGTTGTGCCAATTAATTCAATATCAACAGGTAAGTTGGCTGTTGGTGCTGTAGCTTTATCTTCACCTTTACTTGATGAGTCAGGACCTTTTAACGTGACAAGCACCATATTCTTGTTATCATAAACTTTGAATCCTTTTGAGCTTGGAGCTTCTGTTTTTTCTATGCTTGCGGTAATTGCATTAAGCGAACTATCATCAACATTTGATGTTTTTACCGCCCATGTTGTTGTATCTAATGAATTATCTATCCCATTGGTCACTAAATAGAAATAAAGCCCATTTGCACCTGTTGATGGGAAATTATCTAAATAATCAGATTGTGGTACATGACCATTGTTAGTTGTTGGGTCAAAAATGCTTTTATCGCCATAGGTATAGCCTCCACCAGCATAAGACATATTTGGGCTGGCATATTTAATTGCTTCGCCACCTATTTTGATATGAAATCTTCGATAAGGAGTCTTAGTTATGGCTATCTTATTATCTGGGTAATTCTGAGAGTTTGGCACACCATACTTTGTATTCAAAGAAACAGAGCCACTTACTTTAATATATGGGTAAATACCATTTTTCAATAATGTACTAAATGTCGTTGTTGTCTGAGCTGCTGTTAATTTAACCTCATTGTTATCTGAATCTTCATAATACCATACTAGAGAAAGAGGATGGGCTGTATCTTCTGATAAAGAAATATCACCATCACCATCAACATCTATTACATCTGTATTTTGAGGTTGTTTGATTGCAGAGGATAATTTCAAACTCACTGGAGTTTTAGTCGCAATATTAATGCCTAGTGCAGAATCCAAATCGTTTGTATTAAAATAAGTTTTTCCATCATAGGTAACACCAAAATAATCAAATTCAGCATTCGATTCAATACTATTTTCAATCGAAGTAATAAAGCGAGGGCTGTGTCCTTCAATAACATTAGTGGTAACAGCCGATAATGCTAAAGACTCTGTTGAGAAAAAACTTACAAAAAAAACTAAGTTAAAAGCTAATTGGTACCGTGTAGCCATATTAATACCTAATAATAATTTCAAGTTATATAAAATCTGTTATTGAATTTCAATGATTGTTGAATTAAACCTATTTATGTAGTGCACATAACTTAATATAATTATTAGGTAAACCATTTATCATTAACAGAAAGAAAAAAACGAAAAACCATGATAAAACTTTATTTTTATCCTTGCGGTACAATTTAAATCAAAAATAACAAAAGAAAAACAATAAAAATAATTGTAATGCGTATTAAATACTCAATTAAACACTAAAACACACAAAATAAAAACGAAAGGACGTTAAATTATGCGAATAGCAAATTACATAACAAGAGAAGGCTATTTAGCGCTCGAACACGAATTAAAATATTTGTGGAAAGAAGAAAGACCTAAAGTTACTCAAGCAGTATCTGATGCAGCAGCCCTTGGCGATCGCAGTGAAAACGCCGAATATATCTATGGCAAACGAAGGTTGAGAGAAATCGATAGGCGGGTTCGTTTTCTAACTAAACGATTAGAATCACTGACAATTGTCGATCCTAATCCAAAGCAAGAAGGCAGGGTATTTTTTGGTGCATGGGTAAAATTAGAAGATGAAAAAGAAAATCTACATATTTATCGTATTGTGGGAGCCGATGAATTTGATCCTAAAAAAAATTGGATATCGATTAACAGCCCTGTAGCAAGAGCGCTAATAGGGCATAAAATTGATGATGAAATCACTGTTATGACACCAAATGGCAAAGCATTTTATTACATTGTAACGATTAGTTATACCGAATTGGTCTCTTAAATAGCGTGCTTTAAATAAAAAACAATTCGTTTTTTATAATCTATAACTCGATAGTCTATTGTCTGTAATGTATAAGCAATAAAGTATATAATCATAACAATATTTATAATATTATCTAAGGCATTATGATATCCATCAATCAATTATATATCTATCCAATCAAATCAATTCAAGGTATAAAACTTACTAAAGTAAATACTGCTGAAGGTGGCTTTGAGCATGATCGTATTTTGATGATTAGCGAACCTGATGGAACCTTTATTACTGCAAGAGAATATCCACAACTGCTAAAAACAAGTGCCATTATCATAGGGAACGAAGTACATATTTCTCATCCATCAATGACAACTATCAGACTTAACCTAGATGAATTTTCAAACTCTCAGGAAAAGACAGAAGTTTGGGATAATCATTTCACTTCGCACATTGCCCCTATAAGAGTGAATCAATTTTTCAGCCAAATTCTTCAAAAAGACGTCCAATTACGTTGGCTTGGGCATCAATTATCACGTCGAACAAAACGTTACCCTCAAGTACCTGTTAGTTTTGCTGATAGATATCCTTACTTGTTATTAAATAAAGCTTCATTTGATTATTTACAACAGCAATGTCCAGAAAAATTAGATATTAGGCAATTTCGCAGTAATATTATCATTCAAGGAGCGCTACCTTTCGCAGAAGATGGTTGGAAAACAATCAAAATTGGCAAAGTGATTTTTGATATTGTAAAACCTTGTGCCCGCTGTGCGTTAACAACTATTGATATCAATTGTGCAAACCCATTAAACAATGGTGAACCACTTAAAACATTACGTTATTTTAGATCTGATGAACAAGGCCAAATCGATTTTGGAATGAATATGATTGCTCGTAATCACGGAACCATCTCTGTTCACGATAAAGTCGAAGTATTAGAGCGACAACTTGCCAAAAATTACATTAAAACCTTTCCATCAGAAATAAAAAGTGAAATACAACTTTGTACCATCACTTTGGGAAATAAAACTATTCAAGCGAATGATAAGCAGACTATTTTAGAACAGTTAGAACAAAATGGAATAGCTCTACCTTATTCTTGCCGCACTGGCATCTGTGGACGTTGCTTAGTGGTTTTAAAAAAAGGGAAAGTCAGATCACTGACACAATCAGCGATAAAACGGAATAATCGAATTTTAGCCTGTAGTTGTGTGCCAATGGGTGATATCGTAATCGAGTAAAGTTAGTATTAATGATTCAAAAAATAAGTCTGTTTGTTTTGGCGCTTATATTGTGATCTGCTGTATTTTCAACTAATGATTTTAGTATCGTGACAAATTTTAAAAAAATAAAAATAAAAATAAAAATAAACAAAATAATATAGAATCAAATTCAGATCAGCATAATTTAACTAGTATTAGAAAATTAGAACAGCTTATGCTAAGTTGGCCAATAGACTTTCATCTAAAAACTGCAACAAGTTAAAAAACTTTACGGTTTTGTCATCACGAAAGAAAAAATTTTACTTTATATTATGATCCTCAATCAGGTTATGGCGAAGAAAGCGATCCAGAGAGTAATTATAACAAATTTGGTTGCAAAACTCTAATTTCTAATGATGTTTTAACTACATTACAACTTAGCTTTTATTATGCTGATGATGAACGATTCAATAAAGCAATGGAGTATTTTGAACGTGCTTGTGCAATAAAATCATCTGGTGCATGCAATTTGTAGCAACAACAGTTAAAACAGCCAGAAAAAAATAAGATATATTCATTATTTCATCAATTTGGCAGAACTAATCCTAATGTTAAAGCCACCACAGCCATTACAAAATGGTATGAAGATTCAGATAAGCTATTTAAAGCAATCAATTACTATTCATGTTGTATCGATAAAGATCCCGAGTTATTACTTAAAATAGCCGCATTATTAAAAAACCAGATATAAATTACGACTTAAAAAAAGATACTCATTAAAATTTACGGAGGGAAACTTGTTGATCCATCGAAATTAGAGAAGATAGGACTACATTATCTTAAATAGGCTACAGCTCAAGGTCATGAAGAAGCTGCAATTCTTTACATTATAAGTAAGAATTGCCCTAGGATGCCTTGTTTTTCATGCTAGATTATTTAAATCCTCGCCTTGAACGGCGAGATTTTACGGCTTAATGATAAAGCGTGGTTTTAATTTTATTAAATGGCTTCTAATTTCAAATATTCTGGATGCTGTGCTGTATCGTGTTGTATAGGCTTTAATCTATCATTCATCACTTTAATCGCTTCTGAAAAATAGAAAGTTTTGTTCATAGCGATAAACGTTGGTTGAGCAATAATGCAAAGAGATGCATTTTCGCTGGCTTCAACGACTAATAAATAAACTTTTTGGCTTGTTTCTTGTAAGTTCACTTCTACAATATCAGCAACTTTCGGTTTATAAAACATAGGTTGTTGAGAAAAATACCAACTTTTGGGCATCTGCGGTTTTAAAAAATTAGCCGCCACAATAGCATTAATTGATAATTCAATTTTTTGCGAATCAGTCAAATTAAGCAACTGACACCTATCATGAAATTGATAATAAAATGTTGCATCACTAACTGAAAATGGAAACTCACAAAAAACATCAGGAATTAATATCTTACTTGGATAACAAGAACGGAATAACATTTCAGATGAAACTTCAAGCATCAAACTATCATATTCACTATCAAAATACCATCGCCAACAATCAGTTGGTCGAAAAGCCAATTTCATTAATATGTTATCCTCTTATAATTGAACTAAATTTACTCAAAAAGATAACATAACTTAAAAAAAAAATAAATAAAAAGCTAAAATAAAAATTATTTAATTATATAATTTTTAAAAACTTTAAATATCTATTTAAATCATTAAAATAAAGATGATCTAATTTTGAGCGTTTTTAATCTATTTATTCTATACTCAGATCCACTATTTCCTGAATAGTTTTTACAATAAACTTTAAAGCATAATTTTAAATAAAAAAGGTGCTTTTGAGCACCTTTCTATTCCGTGATAACATAGTTTAGCTTGCAACATTAATACGTTTCATATCTGTCATATAGCTACGCAGTTTTCGCCCAATAATTTCGATTGGATGATTGCGAATTTCATCATTTACATCACGTAAATAAGCATTATCAACGCGACCTTCTGGAATCGCTTTACCAAGATCACCAGATTGCAACATTGGCATAAATTTCTCTCTTAGCAATGGTACCGCTGCATTAGCAAACAGATAGTTACCATACTCAGCTGTATCTGAAATGACGACATTCATTTCATACAAACGCTTACGCGCAATAGTATTAGCAATAAGTGGTAATTCATGTAATGATTCATAATAAGCTGATTCAGGTAAAATACCAGATTCAAGCATAGTTTCGAACGCAAGTTCAACACCAGCTTTAACCATCGCGACCATAACAACGCCTTGATCAAAATAAGCTTGCTCGTCAATTTTACCTTGATATTCAGCGGCTTTTTCAAATGCGGTTTCGCCAGTTTCTTTACGCCATTTAAGCAGGTTAACATCATCGTTAGCCCAGTCTTTCATCATCGTTGATGAAAACTCGCCAGAAATAATATCATCCATATGTTTACGATAAAGATCGGTCATGATCACTTTTAATTCTTTTGCTAAAGCATTTGCTCTTAATTTAGCTGGGTTTGATAAACGATCCATCATTAAAGTAATACCCCCTTGTTTTAAGGCTTCAGTGATCGTTTCCCAACCAAATTGGAGTAATTTACATGCATAAGCTGGATCAACACCATCTGACACTAATTTATCAAAACAAAGTAATGATCCTGTTTGTAACATGCCGCAAAGAATGGTTTGCTCTCCCATTAAATCTGACTTAACTTCAGCGACAAACGATGACTGTAAAACACCCGCTCGATGCCCACCAGTTGCTGCTGCCCATGCTTTAGCAATAGCTAACCCCTCACCTTTTGGATCGTTTTCTGGGTGAACAGCAATAAGTGTAGGAACTCCAAAGCCACGTTTATACTCTTCACGCACTTCTGTGCCTGGGCATTTAGGTGCTACCATTACAACAGTAATATCGGATCGAATCTTTTCCCCAACCTCAACAATATTAAAACCGTGTGAATAACCTAGCGTTGCACCTTGTTTCATCAATGGTTGGATAGCTTGTACAACAGCTGAATGTTGTTTGTCTGGTGTCAAGTTAATAACAAGATCTGCTGTAGGAATTAACTCTTCGTAACTGCCAACTTTAAAACCATTCTCGGTTGCTTTTTTCCATGATGCACGCTTTTCAGCAATAGCCTCTTTACGTAATGTATAAGCAATATCTAAACCCGAGTCACGCATATTAAGACCTTGGTTCAGTCCCTGAGCACCACAACCAACAATTACAATTTTCTTACCTTTTAGAAAATCAGCTTCCGACGCAAATTCATTGCGAGCCATAAAACGGCATTGACCTAGTTGTTCTAATTTTTCACGTAAATTTAGTGTATTAAAATAATTTGACATTATTCTCTCCATGAGTTGAATTATTCATAATCAATTTATCAAGCACTATATATTACTTTTGTTATTGCTGAAATTGATATATTTAAAAAATTATATTGCATAAATTGCAATAAACTTGCTAAGTTAAGCACTTTCTTTTAATCTAAGCCACCTTCAATTCACCAATAAATCAATATGGATGCTCGATATAAGCAAGCAAATAAAGAAGCTAACCTATCGTTATTATTAACTTTTATTTATCTTCTTAGCTGGGTTGTTTGTGCTTACTGCGTTAGCAATAAACTAGGTTTTTTAGGACTCCCATTGTGGTTTGAACTATCTTGCATTATGGTACCTTTAGGTTTTATATTGCTGTGTTGGGTAGTTGTAAAATTTCAATTCAAAAATATCTCGTTAGAACAAACTAAGTGATTAACCAATGCATTTTGATATTATTTTACCGCTTGTTATCTACCTTATTTTTGTATTTGCGTTATCAATTTATGCTTATGTTAAACGCAAAAAAGTAAATCAATTTACTGATTACTTTATTGGTAATCGAACTATGGGTGGATTTCTACTCGCCATGACATTAGCTGCAACTTATATTAGTGCCAGCTCGTTTATTGGTGGTCCTGGTGCAGCCTACAAACTTGGCCTTGGATGGGTATTGCTATCCATGATTCAAGTCCCTACCGTTTTACTTTCACTTGGTATTTTAGGTAAAAAATTTGCGATTTTAGCACGTAAATATAATGCAATTACCTTAAGTGATATGCTCTATGCCCATTACCGAAGTAAACTTATTGTTTGGTTTGCAAGCATAGCGCTTGTCGTTGCCTTTATTGGCGCAATGACAGTACAATTTGTCGGTGGTGCTCGCTTACTTCAATCTTCAGTTGGTATTCCTTATCATACTGGATTATTAATATTTGGTATTGGCACTGTAATTTACACCGCTTTTGGTGGCTTTAGAGCTAGCATTTTAAATGATGCATTTCAAGGTTTAATAATGATCATTGGTGCTATATTATTACTTGGGGCTATCATTTATAATGGTGGTGGAATTACGGCAATTATCACTCGATTAGCACAAATTGATCCCGCACTGCTAACACCACAAGGACCAAATGATTTTATGGATTTTCCGTTCATGGCTTCATTTTGGATATTAGTCTGTTTTGGTGTAGTTGGTTTACCTCATACCGCTGTGCGCTGTATGGCTTATAAAGACAGCAAAGCTGTACATCAGGGGATTATTATTGGTACTATTGTTGTTACCATTATCATGCTCACAATGCACCTATCTGGCGCTTTAGGTCGTGCTATTGTTGATGATCTAACAATTCCTGATCAAATAGTGCCGACATTGATCATCAAGGTATTACCCCCTTTTGCTGCTGGAATCTTTTTGGCTGCGCCACTTGCTGCTATTATGTCAACAATTAATGCTCAATTATTACAAGTTTCATCGGTAATAATTAAAGACCTATTTTTAAGCACAAGACATAGTAAAAGCTATAGTGATAAAACGCTAACTCGCCTATCCGTTATTATCACCTTTATTTTTGGCGGATTACTTATTTTGGCTGCTTGGAATCCACCAGATATGATAATTTGGCTAAATTTACTCGCTTTTGGTGGGCTTGAAGCAGTATTTTTATGGCCATTAGTCCTTGGATTATATTGGAAAAAAGCCAATGCAACTGGTGCGCTTTACTCAATGCTTGCTGGAGCAGTGAGTTACACATTATTAGCTGGTTATAATATTAAACTACTATCACTTCATCCAATTGTACCATCTTTAACTATTGGATTAATTGTTTTTATTATAGCCAATATATTCGGTATATTTTGTAATAGAGAGAAAAATTATGCCTTGGATTCAACTCAAAATTAACACAACTAACAAACTTGCTGAACAAATCAGCGAACAGTTAGAAGAATCAGGTGCAGTATCGGTCACATTTCAAGATACTTATGATAATCCTGTTTTTGAACCTTTACCGGGTGAAACTAAGCTTTGGGGAGATACCGATGTTATTGGGTTATATGATGCGCAAACAAACATTGATGAATTAAAAGCAATATTAAATATTGAGCAATATTCTTACAAAATTGAGCAATTAGAAGATAAAAATTGGGAACGTGAATGGATGGATAACTTTCATCCTATGCAATTTGGTAAACGCCTTTGGATTTGCCCAAGCTGGCGCAAGGTACCTGATTCAAACGCAGTTAATGTTATGTTGGATCCAGGCTTAGCATTTGGCACAGGTACTCATCCAACTACTGCATTATGCTTAACTTGGCTCGATAGTTTAGATCTTACAGATAAATTGGTTATTGATTATGGTTGCGGATCAGGTATTTTAGCCATTGCAGCACTAAAATTAGGTGCAAAACGTGTAATTGGTATTGATATCGATCCTCAAGCCATCCAAGCTAGCCGAGACAATGCACAGCGTAACGATGTTAGCGAAAAACTAGAACTCTATTTATCAAAAGATATCCCTAATGATTTACAGGCAGATGTTGTTGTTGCCAACATTTTAGCTGGGCCATTAAAAGAGCTTGAGCCACATATAAGCAAATTAGTAAAACCACAAGGTAAGCTAGGGTTATCTGGTATTTTGTCTAGCCAATCATCTAGTGTTTGTATGGCTTATCAACCCCATTTTGAACTAGACCCTGTAGTTGAACAAGAAGAGTGGTGCCGTATCACTGGCAAAAAAAAGTAAAAAAAATAACATTACCCCCTTTTAAGTTAGAAAAAAAATGCGTAATATAGCCGACCTTAATTTGCTTAGCATTGGTGAAGTAAAATTAAAGAATAATTTAATTGCAGCACCAATGGCTGGAATCAGCGATAAACCATTTCGTAATTTATGTTATCGATTTGGTGCTGGTATGACAGTTTCAGAAATGTTTTTAGCAAATTCGGATGTTTGGCATACTGATAAATCAGCTTTGCGAATGAAAGCAAGTGATGATATTGGTATTCGTGCAGTACAAATTGTCGGTTCAGATCCTGATGAAATGGCAAAGGCTGCTGAGTTTAATGTCAAACATGGCGCCCAATTAATTGATATTAACATGGGATGCCCTGCAAAAAAGGTCAATAAAAAATTGGCTGGATCTGCCTTAATGCAGTATCCTAAACTTATTAAAAATATTTTGCAGAAAGTTGTCGGCGCAGTCGATGTGCCGGTAACATTAAAAACGCGGACTGGATGGAATAAAGATCATAGAAATTGCATTGAAATCGCACAAATTGCACAGGATTGTGGCATAAAGGCAATTACTATTCATGGAAGAACACGTGCATGCTTATTCAACGGTGTGGCTGAATATGACTCGATTAAGGCAGTTAAAGAAAATGTTACGATTCCTGTAATTGCCAATGGAGATATTTGTACACCCGAACAGGCAAAAGATGTTTTTCAATATACGCAAGCCGATGCTATAATGATCGGTCGAGCGGCACAGGGGAGACCTTGGATATTTGAAGAAATTGCATTCTATTTAACACATGGACAGTTACAAAAAAATAAAAGTATTGATGAGGTAGAACAAGTTGTGTTATCGCATCTTGATGAGCTTTATCAATTCTATGGAGAATACAAAGGATTAAGGATTGCCAGAAAGCATGTAAATTGGTATACCAAGAATTATGCTGACAGCGATCAATTCAGGCGCTTTTTTAGTGTACTTAGCAATACAAGTGAGCAAGTAAGCACACTAAAAGCATTTTTTAGTCAAATTAGAAATAACCCAAAGAGTTAAGAATACTATGTCAGAACAACGCGTTACAGCTGCAGCACTTAAATTTACGACTGTAAATTCTCAAGACCAAATAACACAAAAACCTTTGCGGGATTCAGTGAAGCAAGCTTTAAAAAACTATTTATCTCAATTAAATGGTGAAGACCCTACTGATCTCTATGAGTTAGTGTTAGCTGAAGTTGAACATCCATTCCTTGATATGGTTATGCAATATACACGTGGTAATCAAACTAGAGCAGCTAACATGCTTGGTATCAACCGCGGTACACTACGCAAAAAACTAAAACAGTATGGAATGAGTTAATCACCTATTGTTTTATATTATACTATGACAAAAAAGCGCCTTAACATAAGGCGCTTTTTTGCTAACAACTAAAAAATCACTATAATCAATCTATCAAACATGAATAGACATATTGATAATGAATTTTAAGTAAAAGTTTGTTAAAATACAGCGATTTTAAAATTATTTAATCTGGAGAATTTTATGGCAGGTCATAGTAAATGGGCCAATACCAAACACCGTAAAGCAGCGCAAGATGCAAAACGCGGTAAAATATTTACCAAAATTATTCGTGAGTTGGTAACCGCAGCAAAACTTGGTGGCGGCGATCCAGCGTCAAATCCACGGTTACGTGCAGCAATGGACAAAGCATTATCAAATAATATGACCCGCGATACCATGAATCGAGCCGTTGCTCGTGGTGTTGGTGGTGAAGATGATAGCAATATGGAAACAATCATTTATGAAGGCTATGGCCCTGCTGGTACTGCTGTCATGGTTGAATGCTTAAGTGATAATCGTAATCGTACCGTATCAGAAGTGCGCCACGCCTTTACTAAAACAGGTGGCAATTTAGGTACTGATGGTTCAGTTTCATATTTATTTACCAAAAAAGGAGTTATTTCATATCCGACGGGTACCAATGAAGATCAAGTGATGGATGCTGCGCTTGAAGCAGGTGCTGATGATGTTGTTACTTACGATGATGGCGCTATTGATGTTTTTACCACACCTGAAACATTTGGTGAAGTAAAAGATGCACTTGATGCAGCAGGATTAGTTGCTGAAGCCGCTGAAGTATCAATGATCCCAGCAACAAAAGTCGATCTTGATATTGAATCTGCACCAAAATTATTACGTCTGATTGATATGCTCGAAGATTGCGATGATGTTCAAGAAGTTTATCATAACGGTGAAGTTTCTGACGAGGTCGCAGCAACGCTCTAATGGCCATTATTCTTGGCATCGATCCTGGCTCTCGTTTGACGGGTTACGGTGTAATCCGTCAAACTGGGCGTCAACTTTCCTATCTTGGCAGTGGATGTATCCGTACTTCTGTTGATGATCTGCCTACTCGTTTAAAACGGGTATATGCAGGTGTCAGTGAAATTATACTCCAATTTCAACCCGATATATTTGTTATTGAGCAAGTATTTATGGCTCGTAATGCCGACTCTGCGTTAAAATTAGGTCAAGCCAGAGGTGCTGCTATTGTCGCTGCGGTTAATAATAATTTACCAGTTTTTGAGTATGCTGCTCGTTTAGTTAAACAGTGTGTAGTAGGAACTGGTGCTGCAGATAAAAAACAAGTACAGCATATGGTAAAATTATTATTAAAATTACCAGCTAGCCCGCAAGCCGATGCTGCTGACGCTTTAGCTATAGCAATTACCCACGCGCATACCAGCCAACAGTTAATACAGTCCCGTAAGTAACATATACTAAATATCAAGTAATGGTACACATCTATAAACAAAAAATATAGACAAAAAAATACGCCAATAAATTGGCGTATTTTTTATCTTAATATCGCATTGAAAATGCATGCCCAATATGCAATTCGGTACATGCATTAAAACTAACTATTCAGTTTTTGCTTTTGAGCAGTTGGTTGGTAACACAGCTTTATTTTTATGTTTAGTAAATAATTTAGTTATAAATAAGAAGAATAACGGCACATAAAATATAGTTAAAAATGTTGCTGTTAACATACCACCAATTACCCCAGTACCTACTGCATTTTGACTTGCAGAACCAGCACCACTATTTAATGCTAGCGGTAGTACACCAAGAATAAAGGCAAATGAAGTCATCAAAATTGGACGTAGACGCAAACGACAAGCTTCAAGTGTTGCATCTATTAACGATTTACCTTCTTTTTCAAGCGCATCCTTGGCAAATTCAACAATCAAAATAGCATTTTTAGCTGACAGCCCCATAGTGGTCAATAAACCAACGATAAAGTAAATATCATTATCAAGTCCTCTAAACATCGTTGCATAAACCGTTCCCAAAATACCAAGAGGAATAATGAACAAAATCGAAATAGGTACTGTCCAGCTTTCGTATAATGCGGCTAGTGACAAGAATACCACAATGATTGAAATAATATAAAGTGTCGTTGTTTGTGAGCCTGTTTGACGTTCCTGATACGAAATGTCTGTCCAATCAAATGTAAAACCTTTTGGTAACTGTTTTGATAATTCTTCCATCACAGTCATTGCTTGACCAGAACTCATCCCTGGCGCAGCTAAACCACTTATACCCATTGCTGCTACACCATCATAACGTTCTAAAGAGGGTGAACCATAAGTTTTTGATGTGCTCGCAAATGCATCATAAGGTACCATTTGCCCATTTTTATTTTTGACATGCCAATAACTAAAATCATCAGGCAACATACGGTATGGTGCTTCTGATTGTAAGTAAACTTTTTTTACACGGTTATTATAAACAAAGTCATCAATATATGCAGAACCTAAAGCGGTTGATAATACAGTATTGACGCTACTGACTGAGACACCAAGGGCTTGAGCCGTTTCAAAATCAACATTAATTTTATATTGAGGAACATCTAACATACTAGCCGGACGTACTTGTTGCAAATCAGGATGATGAGAGGCTTGCTCAAGCATTTGGAAAAACGCAGCAACTAATGCTTGATGCCCTAATCCCGCAGTGTCTTTAAGCATATAAGAGAAACCATTAGCCATACCTAAAGATGGCACTGCTGGTAAATTAGTTACAATTACACGACCTTCGGTTATGGTTGACGCAAATCTCATGCCGTCTCCAACTAAAGCGTTAACTTTTTGATCGGCACGTTTGCGCTCATCCCAATTTTTTAATCGGATAAAACCCATCCCCATATTTTGCCCACGACCAACCATGCTAAAACCAGCAACAGTAAATATTTCCTCAACAGAATTTACTTTTTCTTCAGTATAAAAACGAGAGGTTTTATTTAAAACTGACATGGTTTGCTCTAATGTGGAACCCGGTGGTAATTCAACTAAAACCAAAAGCACGCCCTGATCTTCGTTTGGTAAAAAACCTGTAGGTAAACGGTTAAAACCGAATAACAATCCAACCAGTATTAAAGCATAACAAACAAAAGCAATTATAGGCTTACGGATAACCTTAATAACGCTTTTCTCATAAGAACGTAAACTTTTATCATAAAAGTTGTTAAACCACTTAAAAAAGCGTTTAGTGCCTATAGAGCACCAACTAAATGGAGGGACCGACTCTAATTTCTCACCTAATGAAGTTTTCTTAACTTTATTTTTAGACGGCGCTTTTAAAATCTGCACACAAAGTGCCGGCGTCAATATAATCGCCATCAATACTGATAATCCCATTGCCGTTACTATGGTAATTGAAAACTGGCGATAGATTCCCCCAGCAGCACCACCATAAAACGCCATCGGCACAAATACAGCAGATAAAACAACAGCAATCCCAACTAATGCTGAAGTGATTTGCTCCATTGATTTAACCGTTGCATCATAAGGCGATAACCCCTCATCGTGCATGATACGTTCAACATTTTCAATAACAACGATTGCATCATCCACCAACAATCCAATCGCAAGTACCATAGCAAACATGGATAAGGTGTTAATGGTAAATCCACAAATATAGAGGATCGCAAATGTCCCTAATAATACAACAGGTACAGTAATGGTAGGTATAAGTGTCGATCGAAGATTTTGTAAAAACACATACATGACAATAACAACCAAAATGATTGCTTCAATTAATGTATGAATTACATTGTTAATGGATAACTTAACAAATGGAGTTGTATCATATGGAAAAGAATATTTAATATCTTCTGGAAAAATTTGAGATAACTCTTCTAATTTTTTATCTACCTTTACCGAAGTATCTAATTGGTTAGCGCCCGTTGCTAAATATATCCCGAGACCAGCTGATACATTGCCATTATAATGAGAGATAAAGTTATAATCCGACGCGCCAATTTCAACGATTGCCACATCTTTTAATAAAATGTTAGAACCATCGGTATTAACTCGAACAAGAACATTTTGAAATTGTTCAGGTGTTTTTAAACGCGATTGTGCGGTAATGGTTGCATTAAGTTCTTGCCCTTCATTTACAGGTAAAGCGCCTAACTGTCCAGCGGTTACTTGTGCATTTTGCGCTTGAATGGCTGCAATAATTTCTTCAATTGATAGATTAAAATAGGTTAATTTATTGGGATCAAGCCAGATACGCATAGCATATTCAGAACCAAATAATTGAGTATCACCCACCCCTTGAACTCGTCGAATTTGATCTTGCACAGTAGAATAGACGAAGTCAGCTATATCAGCCTGTGTTTTTTTCGGATTAGTTGAATAAAAACCAACAACTTTTAAAAAGCTGGTATTGTTTTTAGCAACAGATACGCCATTTTTTTGCACACTCTCAGGTAAGCGAGACTTAATACTCTCTATCTTATTTAAAACTTGCACTTGAGCAAAATCAGGATTAGAACCAGGCGCAAAAGTCAATGTTGTTTGAACAAAGCCTTGTGCACTACTGGTTGATTTCATATAAATGAGGTTATCTAGCCCTGTTAAATTTTGTTCAATCAACTGAGTTACTGTATTTTCAATAGTTTGTGCATCAGCACCCGGATAAGTTGCACTAACAGTTACAGAAGGGGGAGCAATATCTGGGTACTGTTCAACAGCCAGCAACTTTATACATAAGGCACCGCCTAGCATCATCATGATAGCAATTACCCATGCAAACACTGGTCTATCAATAAAAAACTTAGCCATAATTCAATCTACCCTTATTTCATACTATTTTGGAGAATACCATCTAATTGCTCCTGCGAAAGCTTATCAGGATCACCTATTTTTGTTACTTTCATTGGAGGGGCATCTTTAATTGGCTTTTCGACAGCGGTTAAATTAAGTAATCCAGTGATAATGACTTCTTCTCCTGCATTAATCCCTTTTGTTACAATCCAGTAGCCACCTATTCCTGCATATACTTGGATACCCTGGCGATATTCTACTGTATTATCTGGTTTTAAAATTTTTGCAGTATATTGTCCAAATTGATTACTCGTAATTCCTTTTTGTGGAACAAGTATAGCGTTTTTTATTATGCCTAATGTTAGTCTAGGTTTAACAAACATACCTGGTAAAATCTTTCCATCATTATTTGAAAATTGCGAACGTAAAGTTACAGTACCTGTTGTTTCGTTAACCGTCATATCAGAGAATTTAATAGTACCAGCTTCGGGATATTTTGAACCATCGCTGAAAAAGAGTTCAACATTATTGCTCTTAATTGGCTCATAAATTACATTTTCATCTTGAAGATATTTATTGTAACGAGTTGCTGCTTCAGTCATATCAATATAAATAGGATCAAGTTGTTGAACTAATGCTAATGGGGAAGGTTGCCCTGCTGAAACCAAAGCGCCTTCGGTAATACTTGATTTACCAATATAGCCATCAATCGGCGAATACACTTTCGTATAATCCAAATTGACTTTAGCGGTATGCTCTGCCGCTTGTGCAACTAATACTGCAGCTTCGGCTCGCTTAGCATCAGCGGCAGCTTTATCGTAATCTTGTTGACTAATCGACTTACTATTTAATAATCCAGCATAACGCTTAAGAGTAAGTTGAGCAATATTTGCATTTGCTTTAGCACTAGCAACACTAGCTACCGCACTATCATAGTTAGCTTGATAAATAGCTGGATCTATCTGATAAAGAGACTGACCTGCCTTAACATTTGAACTTTCATCAAACTCACGTTTTAAAACAATACCACTCACTTGAGGTCTAATTTCGGCAATTTGAGATGCGACAACTCTACCTGGTAAATTAATTTTTAATGTATAACTTAATGGCTCAACCTTAAATACAGTTACCTTTGGTAAACCCCTCTGCGGTTTACCATTATCACAACTTGTTAGTAAAAGTAGGCTGGCAAGCGCCACAGGCAAGGCTAATAATAGCTTGTTAAATCTCATAAAAATGACCTCAGTACACTTAATAATTATTTTATTAAAAATAGATCTTATCTTTAAACGTAATTGACGATTTTACAAAAAATATGCATAAATTGTAAGTAACTTTACAAGTTAATAGCACGGAGTTCTAAAAAATGAAGAACTAAGTTATGATATTAAAAATATATATTGATAATTATGAATATTGTCAGAAATCAAGTAATATATATTAATTAATTTTTAGTGCTATAACGTATTTCAAAGAAAATGTTATACTAAAAACTAGGTGGGGTTGCTTTAATGAAGATTAATCTAGATTGTTAAAGAAATTAATATTTACATTGCTATACTCCATAATCATTTTTTTCAAAATATGATTGAATAATTTAAGTCTATATTTAATTTAATACAGAGATGGTTATTATGGATAATTTACGTATTGTTCTAGTTGTTGTTGCATCCTTAGTCATTATTGCATTGTTCATCCATGGATT
Organism: Gilliamella sp. WF3-4; assembly: GCF_001690275.1. GTDB lineage: Bacteria > Pseudomonadota > Gammaproteobacteria > Enterobacterales > Orbaceae > Gilliamella > Gilliamella apicola_C. Next base: position 70,257 of record NZ_LZGW01000022.1, on the reverse strand, counting down.
TTGGATTAATAAAAAGGAACGATCTTCACTTTTTAGTTCAGATAAAAAAGAAAAATTTTCACAAAGCGCGCAACAAGATCAAAACTTTCCTACAAATGATATAGAAAAAGAGGATGAGGTCATTTTACTCACCCCAAAAACAACAAAAAATAATGAAATCGTTGAAAATAAAGTAATTATCAATGAATCTATAAAAGAAAATATACCACAGCAAGATGATTTATTTACTGATCGGGATGAGCAGCCCAAAATTAATACAGACGTAGCAAAAGAACCCGCTACCGACGAAAATCATGACCTTTTTGAAAATGAACAACAACTTAATCTAATCCAAACAACTAAGGAAAAACATGTTGATGTTGATGTTAATATTGATACCAATAATCAAATTAACCATAACAACAAACCTGAAAAACTAGATATAAATGAAGAGGATCCTGCAACCGAAATTATCGTATTAAATGTCACCGGTATTAATGGAAAATTACTTCAAGGTGATGTACTACTTGCAAGTATAATGCAATCAGGTTTTCAATTTGGTGATATGAGAATTTTTCACCGCCATGTAGATCCTGCAGGTAACGGCTCAATATTATTTAGTTTAGCTAATATGGTCACACCAGGATATCTGGATCCTGAAACCATGCATGAATTTACCACTCCAGGGGTATCTATTTTTATGATAGCTCCAACTGAAGGTAACAACCAGCAAAACTTCAAATTAATGTTACAAACAGCACAACGCATAGCGGATGATGTCAACGGTGTGGTATTAGATGATGAACACCATATGCTGACACCACAAAAAATCGACAGTTACAAAGAGCGAATTAAAAAATCTTGTAACAAAATTTAACCACAACATCAATATTTATCAGTAAATTTAACACAAATCACCAACCACGGTTGGTGAGTGCGAATGAATATTGATGAAAAATGTTTATTTAAATGATCTCATTTAGTCATACATTATTTCAATTAAAGTTGTAATAATATTCCCAAACCCGACGTTTTAATTTAAGAGCCTATTATCATGTCCCTATCGAATAAAAATGAACACCCAGTAAATTTAACTGAATCGATTGAAGATATAACAGAACAATTGACCTCGCTACGAAGCCTAATTAGGCATCATGAGTACTGTTATTATGTACTTGACACCCCAGAAATTCCCGATGTTGAATATGATAAATTAATAAAACAGCTACAAACATTAGAACAACAATATCCAGCTCTTATTACTCCCGATTCACCAACTCAACGGGTTGGTGGCACCCCATTAGAGCAATTTTCATCGATAAAGCATGAAATACCTATGCTATCACTTGATAACGTCTTTGATGATACTGGTTTTATTGCATTTAACAAACGTGTTAAAGATCGTCTTCATTTTAATGACAATGAACATGTTGAATATTGTTGTGAGCTCAAACTTGATGGACTTGCCGTCAGCCTACTTTATGAAAATGGGCACTTTATACAAGCCGCAACACGAGGCGATGGAACAACTGGCGAAGACATCACCGCAAATGTAAAAACCATAAAAATGATTCCGCTAATCTTAAAAGGTGACAATATCCCAACTCGATTAGAAGTGCGCGGTGAAGTATTTATGACACATAAAGGATTTGAAAAACTCAATTCAGACGCAGAAAAACGCAATGAAAAAATATTTGCCAATCCACGTAACGCAGCCGCTGGCTCATTAAGACAATTGGATCCTAAAATCACCGCTAAACGGCCTCTGACCTTTTTTTGTTACGGTGTAGGCATTGTCGAAGGTGTTGCATTACCTAACACTCATTATGATCGCTTAATGCAATTTAAAGCGTGGGGATTACCAGTGAGTGATAAAGTAGAAAAACGTCAAGGTGCACAAGCTGCTTTAGACTATTTTAAACAAATTGGTGAACAACGAATGTCATTAGATTTTGATATCGACGGAGTGGTCATCAAAGTCAATAGCATTGAACAACAAAATAAACTGGGCTTTGTTGCTCGTGCACCAAGATGGGCTACCGCATTTAAATTTCCCGCCCAAGAAGAAGTGACACAATTAAACAAAGTAGACTTTCAAGTTGGACGCACAGGAGCAATTACTCCCGTAGCCAGACTTAAACCTGTTTCAGTGGCGGGTGTTATTGTCAGCAATGCAACATTACATAATAGTGATGAAATTGCTCGATTAGGTATCCGTGAAGGTGACTATGTAACAATACGTCGAGCAGGTGATGTTATTCCTAAAATTGTTGCTGTTATATTAGATAAAAGACCCAAAAACACAAAAGAAATCATATTTCCAACGCACTGCCCAATTTGTGGCTCACAAATAGTTCGAGACGAAGGTCAAGCCGTTTCACGTTGTGCAGGAGGTCTAATTTGCCCAGCACAACGCAAAGAAGCCTTAAAGCACTTTGTTTCACGCCGAGCAATGAACGTAGATGGGATGGGTGATAAACTTATCGAGCAATTAGTTGATAAAGATTATGTTAAAACGCCTGTAGATTTATATAAACTAACACTGCCAATGCTATGTAGCTTAGATAAAGTTGGCGAAAAATCTGCTAATAATTTACTAAATGCACTAGAAGCATCTAAAAATACAACATTGAACCGCTTCATCTTTGCGCTTGGCATTCCCAATGTTGGTGAAGTTACAGCCGAGAATCTGGTTAACCAGCTTGGCAGTTTACCGGCGATTGAAAATGCCTCACTTGAACAGCTACAAACAGTAAATGACATTGGTGCCGTTATTGCAGAAAGCATTATAGACTTTTTCCAAGAACCGCATAATCGCGATGTTATTGAACAATTAACCAGCAATGAAATTGGCATTCACTGGCAAGATCTTAATCTACAAGAACAAAAATCTGACTCTAATTCACCTTTTTCAGGTAAAACTATAGTATTAACTGGTACTTTATCGGTTTTAACACGAGATGAAGCCAAAAACAAATTAAAGCAACTCGGTGCCAAAGTAACAGGTAGCGTATCAAAAAACACCGATCTAGTTATTGCTGGAGAAGCCGCTGGATCTAAACTAAATAAAGCCCAAGAACTGGGAATAAAAGTGATTGACGAGCAGGAAATGCTAAATTTAATTGCTCAATAAATATAAATTTTATTGTTGCTAATTAATAGGTTGATTAAAATAACGAGTATCAAAAAAACAAGGAGGATATTATGCCTTTATTAGATAGTTTTAAAGTTGATCATACAAAAATGAAAGCACCTTTTGTGCGAATTGCAAAAACAATGATAACCCCAAAAGGCGATGACATTACTGTGTTTGATCTTCGCTTTACTATTCCAAACAAAGACAATTTACCTGAAAAAGGGATTCATACATTAGAGCATTTATTTGCAGGATTTATGCGTGAGCATCTCAACAGTGATAAAATTGAAATCATCGATATCTCACCAATGGGATGCCGTACAGGATTTTACATGAGCTTAATTGGCAAACCCAACGAGGAATTAGTTGTTGATGCATGGCAAAAATCAATGCATGCAGTATTAGCTGTAAAATCACAAGACCAGATTCCTGAATTAAACGAATATCAGTGTGGTACTTATAAAATGCACTCATTAGATGAAGCCAAAGCCATTGCTGAACAAATTATAAAATCGGATATTGGCATATGTCATAATGATGAAATTGCATTGACGGATGAACAACTAGCTAAAATAAATAACTAGGAGCAAACTATGCCAAATGTCGTTATTGACTTTTTAGAAGGTCGTACAATAGAGCAAAAAAGAGAAATGGCAAAACGCGTCACTAATGCTATTGTTGAAACCCTCAACTGCAAGCCAGAAGCCGTACAAATTATCATGCACGAAATATCAAAAGATCAGATCGCTAATGGTGGCGTGCTGCGCAGTGATAAAGATTGATATTAACATTAAAAAATTATTGGTAAAACAGACAAGATCAATAAGTTAAAATCGCTCTTATATTACATTTTGTAAAAAAATCTCAAATATAAAACATTTGAGATTTTTTATTCTAACAACTTTTACTGTTTTATAAACATTCAATCATAAATGAATTGACCGCTATTTAACCAAATAGCTTAATGTTTACAATGACAGTGATGCAAATGAAGTAAGTGCCCCATCTTGCTTGCTTTTGTTTCTAAATAGTGTTCATTATTAGGATTTTCGCCAACTTCCAATGGCTCACGTTGCGTAATTTTAATTCCAGACTGTTCAAGCACTCTTATTTTTTCTGGATTGTTGGTTAATAAACGTATCTGAGATACACCTAATAACGTCAACATATCAGCACATAGAGTAAAATCACGTTCATCGGCTGCAAAACCCAACTTTTCATTGGCTTCAACAGTATCTAAACCTTGATCTTGTAACGCATAAGCCCTAATTTTATTTAGTAAACCTATATTACGTCCTTCTTGGCGATGGTAAATTAAAACACCTTTGCCTTCTTTTGCAATTTGTTTTAAAGCTGCCTCTAACTGAAAACCACAATCACAGCGTAAACTAAAAAGCGCATCGCCAGTTAAGCATTCAGAATGAATTCTTGTAAGAACTGGTGTATCATCGGATATATCACCGAATACTAATGCAGCATGATCCTTTTTTGTTGCAATTTCTTCAAATCCAACAATAGTAAAACATCCCCATGGCGTTGGCAGTTTTGCTTGTGCAACACGTTTTAATTGCATTATTGTCTCCGTTTTAAGTAAAACATAAAAAATATTTTATAAAAATAAATTTATCTTCTATGCTAAAATATTAAGCAAGATTATACTTAATTGAGTTTATAAATGGGTTTAGTAATAAAAAAAACAATAGCCATACTAGCTATTTTCTTGATTGCACCTTTAATTATTATAGCCATAAATTGGCATTGGCAACCAGCATCATTAAATAATACATCTAAATATTTATTCTTAATAACTGAAACAGCAAGCTTTCCTTGGGCAATAATTACATCGACAATTTTATTTTTAGTTTTTTGCCTATTACAGTCCAGTAAAACCAAAAATAAAATTATATTATTATGGTTGCTTCTTGTTAGCGCAATATTAAGTGGGCAAATAATTAAACACTTTTTAAAATTACAAACAACTGAACCAAGGCCTTATGTACTTTGGATGGAAAAAGAATTTAATATTAGTAAACAACAATTTTATTCACAAACGACATCAGAAAAAAAAGAGTTTATCCAGCAATTATTTAAAAATTCATCTACAATCCCAAGTTGGTTATCTTACCACTGGCAAAATGAAACTAGTTTTTCATTTCCGTCTGGGCATACTTTATTTGCTGTAACTTGGGCTTTTTTAGCTTTGCTATTACTGAAATTCAAACAGCATTATGTGATAACATCGGTTATGATTATTTGGTCGATATTAATTGAAATCAGCCGATTATTATTAGGAATGCACAGCCCTATTGATATAATAGCAAGCGTATTAATTGCATGGATAATTTCATTAATCTGCTGTTTTTGTAATAGAAAATGGCATATAGTAGAAAGGTAATTTTCGAACGTCACTATATTTGATAGATAGATTAACTGGCCAAAGCAATTTGTATAAATAAACAGGTATAATAAACAAAAACGTTTTAACTAAAAATAAAAAAGAAAGGTCAACATTATGAAATTTGTTATCTCAATTTTATTAATAATTATCATCTTTGCTATCTCAATTGCGATAGGCTCGTCCAATGATCAAATTGTCACATTTAATTATTTGGTTGCTAAAACTGAAATCCGCTTATCGGTGTTATTAGCCATTTTATTTGGTTCTGGTTTCCTTGTTGGTTGGATCTTAACTGGTATTTTCTTTATAAAATCTAAATTACAGCATTCATCAACAAAACGAAAACTGAACAAGCTACAAAAAAAATATGATGAAAGCATGGCTAATCATCAACAATTAAACTTAACTAAAAACCATTAAGAACAGATTACTATGTTTGAACTGTTATTTCTGTTACTTCCTATTGCGGCTGGATACGGTTGGTATATGGGTGACAGAAATGCTAAACAAAAACATCTAAACCAATCTAATCGCCTATCTCGTGAATATGTAGATGGGTTGAACTTTCTTTTGTCTAACCAAAAAGATAAAGCCGTCGATCTTTTCTTAGACATGTTAAAAGAAGACGAAGGCACGCTTGAAGCTCATTTAACATTAGGTAACTTATTTCGCTCACGGGGAGAAGTTGACAGAGCAATACGAATTCACCAAGCGCTATTAGAAAGCTCGTCTTTAACGTTTGAACAACGACTATTAGCCATTCAACAACTTGGTCGTGATTATATGGTTGCAGGTCTTTACGATCGTGCCGAAGAGATGTTTTTACAATTAATTGATGAAGAGGATTTCCAACAATACGCATTGCAACAACTTATCATCATCTATCAATCAACCAGCGAATGGATAAATGCCATTAACATGGCGTCAAAACTGGTCAAACTTGGTAATGAAAAATATAAAACCGACATTGCACAATTTTACTGCGAATTAGCATCACAGGCTATTGCTAATGATGAGCTTGACAAAGCAAATAGTTTATTACAAAAATCAGCAAACGCTGACACAAAATGCGCTCGAACTTCGCTCATGCAAGGGCGAATTTTTATGATCCAAGATAAAACAGAGCAGGCTATCAACTGTTTTCAACAAATATTACAGCAAGATAAAGCCTTTATTGGCGAAGCGTTACCTTTATTAAAAGAGTGCTATTTAAAATTAAATAACCAACATGAATTTCAGCAATTTTTACAATTATGTGTCGATCAAGACTCTGGCAGTGTAGCTGAATTAATGCTTGCCGATCTTATTGAAAAACAAAAAGGTCTAGATGCAGCACAATACTACATGTATCGTGAATTACTTAAACATCCTAACTTAAAAGGATTTTATCGATTAATGGATTATCATGTTGCTGATGCGGAACAAGGCAAAGCAAAACAAAGTCTTTTACTTTTACGCAACATGGTGGGAGAACAAATAAAAGCAGTGCCCAATTATCGATGCCAAAAGTGTGGATTTACAGTTAATTCCATTTATTGGTTATGCCCAGCTTGCCGTTCTTGGTCCACAATCAAACCCGTTCGTGATTTTGAACAACTTTCTGATAAATAAAAAGAGATCTTTATGTTTTTAATTGATTCCCACTGTCATTTGGATAGCTTGGATTTTAGTACTAAATCTATCGAAGATGTTTTACAAGAAGCAAACAACAACGATGTTAAACACTGCTTAAGCGTGGCAACAACATTATCGGGCTATGAATCGATGAAAAAGCAACTTTTGCCCTACAAAAATCAATGCTCGTTTTCATGTGGAATTCATCCGCTTAACCTTGATGATGAAACGTACGATGCGGAAAGATTTGAAATCTTAGCACAAGAAGACAACGTTGTAGCACTTGGAGAAACAGGGCTCGATTACTATTACCAACAAGACAACCTAGAATTACAACAAACTATATTTAAAGAACATATTCGACTAGGTCGAAAGTTCAGCAAACCAATTATTGTTCATACCCGTAATGCTAAACAAGACACTTTAAAAATATTAAAAGACGAGCATGTCTATTCAGGTGTACTACACTGCTTCACAGAAGACATCGAAACCGCAAAACAACTATTAGACATTGGTTTTTATATTTCATTTTCAGGGATTATAACCTTTAAAAATGCCGAAAATCTGCGAGAAGTTGCTAAATATGTACCGCTTGATCGTATTTTGGTCGAAACAGACTCTCCTTATCTTGCCCCTGTTCCATACCGAGGAAAAGAAAATCAACCCGCTTATGTTCGTGAAGTTGCACAATATTTATCTGTGTTAAAAGGTGTTTCATTGGAACAGATCGCACAAAAAACCACGTATAATTTTTGTCAATTATTCAATCTGCAAGGAAAATTAAATGAATTATAAATTAGCCATTGATTGGGATGATTTTTTAACAAATTATTGGCAAAAAAAGCCTGTAATCTTGCGTAAAGCGTTTGCTAATTTTATTGATCCTATTACGCCTGATGAACTAGCAGGTCTAGCAATGGAAGAAGAGATAGATAGCCGTATCGTATCGAATAAAAATGGTATCTGGGACGCGCAATTTGGGCCATTTACCCAATATGATGACTTAGGTGAAGATCATTGGAGCTTGCTAGTTCAAGCCGTTGATCATTGGCATACGCAAGCAGCGCGCTTAATTGAGCCATTTAAATGCCTTCCACAATGGCAATTTGATGACTTAATGATTTCTTATGCAACACAAGGCGCTGGCGTTGGACCACACATTGATAATTATGATGTCTTTATTATTCAAGGTATGGGGCGTAGACGTTGGCAAGTAGGTGATCGCAATCAAAATTATAAGCAATATAGTGCACACAAAGCATTACTGCATGTTGAAGACTATCAACCAATCATTGACGAAGAGATCACCGCTGGCGATATTTTATACATCCCCCTAGGTTGTCCACATAATGGCGTATCAATTGGTGAATCATTAAGTTATTCTGTCGGCTTTATAACGCAAACATCGCAAACATTGCTAAGTAACTTTGCCGATTATATCATTGATAACTTACCAACAGCTATTTATTATCAAGATAAAGATTTGAAGCTACCTGACGATCCGTACCGAATCCAACCTTATGAACTTGCAAAAATACAAGATCAACTCATCGACTTAATCAAAACACCCAAATTATTCAACGACTGGTTTGGTAAGCATATTACAATACCTATGCACGATTTAAATATTATCCCAGTTGAAACGCCATACGATTATTATGAATTTGAATCACTACTAAAAAATGGCGCACAGTTACATCGGGTTCCCAGTATTCGTATACTTAAAGTGGGTGATTTTGGCTACATTCATGGTGAAAAAATTGATTTACCTATGCCAATTATTGATCTGCTTTGTAAAACAGACACACTATGTTACCAACAGATACAAGACAAAAATACACTGCAAGTAATGCTTGATTTTGTCAACAAAGGCTATTGGTATTTTACTGAAGAATAACATAACTTATCCACCGATAATAAAATAGGTGGATAAAAATACAATTTAAAAGCTTTAAACTTGGCTTTTTATAAGTTTTAAGTATATACTTGCCCCGCTATAATTTACCTGCCGTTTAATCACAAATTAAACACCATAAAACACAAATTTTAAGTAACTATCTATTTTAATAACTAGAGGTAAACATGAAACCTGACGTAGACTTCGCCACGCAAGCTGAAAGTGAACACACAACCCCATATCAAAAGAAAACACTTTTTGCATCCACAGTAGGTTATGCACTGGATGGCATGGATATGATGATTTTAGCCGTCTGCTTTAACCTAATTTCAGTCAGTTTTAACCTAACAAAAACAGATTTAGGAACTTTAACATCAGTAACCTTACTTGGCGCAGTATTGGGTGGTATTTTATTTGGGGTGCTTGCAGATAAATATGGACGAGTAAAAGTCTTTTCATGGACAATTTTGATATTCTCCCTCTTTACTGGGTTATGTGCAATTTCACCTAACTATGAATGTTTTTTGATATTCCGTTTTTTAAGTGGGCTTGGACTTGGTGGCGAATTCGGCATTGGTATGACCTTAGTTTCTGAAAGCTGGCCTAAACATAAACGTTCAAGAGCCACATCAATTGTGGCATTAGGCTTTCAAGTCGGTATCATTTTGGCTGCACTAACGGTAAACTTTATTGGTGAAGTTTATGGTTGGCGCTGGGCGTTTGCCATGGGGGTTCTACCTGCTCTATTTGTTGCATGGACACGTAATGGATTAAAAGAGCCAGAAATATGGCAAAATCTAAAAAACCAAAACAAAAACCAAATTGCTATAGGTAAATTATTTAAAACTCCACGAACTACAGCAACAACACTAGGATTAACCATTGCTTGTGCTGTACAAAACTTCGGCTTTTATGGGCTGATGGTTTGGATGCCAAATATGATTGCAACAGAACTCAAATTACCGTTTAAAAACACCATGTTTTGGACCATTTCAACCACCATTGGCATGTCATTAGGGATCTTAATTTTTGGCTGGTTATGTGATAAATTTGGCCGTCGCCCTTCTTATATCCTATTTTTATTCATTTCAGCTGTTTCGATTTGGTTCTATTTCCATCAAACGGATATGTTGATATTAATCATATTTGGCTCAGTCATTGGCTTTTTTGTCAATGGCATGATGGGCGGATACGGTGCATTGCTTGCTGAACATTATCCAACTGATGCACGCTCAAGCGCCGAAAATATTATCTTCAACGTTGGGCGAGGTATCGCGGGAATATCCCAAGTGCTTATCGCTTATTTAGCCGAAATATACTCAACTAGCTATGCACTTGCATTACTTTCAGCGGCTTACTTATTATCAGCAGCTGCATTTGTCTTTTTAATACCTGAAACAAAAGGTAAAGCGCTAGAATAAATAGATAAATAAAAGACAGGGCGCTTGTTCTGTCTTTTATATCAGCGTTTATATCAACTTAACCTAATAATAACTAATCCTCGCCAAAATATGAGACTATACTCGCCGCTATAAATGCGTTATTAAGGTAATACGGATTTGGGTATTGCGCTAGTGATATCCAGCCATCAGCTCAATGTCGGCGAACCCGCTTATAATTGGTTTTATAGTGATCCGTATCTTGCAGTGATTGGATGTTTAAGTTGTTACCCACATCCATGTTGACTGTGTTGCCTTTTAATTGGCCGCCTATGATGTTAGTGTCGTTGCCCGTTTTGATGGTGAGTTTGTTTTTCGCATCAATCACGCTTTCTGTCCAAGCACTACCGTCCGCATTTTCTCGCTCTCGGCTAAAGTTGGCATTGCCTTTAAAGCGGAAGTTAGAGGATAATTACAACCAATTTTGTAAAAATAATTCAGGAGTCTATACCGTTTGTTTTGGTTTTGGTTTTTGTTTGATTGAGATTTGATATTGGATTATTGTTTAGTGTTTTGATGTTAATGTTTTATTAGATTTTTGTTTTATTGGAATTATAGTGTAAATACCCCCAAACTTAGTACACAACTCACGTAGAAAATTAAGCACCCTGTTTTAGTGTTTTGTATTCAATCGATGTCATGTTATTTAATGCCTCATGCAGTCTTTCGGTGTTATAAATGGTTAGCCATTCTTCGGTTACCTTTCTTGCTTGTTCTAGATTATTAAATAGATATAAATCGAGCACTTCAGTACGATAGGTACGGTTAAATCGTTCAATATAGCCATTTTGATAAGGGCTACCGGGCTAGATATAATCAATGGTTATACCATGTAATTTAGCCCAGTTGGTAAAGGTTTTTCCTGTAAATTCTGGCCCATTATCGACCCGTATTTTTAATGGATACCCATGATATTCGTCCAGTTTATCTAAGTAACAGGTAATCCTTCCTGCTGGTAAGCTTACTGCAATATCAATACCTAACGCCTCACGATAAAGTCATCGATGACATTGAATGTCCTAAAGCGACGTTGATTACGACTACTGTCACTCATAAAATCCATTGACCAACATTCACCTTGTTTATTGGGAGCCAATAACTTTTCTGGCTCCCGAGGTGGAATTCGTTGTTTTCGTTTTGTTTTAAGATTCAGTTTTAACTCACAATACACCCGATAAACACGTTTATGATTCCAACGATATCCCAGTTTTCTGATTCGGTTAAAACACTTAGGAAAGCCCCAGCGTAAATGCCGGTCTGTGATAGCATTCAACACCGAAACAATCACCGAATCATCCTGTAACTTAGCTTGATAATAGTAAGCACAACGGCTTAAGCCAACAATGGCACAACTCATAGCAATAGTAACCGAATGATTTTTTTTGTAGTTGCTGTGCTCACGTTTTACGTGCCTTGGTGGGCACTAAAGCTTTTTTATGATTTCTTCCTGAAGCTGGGATTTTAAGCTCAGTTCGGCAAACATCTGCTTAAGCTTGCGGTTTTCAACCTCCAGCTCCTTTAAGCATTTAATATCCGACGTTTCCATACCGCCGTATTTTTCTCGCCATTTATAGAAAGTTGAATTATCCATGCTCTATTTACGGCACAGTTCTTTAACGGGAATACCCGCTTCAGCTTCTTTTAAAATAGCGACGATTTGATGTTCAGTCATTTTTTTCATAATTAAATCCTCTTTACTTTTATCATAGAGAATTTTCTACTTTTTTGCTGTACTATTTTAGGGGATAGTTACATCTTTAGAAAGGAATTCTCAGTGAAGGGCTATAAATAATAATCTCTGTTGCCTTTTTTTTATCCTGCAAACTATAATTTAAAGCATACTCTTGTTGTACATAACCTTTGTACATTTCTATGATGTTTTCGTTATTATCATAAGAAACGATCCAGTTAAAATCCACAGAATCTAAAATATTTCTAACTTTTATATGATCATCATGTTGGTAAAAATTTCGATACAATCCTTGTCCTTTAACATAGTAGGGGGGATCCAAATAAACAATATCTTTAAATGTGATATTATTGTTTATTTCTAATAACCATTCTGCTGCATCTTTATTATGTATATGAATTCTATTGGAAACATCACCAATTTTTTTTATTTTTTTTATTAAGTTATGTTTATTAAATCTTGCATCAATTTTGTAATTTCCTTGCTGTTTTAGCCCTCCAATAACACCACCTTTCAATATTCCTGAGCGATTTGTACGATTTAGGAAAAATGTGGCAAATCCTAATTGAGTCATTGAGTAATTAAGTGGATCATTTAATATTTTCTTTTGTTTATGCCACTCATCAATAGACACTTCTGTATCATTTACTAATTGAATGAAAGCATCTGTATTTTCTGTTATTGATTTCCAAAAAGAATAAATTGCTAAATCTGCATCATTAATGTGAATATTTTTACAATAATCACTAAAAAGAAGTTTCAATGCAACGCCTGCACCACCAGCATAAACTTCATAATAATCGCCACCAGTAATTTGATTTGATTTGATTATGGACTCAATGTGAGGAGCAAATTTTGCTTTTCCTCCAGGATATCTTAGTGGTGAACTGTTATTTGTCATAAATGCTTTAGTTTATTGTTTAAATGACCATAATATATTAAAAATAATATTATGGCCACATCAAAGATAGAGTCAATTCTTATTTTCGCACATCAAAATGAGTGGTTCTGTAATCAACCAAACAGCTCTCAACATTTCTTTATCGGGTAAAATAAATTCGCCATGAGCATATCGATTTAAAGATTCTAGGCTATTCCAATTTGTGCTTTGATTATCAATGAATTTTTTTAAATCATACAAATATGCTTTATTACTAAACCAACTATCTCTTTTAGTTAAGGCATTTAAATTATCAGAAAGATTTTTAGTTCTTCCATTTTGATTAATACATTGATTTCTAGAGTTATGTATTTCAAATGTTCTCACAACAGCCAATTCTAATATTGTCCTTAACAATAATGCACTTGCATTTTTATGCATATCAATAATTATACCTTGAGCCTCCTCAATAAGAATATCTAATTTTTGTGATCCTGTATGGTAAGTCTTATTTTTAGGTATTAACATTTCGGGAAATTTTCTTTTCTTTTTTTCTTTTTTGTTAATAGGAGGTTCGTCTACATTTTGAGTATTCTCTGGCCCAAAATCAACCGCACCATTATCTTCAATATCATCAGGTATTGAATTGTAAATTTTATTAATATATTCCTCAATTTTTTCAACTTTATTCAGTTTTCTTGAGTCTATTTTTTTATCAATTATATCTCGAACAAAGTAGCTTATAAGATAATTAAATTTATTTTTGGATATTTGGGTTTGTAATTTTCCATCATTAATTTTAAAACCAGTTATTTGTTTAAATAAATTAGTATTAACCAATCTAGATAAATTAGTTAGGCTAAAATTAGTATTTAGAGCTTTTTCTTCTATATCAGTTGGCAAACCTAATTCGGTAAAATATCGATTTAAGTAGTATTCTTGCACAGAATCTTGAATCTCAGAGGGTTTCACATTAAATCTAGCAGCAATTTCTTCTATTGATTCCCCACTAGTTGCGCCAGCGCCAACAATAAAATTGTTTTTTTGCTGACGGTTCCATTGTAATTTTCCTTCTGCATGTAATTCAAATAACACATTTTGAGCATCAATCCTAGATGGTGCAACATATACTTCAACTTTATCTATAAGATCATTTCCTAATTTATTTTTTAATTTCTCAAACTTTCTTGTCAATTTAACAGATGGGGCTTGTGATGGGTTTAGTAAACATTTTAAAGCTGATATTCTTCGATTACCTTCAATAACAACATAAGAATCATTCTCTTTTGTTACATATATTGGTTCATGATTGATAAAGCCTTTACCTACTATCTTTTCAGCTAATTTTTCTATATCTTCATGTTCAAATAAATAAGAAAGAATATCTTTAGTTGTTTTTGTTGGTATGTAATATGGAATTCTGGGATTATTTTTATCTAGTTTCAGATTTGAAATAGATAGGGACAACCTTGCCCAAGACGAATAATCTATTCTAGCCATAAATATTCATTCCTTAATTTGTTGTTACTTTATATAGAAAATTATCATATTCTTTAATGATAGACTCAATACCATGTATAACCAAACATTTTCTTAAACATACCTCAAATATTTTTTAAACAATAATTCGCCTTAAAAAACAACTATACTAAGATAAAACCTAGCAAACAAAAAAACTAAAAAAGTAGCACCAAAAAATATAGGGATTGTATATTTGAATACTGGTTTAGGTGCAAACTTTAGCAGTAGAAAACTAATTAATAGGATAATAATTCAAATAAACTTTTTTAGCCATCCCCATGCCCTAAATCCATAGAAGTGAGGGCTAGGGCTTCTTTTTCAGTATAACCTTGTTTGATGTAGTGTTGAGTCATATCCTGAGCAAAGGCATATCTTAGACTATGGTGAAATTTTGCCTGTTAAGCCTATAGTGCTTTTTTGATTACGCCAATAGGTCATGGCTTGTTTTAGATTAGGTTTGGACAGGCTACACTAATTAGTACCAGTTTAATAAGGTCATTGTTATGATAACCAAAAAACAAAAGGAACCAACAATGACAAATCTCATTTCAAGAAGAGAAAAACGCAGTTTTAGTAATGAATTTAAAAAACAGAGGGTAATGTTATACCAAAATGGCAAAAAACGAGCGGATATTGTCACCGAATACGACCTGACTAAATCCGCATTAGATAAGTGGATAAAGCAATATCAAACTATTGGTGAGTTTACAGCTCAAGCTAATCGTAGTACTCAAGAAAATGAGCTCATAACCCTACGTAAAGAGAATAAGCGATTGTTAATGGAGAATGACATCCTAAAGCAAGCGGCGTTGATAATAGAACGAAAATCAAATTAATCACCGAGAATCAACATCGATATAGCTTACGTGCGTTATGTCGATGTTTACAAGTGTCAAGAAATCGATTTTATTATCAACAACCATTAACCAGTAAAAAAACAGACAAAGAGCTTAGTAAAAAAGTGAAAGCGATATTTAACGATAACTATCAAGCCTATGGAACAAGGCGACTACAAGCAGAGCTTAGGGAGAAAAGCATACTATTATCCCGTCGCCGAATTGGTAGAATCATGCAAGAAAACGGATTAGTATCAAAATATACCTGTAAAAAATATTGTGCTAATACAGAACAAAGCAACAAATCAACAGTAAGTAATCAACTTAATCGTGAGTTTACCGTAGGCCAACAACGAAAAGTGTTAGTGACTGATTTAACTTATGTGAGAGTAAAACAACAATGGCATTACCTTTGTGTGATTATTGATGTAAGCAATCGAGAAATCGTGGGACGAAGTGCTGGAAAACATAAAAATGCTCAACTGGTTATGGATGCTATCAGCCAAATCCCTATTAACTTAAATTCAGTTGAGTTATTTCATTCAGATAGAGGAAAAGAATTTGATAATCATCTCCTTAATGAATGTTTAAAGGAATTTGGCATTGAGCGTTCATTAAGCCATAAGGGATGTCCTTATGATAATGCTGTTGCTGAAGCAACATTTAAAGCGGTGAAAACTGAATTTGTGTCAAACACGATTTTTGATTCACTTGAACAACTCAGGTTGCAATTTAATCACTATGTGGTTTGGTTTAATTACAATAGGCTTCATTCGTCTTTAAATTACCAGTCACCCATTGAATATAAAATGAATCTATGACCTTATCTTTTTGGTACTAAAAAGTGTGGACATACCAGGACATACCACACTGTAAATACTTTTTTACACGTGAGATTAATTTTTTGGATATTATCTGGAACAAGTCTTCATTGAGTTTTAGGGGAAGGAGATAATATGCCCTTCAATTATTTCCACGCTGTGCCCAAATAAAAAGGCTATTGTTTTTAGTTAACCGACAAACCAAATGAAAATAGCAACCCTAAAATTGATGCCTTTTTATCCTTAACACTGAAAGGTGAGGTATCTATATCAAATTCATATAACAGCTCGTTTTTTTTTAATAGAACAAAATTATTAGAAAATAGTATATCTATTAAATTAGTAAATGATTGATAAACATCATCATGGCAATCAATAACTTTATCATCATAAAGTAAAAAAGCATAAGTTGACACTAAGGACAAATATAAACACATTGATTTATTTAGATAATCAAATTCTAATGATATGCAAACATCATAATTTAAATCGGTATTATCTTTAACTTTAAATCTAAATAAAGAATAAATATCATTTATTACCTCTTTATATTTTAGTGAATTATATGTTTCCATCACGAAATGGAAATCTGGTTTTTTTAAATCATGATATGCATTTAGAATATCACATAAGATCCTTTCTTTTTTTTGTTTATACATTAATGTCAAAGCTCTCTTCTTGCAGGATGTCCATGTGCTTCGCCTTTAAAGTCGACATGAACCCTGATTTTAGTTTGGCTCCTTTATTAGGGCCCGTTCCAACATGACTACCAGTTTCCAAATCGTAGCTTACGCAGTTGATTTGGTATTGGATTTCCATATGCTAATGTATCACGTACTAATTTATCAACATTAGATTGACTATCAAATGCTGATGTTGGTTTCTCTTTTATTATATTGAGGAGACCTTGGAGTTGATGGTGCGCCTATCCGGCAGGGTGGTGGTGATGCGGTTGCCCAGTGGCTCGCACTCCATTGGTTAACGATTAGACAGTTACGTAACGTTAATATTCTGATATTTATTTTAATATGGCTATTAGTGGTAATAATTTATTATGCCCTTTTGGTTAGGAAAAGCTTATTTTTACAGCTGTGCTAATAACTTTTATTGTTTTGTTTTTTTAAAACTACCGTATTTTATATACCCATAATGACTCTTTTTTTGTTTTAAAAAAATTAGAGGAAGTAAAGTCAATATCATTCTTTTTTGCATATGAAAGTAATAGATCATAGGTAACCCTATCTCTAATTCGTTTTTTATTATATTGTTCTTTGTCTTCAAACCATAAAAGATCACCTTTTTCATAGAAAAGCCATTTATCTTCTTTCATTGCTCTAACTAAGCGGACAGTTTCTCCAGAATCGATAAAACTCATTTCTACTAAGGGGTAAGCTCCACTTAGTATTCTAAATGATAGATAGCTTGAATGGTTTGCTTCCGTTATACAATAGAGTAAGGAATCCCAACCATCAGATAAATTAGATACAAAGATTAGTTTATTATCATTCACACATGAATAATAAAAAGCGCCTACTGGTGGTAAAGCGCTGCCTTTTTGAACATTCAAATGTATTTCTTCAATTCGTTTTCTACTTTTTTGCGGTTCACACGACCAGTTTAATCCATTTTGAATAATGCTTTCAATCTCGGTGAGATTACTATTAACTATGGAAAACGCTAACACCTTATTAGTATCTTGAAAAGCCATTTAAAATATTTCCTAAATTATCAATTAATCAAAATGTATTTCTGGCATTAGGATCAAGTCTTAGAATTATATTTTTGATATCCAAAACTCCCCCTTTAATGTTGTATCCAATTAAATATTATAGTGTTTTAAATATTATAGTGTTTACCATCTAAATCAAATTGAATATCTGGCTTATTTTTACTAACTTCATTACCTTTTATATCTACTTGACGTTGATTTTTTCGGATGTTTTCAGCACTTTATTTTTTAGCATTCTAATTTAGTTTTTCTTTTTATATTCATCTAATTGATTAATTGCCACTTTGGCCGCATCTCTTATATCAATATTTTTAGATTGCAAAGATACTTGAAGTCCATTTCTTAATATTTCATCACTAAAAGCTGCGGCTATTTGTGTAACCCAATATCTAATACTGTCTGGTATTGTTATATCTTCAAGAACTTTTTGGATTTCTTTTTTTACATCAATATTACAGCATTGATAAAAGAAATCTTCTACCAACTGATATACGCCCCATCCATCACCTTCACCAAAAGATCTTAAAAATAACTCAATTGCTTTTCTATCTGGATTTTTAATAAAAAACTTTCGTACGTCATCATATTTGTTAATAATATCTTGAGTTAGATCTTTATCACAAGGCATGGGTTGATGTCTTAATAAGAAATTTAATGCGTCATCTTTAGTCATAGTTTTAATCATTCCAAGATTTTTGTTTTGCCTAATTATTTCACTTAATTGTCTGTTTATTACCTCACAACTATATTCAGCATTGTTTAATATTTTTTTAAGGTCACGAATATCTCTTGTTAAATATTCTCGATTGTTTAATCTTGAAATAATAGGCTTTCTATAAGCCCAAGTTAATTCATGAAGATATTTTGTTAAATCAATAGTTATTCCTTTTCTATGAGTTGTTGGGCTTACTGCATTTTGAACTACATGATGTGGAGTATGAGTTGGATTAAGTCCGCTTTTTATATTAGCTGCTCTAGATTTGCCATATGTTCCGATGTATAAATCTTGGACAGGTTTAGCTAATTTTGTGAATCAGAACCACATCCTGCGGATAATCCCCCCACGGATCAATCCAAGTCAACCCACTAAGCGCATAATGATACAGATTAAATCTAATCGTATCAGACTAGGTAAATCTATCTAATTCGCTGTTTGCATCGGTAAGTTCTTCTAAACAACCGTTCAGGTTGGTGTGGATGTTCATTACCCTTTTGGGTTCATTGCCTCGTTTATCTATCCGCGCCAGTGACTCATGAATATGACGATTTTTATATTAATTAACTATTCGGATATTTATCTAAATAACCCCTACTTGAGGGGTATTTTGTAAAAAAAGAAATTTTATTTTTATCAATAAATTCAATATCAAAAATTCTAGAACAACTGTTTTCTAAACCAATATCATAAGAATATAATTTTTCTTCAATCTCATCCAAAAGGGATATCGCCATATCATTAATAATCAAATTACATTCATTAATAAAAAAAGTTACTGCTTTCGGAAAATGAGATTCAATAATCACGCCTTCATAATAATGATCAAACTTTTCAATTTTTTTGTATTCTATAAGAGCATATCTCTGTTTATCTCTAAATGAAACAATATAGTCTTTCACCATTACCCTTTACATCCTTTGAAAATGCCCAATAGTTTACTTTTATAGCTTCTATTTATCGAGGATTGAAATCAAATCCGTACTCATTCTATAAATTTTAGTAGCATCAGAAAGTGGTAAGCTCTTTTCTAGACGGCGGGCAGTCCCCCCACACAATCCACCCAAATCAACTCATCTAAGCGCATACTGATACCGATTAATCACCCAGCAATCTAATCGGGTGTAGCTAGGTAAAGTAGCCTATATCCAGCTCATAGTACCTGAACGTATTGTAATGTAAGTCGGTTTTTCTGTCTAAATATTGTTCCTGATATCTGAGGTTTTGCTTTATTGATTGGTGTTCAATTTTCTGAACCCGTTTCCCCCATAACTGAAAGCTACATTCCCACTATATTTTACCGTTTTCGTCGGTCAACTCTTCCGGATAGCCATTCAGATATGAGGGGGGGTAAGACGCCATAGGCATCGTAGTTAAAGCCGAGTTTGCGTCAGGTAGCATCAATGCGGGTGTGCACCAGTCCGCAAGGGTCGCTCTGGTAGTGGATGCAGTGGCCGCGGGGTTGGTATAGGTCAGTAGCTGTTTAGTAGTATTAAATAATATATAACAAAACTTTTTATGTGATTATTGTACTAAGTATGGGATATTTACAATGTTTCATTCATTAGTGCACTATCAACATAGACAAGTGAGTTTTTAGTGGATCATATTCACCATCCTGCTAATTCTCCATCTTCATCTAATATGACTATTCCTGTCTGTTTTCTTAACCATGTAAATAAGGCCTTTAAATCTTTCTCAATACTTAGGGGATGAGCACTTATTTCAATAAAAATACGTTTATCTTCAAAAAAAAAGCGAACATCAAACGGCCAATTTCCTTTATTAGAAATAGATCCTATCCCTGATAAAAGATATGCGGAGTCATTTTTTTTAATATAAGTATTTAATGTTTTAATTTTATTTGCAATTTTATCTTTATGGTCTATATACCATTTTTCATCATTAAAAAATAATTGAAATTCTGCTGACATTATATTTTTTTATATCTCCATGATTTATGCCAGATAGACATAGCCGTAACGCTGGTTGCGATCTGTTTGTTCGTGCGTACTTAGCTCAGGCAGTGTTCGGCGTTGTTGTGCTGGATATGGCAGGTGGTTTTGATTACTTTAGTTTCGCTAACTAGAAATTATTTTTTATCCTTTTGTTGTGTCTCTTTTAAATAGAATTCTAAATATTTTTTAGGTCGTTCTTTGAATGCTCGGGTTTTGCCACATTCATAGGCTGCATTAAAATATTTATAAGCTTCATCATATTGGCCTAATTCATAATAAACCATGCCAAGATCAATATACGGGCCTGTATCAATATCAGAACTTGTCGCTGCCAGCTTAGAATGCGCCCAAATTTTGGCATTTTCATAGTCTTTTAAATTAAAATAAGTTGTATAAAAAGAGCCTGATAACCATAAACTGATCAATTCCCATTCTAATTTGGGTTCTGGTAGAAGCGCCCATGCTTTCTGATAATTTTGTAAAGCTGAAGAATAGTTTTTATTGACATTAAAAACGTTGCCGTCTTCTACAATAGATATGATATTTTGCTCTAAATCAGGATCTACATTCGAAAGTTCTTTCATACTTATCTCACTTTATTAAAAGTATTAAAAATAGGCTGATTTTTCAGCTTATCCAACAAAATATTCAGTTTTTATGTGGTTGCCCTCATTTTTTGTGTGACCGATTATGTGTAACGTATTCTAAGTCATAATTATTAGGCGCTCTTATAAAACCGCTAGTTGATTCTCGCCAAAATATTAGACAGTACTCGCTTCTATAAATATGTTATTAACGTAATACTGCTTTTTATATTGTTCAGGCGATATCTAACCATGAGTTAAATGTCAGCAAACTTGATTATAATCAGTTTCAATCTATTCAAATAGCTTTTTATTGGCTTCTTGCCGTATTTTGTCATCATGAATAATACGGTTTTTCACGTATGAAAAACTTTCGGTAATGGCATTATCCTAACAATTGCCTGCTCGGAGCATACTTTGGCTAAGTCCATGTTGTAACACTCACTGCTTAAAATTAGCACTGCAATATTTGGTTTTCTTGGTCACTGGTAATAATATCCCTTTAGGAAATCGACAACAAAATAAAGCATTTTTGAGCGAGTTACAAATTAAATACTTATTAATATACTTTATGTATTAGTCAGCACATCATAATAATAGGTTTGTAGCAAAAGG
This sequence comes from Gilliamella sp. WF3-4, assembly GCF_001690275.1. GTDB lineage: Bacteria > Pseudomonadota > Gammaproteobacteria > Enterobacterales > Orbaceae > Gilliamella > Gilliamella apicola_C. Next base: position 48,445 of record NZ_LZGW01000022.1, on the reverse strand, counting down.
ATTAATGTGATTATTTTTTATTATGCCATAAAATAAAAACTTTAATAAAATCAATTGCTTTTCTGACTGATTTTTATCATACTCAACTAACCTTTCTGTATGATACATCCTAGCCCTTGCCCCCTGATATCATGTACTAAGCTTGGTGCATCTAAACGGGCTTCATGTTGCCAATAAAGTGCTTTGATATTCTCAAATAGCTCATTTAATTTGGTTCATGCTTTAGCCAAACAGAATAACCCGATACGCTAACTTTTAACTGACGGCAGATTAGCGGTAATGGGTATGGTAACAGATGTTGCTTCATATATTAGCACTTCTATTGGTACCTCGCCGACTTGTGCACTAAATTTTTTGATACATAATGTGTTCTCCTATAATTGTTAGTTATATCATAAAGGTGACATTTGTCCGTTTTTTGGGCGAGGATCACATGATAGAAAACAATCATTAATGTTGGACAAATTGTTGAGAACTGTTCATTGATAATGACAATAGGTAACAACGATGCACCCGATTATTATCGTTGTGAAAGCAGTGATGGTTCAACATATCGAAAAGATAGGGCTGGTAATATTATAAAATAAGGTCGATGTACATGAGTATTTTAGTCTGTATGAGTTATTATTTTTTATCTATTATTGGATTTTTTATTCGGTATTATTTTTCGGGATATATTGCAACGGTCTATACTAATGATAAAACGTTAAATCGTAAACGACATTGGGCTCTTTTAATTCTTATTTTGTATATTTATTTCATCGATTTTCTCGTTCGACCGAAACGCTATAAAAAAAGAAAAAAATGGAACTAACATTATAATTATTTTACAAAATAACAAAAAATTATATTAAATCGATTCGCGATTAAAAGTATTCCGTTAAAGTTTAGTCTTTTTAATTAAAGATATTATTGTTTATAAATTGAATGTTTATTTTAAGTTATATCTCTCTATGTTATGCTAGCGTTAATATTTGAGCACAGGATATTCCTTTATGATAAAAGATCCCTTTTATGCCCGCGAAGCCGAAAAGTACGATTCCCCCATTGCCAGCCGTGAACTTATTTTAGATTACCTTAAACAAGAAGCGAAACCCGCAAGTCTAGAAAAAATTGCCCAAGCGGTAGCAATTAAAAACGAAGAACAAAAAATAGCGTTACATCGTCGCTTACGGGCAATGGAGCGTGACGGTCAAGTGGTATTTACTCGACGTAAATGTTATGCGCTGCCTGAAAAATTAGATATGGTCAAAGGTAGCGTGATTGCACACCGTGATGGTTTTGGTTTTTTACGAGTAGAAGGCAACCCTGAAGACTATTTTTTATCACCAGAACAGATGAAAAAAGTGTTACAAGGCGATGTGATTTTAGCACAGCCAATGGGAACACAATATCGCGGTAAAATGGAAGCTCGTGTAGTGCGGATTTTAGAGCCACGCAATAATCAAATTGTCGGGCGATATTTTATCGAACAAGGTGTGGGCTTTGTTGTTCCTGATGACAGCCGTTTAAACTTCGATATTTTAATTGCAGGTAAACCCAATCGTACTGTTCGAATGGGAACCGTGGTTGTCGTTGAGTTACAAAAGCGTCCAGAACGCCATCAAAAAGCTGTTGGTATCATAAAAGAAGTGCTTGGTGAAATAATGGGTACCAATTTAGCTATTGATATTGCCTTGCGTAATCACGAAATTCCTTACGAACTACCTAAAACAGTCGAAAAAGAGGTAAGTAAATTTACTGAACACGTACCAGAAAGCGCTAAAAAAGGGCGAAAGGATTTGCGCCAATTGCCTTTAGTTACTATTGATGGCGAAGATGCACGTGATTTTGATGATGCCGTTTATTGTCAAAAAAATCGTGGTGGTGGCTATCGTTTATGGGTTGCCATTGCCGATGTCAGTTATTATGTCAGATTAGGCAAAGCGTTGGATAAAGAGGCCTGCTTGCGTGGTACATCGGTTTATTTTCCATCACGAGTTGTACCGATGTTGCCAGAACAGCTATCAAATGGGCTGTGTTCGTTAAATCCACAAGTTGATCGTTTATGTTTAGTTTGCGAAATGACCGTATCAAATAAAGGACGTTTAACAGGGTATGAGTTTTACGAAGCCGTGATGAATTCACATGCTCGATTAACTTATACTAAAGTGGCTAAAATTTTAGACGGTGATGAGCAATTGCGTGAGCATTACCACGAATTGGTACCGCATCTTGAGAACCTTTATGGCTTATATCAGGTGCTCGATAAAGCCCGTATCACTCGCGGTGCGATAGGTTTTGAGTCTGAAGAGCCGAAATTTGTTTTTAACGCCGATAAGCGCATCGAAAGTATCGAAATTGCTCAGCGAAATGTGGCACATAAAATCATTGAAGAGTGTATGATTTTAGCTAATGTTTCGGCAGCAAAACTGGTGATTAATGCTCAAGTACCTTCATTATTTCGAGTGCATGACAGACCAGATGAAGACAGAATAAATAACTTGCGTAGCATTCTAAGTGAACTTGGATTATCACTTGGTGGCGGGGTTAGCCCAAAACCTAAAGATATTGCCGAATTAATGGCGATAGTTGAAACTCGCCCAGATCATGACATGTTGCAAACGGTAATTTTACGCTCTATGAAGCAAGCTATTTATGATCCAGAAAACCGTGGTCATTTTGGTTTAGCACTTGAAGAATATGCACATTTTACCTCGCCAATTCGTCGTTATCCTGATTTATTATTACACCGAACGATTAAATGGGTTTTAGCTGACAAACAGCATAAAACCAGTAAAACTGGCGGGTATTGTTATACCACAAATGAAATGCTCTATTTCGGTGAACATTGTTCAATGACTGAACGTCGTGCTGACGAAGCGGTGCGTGATGTGGTCGATTGGCTTAAATGTGATTATATGCAAGATCATGTTGGCGAAGTATTTAATGGTACCATTTCAAGTGTCGTTAATTTTGGTTTCTTTGTTCGATTAGATGAATTGTTCATTGACGGCTTAGTGCATGTTTCGTCGTTAGAAAACGACTATTATCTTTTTGATGCTGCACATAATCGCTTAATTGGCGAAAATACCCGTTTTGCTTATCGCTTAGGCGATAAAGTGCAAGTTAAAGTCGATAATGTTAATCCTGAAGAACGTAAAATTGATTTTTCTTTAGTTGGCAGTAATAATAAGCCAAAACGCCAAGGCAAGACTGCCAAGGATAAATCAAAACAAGTAAAAACCGATCAGAAAGTTGATTTGCCTGTTAAACGAAAAAGCAAAAAATCAACCAATAAAAATAGTGCAAAACCGCTTACTAAAAAAGTTAAAGATAAAAGCAAAAGTAAAAGCAAAAAACGAAGTAAACCAAAATCAAGTAATAAAACAAAATCAGTTAATAAAATAAAAGAGTAGAACATAAATGAGTGAAACAGTTTACGGCTTGCACGCAATTGAAGCATTATTAGCTCGCTCGCCAGAAAGAATTATTGAAGTATTTATTATTAAAGGCCGAGAAGACAAACGTCTTATCGCTATTGTACGTCAATTAGAGCAACTAGGTTTGCCTGTTAAAGTTGCTCAACGTCAATGGTTAGATGAAAAAGCGAAAAATGGAGTACATCAAGGTATTTTGGCTATGGTTAAGCCTAATCGAGGTTATCAAGAAAATGATATTCCTCTACTTATGGAACGGCAGCCAAATCCTGTTATTTTAATTTTAGATGGCGTAACCGATCCACATAATTTAGGTGCTTGCATTCGAACGGCTGATGCGGCGGGTGTGGATTTTATTATTGTTCCTAAAGATCGCTCAGCACCACTCAACTCAACAGCTCAAAAAGTGGCGTGTGGCGCGGCAGAAAGTGTACCTGTGGTTAGAGTGACCAATTTGGCACGCACCATGCGAATGTTGCAAGACGAATATCAAGTTTGGATTGTTGGGACTGCTGGTGAAGCTAATAAAACACTTTATCAAACAAATTTTTATAAAACATCAAAAACAATTTCACTTGCGTTAGTTATGGGAGCTGAAGGTGAAGGTATGCGCCGTTTAACTAAAGAACACTGTGATGAATTAGTTAGCATTCCAATGGCGGGGATTGTCTCATCACTCAATGTCTCTGTTGCAACGGGGGTTTGTTTATTTGAAATTGTTCGCCAAAAAATAGATACCAAAATGTAAACTGAATAGCCTTAACTATAGTAGTTCAAATTTAATCAGACAAGCGCTAATAATTCATTAGCTTCGATTTTAGCAAATTGAGGGTTAACGAATAAAATAAATACTATAGTTAATGGCGTTGATAAAAACTAACAGTTAGTGCAATGTAAATTATTTCAATTAAAACATTAAGTAATGCTACATAGCTAAAACCTCTTTTTAAAATACATATAATATTCCTGCTTATTTGATTGCTTTATTATCTCCTGTTAAAGTGATAATAAGAGATAAGCTTGAAACAAGTCGAAAACTGTATTTTAAAGGCAATTAAGTATATAATGTTACACAAACTCAACTAATCTCTATCAAAATATATTTTTATGAAACCTTCAATTATCAATAAGTTAGAAACACTACAAGAGCGTTATGAAGAGGTTCAAGCATTATTATCTGATCCTTCAGTTATAGCAGATCAAAATCGCTTTCGTACGCTATCTAAAGAATACTCACAATTAACTGCGGTGGTTAAGTGTTTTTCCGATTGGCAGCAAACCCAAGAAGATATCGAAACGGCTAAAATGATGTTATCAGATCCTGAAATGAGCGAAATGGCACAAGAGGAATTAAACGAAGCACTAAGCCAAGTTGAAGAGCAAGAAAAGCAATTACAAGTGTTATTATTACCTAAAGATCCTAATGACGATTATAACTGTTTTGTTGAAGTTAGAGCGGGAACAGGTGGTGATGAAGCCGCTATTTTTGCTGGTGACTTAGCCCGAATGTATACACGATATGCTGAATCACGCAATTGGCGCGTTGAAATTATGAGTGCGAGTGATGGTGAGCACGGTGGTTATAAAGAAGTCATTATGTTAGTCAGTGGTGATGGAGTTTATGGCAATTTGAAATTTGAATCAGGTGGTCACCGAGTTCAACGCGTGCCAGAAACTGAATCACAAGGGCGCATTCATACTTCTGCTTGTACTGTTGCTGTTTTACCAGAAGTTCCCGAGGCTGAAATGCCAGAAATCAACCCTGCTGATTTAAAAATTGATACCTATCGTTCATCTGGGGCTGGTGGTCAGCATGTTAACACGACGGATTCAGCGATTCGTATTACGCACCTTCCAACGGGTATTGTTGTTGAATGTCAAGATGAGCGCTCACAGCATAAAAATAGAGCTAAAGCAATGTCTGTATTGGCTGCACGAATTCAAGATGCCGAACTGCGCAAACGCCAACAAGAAGAAGCCTCAACAAGGCGTAATCTATTAGGCTCAGGTGATCGTTCTGATAGAATTAGAACATACAATTATCCTCAAGGACGTGTTACGGATCATCGTATTAACCTAACACTTTACCGATTGGATGAAGTCATGGCAGGAAAATTAGAGATGCTAATCGATCCAATTGTACAGGAATATCAAGCAGATCAACTAGCCGCTTTATCGGAACAAGATGAATGACCTATTTACAATGGCTTAAAAGTGCATCTCAAACTTTAACTGATAGTGAAAGCCCAAAGCGTGATGCTGAAATTTTGCTAAGTTTTGTTACGCACAAAACACGCACATTTTTAATGGCATTTAGTGAAACATTGCTCACTGATGATGAGCTGATTGCTTTATCTGAATGTTTACAACGTAGGCAAAATGGTGAGCCTATTGCTTATATTACTGGCGAAAAAGAATTTTGGTCTTTAAAGTTTAATGTCTCTAACGCTACATTAATCCCTAGACCGGATACTGAAAAATTAGTTGAATTAGGTTTAGAGTATCTACCTAAAGTGCCATGCGAAGTGTTGGATCTCGGTACGGGTACTGGTGCAATAGTTATCGCCATGGCAACTGAGCGTCAAGACTGTTTATTTACCGCAATTGAAAAAAATAAAGATGCGTTGATTTTAGCGCAACAAAATGCAACCCAAATAGGGGTCAACAATGTTTATTTTTTACAAGGTGACTGGTATAAGCCAATAAAAAACCGAAAATTTTCAATGATTATCAGTAATCCACCTTATATTGAACCAACAGATATTCATCTAGCACAAGGCGATGTCCGTTACGAGCCAAGAAGTGCATTAGTTTCAGAAGATGACGGTTTAGCCGATATTAAACTCATTGTTTATGGCGCAACTAAACATTTAAATCAATATGGCTGGTTACTGATAGAACATGGTTGGAAACAGGGTGAGGCAGTACAAACTATATTTAAACAACACGGATTTCAATTAGTCGAAACCTTTGCTGACTATAGCGGTAATGATAGAGTTACCCTTGGTCGCTGGTTTAAACCCTAACTAGGAATATGTTATGATGCAACAAAAAAAAGTAAATGTTGGTGATATTACTGTCGCCAATGACCTACCATTTGTATTATTTGGTGGTATGAATGTGCTCGAATCTCGTGATTTAGCAATGAAAATCTGTGAACATTATGTTTCTATCACTAATAAACTAAATATCCCTTATATTTTTAAAGCTTCATTTGATAAAGCTAATCGCTCTTCTGTTCATTCATATCGTGGGCCAGGTTTAGAAGAAGGGCTTAAAATTTTCCAAGAACTTAAACAACAATTTGGCGTTAAAATTATTACTGATGTACATACCGAAGCACAATGCCAACCAGTCGCTGATGTAGTTGATGTTATTCAATTACCCGCTTTTTTAGCAAGACAAACCGATCTTGTTGTTGCAATGGCTAAAACTGGTGCGGTAATTAATGTTAAAAAGCCACAATTTGTCAGCCCAGGTCAAATGGGTAATATTGTTGAAAAGTTTGAAGAAGCTGGTAATAACCAAATAATTCTTTGTGATCGTGGTAGTTGTTTTGGCTATGACAACTTAGTGGTTGATATGCTTGGTTTTAACATTATGAAAAAAGCAAGCAAAGGCTCTCCTGTTATTTTTGATGTTACTCATGCTCTACAATGCCGTGATCCAATGGGCGCAGCATCAGGTGGGCGTCGTGGTCAAGTAACCGAGCTTGCGCGCTCAGGTATGGCAGTTGGCATTGCTGGACTATTTTTAGAATCACACCCAGATCCAAGCCATGCCAAATGCGATGGTCCATCTGCGTTACCATTAGCAAAACTTGAGCCTTTCTTAAAGCAAATGAAAGCCATTGATGAGTTAGTCAAAAGTTTTGAAGAAATTGATACTGAAAATTAAGTTAAGATGATTTTTCAATAATTTATAATCAATAGTATTGATTGTGAATTAAATTTTATTTTTTTATGTAGTAAAAAGAGAAATTTTAGGAGTTTCTCTTTTTTTATTTCATCCTTTTTCTTTTCTACGTCTACGCCATTTATCACTTTTACCACCACTTTTTATAATCTAAAATTTATATCATTATTTGTCATTTTGTAAATACCCCAAACTTAGTACACAACTCACGTAGAAAATTAAGCTACCCATTTTAACGTTTTATATTCGAGCAGTGTCATGTTATTTAACGCCTGATGTGGTCTTTCGGCGTTATAAATGGTTAGCCATTCTTCGGTTACCTTTCTTGCTTGTTCTAGATTATTAAATAGATATAAATCGAGTACCTCAGTACGATAGTTACAATTTGTTAAAACGATGTGCGTTGTTTTTATTTTTTAGAATAAAAAAAGTTGTGATTTTTCTCTAAAAATTCACATTAAAAATGTATTTTTTGGTGATTTTGATCACGATTTTAGATTGTTTAATTTGCTAGATAAAATATGTTTATGCATTATAAAAACGCATATTCACAAACAAGTTATCAATTGAATGAGTTAGATCTTGATGAATTTAATTGTTAATTAAACAGAATAATTATAGGAATAACATATGATTATCTATAATGCACAAATAATACCATGTCGATTTAATTTTTTAACTAAACTAATTTTATCCTTATCTGTTTTAACAAGTACAATTCCCGTTTATGCATCTAATGCTAATCAATTTATTGATGATTCTTCATTAACAGGTAATGTCTTTTTTTGGAGTCGAGATCGAGAACGTAAAGATATTGATGAGCATAAGTACGAGAAAAATTTAAGACACACCTCATTTAACGCTAATTTAGATTTTAGATCAGGTTATATCGCAGATAAGTTTGCTATTGAACTTGGCGGTTATGGCGCATGGGAAGTGAGTAATGGTGGAAATGGGCATCCCAATGAAATAGGATTCAGTGGGGCTAATACTCGTTGGGACGAGAATTGGAAAAAAGATGTTAGTGGGCTGAGCTTTTATAAAGCACAGGCAAATTTTAAAATTGATGAGTTATTCTGGATAAAAACGGGTTATATTCAACCTTCTGGGCAAACTTTGCTGGCTCCTCATTGGAGCTTATTACCAGGTACTTATCGTGGATTTGAACTGGGTTCAACAATTGATTTTGATACTTCTGGCGTGTTATCCATGTCGTATATGTGGGCTGATAAATATAAAGCACCATGGTATAAAAAGCTTTATGAGTTTCGTCAGTGGGGAGCAGGTAAAAAAATTGACTTTTTGCATTCTGCGGGTTTGAAGTACGATTTTAAAAATGATTTAGTATTAGAAAGCGCATTTGGGCAGGCACAAAATTATATGAACCAATTTTTTGGCAAAGCCTCTTATAAAACAAATCTACTGGATAATCCTCTCACTCTTAGCTATCAATTTTATGGCGCCAAAGATCAATCACATAAAGGCAAAGATGTTTACGATGGTTTAGCTTGGTTACAAGCAGCAACATTGGGTTATCAAGTAGGGCCAGTTAATTTTCGACTTGAAGGTGTAACAGTTAAAGCGGAAGGCGAACAAGGCTTTTTTTTACAACGTATGACACCTGATTATGCCTCATCAAATGGCCGTTTAGATATATGGTGGAATTCTCGTTCAGACTTTAATGCTAATGGCGAAAAGGCCGTATTTGCCGAAGTCACTTACGATTTAAGTGATGTATCTAATTATTTCGCCGGTTGGAAAACGGGTGCTTCTTATGCTTATGGTTGGGATGCAAAGCCAAATTCTACAGCAAAAAATCAAAAACAACGCTTAATTGAATCTGCTTATAATTTTGATCTAAGTTATAGCATACAAAATGGTTTAGCAAAAGATACTTCATTCCAACTACACTATACCAAATATAATAATCACTCAAATAGTATACCAAGCTGGGGAGGAGGATACGGCAATATCTTCCAAGATGAGCGTGATATCAAGTTTATTGTGACTATTCCATTCACTGTATTTAATGCTAAACAAAAATAGGTAAAATTTTATGAAAAAGATTAAAACAGCAATATTAGCCACTTCAATCGCCTCTTTGTTAAATGTTTGTGCCGTTCAAGCTGTTTCAGCTTCTCAACAAATTGTTGATGTGATGAGTTCACAACTCAATGTTCAATATGAGGTAATCGATAATCAAGCAGGGGCACATGGTGTAAATTGCTCGGCTTTAGGTGCCGATTGGGCTGCTTGTAACAAAATGATGATTTCACTAAAGAATAATGGCCCAGAAATTAAAGATAAAGATTGGGCTATTTATTTTAATAATATTCGCATGATTTTAGCAATAAACAATGATCAGTTTAAAATTACTCATATTACAGGCGATCTTCATAAAATTGAACCAACAGAAAAATTCACATCGATTCCTGCTAATTCCACGATTAATATTCCCATTATTGGCGAATATTGGGTTGTGAGTGAAAGCGATGCAATGCCTCGTTGGTATGTGACATCAAGTAATGCTAAACCCAAAATAATTGCTAATACAAATACAGATTCCGATGACTTATCGGCATTTGTAGCTCCAATTACACAGCAGTGGAAAAGGACCGCCGACGATCACAATACAATAATGAATCCAGTTAACCGTTTTCAATATAACTCGGATATTAAAACATTATCGGCTGAATCGCTACGTGGGCAAATTTTACCAACACCAACTAAAATCACATTAAATAAACAAGATATATCTATTGGTCAGCAAGGCGTTAATTTAATTCTTGATGGTTTAAATCAAGACAGTTTAGCTATTTTAAAGGCAGAATTTAACGCACTAAATATTCCTGTAACGGAAAATGGATACAAGATAAAAGCAATCATTGATCCTAAACAATTCAAGCAAGGTCAATTAGAAGCGTATCAATTAGATATTAAAAATGATGAAACGCTAATATCAGCTTATGACCAAAGAGGGATATTTTATGCTGTGCAATCTATTTTATCGTTGATTCCTGTAAACGATATCAAAACCATTCCATCACTTAATGCTTTTGATTCGCCACGGTTTGCCTATCGAGGCATTATGCTCGATATTGGTCGTAATTTTAAAACTAAAGAATCAATCATGCGCTTATTAGATCAAATGGCAAAATATAAAATGAATAAATTTCATTTTCATTTAAGTGATGATGAGGGATGGCGTATTGAAATTCCTGGATTACCCGAGCTAACTGAAATCGGCAGTAAACGTTGTCATGATCTTAATGAACAGCAATGCTTATTGCCACAACTCGGTTCCGGCCCTGAAAACAATACCACGGGATCTGGTTTTTTAAGCCGTCAAGATTATATTGATATTGTTAAATATGCTAAAGCTCGTTTTATCGAGGTTATACCAGAAATTGACATGCCAGCTCATGCACGGGCTGCCATTGTGTCTATGGAGGCACGTTATAAACGTTTAATGGCAGAAGGAAAAGAAGCACAAGCCAATGAGTTTCGACTAGTTGATCCAACCGATACGTCAAATACCACAACAGTACAATTTTATAACCGTTTAAGCTATTTAAATCCTTGTCTTGATTCATCGAAACGTTTCGTAAATAAAATTATTGATGAGATCGCAAAAATGCATGTTGAGGCCGATCAACCGCTTAGTACTTGGCATTTTGGTGGCGATGAAGCAAAAAATATTCGCTTAGGCGCTGGGTATCAAGATATAAAAGCCAAAGATAAAACGGAGGCTAAAGGCACAATAGATCAAAGTCAAGAAGATTACCCGTGGGCTAAATCACAAGCTTGCCAAACAATGGTAAATAATGGCATTGTTAACGATATTGAACACCTTCCTAGTTATTTTGCTCAAGAAGTTAGCTCAATAATTAAAAATCATGGTATAAATCATATGCAAGCTTGGCAAGATGGCATGAAGCACGCGACTAATGCAAAATCGTTTGCAGTAGATAAAGTTACGGTCAATTTTTGGGATACATTATATTGGGGTGGTTTTGACTCTGTGAACGAGTGGGCAAATAAAGGCTATCAAGTCATAATATCTAACCCTGATTATGTTTATTTAGATATGCCTTATGAAGTCAACCCAAAAGAAAGTGGTTATTATTGGGCTACGCGTTTTAATGATGAAAGAAAGATGTTTAGCTTTGCGCCAAATAATTTACCACAAAATGCAGAAACATCTGTTGATCGCGATGGTAACCCATTTACAGCTAAAGGTACAATGAATTGGTCTGGTGCTTATGGGCTATCTGCTCAGATTTGGACTGAAGATATTCGTACCGATAAAAAAATGGAATACATGGCTTTTCCCCGTTTGTTAGCCGTAGCTGAACGAGCTTGGCATCAAGCTGATTGGGAAATTGACTACCAAAAAGATCGTGAATTTTCTCAAACAACCACGCATTATGTTAATCAACAAAAATTACTGAATGATTGGACTCGATTTGCAAATTTAGTTGGGCAACGCGAGTTGCAAAAACTTGATTTAGCCAATATCAATTATCGCTTGCCTATACCGGGTGCTAAAATTGAAAATAATAAATTAATAGCAAATATTGTTTTTCCTGGCTTAACTATTGAATATTCAACCAACCAAGGAAAACAATGGCACCGTTATAATGAGCCAGTTAATATTAAAAAGGGTGAAACCGTTTGTGTGCGAAGTGTATCGCCAAATCAAAAAAGAACGAGTCGTATAGAGGAAGTAAAATAAGTTATGCTAATCTAATCAACTACTGTTATCCGTTGTTTGATGGATAACAGTAGGTATTTAAAAAGATATGGATAATGTTTAGTGCACGGTTTCCATCAACTCAGCATCATCAAAATCGTCATCGCTGCCATCTTCAAAATACGTGCCCCAGCCATCATAATTGACGCCAAACTGGGCGGTAAGGTTGATTATTTCAGCAATTTGCGCATTGATTAATTCAGCATTAAGCGGGCTTTCGGCAATAATATCAAAACCAATAACAACGTTGCCTGCATCATCTACATCTTCATCAGGATCGGTTGCCTCATAACCCAATTTATAGGCTTCTACTGCTACTTTTTCTAATTTATCAAAATCTTGCGATGAAACATGGTGTTCAATAATATAAAGCGCATGAGGATCGCTACCATCTTCTAATAGTTCTTCAATAATAGCGTTAGTATCTTGCTGAGCAAGAATAATTTGATCTTTCATAATATACCTTTTCGTGGTCATGCAATTTGTGTGGTATATTACACGTTTCAAAATAATTTTCGAGAAAAAAGTGATTGTTGATTTACATTCTCATACCACTGCATCAGATGGTGTTTTAACGCCAAGCCAACTTATCAAAAGAGCGGTGGATAATCAAATCGCTCTTTTGGCTATTACTGATCATGATACCGTTAAAGGTTTACCTGAAGCGCAAAAAGTGATTGCTAATGAAAATTTACCCGTTAAATTAGTGTGTGGCGTTGAAATATCAACAGCGTGGAAAAACAGCGAAATTCATATTGTAGGGTTGAATATTGATATTGAAAATCCACAGTTATTGGCATTACTATCTTCACAAGAACAAGGACGCATTAATCGAGCGTTAGCTATAAGTGATAAACTAGCTAAAGTCAGTATAGAAAATGCTTATCAACAAGCACAACATTTTGCTAAAGGTGATATTGTTTCACGTGCCCATTTTGCAAGATTTTTAGTCGCTAACGGTTATGTTAAGGATATCAAAAGGGCATTTAAAAAGTATTTGGGCAAAGGAGGGTATGCTTATGTGCCAGCAACATGGTGCTGCATTGCTGATGCGGTTAATGCTATTCAAGCCGCAGGCGGACAAGCGGTACTTGCTCACCCAAGTCGTTACGATCTAACCTTAACTAAATTGAAGCTATTAGTCAGTGAGTTTAAAGTTTGTGGTGGTGTGGCAATTGAAGTTTCGCAAAGCCGGCAAACGCAAGATGATTTAACTCGATTAGCTAAATTAGCCAATGAATTTGACCTGTTGGCATCGCAAGGATCGGATTTTCATGGCGTTGATACCTATTTAGATTTAGGTAAAACAACACCATTGCCTGGTAGCGTTACACCAATTTGGCATAATTGGTAACGCTAATAATAATGGGTTAAAAAGGTTTGATATTTACGTTCCATCAAATACTTGATGGTATCATCTTCAACATTAAAATTATATTGATATAGAACAATTATGAGCCAAACTTTTTATATTCACCCTGATAACCCCCAAAAACGACTATTAGAGCAAGTTGTTAATATATTAAATGATGGCGGCGTTATCGCTTTTCCAACTGATTCGGGTTATTCACTAGGGTGCTTGCTTGATAATAAACAAGGTGTTGATCGTATTTGTCAAATTCGCCAGCTTGATAAGCGTCATCATTTTACGTTAATGTGCAGTGACCTTTCTGAACTGTCTTGTTATGCTTATGTGGATAATACCACTTTTCGGTTATTAAAAAATAATACACCAGGAAAATATGTCTTTATTTTACAAGCTAGCAAAGAAGTACCACGTCGATTATTGAATGAAAAGCGTAAAACAATAGGATTACGAATTCCAGATGATAAAATTGATTTAGCACTACTTGAATTATTAGGGCAGCCATTAATGACCACCACGCTGATTTTACCTAATGATGATCAGGCACAATCAGATCCCGACGAGATAGAAGATAAAATAGGCCATCAGCTCGATGCAATTGTACATGGCGGTTATATTAGCCAACAACCAACCAGTGTAATTGACTTAACTAATGACTATCCCGAAATTATTCGTAAAGGAAGTGGTGACACTAAACCATTTGAATAAGCAACCATTTTTTATTGCCGATATTTCGACAATAGTGTGAATAGATAAAATGATACCTGAGAAGGTAACAGCGAGGATAATATGAAACATAGCAGATCTACATTTTCACAAGTTAGTAAAAAAAATAATAAAATCAATAATAAAGATGAACAATCCAATAAAAAAACGAAAGCGTTTTGCCCAGCAACCGTAGCTCGTAAAAATTTGCCACCTGATAATACTGAAAAACTACAAAAGGTATTAGCTAATTTAGGAAATGGATCGCGTCGTGAAATTGAGGCAATGATTGCAGCAGGTAAAATTAGTGTGGATGGTAAAATTGCTACATTAGGCGATCGCGTTGATGTTAATGCTAATCCTAAAATACGTATTAATGGACATCTGGTTCAGCTTAGAAGTAAAGAAAAAGAAGTTTGTCGTGTCCTTGCTTATTATAAACCAGAAGGTGAAATCTGTTCTCGTAACGATCCACAGGGGCGAGCAACGGTTTTTGAACGGTTACCTCGCTTAAAAAATGCTCGCTGGATTAATATTGGTAGACTTGATATCAATACTTCTGGCTTACTATTATTTACCACTGATGGTGAACTGGCTAATCGCTTAATGCATCCACGGCATGAAATTGAGCGTGAGTATGCTGTTCGCGTATTTGGTAATGTGACTGATCAACAGATTAACCAACTTCGTAAAGGGGTACAACTCGAAGATGGCCCTGCTTCATTTCAATCAATTAAAGCACAAGGTGGTGATGGACTTAACCAATGGTTTAATGTGGTTATCACTGAAGGTCGCAATCGAGAAGTTCGCAGAATGTGGGAAGCTATTGAAGTACAAGTTAGCCGATTGCTGCGTATTCGTTATGGCAATATCACTTTACCTAAAGGGCTGTCACGTGGAACGTGGATGGAATTAGGCATAGACTCTGTGAATTATCTACGTGAACTTGTTGGATTACCGCCAGAAGCCCAAAGCTTTACAACAGGATCATCGTCAGACAAACGTATAATAAGACCTAAGCGGGCTAAATTGACCAATTTGTCTAGAGCATCCCACGCGCCTCGCCAAGCGACAGCTAAAAAGCCAACTAGAAAATAACATGTTATAACTCTCAATAAAGTTCATTTTATTGAGAGTATTGTCTGATCACTTTATCTTACCTTTTATATTCTCTAAAAATAAGTATATTGATATTTTTTGAATAGAGACTATTTTTGTTCGCTTTTTTAGCAAAAATGGTTAATAAATTGTTTAAAATTTTCTATACACTAATTTGCACTAATTAATCGCAGATCAATTAGTTAAAAATAATAAAATGATTTTACCTGCAATGAATTGATAATTTAATTAAATCTATTTAAAGGAAATATTATGCGGATAGCCATAACAATTTTTTTTCTTTTTCTTTTATCTGCTTGTCATGCTCGAACGGCTGATCAAGCATATAAAGAAGGAAAGTATTTGGAAAGTATCAGTTTATTAACTGCCAGTATTGATGAAAAAGGTCAAGCAAAATTTGATAAAGGTAGAGCTGAAAAGTTACGCACTATAGTAAGTAATGTTATGGCTCATTATGAGGCGGATTTGGCTCACACAGCAAATACAGATTATCAACATCGTATTAACGCTTATCAAAGTTTACTTAAAATGAAAATGATGTTGAGCGATCGTTTTTATAGCCAAACTGTCAGCTTTTTTAATGATAAATACGATATCAAAAAGTTAGAAGAAACAATTGCTAAACAATATTATGATTATGGTAACTCTATAACTGGAACCGACAGCGAAAGTTACAGAAAAAGAGCTGATTTATATCAAAAAGGATTTGAGCAATATAACTATAAAAATATTGAAAACTTATATAAAAATGCAAAAACAAAATATATGCAACTTGCAGCTAAAGATTATTATAATCAAGGCAAAATGTTAGAGCAGCAAGGTAACTATAAAGCTGCAGCAGAGGCATTTAATAATGCTTCAGAGGTATACCAACCACTTGGGAAATACAAAGATAGTGGCAAGCTTGCTGTCGATAATGATCGAAAACATTGTGCACAAGAAGCAGAAAAATATTACCAGCAGGCACAACAACTCGCAAATACCGCAACGCACCGTTACGAATTTCGCGAAGTAGCCAAATACTATGCCTGGGCCGCTTCAGCTTACAGACAATACGGCGCTTATCGTGATGCAACTTTTCAATCTGACAAATATACTAACAAAGGAATAGTTAGAATTTATTATAATTCTACAGAATTACGCTCTTATGTAAGAGATATTTTGCGTAAAGATTTTATTCAATTTGTTATTTACAATCCGAGTGAAGCTGATGTTATCATGCGTATAAAAAGTAATGTTGAATTTTCAGACCTTGGACAATCAGTTAACAATCAAACTAAAACTGAAAAAGTATTTGATAAATTTATTGAAATGGTTGACGATAACGGTAATAAAAATCAAGTCAAAACCTACAAAGATCAGCAATATAATTTACAAACGGTGACCCACAGCAATAAATTAACATTGACTACTGAAATTGAAGCTCATGGTGCGTATAGTTACAGCCGATCTTTTAATATTGAGCAGACATCTGCAAAATATGATTATATTTATTCTGGTAACGTGCCATCAAATTTACATAATTACAGTGAAGGCACTTTACAAAGTAGAGAAAGATTGCTTGAACTAGCTCAAAAACAACAATTAAACGAAGTAAAATTAAGGCTAGAAGACATTATTAGAGATCTTTCATATCTATAGTTAATGTTGATCTGTATTTAAAATTCAGAGTATTCAATATGTTGTGTCAGTTTATTTTTATTTAATCTGACACGCCTTACATGAAAAGGGTTATCTCTGAGTTTAACATTGCACTTCGTGTTTTAATCCAAGTGTTTTAAAATAAATTAACAAGTTTAAGGAATATTTATTATGAAAAGAAGAAAAAAAAGATGACGAGATCCTTGCACATATGCACTTAATGATTGAAAAGGCAAAGTAAAAAATTTGAATCAGTAAAAAATATTTTGAATCTTATGACAGCAATATTAGATTTATTGATGGCATAGATACATGGTTTGATCGGATAAATATGGAAAAACAAAAAATTCTGAGTATGTATGCGCTGGGTATGAGTTATAAAGACATCAGCCAGAATATTGTATTTATCTAAAAACGAATGAATTAATTTTTGGTTATCTGTTTTGACCGATTTGCAAAACAGAGTATTAAATGACATATTAATTTATCATTTCTTGATGAGTTAATGAATTAATGCATAGCATACTTGTAAACCTTATTTTTGGAATAATACAATGGATATAAATGAAATATTAGAACAACATAGGATTTATCTTAATAGCTTTGGCAAAACTGGTAAAATAGCTAATTTGAAAGGTGCCGATTTGAGACGTGCTAATTTGCATGGTACTAATTTACGGGGGGCTGATTTGAGCGATACCGATTTGAGGTGTTCTGATTTACGCAATATTGATTGGGCTAATGTTAATTTATGTGGCGCGAATTTGCAGAATGCCGATTTGCGATCTGTTGATTTGTATAATGCTGATTTAAGTTGTTCTAATTTGAATAATGCTAATTTGTTTAAAGCTAATTTTGGTGACACTAATTTACGTAATGCTGATTTGCGTGGAGCTAATCTATGTTATACGGATTTGCGTGATGTTGATTTACGTGGGGCGGATTTGCATAATATTGATTTGAGCAACACGGATTTGCGTAATACTGATCTACCGGAATAGACATTCATAATCATAGGTAAAAAAATATTTGTTGGTTAAGTCGTAAAACTTTGTTGTTTAGGAAGAAGATTTAAGCACCAAATCGTTTGAAGCCAGTTAGTCATAATAGTGAATTGCTCAATCATTAATTTTTGGGATGATAAAATGGATATTAACAAAATTTTAGAACAAAACAAAATCTTCTTTGATAGTGGTGGGAGAATAGGCAAAAGAGCTAATTTATGTGAAGCTGATTTAAACAGTCTTAATTTACGTGGTGCGACTTTGTGTGGCGCTGATTTGCGTGGTGCCGACTTAAGTCACGCTAAACTAATTAATGCTGATTTGCGCAATGCCGATTTACGTCATGCAAATTTGTATCGCTCTGATTTAAGTAGCGCTAATTTGTCTGATGCGGATTTACGTGGTACAAATTTATATGGTGCTAATTTGAGGGGGGCCAATTTGCGAAATGCTGATTTGCGCGATGCTAATTTACGTGAAGCTAATTTGCATGATGTGGATTTACGTAGTTCTCATTTGAGTGGAGCTGATCTGTATTGTGTTGATTTGAGTACTGTTAATTTGCGTAATACTGATTTACGCGGCGTTGATTTGAGCAGTGCTGAATTACCCGAATCAACATTCATAATCGTAGGTGAAAAATATTTTATATCAATTAGTCATGGTGAATATGTTCAAGTTGGTTGTCAACTACATACAATAGCTAAGTGGCGCCAATTTACGAAACAAGAAATAGCTAACTTGGGAGGGGATTCAATATTAGAATTTCACCATAGACTGATGAAAATCATTGATTTTTATTGTAAAGATGGTGAATGTATAGAATAATAAAACACAAATTTTTATTTTTGCAGGGCTATATAAACAACTTTTGCACCAAACCCTGCATGATATATTTGAATGTTATTTTAATTAACATGTGTAAAATATATTTGTTTCATCTTAATCTCATAGTTACGTAAAGAATATTACAAATCATCTGATAAAATAGGTGCTAAATTAGTGTAGCCTATCTCAATCCACTTTATTACTTACTCAAGCCCAAGCACCATTCTTCCATTTTTTGTCGCTACATTAATCACATTATCTAAATCAGTATAGCGGCATCCTGTTACTAACAGCTTAAGCTCTTCCCACATATTTCCCGTTGAAAATGGCAACATATAATCGCTCACATTATCGGTACCAATAGCAACAGGGATCCCCGCTGTTGCAAGTTCATCCACGGGTGTTAATGAGTTACGAGTAGGGCCTTGTTCTTCACGGCGAGGGCTATCAATCCAAGCAAAAGGACAAGCAATCACCATCATTTTTGCTTCTTTCATTTTTTTGTAGAGCTTTTGGCGGTATTCTAAACTATGAGCTGTAATCGAAATACTATGAATGGCAACAACTCTCCCATGCATGCCATGCTCAAGAGTTTTATCGGTAAGTTGCTCGGTTTCTATTTCATCTTGTGAATTAAACTGATCAACATGCACATGCACCATTTTGCCGAGTGATTTGCCTGTTTGCATTAACACATCAAGATGCTTAAGTCCCATATCTTTGCCATGATCACGCTCATCACGGCGAGGTAAACCACCAATAATATCAACTAAATCAGCGCCTTTATCAAACCAATAACGAGCATTTTTATCAATAACGCCTTTTAAAGTTTGATTGACTAGTTTTATAATGATGTCATTTTTATAAGTTTCTCGTGCTCTTAAAGCGCCTTTAATTGCTCGTTCTTCCGCAATCGGATCGATATCAACAAAAGATCCCATCGCACTCACACCTTGCTCAATCATTCGTTCAACAGCCATACTAAAATGACGATAGTAATCATCTTCGCTCATTGCTGCTTTCACTTTATCAAGGGTGTCCCATTTTTCAATCAAAGTCTGCTTTTGATAAACATCAAAGCTATCAACCGAGATGGTAAAAGCTCGATCAGCATGCATATGAGCATTAACCCATCCGCCATTTTGCTTAATTTTATTCATTAAATAGGCTTTTAAACTTTGGTCTCTTGTGGTTAACAACATTTTTTTATGCTCAATCATAATTAGCCTCTATAATTCAATTGTTTTAAATAGGAGTGAAATAATTGTATGGAATAGGTAAAAAAAATCCCCCAAAAAGGAGGATAATATGTAATACCAATAAATTGAGTGATTAAAATGATTGATTTACTAATGCTCATTACACTCACGCCTTATTAATTAAAAATTGCAGAAATTCTAATCAAAATAAACGTAATAGCAAGCACTATCATTTATAAAATATCTAAATAAATGAAAATGTTATAGTATTATTTTTTAGATTATTTACTTGCAAAGTGAAATTTTAACAACGCTAATAACCAATAAGATTTAAGCATAAAATTCTAACTAATTATTTAATAATGATAATTTATTGTCAAAAAAATGAGATTAATTATGTATTGTTATGTTTTAGACTATTTGTCATATAAGCTGATTTTAGCGCAAATGGTGTGTCCATACTTTTTTGACACAAATTTAGTCTTCACCGCTTTAAATGTCGCATCAGCAATCGCATTATCAT
Source organism: Gilliamella sp. WF3-4 (assembly GCF_001690275.1). GTDB lineage: Bacteria > Pseudomonadota > Gammaproteobacteria > Enterobacterales > Orbaceae > Gilliamella > Gilliamella apicola_C. Next base: position 27,973 of record NZ_LZGW01000022.1, on the reverse strand, counting down.
AGGGTCATCCCTTATGACTTAATGACCGCTGAATGCTAAATTCCTTTAAACATTCATCAAATAAATGATTTCAAACTCTTTCTCAATTAACATTGCCGTATTTGTCGTACTAATATAGTAAAATAACTTTTGGATATACGAAAAGGTTATTGTGTTATTTTTATAATAATTGTTCAGAAAAATCATTGATTTTATTTGATTTTTTAATGATAAATAAAATAACAAAGTAAAAAAGAAACATTCTAGCTGTTTTAAAACGTGGAATTTTATAATTACCACCACTTAGGATAATTGGTAAATTGTGATTTAACATAATTCAATGTATCTTCTGAAATAATGGTTTGATAACTTGACTGCACAATATCCTTAAATATTCCCTGACGAGTCACAGACCATGAATATTTAATGTTTTTTTCATCTTTTTCTATTTTTATAGAAAACATTTTATTCATATCATACAAAATAGCTATTTTTTTTAATGTAACCAGATCGTTAACAAAATTATCCCAAATTAAACAACTAATCCATATTTCACCACTATAGTTAAGAGAGTTCGAAAATTGCTCTATATTTGCTATAAAAATAAATTTAATAGAAGGTACTGTAACTATCCCCCTAAAATAGTACAGCAAAAAAGTAGAAAATTCTCTATGATAAAAGTAAAAGAGGATTCAATTATGAAAAAAATGACTGAACATCAAATCGTAGCTATTTTAAAAGAAGCAGAAGCGGGTATTCCCGTTAAAGAACTGTGCCGTAAATAGAGCATGGGTAATTCAACTTTCTATAAATGGCGAGAAAAATACGGCGGTATGGAAACGTCGGATATTAAATGCTTAAAGGAGCTGGAGGTTGAAAACCGTAAGCTTAAGCAGATGTTTGCCGAACTGAGCTTAAAATCCCAGCTTCAGGAAGAAATCATAAAAAAGCTTTAGTGCCCACAAAGGCACGTAAAACGTGGGCACAGCAACTACAACAAAATCATTCAGTTACTATTGTTATGAGTTGTGCTATTGTTGGCTTAAGCCGTTGTGCTTACTACTATCAATCTAAGTTACAGGATGATTCGTGATTATTTCGGTGTTGAATGCTATCACAGACTGGCATTTACGATGGGGCTTTCCTAAATGTTTTAATCGTATCAGAAAGCTCAGCTATCAATGGAATCATAAACGTGTTTATCGAGTGTATTGTGAGTTAAAACTGAATCTTAAAACAAAACGAAAACAACGAATGCCACCTCGGGAGCCAGAAAAGTTATTGGCTCCCAATAAACAAGGTGAATGTTGGTCAATGGATTTTATGAGTGACAGTAGCCGTAATCAACGTCGCTTTAGAACATTCAATGTCATCGATGACTTTAATCGTGATGCATTAGGGATTGATATTGCAGTAAGCTTACCCGCAGGAAGGATTACCCGTTACTTAGATAAACTGGCCGAATATCATGGGTATCCATTAAAAATACGGGTCGATAATGGCCCAGAATTTACAGGAAAAACCTTTACCAACTGGGCTAAATTACATGGTATAACCATTGATTATATCCAGCCCGGTAGCCCATATCAAAATGGCTATATTGAACCCTATCGTACTGAAGTACTCGATTTATATCTATTTAATAATCTAGAACAAGTAAGAAAGATAACCGAAGAATGGCTAACCATTTATAACACCGAAAGACCGCATGAGGCATTAAATAACATGATACCGATTGAGTATAAAACACTAAAACAAGCAACATGATTTTCTACGTGAGTTGTGTACTAAGTTTGGGGTATTTACAAGTGTAGATTTTTTCTGATTGTATTTTAGATAAACTCATTTTACAAATTCGTTAGTAATAGATTCAAATTTAATTGATAACTCATTATTAAATATTGATTTATAGATTTCGCATTGTAAGTTGAAAGTGTAAATACCCCAGGTTCATTAAAATTAGTTGATCGAAAAGATCACAATAAATATCATAAAATATATCACCCAGATGGTTCGGGTGGTCGCAAAAAATGGGGCGGTGGTACAATTTGTCGTAAATAATAATTGGAGATTATGAATGAAAATTATCGAAGGTATCAATGGACTATTAACTATTTATAAAGATCGTCCTGAATTATGGTATTTTTTATTTACAAATATTAAGATAGGTAATAAAAAAAAGGATATAAGAGAAGGTACTTTTTACCTTCCTGAAACTGATGATGATGATGATGAAATGGGTGAGCTGTGTAATAAGTACCCTGATAAATATCGAGATTGGTTGGAATATCAAACTTTTTTAGATATTATTGACAATAAATTAGATCATCATCCTAATGCTACAAAAGAAGATTTATTAGATGCTATTATTTACTACCTTGAAAATGATGATTTTTTAGATTAATAATACTGGAAAGGTCTTTTTTTGACTTTTCCAGTATTAAGCATAAATCTGTAATAGTAAGATTTACCGTTGTCAATCGCATTAATGCAGCCTATTTAAAGCCGTTTTTATTGCTAAAGAGAGATTATGAAGAAACTTTTAGAATTACTAAATAAAAAAGGTATAAAGTATCTCATTCAAGACAATAAAATCACTATTGATGGTAATTTAAATTTAAGAAACAGAGGAATTAAAGCATTACCTGAGAACTTATCTATTAACGGTGATTTGATTTTAACTCATACAAAAATTGAAGCACTACCTAAAAATTTTTCTGTTAGTGGTGATTTAGATTTAAGAAATACAGAAATCAAAACTATACCTGAAAAGGTATTTATTGGAGGTTATTTATATTTAACAAATACGGAAATCAAAGCATTACCTAAAAATTTTTCTATAAGTGGTAGTCTAAATTTAGCGAATACAGAAATAACAGCACTACCGGAAAGCCTATCTGTTAAAGGTGATCTAAATTTAACAATGACAAAAATCAAAGTATTACCTAAAAATTTTTTTATTGGAGGTAGTTTATATTTAGGGTTTACTGAAATAGAAGCGTTACCTGAAAATTTCTCAATTAAAGGTGATTTAGATTTAAAATACTCAAAAATCAAAATATTACCTGAAAATTTATCGATTGGAGGTAAATTAAGTATAGAATCAACAAGTATTCGAGAATTACCTGACAATTTATCTGTTGGCACCGGTTTATATTTAGATATAGATAAAATACAAAATATAGCTTATTGCAAAAACTGCGAAGATAACTCACAAACTATTTTTGCTTGTTGGGTTAATAACGGATTCGCTATTCAAATGAATGACTTTTTTGGCACATTTCAAGAGTTTGAAAAAATGGTTGATGAGAAGTATTCAGGAAAAATTGCTATAGAATACAAAAAATTGGCAGACACATGTATAAAAGAGTTAACCGAAAAATTAAAAATATTGTAGTCTTTATTTGGTAAGGCTGATTAAAAGAGCAAACATTTCTCGGAAGAACGCAAATAAAATTTAGATTATGAACTACTCGACAACGTCAGCAATATACACTTTGCTGCCGGCAGCAGTGCCGAAATCATCCACCGTTTCAAACGCGATGCCATCGGCGCAACCCAACACTACCACTACGACACCGAGCACCGCCTGAGCGAAGTACGCATCGAACAAACAGACCGCAGCCAGCGTTACGGCTACATCTACGACGCCCTTGGCCAGCGTATCGAAAAACATCAGCTAGACAGCGCAGGCAAACCCTACAACCGTACCCGATTCCTGTGGGATGGCTTAACAATGATTCAGGAAACCAGTTTTAATCAGCACAGCAGCCTGTATATCTATACCGACCAGAACAGCTACGAACATCTTGCACGCATAGACAAACGAAGTAATGAACCACAAAAGATAATTTACTTCCACACCGCTCTAAACGGTGCACTAAAAGAGCTTGCCGATGCAAACAGTAAATTACTCTGGGAATACAGCTATCAGCTCTGGGGTAAACGGATTCATGAAATCGAACTCGAGCCCATAGAGCAAAACCTCAGATATCAGGGACAATATTTAGACAGAGAAACCGGCTTACATTACAATACTTTCAGGTATTATGATCCGGATATAGGACGCTTTACCTAGCCTGAGCCAATCGGGCTGATTGGTGACTTTAATCTGTATCAGTATGCGCCTAAATGGGTTAACTTGGGTTGATCCATGGAGGCTAGCATTACAAGGAATAGATTTTACAGATTCTCCAGATTATGCCCTGTAAAAGAAGGTCAAAAAAATATTGTTCAAATCACAATGCAAGGGACTAGGTCTAGAGATTTTGCTGCTGCATTTAAAGCGGCTGGAATCAAAAAGAAAGATGCCGTAGGATATACTTGGCATCATGTTGACGATTTTGATCCGAAAACTGGTAAAACTACTATGCAATTAATTAAAACGGAAACTCATAAAGCAATTCGTCATAAAGGTTCAGTTTCTCAATTTGGTGCACATTCGGGCACTAAATATGGCTCACCACAAGCAGTAGACTATTCATATACACAAGGGTGGTTAACAGGTAGAGTACCGAAGAGACTAAAAGAGCTAATAAGTAAATTTTGTTAATTAAAGACGCAATATAATTTGGGAATTAATATGATTAATATAGATAACTTTTATGACTGCGAAAAAAAGCTGACTGATAAAGATTTAAATGCTTGTGAAAAGAGGTTAGGTATCACAATTCCAGATTCTTTAAGACAGTTTTATCTTAATTGTAATGGAGGAATGGTATATAAAGATATTTGGAAAACAACTGTTCCTCCATACAAACTTAAAGTTTTTAATTTTATTCCTATAAAATATAATAAAGCATTTAGGAATGACCCAGATTTTATCATGGAAGGTATTGCTTTCAAACATTGGGATAATAAAAAGTTACCTAAGGAGCTGTTACCTTTTGCTCGCGATTTAAGTAATGGTTTTTTGTGTATGAATATTAATACTGGTGCGATATATCAATATCTCAGATTAGAATGGGATGACACCCTAAATACAGAGCAAAATTTTAAAAAAAATAGTATCTATTTATCTGATTCATTAGAAAATTTCTTAAATGCTTTAATTTGTGATGAAGATCAAGACAAAATAGAAACCATTGAAGATGAAGATATTAAACCAAGAACAAGCAACAAATTCTACAATTCTCAACAAGCAATTAATACCACTGACCTAAATGAGGTTGAAAAACTTTTAAAGATAAAAATTCCTGTTCAACTAAGACAATTCCTGTTACAACACAATGGAGGAATGCCAGAGAATAATGCTTGGCTGGATCCTGAAAGTGAATTTGAATGGGTTGCAATTCATGAACTAATACCCGTTAAATACTATAAAAAGTTTAATAATGACAAGAACTATTTAATGCCTTCCAAAGCAGAAAATTTATGGAGTAGAAAGTTATTACCGGAAACTTTTTTACCTTTTGCGATTGACGCGGGTGGTAATTATTTCTGCATCGATATTAATAATGGGAAAATATACTACTATACTCTTGACACATGGTCTGATAATTTATCTTTAACGGATAATCAAGATAAGAGTACTTTTTTTCTATGCAATAGTTTTAATGAATTTATTTCTAAATTAGTGTGTGAAGATGATATAAATGATTTATATGGTTTATAAATAATAACCGTAAGGTTAACTGCATCTCTGTTGGTATTGAAAACAATATTTATACAGGGAAACCAGCTTACATTACAATACTTTCGGGTACTATGATCCGGATATTGGTCGTTTTACCCAGCCGGATCCGATAGAATTGCTAGGTGGGTTGAATCTGGCGCCTAATGGGTTAACTTGGATTGATCCGTGGAGATGGATTTGTGAAGTAAAAGGTAAACGAGGAGCACAGGGGCAACCTCTTTCAGCAAAAGCGACAGTTTCAAGAGCTGATATAGGATCAGGCACAGCAACTAACCTTTTTCCAAGCGCATTTGCTAGAAGGTTAGGTAACGCAGATGATGATGCGGGATATATTTTAGCGAAAATATTAGGCGGTTCAGGAGGCATAGATAATGTTTTCCCTCAGTTAAAAGGAATAAATCGTGGTCAATATCGAGCTTTTGAAAAAACAATTAAACAGTATATTCAAGAATATGGAGCTGTGGATATTAAATGGAATTTTATTTATGGCAAAGAAGGCACAAGCCCCCCAAATAGAATACTCAGTTTTCCAAAAGTGGTAAGAATGTATTAAATAATATTTTTAAAAATTAGGTAAACTAAATGAATATTGAAATTGCGAAAAACGTATTAAAAGAATTCATTATTGCGATGAATCATTGGGAAATACGTTGCTATCCAAAATTAAAAAGTGATTCTTCAGAAGAAGCTTATTTACAAATGACTAAAGATTTGAATTTTATATTTGATAAATTCTGTACAAAAAAAGAACGAAAATATGGTCGACAAGCAGCATTATCTTGTGGAAACCCACCAGAGTACTCACCAGATGAAGAAATATTAAAAATAGAAGAACTCAAAGGGAATAAAGTAGTTATTTACACTCAACAACAAAATCGTACAAAAAGTCAATTTCGTTATACCTTGCATTACAAAAAACATGAGTGGCGTATTGATAAAAAAGAGGTATATGATAAGTTTGATAATAATTGGGACAAATATCCATTGTAATAATTACTAGAATTCTATCGTAAATACGATTAAATATCTGGAAAAAGCAAAATAATAGCTAAGCATTAGATATATCAATTACTTTTTAAATTTAAATATTCTAATCCGCTATATAAAATTAAAATTTTGTTTACTGTTCTAAAAAGCTGTCAATTCAAAGTTGCTTATTAATTGAATTATATTGTTATCAACAATTCTATTTATGATTGATTAAATATATTTTTAAAAATCCAATGTGAGGAATTATTTTGTATTTATTTAGGAGTATAACTTAAATAAAACAGAAAGTATTATGGGTCTAGCAATGGCTCAAGGGTAGATGCTTTTTACGAATAAGGGTCAGTCAAACTTGAATTAATTAGAAGTGTACTAGCAAAAAATATCTGGACAAGCAACCACAACCTGATCCGCTGTAACCAGCTACTTAAATTCAGAGACTAGAGCTACCGCTACGATGAGCACGGTCGAACCCAGAGCAAACAAACCATCGGCTCTACCCTGTACTACCACTACGACGTCGAACACCGCCTGAACAAAGTACGCATCGAACAATCAGACCGCAGTTAGCGTTACGGCTACATCTACAACGCCCTTGGCCGGCGTATCGAAAAACATCAGTTAAACAGCACAGGCACCCCCTACAACCGTACCCACTTACTGTGGGATGGCTTAACAACGATTCAGGAAACCAGTCTTAATCAGCACAACAGCCTGTATAGCTATACTAACCAGAGCTGCTACGAACATCTTGCACGCATAAACAAACGAAGTAATGAACCACAAAAGGTAATGTACTTCCACACCGCTCTAAACGGTGCACTAAAAGAGCTTGCCGATACAAACGGCGAATTATTCAAGGAATACAGCCATCAGCTCTGGGGTAAACGGATTCATGAAATCGAACATCACTCAATAGAGCAAAACCTCAGATATCAGGGACAATATTTAGACAGATAAACCGGCTTACATTACAATACCTTCAGGTATTATGATCCGGATATAGGTCGCTTTACCCAGCCTGATCCGATAGGTTTAGCCGGTGGCTTTAATCTGTATCAGTATGCGCCTAATGGGTTGACTTGGGCGGATCCGTGGGGGTTAATTAGTTTAAATAGAGTTCAACAACAAATTGACGATATTCTTAGAGAACACTTGCCAGCAATACAAGCAATCGATCCTAATGCCGAAATAGGTTATAGAGGAAGTGCTGCTAGTGGTATTAGTAAAGCTCATGATCCGGTATATACAAACAGACGCCGTGATGCTTCAGAAATTAAAGGTATGAAGGAAATAGAAGCGTCTATAGACCGTAAATTACGTTTAATTTTTCCGTGGCTAAAAAAAGAATCCTTTGGTTTTAGAATTTTTAAAACTCACGAGTTAATGGAATTTGCTCGAAAGGGTGACATTCAGCGCAAAATTGGCTGTAAATAAAAACGAATTTTTTGTTTTTTATAAGATATAATTGTTGGATTTAATATTTCAACGTTAAATTTTTCAAGGATAATAGATTTATGAATATAAATGAAAGACGATTAACTTTTGTACTGATTGATAGTAATAATTCATTTAAAGAAATGCTGACTAAGATAGAACTGGCATTTAAATGTAAATTATCCTGTAAAGATGAAAAAGGTCGTTATATTGCCAGAGCGGAGTTGGATAATTTTAGCATTGCCGTTATCGACAAAATTGATAGGCTTAGTGAGTTATTATGTGATGAACATTATACTCTTAAAATAACAATAACATCTGATAAATACTTTAATTCTAAATTTGAAAGTTACATAAAAGAAATTCTAACTAATAACTTCATACAATGGAAACGGTCAATTTGGACTCCTGCCGAAGTTACTCCACTCAGCAAGCGATAGAATAGTCGAATGGGAACCTAATCTAGATATAAATAGAAATTAGCAAAAGTATCAGATATGAGGTTATTGACTTAAATATACACACTAAAATACCTTGGGGTAAAGAAGTTACAGCTAAACAACTATGCTGAGTGCTTAAAGAAAGCTATTATGAATCGTGTCAACGAGGTAATCACCCAGAAAGGGTAATCCACACCGACCTGAATGGCTGTCCTGAAGAGTTGACCGACGAAAACGGTAAAATACTATGGGAATGCAGTTTTCAGCTCTGGGGTAAACGGATTCATGAAATCGAACATCACTCAATAGAGCAAAACCTCAGATATCAGGGACAATATTTAGACAGATAAACCGGCTTACATTACAATACCTTCAGGTATTATGATCTTGATATAGGACGCTTTACCTAGCCTGAGCCGATTGGGCTGATTGGTGATTTTAATCTGTATCAGTATGCGCCTAAATGGGTTGACTTGGATTGATCCATGGGGACTTTCTGCTTATGCGCCGCCCCATCATCTTGCCACAAACAAACACTCTTATTGGTTTGATCTATTTAAAAACCTATTTAAAAAGAATGGGCTGGGTAAATTTAAGAATGGAAATTGGCGAAAGGATGTTTTTAATGATCCATTAAATAAAATAGATGTTCCAGGACATAAAGGTCTATACCCAGAAGAAATACATCAAGAAATATATAAACGTTTAAAACAAGCTAGTGATAAAAGTCCAGAAGCATTTAAATAAGCTTTAGCAGAACTTGGTAAAGAAGCCGTGACCCCAATTCATGGTTAAATAAAATATTAACTAACAGTGATTAATAAATGAAATACTTTAAACTGAATCCAAATGTTAACAGCAAAAAGTGGCGAGGATGTATTATTCCACGTGATGAGTTGATTGATGATGGAGATAATGTAATTCCCGTTGATTTTTTGTCTTTAATAAAAATACCTACAAACAAAAAGCTTTTTTAAAAAAAATTAAGGGATGGTTATTTCTCACCAATAAGTACAATTGGAGCTAAATATCTCCTTTTTGATAGTAAAATTAATAAAATAAACAATATATCAGGTAATGGTGTTAAATTAATTCCTATTTCTGATAGTGAGAAGCCAGAAAAAACATATTTAATAATGTACCCTTTTGAATGTGTTGATTGTGTTAACTAGGATTTATCTGAAATAGACTTATGGCCATCAGGCTATGTTCCAAAAGAATGGGAATCAAAACGTGGGCGTTTTTTTCTAAAACCAGCTATCCACGTAAATAAAATTCCTAAACATTTAGATGCATTTTGTTTAAATGAATGGGATGGGGCATTTAATATTATTATTTCAGAAAAACTTAAAAATAAAATATTATCACTTGATTTTGATCATTCATTTTTAGAATTTTATGAGCTAGTTCAAACGTAAATTAAATAGCAAAAATTTGTCTATAACCTTTAATTTTATCGTCATAATACAGACTTACATCCAGCCCGTTCATTATCTTACTTTAGCGTTTGGTAATTTGATAGATGGAAAGTAGAAGTAGGACTATATAGATAGCTACTAGTCCTAATTGATGATTTTGGGCTGTTGATAATATGACATCAATTACTGGTACAGGTGGTGATGCGGCTGATCACGATGCGAATAATAAATTCGTCTAAATAGGTTTAAAACTACAAATAGAGTTACTTACGACCCACTGCAACCGCATCGCTACCACCCTGACGGATGGACGCACCATCAACAGCCTGTATTACGTCTCCAGCCACCTGCACCAGATAAATATCGACGGCCACTTCATCAGCGACATCGAACACGACAAGCTACACCACGAAATATCACGCACTCAGGGTCAGGGATGCCTGAACACCAAATTCAAATACGGGACAATATTTTAGACAGAGAAACCGGATTACATTACAATACTTTCAGGTATTATGATCTGGATATAGGACGCTTTACCTAGCCTAAGCCGATTGGGCTGACTGGTGATTTTAATCTGTATCAGTATACGCTTAATGGGTTAACTTGGTCGATCCGTGGGGGTTAGCTAAATATCCAATTACCAAAGTCTTCTAAATTGCCCCTAGTGTGGTTAAAAAAGCTTTAAAAGGAGGATGCTATGCAGACAACACAAGGAATCATTTTTCTTCCAGCAGTTCAACGTTATGTGGCTGAAAAAATTGTAGGCGTATTACCACCTAAAACTCAAGGAACACTTGCACCAAGTAATATTCCAAAAATTAAACCTATGTCTGACACAAAAATTGACCTTTTGGCTAGGGAAATTATTAATGATTAAAATTCATTTTGAATCTGGTTGCACGCAAGAATTTGATGTAACAACATTTGAGGGGTTCGATTTTAGTAGTTCGATATTACATACCGCTATATTTGCAGGGTATTCTTTGCGTAATGCAAATTTTAAATATGCTAATTTACGTAGTGCAAATTTTTCAGGTTGTATTTTAGATAATACTGATTTTACAAATTCATTATTAATGAATTCAAATTTAATGAATTCATCATTATTAAATGCTGATATGTCTAACTGTAAGTTAAATGGAGCTTTTTTATTAAATGCTAATTTGCAAGGAGTTAATTTATCAGGAGCTGATTTATTTAATGCAAATTTCAACGGAAGTAATTTAAAAGGTGCAAATGTAAATGCAATCAGAATAAATGAGGCTAGTTTTATAGGGGCAATATATGATAAATATACTATTTGGCCAAAATATTTCTCACCGGCAACTAAAAGAGCTATTTTACAACAAATACCATGAGTATTAATTTGAATATTATAGGCCACATCTTAATTTTTTGTGTATTTCTCTTTTACAGATAACCGTTAATTCTGTCACCAAATTCTGTCATAAAGCGGTTCATTATGCTTTCCAGTTGCAAGTCAATATCTGTTTATCTTCTTCATACTAATTTATATTGCTAAATAAATTACTTTCTTTACCAAATCATCAGCCGAGAAGACTTTATACTTTTTTGATGACGTCGCGTATTACGCTGTTAATTTATTCTCTGATATTTTGGTGTAAATTGCTTTACTGATGCCCTGTGGGTAAGCAAAAAAAACAAACCGCCATCAGCATCCAACGCTACTACAACGATGCCGCACATCGCCTAAGCGGAGTATGTATAAAACCACTAAACCGCAGCCAGCGTTACGGCTATGTCTACGACGCCTTGGCTGGCGTATCGAAAAACTTCAGCGAGACAACGCAAGCAATCCCTACAATCTCGGTATGTGCCTAATGGGTTGAATTGGATTGATCCTTTAGGACTAAGCGGTGAAAATGTATTTATATATTATACCAATCTAGCAAGATTAGAAGGAATTCAAAATACTGGTATAATAGAAAAGCATGTAAAAGCTAAGGTTTACATGACTAATATAAAAAAGTCATCAGAATTAGAATATTATCATACAGGTAAAATTAAATTAGAACGCTCTCAAATAATTCATATAGATAAAAACCCTTATGAAAGATTTAATAGCCTAAACTATGATAAAAGACTTAACATGATGCAAAATCAACTAAAAGCTAGAGGTTGTTATTAACATGAGTAATACTACAGAAAAATGTTTAGTTTTAAAACAAAGCGAAATCAACGCATTGAAAAAACTGATTATGTACATTAAATTTTCATGTAAAGAAGCAGAATCGCTATTATATGCAGGTAGCCCACTAATTAACAATATCTTTGATAAATTATTGGAAATTGATGATTTTAAAGCAGAATCTAAATATTTTTATAAACAGGAAAATGTGACTAATGAGCAATTTATCCGTAAAAAAATACAAAAAGATCAGGATGAAACGCTAAACAAAGCAGATGAAAAATTGATATTAGAATTATTTAAAGCATGTTTACATCCTTTCTCTTCAAGTAAAGATGTTTAAATAAAATATCATGTTAGCTGTCACGATTTCCAAAAATAGTACAGCCCAAAAGTAAAAAAATCCTCTGGTTTAATGCTTCAATGGTTAAGAAAATTAATTCGAACATTAAATTTATCAAGATCCTTTAATGAATGCTGACGGTAAATATTAAATACTTCATAATATATAGGCGTACTTAAGTTTTAATATCAACATGCAGATAGTTGGTAAGCTTTGCAATAATCTGCAACAAAAGTCTGAGTCTTACCTCTCAGGCTTTTTAATTGAATTAATCTAGCGAACTACTTTAAGAATATAATCATTACAGTGCCTGCAACATAAACAGATACGGCGTAATCAGAATTTCACCTACCCGACATCCTCATCGAACACAGAAACCAATACGGCAACCTCGACCGTCTATTAAGCAAAAACAAAGTAAACACGGGCAAATCGATTACCACTATGATCGCACCGGCAGAATTGAAAGCTACAGTAACCAAAGATACTGAGAAACCCTGCAATATGATGATCCCTCCAACCTGTTAGACCTCAGACGGTCAATAGAAGAACTTTTTAATAGTGGTCAACCAAATACCTTGGCAGAGCACACGAGAATTGATGTAAGTGCTTTGAAAGCAGGTGAAGTTACTCATCAACAAGCAAAAAATCTTGTTGCCCAATCTTTATGGAATGTAAGCTCTCAAGGTGTCACTTCCCCATGAAATATCCCTTGGAATTAAACTGGAGAATATTAATATGTTAGATAAAGAATTACTTGATATTTTTGGTCAAAAGATCATTTGTAGTGTTAGAGATCAAGCCATTTTTGAATTTGAAGCAATGGTTCAAGGTAAAATGAAATCTGAAAATACGGTTAAATTAAATAATGAATTAAAAACATTTGACAAAAACCAGATTGAAATTTTAAAAAAAGTTGTTTTGACTGCTATTGATAGTGTTATTTACAATACATTAAATATGCTAGAACAAAATGAAGAAAATATAAAATTATTAATATCTCAAAATGGTAAAAATGAAAAAAACATTCTTGATATCAGTGATAGTTTATCTGGTGAACTGGTCACAAAAAAAGGCTGGATAGAAAAATTTAGTAAATATAAATAAGCATTATATATTAGCAATATTTTGTGCTATAGCTATACGATCTAGAGCAAAAGGCAGACTATAAATGGGGTAAAACGAGTCAACTGGCACATAAACTAACAATGGAACAGTACATTTATTATGATAAATAGAGGCGGGAAAATATATCACAGTAGGCTTATTGTAAGACCAAATAATTGTTAGCGACAGTTAGCGTTACGACTACATCTACGATGCCTTAAGCCAGCGTATAGAAAAATATCAGCTAGACAGCGCCCCCTACAACAATACTCGCTTCCTGTAGGACGGCTTAAGTAACATATAGTAAAGACGGCATTCCAGATTTTAGTCCATATAAGGAACAATATGCAAAATCAAACAAGTTTAATGGCAATCGAAAACATGATAATAGGATAGCAAATAAACAAATTGGCTATTCTGGTGACAAGGCCCTTCCTGAAAAGGTTTGGCATCATGTTGATAAAGATTATATGATTATTCTGGATGCAGATTTGCATAACAGTTTTCCTCACACTGGCAGTGCATCCGTTCTTATACATGGTAATATTTAGGAGTTAGAATGTTTAAATCAAAATATAATGTTCCCAAAAACATTGATAAACGCATTTCAAAGTTAAAGTTAAAAATAGATTCAAACAATTCTTATATTGATTTTTTGAAAAAATATAATGTTGTTGTTTTTGATAATGAAGCCAATATTGACTACTGTATTGATTGTGAGGGCGAGTCATTGCCCTTAGAGGTCATTTTGGGTTTTTCAAAGGAAGATAGAGAAGATTTATTGGCTACCAACGATGGCTATTTAAATAGGATACCTGAGGATTATTTTGCCGTAGCAACACTTAATTACGGCGATTTGCTTTGCTTAAGCCCAAATGGTGAAGTCTATTATTGGGATCATGAAGTGAATGATCTCTATTTTGACATGTCTGTAAAAAATGGTTATCTAGAACAAAATACTAATCTGAAGTTTGTTGCAAATTCGTTTGATGCCTTTTTATCAATGATTATTAAAAGTGAAGTTGAGGATGATTATGATCCTGATGAAGATGAATATAATAATCCTAACATTCCTTTCCCAGATGAAGCATTACCGTCAATGCTCAAATATTCAAAGTTTTTTTTTACGGCGTCAGAAAATAGACTCAAAATTTATTTAAAAAAATTGGAGTTATCTGAAAAAGGGCGCGAAGTACTCGCTAAATTTAAAGAAGAAGGACTTTTGTAAAAATAGCGTTAGTTAAAAACCGAAACAGTATCTTCCAAAGAAATATATAATGATTTCAATGGAATAATTTTTTAGTTGAATGGAATCTATTAATTATTTTAGATTCTATTAAATTTTATATATTTGGCTGTCCGGAAGGGATAACTGATGCAAACGGCGAATTATTCTGAGAATGTAGCTTTCAGTTATGGAGAAAGAAGATTCAGTAAATTGAGCTCCAATCAATAGAGCAAAACCTCGGATATCAGGAACAATATTTAGACGAAAAACTGGACTGCATTAAAATACTTTCAGGTATTATGATCCGGATATAGGTAGATTTACTCAACCTGACCCGATAGGATTGCTGGGTGGCTTGAATTTGTATCAGTATGCGCCTAATGGGTTGGCTTGATTGATCCATTTGGTTTAAAAGCATGTGGGGTAAAAAATAAGAAAACATCGTATGATAGTAAAAGTCGAAGAGATCCATTTAGACAGGTTAAGCACAATGCAGGTATACCGATGAATCAATAGCCTAGAGCCATTACACGACTATCTTTACGAGATGTCATGGCAATACTATGATCGCTAGAAACGATCAACCAATAAAGACTCGGCAATATGAATTTATTGATAAAAACAAAAAATCAATTTTATTCAATATTATAGTCTTTAGCACACTAAAGCAGAATCAGATCATGGTGCTGAGCCACACTTTAATGTTAGACTTTCAAATAACCTGAATACTGATCATGTTTCTGGAACTTATGGTCATTATAATTTCCCTTAAGGAATGGATATGTGGTTTAAAAACGCGTTAGGCAGAGAAAAAATTCAATTTATGTTTAATAATGAATTTAACTTTCAATCTATTGAATTAAATAGTGTTTCATTTGAAAGCTATTCTGAGGTGAAATGCCATTTAACTTGCAAAGAAATTCCCAAAATTTACCCTAAAAAATGGGATAAAGTTGAATTTAATGCATTAAGTTTAATTATTACTTTTAATGAGATAGTTCAGTTAAATATGTCTGGTTCAAGAGTTGGTTTTTTCTGTTCACCAACGATCACTTCTTTTACTGATTATTCTGAAATAACCGTTAAACATGATAAATTACAGCTTTACTGTAAATCAAAGTTTTTAATTATAGAAAGTATAACTCCCTATATAGATGAAAGATGGGATTAAAAATAAAGATGAAATAAATTTTCATTAAGTCGGTGCATCGAAAACATCCGCTAGACCTCGCAGGCCCCCTACAAGCGTACCCACTTCCTGTGGAACAACTTAACAATGATTCAGGAAACTAGCCCGAATCAGCACTGTAGCCTGTATATCTATACCGACCCAAACAGCTACGAACCACTGGTATGGATAGGCACAAACGGCAACCAAGAACAGCATATCCGCTATTACCACACCGACCTAAATGCCTGTCAGGAAGAGCTAACCGATACAAACGGCGAATTGCTCTGGGAATATAGCTTTCAGTTATGGGGAAAGCACATTCAGGCAATCAAACCCGAGCCCATAGAGCAGAATCTCAGATATCAAGGCAATATTTAGACAGAAAAACCAGCTTACATTACAATACGTTCAGATACTATGCTCCGTGAGAATTGAGTTGTTGGCGTGCACCAAGAAAGAAATTTTGGAAAAATGAAGCTAAAAATAATCCTAGTATGTATTCGAAAAATAATATTAAATTAATAAAGGAGGGTAAAGCACCCAAATTACAACTTGAAGTAATAATAGAAAATCCGGCAAAAAGGAAACCAAAAGATGTACAGATAGAATTGCGCCATAAAGATATTTTACAATAGGTTGGGGGTGACAATGTTCATAATCATGACAATCTTGCAAAATTAACTCCGTGGGAGCATGAAGCAGTTGCTCCGTATAAACATACTGATTATGATGTTATAAATATAATAAAGGATATTAATTAATGGTAAATATCAATGAAATTCAAGATTTTATAAATAGTGCATTATATAAAACAGCATTAAATAAATTGCAACAAAAATATAAAATTACGACAAACGGAGAAGAATTGCCATCGGTATTGTTCGAATATGATGCAAATAAAATCCATTTATCTGGCGCTACTTTATCTGATTTAGAAAACATATTGTCGAATAGTCTTACTTCTTTTTTGAAGTATATAGCAATTAAGTTAGTCGTCCTTCAAGATGAACCAGATGAACAAGAAGGAAATGATGAGAAAGATGTCACTATTTCAGTGGATGATCCCTATGAAGATTTTCTTATTATTCATTTATTAGAATATTATTTAATTACTAGCGATGCAGGTAACCTGATTAATTATCTAAAAAAAATCAAAATACCTTATAGTAAAAAATATTGTGAACAGTTAAAGAAAATATATGCATTACTTTAATAAAAAAGCTGGAAAGATCTTCTATATTTTTTCGGATTTTTTTGTTTTTAAATTCAGATTATATTTAAGCGACTTTAACCAATATTTTGCCAATTGAGCTCACTAATGAACAACGGGAAATAGTTTGGCGTGCCATTACTAGCTATACCAAACTATCCAGAATTAATGAAAAAATGATTTGGAGATTCTATGAGGCAATCTTTTAATGAACTTATTAAAATGGGGTCTTTGCCTTCAGAGGAGAGTTATGACATTGACTTTATTCAAAAATATCAAAATATTTTACATAACATTCAACCACCTTTATCAAATGAAGAAGCAACTAAACTAATTACCTTTTTTGGTAATAATGAAAGTTATGGATTAGCTTGGTCACTATTACATCTTATTGAATCGAGTGCCGATTTTTCAGTAGATAAGCAATTATTAGAAAATGGAAATCCATGGATTCAGCTATTAATAAAAAGAACTATTAATAAAAAGAACTATGAATAAATAGCCTCTAAATTGTAATAAATCCTCAATGTAAAGGTTATTTATTTGAAAAATCTCTAATACTTATAACGCTCGAACATTTTTTTAATCTTAGGAGTTCAAATTTTACTCTAAGCATTAAATTACTCGGGAAAATTTAATCTGTATCAGTATGCGCCTAATGGGTTGATTTGGATTGTTCCGTGGCAACTATCATTAGTTACAGTTGGCAACTGGATGGCAGCAGCAGAATATCAAGAAATAATAGATAGCGATAAAACAATACAAAACATAACAGGGACAACTACTCACATGGCTTACCTAGCAGATGTTAAGGCTTTTGATAAACAAGCAAAAAATGGAACTTTATATGTTGAATTTAATATTCCTAAAAAATTTATAATTCCCACAAATCAAGAATAAGCAAAAATAGTAGAGCCAAATTCTTTAGAAAGTCGCTTTGCACAACGTAAGGGAGTTCCTGTCTCTGAGGTGCCTAAAGCAAATAACATTCGTGTTAAAGTAGAAAAAATTAAAGGAAAATACAATCAATATGTTAAATAAATTTAAATTTTGGATATCCCAACATACTAACTATTCTTATGTTTATCATAAAAATGATTTATCAGAAAGTATCGTTATTGATTTTGAAAATGATATTTATATTGCCCGATTTACTATTTGGGATAATCTAAGTTGCATGTCCGAAATAATAGATTTAAATACTGATCAATATAAAATTAATAAAAGGGAAGAATTTACTTCATTTAATGAATTACTATCTATATTTAGAATTTTTTCAGATTATTTAACTATAAAAGATTAAAATAAAAAATATATTTTTATACATTTATATTATTAAAGATTTGACTGAATATTATAAACTATTGAAAAAATAGATTGATATAGGAGAACTCATTGATAATTTAATCTCGCTCAAATGTCATCAACTAAGCAAAACCAATGCCTTAGTTTGGTATGAAGCAAGAGAAGTAGTGTTAAAAAAACCTTATAAAGAAAATTATAACGGGCTTAAATATATAGACGCATTTAAGCTTTAATATTAACATGCAAATAGTTGGTAAGCTTTGCCTGCCACACAAATCTTAGCCTTATTGCACAGGCTTTTTAATTGAATTAATCTTGCAAACTATTTTAAAAAATATAATTATTACAGCCGCCCTGCAACACAAGCAGATTCGGCGTAATCAAAATTCGATTCTTCCTGATATCCACATCAAACGCAGCTACCAGTACGACAACCTCGACCGACTGGTAAACAAAAAATACAGCAAGCACAGACAGGCCGATTACTACTATGATCGCACCGGCAGAATTGAAGGCTGTCGCAACCACAGATACAGGAAAATCCCGCAATACGATGCCACCACCAACCTATTAGATCACAGACGACCAATAGAATTAGACCCTAGTAATCAGAACGTCATCTGCTGTAACCAGATCCTGAATTTCAGAGGACACCACTACCGCTACGATGAGCACGGTCAACCCCATAACAAACAAACCATCGGTGCCCCCAGCACCACCACTACGACGACTACCCCCTGAGCGAAGTACGCATTGAACAAACAGACCGCAGCCAGCGTTACGGCGGAGTCTACGACGCCCTTGGCCGGCGTATCGAAAAACATCAGCTAGACAACGCAGGCACCCCTACAACCGTACCCGCTTCCTGTGGGACGTGTTAAAAATAATTCAAAAAACCAGTCCGAATCAGCACAGCAGGTTGTATATCTACACCGGCCAGAACAACTACGAACCACTGGCGCACATAGATAAAAAGGGGTAATGCCCCCGAAATAGTCATGAACTTCCATACCGATCTGAACGGTGCATCAGAAGAGCTTATCGTAGCAAGCGGTGACATCGTCTGGGAATGCAGTTTTCAGCTCTGGGGTAAACGGATTCAGGAAATCGAACACATATCAATACAACATAACCTCAGATATCAGGGACAATATTTAGACAGAGAAACCGGCTTACATTACAATACTTTCAGGTATTATGATCCAGATATAGGTAGATTTACTCAGCCGGATCCGATTGGGTTGTTGGGCTGGTTTAATCTGTATCAGTATGCGCCTAGTGGGTTGATTCGGGTGGATCCGTTTGGTTTGAGCTGTAGTTTTAATAGTAAGTCGAATCGTTGGCGTAATAATGAAACAGGACGTTTTACCAAACGCCCAACTGATCCATCAGAATTAGCTAGATATGGGAAGGTAAATAAAGCAGACATAGATGCATGGGCCACACAAAGAGGAATACCAAATACTTGGCATGCAGATCCTAAGCGTTTCCCGAGTGGAGAGTTTAGATATGAAGGTCAAGGGTACCAAGTACATGGACATGGAAATGGCATAGATCCTACTACAAAAGCAAAATGGCCAACAGCTAACTCAGCAAATGGCCCAACGGCTAGTATTAAAAATACTATAAATGGGCAAAATTATAGAACTGATGGGATATGGGGAACATTCAAATCAGATCCTAACAGTGCACATATTCCCCTTAACGGATCATTTTATTAAGGTAATTAATATGAATTTACAAAAAATAAAGGATAGAGTTTTATCCCTCCCAACCATAATGGGTATATCAGAAGAAATATTAATAATTAAAGAATTAATGATCATTAAAACTGATGATTTAATCCAAAATAAAGATATTTTTCGATTTATCTTAGATTCATTAGAGCTATCTCATACAGACTCTGGTTTTATGGAGTTAACAAAAGAGAATGAGAATATCTTTATTGATTTTTATCATTGGTTGAACCGAATAAATGACCAACTAAATATGAATATAAACATTAATATCATAGATTCCTTTAGCTTATCTGTTGAAGATGTTAATAAATTGATGTCACCATATAAATAAAAGGAAATATAAAAATGAACAATTATTTAAATTTTAAATAGAAAAATCAACTAGAGTGATAGAATTAAATACTGTCTAATATTTATTTTGGCAAGGATAATTGAATTTTTCATATATACTAACTAGAACAGCTACGAACCACTAGCGCAATAGGCATAGACGGCAACCATGAACAACATATCCGCTACTTCCCACACCGACCTGAATGGCTGTCCAGAAGAGCTCACCGATGCAAACGGTAAAATACTGTGGGACTGCAGCTTTCAGTTATGGGTAAGCGAATTCATGAAATCGAACACATCCCGATACAACAGAACCTCAGATATCAGGGACAATATTTAGACAGAGAAACTGGCTTACATTACAATACTTTCAGGTACTATCATCCGGATATAGGTAAATTTACCCAGCCGGATCCGATTGGGCTGCTGGGCGAGTTTAATCTTTATCAGTATGCGCCTAATGGGTTAACTTTGATTGATCCATTAGGATTAGCACCATGTGCTAAAGTAAGTGAGTTCGATCGTATAAAAAGTGGCAAAGTCTATACAGTTATTAGACAAGGCAAAAACATATCTTCTGGATTGTTTTCACTAAACCCTAATAATATAGAAACAGTTGTAGGACATGTAACATCAGAGATGTCGTTCTCCATCTCAGTTTATATCTGCAACCAAAGATTTAAGTATTGCTGAAAAATGGGCTAATAAAATTGGAACTAGAATAGTTGAAATAGACTTAAGTAAAATTTTGGGTGGAACAATTGATATATCTTTTACTAAAGGTCTTGACCTTTTAAGTAATCAATTTAAAGACGATTAACTAAAGGTGCTTGAGAAGCACTATTTGACTGCCCTATACCAACAAATGCAATAAAAATAATTAATTAGGTATTTTATGAAAATTATAAATTCTGATGTTCATGAAAAGATTATCAGTGTAATTGAAAAAATTAGATTACAAGATAAGTTAGATGAAAAAACAATTAATGATCTCTATACTTCACTGGATGAAATGGTAACTCATTATAAAGAAAAAGATCTTATTTCAAAGGAATTGGCATATAATCTTTTAGTCCTGCATGACAATTTAGAGGGCGCTTTAAAATTTGGCTCTTATGAAGACATGAAGTATATAAGTAATATTAATTCAAAATTAAGCGAATATATTGAAAAAATATTTCTAAGTTAAAAAACTGAAATTAAATCAGGATGATTAGTGGCACTACCACTACAACGCCAACTACCGCTTGAGCGAAGTACGTGTTGAAAAACATCAACTAAACAATGCAGGCAACCCCTACAATCGTGCCCGCTTTCTATGGTTCGGCTAAAAAATGATCAGAAAACCAGCTCGAATCAGCACAGCAGGCTGTATATCTATACCGACCAAAGCAGCTACCAACTACTGGCACGCATAGATAAAAGAGGTAATGCTCCGAAAAAGTTATGTACTCCTACACCGTTCTAAACGGTGCACCAGAAGAGCTTACCGTAGCAAACGGTGACATCATCTGGGAATGTAGCTATCCGCTCTGGGGTAAACGGATTCATGAAATCGAACACGACTCAGTAGAACAAAACCTCAGACATCAGGGACAATATTTAGACAGAAAAACTGGGCTGTGTAAATACCCCAAACTTAGTACATAACTCACGTAGAAAATCACGCTGCTTGTTTTAGTGTTTTATACTCAATCGGTGTCATGTTATTTAATGCCTCATGCGGTCTTTCGGTGTTATAAATGGTTAGCCATTCTTCGGTTACCTTTCTTGCTTGTTCTAGATTATTAAATAGATATAAATCGAGTACCTCAGTGTGATAGGTATGATTAAATCGTTCAATATAGCCATTTTGATATGGGCTACCGGACTGGATATAATCAATGGCTATATCATGTGATTTAGCCCAGTTTATCTAGATAACGGATAACCCTCCTGCAGGTAAAATAACTGCAATATCAATTCTTAACGCCTCACGATTAAAGTCATCGATGACATTGAATGTTCTAAAGCGACGTTGATTGCAACGACTATCACTCATACAATCCATTGACCAACATTCGCCTTGTTTATTGGGAACCGATAACTTTTCTGGCGCCCGAGGTGGAATTCGTTGTTTTCGTTTTGTTTTAAGATTAAGCTTTAGCTCACAATACACCCGATATACCCGTTTATGATTCCATTGATAGCCGAGCTTTCTGATACGATTAAAACATTTAGGAAAGCCCCAGCGTAAATGCCGGTCTGTGATAGCATTCAACACCGAAACAATCACCGAATCATCCTGTAACTTAGATTGATAATAGTAAGCACAACGGCTTAAGCCAACAATGGCACAGCTCATAGCAATAGTAACTGAATGATTTTGTTGTAGTTGCTGTGCCCACGTTTTACGTGCCTCAGTTGGCACTAAAGCTTTTTTATGATTTCTTCCTGAAGCTGGGATTTTAAGCTCAGTTCGGCAAACATCTGCTTAAGCTTGCGGTTTTCAGCCTCTAGCTCCTTTAATCGTTTGATATCCGGCGTTTCCATTCCGCCCTATTTTTCCCGCCATTTATAGAAAGTTGAATTACCCATGCCCTATTTACGGCACAGCTCTTTAACGGGAATACCCGCTTCAGCTTCTTTTAAAATAGCGATGATTTGATGTTCAGTCATTTTTTTCATAATTAAATCCTCTTTTACTTTTATCATAGAGAATTTTCTACTTTTTGGCTGTACTATTTTAGGGGATAGTTACAAATGCTGTTTGATTATTATTTTTAGTCCAATTAAAGTTTTTACCAAATTGCATATCAAAATTGTTTATTGGTTTTACTTTTAATGGGAAAATAATTTCAGTATTTCTAATATTAAAATAATCCATCATCGCCACCGGATGAATAAACCATGCCTTGCCGTCTGCGGATAGATTGGACAGTTTAGGCGTATTGGCATCAGTGTTTGCGGTTGGGTTTTGAGCTTGTGCCTGTGCCACTTCTTTCCACCACAGTGACGGTTTAATGCGTTGCTCTTTTTCCAATTGCCAGTTGTTTTTGACATGCTCGTGGGCTTCGTCCAATTTTTTCATGACAAAGTCTCGATGATAGGGCTCGATTATGCCTATTTTATCTAATATCGCTTCAATAGACTCTTTTTTTTGTTGCTTTTCTTCTTCAAACAGCTCATCTATCTCATTCCATTTACTTAATGCTTCATCGGCATACCATTCACTTTCATATTTTACCAGTAAACGCCCTATCAGCTCTGCGGCCCAACTTCGGCGTAGACCTTCCTTTAAATAGTTATCCGTAAAAGAAGGTAAGTGTGTTTTTTTTCGCTGATTGGAATAACGCAAAGTTCCCGTTAAGATTTGATGTAATTCCTTCATCGCTGGCGTGTAATCTTCTAAATCCAATTTCGCCACTTTATTTTTGCCAATCTTGTTAGATAATTCACTTATCGAGGCTTTTTCTTCTATCGTTTCAAACCCAGGCCAGTGCCATGGGGAAATCCCCCCCTAAAATTGCTTTAATATCTATCGCTAGCCTATAACTACAACAATTTATTAGAAATGTTTATCCTTAAATTCTAATTGGCTAAGATGTATATACCCCGTTGTAGTTCTATCATTAGCTAAACCAACATATAACCATTCTTGTTTTTTTTCTCTATCAATAAATTTCGAATATAACTTGATCACATCAGTTTTATTCGGTAGTGTCATGATAATAGAAGATTTTATATCTGGCTTATTTAATAAGTTAACAACTTTTTCTGAAGACTTTGTATAATAGTGATTTTCCAATAATTCATCATGACTATAGGAAATTACTTTTTTTTTATCCTCTAAAACAGTTATACCCATGTTATAATATTCATTCTTCTCCAATCTCTCTTTTAACTGGTTATCTTTGTTAAAAAAATCCGTCAAGTATTGATAGGCTAAGTGTTGGCTACGTTCTAAAGTTTCACCATTACTTTGTAGTTGACTACGATATTTAATTAGATGAATTAATACTTTATCTTTAGTAGATTGTGGGATTCTTACCTTTTTTCCTTGTATACCAATGTCTTTATGTTCAACATTCCAATTAACAAATAAAGATATCAATAAACCACGAAAATAAGCTTTATCCAATAGCATGTCATTTAAAAAACGCTTTCTGTACCCTTTTAATTCGTTATTATAAAATAAAAAATGCCATTTATACTCGTCGGAAATATATGGATTCACAACAGCTGTTTCATAGAGTAAAGCATCATTTTCATAATTAAAGTTAATCACGATTTCAGGTAAATAATCATACTTATGATTTAATATATATTTTTTAGCAGAATCATCATCATTAAAAAGTAGTTTATTATAAGCAACTAACTGTTGAACATATTTATTATTTGAATTATCTAATATTCCATTCGTAAATGAATTCGTTAATAAACAAGAATAAATAAATTTACCATTATTTGTTATGCCATAATAGTTATCTTCACCTGTATATGTTTGACAAATATTTTTATTCTTGCTGAGGCCAGTATCTGAACCAAAATAATCATCAATTTTTTGTTTAAATTCTTCTAAATTAAGTAGTTGATAATGTTCTTGCTGAAGCATTTTTGAAATCATATTTATAGTTTTATCTGAATAATTAGCTGATGCAAACTCTGATTCTGTATCAGCCAACACATTTATTGAAAAAAGAGCGAGAACTATAATAAGTTTCTTTCCTATTTTGTTAATCATTATTATTTAACCTAGTTAATCATGTTTATTGATACATGCATTCAATTATTATCGTTATATTCTAATTGACTAAGATGAACATAACCCTTTATGGAGGGGGAGTCCTTTAATTTGACATATAACCATTCACCTTGTACATTAATTTTGATAAGATCTATATCATTTAATAATTTATTTATAATCGGTGCTTTAGAATTTGGTTGGCTGCGGAAATTAATATAATTATCATTTGATTTCGTAATATAGTGATTTTCTATTAGTGTGTTTTTACTTTCCGAAATGACTTTTTGTTCTTCAGCGGATACTTTTAACCCCATATTATAAAAATTATTTTCCTTAAGCCTTGATTCAAGTTTATTATCTATTTCGTAAAAATTAATCAGGTATTGGTAGGCTTTACGTTGGCTATCGGTTAAACTTGCTTCCTCGCTCTGATGCTGACTTTGTAATTTAATCAGATGCAATAAAGCTTTATCTTGTGATGCTGAGGTAATCGTAATTTTTTTATTTTCTGAAATAGGAATTCCTGTTGGGTAAATATACCAATTATCGGACAAATCTTTTAATAAAATTGAAATAACATGTTCACCCGATTGTATATACAAATCATTTAATAAACGTTTCCGATACCCTTTTTGTGAATTGTTATAAAAAATGAAATGCCACATATTTCTCAGATCGTCATCCCATACAGGTAATGAAACCTCATATAACAAACTATTTTTTTCATAATTGAAATAAATCACAACTTCTTGCAACGAATTTTTCCGATTTGATAAAAAATAGTTTTTTACAAAAGTATCAGTATTATCATTAAAAAGTAATTTATTATAAGCAATAAGATGAGGAGAATACTCATTATTAGGGCTATTTAATAACTCTAAACCCTGCTTAGGAGTAAGCGGAACATCAAATCCTTTGTATTCACTCATCAGAAATGATTCTGTGTATGTTAGTAAAAAACGTCCATTCTTAGTAAAACAGCTATAATCATATTTACTAATCATATATTGACAATCAAATGTTATTGTATCCACATCAATACCAAAATAATCTAAACTTCTTTGTTTAAAGCTCTTTTCGCTAGGAATTTTATAACCTTTGCTTTTCAAAAAGTCAGAAACTATACTGACTTCTTCGGCAAAATCTCTTTCTGCCCATATATGCATTAATTGATCTAACTCTTCTTTTTCAGTTTGAGCTGAAACTATTAACGTAAAAAAAGCAAAAAAAACAAAACAGGGGATTTTATTTAGAATCATTGTGTTTTTACTCTCCCTTTTCTTACAGTGTCTTTAGGATCGGGAGCTAAACCATAATATTCATAAACATCTTTTATATCTCCAACATAATCTTCTATGTAACAATATATTGTTTTACCTTCACTTTTTAACCTAGTATACAAAGCCCCTAACTCTTTCATTGCTTCATTATAAACCCGAATACACCCATGAGTGTTCATAAGATTACCTAAATCTTCCAAAGATTTTCTATAATACCCTGAAGTATGCCCAGAATGTATGCCTATTCCATCTCGTCCATTTTTAGTTGCAGTTAAAAATTCACCACTATCTCCGATTAGTTCAATAAATCCATAATTACCAAAACTCCATTCACCTTTATGCCTATTTGGATAATATGTTGTCTTTGTCCTACCAGTAGGTGTATCGCCATCTCCACTTGCTTTTGTACGATTCGTACTAGTCCCAAGACAAAGTGCATGAGTTTTAAAATAAATTTCACTTCTATCAAATACAATTAAAGGCCCCTCTAATCCACGGTGCGAAGGTACAATGACATTTATATAAACCTCATTATCTTCTGGGATATATTTTTCATCAAATGTTGTTCTAGTTTTAATAACATTAAAATAATCTATCATCGCCACGGGATGAATAAACCATGCCTTGCCGTCTGCGGATAGATTGGACAGTTTAGGGGTATTGGCATCAGTGTTTGCGGTTGGGTTTTGAGCTTGTGCCTGTGCCACTTCTTTCCACCACAGTGACGGTTTAATGCGTTGCTCTTTTTCTATTTTCCAATTAGTTTGAATATATTTAAACGCTTCGTCCACCAACTTGAAGGCATAATCACGTAGGTAAGGTTGGGTGATGCCGAGCTCGTTTAAGCCTGCTTCAATCATCTCTTTTTTCTGTTGTCTTTCTTCTTCAAACAAGTCATCAACTTCGTTCCATTTGCTTAATGCTTCATCGGCATACCATTCACTTTCATATTTGACCAGTAAATGCCCTATCAGCTCTGCGGCCCAACTTCTGCGTAGCGCTTCCTTTAAATCCCTTTCTGTAAAAGTAGGTGGCGGTAGACCTTTTTTTCGTTGTGTTGAATATATCAGTGTTCCTGTCAAAATTTGGTGTAATGCGTGCATCGCTGGCGTGTAATCTTCTAAATCCAATTTCGCCACTTTATTTTTGCCAATCTTGTTAGATAATTCACCTATCGAGGCTTTTTCTTCTATCGTTTCAAACCCAGGCCAGTGCCATGGGCTACACCGTTTGATATGTGCTTGCGCATTGTCTTTTATATTGACCCAACCGTGTATCATTAGGCTTTGCTTATCCAGTGCTGTCACTTTTACCCATGTTGTGTTGTCTTCATCTATCGCTATCAAGCCGTCATGCGCTAATGCATTGAGCGATAGGGTGCGTGAGCTTAATACCGTATTTTTGTCTTCCTCTGTAGGGATGTTCGCTAATGATAACGGAAAATCATGCCAATAACTTGCGCTTGAATTGAGTTGACCATCTT
>NZ_LZGW01000021.1 GCF_001690275.1 Gilliamella sp. WF3-4 | reverse complement strand
TATAGATATAACTAAATCTTTGTTTCTTCTAGCACAGCTTAACATATCAGCGCTAATACCATCACCAAAACGGATAGTATCAACATCCGATTTTATTCTATTTAAGAAACCAGTGTATTCTAATTCGCCTCGATTATCTATTGTATCGTGACCGTCGCCCAGATTGAACAAATAGGTATCGTTTCCTGCTCCGCCTGATAAAAGGTCATTCCCTTTACCACCCGATAAGATATCATTACCTTTACTTCCTAAAATGATATCATCTTTATCTGTGCCAATCATATATAGATGGTTATTTAGTACCTCATCCCACGTTAATTTTGTACCATCCGCAAAAATGAACTCTTCAATAACGTTATTTGTATTAATGCCTGCTCTTGCTGACGTTGCATCAGAAAAGATATTCTTAAAGGTTATACTACTGTTGCCTCCAATTAATGTTGCAATTATATCAGTACCTTGGCGTGAAAATCTAATATCACTTGGCATAATTCCATC
>NZ_LZGW01000020.1 GCF_001690275.1 Gilliamella sp. WF3-4 | reverse complement strand
GACGGCTCGAGCAGGTACGAAAGTAGGTCATAGTGATCCGGTGGTTCTGAATGGAAGGGCCATCGCTCAACGGATAAAAGGTACTCCGGGGATAACAGGCTGATACCGCCCAAGAGTTCATATCGACGGCGGTGTTTGGCACCTCGATGTCGGCTCATCACATCCTGGGGCTGAAGTAGGTCCCAAGGGTACGGCTGTTCGCCGTTTAAAGTGGTACGCGAGCTGGGTTTAGAACGTCGTGAGACAGTTCGGTCCCTATCTGCCATGGGCGTAGGAAAATTGAGAGGGTTTGCTTCTAGTACGAGAGGACCGAAGTGAACGCACCGCTGGTGTTCGGGTTGTGATGCCAATTGCATTGCCCGGTAGCTACGTGCGGAATAGATAAGTGCTGAAAGCATCTAAGTACGAAACTAGCCTTGAGATGAGTTTTCCCTGAAGAGATTCAGTAAGGTCCGTTTGAGACTAAGACGTAGATAGGTCAGGTGTGTAAGTGTAGTGATACATTGAGCTAACTGATACTAATGAACCGAGAGTCTTAACCTTACAACTCGGAGTTGTTTTGGAGTTACGCGATAGGATGATTGAAGTTGATGATTGTATAGAGATTGACTTTAAATTGTTTAATAAATGAGAGAGCAGTTTGTTCCGGATTGAGAGATTGTTGTGGATATGAGATAATACACAGTAATTGAGAGAAGAGAAGACAGGATATGTCTGGCGGTAATAGCGCGGTGGTCCCACCTGACCCCATGCCGAACTCAGAAGTGAAACGCCGTAGTGCCGATGGTAGTGTGGGTATTACCCATGTGAGAGTAGGGTGCCGCCAGACTTTTAAATTTAGTGAAGCCCAGCAGTGATGCTGGGCTTTTTTACGTTTGGTATTTTATTTAATGGAGCGCTTATTTGTATAATAATATCTAGCGCGGATAGTCCGAAGAATAACGTATTGAAGATGATAAAATGAGTTCACTAATTGCCTTTAATAAACCGTTTAATGTTGTGACACAATTTTCGGTGCATGAAAAATATCAAATATTAAAAGACAGTTATTATACTAATAGCTCTTTACTTAGAGTACGTTTATTGTTAGTTCATCAACTGGTTATAAAAGGTTTTTCCCTAATTGAGATGAAAAAATTTTAATGATGGCAGTGGTTACTAAGTTTGGCTTAATGTCGACGTGAATAAAACTACAGTTTTATGCTGACCGACATCCTAGCTAGTAGTTTGCGGGTTGGTAAATTAGGTAACTTTGTTGAGTTATCCACTTTTTCAATACAAGATGAAAGTGCCAAATAATTATTAATACCATGATGATATATTCTAATATGAGTATTTTCTTATCACGGCTGATTGTAGGCTACTGTTAGTGTAATTATCATTAATTAATGTTGGAATATGTGGTTGCTTATTTTGTTGAGCAAACTTTTTATGAACTATTATATAGTTTATATAAAGATATATTTACATGATTAATTCATTTTTTTATTTATTTATTGCCACATGTATGAAACAATTTAGGTATTAAAAATAATTTTTTTGAGGTAGTCAGTGATCGATAATGATGGCTACCGTCCAAATGTAGGAATAGTTATTTGCAACAGGTATGGTCAAGTGCTTTGGGCTCGCCGATATGGGCAAAATTCTTGGCAGTTTCCTCAGGGCGGAATAAAAATAAACGAAACGCCTGAACAGGCAATGTTTCGTGAATTAAATGAAGAAGTTGGTTTATCGTCAAAAGATGTGAAGATTTTATCTGTTACTAATGGTTGGTTGCGATACAAACTACCCAAAAGGATGATCCGTTGGGAAAATCAGCCAGTTTGTATTGGTCAAAAGCAGAAGTGGTTCTTATTAGAATTGATATCTGATGTGTCAGCAATTAATCTCAATATGTCTTCAACACCTGAATTTGATGATTGGAGATGGGTAAGTTATTGGTACCCTATTCGTCAGGTTATTGCTTTTAAAAGAGATGTTTATAGAAAGGCAATGAAGGAATTTTCTTTACCTGTGTTTACTATACAATCTGAAATTGCACCCCCGATGACTAATGTTTCAAAAAAGAAACGTTTTAACTTCTTTGCTCATAAACGAAAAAACAAAAAGCGTATTAAAAAATGAATCAATATTTACAATTTCCTAATTTTGATCCGATAGCTTTTTCTATTGGACCTATATCACTTCATTGGTATGGTGCTATGTATTTATTTGGGGTACTCGGTGCTCTTTACTTGGCTAAACGCAGAGCAAATAAACCGAATAGCCAATGGACATCACAGCAAGTTGAAAATTTATTATTTTGGGGATTTTTAGGCCTTTTTATTGGTGGGCGGTTAGGTTATGTGTTCTTCTATAACCTTGATGCTTTTATTAAAGATCCTGTGATTTTATTTAAAGTCTGGGAAGGAGGTATGTCTTTTCATGGTGGCTTAATTGGCGCTGTTTGTGTTATTGCTATTTTTGCTAAAAAGACAAATAAAAGTTTTATGCAAGTAGGCGATTTTGTTGCTCCTCTAGTTCCTATTGGTCTGATGTTTGGGCGGTTTGGTAATTTTATTAATGGGGAGCTTTGGGGACGAGTAACTGATTCGCCTATAGGTATGCTATTTCCAGCTTCCTCGCATGCCGATTTTATGTATGTTCAGACTCATCCAGAATGGTTTTCTCTATATTCTCAGTTAGATGGTATTTTACCAAGACATCCATCGCAGCTTTACGAAATGCTATTTGAAGGTGTTGTGCTGTTTATTATCTTAAATATTTTTATTCGAAAACCAAGACCAACGGGGGCTGTATCTGGGTTGTTTTTGCTTTGCTATGGTTTATTTAGATTTGTTATAGAATTTTTTAGACAGCCAGATGAGCAATTAGGTTTATTTTTAAATATTTTTAGTATGGGGCAAATTCTATGTTTACCAATGATTATTGGTGGCATTTTAATGATCTTACTTGCGTATAGATTTAACAAGAAGGCAAAAATACGATGAAACAATATTTAGCGTTAATGCAAAAAATTTTAGATGAGGGTACCTCTAAGTCAGATCGAACAGGCACAGGAACGCTATCTATTTTTGGTCATCAAATGAGATTTAATTTACAAGAAGGCTTTCCCCTTGTGACAACTAAAAAATGCCATTTACGTTCAATTATTCATGAATTACTTTGGTTTTTGAAGGGTGACACAAATATTAACTATTTAAAAGACAATAAAGTAACTATTTGGGATGAATGGGCTGATCAAAATGGTGATTTAGGTCCTGTATATGGTAAACAGTGGCGAGCATGGGGTGCTGATGATGGTCGTCAAATAGATCAAATTTCGCAGTTAATTGAGCAAATTAAAAATGATCCTGACTCTAGACGTATGATTGTTTCTGCTTGGAATGTCGGTGAATTAGACAAAATGGCATTAGCACCGTGCCATGCTTTTTTCCAATTTTATGTTGCAAATGGTAAGCTTTCTTGTCAGCTGTACCAGCGTTCTTGTGACGTATTTTTAGGGTTGCCGTTTAATATTGCAAGCTATTCTTTGTTAGTTCACATGATCGCACAGCAATGTGACTTACAAGTGGGGGACTTTGTGTGGACCGGTGGTGATACACATCTTTATTCAAATCATATGGAACAAGCCTATTTACAATTAAGTCGTGAGCCAAAAGTATTACCAAAATTAATAATTAAACGTAAACCTCCAACAATTTTTGATTATAATTTTGAGGACTTTGAAATTATGGATTATGATCCTTACCCAGCGATTAAAGCCCCTGTTGCAGTTTAAAGCTTGGTAAAGAATTTTTAGGAAATAGATACATTTTGTGTATGTTTTATTGCTAAATAAAAATGAGAAAATAAATATTAGGGATTAATCAAATTATTTCCTAATGTTTATTTTAAATTATCATTTTTACTCAAAACAAAAATTAAAGGAAATATTTATTTAAATGTAAGTATTTTATTTTCTGCTTCGCAATTCAAGATATGGTATATAATAATCTACTACTGTTTAAATAGCTATTTGATCTTACTATGAGCCCAAATCAGGAAATTCGCCCTATTTTTACTAAACGGTTACTGCACCCTCGTTATTGGTTAACGTGGTTTGGTATCGGCGTTTTATATGTAACTGTTTTATTACCTTACCCAGTTATTTACCAAATTGGTAAAGGACTAGGTTTACTTTCAATGCGACTGATCGGAAAACGTAAAGAAACAGCAAGGCAAAATCTTAAGCTCTGTTTTCCAAAAAAATCGCAACAAGAACGAGAGCAGATGTTGCGTGAAAATTTTATTTCGACTGGCTTGGCTATTTTTGAGACAGGTATGGCTTGGTTTTGGTCAGATAAACGGCTTGCGAAATATGTTTCTATTGTTGGCGACTTTAACATTACAAAAGTGCAACAATCAGGCCAAGGTGTTTTGCTTATTGGCATTCATTTTTTAACTTTGGAATTAGGTGCTCGTATTTTAGGAATGAGCCATCCTGGTGTAGGTGTTTATCGACCCAATGATAATCCGGTCATGGATTATGTTCAACTTAAAGGTCGGCTCAAGTCAAATAAATATATGCTAGACCGTCATAACACAAAAGGGATGATTCGTGCACTAAAAAATGGCGAGCTGTTGTGGTATGCGCCTGACCACGATTATGGTCCTAAAAATAGCGTATTTGCACCACTATTTTCAGTTGAAAAAGTGGCAACAACGGTGGGAACTCGCATATTAGTTAAATTAGGTCAGCCTGCAATTATTCCCTTTACGCCAAAACGTGAAGAAGATGGTCACTACACAGTTTACGTTACCTCAGAACTGGAAGGTTATCCAATAGATGATGATGTACGTGCTGCTACTTTTATGAATAAAGTCATTGAGCAAGAAATTTTAAAAGCACCAGAACAATATATGTGGTTACATCGGCGATTTAAAACTCGCCCAAAGGGAGATGCTCCTTTATATACCGATAATGTTCAATCCGATTAAAATTGCTGTTATTTATAGCTTTTGTTGAAAGAGTAAAAATTACAATATGCAAAAACTAAATAAAATTATTTTATATTGTCGCTGTGGATTTGAAAAAGAGTGTGCAGCAGAAATTACCGATAGAGCAGCAAAAAAAGAAATATACGGCTATGCAAAAGTGAGAGAAAGCAGTGGCTATGTTGTCTTTGAATGTTATCAAGATGGTGATGCACAATTGATAATAAAAGATTTAGCTTTTCGAACATTAATTTTTGCAAGACAAATGTTTGTATCGGGCGATTTATTAACAGATTTGCCGACAAATGACCGAATTTCTCCTATTATTGATGCATTAGCTGGTCCTATCGATAAAGCTGGCGATTTGCGTGTTGAAGTTGCCGATTCAAATGAAGGCAAAGTGCTTTCTGGATTTTGCCGAAAATTTACTGTTCCCCTTCGCCAAGCGTTGCGCAGTAAACGTATTTTATTAAAAGTCCAAAATCCATTAAGACCTGTAATTCACTTATTTTTTATCAATAATAATAGCTGTTATGTTGGTTATTCGCTAAGCCAAAATAATTCACCTTTTTATATGGGCATTCCTAGACTAAAATTTCCAACTGATGCGCCAAGCCGTTCTACACTAAAATTAGAAGAAGCTTTTCATATTTTTATTCCTTATGAAGAATGGGATGAGCGTTTAAAGGGGGGGATGAATGCGGTTGACTTAGGTGCTTGTCCTGGCGGTTGGACTTATCAGTTGGTTAAAAGATGTATGATGGTTTATGCCATTGATAATGGGGCTATGAATGAAAAACTAATGGAAACAGGGCAAGTTAAACATTATCGTGAAGATGGCTTCAAATTTGTGCCTAAAAAGCATAATATTTACTGGTTGGTTTGTGATATGGTTGAAAAACCAGCCAAGGTAACTGAATTAATAGCCAAATGGCTAATTAATGGCTGGTGCAGAGAGGCTATTTTTAACCTCAAACTACCAATGAAAAAGCGTTATGAAGAAGTAAAACAAAGTTTACAATTGTTAAACGATGAATTAAATAATAAAAAAATCAATGTACAAATTCAGGCTAAGCAGCTTTATCATGATCGAGAAGAAGTGACCGTTCATGTACAACGAATTTGGGGATAACAACTTACAAGAGAATGGGTATGAATTTAAAACGCTCCTTTTATATTATGTTAATTATGTCACTATTTACATTTTTGGCAGGATGTACTTTTGAAACATCAAAGCAATCACTTAGCTTTGATAATAACAAAAATTCTAGTTATTATTTATCACAAGCAGATAATAGTTCTGGCTCTGTGAAAGTTAATTGGCAATTATTAGCTATTCGAGCCCTAATAAAAGAAAATAAATTGACACAAGCAAACACATTATTATCAAATTTACCTTCCGATCTTAATGCTGAACAGAAAGAAGAAAAATTATTATCACAAGGTGAAATTGCTGTAAAAAAAAGGCGTCCATTTGACCTTAATCAATTAACGATTGTTGATTTGAATAACTCACAGCTATATCGCTATTATATGATAAAATTAGGCTTAGATATAAATAGTAAAGATATTAATGCCCAAGCTCATGATTATCTTCAATTAGAAAAATATGTATCTGAAACTGAAAAAAGGCAACTATTAAACAGTACATGGAATTTTTTTAGTAAGTTAAAGGCTGATAAAATCGGTAAAGTTTTAGTGGGTGAAGATGACATTACATTACAAGGTTGGATTGATTTGGCATATGCTTATCAACAAAATAATGATGTACCTGCTCCACAAGATGATGATACGCCAGACACAATTGCTACAAAATCTCAAAATCAAAAGCAATTATTAAAACAAGCCATTAATAATTGGACTATACAATACCCTGATCATCCAGCTAAAGAAATTATATCAATATTGACTGGTGAACAAACGCTTGCAGTTGATGCTAATGGAAAAAAGGTTGCTTTATTGTTACCATTAAGTGGTTCTTCTCGTATATTTGGTGAAACTATTCGTCAAGGTTACATTGATGCTATAAAGTTTTTTCCACAAGAACCGCAACAAAATGTAATTGTAGTCGATACAACTAGTGCTCCTATGGATGCTTTAATCCAGCAAGCACAGGAACAACATGTTGAATTAATTGTCGGTCCTTTATTAAAAAATGAAGTAACTAAAATAAAAGAGCTAGCGCCTGCTATCCCTGTTTTAGCCTTGAACAAAGTTGATAAAACAACTACTTCTGCTAATAAAATGTGTTTTTTTGCTTTATCTCCAGAAGATGAAGCAAAAGATGCAGCTGACCATATTTATTCCCAAAATAAAATAAAACCACTGGTATTAGTGCCTCAAAATGATTTGGGAAGGCGTGTTGCGCAAAGCTTTGCAGCACAATGGGCACAACTGTCGACAAATAGTTCACAAGCTTACGTACAATATTTTGGTAACGCTAAAACACTAAGTGCTAATATGAATCACAATGTCGGTATTAGCCTTGCGGGAAGCCCTATTTCGAATGATGAAGTATCATCAGGTGAAATGATATCGGCTGGGTTTGATGCTATTTACATTTACGCATCATATGATGAATTGACGTTGATAAAACCAATGCTTGATATGGGCGCTAATAAGAATATTGGTAACTCATCTGCTGTCATGATTTATTCAAGCTCAAAAAGCCATGTTGTTAATGCTTCTGATGATTTTTATTATGATATGAATAAAACTGAATATGCTGAAATTCCTATGATTCAAAAGGATAATGTGAATACAAAGATACCTAGCAATGTTCAGAAAGATTATTCGTTAATGCGTTTATATGCCATGGGGATTGACGCGTGGAGGCTTACCAATCGATTTAATCAACTCAATTCATATCAACTCAATTTTCTAGATGGTATGACTGGTAAATTATCAACAAGTGATCAATGTGAAGTGACTCGCTCACTCTCTTGGCAGCAATACATTTATAGCGGAGCTAACTCTGATTCGAAAAGCGAATAAAAAACAAATTGGTGAGTATTATGAAAATATTGCTTGTCAATACCTACTTAAGCAAGGGCTTAAACTTCTAGACTATAATGCCCAATTTCGCTTTGGTGAACTTGATTTAATTATGCTAGATGGTAAATGCCTTGTTTTTATTGAAGTACGTTATAGAAAAAATGCCAATTTTGGCCATGCTGAAACGACTGTGACGTTAAATAAGCAAAATAAAATAAAGCAAACTGCTCAGCAATGGATGATAACGCAAAATTTAAATATTGAAGATACAGAGTTTAGGTTTGATGTTTTTGCTATTACAGGTAAAAGTCAAAAATGGATTATTAACGCATTTTAATTTTTGGGTGAAAGCGTGCAAGATTTAATTAAAAATTATTTTACTGAAAGTATTCAAACTCAAATTGTGATGGCAGAATCACTTGGTTATTCTATTGAAAAAGCAGCAAATATTATTGTTGAGAGTTTACTTAATGGCAATAAAATAATGAGCTGTGGTAATGGCCCATCTGCTGCTAATGTACAAAGCTTTACTTCGCGTTTGATCACCAGTATTAATATCGAAAGACCAAGCATTCCTGCAATAGCTCTTGTATCGGACAATGTTTTATTAAGTGCAATTGCCAACCATGAAGAAATTTATGCCCGCCAAATTCAAGCATTAGGGCAGCAAAGTGATGTTTTAATTATAGCAACGTGCCAAGGAAATAGCAGAGCCATTATTCGAGCCGTTCAAGAGGCAGTAATTAAAGACATGAAAATTGTCGCTTTAACTGCTTTTGATGGAGGCGAAGTTATTGGTTTGCTTGGGCAAAATGATATTGAAATAAGAGTCCCATCTTACAACAAAGTGATGGCATATGAAATGCACGCAATGATTTTAAATTGCTTATGCCAATTAATTGAAAATACATTGTTTATTCATAGCGAATAAGTTGAAATAAAAACAGTTTAGTTCTGCATTACTAGCGTTTTTATGCTATATTATAGCCTGTTATGATGACTTAAATTAATAAGAGAACATGGTGTTATGACCGAATTAGCCAAAGAAATAACCCCCGTTAATATTGAAGATGAACTAAAATCCTCTTATCTTGACTACGCAATGTCTGTTATTGTTGGACGTGCTTTACCTGATGTCCGAGATGGCTTAAAGCCTGTTCATAGGCGTGTTTTATTTGCTATGCATGAAGCGGGATATGAGTGGAATAAACCATATCGAAAATCAGCTCGTGTTGTTGGGGACGTTATCGGTAAATACCACCCACATGGTGATTCAGCTGTTTATGATACAATTGTGCGGATGGCTCAGCCATTTTCATTGCGTTATATGTTGGTTGATGGCCAAGGGAACTTCGGTTCTGTTGATGGTGATTCAGCAGCGGCAATGCGTTATACCGAAATTCGTATGCAAAAATTTGCAGGCTCGTTATTAACAGATCTAGATAAAGAAACAGTTGATTTTTCACCTAACTACGATGGATCAGAAATGATCCCAGATGTGTTACCTACGCGAATTCCTAATTTATTAGTTAATGGTGCGTCTGGGATTGCTGTTGGTATGGCAACAAATATTCCTCCACACAATCTCTCTGAAGTTATTAATGGTTGCCTAGCTTTTATTGAAGATGAAAATATTTCGGTTGATGGTTTAATGGAGTATATTCATGGGCCAGACTTTCCAACCGCAGCATTAATTAATGGACGTAAAGGCATTGAAAATGCTTATCGTACTGGTCGTGGTATTATTTATATTCGGTCTAAGGCGACAATTGAAGTCGATGATCATAGTGGGCGGGAAACCATTATAGTCCACGAGATCCCATATCAAGTTAATAAGAAAAAACTGATCGAAAAAATTGCAGAATTAGTTAAAGATAAAAAAGTAGAAGGCATTTCAGCATTACGTGACGAATCTGACAAAGATGGTATGCGTATTGTTATTGAAATCAAGCGAGATGCGGTTGGTGAAGTTGTATTAAATAATCTTTTCTCGTTGACTCAATTACAAGTTTCGTTTGGTATCAATATGGTTGCTTTACATAAAGGTCAACCAAAGCTTTTAAACTTACGTGACATGATTGAAGCTTTTGTCTTTCATCGTCGAGAAGTAGTAACACGTCGGACAATATACGAATTACGTAAAGCTCGTGAGCGTGCTCATGTATTAGAGGGTTTAGCGATAGCGCTTGCTAATATTGATCCTGTGATTGAGCTTATCCGAGCAGCATCAACGCCTAGCGAAGCAAAAACGAAATTATTAGCGCAAGCTTGGCAATTAGGTAATGTTGCTGCAATGCTTGAAAAGGCGGGTAATGATGCTGCTCGTCCTGAAGATTTAGCACCAGAATTTGGTATCCGCCAAGGGCACTATTACCTATCAGAGGCACAAGCACAAGCTATATTAGATCTTCGTTTACATCGTTTAACAGGCCTAGAACACGAAAAAATTCTTGATGAATATAAAGATCTATTAGTTCAGATTGGTGAATTATTGCGCATCTTAGCTAGTTCAGAACGCCTAATGGAAGTGATTCGCGAAGAACTAGAAAGTGTTCGTGACCAATTCCAAGATGCAAGGCGAACTGAAATTACAGCAAGCAGTGCAGATATCAATATTGAAGACTTAATAGCTCAAGAAGATGTCGTTGTTACGCTTTCGCACCAAGGTTATGTCAAATATCAGCCACTGTCAGATTATGAAGCTCAACGTCGTGGTGGTAAAGGTAAATCGGCAACTAAAATTAAAGAAGAAGACTTTGTTGAAAAATTATTAGTTGCTAATACTCACGATACTATCCTTTGCTTCTCTAGCCGTGGGCGATTATATTGGATGAAAGTTTACCAACTACCTGAAGCTAGTCGTGGTTCGAGAGGGCGCCCAATCATTAATTTATTACCGCTTGAAGAAAATGAACGCATTACCGCAATTCTACCAGTTAGAGAATTTGATGAT
This sequence comes from Gilliamella sp. WF3-4, assembly GCF_001690275.1. GTDB lineage: Bacteria > Pseudomonadota > Gammaproteobacteria > Enterobacterales > Orbaceae > Gilliamella > Gilliamella apicola_C. Next base: position 96,573 of record NZ_LZGW01000020.1, on the reverse strand, counting down.
GAACATTGCGTATTTATGGCAACAGCGCAAGGTACCGTTAAGAAGACGTCATTAATTGAATTTAGTCGCCCTCGAAGTGGGGGGATTATTGCGATTAACTTACGTGATGATGACGAGCTAATTGGCGTTGATTTAACGAGCAATGAAACGTCTGACACTGTTGATGATGAAGAACTTAATGATGATGTCATTGTTGATGAGATTGAGAATGATGATGAAGTTTCTCAAATCTCTAATACAGAAGATATTATGTTGTTCTCTGCAAATGGTAAAGTTGTTCGATTCCCAGCCAATAAAGTTCGTTGCATGGGGCGAACGGCGACGGGCGTTCGAGGCATTAAATTAGAGGGCGATGACAAAGTCGTATCACTGATAGTTCCTCGAGGAAATGGAGCAATCTTAACGGCAACCCAAAACGGTTATGGCAAACGTACTGAACAAGAGTTATATCCAACTAAATCACGCGCAACTAAAGGAGTGATATCTATTAAGGTGAGCGAACGAAATGGTGCAGTTGTTGGTGCAGTACAAGTTGAGGAAACAGATCAAATTATGCTGATTACTGATGCAGGTACTTTAGTGCGTACTCGAGTATCTGAAGTAAGCATTGTAGGCCGAAATACTCAAGGTGTAACCCTGATTCGAACAGCTGAAAACGAAAAAGTTGTTGGACTGCAGCGAATTGCTGAAACGGAAGATGAAGTTGAATCAGAATTATCTCAAGATGCTTACGGTAGTGATGATTCTACTCAAGAATCTGAATAATAATTTTTAATTACAAAAAAAGGATTAGTTGGTATTGCTAGTCCTTTTTTGTTTTCCAATATCGTGAAAAGGAATAGAATTGCATGTCTTTCTCAATAAAAAAAGTCTTAACTAATCTTGCATGGCAGATTTTGATTGCATTAATTTTAGGGATAGCGGTGGGGGCTTATTTATTTGAACTCTCTACTCCTAGCCACCCTTTACACTCTTATTATCAATTTTCGATAGTCAACATTTTCCAACCAGCGGGCGATATTTTTATTCGTTTAATTAAAATGATTGTCCTGCCTATTATACTTAGTACATTAACTTTAGGTATTGCTGGTATTGGTGGTTCGAAACGATTAGGGACATTAGGCCTAAAAACAATACTTTATTTTGAGATTATTACCACGATTGCTATCTTATTAGGTCTTTGTTGGGGAAATATTTTTGCGCCGGGAGCGGGAATTGACTCTTCAACACTTGCAACAGCAGATGTGAGCAAATATGCAAAGGCAGCTGAAGAATTAAGTGGAAAACCTCATGGCTTAATTGTCATGATTCTTGATATGATTCCTGCAAATATCTTTAAAGCAATGGCTGATGGAGCTATATTGCCTGTTATCTTTTTCTGTGTCTTTTTCGGCTTAGGTCTAATGTCGTTACCAGATAAACAGCGCGAGCCTTTTGTATTTTTCTTAAAGGTTATCTCTGACACTATGTTTAAAGTTACTAACATGATTATGCGTTATGCCCCAATTGGTGTATTCGCTCTCATTACTGTGACTGTTGCCAAATATGGATTTGAATCTTTATTACCACTACTTAAACTGATTTTAACTGTTTATTCAGCGATGATTATATTTACATTAGTGGTGCTTGGTCTTGTTTGTAAAATTTGTCGTTTTAATATTTTCACACTGCTAAAAATATTGAAAGAAGAACTGGTTATCGCATTTTCAACTGCAAGCTCTGAAACAGCATTACCGAAAATTATTGAAAAAATGGAGTCATATGGCGCACCAAAATCGATTACAAGTTTCGTTATTCCAACAGGTTATTCATTTAATCTTGATGGCTCAACGCTTTATCAAAGTATTACAGTTATCTTTTTAGCCCAATTATTCCATATTGATTTAACTATTTTAGATCAAATTATAATTGTCATTACCCTAATGATAGCTTCTAAAGGTATAGCAGGAGTACCAGGTGCTTCAATCCTTGTGTTATCCGCAACACTTGGCAGTGTTGGCATTCCCCTTGAAGGGATTGGTTATATTATGGGGGTAGAGCGTATTTTAGATATGGGTAGAACGGTTGTTAATGTGGTTGGCAATGCATTAGCTGCAATTGTTATAGCTCGCTGGGAACATGTTTTTGATGACAAAAAAGCAAGAGCCTATGAACAACAATATTTGAAATAGAGTTATTTTTTTACTGACAAAAGCGCCGTTAACAACTGGCGCTTTTTTATTTTTTCAAGGAGTGCTTTTAAATAGCTAACTATCTTAATTGCTATCAGTTGTATGATTGTGGGCTTAAGTTATATTAATTTAAAACAGTAAAAAAGGCAGGCGAACATGCAAGTGTGGGTAATAAGTTGGTAGGCAGATATTGATAGTTATGATGGTTATGTATAGAAAAAAATAAAATAAAAAACCCAGCATTTGCTGGGTTTTTTATTTATCTAAAACTATTTAATTTTAGCTTCTTTATAAATTACATGCTGACGAACAACGGGATCATACTTTTTGATCTCCATCTTTTCAGGCATAGTTCTTTTATTTTTGCTAGTGGTATAAAAATGACCTGTACCAGCAGAAGAAACTAATCTAATTTTTTCGCGTACACCTTTTGCCATGATATGGTTTCCTTATTAGTACTTTTCACCACGGGCACGAAGTTCAGCTAAAACCGCATCAATACCCTTTTTATCGATAGTACGCATACCTTTAGCAGATACACGCAATTTTACAAAACGTTTTTCACTCTCAATCCAGAAACGGTGAGTTTGAAGGTTTGGTAGAAAACGACGTTTAGTAGCATTCATCGCATGGGAACGATTATTTCCTACTAAAGGACCTTTTCCTGTTACTTGGCATACTCGTGACATGTCAATAATTCTCCGAAATTTCAATGCTTAAGCCCTGGGCGTAATATGTTAATGGAATTAACCTCGTCAGGCTTTTAGTTTGCTGCAGTTCTATCTGAGAAGCAGTCTAACCTCTCACACTACACCCATAATAATGAGGTAGCGAAGTATACGCTGTTATACACAAATTCTCAAGCATTATCTTATTTAAGTGTAAAAATAAGATCATTATCCAAATAATTATTAACAAATAAATAATAATTGTTGTGATAACACTATTATGGCTAAGGTTAATTTAGATAAATATAAAAACCGTTTAATTTTATGATAAATATGGTTTAATACTATTAATTATCGCTTTTATCTATTAGATCTAATTTTCAAGGAGATTGTATGAGCCAGTTCACGCCATATAGTATATACGGCATTATCGGTTATCCGTTAGGGCATAGTATGAGCCCTCTTATTCATACTACATCATTTCAAGATTATGGTATTCCTGCCGTTTTAGTGCCTTTTGCTACGCCACCTGAAGAAATATCAACACTATTTAAATCAGTAAGACTATTAAATATTAGAGGGTTATGTGTCACTATTCCACATAAGCAGGCTATTATTCCTTATTTAGACGAAGTAACTGAGCATGTCAAAAAAGCAGGGGCAGCTAATTTAGTTTATTGGAATGGCGATAAGCTTTGTGGCGATAATACGGATATTGTTGGCTTTATGCAGCCACTGGAACAAAAGAAATTACCTGTTGAATATAAAAAAGTTTTATTACTAGGAGCGGGAGGCGCAGCACGTGCTGCTGTTGTTGGATTGCAAGACCTTGGTTATACCGAAATTACTGTGACAGACATTATGCTCGACTCAGCCAAAGCATTAGCAAAAGAGTTCAATCTAAAAGCAATAGCTTGGGAAGAACGCAGCCAAGTTGAAGCACAAATTATTATTAATTCTACCCCATTAGGTATGCAAGGTAAATTTGAAGATCAGACGCCTTATGAACAGGCTTGGTTTAAAGGGAAAGGCTTGGCGTATGATATTGTCTATACACCATACAATACTCGATTTAGACAAGAAGCAGAAAAAGCGGGCTGGGAATCGATATCAGGGCGTGAAATGTTTATTGGTCAAGCAAATGCTCAATTTAAAATTTGGACAGGAAAAGATCTTTCTGAACGAGCAAAACAATCTGTAATTGATGCTTTAGCCGGAAAATAATTACTCAACAGACAAACACATCTAACGACATTGGAATTAGCTGTGTTTTTTATAATTTTATCATTATATTAGTGATCACTAACTCGCTGCATTAATGAATTAGTTTAATAAAAATTAGCACATTAAGTGGATAGAGCAAAAACATTATAATAAGGAGTATTTATGACTAGCGTAGAATTGCAAGCGTATCGTCGTTTTCTTATGATAAAAGTGTCAGAAGCAAGCGAATATATTGGAAAAACAGATACAAATACATGGCTTGATTGGGAAAAAGGTATAGCACCTGTGCCCAAATTTATTGTAACGGCTATGCAAGAGCTAAAAAAGCTTCGAACCGAAAAAATTAATCTTATCATTAATAGCATCAATGATCGTGTTGGTAGTAATACTATTCGCTATTTTATGACATATGAAGAGTTTAAAAAGGTAAATCCAGAGCTTGACATCATTCAATGGCGACTACATCAATCGATTGCCACAGAGCTTTATTTCCGAGGTTTAGAAAAACTATGCTAATTAACTTAATCAAGATTATTTTAGGAGCCTAATAGAGTATATTTACAACTAATGTAAATTTTAATTTACAAATTTAAGTTAAAAAATTTTAGTTAATTGATTAAAAAATAAATATTTTTTCAATTGTATAGATAATGTGTAAAAATATGTTGCAAAAACAAATGTGAATCACTAGCATGGTGACTATATTCTGTAAATCTAAAAGGGCAGAACCCAATATGAATAAAACAATTTTTTTAGTTGGTGCTAGAGCTGCGGGTAAAACAACAATGGGAAAAATGTTAGCTGACAAGTTATCGTTTTCTTTTGTTGATACTGACAAGCATTTATTTGAAACCACTCAAAAAACAGTAGCTGAAATTGTTGAAAAAGAAGGTTGGGAAGGATTCAGAGCAAGAGAAAGCCAAGTACTTGTTGATATAGCTAAACCAAATCATGTTATTGCAACTGGTGGAGGAATGGTATTAGCTGAGCATAACCGAGATTTTATGAAACAAAATGGTACGGTTATCTTTTTATCAGCACCTGCAGCAACACTAGCAGCGCGTTTAATGAAAGATCCTAATGTTGCTCAGCGCCCATCACTAACGGGTTTGTCTATTTTTGATGAAATGGAAAAGGTATTAACTGAAAGACTACCTTTATATCATGAGGCTGCACATTATGAGGTCAATGTTGATCAAGATGAAAACTTGGTTCTCACGAAAATCCTTGAAATGCTTAAGCGTTAAATTTAGCCAAAATATTACCTAAAAAGTGGTGTTGTTTAATAAAAGCAAATAATCAATTTAATAAAGAATTCTATATAAATTTATATCTTAATTAAACTTTTGCTATTCTATCTAAAAAACAGCAAAGCCTTGTTCTTCAGGACAAGGATAATGCCAATTAGGAATAAAGAAGGTACAAGTTAAGCAACAAATTTATACTGGCTATCTTTTTGATTAATAATTATATATTTAAATAAAATTAAAATGTTATGTTGTACATATGGAGCACGACACATGGATAATCAAAAAGTCAATTCTTATGGAATTGTTGGATCTATTTATGCTAACTATATTATTCAAAGCATTGCATTAATTGTGATTATGCAATTTTCTCAATCGCTTTCACAGCAATTAAATACTGATATAGTTGGGCTTGGTTATGTTGCATCAGGTATAGGCATTGGCAAGATATGTTTAATGTTTGTTGGTGGTGTGCTATCCGATAAGTTTGGCAGAAAGTTATTTATTTATCTTGGTATGACTTGTTATGCTATCTTCTTTATTGGAATGATTTTTTGCACTAATATTAATATTGCATATTGTTTAGCAATTGCTATTGGGGTAGGCAACTCTTTTTTAGATACAGGTTCAATGCCTGCACTGACTGAATGTTTTCCTCGCTCAGCGGGTTCGGCAAGTGTGCTAATAAAAGCATTTATTTCTATTGGCACCCTAATTCTTCCATTAATTGCTACTTTCTTTTATGCGAATCAAATATGGTATGGTTGGGCATTTCTTGGTTTTACTGCTTATTTAGTCATTAATGGCTTATTATTGCCAAAACAATTTCCTCATAAAGATACAGTAATTAAAGGATACCAAGGGGAAGTAAATTATTTTAAATCTAATCCTGCATTTGGCTGTGAAGGTATTTTATTGATTTTGATGGGATTTACAACAACAGCCACATTTGTCATTATTTTGCAATGGCTGCCGACTATAGCTATTAAAGGTGTTAATATGAGTGATATTGATGCTAAACAGCTTATAAGTTATTATAGCGTAGCATCGATTATTTCTGTATTTGTTACTGCTTTTGTTGTAAAACATTTATTAAAACCGATCTTTTGCATCATTATTTTGCCTGCTTTGTCTGCGTTGGTATTAATTATTTTTTATTTTCATATCTCGCCAGTAATGTGTGTTATAGCTGCAATTGGTATGGGATTTACTGCTGCTGGGGGGGTGCTACAATTAACTTTGGTTGTGATGCAACAAATGTTTCCAACTCGTAAAGGTCTTGCTGTCGGTTGTATGTATACTTTTAGCGGATTAGCGTTTGTTGTTATACCACTTATCGTACCCAAATTAACCATGATCAATGTAAGTTATGCTATTTTAATTGACTTTTTTATCGCATTATCAAGTGTCATATTTGGCTCAATTATTTTTTATCGTTTTAAAAAGGTGATTGATTTTACAAAAATATAAATCACAAGCTTCATGAATAGAAAACAAAATAATTGATTATAATTAATCTTATTTGTAGTTAAAAAATAGCCAGTATTTTATATCAGGAGCATGGAAGCAATAGCATGCTCCTTATTTAGCTAGCGATTAAGCCTCTATCTTCTGACCTTTCATATCTTTATTAAATATCACAATATGGGCACTTGGCTTATATCTTCATAAAAATTACTCTTACAAATATTTATAAAAATACCTTGCTATTAAATTAAAAATAAATAAAAATACATAAAATATGAATAAATATTCATTTGAGGCGGTGTAAAAATGAAAGAACGTACCACTGAATTAGTTGATGGATTAAGACATTCGGTACCGTATATTAATGCACATCATGGCAAAACGTTTGTAATTTTGCTTACAGGTGCAGTATTAAAAAGTAATAATTATTCAAGCATTATCAGTGATATTGGCTTACTCTATAGTCTTGGTATTAAACTTGTTATTGTCAATGGCGCACGCAACCAAATTGACGAATCCCTTAAAAATTATAATATTAAACCTAAATACTATAAAAATACTCGCATCACTGATGCAATCACGCTAGATATTATTAAGCAAGTTACTGGGCTATTGCAGCTTAATATTACAGCCAGTTTATCTATGAGCTTAAATAACACGCCGTTACAAGGAGCTCACATTAGTGTTGTCAGTGGTAACTTTGTTATTGCGCAACCTTTGGGGATTGATGATGGTGTTGATTATTGTCATACAGGAAAAATTCGTCGTATTAACAAAGAGGCTATTGAACAGCAGTTAGCGCGAGGATCTATTGTACTATTGGGGCCTGTTGGGGTATCGGTTACTGGTGAAAGTTTTAATTTAGCGTCAGAAGATGTTGCTGCTGAAGTTGCTATTCGCTTAAAAGCGGATAAATTAATCAGTTTTTGTGCTGAGCAAGGTGTTTTAGATGAGCATGGTCTGGTTATCACTGATCTTTATCCTATTGACGCTGACAATTATGTCAATCAAAAAGAGCAACAAGGAAAACATTTATCGAGCGAATCACGCTTTTTACGAGCCGCGGCGAAAGCATGCCGTAACGGAGTAAGACGAAGTCATTTAGTCAGTTATTTGCTAGATGGATCTATTTTACAAGAATTATTTTCGCGTGATGGGATTGGAACACAAGTTTCTATGGAGCATTCTGAGCAGATTCGCTTAGCAACGATTAATGATATTGGGGGGATTTTAGAGCTTATTCGCCCACTTGAAGAACAAGGTATTTTAGTCAAACGCTCACGTGAACAATTAGAGATTGAGATTGACAAATTTACTATTATTGAACGTGATAACATGACAATTGGATGTGCAGCGCTTTATCCTTACCCAGAAGAAAAAATGGGTGAAATGGCTTGCGTTGCTATTCACCCACAGTATCGCAATTCGTCTCGTGGTGATTTATTAATAGAAAAAATAGTCGAAACAGCTAATAATTTAGGATTAGAAAAAATATTTGTCTTAACGACACGTAGCATTCACTGGTTTAGAGAAAAAGGATTCTATCCAGCTGAAGTGGATGATTTGCCAATTAAAAAGAAACAACTCTATAATTACCAAAGAAACTCAAAAATTTTAATGTTTGATATTTCATAGTTTTTTATAACGTACTGCTTCATAGGCAATATTACTAAGTAATAAAGACTGAAGTAAATCAAACTATTGGCAAATCATTTTAGTTGAAAATTAGTCTATTAATTGTGTTGCCATTTCATCACTAACTACCAATATATCAATATAATTTCCATTTAGTGCCGCAATTAAACTATTGATTTTTTCCGGATCACCACTCGCACATATTTTTAAAGGAATTTTTTTCAGATTATCCAATGTTACCCCGATAATTTGTTTACAAAATGGTGTTGCTAATTCATTTCCCTTTTGATCGAAAAAATGAGATAGAATATCTCCTACAATTTTTTTATTAGCAATCGTTTGAAACAACTCGCCATAAAAGCCATACCAAATAGAACTTTTGGAGATAGCAGGACAACCCACACTAAAAAGCCCTATTGTAATTTTACTCCACCAATCTTTTAACTCTCTCATATGTTGAGTTTTTTCAATTTCTAATTTTAATTTTTCAGTATCAACAATGGCAGGGTAATCAATAAGTATAGCCTTACTATTTAATTTGTTGGATAGTTTGTAAGCAATATTGTTGACATGGTATTTTGTTTCAATTTTTCCCGAAGGTCCGCCAATCATTGGTACAATGGTTGTATTTTTAAATTTGATGTTGTCATTTTTTAAACAATTAACAATATAATTAATAGTGCGACCCCATGAAATGCCAATGATATCGCCATCATGAATATTCTTGAATAATACATTTGCAGCAACATTACAGACAATCTGATTTTTGCTGTCATTATTAATATTTTGATTGACTGGTACAACAATAACTTGTTTTAAATTAAATTTATTAAGAATTTCTTCTTCTAATGCAATGTTGGGTAGTAAATCGTAGTTAATTGATATAGAAACAATGCCTAATTCTCGTATTACTTTTAACATTCGACTAATGCTTGATCTATGTATGTTTACGATTTTGGCTATTTCGGATTGAGTTTTATTTTCTTCATAATAGAGTTGAGCAATTTTTACTAATAACTTGTGTTGCTCAAAATCGTAGTTACCAAGGTTGTTATTAATCATGGTGATATTATCTTATTAGTCATGGTTTTTAAAAATCACTATCTATTTCAAAAATACCAATGCCATTTATGATACTTCATAAAATGGCATTTTGATGTAGTTAAAGTATACCAAAAAATTAAAACTAAATATCAGGAAAATGACTTAATACAAAATCTTCCGCTTCTTTTGACCAAATACCATGATTTTTATCTAATATTTTTTTCAATGTAATATCATCAGCGTTATCGGTTAAAGAATCTAAGCCTTTTATTTCAAATTTTTTATGAGTATAAACCAATTTTTTTCCGCCTTTAATTTCATTTTGTCTTTGGGTGATTTGACAAGCTTGATCAATTCCCATTATATGAGACACAATTTTAGCAACATCAACCTTACCCGATTCGATTAGTTTAACGGCTGAATGCATATCATCAGGATTTCCTCCAGAAGTTCCAACAATATGCGTAAAATTATAATGAACATCATAAAAATTAATTTCAGCCTCAAAATTTTTATTTTGGGGACCAGCAAAAAAATTCAAGCAACCATCAAAAGCTAATAATTGCGATGCTAAATGAATCAAATCTTTTGATGGTAAAAAGATAAAGATATCATCAAAACAGTTTTTGGAAGATGTATTTTGTAATAAAGACAATTGATCTTCACTATCAGATATATCAATAAATTCAAGCTCAACGCCATTGCGTGATGGGTATAATTTTTTCAATAGTGCTATTTTTTCTTTACTTCTCCCTGTGACAACTACTTTTTGAGGTTTTATGTCCCCTCCCAAAGCGTAGTCTATTGCCAGCATACCCATTGGACCGGTCCCCCCTAATATGAGCAGTTCTCCATTAGGCTTTATCCCCATAAGATGATCATAACTATTTGGCTTTAAATGATAGTTAGCATTAAATGCACCAATAACACAAGATAAAGGTTCAACTAATGCACCTTCAAAATACGTTTTTCCATCATAAGGAATTAAACAATTTTGTTTTAATACGTCATGATTAACAATCATATAAGTTGCACATCCGCCTGTATTTGGATATGAATAACCAACACAATAAGGGCTATCTATAAGTTGTAAGTTAGCTTGTATAACGTATTTTTGTCCTTTTTTAAACTTATGTTGCCAATTTTTACCTACTTGCACAATATCGCCGCAGCATTCATGTCCAATAATGATTGGGTTGTTTTTTAGATCTGGTGGTGTTTTCTTATGATTTTCACCTTGATTTACTAGCTTTAAGGAAGACATGCAGATGCTATCCACAATGACAGACACTAATACTTCATCATCGGATATAGGTGGAAGCTCAAAAGATTCTAACCGAAGATCATTTTTTCCGTATAATCTAACTGCTTGAGTTTTCATACATTCCTCTTTAATAAATTAAACTTTATACAAATTTAACTTCAATATTGTTTAAATACCTAGTGATACTAGTAGTTGTAAGAAAAAACTGTATTTATAACAAATTGTTGTAATTTTTTGATTCAAAATGAGACTTAATTTTTTAAGATTTTTATTGGCATTTTAAGCTAAAATACCTAATCCATAGCCAATGATACCCACAGCAAATAAGGCAAAAATTAAGATAATTGGGCTGACTTTTTTTCTGAGTAACTTCATTGTTAACAATGTTAGCCCCAAGGGGAGTAAGCCGGGCACAAGATCGTTAAGTATACCTTGTACTGTCATAACGATTTCATTACCATTCGCATCGGTTGTTTTAGATACCACTAATGGAATATTTATTGAAGTCCATTTTGTCACGAGTACACCCATAATAAATAAACCAAGAATAGATGCACCTTCAGTCATTTTAGGTAAAATATTACCCGAAAGATCTTTAACAATACCTATTCCTTTCGATAATCCATAGGTTAAGCCATACCATTTCATAGCAAGTCTGAACAAATTAAATAAAACAAAAAATAATAATGGACCAGCAATATTACCTGTGAGTGCTAAAGATGCACCAAGTGCCGCAGTGATAGGACGCAATGTGCCCCATACTAGAGGATCGCCAACGCCAGCTAAAGGTCCCATTAACCCAATTTTTAGGCTATTGATTGTTCCATCATTAATTGGTGCACCATTTGCTTTTGCTTCTTCCATCGCTATTGTTACGCCAAGCACAGGTCCACACATTGCTGGGGTCGTGTTGAAAAAAGATAAATGCCTTTTTAATGCTTGACGTTGCTCATCTTTAGTGTGATAAATTCGTTTGATTGTTGGAATCATATCTACACAAAAAGCAAGTGCGTGTATACGTTCATAATTAAAAGAGGCTTGTTGAAAATTAGAACGAATGAATGTACTAATCACGTCTTTTTTTTGAACGGTTTTTAATGTCTTTTCCATAATAAATCCTTATAAGTTAATCGTCTAATTCATCATCGGTAATTGTTTGATTGGTATTTGTTGCTTGATTTGCAAATTTGTTATTATTTGGTATTACATTAAATTTTGGATTTAATTGAACATAAATAATGGCAAAAATAACTGCTAAAATACCAAATGAAAGTAAACTAAAATTTAAATACCCACCTAGAACAAAACCTAAATAGAAAAATGGGGCTAAATATTTAACAATCATCATGTTTAACACCATTGCATAACCGACAACAACGATAAATCCACCAGCTACGGAAAGCCCACCAGTGACAATATCTGGCAACATGTTTAATAAGGATTGAACAGTGCTTGCATCAACATAAATTGCAACAATAGAGGCAGGGATAGAGACTCTTAATGCTTGTACAAAAAGCGCACTAAAATGGAGTAATTCAATTTTTCGAAATTGAACCTTTTCAGCTGCTTTATCTGCCTCATGCTGAAATATCACTGTAATGGTTCTTGCAAAAACAGTTAATATTTGTCCTGCTGCTGCGACGGGAAGGGCTATAGCTATTCCTGTTTGAATATCTTGCTTTCCTACAATAACTAAGGTTGTTGAAATTACACTAGCTAATGCTGAATCTGGTGATTGTGCTGCTCCTATATTCATCCACCCCAATGCTATAAGTTCAAGAGTTCCTCCTAAAATAACCCCTGTTTTTATATCTCCCAATATTAAGCCGATCATAGTGCATGCAATCAATGGACGGTGAGTTTGAAACTCATCAAGCACACTTCCCATCCCTGCGATACACGAGAAAATAAAAATCAATATGATTTGAAGTACTGAAATGTCCATGTGTTTCTCCTACCATTTATTGTGTTAGTTAGTATGACTAACCGTCTAGATAAGTTCGATAAAATCAACATTCGGATCAGTAATGACGACTTTTAAGCACAGGTTGATACCCATCTCATGCATTTTTTTGAATGCAGATATGTCGTTTTTGTCAACAGAAACGGCTTTGGTAATTTGTTTCTTCCCCTCTTTAAACGACATTCCTCCAATATTAACCTCTTTAATAGGAACCCCCGCATTGATTAATCTCAAAACATCGGTTGGGTTGGTGAAAAGGTAAAAAACAGTATCATTTTCATATTTAGGGTTTTTATAGACCGCAGCGGCTTTATCAATACTAATCACCGAAACTTTAATTCCAGGAGGTGCAGCTTGTTTAACTAGAGTTGAACGTATTTCATCATTAGCGACCTCATCACAGACAATGATAATTCTTTCTGCTTTAGCTTCTTTTGTCCAAACGGTGGTAACTTGACCATGAATTAATCGATCATCAATACGAACTAAATTTATAATCATTTTATAATTCCTCTTCTGGAGATATGCTTTTAGATAATGATTTGAAAGATCTAATAAAATCTAATTTAACTTCACCTAATTGTTCATATACGGTTTCAATATTGATAAGTGAAAAATCAAGATTTAATAGTTCTAAACAAAGGGGCAAAGACAAACCACTGATGACTTCTATACTATCTGATTGCATAGCTAGCATGGCCGCTGCGTTATAAGGGCTACCAGAAAATATATCGGTAATAATGACAAACTGTTTGCTTTCAGATTGATTAATAATTTTTAGATATTTATCTTTTAAATCATCAATGCTATTTCCTGGTTCAAAAGTTATTGAATGTAAATTAGGATATTGGCCTGCAATCATTTCAATACTATTTTTCATTTCATGGGCAATTTTCCCGTGTCCAGCTAAAATAATGTTCATTTAAAATCCCTCACAAATTCTCTTTTTCAATCACAAATGTTGAAGTAACTTTATATTCACATATGCTCAAAGTAAATCATAAATGTGAAAAAATGTGATGAAGGTAGTATTTTTGTGAAAATGAGAGTAAAGAAGTTATTTATTTTTTAGTGAGAGATTGAACTATTGTCAAAAATTTCAATAGTTAGGTAAGAGTTGGTATTAAAAGCACATATAACCAGTATATTCTGTTATACGATCAATATTTTCAACTATAAATCATTCTATTGCACTTAAAATGACTATCGTATTAACGCTTGCAATATTTGCATAGTAAATGTTTTTTTTAAATAAAACCCACGTGGGCGAGTTAAAATAATTTCACCATTTTCACCAATTGCTTCGGTGAGCGCTTGCCCATTGGCTGCCTTTGGTCTAATTTGTAGATAAGTACCGTATCTTGCAGTAATTTTTTCAACTTGCCCTAGTGCTATCATATCCATTAATTCTTGCCAATCCTGTTTAAGCTGTTGTTCTTGTGCTTGAGTGGGTGTCCATAAAATCGGGTTACCCACTTTTCGATCAATAAGCGGAATTGTTCTTTCCCCTTCAATTGGAACCCATAACACTTTGGCGAGTTTATATTTTACATGGCTTGTCTCCCAAATAACACCATGATTAGCCATTAATGGCGTAACACTGACAAAGGTGGTTTCTAAAGGTTTACCTTGTTTATCAACGGGAATTGTTTTTAGCTCAATACCTAGATTAGCAAAATCGCGCTCAGCTTTACTGCCCGCATTTGCACCTAAAATAGTTTCGATAAGATTACCAACCCAACCTTTTTGTTTATTTAAATTATCGGGTATTGGAATGTTTAAATATTGTGCTATATCTCCAAAAGAATATCCTGCAACTAATTGTGCACGATCTAATAGTTCTTGTTCGCTCTTGGGAATAGATAATGTCATTACAGCGGAATATAAATTGATTTACCGAATAAAATACACAGCCAAATCATTTTGGCTGTGATAATGAAAATGTATATCAATTAGCTTAGTTTTTCAACCCAAGCAGCATAAGAGTTAATAAATAATGACAAAAATTCTTTGCTTTTTTCGGTAACATTGCCTTGATCATCAAAAGCCGCACTTACACTGCCAAAATAAGCTTCAGGTTGTTGTAATGTTGGCATGTCAAGAAATACTAATGATTGACGTAGCTGATGGTTAGCCCCAAACCCACCAATTGCACCTTGTGAAACAGAAATAATTGCAGCAGGCTTTTTAGACCAGATACTTTTACCATAAGGTCGAGAACCCACATCAATTGCATTTTTGATAACGGCGGGTAAGCCACGATTATACTCAGGCGTTACAAAAATGGCGCCTTGACAATTAGCTATTTCTTGACGAAAACGAGTATAAGAGGCAGGAGGGGCATCAGTATCAATATCTTCATTATATAAAGGTAAATCCCCAATTTGGATAATTTGTAATGAAAGTGATGGTGGTGCGATTTTTTGGAAAACTTTTGCTACTTTTAAGTTATAAGAGTCTTTACGCAAACTTCCTACTAATACAGCAATTTTTTTACTCATCTTAAATCTCCACATATTTTTAATAAGAGGCATAATCAATGCCTCTTATTATTATCATTAATAATTATTTATTAATGTCCTGATGAGTCGACTTTTCGGCCGGCTTCAAATAAGAACCATGCACGCTTTTCAGTTTGATCAATCCATTCTTCAATTAAACTTGCAGTAGCAGTGTCGTTATATTTATCACAGATATCATGCGCTACACGCATGCGTTCTGTCAATCTTACGTTATCTTGGCAAAGTTCAGCAAGCATATCTGATGGCTCAACAAAATCAGCATCGTTATCAGCAATGCTTTGCAATTTACCAATATGACCGATTGAACGAAGTGTTGTGCCACCTAACTTACGTACACGTTCGGCAATTGGATCTGTCATTGCAAATAGCTCTTCACCTTGATCATCTAGCATTAAATGATAGTCACGAAAGTGTGGACCACTAACGTGCCAATGAAAGTTTTTGGTTTTTAAATATAGAGCAAATACATCTGCTAAAACAGAATTCATTGCTCCAGAAATATCTTTTGATGCCTTTTGACCTAAATCAGTTGGAAACAAAATCGCTGCTTGTTGTAGCTTTTTAGCAGAAGTCGTACTTTTAGCCATGATATATTCTCCTTAAAGTGAATAATAAATACCCGTATTGCTAAAATTACGCCAACTTAAGGTTAATGTCCAATAAAAAAACATTAATTTTTTACTATCATTGCTATTTTATTAACCTATTACTTTTCTCATTTCTTTTTATTTGAAATATTATTTTTCAAAATGAAATAAAATATTTTAAATTGTGATCATCTTAAAAGTTTTTTGTTTCTAGAGTTGATAGTATTTTCCCGAAATTTAACTTAATAGGAGACAACATGATTGATGCTATTTCATTTGGTGCCGAGTGGTTTATTGGCTTATTCCAAGAAGGAGGCAAAGTATTTATGGGAATGGTAACTAACATTTTGCCATTATTAATTTCATTACTTGTAGTGATGAATGCAGTGATTAAATTTATAGGGCAGGAACGTATCGAACGTTTAGCGCAAGCATGTGCAGGTAACCCAATTTCTAGATATTTATTACTACCGCTCATTGGAACTTTTGTTTTTTGTAACCCAATGACATTAAGTTTGGGGCGCTTTATGCCAGAGTTTTACAAACCAAGTTATTATGCTGCTTCTTCTTATAGTTGCCATTCAATGAATGGGTTATTTCCACACGTCAATCCAGGTGAACTTTTTGTATATTTGGGTGTGGCAGCGGGTTTAACTACATTACATTTACCTTTAGGTCCTCTTGCTGTGAGTTATTTCCTTGTCGGTTTGGCTACTAACTTCTTTAGAGGTTGGATCACAGACTTTTGCACTGTCATTTTTGAGCGAAAAATGGGTATTAAATTAGCAAGAACAGTTCATCTATAAAAAAATGATAATGATAAGGAATACAAAAATGACTAAATTTATTCATATCGAAAAAGGCGAAGCGGGTTGGGGGGGGCCTTTGGATCTTCCTATTATTGCAGGAAAAAAGATTGTCTATATTGCTGCTGGTACTCGCCCAGCGATTGTTGACACCCTCGTGGAGTTAACTGGATGGAAAGCCATTGATGGTTTCAAAGAGGGAGAACCACCTAAAGAGGAAATTGGCGTAGCTGTTATTGACTGTGGTGGAACATTACGTTGTGGTATTTATCCCAAAAACCGAGTGCCAACGATTAATATTCATGCAACAGGTAAATCTGGTCCATTAGCTCAATATATCGTTGAAGATATCTATGTTTCAGCAGTAAAACCTCAAAATATTTCATTGATAGAAAAAGATAGTGATGTTGCAGATGAAACCTCATCAATAGTTAAAGAATCACAAATAAATAATAATTTGTCTGAATTTAAGGAATATGACAGCAGTAAAAAAATTACAGAACAAAGTGATGGATTATTAGCAAAAATCGGTATAGGCATGGGATCTGGCGTTGCAATTTTTTTCCAAGCTGGTCGTGATACTATTGATACAGTACTTAAAACAATACTTCCTTTTATGGCGTTTGTATCGGCATTAATCGGGATCATTATTGCATCTGGGTTAGGCAACCTTATTGCACATGGATTGGTTCCGTTAGCCAACAACCCTATAGGACTTATTATATTAGCCTTGATCTGTTCTTTCCCATTGCTTTCTCCGTTCCTCGGCCCTGGCGCGGTTATTGCCCAAGTTATTGGTACTTTAGTTGGTGTACAAATTGGGCTTGGCAATATTCCGCCTCATTTAGCATTGCCAGCGTTGTTTGCAATTAATGCACAAGCGGCATGTGATTTTATTCCTGTTGGTTTATCGCTTGCTGAAGCCAAGCAAGATACGGTGAGAGTGGGTGTGCCATCTGTATTGGTTAGTCGTTTTTTAACAGGTGCACCAACAGTATTAATCGCATGGGCGGTTTCGTTATTTATATACCAATAAATTGTTTTAAAGGTCAGGGCATCTGCCCCTAATTTAAAACAATGGTAGAAATAAAAATCCTGTATTAAGTGTAAAGATAAGAAGGTTAATCATGTCAAATGTTATCTATCATGCAAAAATTGATCAAATTGGTGCGTTTGCCCAAGAAGCATTAGCTGACGGTATGTTAATCCTGTTTAAAAACGGTGCGCCTGCTGATTTAGCGGACTACTGTTTTGTTCATAGTCATGATGATTTAAAACTGGAATTACAAGTGGGGCAGATACTTCAATTAGGCAATCATATTTATAACATCACATCGGTTGGCGAAGTTGCTAATGTTAACTTACGTGAATTAGGTCATATCACATTAAGATTTGATGGTAATAGCCAAGCCGAATTACCCGGAACTGTTCACGTAAAAGGGGAAATTCCTGCGCAACTTTTTGTGGGTGATGAAATTAGAATTTTAAATGATTAAGGAATATAAAAATGAAAAAAGTAGCAGTTGTTATCGGTGGTGGTCAAACTTTAGGTGAGTTTTTGTGCAAAGGTATCGCTGATGCAGGATACCAAGTTGTTGTTGCTGATTTGAATATTGACAATGCGAATAAGGTAGCGGAAGCCATTAATCAAAAACATGGTGCTGGCTCAGCTCAAGGGTTTGGGGTTAATGCTACCAACGAAGAAAGTGTAATCCAATTAGCACAAGATGTTGATAGTACATTTAAACATGTTGATTTAATGGTATATAGTGCAGGTGTTGCAAAAGCTTCACCTATTAGCCATTTTACATTGACCGATTTTCAATTATCGGTGAATGTTAATCTTACAGGCTATTTTTTATGCGCGCGTGAATTTGCTAAATTGATGATCAAATATAATACTCAAGGTCGAATTATTCAAATTAATTCAAAATCAGGCAAAGTTGGTAGCAAACATAATTCAGGATACAGTGCGGCTAAATTTGGTGGAGTTGGGTTAACACAGTCTTTAGCTTTAGATCTTGCTGATCATGGTATCACTGTTAATTCGTTGATGCTGGGTAATTTATTAAAATCACCAATGTTTCAATCATTAATACCACAATACGCTAAAAAATTAGGTATTCCAGATGATCAAGTAGAGCAAGTTTATATTGATAAAGTGCCACTTAAACGCGGTTGTGATTATCAAGATGTGCTAGATGTGCTGCTATTTTATGCAAGTGATAAGGCATCTTATTGTACTGGGCAATCTATTAATATTACTGGTGGGCAAGTAATGTTTTAGTTAAGATGATATGCGAAAATTAAACCAAACAATTTTCGCATATTTTATACCTAACATATAATGGAGAATAACCATGAATATGAGTAATACTTTAATTGTAATTGCACTTATTGCTTGGTGTCTTCAAATTGTATTTAGCTGGCTACAAATTCGGCGCTTTAATCAAGCCTTTTTAGCGATGAACAAAGGGGCTTATTTAGGTATTGGTCGTAGCAAAACAAAACGATTTAGACCAAGAGTATTAATAGCTATTTCATTAGATGAAAATCAAGTGGTTATTGACTCTGTATTGATGAAAGGTATTACTGTTTTTGCCTCACCAAAGCCCATCATTCAGCTACATGGATTACCTATTGCTGATATTATGCCTGAAAACGTTTTCCCCAATGATATTGCGTGTCAAAGTGCATTGACTGTGGCATTAGCCACAGATAAAAAATAACTAACTTTTATTCTGAAAAATATTCCCTTTCATTATGAAATAATATATTTTAAAGTATTACTATTTATATATGCATGCTAATGATGATGGGATTTTATTATGAAAGTGAAGCAACGACAAACAGCGATTTTAGAATACCTGCAAAGTAACGGGCAAGCTAGTGTAGATGAATTGGTCGAGCATTTTAAAACAACAGGAACAACAATTCGTAAAGATCTCACACAACTTTATGCAAGTGGCTTAGTTTTGCGTACTTATGGTGGTGCAATGTTAAATCGAGAGCTTGGAGATAGAGCTATTGATCACAAAACTTATATTAATACCGCACAAAAAAAAGCCATAGCAGAAGAGGCCGCTAAGCTGATTCATGAGGGGGATTCAATCATTTTTGACGCTGGAAGCACCGTTGCTCAAATGATCCCAACGCTAGCTAAATTTAATAACCTCACGATTATGACCAATAGTTTGCATATGGTTAATGAATTGGTTGCGAACGATAATGATCAAACTATTATTTTAACGGGAGGCACGTTTCGTCGAAAATCAGCCTCTTTTCATAGCAACAATGCATTAGCTATTGCCGCATTTGAATCTTATACCTTTGATATGTTATTTATGGGGGCTGATGGTGTTGATTTAGTTGGTGGCGTCACAACGTTTAATGAAAGTTACCATGGTAGTGTGGCAATGAGTAAGGCTGCTGCAAAGTTAATTTTATTAGTTGATTCATCAAAATTTGGTCGTCGTAGCCCCAATGTTGTGTGTGATTTAAGTGCTGTTCATACAATTATCACCGACGATAATTTAGATAATAGGTACTTTGAAGCGCTAACACAAAAAGGAATTAACCTAATTAAAGTGAAAATAAACGGAAAATAAATCACATTAAATTATAATTTTTACACAATAGATTATTTTTGCCATCAAAATTAGACTAATTTTTCATTAATTATTTAATTGTATAATAGTTAAAATTTTGTCAATCTCTTTTTTATCTAAGCTATTTTTAACAAACTATCGTATTGCCTAATAAGCGCATTATTAGGTACTTTGTTCTATGCACAAAAAAGTTCTATGCACAAAAAAGTGATATTTATTGTGTTTATCGTTATTTTTATCCCGTTTATTGTTGATTTAGTGTAGTACTATCGCATTGATTTCTTAAGTGTGCCTAACAAGTGATCAGTCCATGTTTTATCTTTACAAAACTTAACAAAAAAGTTGGTTAAATAAGGCTTATTTTTGTTTATAATTGATAATATTTAGAAAAATGGAATTAATAACCAATAGGTTATAACAGGTAATGGTGGAATGAATAGTCATACTAATTTGTCTTTTGTACAAAAAATTAATTTTATAAAAAACGTAAAAGCAGATTATCAAAGTACATTGTCGGCGTTGTCCAAATGGAATATTAATCGTTATACGTTATCAATATCAGGTGCTTTATTAGGCTTAATGGTATCAACCAATGCTACAGCATTATCAGCAACAACCTCTAATGTGATACAAGGCAGTGCTCCTTATTTAAGCTTGGATAATGGTGTAACGAAAATAATGAGTGAAGAAGGCTTGCTCAGCATTAAATTACCTGATGGTAGCCTGTATATTGCTCCAGGTGAAAATAGCGAATTATATCCTAATGCCAAAGTTGATAATTCAAGCTACACAAATCCTATAGCATTACCTAGCGAAGTAAAAACATTTGCTGATATTCAAACATTTGTACCATTAACAGATAATACGCATTACCCAAGTATTGAGCTAAGTAACTTAATCGGCGAGCCACATAATTATTGGGGCGATGCTGATGGAGATGGTAATGCCAGTGCGACAGGCAAGCTAAAAGTCAAATGGTTAGACGCTGATGATAAAGATATTACTGCCGAAATTAAAGCTAACCCTAATAGATTATTAAACGGCTGTGATGTACCTTACCAACTCACTATGACGGCAACTAATGGTACATTATCAACAGAGTATGGTTTGCCACAAACCAGTACTTTTAATGAGATTAGTCATACTTATTATTTGGGCAATAAGGCAGATATACCGACAAGCTGTTATGCATTGCCTAACACTCGATATGATAGCCAACGCGCGGCATCAGATGGCCCTGATTGGGTAGTAAATGCAGGGTTTAAAATTCATTCTGCTGATAAATTAACCGAGAACTTTCCAACGACAGGGACAAATGGTATACATTTCTTTTTATTATTAACGGGTATAACACCAGAGCAAGTTGTTGCCGCAAATGGTACTACTGTTCATGCAGAGAGTGGTCATGGCGTAACTTTATCGCTTTCTGCAGCCGAAGTGAATTGGAATTACTCATATACTTGGGAAGATCAAGAGCGTTGGGATGCGAGGCCGATAAATTCGAAAACTGGCGTTAAGATAAAGTTAAATGGACCAACTCGTGATTCAAGAGATAAGCGTTTTTCGCCATCAGTATTTAAAATTTACGCTGATAGCAATCATACCCATTTACTTTATAGCTTTAAGATAGAGCGTTGGTATATAAATAATCCTCCCTCCTCCGATGAATATGGACAGCCAGTCTATGAAAATATGACATTTGAAAAAGCTACAATGTTTTGCCAAGAGCTAGCTAGTGGCTATCGTATCACTAGAGCTAATGATCTCACAAATGCCAATTTTGAGGGATGGGATGGTGGTGTAATGGAGACGGAAAGTTACGGTTATCAACGACGTGTGAGTTTTAAGCGTGGAGGTCGTTGGATAGGCGGTTTATTTAGTGAATGGGGGAGAATGGCTAGTGTTTTTAAAGGGCAGGGTAATTATGATGATGAGGAGGATTGGGGTAGTGAGGAATCGGCTCTACAGAACAGTGACTATGCGATTACTTGGGGAGATGATTTCTATTGGACAAATTCTCTATTAAATAATAATTATCTTTTGGTTAGCCCAATAGACGGAAGCCTAACTGATGGAAGATGGGGGGAAAATACTGTGCTAGCTGCATGCGTATCTCCTTAAGCTTATACAAAAAGCGATTAACCTACTTAAAGTGCAGATAAATGGAAAATAAATAACATAAAATTGTAACTAAAAAAGTTGGTTAAATAAGGCTTATTTTTGTTTATAATTGATAATATTTAGAAAAATGGAATTAATAACCAATAAGTTATAACAGGTAATGGTGGAATGAATAGTCATACTAATTTGTCTTTTGTACAAAAAATTAATTTTATAAAAAACGTAAAAACAGATTATCAAAGTACATTGTCGGCGTTGTCCAAATGGAATATTAATCGTTATACGTTATCAATATCAGGTGCTTTATTGGGCTTAATGGTATCAACCAATGCTACAGCATTATCAGCAACAACCTCTAATGTGATACAAGGCAGTGCTCCTTATTTAAGCTTGGATAATGGTGTAACGAAAATAATGAGTGAAGAAGGCTTGCTCAGCATTAAATTACCTGATGGTAGCCTGTATATTGCTCCAGGTGAAAATAGCGAATTATATCCTAATGCCAAAGTTGATAATTCAAGCTACACAAATCCTATAGCATTACCTAGCGAAGTAAAAACATTTGCTGATATTCAAACATTTGTACCATTAACAGATAATACGCATTACCCAAGTATTGAGCTAAGTAACTTAATCGGCGAGCCACATAATTATTGGGGCGATGCTGATGGAGATGGTAATGCCAGTGCGACAGGTAAGCTAAAAGTCAAATGGTTAGACGCTGATGATAAAGATATTACTGCCGAAATTAAAGCTAACCCTAATAGATTATTAAACGGCTGTGATGTACCTTACCAACTCACTATGACGGCAACTAATGGCACATTATCAACAGAGTATGGTCTGCCGCAAACCAGTACTTTTAATGAGATTAGTCATACTTATTATTTGGGCAATAAGGCAGATATACCGACAAGCTGTTATGCATTGCCTAATAATGAATTGGATGGTGGATTTTATCCTGAAATGGACGGTCCTAATTGGATACAAGGTTTGGGATTTAAAGTTCACCAAGTCGATAGGTCTATTGAGAACTTTCCAACGACTGGGGCAAATGGGTTACACTTCTTTTTAGTGTTAGTCGGCATAACGCCAGAACAAGTTATTGCCGCAAATGGTACAACTATTAGAGCAGCAAGTGGTCATGGTGTAACCTTATCTCTTTCTTTCTCTAAGGTGAATTGGCAGCCTTGGAATGGAAGACCCAGGCCGATAGATTTTAAAAAAGGTTTAAAAATAAAGTTAAATGGGCCAACTCGTGATTCAATAGATAAGCGTTTTTCGCCATCGGTGTTTAACATTTATGCTGATAGTAGTCATACCCGTTTACTTTATAGCTTTAAAATAGCGCGTTGGTATATAAATAATCCTCCCTCATCTGTAGATACAAACGGCCAACTAGTCTATGAAGGAGTGACATATGAAGAAGCTACAAGGTTTTGTCAAGAGTTAGGTAGTGGCTATCGTGTCCCTGGTGCGAATGATTTGACAAATTCTAATGACCCATACGTGGGTTGGACCGATGGTATACCAGAGCTTGAATATGGCTTTTATCAACGACGTTTAAGTTTTAAGCGTGGATCTCGTTGGATAGGAGGATTACTTAATGAATGGGGGCGTTTTGTTAGTGAATACAACCCTAATGATTATAATGATTATAATGATGAAGATGAAGATGAAGATTATTATCGTCGTGGCACATATGATATTACTTGGGCAAGCGCTAGTGGTGTAAGAGATCTTTGGACGAGTAGTCAGACGGAACCTGGGTCTTATTTGGCGGTTGATACAGTTTCAGGAGCATTAGGTATGTATGATAGGTTAGATCCCCTTGCGTTAGCTGCATGCGTATCCCCTTAAGCTTATTGCCACTACTCGTTGTTAAACGGCGAGTAGTGAATTGTGCAAACTAATTGGGTGAAATAGGCAAACAGCAAAAAACGGGCATAACGGATAATTTGATCATGCTAAGTAATTATCGCCTTTTAGTGCATTATGTTTTAAACCCTTTTTATAAAGTAACATGACTAATCAATAGAACTTAATTAGGATATTAGTGCTCTTTGTTTTTATTGATATCTAATTTATTAGCCGCCTAAAGAAAGATAGGCGGCATTGAGTGCAATTAAATTAAAACAGCAACCTTGCGCGAATAGTGCCTGAGACATTTTTTAGTTTATCAAGCAATTCCTCGGCTTTATCGGGATTGACTCTATCAATATCAATCACAACATAACCAATTTTGGCATCGGTTTGTAAATATTGTGCCGAGATATTAAGCCCTTGTTCAGCAAATAAGGTATTAATCGCGGTTAATACGCCTGGTTGATTACGGTGAATATTAATAAAGCGACTTGCTCCTTTAGCTGGAATAGGCAACGATGCTTCGGGAAAGTTAACCGCAGAAAGTGTTGCACCTGTATTAGAGTATTTTGCGAGTTTAGTGGCGACTTCAATGCCAATATTTTCTTGCGCTTCACTGGTTGAACCGCCAATATGAGGGGTGATAATGACATTGTCAAATTGGCACAATGGCGATTCAAATGGATCGTTGTTGCTAGCCGGTTCTGTTGGAAAGACATCAATTGCTGCACCACTAATTTTATCGGTTTGTAGTGCATGAGTTAATGCATCAAGGTCAATGACTTTACCGCGTGAAGCATTAATTAAAATAGCACCTTGTTTCATGGCGTCTATTTCGCTATCGCTTATCATTTTTATCGTTGTTGAATTTTCGGGTACATGCATTGAAACGATATCGCTTATCGCTAACAGCTCTTTCATTGATGACACTTGTTTAGCGTTGCCTAACGGTAATTTGGTTTCAATATCGTAAAAATAAACATTCATTCCTAACGATTCAGCTAGAATACTTAATTGGCTACCAATGTGTCCATAACCAATAATACCTAAATTCTTACCACGAGCCTCGTGTGAACCAGTAGCTATTTTATTCCATTTACCTCGGTGAGCTTTTGCATTGGCTTCGGGCACTCGGCGCAGTAGCAATACCGCTTCAGCTAAGACTAGCTCGGCAACAGATCGTGTATTAGAAAATGGTGCATTAAATACAGGAATCCCTTTCACCGTTGCCGCATCAAGATCAACCTGATTAGTGCCAATACAAAAGCAACCAATGCCAGCAAGTTTGGGGGCGGCATCAATAATATCTTTGGTTAATTGAGTTCTTGAGCGGATCCCAATAAAACGAGCATCTTTTAATGCCTGCTTAAGTTCTTCGGGCGATAATGCACTTTTATGGTACTCAATATTGGTAAAACCTGCCGATTTTAATATTTCTATGGCACTAGGATGAATACCCTCAAGTAATAAAAATTTGTTTTCATCTTTGGTTGACGTTTGAATAGTCATTATTTCCTCTCATTGCTTTCAGAATATAAATTGAGCCTTATAGTGATATAAAAGCAATAAATTTGATTATGATAAGCAAATTTATTTTAGCTCTTTTACTCCCGAAGGTGTTCCTATAAGCGCAATATTTGCCCCTTTGTTGGCAAATAACCCAACCGTTACCACGCCAGCAATACTATTTATTCGATTTTCTAATTCTATGGGGTTGGCAATGATAAGGTCATGAACGTCTAAAATAACATTACCATTATCCGTTATGACGCCTTGGCGATAAATTGGTTTACCACCTAGTTTGAATAATTCACGAGCAACATAAGAGCGAGCCATTGGGATCACTTCAATGGGTAACGGGAATTTACCTAATACATCAACAACTTTTGATTCATCGGCAATACAAATAAATTGTTTGGCAATGGCTGAAACCACTTTTTCACGTGTTAAAGCAGCGCCTCCGCCTTTAATCATTTGTAACTGGTGATTGATTTCATCAGCACCATCAACATAGATATCCAAACTATCCACTTCATTACAATCAAGCACAGTAATGCCATAGCTCTTTAATTTTTGTGTCGATGCTTCAGAGCTTGATACAGCACCTTTGATCTGATCTTTTATTGTAGCTAATGCATCAATAAAGTGGGATGCTGTCGAACCGGTTCCCACACCAACATAAGAATCAGGTTTAATAAATTTCAATGCTGACCAGCCTACGGCTTTTTTTAATTCGTCTTGTGTCATGGTATCACCTATTTTTGAGGATACTTTTTCTTAAAAAAAATAAAATTTTAAAAGCAAAATTATTGAAGATATGGCATAGTACCCAATTGGAAAGTAAAAATCATTAGGATTTTAAGAAAATATATCAATGTTTGATATGTTTAAAACTTATTGCGATGTTAAAGTAGCTTGAATATTCAAGCAGTGATCAAATCATTAGTAAAGAGATTATGAAGCGTCCAGATTATAGAGCATTACAAGCATTAGATGCAGTGATAAAAGAACGAGGATTTGAGCGAGCAGCTGATAAGCTGTGTATTACACAACCCGCAGTATCGCAACGCATTAAGCAGTTAGAAAGCTTTTTTGGTCAACAACTATTAGTGAGAACCATTCCGCCAAAAGCAACCAAACAAGGCGAGCATCTTTTGGGGTTACTACACCAAGTTGAATTATTAGAACAACAATGGCTAGGTGATAATGAACAAAATACTACACCATTGTCATTGTCGATTGCGATTAATGCTGACTCTTTAGCAACATGGCTTTTACCAGCGTTAAAGCCTGTTTTAGATAAAAATATTTTACGTTTCGATATTCAGGTAAAAGATGAAGAGCATACTTTAGAACTGCTACGCTTAGGCACAGTCGTTGGTGCAATTAGTATTCAAGCTAACCCTTTACCAGGATGTTTGTCTGATTTATTAGGTGCATTAGACTATATTTTTGTTGCCTCTCCTGATTTTGCTAAAAAGTACTTTCCAAATGGTGTCACGCGATCGTCTTTACTTAAAGCGCCAGCGGTTGCATTCGACCATTTAGATGATATGCATCAGGCTTTTTTACAAGAAAATTTTAACCTTACCCCAGGCAGTGTGGTGTGTCATATCACCAGTTCATCTGAGGCGTTTGTGCAATTAGCTAAACAAGGCTCTGCGTGCTGTATGCTACCAAAGTTACAGATTGAACAAGAGCTGAAGAATGGTGAATTGGTTAATTTAACAGAAGGGCTATATCAAAGGCGTATGCTATATTGGCATCGTTTTGCACCTGAAAGCAGTGTCATGCAAAATATTTCTGAAACGTTGATTTGTTATGCAAAAAATACATTATCACAACCTTAGCTTCAAATCACAAATAAATAATAGTTAAGTGAGATGATGTTATATTAAAACGCTGCTTACCTAAAACTTCTTTGACAAAATAAACACTTGATTTAAAGAGCTGAAGATATGAGCCAATTAAAAAACGATCGTTATTTGCGTGCATTGCAATGTTTACCTGTTGATTACACCCCTATTTGGATGATGCGTCAAGCTGGACGCTATCTGCCGGAGTATCGTCAGTTAAGAGCAAAAGTGGGCGATTTTATGACTATGTGCCAAACACCTGAATTAGCTTGTGAAGTGACGCTACAGCCATTAAAACGCTTTGATCTTGATGCGGCTATTATTTTTTCTGATATTTTGACCATTCCTGACGCTATGGGGCTGGGTTTGCACTTTGAAGCGGGTGAAGGTCCTAAATTTGCTAAAACAATATCCTGTTTATCTGATATTGAGCAATTGCCGATCCCTGATCCTGAGCAATCGCTTAAGTATGTAATGGATGCGATTCGTTTAACCAAAAAAGAGCTTAATGGTAAGGTTCCATTAATTGGCTTTTCGGGTAGCCCATGGACATTAGCAACTTACATGGTAGAAGGCGGCAGTAGTAAAGCTTTTACTAAAATTAAACGCTTACTTTATAGCAAACCTAAAGTATTACATTTGCTGCTCGAAAAGCTCGCTGAAAGCGTCGCTTTGTATTTAAACGCCCAAATCGAAGCTGGGGCACAATCGATAATGATATTTGATACATGGGGTGGTGTATTGAGCCATCAGAGCTATCAAACGTTTTCGCTGCATTATATGCAACTTATCTTATCAAAATTAAAACGAGGCATTAAAACTGACGATATCAGCTCATATGTTCCTGTTACGCTTTTTACAAAAGGGGGAGGGCTGTGGTTAGATAGTATTGCCAACACAGGTTGTGATGCGATTGGTGTTGATTGGAGCGTTAATTTGCGCGATATTCACCAAAAAGGAAAAATTGCTATACAAGGTAATTTGGATCCGTCAGTCCTCTATGCTAGCAAATTAATAATCGAGTCTAATGTTGATGCCGTTCTAAAAGAATTTGGTGCTTATAATGGGCATATTTTTAATTTAGGTCACGGTATTCATCAAGATATTCCTGTAGAACATGTGCAGTATTTGATTGATGCTGTGCATCAACGGTCCCAAAAGGTTTTGTCATGATTAAAAATCCAGTCCAATTAAGATTAGCAAAGTTAGCCCCTTGGCAGCAACGTTTGTTTATGATTTGTTTATGTGAACGTATGTACCCGAATTTGGTTTTTTATTGTCAACAACAACATACCGAAGAAGTCGCTAAAAGTTACAAAAAAATACTGGATTTAGTCTGGGAGTCACTATTAGTTGAAGAGGCAAAAATCAATTTTGATTTACAACTTGAAAAATTAGAAGCTATCATTCCAACGGTAACAGATGACAGTCCTTATATGATTTACCCAGCTATCGATGCTTGTCAGGCGCTTGGTGAGGTTTTACACTCTTATTTGAGTGGTGAAATGGCTGATCATACCGCTAAAGTAAGTAGCATATCGGCAACCACCATTGCTGAATTTGAAATGACTAAAACTAATGTTAATCTTTCACCAGATGCGCAACAAACTTTACCTAGTGTGATTGATGAATTTGATTTACAGTGGGAGATATTACGATTATTACGTGATGAAAATAATGAGATGATTGAGTTGATAAAAGGCTTAAAAGATGAAATTCGAGCATCTGGAGTAAGCAATATTGGTGTTTTTTTGTGCGGTTAAGCGATTTAAAGTGTAATTTTTTTATTTTTTATTAAATTTTTCTTTAATATTAGATGAATATAGACTACATTTAACCGCAATGTAATCTAAACACTGTTTACAGTAGCGAAGCTAAATTTTAGCTTTGTTTATAATGTTAACTTTAACAATAAAATAATATGTAAGGATATATCCATGAATAAAACAGAACTTGTCGACGCTATTGCTAGCAAAGCTGATATTACTAAAGTAGCTGCTAAAACAGCATTGGAAGCTACATTAGCTGCTATTACTGAATCATTAAAAGCAGGTGAGCCAGTTCAATTAGTTGGTTTCGGTACATTCAAAGTCAACGAGCGTAAAGCACGTACTGGTCGTAACCCGAAAACAGGTAAAGAAATTAAAATTGAAGCAAGCAAAGTGCCTGCATTTGTATCAGGTAAAAGTTTAAAAGAAGCAATCAAATAAGTTTGCTGCCTTTCTGTCGATTTTATTGATGGGAGTTATTTTAAGGTCATGAGCATATTCTCATGACCTTGTCGCTTTAATTTGTTATTTCATTATTTTTGTATCAATTAAAAAATAAAATACGTATATCAAAGAACGTCGATTATTTTCATTTTCTGCTTCATCATCATCTTAACGAATCTAACCTATAAATCTTATTAAATATGAATGTGATCAATCATGTTTAATAGTGATATCAGTCAATTGGGCTTGCAATATATCAGCTAGATCTTGAGGTGCAATTTCAATTTCTAATCCTCTTCTACCACCTGATATAAACATGGTTTTGTGTTGGTTGGCGCTACTGTCAATGAGTGTAAAAAGTTGTTGTTTTTGACCTAATGGGCTAATTCCACCCACCAAATACCCCGTTACTTTTTGGGCTAAATTAGCATCGGCTAAATCTATTTTTTTACAGTTTAGCCTCTGTGCCACTTTTTTTAAATCTAAATGCTCATTAACAGGTAATACGCACACCGCTAATGTTTTATTATTACCATTTAAATTGACAATCAGCGTTTTAAATATTTGTGATGCGGTGACATTTAAACTGGGATCGAGTTTATCAACCGCTTCTTGCCCATAATGGGTTTGCTTGGGATCATGCTGATATTGGTGAATGTTAAATTGCGTTTTAAGTTTTTTAAGTAAATTTATGGCGGGGGTCATTGTTGTTATCCAATTAATTTTAGCTAAATGAAAAAATATATGGGAAAACGTTATCCTTACCAGCTTTCTTTTGCTAACTTAAACTGGTAAGGAAATAAAATGATTAAACTATGAGTTTGTTATTTTCATCATTTTTAGGTGGTACTTTTGGGCTAGCTATACCGGTGGCTAAAGAATAAAGCCGATAAAAAAAGATGACAATAAAAGTGTCTAACATGATAGCAAAGAAGAAAAGCATAATGTCAATTAGAATACTAACAATATGACTATTTATTAAATTCTCAATTGCTACTTCAACTGCACCAAATAAAAGCCCAAATCCAGCAAGTATTAGTTCAAAAGCCAAAAATGTTAATAACATAAGTAACGCGGGTTTCCAATGCTGTTTAGATAATGTCAAGCTTAGATTGATTAGCTCCATAAAGCTTCTATTATTAGGATTAACCAGCAAACCAAAAAAGAAGTTACTAAAAATGGCTATAAATATAATTGAAAAAAAGACTATTAAGATCATTAAGATTGATAAAATTGCTGTAGGCAACAACATTTTTAAAATAAAAATGCCCATACTTACTATTAATACTGCAAACAAGAGAATTACAAAAATAAAAAGATAAAAAAGAATAATATTTAATAAATTAGATAATGCTTTAGATAATAATAAATTTAAGTTAAGTCTATCGCTGGTATATAGATTAGAAATCATAGCAATACTAATTGCTTTAAGAATGATACCTATCATTAACGTAAACATTATTATGAGTGAAATAGTGCTATTTATGTGCCCTAAATATAAATTTTTGATTGCCTCTTCATCAATAGATATAGTTCCAGTAAGGATATTATTAATTACTGCTAACGCTAGGCAAACCAAAGTAATTGGTTTCATTCGATTGCAAAGAAAATTGCGCGATTGCTCAAAAATCAAAGAAAAAGATAGTTTTGTTTGTAACTCCATATAAATTCCTTATAGGGGTGGCAACAGGATGTTACCACTATTGATTTTTAATGATTAAAATTAGGACTGTAATAATGAAATATCAGCGACTTTTAAGAATAGGTTTTGTAGCTTTTTCAACAGTGCTAATCGATTAAGTTTAATTTTTTCATCGTCAACCATAACCATGACTGAATCAAAAAATGCGTTTACAGTGTCTTTTAGCGACGATAGTTCAACTAAAGCCTCTTGATAACGACCTTGGTTAAAATAAGGCGCAAGTTTATCGGTTAAAATTGCCAATTTTTTAGCTAATTCTCCTTCGGTTCCCGCTTCTAGTAATGCTGCATTGATTTGCTCTGGAATCGCAATATCTGTTTTTGATAAGATATTTGACACCCGTTTATTCGCTTCCGCTAATGACGAAGCTTCAGGCAACGTTCTAAAGTGAGTCACTGCTTTAACGCGCGCATCAAAATCAGCTGGCTTAGTTGGATTAAGAGCTAGAACTGATTGGATAGTATCAATAGCAAAGCCTTGTTCTTGATACCAAGCTCGAAAACGACCTTGCATAAAATTAACAATATCTTCAACTACATTTTTATTATTTAGCTTATCGCCATATAACGATGTGGCATAATTTGCTAATTCAACAAGATCTAACGGCAATGCCTTCTCAACAATGATGCGTAATATTCCAATAGCCGCTCTGCGCAAGGCAAAAGGATCTTTGTCTCCTTTAGGATGCTGACCAATGCCAAAAATACCCGCTAAGGTATCTATTTTTTCAGCAATAGAAACCGCACAAGCAACCGTAGTACTTGGTAACTCATCACCAGCAAAACGTGGTTTATATTGTTCTTCAATTGCAGTAGCTACTTCAATATTTTCGCCGTCTTTAAGCGCTAAATAGCGCCCCATAATACCTTGTGTTTCAGGAAATTCGAAAACAGTATTGGTTACTAAATCGCATTTAGTTAACTTACCTGCTCGTTTCGCTTGTTCAATATTTGCGCCAATTTTTTCAGCAATAAAGCCGGATAGTAGCTCAATGCGAATTGATTTCTCTTTAACTGTTCCAAGCTGTTGTTGGAATAAGACTGTTTCAAGGCGAGGCAAGCGATCTTCTAAACGCTGTTTTAAATCGGTTTGGTAAAAGAATTCAGCATCAGCAAGGCGTGGGCGAACTACTTTTTCGTTCCCCGAAATGACCACTTGTGGATCTTTGGATTCAATGTTAGCGACAAAAATAAAGTTTGGTAATAATTTGCCTTGTTTATCATAAACAGGGAAGTATTTTTGATCGCCTTTCATGGTGTAAACCAGAGATTCAGCAGGTACTTCTAAAAAACGTTCTTCAAATTTAGCCGTTAATACAACAGGCCATTCAACTAAAGATGAGACTTCTTCAAGCAAGCTGTCTGTTAAGTCGGCTTTACCATTAAGTTTAGCAGCTTCGCTTTCAGCTTGTTGTTTAATAATTGCTTTTCGTTTGTCATAATCAGCAATCACTTTGCCTCGTTGTTCTAAAATGTCGGGATATTGATCAGCATTATCGATAGTGAACTCTTGTTCCCCCATAAAACGATGACCACGAATAATTCGGTTTGATTCAATATCTAAAATTGTACCTGCTACAATCTCATCCCCATAAAGCATTGTGACAGTATGGCAGGGGCGAATAAATTCAACTTGGCGAGCTGCCCAGCGCATTGGTTTAGGAATAGGTAACTTGCTTAGTGCTGTTTTAACCATATCGCATAATAAATTAACCACAAGTTGGCCTTGTTGATGTTGAGTATAAGAAAGCCATTCGCCTTTATCGGTTTGTATTCGCTCGGCTTGGTCAACTGTAATTCCACAACCTCGGGCCCAGCCTTCGGCCGCTTTAGTTGGTTTGCCATTAGTATCAAATGCAGCACTCACTGCAGGACCGCGTTTAACAATTTGGCTATCGGGCTGAGTATCATTCAGATTAATAACTTTTAATGCTAAACGGCGAGGGGATGCATACCACAGTACTTCTCCATGCTCTAAATTCGCATTATCAAGTTGTTGTATAAAATTAGCCGCAAAGCTTTCTGCTAATGTGCGCAGTGATTTTGGTGGTAACTCTTCGGTACCAATTTCCACTAAAAATGTTTTTTGCATAATCTTTTAAATCCTACTTTGATGCGTTTTGCTTAGCGTGTGAATTTTGGCACATAGGAAATCCGAGTGCTTCACGTGATGCGTAATAGGCCTCTGCCACCATTTTAGTTAATGTTCTAATGCGTAAAATATAACGTTGACGTTCAGTAACTGAAATCGCTTTACGTGCGTCAAGTAAATTAAAACAGTGAGCTGCTTTTAATATACGTTCATAAGCAGGTAGTGGCAGAGGTTTTTCTAGCTCAAGTAAATACTTTGCTTCTTTTTCGTGTTGTTCAAAACAATAAAATAAAAACTCAACATTAGCATATTCAAAATTATAAGTGGATTGCTCTACTTCATTTTGATGGAACACATCACCATAAGTGGTTTTTCCAAAAGCGCCATCACTCCAAACTAAATCATAAACGCTATCCACACCTTGGATATACATCGCTAAGCGCTCAAGCCCGTAAGTGATTTCACCTGTAACTGGTTTACATTCAAGACCACCAACTTGTTGAAAGTAAGTAAATTGGGTTACTTCCATACCGTTTAACCAAACTTCCCAACCTAGCCCCCATGCACCAAGCGTTGGGTTTTCCCAGTTATCTTCCACAAAACGGATATCATTAATAGTTGGATCGAGCCCTAGCTCTTTTAATGAACCTAAATAAAGCTCTT
Organism: Gilliamella sp. WF3-4; assembly: GCF_001690275.1. Taxonomy (GTDB): domain Bacteria; phylum Pseudomonadota; class Gammaproteobacteria; order Enterobacterales; family Orbaceae; genus Gilliamella; species Gilliamella apicola_C. The sequence continues at coordinate 62,358 of NZ_LZGW01000020.1, read as the reverse complement.
GAATATTATCTGGAGATGGTTTTAAGATAACTTGAAATTGGTAATAATGTTGTAACCTATTTGGGTTTTCACCATAGCGACCATCAGTTGGCCTACGTGATGGCTGAACATAAGCTGCATTTATCGGTTCTGGGCCCAATGCACGTAAACAGGTCATAGGGTGAGAAGTCCCCGCACCCACTTCCATATCTAAAGGCTGAATCACTGTACAGCCTTGATTCGCCCAGTAATCTTGTAACGTAAGAATTAACCCCTGAAAGGTTTTGACATTAAACTTTTGCATGATGTTATCTTTATGGTTGAATTGATATTTCGACTATTTAAATAGTGCTATAGTTTATACTTTTTATCAATACTTGTGAAATGCCTAATTTTATTCTATTTGATATATTGCCTAATTGGGTTGAAGTTGTTAAAAAGATATAAAAGGCTACCCAATAAACAAATGTCGTGTTTTATAATTCATTGATTTAAATGAAAATAAAAAATCAAATAAAATCAATATGTTTTCTGAATGTTTTTAGGGTAGATAGAGGAATTAAGAATTTTGTGGATAAAATTAACGGTTGATGAAAATTCTCTGCTTATTGATTTTTATGATAAAAAATCCATACCACATGCATGATTGCCGAATGTTGCCTACAGCCACCATACTTTGTTGTGCGGTTTTAATACACTAGCACTAATTTGTTCCCGATAAAATGGTATCTCACCAAACATCCCTGTTTGGTGGGCACATTCTGATGCCTATAAAAATAGTTTTAATAGCTTTTTAGTGATACAAAAGGATTCAGTTTTTATAAAAGGTAAAACAAAAAATTCAATAAAATCAATTGCTTTTCTGAATGTTTTTTTGCGTAAAATTAAGGTTATTTTGGGAATTGGGTGGGGGCGTATAAAAATACCCTAAACCAAAGTAGCCAAAATAACTAATTTTATACCTAAACAAAAATGTACGTGAAAGTTTTGATAATGCTTTCTTGTTTTATTAGAAATCTAAGCAAAGCAGAATTACATTACCAATATTCTATTCCACGTACTATTTTTCTCTCTATATTCACCAATTTTGCTTCCGCATTTTCTTCATTATCGTCTGTTAAAATTCTTGTTGCGGTTGCCCAATCTACATACTCATTCCTATTATGATAAGATGATATCTTTTTATCACCCAAAATAGTTGTAATGCTTTTTAATAAATCATCAGAGTAAGTACCAATAGTTTGTTTTTTTATATGTTTTGAATAAGGGGCATATTCAATAATTGAAGAATATTCATTAAATGCCTGTATTCGATTAAACTTTGTTTTATTATCACATCCTATTAATGTAATAACAAAGCAGTTGATGAAGATAAATTTACCGATGATCTTCATTCCTTAATTTCTTTAGCTTTATTGTCATTTATCATTCAAAAATAAACCCGCTTGCAATCAGCGGGTTTATTAATTTAATAGTAAATGATTATTAAACGTCCAAATAATCCAAGATTCCTTCGGCTGCTTTTCGCCCTTCGCTAATCGCTGTGACTACTAGATCAGAGCCTCGAACAGCATCGCCACCAGCAAAAATTTTGGGATTGCTGGTTTGATAGCGGTTAGCTTCTGGCGCGATGATTCGACCTTGTGGGTCAAAATCAACACCATGCTCAGTTAGCCAAGGCATGGCATGGGGTTTGAAGCCAAATGCCATTATTACTGCTTCGGCAGGTAGAATAAATTCAGAACCTTCAACAATAATTGGTGAGCGTCGTCCTTTTGCATCAGGTTCACCAAGTTCAGTTTTGACCATTCTTACCCCTGTTACTTGTCCTGTTCCATTAATTTCAATACTTAAGGGTTGGACATTGAATTGGAAGTTTGCGCCTTCTTCTTTGGCGTTTTTGACTTCTCGTTTTGAACCTGGCATATTGGCTTCATCGCGGCGATAGGCGCAGGTGACGTCACTTGCCCCTTGGCGAATAGATGTTCGTACACAGTCCATTGCTGTATCACCACCACCTAATACCACAACACGCTTACCTTTCATGTCAATGTATGGCGTATCTTGGGTTTGTGAGTGATTCATAAGATGTTTGGTATTGGCTATTAAAAATGGTAAGGCATCATAAACACCGTTGGCATCTTCATTTTTTAGTCCTGCACGCATGGATTGATAGGTACCCGCACCGACAAAAACGGCATCAAATTCATTAATCAAATCACTTAATTGAATATTTTTGCCTACTTCAGTATTGAGACGGAATTCAATACCCATTTCAGTAAATATACGTCTGCGATTGATTAATACGTCTTTATCAAGTTTGAACGCAGGAATCCCAAATGTAAGTAATCCGCCAATTTCAGGATGACGATCAAAGACGATAGGCGTTACGCCATTGCGCACCAATACATCGGCACAAGCCAGACCAGCAGGACCAGCGCCAATTACGGCAACTTTCAATCCTGTTTGTTCAACATTGGATAAATCAGGTTTCCATCCCATTTTAAACGCAGTATCTGTTATATAACGTTCAATATTGCCAATGGTGACAGCACCAAATTCTGCATTTAAAGTACATGAGCCTTCACAAAGGCGATCTTGTGGGCAAACACGTCCACATACTTCAGGCAAACTATTGGTTTGATGAGATAGTTCAACCGCTTCTAATATTTTACCTTCATTAACCAATTTTAACCAATTTGGGATATAGTTATGTACAGGGCAACGCCATTCACAATAAGGATTACCACAAGCTAGGCAGCGATCTGCTTGCGCTTGGGATTGTGAGGCGGAAAAGCCTTCATAAATTTCAACAAATTCTATTTTGCGAATGTTTAGCGATTTTTTGGGCGGTTCAACACGTTGTAAATCGATAAACTGGTAAACATTTTGACTCATTTCGTGCTCTCCTTACTTATTGTGCTTGAATGCGTAGTTCTGCTGATGAGCGACTACGGTGCCCTAATAAGGCTTTGACATCACTGGATTTAGGTTTGACTAAGACAAATTGTTTAGCAAAGTCATCCCAATTAGCTAAAATGTCCTCAGCTCGTGATGAATGCGTAAGTTGAGCATGTTCCATGATTAAACCACGCAAATGTTCTTCGTGGATAGAGTAATCAGCAACATTGAGTAATTCTATGAGTTCTTTGTTAATGCGTTTATGGAAATCACCGTCTGTATCTAAGATATAAGCAAAACCACCAGTCATTCCTGCACCAAAGTTAATGCCTGTTTTTCCTAACACGCAGACAATACCGCCAGTCATATATTCGCAGCCATTATCACCTATTCCTTCAACCACACTAATTGCGCCTGAGTTTCGCACAGCAAAACGTTCACCAGCGCGACCGGCAGCAAATAGTTTGCCGCCTGTTGCGCCATATAAACAGGTATTTCCGGCAATGGTTGCTTCATGGCTTAAAAATGCCGAACCTTGTGGTGGGCGAATAACAATACGCCCACCAGTCATACCTTTACCAACATAATCATTCGCATCCCCAGTTAGCGTTAAGTCTACGCCACCAGCATTCCATACACCAAAGCTTTGACCAGCAGTCCCATTAAAATTGAGCGAAATAGGATCAGCGGCTAAACCTTGATCGCCATATTTTTTAGCAATATAGCCAGATAAGCTAGTGCCTACAGAACGGTCAGTATTTTGAATGTCAAAATAGAAACTTTTGCTTTGGCGATTATCAACACATTGTTGCGCTTGTGTGATGATCTCTTTATTTAGTACACCTTTATCAAATGGTTTATTGTCTTCAACGCAATAAACTGGTTTACCATCAATTGGTTTTGCTGTTTTTAGCAATCCTGATAGATCCAATTTTTGTTGTTTGGCGGTGATCCCTTCAAGTTCTAATAGTAGATCTGTGCGCCCAATTAGATCGACAATACGACTTACGCCAAGTTCTGCCATGACTTCTCGAGTATTGCGAGCAATAAAGCGGAAGTAATTCATCGCTTTTTCAGGCAGGCCGTGATAGTGCTCACTACGTAATTTTTCGTCTTGCGTTGCAACGCCAGTTGCACAGTTATTTAGGTGACAAATACGTAGATATTTACACCCTAAAGCAACCATAGGACCTGTACCAAATCCAAAGCTTTCAGCACCTAAAATAGCAGCTTTAACAATATCAGCACCTGTTTTTAAGCCACCGTCAATTTGCAGGCGTATTTTGTGACGTAACCCATTGGCAACTAATGATTGTTGTGTTTCAACCAATCCAAGTTCCCAAGGGGAACCGGCGTATTTTACCGAGGTCAATGGGCTAGCCCCTGTGCCACCGTCATAACCTGAAATAGTAATTAAATCGGCATAGGCTTTAGCAACGCCTGTTGCGATGGTACCAACACCGGGTTCGGATACGAGTTTAACCGAAATCATAGCGTGTGGATTGATCTGTTTTAAATCAAAGATTAGTTGTGCCAAATCTTCAATCGAGTAAATATCGTGATGTGGTGGCGGTGAAATTAATGTCACACCGGGTACAGAAAAGCGTAATTTTGCAATATATGGTGTGACTTTATCACCTGGTAATTGACCGCCTTCCCCCGGTTTTGCGCCTTGTGCTACCTTTATCTGGATAACATCAGCATTCATTAAGTAACTTGGTGTTACGCCAAAACGACCTGATGCAACTTGTTTTATACGTGAAACTTTTATGGTGTTGTAACGTGCAGGATCTTCACCTCCTTCCCCTGAATTGGAAAATCCGCCTAGTGTATTCATCGCTGTGGCAAGGGATTCGTGCGCTTCTGGACTGAGTGCTCCAATGGACATGGCTGCTGAATCAAAGCGTTTAAATAATGATTCTTCGGGTTCGACTTGCTCAAGCGGTATGGCTGCATTTTCAGGTGGATTGAGTTTTAATAAATCGCGCAATGTGGTAATAGGGCGATGATTAACTATATCAGCATAACGTTTGTAATCTTCATAATTACCATTATTGACTGCTTTTTGTAGTGACTGCACAACATCAGGGTTATAGGCATGATATTCACCACCGTGGACAAATTTAAGTAACCCACCTTGTTCTAAGGGTTTTCTTCTTAACCATGCGCTTTTTGATAAGTTAAATTGGTCTTGGGAAAAATCATCAAAATTAGCGCCACTAATACGGCATGTGACACCTTGAAAACAAAGTTCAACGACTTCTTCATGTAATCCAACGGCTTCAAAAAGTTTTGAGCAACGATAAGATGCGACTGTTGAAATGCCCATTTTGGACATAATTTTATATAAACCTTTATTAATCCCATTGCGGTAATTAACTATCGCTTCACGATGAGATTTGTTTATCGTGCCATTATCCACCATTTGGGATAAGGTTTCATAGGCTAAATAAGGGTAAATTGCTGTTGCACCAAAACCAAGAAGTACGGCAAAGTGGTGCGGATCACGACAACTTGCCGTTTCAACAATAATATTGGCATCGCAGCGTAAATTCTTTTCAACTAAGCGTTGTTGAACAGCCCCAACTGCCATAGGTGCTGGAATGGGTAGACGGTCGGGAGCAATATTTTTATCTGATAAAATCAGTAATACGGTGCCATTGCGAACTTTTGTTTCAGCATCACCACATAATTGTTCAATAGCATCACGCAAGCTACCATCAATTTCATAAGTGATATCTAATGTTTCTGATTTGTAGTAACGTGATTCTAGCGCTGTTAATTGTTGTAGATCCGAATAGACTAAAACAGGATATTTAAAAGCAACTCGATGCGCTTGGCCTTCTGCTTCGGCAAATACATTCATTTCACGACCAATACTGGTTGAAAGTGACATAACGTGTGCTTCACGCAGGGGATCGATAGGTGGGTTAGTAACCTGCGCAAATTTTTGGCGGAAATAATCATAAATTGATCGAGGCTTATTTGATAATACCGCAAAAGGTGTATCATCGCCCATTGAGCCAGTAGCTTCTTGCCCATTTTCGCCAAGTACTCGGATGCATTGATCGAGTTCTTCAGCACTATAACCAAACTGTTTTTGGTAGGTTGCTAGTAATGTATCATCATAATCGCGCGAACCGATGCTATCATCGGGTAAGCTTTCAAATGGGATTAATTGCTTAACATTTTTTGTCATCCATTCTTTATAAGGATGACGTTTTTGTAAATCATTATCGGTTTCAGCAGATTGTAAAATGCGGCCTTCTTCCGTATCGATAACTAACAATTCACCTGGACCAACACGTCCTTTAGTAACTACTTCGTCGGGCTGATAATCCCAAATACCAATTTCAGAGGCACAGGTGATAAGTTTGTCTGTGGTAATAACATAACGTGCAGGGCGTAATCCATTTCGATCTAAGTTACATGCCGCATAACGTCCATCAGACATAACAATGCCAGCAGGCCCATCCCAAGGTTCCATATGCATTGAGTTGAAGTCAAAAAAGGCACGTAGATCTTCATTCATGTCTGGATTGTTTTGCCATGCAGGGGGAACAAGTAGGCGCATAGCTCGCACTATATCCATTCCTCCAACTAAAAATAGTTCTAGCATGTTATCTAATGAACTTGAGTCAGAACCAGTGACATTCACAAATGGGGCTGCATCTTGTAAATCAGGGATAAGTGGCGTTTTAAATTTATATGATCGTGCTTTTGCCCATTGGCGATTGCCCTCAATAGTATTAATTTCGCCATTATGTGCCAGATGTCTAAAAGGTTGAGCTAATGGCCAACGTGGAACGGTATTGGTTGAAAAACGTTGGTGGAATAAACAAATCGCGGTTTCCATACGAATATCGGCCAAATCTAAATAGAATCGAGGCAAATCTTTAGGCATACATAAGCCTTTATAAATATTGACCTGATTTGAGAAACTACAAACATAAAATGTATCGTCTTGTACGCGTTTTTCAATGCGGCGGCGAACCATATACAAACGGCGCTCTAAATCAATCTTTGTCCAACCAGCTGGTGCATTAACAAAAACTTGTTCAATTCTTGGTAGCGATGCAAGTGCGATTTCACCCAGAACACTTTTATCAATCGGCACTTCACGCCAACCTAAAATAGATAAGGTTTCTTCGGCTAATTCTTCTTCGACTATCTCACGGCTAGCTTGCGCCTCGGCTTCATCTTGGCTTAAAAACAACATGCCTACTGCATAATTCGTCGCTAAACGCCAACCGGCATCCTCGGCGACTAGACGAAAAAATCGGTCAGGTTTTTGTAATAAAAGACCACATCCATCACCGGTTTTACCATCCGATAATATCGCGCCACGGTGTTGCATACGAGCAAGCCCGTGAATTGCAGTACGCACCACTTTATGACTTGGTCGGCCCTCAATGTGAGCAATTAAACCAAATCCGCAGTTATCTTTTTCATGATGCTGGTTATATAACATATCATTGCCTCTAATTCATCGCTTTTATAATTTGAGAAGGTATAGGCATTAATCCCATATTAGGTATGAAGTTAATTAAAAAAACGTTTTCGGTCAAATAAATATTACTTATAAGTTAATCTTCTCATAACTTATATTTGAGTTATTAATTAAGCTAATAATGACATATACCACTATGATTTTTTAAGTGTTTATAAATTTAAATTGTTTTTTTTAAAATAGCGTATATAAATTAGCTATAAGTTTTTTTTCTTTTATGTTAAAAACTTTCAGAAAAGTATCTGTTTAAGTATAAAATTTAACTCAAGCTAACGACTATAAGTGATGGCGGTATCTTGCTATAATTTGTTATCTTTTATTTTTAATCTATCAATAATGCAAACTAAAATTACAATTGTTGGGGCGGGCGCTGCTGGGCTTTTTTGTGCTGGCCTATTGGGGCAAAAAGGGTATGATGTTACCGTAATTGATAATGGTAAAAAGCTCGGGCGTAAAATTTTAATGTCTGGTGGTGGTAAATGTAATTTTACTAATTTATCTGTTGAGCCATCCCATTATATTTCTCATAATCCACATTTTTGCAAATCTGCTTTAAAGCGCTTTACCCAGTGGGATTTTATACAATTAGTCAACCAATATGGTATTAGTTATCATGAAAAAGCTCATGGCCAATTATTTTGTGATAATTCAGCGCAAGATATCGTTGATCTGCTAGTAAAAGAGTGCCAAAAGGGGCATGTTAATTTTGTGATGCGAACCCAAGTTGAAGATATTGATAGTAATGGGCAAGGGTTTCAATTATATACTTCTGGTGGCATTATGGATAGTGAAAATCTTATTATTGCTACAGGCGGTTTATCTATGCCCGCACTCGGTATGACATCAATAGGCTATAAAATTGCTGAAAAATTTGCTATTCCTGTTGTACCAGTAAAAGCTGGATTAGTGCCTTTTACGTTGCATAAGCCTTTACTGGATGTGCTTGCAAATTTGTCTGGTATTGCAATTCCAGTTGAAGTTTCTAATCAAAGAATGAGCTTTAAAGAGAATCTATTATTTACGCATCGAGGGCTTTCTGGACCAGCTATTTTACAATTGTCGAGTTATTGGCAAGCTGGTGAATCAATCACTATCAATTTATTACCTGAATTAGTATTTGAATCATCGTTTAAACTATTATTAGAACAAAACCGCAATCAGACTATAAAAAACTGCTTGGCGTCGCTTTTACCCAAAAGGCTCATTGAAGCATTAATACAATTAAATTTAATGGACGATTTAACGGTGAAACAGCTTACCCCTAGACAACAGCAGCAACTTTATTACAACCTAACACACTGGAAAATTACTCCAAATGGAACAGAAGGTTATCGTACTGCCGAAGTCACACTGGGCGGTATAAGCACTGATGCGTTATCCTCCAAAACTATGGCGGTTAAAACACTTCCTAACCTCTATTTTATTGGTGAGGTGGTTGATGTTTCGGGGTGGCTCGGAGGTTATAATTTCCAATGGGCATGGAGTAGTGCATTTGCATGTGCTCAGGCGTTTAATTGATCGTTTTTGATGCTTAAAATTAAGCATCAATTACCCCCATCTGAATATGATACTTTTTGACTTTATATTGTAATGTTGTGCGTGAAATATTTAAGTTTTTTGCCGCCGTTATAATTTTGCCATTAGCTTGATTCAATGCGTCAATAATCAGTTGCCGTTCAAAGTTTTCAACTTGTTCGGTTAAGTTACCTCCATTAGGAGATGTTTGAACAACTGTTTCATTGTGCTTATTTGTATTATCATCTTCAGACTGCGGGTTATTAAGTTCAAATAACTCTTCATCAAGGGTAATATGCTGTAATTCACCAGGTTCGTTTTGAAGTACCATACTTCTGACAATGGCATTTTCAAGCATACGCACATTACCAGGCCAATGTGCTGACATTAATTGTTGTAGTGCTTGTTTACTGATACCACTAATGACTATATTTACATCGTTTTTATGTTTATCAATAAAATAACGAGCTAAAACGGGAATATCTTCTGTTCTGTCTCGCAAAGCAGGAAGTTTAATTAAACCAACGTTTAATCGATAAAATAAATCGCCTCTTATTTTTCCCGTTTTTAGCAACTCTGTCGGTGATTCATTCATGGCGGCAACGATACGAACATCTGAATGTTGTTCTTTACTACCACCTAATGGCCAATAGGTTTTCTCTTGTAGAAATCGCAATAGCTTACTTTGCATATCAAAAGGCATTGCATTAAGTTCATCAAGAAACAGTGTGCCTCCGTTAGCTAGCGCTAAATAACCTTGACGGTTTTCGGCCCCCGTAAACGCACCTTTGACTGTGCCAAATAAAGTGCTTTCAATCAGGGTAGTTGGTAACGCACCACAATTAAGTGAGATGAAAGCTTTGTCACGGCGTTGACTTGTCTGGTGTATTAAGCGAGCAAACAGTTCTTTACCTGTTCCTGTTTCACCTACAATTAGTACAGGAACATCATTGCGTCCTAAAATATTGGTTTGGTCAATCACTTTCTGCATTTTTTCCGAAACAAAAACAATATCGGGCAAAGGCTGTTCTTTATTGTGGTATAACTTACTATGTAATTTAAAAACTTGATCTTGCAAATGTCTAACCGTTGATAAGTTTCGGCCTATCTCAATGGCACCAATGATTTCTTCTTTATTATTATAAAGCGGAACAGTTGTATGCAAATAATCAACCAACTTACCAACATGGTTATAATAAGTTTGGTAGTTATCTTGGTATTCTTTACCAAGTTGCAAAGCTTGCAACATAGTACTATCTTCTTTTTTTAAGTTGGGGTAAACCTCAAGCATGGGGTTACCAATAGCTTGCTCTTTAGGGTAGCCATCGAGTTCTGCACTTTCCTGATTGTAATAAATATAATTGCCATTTTTATCAATAATAGCTATCGGTTGATGGATTAAATCAAAAAAATGTTTAAATATTTCCAATGCTTGTAATAACTCAGGATCAATGGTCATGATATTAGTACCTTTTTATGTTTGGATTATTTACTAAATTTTGCTTCGTTTAATTTAAATGCTTTTCGGCCATCATCAAAAAATGACAAATTTTTGTCATAAAAACATATTTTGTACTAAATGACTAATTTTAATTTTGGGGCTAAACTTATTAACTAATTGATTATATTTGATTCTAATTTTGGCATGCTGATTGCATTACCAGTGAGAAGTCTGTTACATATTTCTATATACTAAATTAACTGGAGGTCATATGTCTGACTCAATTATGTCAAATTATAACAAATTACGTACCAATCTTGTAACAAAAGATCGTCGCTTTAGTGCTCAAAATGGCAAATTATGTTTTGATGGGGTTAATTTAGAAGAATTAGCCAAAAAATATCCAACTCCTTTTTATGTGTTTTCTGAGAAAGAAATTGATCGCAATGTTCAAGAAATAAAAGATGCATTTAAGGCTCATCCAAATACAAAAATCTTCTATGCCTCAAAAACCTGCTCAGTTATGGGGGTGCTTAAGGCGATTAAAGATGCAGGTATTTATGCCGAAGCAAACTCGATGTTTGAAGTGCGTAAATGCTTAGAAATAGGCTTTAGTGGTAGCCAAATTGTGTTCAACGGTGTGGTTAAAAAACCAGTTGATTTGGAATTTGCAATCCAAAACGATCTTTATATTATCAATGTTGATAGTTTATATGAGCTTGATATTATTGATGAAATTTCAAGACGTTTGAAGAAAGTTGCAAATGTTTGCGTGCGTGTTGAGCCAAATGTGCCGTCAGCAACCCATGCAGAATTGGTTACAGCTTATCATGCCAAATCAGGTATTGATTTAGAACAAGCAGAAGAAACTTGCCGACGCATTCTCGAAATGCCATATGTTCATTTACGTGGCTTGCATATGCATGTTGGGGATCAAGTACCCGAAGCAGAACCTTTTGCAAAAGCAACGAAAGTATTAGTTGATGAATCTCGCCGTTTAGAAGAAGTACTTGGTACTAAATTTGATTTAATCAACGTTGGAGGCGGTATTCCTGTTCCATATAAGTATGACGAAGAAAATGGCAATCCATTGCAAGATAATATGTATGCAGGGATTACTGCTCAAGACTTTGCTGACGCGGTAATTAGTGAAGTACACAAATGGCGTACTGATGTTGAAATCTGTATTGAACCAGGTCGTAAAGTAACTGGTTCTGCCGGCGTGCTTGTCACCGAGGTCGCTTGTGAAAAACGTAAAACTAACTACGATTTAGATGGTAACATTGAAGAGCATGTTGAGTGGAAATTTGTTGATGCTGGTTATAGCGTTTTATCTGATAGTCAACATTTTGATTGGTTCTTCTATGTTTATAATGCGTCAAGAATCAATGAAGAACACGACGAATATATTAAATTAGCTGGTCCTTTATGTGATGGTGGCGACTACTTCCATGTCGGTGTTAAAGGTGAAGAATTTTTAATGCCAAAAGATACGCAAATTGGCGATATTGTTGCTTTCTTGGATGCAGGTGCTTATACCATTGAAAGCCAAACAGTCTATAACAATCGCCCTCGTACATCTGTTGTTATGATAGATAAAGAAGGTAAAAACAGATTGATTCGCCGTGAAGATACTTACGAAGATATGGTTGGATACGACGTGTATTAATCATGAACTATCTGGAGCATTTATTGCTCCAGATATTACAATGTGAGGTTATTATGAGTGATTCTAAAGATTCAAGTTTACTTGGTATTAAAGACATTGTGTTTATGAATGTTATTGCGATACTCAGTTTACGTCAAATTCCAAATGTTGCTCCCTATGGGGCGTCAGCAATGGTGCTTTGGTTACTTGCTGCATTTTGTTTGTTTTTTCCATTAGCGATGGTTTGTGGTGAACTTTCTACTGGTTGGCCAAAAGATGGTGGGATATTTGTTTGGGTAAAAGAAGCATTTGGTAAACGAGTTGGCTGGATAGTAGTTGTTTGTTTCTTGTTTTCTTGTGTGCTTTTCTTCCCATTAATGTTGCAATTTGGCTTTACGGCAATTGGCTATATGTTTAGTGCTGAGTTGGCCCAAAATCAGGTGTTTATTGGGGTGGGATCCATGGTGGTATTTTGGATCTTAACATTAATGAATATTAAAGGCATGAAGTGGACTAAAATCATTAACAGTGTTAGTGCATGGTTAGGTGTGTTTATTCCTGCCGGTATTATTGTGTTATTAGCGATTGTATGGTTAATGGCTGGTCACTCTATGGCAACGGATTATAGTCATGTTAGTGATTGGGTTCCGGATTTAAGCAGTTGGGATACTATTGTTTTCTTATCAAGTATGATGTTTGCGTTTGCTGGTTTTGAAGTGGCACCAATGATTGCTGGCCGTACTCGTAACCCACAACGTGACTTCCCTAAAGCGATGGTTGTTTCAGCTATTGTGATTGTGGGTATTTATATGATTGGTACTTGGGCAATTAATACTTTATTGCCAGCAAAAGATACTGATATTGTTGCAGGTGTAATGCAAGCGATGGAAGTATCGGCAAAAGCGTTACATATGCCTTGGTTATTACCTGTAATGGCAATTTGTTTATTCTTTGGTGCGTTAGGTCAAATTAACTCATGGTTAGTTGGTCCTATCTATATGTTACAAGAAGCATCAAAAGAAGATAATTTGCTTGGTGAACGTATCGGTCGTTTACACCCGGTATATCAAACACCAGCTTTTGCTTTAATTGTTCAAGCGATTATTGTAACAGTACTTTGTTTTTCAACTTTCGTTTCACCAAGTATTGCAGCTGCATATTGGATGTTAACCGCGTTAACAACAATTTGTTACTTTATTCCTTATTTAGTGATGTTTATTGCGTACTATCGTTTGCGTATTGCTCAACCAGATGTGCCACGTAGCTTTAAGATTCCGGGTAAAGTTTTACCAGTTGTTTTACCAGCTTTAGGATTCTTATCTACACTATTTGCGGTGATCTTGGTGTTTATTCCACCAGCACAAATTGATATGGGTGGATATGCTGAGTACATCGCTAAAATTGTTGGTGGTGCAGTGCTTGCCATTGTGTTAGCTGAATGGATCTATCATCGAGCTCAAAAACGTAATCGTTTGCAACAAGTTAAAGATATAGAGGAGTAATATTATGTACAAACCTATATTAGAAATTGATTTACGTAAATTAAGAGACAATGCTCGTGTTGAAAAAGAGCTACTTGCTAAACACGGCATTGAAGTAATGGCGGTTAATAAAGTTTTTGATGGTTGTGTTGAAACTGCTAAAGCCGTGCTTGATGGCGGTATTGATGTGATTGCCGAGTCAAGAACTTACAATTTGAAGAAGCTTAAAGATGCTTTAAATTGTAAAACTTGTTTATTGCGTAGTCCTTGTTTAAGTGAGATTAGTGATGTTGTGAAATATGCTGATATTAGCTTAAACAGCGAAAAACAAGTGATTCAAGCACTTTCTGATGAGGCGGTAAAACAGCAAAAAGTCCATCAAGTATTATTAATGGTTGATATGGGTGATTTGCGAGAAGGTATTTGGTTTGAACATGTGGATGATATTATCGATACTGTCAAACTCATTCTATCGTTACCGGGTGTTGAGCTTTATGGGCTTGGTACTAATTTTAACTGTTATGGTACTGTTCTACCAACGGTTAAAAATGGAGTGGATTTTTTACACATAGCACGTAAAGTAGAGCAATCTTGTCATATTAAGATAAAATATTTATCAGCTGGTAATTGTACTAGTTACCACCTGTTGGATAAAGGTATTTGGCCAGAAGGGCTGAATCATTTGAGAATTGGCGGTTTGCATGAGTTCGGTATTGAATATGTGGATATGAAATACCTTGATGAATTTCATCATTCCAACAAGCCTGTCGATAAAGCGTGCAGTAATTTATATAAGTTTTACGCGCAAATTATTGAGCTCAATAGTAAGCCGACAGTTCCTGTTGGTGAGTTAGGTGTAGATGCTTTTTTAAACAGCAAAACTTTTGTTGACCATGGTACACGTAAACGAGCCTTGTTGGCTTTTGGCCGTCAAGATGTGCCGGCAGAAAGCTGTGTACCTATCAATGATAATATTACTGTATTGGGTCAAACCAGTGATCATACTATTGTTGATATTGAAGATGTTTCTGAAACATTACGTGTTGGCGATATGATTGGGTTTGAGCTTGATTATACAGCGCTACTTATGGCTTGCCAAACTAATGGTGTAGAAAAACGGTTTGTTTATTAATGTATCAGCTGCTGGGCAATCAGCAGCTATTATTGATTAGTAGGCGGTTTACATGGCAACATCAGAAGCTCAAGAAAGCCCTTATCCTAGCACCTTAAAGAAGAACTTGAAAAATCGTCATTTATTGATGATTTCATTAGGTGGTTCGATTGGTACTGGGTTGTTTATTGGTATTGCAGCACCACTTAGCACGGTTGGACCATTGGGGACGATCATTGCTTATTTTCTTGCCGGTAGCATTATGCTATCAACTATGCTGTGCCTAGGTGAGCTTTCTTGTGCATTCCCACATGCAGGTTCTTTTCAGCATTATGCATTAATGTTTATTCCTCATCCTATTTGGAGTTATACCATTGGCTGGTTATACTGGTTAAGTTGGGTGCTATCTATGGCTGCTGATTTAACGGCTGCCGCTATGATTGCCCATCAAGCCTTTCCTGCTTTTCCTATTTACCTTTTTAGTTTGTTAATTCTTATTGTCATTACCTCGGTACATTTAACCTCAGTTCAAGCATTTGGAGAAAGTGAGTATTGGTTTTCAACGATTAAAGTGTTAGCAATAATTGCTTTTATTTGTGTAGGAATTTATTTACTTCATCAGCAATATAGTCAAACACATGTGTTACCAACATTTAAAACCGAAAGAGGGTGGTTTCCTAATGGTTTTTTCGCCATATTTATTTGCATGACTATTGTTACTTATTCATTCCAAGGGATCGAATTGATCGGTAATGCCGCCGGTGAAGCACAATCTCCGCAATCTGTGTTGCCCAAAATAATTACTGGTGTTGCTTTTCGTATTATTCTGTTTTATATCTTGGCTATTGCTGTTTTAGCGCTTGTTTATCCATATGGAACGGTTCATTCTGAAATTAGTCCATTTGTATGGGTATTTAACCAAGCAGGGATTAAATTTGCTTCTTATATGATGCTTTTTGTTATTTTTTGTGCAGCAATATCGGCCGCAAATTCAGCTATTTATGCTAGTTCAAGAATGTTATGGTCTATGGCGCAAGATAACTTAGCACCAAAATACTTTTCAGTAGTTAATCAACGAGGTGTGCCCACAAAAGGTATATTATTTATTGCTATTATTGCGTTAGTTTCGCTATTTTCGAAATATATTGCTGCTGAAAAATTATATCTTTATTTAGTCGCAGGAACAGGGCAGGTTGGTTGTTTTGCGTGGATTATCATTGCTTGGTGTCAGTATCGATTCCGTAAAGGGGTCAATTGTGGTAAATACTCAAAAGACATGATCAAGTTTAAATCACCACTGTTTCCTTGGCTTGCTTTTATCTCTATTATTATGAATATTGTTATTATTGTTGGTGTTTGGTTTGGTGAGTCAGGTCATTTTATTTTATTATCTGAAATAATTTTAATTGCAATCATTCTAATTTCTTATTTTTTCTATAAAAAAAGAAATATTACAATAAGCCATAATTGATTATCTATTGCAAAGCTATGTAATCACTAGCACAAAATTTATTATTGTTAGTGATTACAGGCTATTGGTGTTTAGTGAAAATTAAGCCATTTTATGTAAGCGACTTATTAGCAGATGAATATTGATTGCGTAAATCCTATTTTGCAACGTAATATTGTTATTATGCATGCTATTCAGAAATTTAAAATAAATGTTCATTTTAAAAAAGCAGATATACCTGTAAAAACGACCTGTGCAGCAATAGCTGATATGAGTAATCCCGTTAGCTTTGATAATATCGCAATTCCAGTATTTTTTAATACTTTTGCAATGCTTTTAGCGCACAATAACATAATATAAATACCCATTGAGGCAACAAGCAACGAAATTGCACCAATCAAATTCGGAACAACGCCAATTGAGCTAGTGCCCATCACAATGATAGTACCAATAGATGCCGGACCCATACATAGTGGAATGGCTAGTGGAACAACACTGATATCATCATCGCTATTGATTTTGTTTTTTTCTGGCGAATCGTTCATTAGTGATACCGCAGTGATAAACAGTAATGCCCCCGAGCCAATTCGAAATGCATCAAGGGTAAATCCAAAAACGCTAAACATGGTATTGCCAAAAAAGAACAGTACAATACCGATAATAAATACTGCACATGAAGTTTTTAGTGCTATTTTTCTCCTAAGCTGTTCATCATATTGCTTTGTACCACTTAGAAATGCGCTCAAAACGGCAGGTGGTGTCATTAATGCAAACAATTTTACTGTTGTTGAGAGAATCGCAAAAATATAATCAACCATTGCACTACCTTTTACTTTATTTAAAAAATTGCTTTAATTTTGCCAACTAGTTATTGTTGGATTGAAATTATTTTTATCATATATAAAAACGGTCACCACAAAGGTGACCATCTTAATCCGATATTTTTATTGATAATCAACAAAAATTAGTTAAGGCGCTCTTTAATACGAGCTGCTTTACCACGAAGTTCGCGTAAGTAGTAAAGTTTAGCTTGACGCACTTGACCACGACGTTTCACAGTAATTGAATCAACAATTGGTGAGTGAGTTTGGAATACTCGTTCAACACCTTCGCCATTCGAAATTTTACGTACCGTAAATGCTGAGTGTAAACCGCGATTACGAATTCCAATGACAACACCTTCGTAAGCTTGAAGACGTTTTTTATTACCTTCAACAACCCATACTTTTACTTCAACCGTGTCACCAGGGCGAAACGACGGGATGTCTTTCTTCATTTGTTCTTGTTCTAATTGCTGAATAATTGCATTTTTCATAATATTATCTCTTACTAGTTATACTGAAATATTAATTGCCTTGTTTATCACTGTATTCTCGTTGGAATTCAGTGAGTAAACATTGCTCTTCATCAGTCAGAGCTAGATTTGCAAGAAGATCTTTTCTTCTTAACCAAGTTCGTCCTAGTGATTGTTTTAACCGCCAGCGACGAATCGCTTCATGGTGACCAGACATTAACACGTCAGGCACCGCCATTCCATCTAACACCTCAGGTCGAGTATAGTGTGGGCAGTCAAGTAAACCGTTAGCAAAAGAGTCTTCTTCTGCCGATGATTGGTGATTTAGCACGCCAGGTATAAATCTTGCTAATGCATCAATCATAGTCATCGCAGGTAATTCACCACCACTTAACACGTAATCCCCAATTGACCATTCTTCATCAATTTCAGTTTGGATAACACGTTCATCTATACCTTCATATCGCCCACAAATCAAAATTAATTTTTGGCTTTGGGACAATTCGCAAACACCTTGTTGGTTTAATTTGCGCCCTTGTGGGGAAAGATAAATTACTTTTGTATCGTTACCAGCAACAGCCTTTGCCGCATGAATTGCATCCTTAAGTGGTTGCACCATCATTAACATGCCAGGACCACCGCCATAAGGTCTGTCATCAACAGTCTTATGCTTATCATACGCAAAATCGCGCGGGTTCCAATATTCTACTGTTAACAGCCCGTTTTTAACGGCTCGACCAGTTACACCATAACAGGTAATAGCTTGAAACATTTCGGGAAAAAGGCTAATTACGCCAATCCACATAGTCTTACCTTACCAATTAAAAAGCAGGATCCCAATCGACCACAATCATTTTTGTTACTAAATCAACTTGTTTTATAAATTGATCATCAACAAAAGGAATTAAACGTTCTGTTGTACCAAATGCATCTTTTAGATTTGCTTTTACCACCAACACATCATTAGAGCCAGTTTCCATTAAATCAGTAACCTGACCTAAATCGTAACCGTTGACTGTTTTCACTCGACAGCCAATGAGATCTTTCCAATAAAAATCACCATTATTAAGCGCTGGTAATTTTTCTGCATCAACAAACACTTCAATATTAGTTAATGCATTAGCTTGATCACGATCATCAATACCTTTGAGTTTCACAATCATATCATGATTATGTGGTTTGAAGCTTTCTACAATGACTTCTTGCCATTGTCCAGCTCGCTGGATATACCAAGGAGTGTAATCAAAAATGCTATCTGGCAATTCTGTAAACGAAAAAATTCTGAGCCATCCGCGAATGCCGTAGCTTGAACCAAGTTTACCAACAACAATAAGATTCTCAGTATTCATCATTACAGTGACTATTAATTACTAAATTAAGCAGCTTTTTGTGCTTGTTTAATCAGTGCATTCACACGATCAGAAACAGTTGCACCTAAACCAACCCAATGATTTACGCGATCAAGATCTAAACGTAATTCTTCTGCTTTACCTTGTGCAATTGGATTAAAAAAGCCAACGCGCTCAATAAAACGACCATCACGTGGGTTACGGCTATCAGTGACAACTACTTGATAAAAAGGGCGCTTTTTAGAGCCACCACGAGCTAAACGAATAGTTACCATAACATCCTCTTAAATTAAAAAAATAATCTTTTTTCTGTCCAACATGGACAAAATCAAAGCCCCAGAATTATACCCTTTCTAGCAAAAAGTGCAATGACTCTTTATTGACGGTGGGTGGGGGAATATGCAAGACTAAAGCAAAATGAGAAAAGAGTAGATAAAATAATACTAATTACCATTCATTTACATTAAGCCAAAATTAGTAATTATTACAAAAAAGTATACTTTTTTTAGGGGCTATTTACACGCATTTATCATCTGTCGCCACTATTTTTTATGAAATAAAGCGCGTTTTAAAACATCAAAAAAACCAAGTGAACGAACCATCTTCTGCCCGTCAACATAACCACGGATCGCTCTTAGCACTTTTTTAGGCTCTTTAGATGCAAAGGTAAAAGTACCATTTTTCTTCGTTTCAACTGAATAGCGTGGTATCCATTTTCCACCAAATAGCACAGATGCGACGACATAATCAACCTCATCCCAAGGGATTTGGATATATTTACGTGGGTCATGTTGATGATAGAATTCAAAAGCTTTGTCACCAACTATTATATTGCCATATTCGGTAAATCCAGTAAAAGAAGTGGCTTTAATCGTTAAGTCTATTTTAGTATTTAAGGACTGAACCATTTTTTGATATCCATTTTTCGCACACTAATAAGGCCATCCTTTTTACCACTTAAGGTGATAAAAAGGATATTTAATAAAAAATATAATTTTATTCTAACGATTTATATTTTTCTTGAATATTTTAGCAAATTTATATACTTATAAAAGGCCAATGACATGACCAATAATACCCACTATAAATAAGCCCATAATGATGATAATTGGCGATATTTTTTTACGTAATAACCACATACAAAAGAAGGTCAACAGTAAAGGAACTAATCCCGGTATCAACTGATCTAAGTTATTTTGTAAAGTAGTAATCTTTTCTTGAGTTAGCGATAATCCGCTTTGCATTTGAAGTAACGCTTTTTGAATACCTTCTGCACCGATTGGTAATGTATTCCAATCAATAAATGCACCCTTGTCTAGTTTGACGATAGATACAATTGGTTGGAATTTTATTGATACCCATCGTTGCACTAATGCAGCAAGCACAAACATGCCTAAAATAGATGCGCCTTTAGTAATTTTTTGTAGTAACCCGCCTGATAAATTATCGGTAATTTTCGACCCCGTTCTATAACCAAATTCTTGTGTATACCACATAAAGCTCCAACGAATAATATTCCAGAGTAAGAAGAATAAAATAGGTCCCATGATATTACCGCTTAACGCAAGCGAGGCACCAAGCGCACCTAGCATTGGTCTTACGGTAAACCAAAATACAGGATCACCTACGCCGGCTAATGGTCCCATCATACCCACTTTAACCCCTTGAATGGCTACATCATCAACCGCTGCACCATTGGCTCTTTCTTCTTCAAGAGCAAGCGTTACTCCAAGAACTGGAGAAGCTAAATAAGGGTGTGTATTAAAAAACTCCAAGTGCCGTTTAAGTGCTGCAGCACGATCTTCTTTAGTTGAATATAATTTTTTTATAGCGGGGATCATGGAATACACCCAACCACCATTTTGCATCCGTTCGTAATTCCAAGATCCTTGGAGAAAAGTTGAACGCCAAGCAACGGCTAAACGATCTTTCTTACTTAATTGAATTCTATTTGTCATATTTTTCTCCAGGCCTAGTAATCATTTAAAATATCATCAAGTGGATCACCTTTGCTACCACCATTTGATGAATTGCCTCGTTCTGAAAGATTAAGATAAATCAATGCTAATGCGAAGCCTAAAGCACCAAGTGCAATTAGTGTTAATTGCGATATCGCAGCAACGACAAACCCGATAATGAAAAAAGGCCATACTTCACGATTAGCCATCATATTAATCACCATTGCATAGCCGACAGCAACAACCATACCACCACCAATGGCCATACCAGTTGTTAACCATTCAGGCATTGCATTTAATGTCGCCCTAACAGTTTCTGCTGGGATGAATAATAAAGCCGCAGCAGGTATAGCGATACGTAAACCTTGTAAACAAATACCTAAAATTTGTAACCATTCAATTTTTCGAATATTGCCTTCAGTTGCTGCAGCATCCATCATATGCACTAAAGGAACGGCAATTGTTCGTACAATCATAGTTAAGAATAAACCGGCTACTGCAAGTGGGATAGCAACGGCTATAGCAGTAGATACACCAGCGACACCTTGCCCGCCTAACACTAAAATAATCGATGAAGCAACGGCTGCCAATGCTGCATCAGGTGCTACCGCTGCCCCGATATTGGCCCAACCCAAAGCAATCATCTGTAATGAGCCTCCCAGCACAATACCAGCCTCTAAATTCCCTGTGACAAGACCAATCAAAGAGCAAGCAACTAACGGTTGATGAAATTGAAACTGATCTAAAATACCTTCCATACCAGCTAAGAAGGCAATAACTATCACTAAAATGATAGCAATAATGGATAATGTCATAATATAACCTCTTAAATAAACTAATTCTTTTGCTGAGCTAATTCTGCTTTCGCTTTTTGCAATAATTCGTCCATATTACTGTTAGAATCATTGGGGACTTTGCGAACATCAAATTTCACGTTTTTAGCTTTTAATTTTTCAAATGTATCAACATCGTCAGCATTCATTGACAATACTTTATTAACCATGACTTTACCTACCGAATGCGCCATTGAACCGATATTAAGAGTATCAATATCAACACCGCCGTCTATGGTTCGAAGTACATCTTGTGGATTTTCAAATAAAAGTAATGCTTTGGTATTACCAAAACGCGGATCGTGTGCTACTTCGATAATCTTTTTAATTGGCACAACATTTGCCTTAACGCCAGGCGGTGCAGCTTCTTGAATAAGTTTTTTTCTTAATTCATCTTTTGCAACGGAATCAGAGACAACAATAATACGGTTAGGATTGGTTGATTTTGTCCATGCTGTTGCAACTTGCCCATGTAATAGGCGCGAATCAACCCGAGCTAAAACGATTTTCATTTTACCCTCACCAATTACTGTTCCTTCAGGAATCGTATTTGCAGTTTTCGCATTGGTAGCGGTTTGCTCTTGTATTTTGACAGTTGTTCGAACGCCTTCTTTACTTGGTTCAATAATTGCGGTAGCGATTTCTTTGGCTGTTTCCATTGAAAAACGGGAAGAATAGGCTTCAATTAACATTGGTAAGTTTAAACCCGCCACAATAGCCCAATTATCATGTTCTCCACATAAATTGTTAGCTTGATTAAATGGTGTTCCACCCCATAAATCCACTAAAAACAGCACTTCACTTTGATTATCAAATGTTGCTATTGCTTCAAGCATCCTTTCTTTTAAACTTTCAGGACTATCACTTGGATGCAAGGTAACGGCTTTAACATTATCTTGCTCGCCAAATATCATCGATCCTGATTGTAAAATACCTTCTGCAAACTCACCATGAGTTGCTAGGAGAATTCCAACCATAGCTTTTCCTCCAAATTTTATATTAATGACATAATATAAAAGTCTATATAATGAAAATATTGGGTTAGTTTACACCACAAAATAAGTTAAGACATATGTGCTCATCACATTTTGAGAGAAAACTTAAATTTTTTATTGCTCATCAATGCAAGGTTAGGTTGTTTGTAGGGCTTGGCGAATAAAACCATGGGCTTGGGTTAGTTTTTTCTTCGCCTGCTCTGCATTTAACCCCGAAAGAATCATCAAAATAGCGGTTTTACAATGCCCGTTACTTTTAGCCAATGCGGTAATTGCTTCTTCACGGCAGCAAGTGGTTGCTTGGGTAACAATAGATATTTGTCGTTCAATAAGTTTGGCATTAGTTGCCTCAACATCAACCATTAAGTTTCCATAAACTTTACCTTGTTTTATCATGCTTGCTGTTGTTAACATGTTGAGTACTAATTTTTGTGCAGTGCCAGCTTTCATTCTTGATGAGCCAGTAATCACTTCAGCACCGACAATTGGGGTAATGGCGATATTAGCTAATTTAATCATTGGGGATTTTGGGTTACAACATAAACTAATCACTGTTGAGCCGATTGATTTAGCATATTGCATACCGCCTATAACATAAGGTGTGCGCCCACTAGCGGCAATGCCGACTAAAATGTCATTTGAATTAAAATTAATTTTTTTAAGATCATTAGTTGCCAACTCAGGGTTATCTTCAGCATTTTCAACTGCCTTAAGAATAGCCGGCTGACCACCAGCTATTAATCCAATGACTTGTTCTGGCGATGTGCCGTATGTCGGTGGGCATTCACTTGCATCTAAAATGCCTAATCGCCCTGAAGTGCCAGCACCGATATAAATTAATCGACCTTGATTTAAAAAAGCTTGACTAATTGCATCAACAGCTAAGCTAATATTGGCGAGTTCTTTTTCAACTGCTAGTGCTACTTGCTTATCTTCATTATTGATAATTTTAAGTATTTCAAGCGTTGAACAGCTATCAATATTTTCACTGTTTGGATTGCGACTTTCGGTTACCATTCCTAAAAGATTAATTTGTTGCATACTTTCTTAACCTTAACCATAACAAAAATATTACGATAGCAAATAAGCTACCAAAGCCAACACCTATAGCAATAACGGACAAATTCAGCGCAACTGCTAATGTATAACCCCCTAACATGACCATCATCGAGGTATACTCAATTAAATTCTGCACAGAAATTACACTGCCAGCTCCCACTAATCCTTTACCTATTTTCTGAATAAAAGCGTTTAATGGTACTAAAAACAGGCCGCCTAGCGCGCCAATGGCAATAAGCAAAATATAAGATGAAATTATATTACTTTGTAATGTAAAAGCGATTACAGCAATTCCCATCATGATACCCGCAGGGATGCAACGTAACGTGTTGTTAATTGATATAAATGTACTTGCTAATCCTGCACCAATAACAATGCCGATAGCAACAATCGCATTGAGATTTGTTGGTGTTGCATTGTCATGAATATTTAAAACAGCAGGAACCCAACTAATCAACAAAAACCGTAAAGTAACACCCGCTCCCCAAAACAGACTAGTGCCTAATAATGTCAATGAAAGAAGTTTATTCGTAAAGATGATTTTAACTGTGTTAGCAAAATCCTTTACCATACTATTGGGTTTCCATGAAGTATTTTGTCGTGCGACAGGTAATTTAGGAATAAAAAAGTTAGCAATAACCGCAAGCCCATATAGTAGTACGCAAATAAGTAAAGATGCGCTTACATTAAGATCGGCAATATGTCCACCAGCTAGTGAACCTAGTAAAATGGCGGCAATGGTTGATGCTTCAATTAACCCATTTGCTTTAATCAAATTATCGCCCGAGGTAAGCTCGCCTAAAATTCCATATTTAGCTGGAGAGTATGCGGCAGCACCAATACCAACTAAAAAATAGCCGACAAAGGGGCTGATGTTTAAGCAAATACAAGCGGTACCGAGTAATTTTATGCTATTTGAAATCATCATGGCCTTGCCTTTTGGCATGCTGTCAGCAAATTGCCCAACAAACGGCGAAAGGATGATAAACGGTACCACAAAACTAATTTGTAATACCGATTGGCTCCATTCTGGGTAGTGCAACTTTTTAATAAAAGCAAGAATAGCAAAAAAAATTGCATTATCAGCAAATGCTGAAAAAAATTGTGCCAGCATGGTAGCAACCATGCCTTTATTTAATAGTGAATGTTGTTTCATGTAACACCCTTTAGCTTATTCTTCAGCCATCTTTCGTAAGGCAATAAAATCAATTTTACCTGTACCTAGTAGGGGTAACTCTTTAACCACACGAATATCACGAGGAATAGCTAATGCTGGTATACCAAGTTCTTGAGCTGCTTGATTAAGTAGCTCTCGATCTAATTTTGTCGAGGTAGTAAATAGAACTATCGCTTCACCTTTGGCAACATCTGCTTTCACTGTCGCACCGTGCATTGCATCAGGGTCAATTTTTTTTGCTAAAGTCTCAACACTTTCTAGTGAAACCATTTCGCCCGCAATTTTGGCAAACCGTTTTAAGCGTCCTTTAATTTTGATAAACCCATCATTATCGATAGCAACAATATCACCAGTATCATACCAACCTTTTTTAGACTCCCCATGTTCATCGACTGCAATTGGCTCTTCAAGTACTCCAGGGTTTTCAACTCGTAAATAGCCTTTCATCACATTAGGGCCTTTAACTTGCAATTTACCGCCATCACTAATGCCTGGAACGTGAATTAATCTTGAGCTCATACCCGGCAATAAGCGCCCGACGGTACCTGTTTTAAATGCCATTGGTACATTCAGCGATACAACTGGTGCGCATTCAGTAACGCCATAGCCCTCTAAAATACGGATTCCATATTTATCTTTCCACTGTTCTCGTACTGCGTCTGATAATTTTTCTGCTCCAGCAACAACATAACGTAAACGCATAAAATCATATGGGTGAGCGTAACGAGCATAGTTTGCTAAGAACGTTGGTGTGCCAAATAAAACGGTACAGTTCTGGTCATAAATAATTTCAGGCACCATACGATAATGTAATGGATTTGGATATAAAAATGTACGGCTACCAGAAAACAACGGTAGAAATAACCCAGCAGTAATACCAAAAGCATGGAATAGAGGTAGTGCAGACATAAAACGATCAGCAGGCGTTGGATCAATAACTGTTCGGATTTGTTCAACATTAGCAAGCAAGCTAGCATGGCTATGAACAACACCTTTAGGATTACCTTCTGATCCAGATGTAAACAATACTAGGGCTTCATCATCACTAGTTTGAGAATGTTTAACTAAGCGTGGGATATAGTGATGAACTAAAACATAAAGTTTGTCTTTAAGGGTTAAAGTTTGGCGTAAATCTTCAAGGAAGCACCATTTAACACCTTTTATTTCATCAAGGAGATAATCAAGTTTTCCTTTGCGAATAAATTTGCGTGAAGTAATGATAGTTTTGATTTCGGCCGCAGTAATTGCACAAATTAACCCTTTGGTGCCAGCGGTATAATTGAGCATTGCTGGAATTCGATTTTTAACCGATAAGCCAAAAATTGTTGCAACAGTAATAGTTGCGTTAGGTAATAAAACGCCAACACGTTCTTTTTTCTGGGTAATTTTAGTAATAATGCAGCTAATACCTATGATTTGTTTTAACAAATTACGATAAGATGCTTCGTGAGTTGTGGGGTCTTGCACCATACGTGATTTAATACCATAACGAACTTGAGCCTCAAGTAGCGCTTCAAATAACGTTAATTTTGGGCGACTTGCCATACGGGCATTCATCATGATTTGATGAAGTTTCTCTCCTGCAATATAACGTTTTTCGCTAGCCTTCGGTGCATCAGGCATAGCAATAGAAGTTGGTTCAAGTACATGAATAGTTATTTTAGGAAATAAACGGCGCTTAAATAGCCCTTTTAAACGGCTGGTTAGTGTAAATTCAGCTCCTTCAATCCAGATGGGCACTATCGTTGCTTGAGAACGGGCTGCAACAAAAGCAGCACCATCATAAATTTTCATTAATGACCCAGTGACAGTAATTCTTCCTTCGGGAAAGATAACTATCGGGCGACCTTTTTCAACTTGGCGTACTAATCGCTTGATTGCCATTGGGCTAAGCGGATCCATTGGCACAAAATCAACGTAACGCTTTGCATAGCGGACTAACCAGTGATTTATATAACCTGCATAAATAGCAAAGACGGGTCTTATTGGTAAAAACACACCAATTAAAATACCATCAAGAAAAGATACATGGTTAGGTGTAATAAGAAGCTTGTTTTGTTTTAAATTGTCAAGATTACCGTGAATTTTGACGTGGAATAAAGTCTTTAAGAAAAATTTTAATATTTTAAATAACATCGTATTTCTCTATTAGCGTGCCAAATTGCACTGTGTAATAATAGTTAAAATGCATAAAATATACAAGAGATGTAATTATTCTTAGTTTTTATTATATAAATCATTTTGTTATAAAGTAATTGGAATGATTGACTTGAAAGTTAGATAATAGATACTAATCATAGAATAAATCTGGGAAAACCAGTAAGGAATAAAAATGCTGATTTTAACGGCTAAAGATATTGAAAAATTTTATACCATGAAAGATGCTGTAGCTGCTGATAAACAAGCTTTAAAAATCTACACTGAAGGAAATAGTGATGTACCACTGCGAATCAATTTTGATATGCAAAAAGGTCAATGTTTATTTATGCCTGCTCATATTAAGGATCAAGATATTGCAGGAATTAAGATTGTCTCGGTATTTCCTGATAATTCAAAGCTAGGTAAACCATCAGTACCTGCTCAAGTGTTAATGCTAGATCCAAAAACTGGTGAGGTTTGTGCCTTGTTAGACGGTACTTTTGTTACTCAGCTTCGAACAGGTGCTGTTCAAGGTGCGGCAACGGATTTGTTGGCTCGTAAAGATGCTCGTCGTGCAGTATTGATCGGTACAGGTGGCCAAGCGATATCTCAATTAGAAGCAATGTTAACGGTTCGTCCGCTTACAGATGTGGCTATTTTTGATATTGATATACAAAAAGCTAAGCGGTTTACTGATGAGGTAAAATGTCGTTTTTATCATTATTCTACTCATTTTTATTTTTCACAGGATTTGGATGAAGACATTAGCCTAGCTGATATTATTACTTCTGTTACTACATCAAAAGTGGTGACATTTAATGGTGATAAAGTAAAGCCTGGTACGCATATAAATGGTGTTGGTGCTTATACTCCACAAATGCATGAAATCCCTCAAAGTATTGTTGAAAAGGCCGATATTCGTGTGCTTGATACTAAAGAGGGGGTATTTGCAGAGGCTGGCGATATTATTGACCCAATTAAACAAAATCTGGTATCAGAAGATGATTTTTTAGAGTTGGGGGATTTAGTCATCGATCCGACACAATGCCGACAAAATGAGGAGCAAATTACGCTATTTAAAACGGTCGGAACGGCTGTACTAGATGTGTATATTGGTTATGATATCTACCTCAAAGCAAAAGAAAAAGGAATAGGTCTGGATTTATAGTAATTGATATTTGGGCTGGAATGCGATTTTTTTATCAAAAAGTTTTTTAGATAGATGCGTGTTTAAGTATAAAACTAGCTTTTTAGCTCTTCTTTTTGTGAGCGCCCAAGTAATGTCATGGCTGCTTGTTTTGGATCTTTATGCTGATAAAGGACTTGGTAAATTTGTTCAGTAATTGGCATATCTATATGATATTTTTGGGCTAGTAACCAGACTTCTTTTGTGTTTTTGCATCCTTCAACAACTTGGGCAATGGCATTTTGAGCTTCTTCAATAGACTTATTTTGTCCTAATAATATGCCAAAACGACGATTACGAGATTGATTATCTGTACAGGTTAAAACCAGATCCCCAAGTCCAGCCATTCCCATAAAGGTTGCAGGATCTGCGCCTAATGCTGCACCTAATCGCATCATTTCAGCAAGCCCACGCGTAATTAATGCAGTTCTTGCATTAGCACCGAAACCAAGTCCATCTGATAATCCAGCGCCAATGGCAATCACATTTTTTATCGCCCCCCCAAGCTGTACACCAACAAAATCTTTGCTGCTATAAACGCGGAAGCTTTTACTGCAATGGAATAATGTTTGCAATTGATTTAAAAAATGTTCATCTGTTGATGCAACCGTTACCGCAGTTGGTAATCCAGATGCGACCTCTTTAGCAAATGTTGGCCCTGAAATCACGGCTAATGGAACTTTATCGCCCAAAATTTCTTTTGCTACATCTTGTAGTAATCGGCCTGTATCTACTTCCAACCCTTTTGTTGCCCAGACAATTTTAGTATCTTGGCGTAAAAATGGTTTAATTTGAGTCAGAATACTTGCAAAAGCGTGGCTAGGTACCACAATAAGTAAAATTGGAGCGGCTGAAACCGCTATTTTTAAATCACTTTCGATTTGTAACAGATCAGGAAATGGGATATCTGGTAAAAATTGTCTATTTTGTCTTTCATGCTGCAAAATGGTCATTTTATCTGGGTTATGACCCCATAATAAAGTTGAATGCCCATTTCGTGCCAGTAAAATAGCTAAAGAGGTTCCATAAGAGCCTGAGCCAATTACTGTTATTGCAGCAGTTTTTTTCATAATAACTCAATAAACTTATTGTTAATTGTCTGAAACACAATAATTATTGCAATGTTTCAGTTGATTCAGCTTGTTGTTGAAGATAATTAATGAATAATGCCTCAAAATTTACTGGCTCTAAATTTACTTGAGGAAACGTGCCTTTATTAACTAAGCTTGACACAACTTCTCGAGCATAAGGGAACAAAATATTTGGGCAATAAGCACCAACACAATGTTGAATTTGACCTTCGTCGAATCCAATAAGTGAAAAAATACCTGCTTGAGTCACTTCACAAATATACACCACTTCGTCTTGTTGCTTTACCGTCACAGTAACGCGTAACGCAATTTCGTACACATTTTCACTTAAAACTTGTGACGATGAATTTAATTCTATATTTAAGTCTGGTTGCCACTGTTTTGTAAAAATTTCAGGAACATTATTGGTTTCAAATGAAACATCTTTAGTATAAATACGTTGAATTGCAAACTGTGTTTCGGGTTGTTGCGTATTGTTTTGTTCTGTCATGATAAAACCTTATTTTTAAATTATATTATTTTCTAACGAGTGGTAAATTTTCGCCATTCCATCCGGCAATACCGTCTTTTAATGTAAAGACATTTAAGAAACCTTGTTTGACAAGTATTTCACCTATACCTGTTGATGATAAACCATTTTCATCAACCAAAATAACAATGCTTTCTTTAAATTTTTCAATTATTTTTGCACTCGCATTTTTAATATCGATAGGTAAAATATTGTGAGATTCAGTGATATGCCCTTTTTTAAAGTTATCGGCAGAGCGAATATCAATGATAACAGCATTTTGCTTATTGATCATATGGATTGCTTGAGCATTATTAATAATTTTAACCTTAGATAGTTTACTTTTAATGGTTAGCACAATAATTGCAATAAACAGAACAATCCAACCTAAAGAAAGTAAAAGATGATTTTTTACAAAAGGTAGTATTTCGAGTGTTATAAAGTCCATATTTGTATGATTACCTAGTCATTTCAATATAAGGTGAGATTATAACGATATTATGCACTGAAATACAGCACCAATAAGAAAATCTTGCTATTTTATAAATTATATTTATTTAATTTTAAGGAATTGACTAATGAAATTGAAATGGCTTATCTTTTTGGCGTGTGTCTTATTTTCCATTATTCCTCAGGTATTTGCTGATGATTATTATGAATCTAATAAATTTGATACTCAAACTATTGAAGCAGAATCTTTATTAGCTAATTATTATTTAGAAAATGGTAATTATCTTCAAGCTTATGCTGAATATGCTAAATTGATGAAAAGAGATCTTAGTTTTACAAAAAGATTTTACATACAGAATACTCTTGCTTGGTTAATAATAAATGGATATGGCACTAAGCAAGATGTATTTAAGGCAATTGATCTTTATTATGATTCTTATCGTGATTTTAATCGATTTAATCATGATTTGATGATTAGTGAGGTAAATGCAGTACAATATATGAATCAGCAAGAAAAATTGTGGAATTTAATGTTTGTTGATATTGTTTCAAATAGTCATTATGTTTCAGCAAAGCAAAAGTCAGACTTATTTGCCATTTTATTTCCTAATAATCCACATGCATTAACTCAATTTAATAAACAAATTTCTGAGTTAAAGAGAACAAAACTTCGTAACGTAAAAATCAAACATTCAGAATATTTCCCACACTATTACTATGATCCTGATTTGACTTGTCGTGATTTTTTGCGTGAATTTGATGCAGATGCGCCTGATTTCTTCAAACATAATGATTGCATACAAAATGATGAAGGGCAAGGAAAACCTCTTGAAGTTATTTATAAAATTGAAGGTAAATATGCAAAACAAGCACATCAGTATTTAGCTAACACCATGGGAATAGGTGAACTTAAATTAATTTGCTGTTATTTGGGCACGGATGTTTATCCTTCTACATCTTTTGTAAATCCTAAAGATCATATGCTGTATAAAGTGGTATTTAGTTCAGAAGAAACGATTAAGTATGACTGGAATAAAAAAACTTTTTATTTGAGCGTTGAAGCACTGCGAGAAGATATATAGGATATAAAAATTGATTTTAATTTTTTATACGACCATTTTTGTGCATTATTTTGGTGCTAATTGCATTGTTTTGATGCAACTGTAATATTTATGTTACTATAGCTACTTATAAAGCCACTAAAAATAGAGTTAAAAAATTGGCATTAAATTTGCATTCACTATAGCAACTTGGTAAGAATACCTTAAAAACTGAATAATTATTATTTGTCCTCAATGGAGAAGATACATGTCTACACAAAAAGTTTTATCACTAATTAAACAAAATGATGTTAAATTTGTTGATTTACGTTTTACCGATACTAAAGGTAAAGAACAACACGTTACTATTCCTGTTAGCCAAATTGACGCTGATTTCTTTGAAGATGGTAAAATGTTTGATGGCTCATCAATTGCTGGTTGGAAAGGGATTAATGAATCAGACATGGTATTAATGCCTGATGCTTCAACAGCCGTTATCGATCCTTTTTTCGAAGATGTGACATTAAATCTCCGTTGTGATGTTTTAGAACCAGCGACGCTACAAGGCTATGATCGCGATCCACGTTCAATCGCTAAACGTGCGGAAGATTATCTAAAATCATCAGGTATTGCCGATACTGTTATTTTTGGGCCTGAACCAGAATTTTTCTTATTTGATGATATTCGTTTTGGCTCGCCAATGTCAGGAAGTTTTGTGCATATTGATGATATTGAAGCGGCGTGGAACTCAGGTACTAAATATGATGAAGGTAATAAAGGGCATCGTCCAGGTGTTAAAGGCGGTTATTTTCCACTTCCACCGGTTGATTCATCACAAGATATCCGCTCTGAGATGTGCTTAATTATGGAGCAACTTGGCTTAGTGGTTGAAGCTCACCATCATGAAGTTGCAACAGCAGGTCAAAACGAAATTGCTTGTCGTTTTAACACGTTAACTAAAAAAGCTGATGAAGTACAAATCTATAAATATGTAGTACAAAATGTGGCACACGCTTATGGTAAAACCGCGACATTTATGCCAAAACCGATGTTTGGTGATAATGGATCTGGTATGCACTGTCATCAATCGTTAGCAAAAGATGGAGTCAATTTATTTGCTGGGGATAAGTATGCAGGTCTTTCGGAAATGGCATTATTTTATATTGGCGGTATTATCAAACATGCTAAAGCGATTAATGCATTTACAAATCCCGCAACCAATTCTTATAAACGCCTAGTTCCTGGTTATGAAGCGCCAGTTATGCTTGCTTATTCTGCACGTAACCGTTCCGCATCAATTCGTATTCCTGTTGTTACCAGTCCTAAAGCGCGTCGTATTGAAGTTCGCTTCCCAGATCCAGCAGGTAATCCATACTTATCTTTTGCTGCGCAGTTAATGGCTGGTTTAGATGGCATTATCAATAAAATTCATCCTGGTGATGCAATGGACAAAAATTTATACGACTTACCGCCAGAAGAATCTAAATTAATTCCTCAAGTAGCAGGTTCGCTTGAAGAAGCACTTAATGCATTAGATGCGGATCGTGAATTTTTAACACGAGGGAATGTATTTACTAATGATACTATTGATGCATACATTGATTTAAAACGTCAAGATGTTGATCGTGTACGTATGACTCCTCATCCAGTTGAGTTTGAAATGTATTATAGTTTATAAGGTATTTTAAACGTTAAGCCACCGTACTTGCGGTGGCTTCTAATCAGGACGGGAATCCAACGATGATATTTGATAGTGAACCTGACGCTAATCTTGTTCTTGATTCGATGATTACAAGTATTTTATTACTCGATACAAAACTTAATATTCTCTATGCCAATACGGCTGCACAGCAATTATTAGCTCAAAGTTCTAAAAAAATATTAGGAAGCCACCTGACCGATTTAATTGGTTATTTCTCTTTAGATATTGATTTAATGCTAAGTGCATTAGCTCAAAATCAAGGTTTTACAGACAACGAAGTCAATTTAGTGATTAATAATGAATTACATATTTTATCATTGACAGCTCAACTATTGGGTGGTGCTCGAATTTTAATTGAAATGGCTCCTTTAAATAACCACAAACGCCTTAGCCAAGAACAGTTGCAACAAGCCCAGCAGAGTGCTGCTCGTGAATTAGTTCGAGGCCTTGCTCATGAAATCAAAAACCCACTAGGTGGACTTCGAGGTGCAGCTCAATTATTATCACGAGAGCTACCCAAAAATGAATTGCAAGATTATACAAAAGTTATTATTGAACAAGCTGATAGATTAAAAAAGCTTGTAGACAGATTATTAGGCCCACAACAACGATTGCAACAAAAAGAACAAAATATCCATCAAGCAATAGAACGTATTTATGCTTTACTCTGTTTGGAAAAACCGATCAATATTGAAATTCTGCGTGATTATGATCCAAGCTTACCCGATTTAATTCATGATTCGGAACAGATCGAGCAGGTGATTTTGAATATTGTTCGTAATGCTTTACAAGCTATTGGTTCTAAAGTTGGCAAAATTATCATTAGGACACGAACAGCTTTTCAGGTTACCTTACATGGTCAGCGCTATCGGCTTTGTGCTCGTATTGATATTGAAGATAACGGACCAGGAGTTCCTATTCATATCCAAGATACCTTATTTTATCCTATGGTGAGTGGCTATGAAGGTGGGACAGGCATTGGTCTTTCTATTGCGCATAATATTGTTGATCAACATCATGGTAAAATTGAATTTAATAGTTGGCCGGGGCATACAGAATTTTCTATCTATTTGCCAATTAGGCAGTGAGGTAAATTAAAATGAATGTTTGGATTGTCGACGATGATAGTTCTATTCGCTGGGTATTAGAAAAAGCATTAACGAATGCACATTTTAACTGTGTTAGCTTTGCCAGTGGCCAAGAAGTTATTGAGGCATTAGATACACATGAGCAAAAACCTGCTGTATTAATCTCCGACATTAAAATGCCGGGGCTTGATGGTTTAACATTGCTCCATCATGTAAAAGAGCAAATGCCAAATTTACCTGTTATTATTATGACAGCACATTCTGATCTTGATGCTGCAGTTAATGCTTATCAAAAAGGTGCTTATGATTATATCCCAAAACCTTTTGATGTGGACGAAGCGATTCAACTTGTTGAGCGGGCTATTTTACAAACTCAGAGCAACAAAAACAGTAATAATACGCCTGCGAAAGCATCAGCAGGTATTATTGGTGAAGCCCCTTCCATGCAAGAAGTGTTTCGCATTATTGGGCGATTATCTAAATCATCTATTAGTGTGTTAATTAATGGTGAATCAGGAACAGGTAAAGAGTTGGTTGCTAAGGCATTACATACTCATAGTCCCCGTTCTCAATCACCTTTTATTGCGTTAAATATGGCAGCAATCCCTAAAGATTTGATTGAAGCTGAGCTTTTTGGCCATGAAAAAGGGGCATTTACAGGGGCAACTCAAATTAGACATGGGCGTTTTGAGCAAGCTAATGGCGGTACTTTATTTTTAGATGAAATTGGCGATATGCCACTTGATGTTCAAACTAGACTATTAAGGGTGCTTGCAGATGGGCAGTTTTATCGTATTGGTGGTTATTCACCTGTAAAAGTGGACGTTCGAATTATTGCTGCAACCCATCAAAATTTAGAAGCAAGAGTAAGAGAAGGTAAATTTAGAGATGACTTATTCCACCGTTTAAATGTGATTCGCATTTTGCTCCCGCCATTGCGTGATAGAGCGCAAGATATTCCAAAGCTTGCTGATCATTTTTTACATACAACAGCTAAAGAATTAGGTGTAGAAAGTAAAGTATTTAGCCCTGAGGCATTAGGTGTTTTATGTAGGTTTAATTGGCCAGGCAATGTGCGTCAGCTTGAAAATGCTTGTCGTTGGGTGACGGTAATGTCTTCAAATCAAGAGGTTTTAGTTCAAGATTTACCACCAGAGTTATTGCCGTTATCTGCTACCAAAACTATCATTACAAATGAAACAATGGCTTTGTCCGAAAATGACTCTTCTCAGCAAGAAGCAGATTGGAAAGTATTATTAGCACAATGGGCAAAGCAAGCTTTGATAGAGGGTAAAAATGGCATTTTGACGGAGGCAATAAATGATGTTGAATACATCTTATTAAAAAGTGCACTCAATTTTACCCGTGGTCATAAACAAGATGCCGCTTATCTCTTAGGCTGGGGGCGAAATACATTAACTCGAAAACTTAAAGATTTATCGCGTGATCCCAATAAAGTTTTCTAACTATTAACATGAATTATGCTATCGAATAAATCGATAGCTGTTTAGTCTATTTACCCTTTCGTATTTATTTCATCTGCCTCTAATAATATATTGCTTTGTTAAATATATAAAGTTCATTGAACCCTGCCTATTTTTTGGTTACAATCATGATGTAAATGATAATTATTATAATCATCGTTTTATAGTTTTTTATTTAGGCTGATAATTAGGAGTTATAATGTATTCATATATTAAAGTGAAATTTTTAGTTTTACTTACCGCATTACTTGTTTTAGTTGGGTGTGACAATAAAAAAGAACCGCAAACACCAGCAAATACGATTACTGTTGAACATGTGCAAGGTAAAACAGATATTCCTGAAAATCCGAAAAAAGTTGTTGTTTTTAATATTGCAACACTTGATATTATTGATGCTTTGAATATTCCTGTCTCGGCTGTTCCTCAATCTGATGTACATTTACCAGATTTCTTATCTAAATATAGCGATAAAGCCTATACTAATGTTGGAACCTTATTTGAACCAAATTATGAGGTATTAAGCTCAATTCAACCTGATGTTATTATTGCTGGTGGTCGTGCAACTGATGCTTATAAAAAATTGAATGATATTGCTCCAACACTTTCTTTAGATATTGATCCGAAAGACTTTTTAGGTAGTTTAACCCAAAGAACAGAGCAATTAGGCACTATTTTTAATAAACAAAACGAAGCTAAAAAACTTATTAATGATTTTAATCAAAAAATTGAACAGCTAAAACCAAAGACAAGCGCGGCAGGCAGCGCATTGGTGATTATGGTTAATGGTGGTAAAATGTCGGCTTATGGTCCAAAATCTCGTTTTGGTTTTGTGTTCGATATACTTGGTTTTCAACCAGCAACTACGTTCCAAGAAGCTGGTTATCATGGTAATGCCGTGACCTCAGAATTTATCCTAAGTGTTAACCCACAATGGTTGTTTGTGTTAGATAGAGATAATGCAATCGGTAATAAAGAAGCACAATCAGCACAGCAAGTACTAAACAACGACTTAATTCAAAAAACAGCTGCATGGCAAAATAAACAAATTATCTATTTAGATTCAACTTCAATGTATATTGCAGGCGGTATTCAGACTTATAGTCGTTTAATGGATCAAATTAGCGAAGCTTTACAAAAAACATCAACGAATTGATGTGAGATATGATTAAATCGTTTTATTTTATTGCAGGCATTTTCATTTTATTCATAATGACTGCAATAAGCTTATTTATTGGCGCAGGGCATGTGACACTGTTTGAGCTGTGGTCTGATAGCCATATGCGCGAGATTTTTTTTGTCAGCCGTGTGCCAAGAACTGTCGCTTTATTATTAGCGGGAAGCGCGATGAGTGTTGCAGGTTTAATTATGCAACTGTTAACACAAAATCGATTTGTTGAACCGTCGTTGGTTGGTACAACGCAATCAGCTAGCCTTGGTTTATTAGTTATGATGGTTTTAGCGCCTGGCGCAAGTGTTATGGCTAAAATGGTCGTTGCTAGTTTGTTTGCTATGATTGGTACAATGATTTTCATGGCAATTTCTCGAAAAATAATTTTTAAATCAGCTTTAATGGTTCCCCTGATTGGTATCATGTTAGGGGCGGTTATTAGTGCAATTACTACGTTTTTTGCCATGTATTTTGATTTATTACAATCACTTGGTGGTTGGGAATCGGGTGATTTTTCAGGAATTTTGCAAGGTCGTTATGAACTATTGTGGCTAGTTGGTGGATTGACGTTACTCGCATGTTGGAGCGCAGATCAATTTACGGTAGCAGGATTGGGGCGTGATTTTTCGATCAATGTAGGGCTTAATTATCGTCGTGTTATGTTAATTGGGCTTATTGTTATTGCATTAATTGGTGGTATTGTCGTTGTCGTAGTGGGTGTTTTACCATTTTTAGGATTGATTGTGCCAAATATTGTTAGTTTATTATTGGGTGACAATGTTCGTAAAACTATTCCGTGGATCTGCTTGTTTGGTAGTGGTTTAGTTTTAGTGTGTGATATTATTGGGCGTGTTATTCGCTATCCATTTGAGATCCCTGTTAGTGTGATTCTTGGCGTAATTGGCGCTATTATTTTTTTAATATTATTGAGTCGAAAACGCCATGTTAGTTAGCCAAAAACGTCATAAGTTGTGCCAAAAAAGAGTTTTTCTGTTGTTTATTATTGCACTAATTTGCGTAACTTGTTTTATGACCTTTGGTCTTAAAGGTAATATTAACTATATTTTGAAGCATCGTTCATGGATTGTGCTCACTATGATAGTAGTTGCTTTTTCGGCAGCAACATCAACATTACTTTTTCAAACCGTCACCAACAATCGAATATTAACCCCATCTATTATGGGATTTGAATCGCTTTTTGTATTAATTCAAACCATTGTCATCTTTTTTATTGATTCACAAGCTATTCCCTATATTGGTATTATTGGAAAATTTGTATTTGAATCACTTTTATTAATCTTATTTTCTCTATTTTTGTATCGAGGTTTGTTTACTAAACTCAAGCAAAATTTACATTTAGTATTATTAATTGGTATCATTTTAGGCACATTATTCCGTAGTTTTTCTAATCTATTACAGCGACTAATGACACCAACTGAATTTGCTGTGTTACAAAGTCGTATTTTTGCGACATTTACACGTGCAGAGCCAGTGTTGGTCATCTTTTCATTAGTGGTTGCCACAATTATTGGTGTCGTTTTATGGCGAATGCGATTTAAATTTGATGTGCTTGCGCTGGGACGCGATAATGCAATAAATCTTGGGATTAATTACCATAAAAGTATCACGGTTGTTTTATTGCTTGTCTCGATTTTGGTATCGATATCAACGGCTTTAGTGGGTCCATTTACTTTCTTAGGTCTTTTAATTGCTAATTTAGCTTATAGCGTTAGTGGCTCTAGCCAGCATCGTTTTTTACTTCCTACCGCTTTTTTATTAGGCGTTGTTTTTCTAGTTGGTGGACAAATGTTTTTAGAGCGAGTGTTAAATATGGTTGGAGCATTATCTATTGTCATTGAATTTATTGGTGGTTCTTTGTTTATCTTCTTATTATTGAAAAAGGTTCAAAAGTGATAAAAATTGAGAATGTTTGTAAAAATTATCAAACAATACCTGTATTGCAAAATGTTAATGCGACAATTACACAAGGTGGCATTACTGCTATCATTGGTCCAAATGGGGCAGGTAAGTCAACGTTACTATCAATTATAAGTCGACTTTTATTAGCCGATGAAGGGCAAGTTAAAATTCAAAATATGGATGTTGTTAACACACCCAGCGATAAACTAGCTACCTATTTATCAGTATTAAGGCAAGAAAACCGCTTCACCAGTAGATTAACTGTTTTTGAATTAGTTGGATTTGGGCGTTATCCCTATAACAAAGGGCGATTAAATGCCGATGATTATAATCATATACATCGGGCACTTGATTTTTTAAATCTTACTGAATATAAAGATCGCTTTTTAGATGAATTATCTGGTGGGCAACGGCAACGAGCTTATGTTGCCATGGTGCTGTGCCAAGATACTGAATATGTATTACTTGATGAACCTCTTAATAATCTTGATATGAAACATGCGGTAGCCATGATGAAGCAATTACGCCGAGCAGCAGATGAGCTAGGTAAAACTATTGTGATTGTTATTCACGATATTAACTTTGCGTCGGTGTATTCAGACTATATTTTAGCGATGAAAAACGGCAAATTAATTTATCAAGGAGCTCCCAAACAGATCATGAGTTCAAAAATTTTAGAAGATATATTTGATACTCCCGTTAACATAGAAAATATCAAAAACCAGAATATTGCTGTTTATTACTAATTATTAAGCTAATAGCTATAAGCAGAATATAGATATTGGTTAAATTTTTCTTTTTTGGGTAAGAAAACAGTGTTTAATTTAATAATTTTCAAGCAAACTATAGCACTCATTAGG
The DNA here is from genome assembly GCF_001690275.1 of Gilliamella sp. WF3-4. Classification (GTDB taxonomy): domain Bacteria; phylum Pseudomonadota; class Gammaproteobacteria; order Enterobacterales; family Orbaceae; genus Gilliamella; species Gilliamella apicola_C. Next base: position 23,021 of record NZ_LZGW01000020.1, on the reverse strand, counting down.
GGGTAACAGTTTATTGTGACCCATATTTTATTGGCTACTATACTTATGCTGAGATAAAGTTATGAAATTAGAAGAAATAGCGTTTTTAGCTGGTGTTTCACGAACTACAGCTAGTTATGTGGTGAATGGTAAAGCCAAAACATATCGGGTTAGTGACAAAACAATTGAAAAAGTTATGTCGGTGGTAAAAGAGTATAATTACCAACCTAATGTTGTTGCAGCAGGCCTTAGAGCAGGTAAAACACGAACTATTGGTATTATTATTCCTGACTTAGAAAACAACAGTTATACCCGCATCGCCAATTATTTAGAGCAATTGGTAAGAAAGGAAGGATATCAATTATTATTGTCATGTTCTGAAGATAATCCACAAATCGAAAAAGAATGCGTTAAGCACCTTCAACAACGCCGAGTTGATGCTTTGGTTGTTTCTTCCTCTTTTGTTTCTGAACAAGATTATGCCTTTTATGATGATTGGCAAAACTCTGTAATCCCCCTATTTGCATTAGATAGAATATTATCAACTGCTACATTTAGAAATATTGTAGGTGCCGATAAACAAGATGCTAAAACGTTAGCTTGTACATTTAGTCGATTTGTTACAGGAGCTGTTGCTTATATCGGCGCCTTACCTAATTTATCGGTGAGTCAACTTCGTATGGAAGGTTTTAAAGAGGTTGCTTCAGATCGTTTTAATCAGGTTGATTTTTTGTGTGCGCATAATTATAGTCGCCATGACGCTGAAGTGGCTTTTAGCTATTGGCTTGAAACCCATGATATTCCAGATGGTATTTTCACAACTTCTTTTTCATTATTACAAGGTGCTATAGATTCAATTTTAAAAAAATTCGGCCACTTACCTGATAACCTAACTATTGCAACTTTTGGTGATAATGAATTGCTTGATTTTTTACCATGTAAAGTTATTTCTCTTTCACAAGACCATAAAGAAGTGTCGGAAGTGACGATAAAATTATTACTAGATAGCTTACATAAAAAAAGCTACGAATCGGGAACAACTGTTATTCCTCGGCGTTTAATTTATCGAGGAAGTTTAAGTAGAATTTGCATTAACGATAAATAAAAATAACTATTTATTATATAATAAGCTTTGAATTTTTAGCCAAAAATAAGATCTAGATCACATATTATTTATTAATAGAAATAATTTATTTGATAATTTGCTCTTTTCTATTCATTATTGCTGAAACGATTCAATAAAATTATTAATTATAGGATTCATATTTGCTGAGTCATTTTAGTTGACCCAACATTTTAACCCAGAGGGATTTATTATATGTTTCATTTAGTTAAAGAAAACATCCATTTAAATGAACAAGCAACCAATAAAACTGAAGCGATAAAAAAAGTTGCTGCCGCCTTAACTAATGCAGGATTTGTTGAAGAAGGTTATGTTGATGGAATGCTTGAGCGCGAAACACAAGCCGCAACGTACCTAGGTATTGGCCTTGCGATCCCGCATGGTACAACAAAAACTCGTCATTTGGTAAAAAAAACAGGCGTGCAAGTATTTTGTTTTCCAAATGGTGTTGAATGGGGTGATGATGGTGAAAAAGCCTATCTTGCAATTGGTATTGCTGCAAGTTCTGATGAGCACTTAGAACTACTTCGTCAATTAACTCATGTACTTGGTGCAGATGGTGTTGAAGAGCGAATTAAAAATATTAAAACAACGGATGAAGCAATAGCTATTTTAACAGGCAAAACAAGCGTAGAAGATAGCCATTTTGCCATTAATTCATCATCACTATTATTAGATATACCTGTAGATAGTTTAGCTACTTTACAAGCGTTAAACGCATCACGATTAAAACAACAACAAGCTGTAAATACGCGTTTTATTACTCATGCCTTAGATAATAAACCAAACTATTTAGGTCATGGCGTTTGGCTCAGTGACAGTGCCGAAGGTAATCTAAAAAACGGCATTGTAATAAGCCGTACGATCAGTGATCTAAACGAAGATGGTCAGCCAGTTAAATTGCTTATTACAATGTCAGCTATTGATGATTCTGTTTCAGCGACAATCAACCAAATTGCGACCTTAGCATTTAATCAACAATTAGAGCAATTGTTAACGGCAAATGCAGAGCAGTTAATGCAGTTACTTGACCCAACTAAAGCATCATCTGCATCTCAAGCTGTAGATGCTGAAAAAGATCCGATACCTGTTTCTACTCCGTCAAGCGAAGGGTTAAGCCGTGAATTTGTTGTTCCAAACGAAAATGGTTTACATACTCGTCCGTCTTCTGTGCTAGTCAAATTAGTCAAAGAATTTAGCAGTAAAGTGACTGTTGCTAATTTAGATGGTAAAGGTGAGCCAGTGAGTGCAACCAGCTTAATGAAAATTGTTGCACTTGGTGCCAAAAAAGGGAGCCGATTACGATTTACCGCTGTGGGAGATGATGCAGAGCAAGCACTTGATGCCATTGGAAAAGCAATTGAAAGCGGTTTGGGTGAGGAGATAAATTAATGATTTGTCGTGTTGCAACCATAACATTAAACCCCGCTTATGATCTTTTAGGGTTTTGCCCAAAAGTTGAACTTGGCGATGTGAACTTAGTGCAAACAAATGCATTACTTGCTGCGGGTAAAGGCATTAATGTTGCGAAAGTGTTATCCGATCTAGATGTAAAATTAACAGTTGGTGGTTTTTTAGGTAAAGATAACCGCGTTGGCTTTAATTTATTATTTCAATCATTAAGTGTGGTAGACCAATTTCAAACTGTTGAAGGTCGTACACGTATCAATGTTAAATTGACTGAAGAAAATAGTGAAGTGACAGATTTAAACTTTTCAGGCTTTACTATTACTGAACAAGATTGGCAAAGTTTTGTCAACAACTCTCTTGAATGGCTAAAAGATATTGATTTGGTTGCTATCAGTGGTAGCTTACCAACAGGTGTCCCACTTGATAAATTTACAAATTGGATGGAGCAGGTTAAGGCAATTTGCCCCAAAATTGTATTCGATAGTAGCCGAGATGCATTAGTCGCGGGATTAAAAGCCAAACCATGGTTAATAAAACCAAACGACAAAGAGTTAGAAATGTGGGTAGGGCGTAAATTACCCACATTAGAAGATGTCAAAGAAGCAGCGATGGAGCTAGTTAATGACGGCATTGAAAATGTGGTTATCTCACTAGGAAGCAAAGGCGCTTTATGGGTAACTCAAAATGAAGCATGGTTAGCAAAGCCACCTAAATGCCAAGTTGTTAGCACTGTTGGTGCAGGGGATTCAATGGTTGCTGGAATAATGTATGGCTTGATGACTAGCCTATCAATCAAAGATACTTTAGTATTTGCATCAAGCGTTGCCGCTTTATCAGTTGAACAAGCAGGGGTTGGTATATCTGATCGTCAAGCTGTAACCAATATGATAGAAAAAATTGAAATAATTTCTGAATAGGAGTATTCATGAATATATATATTATAGAAGGTAATAATACAGGGCCAGTTAATGGACGTTTAGCTAAAGCTGAATTGGCTTTAGCTGCGCATGTATTAAATTTAAATGTGGTTGATAGTGCAACATCTGCTGATGTGGTGATTGGAGTTGGATCTGGAGCTATCAGTGATATATCTGTTGTTGGCAAAAAAGTTTATGTTGTTAATGATTTAAATCAAATTTTTGCTGATCCAAAACAAATTTTAACCGACGCACCAAGTAAAGCAACGGTTTATCAACAACCAACAGAAGCTGCTCCTACAGCAAATAATAATACAGGCGTAAAACGTATTGTGGCTGTTACCGCTTGCCCAACAGGGGTTGCACATACTTTTATGGCAGCTGAAGCTATTGAAGAAGAAGCAAAAAAACGCGGTTGGTGGTGTAAAGTCGAAACTCGTGGTTCGGTTGGTGTCGGCAATGAATTAACACCAGAAGAGGTTGCTTCTGCTGATGTGGTAATTGCTGCTTGTGATATTGATGTTGATTTAAGTAAGTTTACTGGCAAAAAACTATATCGTACTAAAACTGGTCCAGCACTTAAAAAGACCGCCCAAGAATTTGATAAAGCATTTGAAGAAGCAACAGTTTATCAACCGACAACAAGCGCTTCAACAGCTAAATCAAGCAATGAGAAAAAAGGCGTTTATCAACATCTATTAACTGGCGTATCTTATATGTTACCAATGGTAGTTGCAGGTGGTCTAATTATTGCACTTTCATTTGCCTTTGGTTCATTTGAAATGGTCGATGGCGTGCAAAAGTTAATTGGTGAACCACACTTAGCACAAATTGGAGGGCTTGCTTTCTCACTTATGGTGCCACTGCTTTCGGGGTATATTGCTTATTCCATTGCTGATAGACCCGGGCTTGCTCCAGGGCTTGTCGGTGGATTACTAGCAGTCTCGACCGGTGCAGGATTTTTAGGTGGTATCATTATTGGTTACTTTGCTGGTTACCTTGCACACTCAATTACAAAGTATTTACCATTACCGAACACTTTAGAAGCATTAAAACCAATCTTAATTGTGCCTCTATTTGCAACATTAATTACTGGTCTTGTGATGCTGTATATTGTGGGTACACCAATCTCATGGATAATGAAAATTGTAACGGAATGGTTAAATTCAATGGGTACAGCAAATGCAGTTATTTTAGGGGCAGTTTTAGGTGGTATGATGTGTACTGATATGGGTGGACCAATTAATAAAGTTGCTTATGCATTTGGTACTGGTCTAATTTCCTCTCAAGTTTATGCGCCAATGGCAGCCGTTATGGCAGGCGGTATGGTTCCTCCTTTAGCGATGGGGATAGCAACTCTAATTGCTAGCAAGAAGTTTGCTAAAGCTGAACAAGAAAGTGGTAAGGCGTCTTTGGTATTAGGTTTATGCTTTATATCAGAAGGCGCAATTCCATTTGCTGCGCGCGATCCATTACGTGTTATCCCATGTTGTATCATTGGGGGAGCAATTACAGGTGGTATGGCATTAGCCTTTGGTTCAACATTAATGACACCTCATGGTGGATTATTTGCTTTAGCTATTCCAGGTGTGGTTAAGCCAGTTGGTGGTTATTTGTTATCTATTGTTGTTGGTGCTGTGATTGCTGGCGTGGCATATGCATTTATTAAACAACCAGAGCAAACTGAAACGACAGCTACGGCCTAATATCTAATTATATAAATAAAAGCGCCATCATCTGATGGCGTTTTTTATTGTGAATAAATTATTTTTTAACCCAACGTTGTAAATCTTTGGCAATAAAGTTATCTATTTTTTGTAGTAAAGATTGCGAATTTTCCGAAACAATTAATGTTTGATAAAAACTATCTCGAATAAAGCCTTCATCCACAGCATGCTGTAAAAAATTAAGCATGGGTTGCCAGAATCCCATTACATCAAACAATGCAACGGGTTTTTCATGATAACCGATTTGCATTGCTGTCCACACCTCAAAAATTTCTTCTAGTGTGCCTGTTCCGCCTGGCATGGCAATAAAGCTATCAGCAAGCTCTGCAAGTCTTGCCTTGCGTTGATGCATATTATCAACTATTTCCAAACGTGTAATACCATGATGAGCAGTTTCAGCTTCGACTAAACGTTTCGGAATAATACCGATGACCTCGCCGCCATGCTCTAATACTGCATTGGCAATCACCCCCATTAAGCCTTTATTGCCACCGCCATAAATTAGACGTCGATTTTGTTCAGCTAAAGTTTTACCTAACAGTTCTGCTTGTGTACGATATTCAAAGTGGCTTCCATCATTAGCACCACAAAAAACACAAATATTTTTTTCATAAATTTTATTCTACCCGATATGTTATTTTCTTACTATTTTAGCACAGCAATCACTTTATTTGTTTACAAGCTGAGCAGTCGGTTGTGTTTAGTGTTTTAGATATTGACATAATCGCCATAGATCGTTAATATTTCACCCGTTAAGTGTTCCTCCATAGTTCAGTCGGTAGAACGGCGGACTGTTAATCCGTATGTCACAGGTTCAAGTCCTGTTGGAGGAGCCAATTACCTAATTTTTGTAGCCTGCTGATAGTCTCTTTTACTTCTTGCCAATTATATTTATTCATAGAGATTTCTTATCAATAGAAAAATATATTCATTTGTTTTAGTTCATAGTTATTAGATATTTTTCTATTTTTCTTCACAAAAAATAATTGAAGCTAAGTTACTTAGTAAAGTATATATAATACTATAATTAATGGGATTCTAAATATGTTATACTTTATAAGCATGTTTCATAACTTATAACTCGGGATATGAAAAAATGCAAATTGTGCTTACACTGAGGCAAATGGATTTTATTTAGGCGGGCATTTGGGTGATACTACTTTAAAAGTGAACGACATTGAAGATACTTTACATTATATATGTGGTATAGTGAAAGACGGTATTTTCGACTCAATGAATAAAACTAAATTAGCAGGTGCTTTAAATTTAGGTTACAATCTTTATGATTATGGCGTGTACTAGCTCAAACCTAATCTGACAGTTACCAGTTTTTATTGGGTGTCTGTCAGGTTAAATCTGGTTCAGATTTTTTTCTTCCCAGATCCGTTTTCCATCAAGCAATGTTTTCATTGGTGTTCGACCACAGCACATTTTTCCTGATGAGTTCGTTCATTATTGTAATAATGCAGCCAATTGTCCAGATCTGTTTGGAGTGTTTCTAAATCTGAATAGCGCTTTTTACGAAATGTCACCATATAAAACTCATGTAAAATAGTTTTATGAAAACGTTCGCAGATCCCATTCGTTTGTGGCGACATAGCTTTTGTCTTAGTATGGTCAATATCATTAATCGCCAGATAAAGTTGATAATCATGCTTTGCAATAGTGCCAACGCCGTTCCTCTATCGGTTAATATTCGACGCATTGGCAAATGATGGGCATTATAAAATGGTAAGACCTTGTCATTGAGTAAATCGGCTGCTGTAATTGGCGTTTTGGTCACATACAATTTACAATGCGCAACCTTAGAATAAGTATCAACAAAAGTCTGTTGATAAATCCGACGGACACCCTTTAAATTACCAACATAAACCATATTTTGAGAGCCAAGATAACCTCGATGAGCGGTTTCTATTTCGCCACAAGTTTCATCATCGTGTTTTTTCTTTTCTAATGCAGCTATTTGGCTATCATTGAGTTCAATACCTTCTGAGCCGCTTTTTCTTCTAAAGCATGTAAGCGTTTTTTGAAATTCTCAATATTATGTCTTAACCAAACAGAACGCGTGCCACTTCCTGAAATAAAAACACCTTGCTTACGAAGCTCATTGCTTGTTCTATGCTGACCATGAGCAGGATAGTCAATAGCATAACGAATAACGGCTTGTTCCATTGGGGCATCAACGCGATTTTTGAGATTTGGTGTCCGTCTGCTCTTTGATATTAAAGAGCCTAAACCACCTTCTTCAACGAGTTCTTTATAACGATAAAACGTATGATACTCCCATCACTTTACAAGCTCTAGACACGTTTTGAAGTTCTTCAGCTAAATTTAATAAGCCTACTTTATGTTTTATGATTTGACTGTTAGTATGAAGCATGAGCGTTACCTCTTGTTGTTTTGATTGTAGATTTGACACCTAAATATCAAAACTGGTAACGTTCTCTTTTTCAATCCCTTTGTCCGATTAAGTCGGAACTAATACACAATGAGTTGGTTATTTACAGCAAACTATTTGATTAGTTGTTAGTAGCCTGAAAAACAATCTCTAATTCTATTTTCCAATTTGTAAACAGCAGATAATTTTACTTGCCGATATATTTTCTACTTTTCGTCGGGCAATACGTTTTTTACCTTTAGATTAAACTTTAACTCGTAATATGCTTGATATATCCGCTTATAATGCCATTGATATCCTTGCTTTCTGATATACGATTAAAGTCAGTAAAAAGTGTCAACATAAGCTTATTTTAAAATAATTATAATTTAGTGCTCGGTCATTTTAATGACTGAAGCTTGTATTATAGAGAATTTTATACTTATTGCTGTGCTATTTTAATTGATAGTTATATTTTTAATAGCCATCTTCGTCGATGAATTATTAACAGTATTTACTATAAATAAACCACAGAAAATATAAATCAATACAATAAATACATTCTCAAAGTAATAAATGCAAAAAATGTCAATAAAGCTATATGTTTAGGGAAAAATCTGATAATATTTACAAGGATAAGCGATAAGGGAATAAAAATGATTTATGAACTCGCACCAGCCGAATTGCATGATGAATTTAAAGCTTTTCATCATAATCTAGGAAAAATAGCATCACAACATGTAGAAGTTTGCCCATTTTGTAAAAATACTAAGTTTTATAAAGTTCGGACAAAACCAACTAAAACATACCGCTGTAAAGCTTGTCATAAATATTTTACTGTTTCAACCAACACTCCTTTCCGTCGTTTAGTGCCATTTAATGAATTAGAAGTTATTTTTATTAGCCGTATAAAAAATATCAGTTATAACAATATTGCTAAACAGCTTGATATTTCACTGGCAAAGGTTATTCGTCGGGAATGTGCAATTATTAATTATCTTCAAAACAATTATCCATCATTACATAATTGGTATACTCATAAAAAACAAACAACATTAATTCCAACTTTAGAACAACAATATAAAATAATTAAAGACAAAGTAACGAATTTATTGGGTGAACAAAATCAAACCTGCATATATTGTGGATCTAACGAAACAACTAAAGTTGGAAATCGTGCTTGCTATCGTTGCCGATGTTGTCGACATAGTTTTAATATTTTAAGAGACACCAGCTTAAACCGTATTCCGAAACCTGAATTATGGCTACAATTTATTGATTTGATTGTTTCTGGAGCAAATAATTTGCAAATAGCAAAAACACTTAACTTACACAACGATACCGTGCGTAAATGGCGATCTAATTGGTGCAAAATGATGAAGTATTGGCACTGTGATGCGCTTGCCATTTGGTGTAAATATAAAAAAGAATGTAATAATTAATTTGATAATTTGACGTTTTATCATAAATTTCTCAAACAATAACATAAATGGATATCAGTTCTATGAAAAAAAATAATTTATTTTTATATATGTGCTTAATTAGCAGTGCATTCTTAATCAATGGTTGTGATGGTAAAAAAACACCTGACGATACCCGATTATCACAATTACCAACTGCGGTTATTAATAGTTATCTTTTTCATACTGAGCCAGAACTTTTACCATTTAGTAAAAAAATTAAACAACAACAAATCCAAGGTTCATCAAATAAAACGATTAACTATAATGAACAAGGTTTTGTCACTAATTATGATTTAGAAGGATTACATGGCGAAATAAACTATGATATGGCTAAGTATAGCTATGGTATGAACGACACCAAAAATGTTTATGACATTGTTTTTGATTCATCAAAAAATATTCTTGGTATGAAGAATAATGATAATGCCATCGTTGCAAGCACAGAATTTGATGAGCAAGGCCGCTTGGTTGAGACAACCTTATCACATTTTGCCGAAAATAATGTGATATTTAGCAGTAGAATTATTTATGATAATGATCATGTAGAGCTTGTATTATATAATGCTTATGTTCCTGTCGATGAAAACACGAAATTCCCAGTATTATCACAAGAAAAAGATGTCATATATAATGATAACGAGCAAATAGAAAAGACCATTACTAAAACATTTAAGTTATCATCAAATGGTGATATCATCATTAATGAGAATAATGAGCAAGAGGTTGAACTAACAGAAACTTGTACTTACTCGGAATATAATCAAAACAACGACTGGACTAAAGCTGTTTGTATTACAGCAGGTAGCGAATCAAAAACTGTTAATCTAACCAGAACAATTCAATATGATTAGTCACAGCCATATTCGTCATATTGGCGACAAAGTATAATTGTATCTTCAATTAACCGCCTAGCAATGGTGCCATACTCAGGAATTTTAGGTAATTGCGTGTAATGGTACCAATTTGCTTCAATAAGTTCATTTTTGTCTACCACTATTTCACCACTATCATAATCAGCCAAATAAGCCATCATTAATGAATTTGGAAATGGCCAAGGTTGCGATCCAACATAACGAATATTCTTAATTTTTATTTTTGATTCTTCAAATACTTCCCGTTCAACGGCGGTTTCCATTGTTTCGCCAATCTCAGTAAAACCCGCCAATACGGTGTACAAGTTATCTCGATTATGCCTAACGTGCTTGGCTAATAAAATTTTATTTTTATGGCGAATTGCTACGATAATAGATGGTGAAATTTGTGGGTAGTAACGTTCTTTGCAGTGATCACACATACAGCACCATTCGGTATTACTGATATACATCTCATATCCACAATATCCACAATATTTATGGGAGCGATAAAACTCAGAAAGCTGCACAGCTCGTCCAGCCATATTAAATAAGGATTGATCTGTGCTATCAAGTAATGGACGGATTGAACTCATCGCATTTTTTATTTCACTACAAATGAGCCAAGCAGTTTGTCCATTCAACTCACCTATTGGTTGAGCTCGTTTATTCGTAAAGCCAAGTTCATCAGCACGCCCTACTGGAACTTCACCATCAGGCAACCATAATCGTCCATTAGTACTTACAAACCAATAACCTATTTCACTGCCAGTTAAATTAAATTGTTGTTGTATATTCATATTATAAATGCCAAAAGTAAAAACGAAAAAAGGAGGATTTTCCTCCTCCTTTTTTTAACAATATTATTTTTTTATTTTCTCATGAAGTCCTTTTTTCTCAAGTTCCCAGTAGATAATGCGTTGCTGGACAATTGTGAATAAATTACTGACGATATAATATAAAACTAGACCTGATGGAAACCATAAAAAGAACACAGTAAAAATTAATGACATATAAGTCATTAATTTTTGTTGAAATGGATCGGTAGCTGGAGTTGGTGACATTTTTTGAATTAAGAACATAGAGCCACCCATTAATAAAGGCAAAATATAATAAGGATCTTGCGCAGATAAGTCATAAATCCAAAGCGCAAATGGTGTATGGCGTAATTCAACTGCGCTACTTAACATATAGAATAATGACAAGAAAATCGGCATTTGAATAATTATTAGTAAACAACCGCCTAATGGATTGACTTTCTCTTGTTTGTAGAGAGCCATTGTTTCAGCGCTCATTTTTTGTTTATTATCACCATAACGCTCTTTCAAAGCTTCTATACGAGGCTGTAATAGTTTCATTTTTGCCATTGAACGATATTGTGCTCGCGTTAATGGGAATAAAAGACCTCGAACAATAAAAGTAATAACAATAATCGAGAAGCCCCAGTTACCAACAAAACTTTGTATAAACTTCAATAAATAAAAAAGAGGTTGTGACAAGAACCATAACCAACCGTAATCAACAATTAAATCAAGATGATTTGCAGTTTCTTTAAGCTGGTTTTGAATTTCAGGTCCTAACCATAATTTGGCACTAATGGTTTGTGTACTACCTGCAGGAATAATGGTTGGCTCACCTTTGAAACCAATTGTTGCTTGTGAATTATTCGCAGTTGCACGAGAGTAAAATAGATTATTTGTATCCTGTGCTGGCACCCATGCTGAAGCGAAATAGTGTTGCAGCATCGCAATCCAACCTGTTTGTGTCTCGACCGATAAAGCTTTATCTTTGATATCGTCAAAACTGTATTTACTGTAGTTGCTACTAGAACTAGAGTAAGCTGCACCACGGAATGCACTTTGCCCTAACCCGCTACCACCTTCAGTTGGAATATCATCAGGTAATTTGATAGTTTGTTTTAGTTGCCCATACATAGAAACATCAATCGGCTGGCTACTTTGATTGTTGATGTCATATTGAACATCAATAGCATAATTGTTACGATGTAATATGTAATATTTAGTATAGCTTATCCCATTGACTTGATACGTTAATGGAACACGCAACTCATTTTGGCCATCAGCTAAAACATATTCTGATTTCTCAGTTTTATATACTGGGCGTTTTGAACCTTGTTTAGCATTATCTGGGCCATCTTTACCAGTTAAACCACTTTCAGCAATATAGATGAAATCAGGACGTGATGCTAATAACTGAAAAGGCGTACCAGAATGCAGTGTTTGCTCATATTTTAATAATTGTGCAGCTTGTACATCACCACCATAAGTATTAATAGTGAGTGACAACACATCTGATTTTACAGTAATTATTTTACCCTGTGCCAAGCCATCTGTTGAATTATCATCACCTATTTGTTGTGTTAATTGGTTTGTGATCGGCGGCTTAGGTGCGTGATCTTCCTCCCACGCTTTCCAAATAAAAAAAGATACAAAAAGTAAAGCAATGACTAAAATATTACGTTGAGATCCCATTAGTGTTTTTCTCTATTGGTTTTAGTTTTTGGAGGAACAAAATCTTCTCCTCCGTCATGTAAAGGATGACATTTTAATACACGTTTAGCTGTTAGCCAACCACCTTTTATGAATCCAAAGCGTCTTAGTGCAATTATTGCATATTGTGAACATGTCGGCGTAAAGCGACATTTTGGACCAAATAAAGGACTAATAAAACGTTGATAAATACGCACAAAAAAAACAAAAGTATTAACTATCATGTGGTTACATGCATAAACGTGCAGCTTAATAATTGATATGAATTTATTTAAATATCGATCTTGGCTATGATTCGTTGACATAATTTATTGAGTGTTTCAACGATTTGTTGATTATCTAAATCTATAACAGGCTGTTTAGCCATCAAAATAAAATCAATATTAGGAAGTTGATGTTGATGATGTCGAAAATACTCTTTAGTCAATCGTTTAATACGATTACGCTCATGCGCTCTTTTTACCTGTTTTTTCGCTATAGCAAACCCTAACCGTATATGGTTACAGTTATTTTTACGGGCCACTAAAGTTAAAAACGGCGACCCAGCCCGCACGGACTCTTGGAAGACATGATTAAAATCAAAGGGAGTTAGCAATCGTAACTCCCGAGGAAAAGTGAACTTAATCACCCAACTTTAAATCAGCTAGCAACAGTTAAACGAACACGGCCTTTAGCACGACGGCGAGCAAGAACTTGACGACCGTTTTTAGTTGCCATACGAGCACGGAAACCGTGAGTTCTATTGCGTTTTAATACTGATGGTTGAAATGTGCGTTTCATGACGATTTATATCCAAATCTAATTTATCAACAGGTTGCAGAGTCTAAACTCCACAGCATTAATTAAAGAAGTCGGAATTATAGAGACTATTTTATTTTTCGTCAATGAGATTTTCACCGATTTATTTGAATAAGAACCATTAACAGTTCATTATGGCACAATTGAATAAAATTAAACAAATTCTTATAACATAATAGGTTAAAAAAACAAAAATAAATCAACTAATCCATAAAAGCAAGTACACGCTTACTTTTTTCGCCACCGACTTCGCGTGCTAATTTAGGTACCAAATAACCCGATATCTTTTCGGCTAACTGTTTCATTATGATTTTTGCAACATCATCTTCGACTAAAAAATGGGCGGCGCCTTGCACTTTATCTAACAAATGGATGTAATAAGGCAAAATACCAATATCGAAAAGCCGATTACTTAACTGTGCTAAAACCTTGGCGTTGTCATTAACATTTTTCAATAACACGCTCTGATTCAGTGTTGTCACATCACTTTGTTTTAAAAGTCTAATTGCATTAGCAACATCATTATCAATCTCATTGGGATGATTAATGTGAGTAACTACTACAATTTGCAACCTGCTTTCAAAAAATAATTTGCAAAGCTCAGATGTTACTCGTGAAGGAATAACAACGGCTAAACGGGTATGGATACGCAAACGTTTAATATGTGGGATTTGTTCTAAGGCATTAATCAAAAATGCTATTTCATGATCTTTAGCCATTAAAGGATCACCACCTGATAAAATAATTTCATCAAGTTCTGGATGGTTAGCAATATATTCAAGTGCAAAAGCCAGGTTTTTTTTATTGCCTTGGTTATCGTGATAAGGGAAATGTCGCCTAAAACAGTAACGGCAGTTAATTGCACAGGCTGTTTTCGTTATTAACAATGCTCGGTTATGATACTTATGTAATAGCCCAGGGATAACATTATCTTGCTCTTGTAATGGGTCATTGCTATAACCCTTTACTTTTAATAATTCGTTATCATCGCAAAGCACCTGCAATAAAAGAGGGTCGTTATTGTCGCCTCTTTTCATCCGGTTGATGAAAGCCATAGGTACACGAAGTGGAAACTGCTTTTTTGCCAATTGCATAGAGCTTGAAATGGTTTTTGGGTCTAGATCCAAATAAGCATATAAAACATTGATATCTGTCACAACATTGGCAAGCTCTATAATCCATTTATCTTTATTATTTGGTAGTTCAATTTTTTGCTGTATAATGTGGCTCATTTTTTGTAATTCAGAATTTTAGTTGGAGCTTTTATGGCATCTTATAGTACTAATGAGTTTAAAGCGGGTCTTAAAATAATGCAAGATGGCGAGCCATGTGTCATTGTTGAAAATGAATTTTACAAACCCGGTAAAGGTCAATCAATTAACCGCGTAAAAATTAAAAAATTACTTTCAGGAAAAACTGTCGATAAAACTTTCAAATCTGGCGAATCAGTTGAAGCCGCTGATGTTGTGGATATGAATTTAACTTATCTTTATACCGATGGCGAGTTTTGGCATTTCATGAATAATGAAACATTTGAACAACTTTCAGCTGATGCTAAAGCAGTTGGCGATAATGCCAAATGGCTAGTTGATCAAGCTGAATGTATTTTAACTTTATGGAATGGTCAGCCAATTGCAGTAACGCCACCGAACTTTGTTGAGCTTGAAGTGATTGAAACCGATCCAGGTCTAAAAGGTGACACAGCAGGAACGGGTGGAAAACCAGCAACGCTATCAACTGGTGCTGTCGTACGTGTGCCACTATTTGTACAAATTGGCGAAATTCTAAAAGTTGATACACGCTCAGGTGAATATGTTTCACGCGTAAAATAAAGTAACTTATGATTAATTTTAATTTATCATAAACAAGAGAGGTTTCTTGACCTCTCTCTTACTTACCCAAATCCTGTTGCTTACCTTTGGGAGAAGTCCAACTTTCTACTCGAAAGTTATCATCAATGGTGAATTTTATCCACAAAACTTAAAAAGTGCTAAATTAAATAAGCCCCAAAACAATACATCTAGCACTTAAAAATCATTCAGAAAACCAATTGATTTTATTGGGTTTTTTTATTTTTTACTGAATCTAGTATGTGATAAGGGATCTATATTTTGCAGCTTTTATCTTTGGATGATGGCATGTGGTAAGTATTAATTTTCAAAATACTACTCAATTTTAAATACAATTTGAATAAATTCTAAAGTTTTGTTACGAAGTCGAAATAATCAAATATTTCCCATTAAACCATATTGTTATTAATTTTTATCGTATATTGCCAATAAAAATTAAGCAACATATTGATGTCGTTTTCAATAACCAGAATTGTAGCGTGGTTTTGTTTGTTGCCGTTAGTCGAGTTAGCAAGCTATCAGTGAAAATATTTAGGCAGTGATATAGCCTCATATTAGAGGCTATCATCGCATTTATTAGGCTATATTTCAATTTAAGCGAATTATAAATAAACCATATGAGTACCTTTTTCTGGTTGAAAGGTAGCTTTACCAAATTCATCTAAGAAGTAGGCGATATGATCGGCTTTATCCCCCACTAAACGTCCTTTGACTTTGTTCCATGTCATCAGAGCTATCATCGAATCAGGTTCACAGCAAATTAACATGGGTTGTTCAAACTCTTCATTCCAATAAAACTCACCACCATATAATTTATGGGCGGTGAGTAATAAATAACAGCCATATTCTTGTGAGATCATGTTTAATTGCTCTTCTGAAATGCTGAAGTTCTTTTCAGCCAGTTCACTAATAATCATTTCAACAACGGTGATGCTTTTTTCTGAGTAATCAAGCTGATTAATGCTCCATATTGGGCTATTCAATATGGCGTTTTGCGCCCATGCTTCAATTTCTTGATATAATTCATTTTTTTGTTCAGTCATTTTTATTCACTTCGCTATTGAGTTTAATCTGTTCTAATTGCTTAACACTTTGCCATGCGGCTTCCATTTGTTCAAGTGTTGCATCAATTAAAGTTATATTTTTTTGTTTGAGTATTGATTCGACTTGTTGAAATCGTCGAGTAAATTTTTTATTGGCTTGCTTTAAGCACTGTTCCGATTTAATTTTTAAATGCCTTGCTAAGTTGACGGTAGCAAATAATAAATCGCCAAGCTCTTCTTCTATTTTTTGTGGATCTTGTCTTGGGTGTTCTAACTCTTGCTCTACTTCGTTAATTTCTTCTTTTACTTTATCAAGTACCGCAATGATATCATTCCAATCAAATCCAACCGAGGCGCACCGTTTTTGAATTTTTTCTGCTTGCATTAGGGCTGGGATTGCCTTAGGAATATCATCTAGTAACGAATATTGCGCTTTTTGATCGCGCTCTTTTTGTTTAAGTTGTTCCCAATTCGGTTTTTGTGTTTGGTTGTCTGTAAAAATATGAGGATGGCGATAAACTAATTTATCTGCTACAGATTGGCAAATATCATCAAAATTAAACAGCTCTTGCTCATTGGCCAAATCGGCATAAAAGACAATGTGAAACAGTAGATCACCCAGTTCTTTTTTTAGTTCATCTGTATCTTGTTTATCAATGGCATCAAGTACTTCGTATGTTTCTTCTAGTGTATAAGATTTTAATGAAGCAAAAGTTTGAACTCGATCCCATTGGCAACCATTAATTGGGTCGCGGAGTTGTTTGGTGATTGCTTGTAAGCGCTGTAATTCCTTCACAATATTTCTCATAAAATGAATCATTGGTTGTACCATTGTAAATGGTTTGATAGTAAAACGGTTGTTCTTTTAAATATTAATTTCAATATATTTTGATGCTGTTGATAATAATTTCATCAAAAATCACCATAAAAACAGCTAAAATAAGGCTATTTACGGAACTTCTAGCCGATAAATGTGAATTAAGTATATAATACCCCCTTATTAAATTAACTCTATTAAATAATATGCATAATTTACGTGAACTTACTTTAAGAGGTACCATTCTTGGTGCTTTTATAACTGTCATTTTTACTGCATCAAATGTTTATCTTGGCTTAAAAGTCGGATTGACATTCTCGTCAGCCATTCCTGCTGCGGTGATTTCAATGGCAATATTAAAACTGTTTTCGGGCTCTACCATTTTAGAAAATAATATGATACAAACTCAGGCATCGGCAGCAGGTACATTATCTTCAATTATTTTCGTGCTTCCTGGCTTGTTAATGATTGGATATTGGCATAGCTTTCCATTTTGGCTAACCTTTGCGGTATGCTCAGCAGGTGGAATGCTTGGTGTTTTATTTTCCATTCCATTGCGACATGTCATGGTAGTAAAAAGTAATTTGCCTTATCCTGAAGGGATAGCCGCCGCTGAAATTTTAAAAGCAGGTTCTGAAACTAATAATAATGAGGCGAACGAGGGGTTAAAAGATATTTTATTTGGTGGTGTTATTGCCTCTATTGTTAGCCTATTTACTAATGGTTTTCGTGTGTTATCCGAAAATACAGCCTATTGGTTTTCAGCTGGCAAATCTATTTTTCAACTCCCGATGGGATTCTCATTAGCTTTGCTTAGTGCGGGTTATTTAATCGGTATTATGTCTGGAATTGCTATTTTAATTGGTACCATGATTGGCTGGGTTTTTGGTATTCCAATTTTAAGTGCAATAAGTGATTATGATACTACTCAGCCTTTATCCAAAATCGCTATGGGGTTTTGGGCTAGTGATATTCGCTTTATTGGTGCTGGCGTAATCGCTATTGCAGCAGTTTGGACGCTACTAACACTAATCAAACCGATGATTGAAGGGTTAAAAATTTCATTTAAAACTATGCGTTCTGATGTGTCAGTAAACGACATCGCACCAACCGAACGAGATTTATCACCAAAAGCGATTTTATTAATTATGGGTAGTATGTTGGTCATTTTATTAGTGACTTTCTATTCATTTATTGCCGATAGTGGACTATCTGCTGGTATTGCATGGACATTAGTTTTTAGCGCTGTATTATTTGCTTTTATTATGGGCTTTTTAGTTGCCGCGGCTTGTGGTTATATGGCAGGACTTGTTGGCTCATCGGCTAGCCCAATATCGGGTATTGCCATTGTTGCCGTGATTGTCATTTCATTAATCTTATTAGGTCTTGGCGAAGTCAATGGCATGCTGGATTCTATTGAAGGCTCCAATTTTGCCACGGCTCTCGCACTGTTTACTACCAGTACTGTTTTGGCTGTGGCTTGCATTTCTAACGATAATTTACAAGACCTAAAAACAGGTCATTTGGTTAATGCTACACCATGGAAGCAACAAGTCGCATTATTACTTGGCTGTGTTGTTGGTGCTATTGTTATTGCGCCTATTTTAGAAATTTTATACAACGCTTACGGTTTTACTGGTGCCTTACCTCGCACAGATATGGACACAACTCAAGTTTTAGCCGCACCACAAGCAACGTTGATGACAACAATAGCTAAAGGTATTTTTGCACATAAACTTGATTGGACTATGATCTTAATTGGACTTGCTGTGGGGGCTATTATTATCGCAATTGATGTAATCCTTGCCAAGAATAAGTCTAATTTCCGCATACCTGCACTGGCTGTTGGTCTAGGTATTTATTTACCACCAAATATCACAACACCGATTATTATCGGTACTTTATTATCTTGGATAATTAAACGTAATGCTTATAAAAAGGCCAAAGCGCAAAATTTAGATCCAGAACAACAATTCAAAAAAGTGGATCGTAAAGCAGCATTAATTGCTTCAGGATTAATTGTTGGTGAAAGTTTAGTTGGTGTTTTATTAGCGGTTGTAATTGTGATTAGTATTACCAATGGTGGCAATGATGCACCACTGGCAATACCAGTTAATTTAGGCATATTACCTGAACTTTTAGGTCTCTTTGTTTTTGTTAGTATATGTGCACTCTTTATTCGTCGTGCTTTATCGGCTATAAAAAAATAGTCATTTAAGTAACTAATTTAAGCCCTTTGTTTTTACAAAGGGCTTTTTTATCAACTTTTATTGTTTTATGTTATTTCTTATTTTTAATAATTAAAACAATATTTTTATTAACACATTTTTAATAATAGACAAGATATCATGATTGTATTTGATTCAATCCAAGTGCGTCGAGGCATTAATTTGCTTTTAGATAATGCTTCGGCAACCATTAATCCTCAACAAAAAGTGGGATTAGTGGGTAAAAATGGTTGCGGTAAATCCACTCTTTTTTCACTGATAAAAGGCGAAATTCAAGCTGATGCAGGTAAATTAAGTATACCACCTCAATGGCAACTTGCTTGGGTCAATCAAGACACGCCTGCATTGGATATTCCTGCTATTGAATATGCCATTGATGGAGATCGGGAATACCGTCAATTAGAAAAACAGTTAGATATTGCTAATAAGCAAAATAATGGTGAACAAATTGCGGTTATTCATGAAAAGTTTGATACTATCGATGCATGGACTATTCGTGCTCGAGCAGCAACGCTGCTTCATGGCTTAGGGTTCTCTAATGAGCAATTAATGTCCCCAGTTAAATCATATTCAGGTGGTTGGCGGATGCGGTTAAATTTGGCACAAGCCTTGATGTGCCGTTCTGATTTATTGTTGCTTGACGAACCGACTAATCACCTTGATTTAGACGCTGTTATTTGGCTTGAAAAGTGGTTAAGTAATTATTCAGGCACGTTGATTTTAATCTCTCATGATCGTGATTTTTTAGATCCGTTAGTTAATAAAATTATTCATATTGAACAAAGAAATTTATTTGAATATACCGGCAACTATTCTTCATTTGAAACTCAACGCTCAACGAAGTTGGCACAACAACAATCGCTTTATGAAAGGCAACAACAAAAAGTTGCACATTTACAGAACTATATCGATCGCTTTAGAGCAAAGGCAACTAAAGCGAAGCAGGCCCAAAGTCGTATAAAAATGTTAGAAAGAATGGAGCTCATTGCGCCAGCGCATATTGATAACCCATTTCATTTTCATTTTAAGCCAGCTGAATTTCTTCCTAGCCCTTTGTTAATGATGGAAAAAGTTGTGGCGGGTTATGATGATAAAATTATACTAGAAAAGATTAAACTTAATTTAGTTCCTGGATCTCGGATTGGATTATTAGGGCGCAATGGTGCTGGAAAATCAACATTAATAAAACTATTAGCAGGTGAGCTTTCTCCTAAAGAAGGACATATTAATCTTGCTAAAGGTATTCAACTTGGCTATTTCGCTCAGCATCAGTTAGAATATTTACGCTCCGATGAGTCGCCACTCTGGCATTTAACACAGCTTGCTGAGCCAAGAAATACCGAACAAGAACTGCGTAATTATCTAGGTGGGTATGATTTTCAAGGCGATAAAGTCAGCGAACCAGTCAAAACGTTTTCGGGGGGCGAAAAAGCACGCCTTGTTTTGGCTTTAATTGTATGGCAAAAACCTAACTTGCTACTATTAGATGAGCCAACCAACCATTTAGATTTAGATATGCGACAAGCATTGACAGAAGCACTGATTGATTTTGATGGAGCTTTGGTTGTCGTTTCACATGATCGTCATTTGTTACGTTCCACGACTGATGAATTTTATTTGGTTCATGATCATAAAGTTGAACCATTTGAGGGAGATCTCGATGATTATCAAAAATGGCTGACGGAAGAGCAAAAAAGTGATCGCCAAACTAATGAAGAAGGTGATTTAGTCAAAAAAGAAAATAATAACGTTTCAGCTCAGGATCGTAAAGAGCAAAAGCGCAAACAAGCTGAATTACGCGCTCAAATGCAACCAATAAAAAAACAGTTACAAAAAGAAGAGCAAGTACAGGAAAATTTAGCAAAACAACTGCAAATGATAGAGCAACAACTGTCTGATCCAATGATGTATGAAGCCAATAAAAAATCGAATTTAACAAGTTTACTTTTGCAACAAAGCCAACTGAAAAGCGAGTTAGAGCAAAGCGAGTTAAAGTGGTTGGACTTGCAACAGCAACTCGAAGAATTTCAAATAGAATAGATTATCTCGCTTGTAATACAATATTGTAATAAATAAGTTTAATTTTATTGGCTAGAATAAAAAAAAATCACAGATTTAACTCTGTGATTTTTTATTTTATCAAATAATTTATTCTAATAAAATTGATTAGCTTTTTTCAACTTGACTAAAATCAAGCTCAACAGGCGTTGAACGACCGAAGATAGAAACCGATACTTTTAAGCGGCTTTTTTCATAATCAACTTCTTCAACAACGCCATTAAAGTCAGCAAATGGACCTTCGTTAACACGAACAAGCTCACCTGGTTCAAATAAAGTTTTAGGACGTGGCTTATCACCAATTTGTTGTAATCGATTCATGATAGCATCAACTTCACGCTGACTAATTGGGGCAGGTCTATCAGAAGTACCACCAATAAAGCCCATTGTTCTTGGCACACTTCTTACTAAATGCCAAGTCGCATCATTCATTGCCATTTCAACTAATACATAACCAGGAAAGAATTTACGTTCACTCTTACGGCGCTGACCGCTTTTCATTTCAACAACTTCTTCGGTTGGTACTAATACTTCCCCGAAAGAATCTTCCATATCATGTAATTTAATATATTCACGTAATGATTGTGCTACACGCGCTTCATAACCAGAATACGCTTGTATAACATACCAACGTTTTTGTTGTGTTTCGCTCATATTAACGCCCTATTGATGTTAAATAAAAGATGGCTGAACCGAATAAAGAATCCATTCCCCAAAGCGCTAAACCAACAATAACTGTGATAGCAGCAATCAGCATGGTTGTTTGTGTCGTTTCTTTACGAGTCGGCCATACAACTTTTCTTAACTCTTTTCGTGATTCTTGTAAAAACAACAAAAATGATTTACCTTTAGCTGTTGTGATCGCAATGAATAAAGTTAATAGCGAAAGCACAACAACCGCTATAATCCGAACGATCGTATTAGGTTGATATATATCATTAGGTTCAGCAAAATAAAAATTTCCCCAAACAACAAACGCAATCAATACTAAAACTAAACACCATTTCAATTTGTCTAGAGCAGTATTTGTATTTTGACCCTCGTTACTTACTAGCATATAAAACCCATGATTATGTTATATTATAATAATATCTACTTTCCAAAATGCTCTTTTAAATAAAAACATTTTGCTAAACAGACTAGATAAGAAAGGGCATCAAATGACACCCTCATCTCATAATTGTAAGCCTTTAAATTATTTAATAACTTTAGCAACCACACCAGCACCAACAGTACGACCACCTTCACGAATCGCAAAACGTAAACCTTCAGCCATCGCGATAGGGTGAATTAATGATACTGTCATTTTGATGTTGTCACCAGGCATTACCATTTCTACGCCTTCTGGTAATTCAATAGTACCCGTTACGTCAGTTGTACGGAAGTAGAACTGTGGACGGTAACCTTTGAAGAATGGAGTATGACGACCACCTTCATCTTTACTTAAGATATACACTTCTGATTCAAAATCAGTATGTGGAGTGATTGAACCTGGTTTTGCAAGTACTTGACCACGTTCGATTTCTTCACGTTTTGTACCACGTAGTAATACACCAACGTTTTCACCTGCACGACCTTCGTCAAGTAATTTACGGAACATTTCAACACCAGTACAAGTGGTTTTAGTTGTTGGTTTGATACCAACGATTTCAACTTCTTCACCCACTTTGATGATACCGCGTTCAACACGACCAGTTACTACTGTACCACGACCTGAAATTGAGAATACGTCTTCAATTGGTAATAGGAATGGTTTGTCAATATCACGCTCTGGCTCTGGGATGTAGCTGTCTAATGCTTCAGCTAATTCAACAATTTTGTCTTCCCACGCTGCTTCGCCTTCTAATGCTTTAAGCGCTGAACCACGGAT
>NZ_LZGW01000019.1 GCF_001690275.1 Gilliamella sp. WF3-4 | reverse complement strand
TTCTAAACAAACAATCTGTGTGAACACTTACGAGCTCTTCGTAAGGAGGTGATCCAACCGCAGGTTCCCCTACGGTTACCTTGTTACGACTTCACCCCAGTCATGAACCACACCGTGGTAAACGCCCTCCCGAAGGTTAAGCTATCTACTTCTGGTGCAACCCACTCCCATGGTGTGACGGGCGGTGTGTACAAGGCCCGGGAACGTATTCACCGTGACATTCTGATTCACGATTACTAGCGATTCCGACTTCATGGAGTCGAGTTGCAGACTCCAATCCGGACTTAGACGTACTTTATGAGGTCCGCTTGCTCTCGCGAGGTCGCCTCCCTTTGTATACGCCATTGTAGCACGTGTGTAGCCCTGGTCGTAAGGGCCATGATGACTTGACGTCGTCCCCACCTTCCTCCGCTTTATCAACGGCAGTCTCCTTTGAGTTCCCGGCCAAACCGATGGCAACAAAGGATAAGGGTTGCGCTCGTTGCGGGACTTAACCCAACATTTCACAACACGAGCTGACGACAGCCATGCAGCACCTGTCTCACAGTTCCCGAAGGCACTCCCATATCTCTACAGGATTCTGTGGATGTCAAGACCAGGTAAGGTTCTTCGCGTTGCATCGAATTAAACCACATGCTCCACCGCTTGTGCGGGCCCCCGTCAATTCATTTGAGTTTTAACCTTGCGGCCGTACTCCCCAGGCGGTCGATTTATCGCGTTAGCTTCGGAGCCCATCACTCTAGGCAACAAACTCCAAATCGACATCGTTTACAGCGTGGACTACCAGGGTATCTAATCCTGTTTGCTCCCCACGCTTTCGCATCTCAGCGTCAGTATCTGTCCAGAAGGCCGCCTTCGCCACCGGTATTCCTCCACATCTCTACGCATTTCACCGCTACACGTGGAATTCTACCTTCCTCTACAATACTCTAGTTAACCAGTTTTAAGTGCAATTCCTAGGTTGAGCCCAGGGCTTTCACACCTAACTTAATTATCCGCCTACATGCCCTTTACGCCCAGTCATTCCGATTAACGCTCGCACCCTCCGTATTACCGCGGCTGCTGGCACGGAGTTAGCCGGTGCTTCTTCTGTAATTAACGTCAATTGTTGCACCTATTAGATACAACACCTTCCTCATCACCGAAAGTACTTTACAACCCGAAGGCCTTCTTCATACACGCGGCATGGCTGCATCAGGGTTCCCCCCATTGTGCAATATTCCCCACTGCTGCCTCCCGTAGGAGTCTGGACCGTGTCTCAGTTCCAGTGTGGCTGGCCATCCTCTCAGACCAGCTAGAGATCGTCGCCTAGGTGAGCCTTTACCCCACCTACTAGCTAATCCCATATGGGTTCATCAAATGGCGCATGGCCCGAAGGTCCCATGCTTTGGTCTCTCAACTTTATGCGGTATTAGCAGTCGTTTCCAACTGTTGTCCCCCTCCATTCGGCAGATCCCCATACTTTACTCACCCGTCCGCCACTCGTCATCAAGTGCAAGCACTCATGTTACCGTTCGACTTGCATGTGTTAAGCCTGCCGCCAGCGTTCAATCTGAGCCATGATCAAACTCTTCAATTTAAAGTTTGATGCTCAATAACTGTCTCTGACATATTCAAATGAATCTTCAGTGTCACTTATCAAGACTTAATTTTTTAGTCCGTAGACTTTAATTTTTTGTCTCGCAAGTGCCCACACAGATTGTCTGTTTCTTATTTTTAAAGAGCTAACAGCCTTTTTAAATCAACTAACTTTTCGTTAATTTACTTCGCTGTCTCAAGGGTTGCATATACTACGCTAACCTTTTTTATTCGTCAAGATCTTTTTTCAAAATTTTTGATCTTAATTTTTCACTAACTTGCCTCAGCTTTTCGCTGACGCCGTGTCAGTGGATGCGCATTATAGGGACTTTAAAAATTCGTGCAAGCATTAATTTCAATTTTCCTCTCGTTTGTTTTTTATTTGTTCAAACCCTTTTATTCGCTGCATTTGATCTAAATATAAAAACCCTCGAATTTTCAATAATTTTTTCAAAATTAATTTATATTTTGACTATATTTAAAAAGAGAACGATTATTCTCACTATAGTAATTATTCTTTTTTTACCAAAAGCATTAAAAAGCACTAAATATAAATAACGTGATTTAGCGAATTCCACCTATAAGATATTTTGCGTTATTTTTGAAAATTAATTTTATTATGTTAGCAATCATAATACTGATAACTAAAGTAGAGACTAAAAAAGTTACAGCCCCCAATGATGCTAACCAACCATTATCCGTTTTAATTATATTGCTTAGTGGAGAGAGATATAACAGATGCTCAAGCTGTAACACAATGATTTCATGAATAAAATAGATAGGAAAACTTATATTTGCCATATAAGAGAAAAATTTATAAATCTTTCCTTTATTCTCTTTATGGTTGAGCCCATCTAAAAAATAAAGTGCTAATATAAATAAAACGATCTTTTGTAATGTATCATAATATAGCTTTTCTACAACCAAATGAGTCATATAGCGATAAGCAAATGGAATGAAAAAACATAAACAAAAAAAGGATATTATCAAAAACAAATTATCTTTTACTGATTTGATAATAGTTTCATAATTTTGTTTTATCATCATGCCAATTAGATAAATAGGACCGTAATGCAATAAATTTAAAAACGGTTTAGTAAAATCTGGCTTAGTAAACATCACAACCCAAAACATAGCAATCAAACCTGCAACAATTAATTTTTTTTTCGACCAATAAAAGAAAAGTGGTCCCATTAAATATATCATGATAATCATTGGCATAAACCATAAAGGTAGAAGCTGTGTGCCAGTTAGCATCATGTGAACTATCGCATTCATAACACTAGGCTCAATTGATGAGAACCATGGCAAATTGGATAAGTACTGATAATGAAAAAAGATAAAACAAAAAAGTGATACCGAAATATAAGGGCATACTACTGTCTTAAATTTTGATAAATAGTATGCTTTAGTATCATATTTGTAAGTCAAGTGTTGAAATAAAAAACCGGCAATTAATACAAAAAAAGTAGTGAAATTAAATGCAAATAAATTTAAAAAAGAAAATAAATAACTATTTGTAATTAAATGATTATTTTTAAATACACCTAAGCAGTGACTAAAAACAATCATAATAATCGCAACGCCACGTAATACGTGAATAGAATGAATTTTTTGCGGTTTTTCTGTTAGCATTTTCGATAGTGTGAATAATGAAAGTGAATGTGCATACATTATCACATATTTATGTAACTAGAATACTCTTTTACAAAAAAAAACCATATAAGAATACAGTGAAAATATTGATATAAATCAATATTATAATCGAATTATGCTTGATTTGATTACCTAACCAATTTATTCGCCGCAAATGAACAAATAGGAATAATTTCTCGATTTTCCTGCCGGAGACGTTTTACCACTAACTCTAATAAATTATCAGCGATACCTTGCCCTCGATATTTTGGATCGGTATAAGTATGATTAATAGTCGCTTTATCTTTTCCCACTCTTGTAAAAGTCATTTCAGCGATTTCTTTATTATTAGTATCACAAACATAAAAGCGATTGCTTTCTTCTAAAAAACGTAATGACATAAAATTACCCGCATAATATGTGTAATTAATTGACTATAAAGTACATCCATACTTAATAAAATCCAAGAATTTTTAATAATAACTGAAATCTATTACAGGAAAACATGTAGAGAAAAAAATAGGTGACGGTTTTAAGATTTTATCTTTAACAGTTCACCTATAGCAAAACAGAATGATATTAATTAATGTAGATTATGCTTTAGTTGCACAATAAACATTTAAAATAATCGTTTGGCAGTATTGTATAGATCAATATCAAATGGGCGTTTCATATTATTGATAGCATCAACAATATTATGATGCACTAATTTATTATTTTGTACACCTACGCTTCTACCTGCCTCACCTTGTAACAATAATTCAACGGCATAAGCTCCCATACGAGAACCTAAAATACGATCATAAGGAACCGGTGAACCGCCTCGTTGAACATGCCCTAATACTGTTGCCCGTGTTTCGTGATGGACTGCTGCTTCAATGTCTGCAGCAAGTTGCTTAACATCACACATATGCTCGGTAACAGTCACAATCGCATGTTTTTTACCTTTAGCAAAGCCGAGTTTAATCTCTTCGATTAGATCTTCTTTAGTATATGAAACCTCAGGAATAATCATAAACTCACATCCACCGGCAACTGAGGCATTTAAGGTTAGATCGCCACAGTCTCGTCCCATAATTTCAATTACTGAAATTCGGTTATGTGAAGAACAAGTATCGCGTAATCTATCAATAGCTTCAACAGCAGTGCTAAGCGCAGTAAAATAACCAATAGTATAATCAGTGCCACGAATATCATTATCAATAGTACCTGGTAAACCAATACATGGGAAACCTTCTTCAGTCAATCGCATTGCCCCCATATAAGAACCATCACCACCAATAACAACTAAAGCATCAATTTGATGCTTTTTCAAATTAGCAATGCCCTTTTGTCTTACTGCTTTATCTTTAAATTCTGGAAATCTAGCCGAACCAAGAAATGTGCCACCACGAGTAATAATATCTGACACACTTGAACGTTCTAGTTGAACAATGCGATCTTCACAAAGACCCATATAACCATCATAGATACCAAAAACATCTAGCCCTTCTGCCAATGCAGTTCTAACTACACCACGAATAGCTGCGTTCATTCCTGGAGCATCGCCACCACTGGTTAAAATACCTATTTTTTTTATCATATTAAATAACTCCAATTTATTAACTTTTCGTTATTATAGAGTCTTAACAGATATCTAACAATAGACAATAAAAGCTATTTCTGATTAATTTTTCTGCTTTTTCATTTCAGCAGGCACAACTGAAACTGGGTCTTGATGAATAATTACTGTTGCAGGTGAAAATTCTTCTGCAATATATTTTTCAATAGCATCCGCAATAGCATGAGCTTTAATTAAAGGCATGTCGTCATCGAGTTCAAGGTGTAATTGAATAAATTTTATAGGTCCTGCTTGTCGTGTTTTTAGATCATGAAAACCTAGAACATCAGGGTATGAAGAAATAATTTCAGCAATTCGTACATTATCGCTATCAGGCAAAGCGCGATCCAGCAGATCTTGGATAGCATGATAAGCAATATGGTAAGCATTATAACAAATATATAAAGCAATCAAGGCGGCAAAGACAGCATCAGCATAAGTAAGTCCATACCAACTTAAGCAAAGCGCAATGATAACAGCAATATTCATCAACATATCGGAGGAGTAATGTAGCATATCAGCCTGAATAGCATGACTATGAGTCATTTTTACAACTCGCCTTTGATATAAAACAAGGAAGCCTGTGATTACCGCCGAAACTGTCGAAACCATAATTCCTAATAAAGGGATTTGCAATTCGCTAGGATGAATAAAAGATCGAATACTAGAAAATAATAAAATTATCGCCGAGCCAATAATAAATGCGCTTTGTGACAATGCAGCCAAAGATTCAGCCTTGCCATGACCAAAAGTATGCTCATCATCAGCAGGTTTTAACGCATAGCGAACTAAAAAAAAATTGAAACCAGATGCAAGTAAATCAATACTTGAATCCAGTAATGAAGCAAATAAACTTATTGAACCAGTTAACCAACACGTAATAAATTTAATTAAAATTAGGAAAATAGAGGTCAAAACGGCAATTAACGTTGCTCTTTTAACTAACTTTTCGTACAAATGTGAATTTGGCATTTAGTATCTAATTTATTGATAAGACTCAATTCCCAACGGAAGAACTAACTGCTCGGCAACCTCAGCAGCCTTTGTTCGGCCTAACAATACATCGATAATTTTTAAAGCAAAATCAATAGAAGTCGCAGGACCTTGACTAGTAATAACGTTATTCGACTTGTCAAAATAAACCCTATCTGCTTTCCAATTTTTGAATGCATCTTTAGTTGTTGGGTAGCCTGTCATATTAGCGTTAGGAAATAAATTATGATGTTGTAAAACCATAGCTGGCGAAGCACAAATTGCAGCAACAATACCACCATTTAAATGCGTTTGCTTTAATTTTTCAATCAATAATGGACAATCTCGAAAGTTTTCAGCTCCTTTTAACCCACCAGGCAACACCACTACGTCAAAATCGATGTATTGAATGTCTGAAAATACTTTTTGAGCCAAAATTGTTACGCCTCGAGAGCAGGCAATTTCACGAGAACTTGAAATGCTGGCTGTCGTAACATTAATTGCTGCTCGAGTTAATAAATCAATTGTTGTCACAGCTTCGGTTTCTTCACAACCGTCCGATAAAAACACCAATGCTTGTTTTGTCATTATTTTATTATCCTTTCAATATTGGCACCTAATTTTCTTAATTTTGCTTCAATATTGTCATAGCCTCGATCAATATGATAAATACGATCAACGGTAGTTAGTCCCTCAGCTATACAACCCGCTAAAACTAAACTTGCTGAAGCTCGTAAGTCCGTTGCCATTACTTGTGTACCACCGAGCTTTTCGACACCGTGAGTTATTAAGGTGTTACCTTCAATTTCTGCTCTGGCTCCCATACGAATTAATTCAGGCACATGCATAAACCGATTTTCAAAAATCGTTTCTTTAATGATCCCTGTGCCTTCAGCAACCATATTTAATAATGAAAATTGAGCTTGCATATCAGTAGGAAACCCTGGGTGAGGTGCGGTATGAATATTCACTGCTTTCGCTCTTTTTCCTTGCATATCTAAACACACCCAATCTTTACCAAATTCAATTTTAGCACCAGCTTCCTTCAGCTTAGAAAGCACAGCATCAAGCAAAGTGGGATCAGTATTACGACAAGTAATTTTACCTTTGGATATCGCAGCTGCCACTAAAAAAGTCCCTGTTTCAATGCGATCAGAAACTATCTCATGAACACCACCACCTAAGCGTTCAACACCTTCAATCTCAATACGCATAGTACCAGCACCTGTAATTTTGGCGCCTAGCATATTTAAAAATTTAGCTGTATCAACAATTTCAGGTTCACAAGCTGCATTTTCGATTATCGTTTTACCTTCCGCTAAAGTTGCTGCTGACATAACAGTAACGGTTGCACCAACACTTACTTTATCCATCACTATATGAGCACCTTTAAGCCGACCATTTACTGATGCTTTAACATAACCTTCATCAAGCGTGATAGTTGCACCTAATTGTTCAAGACCAGTAATATGAAGATCGACAGGCCTTGCTCCGATAGCGCAACCACCAGGCAATGAAACTTGTCCTTGCCCAAATCGTGCTACAAGTGGACCTAAAGCCCAAATTGAAGCTCGCATAGTTTTAACTAACTCATAAGGCGCACAATAGTTATTAAGATGACCCGCATCAAGATGAATAAAGTCATTTCGCTCACATTTTACACCTAGCTGACTTAGCAATTCCAAAGTCGTATCAATATCTCTCAACTTGGGAACATTTCTAAGTTCAACAGGCTTTTCAGCCAAAATGGCAGCAAATAAAATTGGCAGCGCAGCATTTTTTGCGCCAGAAATAACCACTTCACCGTTTAACGTGGTAGGGCCTTTTACGTGAAACTTTTCCATTATTAACTCTTATGCGTGATAAATTGGCAAACATTATAGAAGTTATTTACTAATAGATAAATGAATTTCATGAAAAAATTAAAGTGCTATTCTTTTCAAATCAACTAAAAGTACAGAAAATCAAACGCTATCAAAAATTTGATTTTTATTTGCGAATCTAATAATCATTACAATTAATCAATGATTGGCTCAGGCAAATTCGCACCTTTATTGGTATATACTGCATTCGTCATTATAATTTGAGTTATGCGATATAACCATTTAAAGATTTTATATTTCAATAATATCGTATTCAATCTGAGAAAATATGTTTGATTCTCTCTCTAAAGTAGGGAAATACCTTGGTCAAACTGCAAAACTGATGGTGGGCACTTTTGGTTATGATAATTATGTTCAGCATATGAAGCTTACCCACCCAAAGCAACTCCCTATGTTTGATAAAGTTTTTTTAAAAAGCACTAGAAGGAAAAAGACAATGGCAAAGGTGGTTTTAAATATTGCTAATAATTAAAAAGCTATAAATAAAAGATTTTATTACTAATTCATTATTACCTGTAATCTTAATAACTTTCTTCGCTCAGGTAAGACAACACACCTTAATTATTTATTAAAACAACATAACCGTGATGAAAAGCCATTATTATCGAAAACGAATTTAGCTCAGTAAGCATTGATAGTAATTTGTTAAATATTAACACTAAAATTCAAATCGTTGAAATGACCAATGGCTGTATTTACTGTAGCGCGCAAGGAAAACTAACCGAAGCATGATATAAATTACACGTAAAACACTAAGCAGGGTGAATTACAATTTGATTGGTAGATTATCCTACCAACTGATCTTGCCAATCTGGGATCTGGCACCAATGATTCGAGCCGTTTTTATTGATGATCTAATTCGAGAAAAATCCAACTTGATCGATTATTACACTGGTAGATGCGCAACATATTTTAAAGCATTTTACTGAATATCACATTAATGAATATCACATAGTTCTTTCACAAATTGTTTTTTCAAATCGCATCATTTTTTAACTAAAACTGATCACGTTGGCAATGAATAAAAAGCTAAAGTGATTCACCGAATTTATAAAATCCACCACAAAGCGACTATCTTTGAAGAAGTAAAAGAGCAAATCCCAAAATCATATTGGCTTGCTATACAGCGCTTTGATCAAAGTAATGAACTATATCAAGCATTAAAAAAACAGCATCAGGTCAATAACAAAGTTAACATATTGAAAAAAATTATATTATATGCTGAAACGGTATACATTCCTGAAACTTTTTGACAAGCTAGTTGGTATAACAGAAAACGATATCTCTAATAGCCACATTGAATTTAATTTGCTAACATGAAAGCTTTTTTAACCGTGATAAAGCAAGCAGTACAATAACATGGATTATGATATCGCAATTATAGGGCTTGGGCCTGCAGGCAGCACGCTAGCTCGTTTACTTAGCCCGTCGTTCAAAGTCATTGCATTAGATAAAAAACATCAATCTACAGATGAAGGTTTTCATAAACCTTGTGGTGGATTATTAGCAGATGATGCACAAAAAGCTTTTGTTCGACAAAAGCTGAATTTACCCACTGATATTTTAACTAATCCTCAAATTTTTAGTGTCAAAACTTATGACTTACAAACAAAACTTGTTCGCAATTACCAACGAAGTTATGTGAGTTTTGATCGACACAAATTTGATCTATGGTTAAAATCACTGATACCGTCAAAAGTAACCGTTCTTCATAATACGCTTTGTAAAGAAGTAAGGCGCATTATTGATGGCTATCAAATCACTTATATTGATGAAAACAAAACCGAATATAATATCACAGCGCAATATGTAGTAGGTGCTGATGGTGCCAACTCGCTTGTCAGAAGAATGCGATATCCTCAGCATACAATAAGGCAATATGTAGCTATACAACAATGGTTTGTAGAACAGCACCCAAATCCATTTAATTCGTGCATTTTTGATAATCAAACGACAAATTGCTATGCTTGGAGCATTTCAAAAAATGGTTATTTTATTTTTGGTGGCGCTTTTCCTAAAAAAGCGGCAAATCAAAATTTTGAGCAATTAAAAGAAAAATTAACAGCTCAGGGGTTTATTTTTAGTAAACCAGTCAAAACAGAAAAGTGTTTAGTGGTTTACCCAAATCGGTTACGTGATTTTTATACTGGCAATGAAAACATATTTTTAATTGGCGAAGCTGCTGGATTTATCAGTGCTAGCTCTTTAGAAGGAATTAGTTATGCATTGGATAGTGCGGAAATTTTAAGTAAGATTTTAAACAGTAAACATCCGAAACCAAATAAATGTTATTATCAACGCACAATTCCACTACGTTTAAAACTCTATTGCAAAATTGTTAAAGCTAAATTATTAACGACGCCTTTCTGGCGTAAGTTGATCATGAAAAGTAAGATTCAACATATTAGGCAAATTGAATAACGTAAAATAAACAAAAATATAATAATAAAAATAATAATGAAATAGATGAGGAAATATCAATTATGTTTGATGTACAAGATTTGATTCGTTTTAATCACGAATGGTCAGAAAAAATAGAGCAAGAAGATCCAGAATTTTTTAAACAACTTGCCATTGAACAAAATCCGAAATTTTTGTGGATCGGCTGCTCAGATAGTCGCGTTTCAGCAGAAAAACTTATTAAGCTAAAACCGGGTGAATTATTTGTACATCGAAATGTCGGTAATCTTGTAATACACACTGATTTAAACTGTTTATCCGTTGTTCAATATGCTGTAGATGTACTTAACATTGAAGATATTATTGTTTGTGGCCATTTAGGTTGTGGGGGAATTCGAGATGCGGTTGAAAACCCAGATTTAGGACTAATTAACAACTGGCTGTTGCATATCCGCGATTTATGGTTTCGCAATAGCTCTTTACTAGGCGAATTCCCGCCCGAAATTCGTTTAGATGTACTATGTGAACTTAATGTGATTGAACAAGTTTACAATCTAGGTCACTCCACTATCATTCAATCAGCATGGCAACGAGGGCAAAAAGTGAATTTACATGGCTGGGTTTATGGAATTCATAATGGTAAAATTACTGACTTACACATATCCTCGTCAAGTAGCGAAAATCTTGAAATTAACTACCGCGAAGCGATTTCCTATCTTCTAAATTTACACAAGTCTCAATAATTAACTAACCATTTTTATTTAAAACGGTGAATAATTTGATTACTGCTTCCTCGCCATAATAGGCGAGGATCAGCGAGTTCTTGAATAAATTTTCCATCAATTAATACATCAATATAAGGAATAATAGCTTGTTGTTCGACTGTTAACTCACCAAGTTTATACCCAGTCCAAAGCCAGATATCTTTGTTAGCGCATTCCGATTTAACACGTTGAACCAATTTTAATATAGTTGGAACGTTTTGTGGGTGCAATGGATCACCGCCAGAAAGTGATAATCCTTGGCGTTTTATTTCAGTATCTTGTAAATCTTTGATAATTTTATCTTCAAGTGATTGAGTAAATGGCAAACCAGAATTGATACCCCATGTACTTTTGTTATAGCAACCAGGGCATTGATGTACACATCCAGCAACAAAAAGCACACAGCGAGTCCCTTCGCCATTGACAACATCAACAGGATAATAACGATGATAATTCATAACTATTTAATTATTATCCGATTTGCCCATTATGCAAATGTTTAACACGACGTTTCACTTCTTCTTGCTTACCCACATTGAATGGACGAGCATCTGGACTACCTAAATAGCCACAAACACGGCGAGTAACAGAAACTTTTGAAGAGTCATGATTACCGCAACTTGGGCAAACAAAACCTTTACTGGTACATGAAAATTCTCCCGTATAGCCACACTCATAACATTCATCAATTGGAGTGTTAGTACCATAATAAGGAACTCGGGCATAGCTATAATCCCAAACATCCTCTAATGCTTTAACATTATTTATCATATTTGGATATTCCCCATAGCAAATAAAGCCACCATTTGCCACTGATGGATAAGCTTTTTCAAATTCGATTTTTTCATATGGGTTAACTTTTTTCTCAACATCAAGATGAAAACTGTTTGTGTAATAACCTTTATCAGTAACACCAGGTATCACGCCAAATTCAGCAGTATCAAGCCGACAGAATCGATCACATAAATTTTCACTTGGTGTACTATATAAACTAAAGCCATAACCTGTTTCATCTTTCCATTGATCTACCGCCTTACGTAAATGCTCAACAATTGCTATTCCTTTTTCACGTAATTTATCGCTATCAAATGGGTGTGCTTGATTTCCGTATAAGGCATTTAACGTTTCATGAAGACCAATATATCCTAAAGAAATTGAAGCCCGACCATTTTTGAAGATTTCAGAAACACTATCATCTTCATTAAGCCTTACGCCACAAGCTCCCTCCATATATAAAATCGGGGCAACTCGGGCTTTTACGCCATCAAGTCGAGCAATACGCGTCATTAATGCTTTTTTACAAATAGCCAAACGTTTATCTAAAATTTCCCAAAAGCGAGCTTCATCACCTTTAGCTTCTATAGCAATACGCGGTAAATTTAAGCTAATTACGCCCAAATTATTTCGACCATCATGAATTAGCTGACCATCTTCTTCATAAACGCCTAAAAAGCTGCGACAACCCATTGGGGTTTTAAATGAGCCAGTCACCTCAACAACTTTATCGTAATTTAAAATATCTGGGTACATCCGCTTACTTGCACACTCAAGTGCAAGTTGCTTAATATCATAATTAGCATCGCCCTGTTTATGATTAATACCATCTTTAATTGCAAAAACCAGTTTTGGGAAAACCGCTGTCTTGTGATTTTTGCCAAGTCCTTTAATACGAACATTTAAAATAGATTGTTGAATTAATCGTGATTCCCAGCTAGTTCCTAACCCAAAACCGAAAGTAACAAACGGTGTTTGACCATTAGCGGTATGTAAAGTATTGACTTCATACTCTAAAGATTGAAACGCATCATAACACTCTTTTTGGGTACGGCTTTCAGCATAAGCTTCTGGATTTGGGATATCCCACTCTTCAGCCACTTGTTTGTGTTTGTTATAACTGACGGTAACAAATTTTGCTAAAACTTCATCAATGCGATTAATTGTCGTACCGCCATAAATATGGCTAGCGACTTGCGCAATAATTTGTGCTGTTACAGCTGCCGCTGTTGCAATTGACTTTGGCGGCTCAATTTCAGCATTACCCATTTTAAATCCGTTAGTTAACATACCATCTAAATCAATTAACATACAGTTAAACATTGGAAAGAATGGTGCATAATCTAAATCATGATAATGAATTTCACCGCAATCATGAGCTTGAGAAATGTCTTTTGGTAAAATATATTGTTTAGCATAATGCCTTGCCACGATACCCGCAAGTAAATCGCGCTGAGTCGGTATTACTTTGCTATCTTTATTAGCATTTTCATTTAAAATAGCAACATTACTTTGCTCAATTAACCCTCGAATATCTTGATTTAACCGACTACGCTCCTCTCGGGCACGATCGCGATCGTGACGATATTCAATATAAGTTCTCGCTAATTTTTTATAAGGGCCGGACATTAACTGATTTTCAACTGCATTTTGAATTTCGTTAATATCAACACTATCATATTCACTCATTTGATTGGTCACAACACGAGCAACTGTTGCACAGTAATCTGGATCATAAACATTGGCTGCCACAGCAGCTTTAACAATGGCATCGTTAATTCGAGTCTCATCAAATGCAGTTTGACAACCATCTCGTTTAATTACTACAGGCATAATATGCTCCTCAATATTCATTAATAATTAGCAATTGGCATAGATTTATATCAGTAAAAATATTCATATAATTATTATTTTTTACCAGAATATTAAGTTTTTATGATAGAAATCAAAGTTCTCACATTGCTTAGAAAATACTATATATAGTAAATATTAGCGAATTATACACCATATATAGTGTTTTTCTAGGTTTTTTAATAAATAAAATAACTTGACAAGTTTAAAATCAATAATGACAAGTATTTATAAATTATTGGGATATAAAAAGAGAAAAGAAGAAAAACAAAAGTGCCCGCAAGTTCTGCACTTTTGTAAAAAAAATAGAATTAGAAATTGAAAATACTATGATTCAATATTTAACCAATCGGTGTGAAACACACCTTCTTTATCTATACGCTTATAGGTATGTGCACCAAAATAGTCTCGTTGCGCTTGAATTAAATTAGCGGGTAATACCGCAGAACGATAACTATCATAGTAGGCAATAGCTGCCGAAAGTGTTGGAACTGCAATACCTTGTTGTACAGCTAAAGACACCACATCACGTAATGATTGCTGATAAGCCTCAACTGTTTGATTAAAATAAGGTGCCAATAATAAATTATCAATCTCATTGTTATCGGCATAAGCATCAGTAATTTTTTGTAGAAACTGGGCGCGAATAATACATCCAGCTCTAAAAATTTTAGCAATTTCACCATAATTTAAATCCCACTGGTACTTATGAGATGCGGCTTTTAACTGCGCAAAACCTTGCGCATAAGAGATGATTTTACCCATATACAGCGCTTTACGAACCTTCTCTATAAGCACTTTCTTATCACCACTATGTGGTTCGTTTTGCGGGCCTTTTAACACTTTTGCAGCCGAAATGCGCTGATCTTTAATAGCTGATAAATAGCGTGCAAATACAGACTCAGTGATTAAAGACAAAGGTTCCCCCAAATCCAATGCACTTTGGCTGGTCCATTTCCCTGTGCCTTTATTACCTGCTGCATCCAAAATCACATCAACTAAATAATTACCCTCATCATCTTTATGTCTAAAGATATCGGCTGTGATTTCAATCAAATAACTGTCTAATTCACCTTTATTCCAGTCGGTAAACACATCAGCTAGTTCATCATTAGTTAAACCCGCAGCATGTTTCAATACAAAATAGCTTTCAGCTATCAGTTGCATATCACCGTATTCAATACCATTATGAGCCATTTTCACATAATGACCCGCGCCATTTGGTCCGATATAAGCGACACAAGGTTCACCATTAGCCTTAGCGGCTATTTTCTCTAATATCGGTGCAACTAGCTCATAAGCCTCTTTTTGTCCACCGGGCATAATTGAAGGCCCTTTAAGTGCACCTTCTTCACCACCAGAAACGCCTGTACCAATAAAATTAAAACCTTCATCTGAAAGCATTTTATTGCGACGAATGGTATCTTCAAAATAAGCATTCCCGCCATCAATAATAATATCGCCTTTATCTAATAATGGGCGTAGCTCATCAATCACCGCATCAGTCCCTTTACCTGCTTGCACCATAATAAGAATACGGCGAGGCTTCTCTAATGCATTGACAAAATCTTCAATCGTAAAGTAAGGAGCCAACTGTTTATCAGAATGCTCAGCCATGACTTGTTCGGTTTTATCTTTAGAACGATTATAAATAGCAACAGAAAATCCGCGACTTTCGATATTAAGTGCAAGATTTCGCCCCATAACCGCCATTCCAATAACACCGATTTGTTGTTTTGACATAATTTGGCTCCTTTATTAAACCTTTATAACCTTAACCATAAGGTTTTTTTAACAATATCTATAACGTACTTAAGTTTTATAAATTACGCTATATTCTGCCATAAAAAAAGCCGTATCAGAATACAATACGGCTATTTTTCATTACTTTAATAATATTTATTATCAACTGAACAAATCATGAACGCTTCATCATTTCAAAAAATTCATCATTAGTCTTAGTCATGGCTAACTTATCGATTAAAAATTCCATCGCATCAGTTTCACCCATTGGATTAAGAATTTTACGTAAAATCCACATTTTTTGTAGCTCATCCGGTGAAGTCATTAAATCTTCTTTACGCGTACCAGAACGATTAAAGTCAATAGCAGGGAACACACGGCGCTCAGCAATTTTACGTGATAAATGAACTTCCATATTACCCGTACCTTTAAACTCTTCGTAAATGACTTCATCCATTTTAGAACCCGTATCAATCAGTGCAGTGGCAATAATAGTTAAGCTACCGCCCTCTTCTACATTACGAGCAGCACCAAAAAAGCGTTTTGGTCGATGCAGTGCATTCGCATCCACACCACCAGTTAATACTTTACCTGATGATGGAACAACGGTGTTATAAGCTCGAGCAAGTCGGGTGATCGAATCTAATAAAATAATGACATCTTTTTTATGTTCAACCAAACGTTTAGCTCGTTCAATAACCATTTCAGCGACTTGAACATGTCTTGCAGCCGGCTCATCAAATGTTGAAGCAACAACCTCACCTTTAACTAAACGCTGCATTTCGGTCACTTCTTCTGGTCGTTCATCAATCATTAAAACGACTAATTCACATTCAGGATGATTCACCGCTAAACTTTGTGCAATATTTTGTAGAAGCATTGTTTTACCAGCTTTAGGCGGTGCAACAATCAAACCACGTTGACCTTTACCAATTGGCGAGGCTAAATCAAGTACTCTCGCTGTGATATCTTCTGTAGAGCCATTGCCTCGTTCCATACGTAAACGAGAATTTGGATGAAGGGGAGTTAAGTTTTCAAAAAGGATTTTATTGCGGGCATCTTCTGGCTTATCATGATTGACTTCGTTAACTTTCAGTAAAGCAAAATAACGTTCGCCTTCTTTTGGTGGGCGAATTTTACCTGCAATAGTATCACCCGTCCGTAAATTAAACCGCCGAATCTGGCTTGGTGATACATAAATATCATCTGGTCCTGCTAGGTAAGAGCTGTCAGCAGAGCGTAAAAAGCCAAAACCATCTTGTAAAATTTCCAGCACACCATCGCCAAAAATATCTTCACCACTTTTGGCATGTTGCTTTAAAATCGCAAAAATAATGTCTTGTTTTCTAAGGCGGGCAAGATTTTCAAGCCCCATTTTTTTCTCACCAAGCGCTACAAGCTCAGAGACAGAAGTGTTTTTTAATTCAGTTAAATTCATAATTTTAAAAATTCTTGAGGATAAAATTGATATGTTTGCAATTAATACTATTTGTGTTTCTTTGTTTCATTTACTTATAAAAAATTCTTTCCCTTACAGCACATAAATTCAATCGATTACTAAGCTATTGATGATAATTAAAGATCTGTATGTAGAATTTCACCACTTTACCAATAAAAACAATGAATTTGTAGAAAGGAGTATTTGTAAGAAGCTCGCAATTTACACTAAAAATATCAATATGTCTAGATTTAATTGCATTAATTAGTCTTGTTTGTAAAGCCAAACAAAAAGAGCGGTACACAATGCACTACTCTCTTAATAATTATTATCTTAGTTTTTATTCAATTCTTAGTTCTTATGCAATATAAAGGCTATTTCATAATTGAGAATCGATAAAATTTTTAAGCTCCGCTTTAGATAGAGCACCGACTTGAGTCGAAACCACTTGCCCATTTTTAAAAATCAACAATGTTGGAATGCCTCGTATACCAAATTTAGGCGCTACATTAGGGTTTTCTTCAACGTTCAATTTGGCAATAATAATTTTATCATTATATTCCTGAGCTATTTCCTCCAGAATAGGAGCAATCATTTGGCAGGGTTGGCACCATGGAGCCCAAAAATCAACGAGTACAGGTTTTGCTGATTCATTAATTGTTTTATCGAATGTCTCTTCCGATAAAAGAACGATATTATTACTCATTTCTATCTCCAACATACTTTAACTTGACACAATAATAGATTACTTTGCATTTCTCGGCTAGTAATTATTATAATAGGACATAATTATTAGTGATGTCACGGTATTTAGTATGTTATAATCTCCAGATTCTGATAATTATATCTGCAACCATAATGATTCAATCATATCTTACCCAAACAACTTTTAGTCAATTTCCTCTTCATCCTTTGGTGTTAAAAGCAC
Source organism: Gilliamella sp. WF3-4 (assembly GCF_001690275.1). Lineage (GTDB taxonomy): Bacteria > Pseudomonadota > Gammaproteobacteria > Enterobacterales > Orbaceae > Gilliamella > Gilliamella apicola_C. The sequence continues at coordinate 9,661 of NZ_LZGW01000019.1, read as the reverse complement.
TTGAGAAAAAAGGGTTTGTTTACTGTACGCCAATCCAAGAAAAAACATTACCATTAACCACTACAGGGATCGATATTGCTGGGCAAGGGCAAACAGGAACTGGCAAAACAATGGCTTTTTTAGCCTCAACATTTAATCACCTGTTGAATCATGAACCTTTACCTGATCACAAAACCAATCAACCAAGAGCTATAATTCTTGCACCAACACGAGAATTAGTTGTGCAAATTTATCATGATGCACAAGCGTTATCTGAAGAAACAGGTTTAAAATTAGGATTAGCTTTTGGTGGCGATGGCTACGATAAACAATTAAAAATGCTATCTAACGGCGTAGATATATTAATTGCCACAACAGGAAGATTAATCGACTATGCTAAACAAAATTATATCAACCTAGAAGCGCTTCAAGTTGTCGTTTTAGACGAAGCCGATCGTATGTTTGACTTAGGATTCATTCGTGATATACGTTGGATTTTCAAACACATTACGCCGCCGCAAAAACGGCTAACCATGCTGTTTTCTGCAACATTAACACATAATGTGCGTGAGCTCGCATTTGAACATATGAACAATCCACAGTATGTTGAAGTTGAGCCAGAACAAAAGATTGGTCACAGAATCAAAGAAGAACTATTCTTTCCATCAAATGAAGATAAATTAGCGCTTTTACAAACACTTATTGAAGAAGAATGGCCAGATCGCTGTATTGTGTTTGCTAATACCAAAGTGGCTTGTGAAAAGATTTGGCGACATCTTGTTGCTGATGGTCACCGTGTTGGATTACTCACTGGCGATATTGCTCAGAAAAAACGTTTATCAATTTTAGAGCAATTTACACAAGGTAATCTGGATATTTTAGTTGCGACCGATGTGGCTGCACGAGGTTTACACATTCCTAATGTGACCCATGTATTTAATTATGATCTACCTGATGATTGTGACGATTACAGACACCGTATTGGTCGTACAGGGCGGGCGGGAGCTGAGGGATACTCGATTTCCCTTGCCTGCGAGCGCTATTCGCAAAACTTACCCGCAATTGAAAAAGCAATTGATCATGCTATTCCCGTTAGCCAGTATGACCCTTCTGCATTATTAGTTGATTTACCAACGCCAAAACCTTTTCGGCGTCCATCACGTAGAAGATCATCTACATAAAAATATTATAAAAATAACAGTTTTATCGTAAATTCAATGGCTTTTAAGATAAAACTGTTATTATGATACACCGCCCATGACAATAAATTGAATAATAATTAACTGATTAATATTATTTTAATTTGTAAAAATAATAACATGCCAATTTAATTTCATAGTTGAACGCTTTAAATATTGCGCTTCAATATTAGTAACAGTAATGATTAATAATCAGTAATGGATTTTTCACGAAAAACAGATAAGATTTTACGCACACGAAATGCAGATAAAGCAGAAAAACCCACTAAGATTTTCATGCTAATTACGCTGTTAAATCTAAAATAGGTAAAACATAGAACAAAAGAAAGCAAACTATGTGGCTATCTAAAACAATAAGTAAGGTTACCCAAAAACTTCATAAAAATATTTGTTTAAGAATAAAATCAATTTCTTGTAAAAACAATTAAGATAGTTAATTCCAAAGACACGTTTAAATAGTATTATATAAATTTATTATCGCTATTTTTTCTATTACGCGGCCATAATTGACATCCATTAAATTTTGGAAAGAATACTCAAAAAAATTTTGAAAATAACTATATATTAGCAAAAAATAGGCAAATGCCTTTTCTAAATATGCAACGCACAAGAGTTAAAAAACAGCTTACCTATTCTCGATTTACCAAGCCTTTTGCTATCAATCACATACTTATTCAACTAACATAAGCTTTTAATATTAAAATAACCAATTGATAAAAAACAAATATTTTATTTGACAACGTTATATATCTCACTTAAATTATCGGTCATAATAAATCAAACCAGATATAACAATAAATTAACAACATCAATTAAAAATAGCTTGCACTGATTTAAAGGAAAAGGGAGAACACCATGGCAAACGAGCTTAATCATCTTTTGGATCAACTCGGTGGCGAGTTTAGCCATTTAATGGCCGGTTTAGGGGGTGTTAGTCACAACCGCTATACCTTAACCGTTGATGGGCTGACCGCACCAATTTCAGTTTTGCATGTTGACGGTGATGAGCAGTTAAATCAACCTTGGCGTTATGTGGTTACCTTTACCAGCCCTGACAAAACCTTATCGCCCGATGCGTTCCTTAACCAAAAATCGACTTTCTGCTTTAATCCTGTTATTAACAAGCCATTAACTTCCGCTATTCGTTCACTCAGCGACTTGCCCGCCGTAACGAATAAACGCACCTTGCATGGGGTCATCACTGAATTTAGCCAGCTATCGGTCAATAAAGATGAAGCCCATTACCAAGTCGTGTTATCTTCCCGATTAGCTCACTTAGCGATAGGGAAAAAAAGTGGTCTGTTTCAAAATCAAAGTGTGGTCAGCGTGGTTGAAGAAGTGCTACGCAGTCACGGTTTTACCGGCATTGATTACCGGTTAGCGCTCAAAGACAGTTACCCTGAACGGGAGTTTATCACCCAGTGGCAAGAAAGCGACCTGGAATTTATTCAACGCTTATTGGCCGATGTCGGTATCTGGTTTCGCTTTGAAACCCATGCCGAGCATGATTGTGATGTGATGGTGTTAAGTGATTATGAACAAGGCTATGTACAGGTGGCCAATATCGACTATAAACCGCCGAGTGGCATGGCCGATACGGGGGTGGAAAGTGTTTGGGATATCACCTTACATAGCGAAGTGGTACCGGCCTCAGTGACCGTTCAAGACTACAACTACCGTAATGCCAAAGCCGATTTACTCACCGATATCAACACCCAACCCAAAGTCCTCACCACCGATGGCAAGGACTACCGTTATGCCGAGCACTATAAAGGCTTAAATAGCAACGGACAAGATAACTCGCAAACGAGTAACACAAATAACAATGGCGTTGGTAACCATGGTAATCCTAATGGTAATAACCAGTATAACGATAATCAAAACGATAATCAGATTGAAAGTGGTCAGTGGTATGCCCGTATTCGCCATGAGCAGGCGATTAGTCAGCAAATTATCATTAAAGGTAAGAGTAATCGCTATAACCTTGCCCCCGGTCAATGGATTAATATCAACGGCAGTCCGCTAACGAATATTAATGACGGTATCCTCATTTTAAGTGTACAAGGACAAGGTAACCGTACTGATGCCTATGCACTTACCTTTACCGCCATTCCCTATCAAGCCTTAAAACCTTATCGCCCTACGCCTATACGCTGGCCACAAGTCAGCGGCACCTTACCCGCACGAGTCACTAGCCCTGATAATGACACCTACGGCTATATTGACACTCACGGGCGCTACCGAGTTAAATTTAACTTTGACTTAAAAGCGTGGAAAAAGGGTACTGAAAGCTTATGGGTACGCTTAGCAAAACCTTATTCGGGTAACACTTATGGTTTTCACTTCCCGTTAATTGACGGCACCGAAGTCGCCATTGCCTTTATGAATGGCAATCCCGATAGGCCGTATATTGCCCATGCCATGCACGACAGCGCCCACCCTGACCATGTGACCACGGTAAACAAACACCGCAATGTCATTCGCACCCCCGCCAACAACAAACTGCGCATGGATGATAAACGCGGTCAAGAGCATATCAAACTTGCCACCGAATATGGCAAAAGCCAACTTAATTTAGGGCATTTAGTCGATAATAAAAAAGCACAACGTGGTGAAGGCTTTGAACTGAGGACGGATGAATGGGGGGCGATTGCTGCCAATAGAGGCTTATACTTAACCACCCAAACCGAGCCGAAAGCACAAGGCAAACAACTGGATATGCAAGCGGCAATAAGCCAACTTGAAAATGCCTTATCGATTGCCAAAGCCCTACAAAATGCCGCTACCCAGTCCGACGCACACAGCGCCGATACCGACAGTCAAGACCAGCTTAAAGCCAACTTAAGCGAGCTAACCCAAAGTGGCCTACTGGCCTATGCGCAAGAAGGCATTGCTTTAACCAGCCCAGAAAACATCCAATTGACAACAAACAACAGCTTAACCCTAACCAGCGAAAATCAAACCGATATCACCGCATTAAAAAACATCACCGTATCATCGGCTGAAGCGATTGGCTTGTTTGCCCAAAAATTAGGTATGAAGCTATTTGCTAACCAAAGCGATATTGAGGTGCAAGCCCAAAATGCCAACCTTAATATGGCAGCCAAGCAAGATATCAAAGTGGATAGTGTTGACGGCAAAGTGACTATCACCGCCAGCGATGAAATCAAGCTTATCTGTGGTGGTTCGTACATCAAAATCAGCAGTGCAGGCATTGAACTGGGCACGCAAGATAATGTGTATTTTAAATGTAACGTGATGCAAAAGATGGGTGTATCGTCGTTAGATTATAAGTCGACACTTTTATCAGGTGCTATTCCTCAAACTTTTACCACACAAGATAAACAAGAAGGAATAACACTGTATCTTGAAACCGATGATGGTTACCCAATTCCAACGACTAAATATCAAGTTCGTTTTGATAATGGTGAATTTAGACAAGGTCGTTTAGATCGCGAAGGAAAAGTGGTATTAAAACATGTTCCTCCTAATATGGACTATTATTATCAGTTTCCAGATGATGATGACATTTTAGCGAAAGCCAATGCTCAACGATTACATAAAGCCATTGAAGCGATAAATTCAAAACAGATGATTGGGTATTTAGCTTATTCCAAAAATACCATTGAAATGACAATTGATGCCTATAAGGAAATTTATGGAAAAGACATGGTAAAAGATATTTACCAAGCATTAGGGCCTTACCACAAAGATAAATTAGCTATCGATTATTTATTTGCAAAAGCAGATATCAAAACGACTAAATATAAAGTATCTATAAATAAGGAATAACCATGCAAAATTATCGAATTGTGGCTAAACCCAATTTAACTAATGTGATACGTGGAAAGATCATGTCTTTTTCTTTACAAAGAATCAATCCCGACGCACCTGCGCTTGAACAAATTCGGGCGTCATGGATGTGTTATAACCATATTTCGTTCAGAACTGATGATAAATACCTAGGAAAAGTCATTAATGGACCTCAAAATTCAACTCAATGGAACGAAGTAAAATGGGCTATTGAAGGGCGTCACAAAATTGTTTGCGAAATAATATACGGTAACCAAAAGGAATATATTGAATATATCCAAAATGTGATTAATGCAAAACAAAGTGTTGCGTATTCCACAAATACTGCCGAAGAGTCAGAAAATCCATTTATTTTTTATAAAAATTTAACTCAGCAAATTGACTGGATCTTAGTGCAAGAAAAGCAACAGCAGCTATCAGCCGAGGATGAACAGGCTTATCAAAATCGAATGGAATCGTTAAAGCTCTTCAAGGAGAAACTCAAATTTTTGCTTGATAAAGTGCCGGCTGATTGCCGCGAAAACTTTGGACAAGTTCACGTTAAACATATTTCAAGCATTTATGGCGAACGTGAAGATATGTCATTAAGAGTGTGCTATTTTTATAATGATAACGAAGTTCATTTAATTGACTGGACTAGCCCTGTCGATAGGTCATTTTGTGGTGTCTATGTTGGCAAAGGCGAAACAAAAGAAGACGCCATTAAGCAAGCACTTGAATGTTGGGATAAAGATAACCGTTATCCAGAAGGCACTATTAAAGGCTATGCCGCAGTAGATAAACAATTTGGCATTGCAAAAGAAGTCACTTTTGATGATGATAATCGGATTATCTTAGGGAAAGAGATTATTTATGGCGGTATTGAAATTAATTTTGATACAGATGGTAAAAGTGATTCAGATTCCTTATCTGATGCCTTCGCATCATTAGGATTTGCGGCAATAGTGGTTGCGGGTGTCATTACATTAGTTGCTCCAGTGCCCGGTTCAAGAGTGGTATCAGGGTTAATATGGTCATCGATTGCGGCGTCAACGACTTCAGCGGTTATCAATATTGCTGATCGGCATCGAGAAGGTTTTGGTAATTGGAAAGATGATTCATTTGACATCTTAACAATAGTTTCTAATGTGTTTGCTAGCGGTACAATTATCGCATCGGCAAAATGGAGTAGTAAAACACTATTATTAACCAATCTTAGCCAAAAACAAGCCGTTAAAATCACGTTAATAGGTCAAATAAGTGCAGATTCATTACAAGGCATTTTGATAACTGAAGAACTAGCCGAAGCCATTTATTCAGTGATGAACAATAAAACGCTACCAGCTGATATCAAATTATCTAAAATCTCTGCACTAATCAAAAGAGGTATCATGGATGGGATACTTATCACAATAAGTATTCACGGAAGCAAAAAAAACCTTACTGCATTAAAGAATGATCCGTATCACTCTAAAACCACCATGAGCCTGGAAAAGATAGATCGATATATTTCAGGTGAAGAACATTTCCCAAAACCGGGTATTGAAAATTCGCTCTCTGAGGTACCAAGCAAAATACCGAGCCAAAAAACAGAGTCATCCCCAGTACCCAATCGAGTGGAAAACTCAAATCAGGTATTACCTGCTTCGCCTAATACGGTATCAAATATTGCCGATGAGATACCCAGTTTAATGCCATACACAAAAGATACGCAATATAACAAAACACTTTCAGTTCAAATAACTTATGAAAACGGCGTAGAAAAAACGTTATCTGCTATATACCCACAAAAGTGGGAACTATTAAGTATGGAAAACAAAGCAAAAGCGGTACCGGGTGAATATTTTCATAGAATATTGGATGAAAACTTAACCAAAGGTCAAGAATTCTCATCATTAAATAAAGACAAAGGGAATATTACCTACACAACCGATTTAAACTCAGGCACAAGAAAATCGAATACAAGTGAAACCGAAAGTAAAACTACGGTTTCCACTAACCATGCAAGTAAAAAGCAAGGTCAGAAAGAGTTAGAAGATGAGTTGAAGGTTTGGAGAAAAGATGAAAAGATAAACATCACTAAAAGAGTTGCTTTAGCCCAAACTCGTTGCGAAGTCGAAGGAATTGTTTCGGAAGCAAATTTTTATAATTTAGAAGTGCCATATTATAAAGAGTTAAAAAATGGTAGAGTGAAACTTGTTGAAGCGATCGATGCAACTTATTACCGATTTATTGATGTAGGCGCATATATGAAATTATTGAAAGAATCTTATTTAGGTTCGAGTAGCTTATATCCCACTGTTACACCGGACTTTGCTAAGATGCACCCAACGACTGAACGATTAATCAGAGAATTTATTGCGAATAATCAACAGTTTCGTATAATTGATGGCTTGCCGGGTATGCATGCTGAAGTGTTATCAACTAATAATGTATTTCAGCAATTAGAGGCAAAAGGGAAAAATGTTGACGAATATCTAGACAAAATTGAAGTGTATACCATTCGCTTAACCGAATATGAGCAAGGTAAAGCATTCCCAGCCTGCCGACACTGTAGTGGTATTCTATCCAAATCAAAAGGCATTCACATTCCAACCGGAAGGGTTGATGATTAAATAGAGTAAAAAATTAAGGAATCCATATTATGATAGTCAGAATCGAACTCAATCAACTAGAAAAGCGCAGTAATTACTACTTTTATAACGATACGCCATTTAATGGCGAAGCTTATGATCATCGAGACAATCAGCTTTATCAGGTATACGAAATCACCGATGGCGTTATTACAGGTAGCCGAGATTATGGCGCTTTACAAGCCGAAGGTATGATTAAAATTGATTATGATTTATTGAACAGTGGTGAATATTTTGATTATGAGATGAATCAATTGCCATACTATTTTCAAGGACAACCATTCACTGGTATCGCATATGAATACAGATTTGGTTTTGTATTGGCTGAAGCAATATTTATTAACAGTTGGTTAGTTGAATATATCAGTTTTTTTGCTGATGGAACTGGTAGATTAAAACGTTACGAAAAAAATGACATTGATATTACCGAAACAACTGGAGATAGAGAATGGTATTTAGAATGGGAAAATAATGCATGTAAAAGGATTGAATCACGCTATTTAGATTATGCAGAAACAGATCATTCAGGTAATTTAGAATTACATTTCAATGAGCAAAAACAGATTGAACAAGTGATTATAAAAGATGATTATGCTTATGTGTCACTATTAGTACCTAGAGATGATTTAGGTCTTGATTTTAAAACCTTTGATGATTTATTGGCAAAACAGGATATTTTTGCCGATAACCTCTCTATCTGGTCAATTGAGGATTCATTATTTAACCAATGGTTAGATCGTGGACTGTTAAATCAGGTTAAGCAGTTAGAGTTATTTCACACTAACGTTCAACCGTTAACTATAACAAAAATACAAAAGTTACACTCTTTACAGCAATTAAAAATATCAGAATGGAAAATTTATGAAACTGATAAGCCTTTATTCATTAAACAACAAAAACAACGCTTTTATGAGTTAGCCTCAGCACTCTTCTTATTGAAAGAAAGTTGCTCTATTGACGTCATTTTAGAGGATGACGATGAAAATATTTTCGAGAAATATTTACCGGATGACTTAAAACAACAGCTTACTTAACAGATTAAAAAATCATGATAGTCAGAATAGAACTGAATCAACTAGAAAAGCGCAGTAATGACTACTTTTATAACGATACGCCATTTAATGGCGAAGCTTACGATCATCGAGATAATCAACTTTATCAGGTATACGAAATTACCGATGGTATTATTACAGGTAGTCGAGATTATGGCTTTTTTGGAACTAACGGTATGGTAAAAGTTGATTATGAATTGCTACATAGTGGTGACTTTGATTATGAAATGAATGATATTCCTTATACTTATCACGGTAAGCCTTTTACTGGTTTATTTTATGATTACTCTTCAGGATTTGTATTAGGTGAATCACTATGTATTAACGGTTGGATTGTAAAAGATATTAGTTATCATCCTGATGGTACAGGTCGAATAAAAAGGTACGAAGAAAAACATATTGATATTACCGAAACAACTGGCGATAGAACTTGGTATCTGGAGTGGGAAAATAATGCATGTAAAAGGATTGAATCACGCTATTTAGATTATGCAGAAACAGATCATTCAGGTAATTTAGAATTACATTTCAATGAACAAGAACAGATTAAACAAGCAATTATTGAGGGTGATTATGCTTATGTCTCATTATTAGTGCCTCGAGATGATCTTGGTCTTGATTTTAAAACCTTTGATGATTTATTGGCAAAACAGAATATTTTTGCCGATAACCTCTCTATCTGGTCAATTGAGGATTCATTATTTAACCAATGGTTAGATCGTGGACTGTTAAATCAGGTTAAGCAATTAGAGTTATGCTATGCAAATATAGAACTTTCAACCATTGGAAGATTGGCTGAATTACCTGCTTTACAAACATTAAATTATCGAGAATCTTCCGTATATAAAACGAATCTCGTTTATGCTGAAAAACAAAAACAGCAATATCGAGCACAAGCGCTTGCCTTATTTGCCCTACAACAAAATAGTAATATCAAAATAACCTTTAATGACGGCAGAATCGATTATTTTCAAGAATTCTTACCCGATGATTTAAAACATCAACT
>NZ_LZGW01000018.1 GCF_001690275.1 Gilliamella sp. WF3-4 | reverse complement strand
ATGCGATGAACGAAGGGATGTCAGCGATGGGCAGTGACACCCGTCAAGGCGTTGAAATGGCGGTTAACATTATTAATGGGCTAATCACGGGCGACATGACAGGGGCTGTTGCGGGGGCATTAGCACCGAAGATAGCCACCATAATCAAACAACAGACAGAAGGAAACACCGTCGCCAACACAATTAGCCATGCTATACTGGGCGCAGTAGTTGCTGAGCTACAAGGCAACTCAGCCTTAGCGGGAGGTTTAGGGGCAGCAGCGAGTGAACGTAGTGCTGAAGTCATAGCGGGCATTTTATATCCGGATAAAGCAGTCACAGAGTTATCGCAAGAAGAGCGACAAAAAATCAGCGCACTATCCCAACTAGCTACAGGTCTTGCCATCGCAGCATCTGGTGGAGATATCCAAGATGTGAATACGGGGATTGCTGCGGGGAAAAATGCGGTTGAGAATAATAATTTAGCTAAAGCTACGTGGTATCTAGTACGCCCAAGTGAAATTGGCGTAAGAATTTCGGTTTGCGCAAACTATGTTGCTGGAACAGGTTTAGCTGCATTATTAGGTATATCTGTGGTTAATAGCCTTAGTGAGAATGATAAAACTAATGCTATTAATGCGATTAGAAGTGGTGATTCATTTGCTATAGCTAGTTTGACTGAAGAACAAATAGATTTTCTAAATAAAAATAAAAATGATTTTCTTATCGCTGATTTTGCAGACAGAATACCGCTAATTCATGGGCAAGAAAGTAATTCAAGTACTTCACAAAACAACGGCGTTGATGGCTCTTCAGACAGTAATAATATTGCTGGCTCTGGAAGTGTTGTCGCTGGAGGAGCCCCAGGATTACCGCCTGATGATGAC
>NZ_LZGW01000017.1 GCF_001690275.1 Gilliamella sp. WF3-4 | reverse complement strand
TTCAACAGCTGGCGTTACTGCAAAAGGTTTTAGTGATTTAGCCTGGAAAGCGAGAGCTACAGGGCAAAAGTTATCAGCTAAAGAAGTAGAGCAAATAAGTGAGGGTATTAATAGAGTAAAAGCAGGAAAGGAGACGACTGGAAGCACAAACGCCGCACAGGCGGGTAATGCTGTGACTAAGCCTTCAGCAAATGCAACAGGAACAGTATCAGTACCAGTACCAACAGTCGAACAACTGAGCCAAGCAGCCGCATCTGCTAATAGAAATGGTTTAACCGATGCAGGGCGAGCTTTGCAAAAACATGGTGGCCGGGAGGGAAGCGTTTACACTTATTCAAGTCAGAAAGCTTCTGTTTTGAATAAAGAAGCTCAAAATATCGTGAACGATATTTTGTCAAATCCTAAAACGGTAATAACACGTACAACCGCAACAGAGAATAAACAAATTATTAAAGTAATACATGCAATAGCCCCAGATGGTAGAACTTTAAGATTTAATGAAGATGGCACTAAATTAATTGGATTTAGAGAGCCTAAAAAATAGAAGGAATATATATCATGTTGGATTATAGCGTTGGAAGCTCGATAGAAAGTGATAGTTTTAATGCTGAGCTGCTCTATGATGGAGATGTTTGGGGAGAGCTTTGTTTATCTGAAGATAAAAGAAATTTAGAGTTTATTATTTATCCAAGTGATCCGCTACGTGTTTTAACATTTAATTACGATGAATTAATGGAATTAATAGAGCGAGCTAAAAATCACCTTTTGCAATTAGAACCTTTAACAAAAGACTAAAAGCTCCTCCGCCTTAACCAGCGGGGATCTTTTATTACTTTTTAGATCTTCATCGTAGGTTTAATAATCAACTGGCCGCATTCAATGGTAATCGCCACCGGCAGCCCGGCATAAAAGCCTATTTGCTCCAGCCAGCGCTCCTTAATGGTTAGCTGTGGTCTGGGGTGAGTGAACCCGCCGTTAGGCGTGTACCCACGATGTAAAACCGCTCTGTGGGTGCTTTGCCTGTGGTTGTTTTTAGCTTAGAATGTGCCTTAGCCATAGTTAATTCCTATATAGTTAGTTGTGGTTAGCGTGGTTATTGGGCTGTAATCCCTTTAATCACGCGCTTCATCAGCGCATTATCGCAACTAGCAGCAGGTCTTGCCACGGCCAGCGTTGGTGGTGATGTGGGTGATGTCGGTGCTTCGATAGCTGCGAGTAAGAATGCGGTTGAGAATAACCGTTTAACTACGCGTAGAGAGAATAAACGAATTAGAAAATTGGCTAAAGGAGATAAGCAGGAAGAATTACGTTATCTAGCAGCAGCATGTGCACTAATTAAATGTTCGTCCGAACTGGCTGATAATGACCCGCAGAAAGCGGCACTCCGAGAACTAGAAAAGCTAGGCAGTAGTGACGAGTTACAAGCATATAGAGAAATGCTTGAAGCTCAAGAACACACAAAAAATAGAACTATATTTGGTATACCTTATCAAAAAAATGAAAAGTTATTTCAGTATACATTTTTTGATGGTATTTTTGATGGTACAAAGAATATTGATAATGAATACAGCATAACCACTCGAGCAGGAGGTGTCCTTCAGATTGGGTTTGCTGCTATCGATGGGTTTGGAGCAGCCGCATTATTACCAGGTTGCAGCTCAGTGGTGGGATGTATACCAAGTGCATACCTAACATGGTCAATGGCTGATAATGGCGTAACGGGATTAAGGGTCATTTATAATGGCAAAAGTTATCATACGCAAACCGCCGAGGGACTTTCTAAGATATTAGGCATGTCAGCATCAGATGCTGAACTGTTATTTTCACTCTCAACAGGTGGCGTTACCGCAAAAGGTTTTAGTGATTTAGCTTGGAAGTCTAGAGCTATAGGGAAGTTATCGGCTAAAGATGTAGAGCAATTAAGTAAGAATGTTAATAAAGCAACAGCTGGGGGTGCTGGAAAGGGAGCAAATGGACAAATAATAAAAAATAGTGAAGGTTTGAATGAAGTAAAAATCAATCAAACACCGCTTGAAGGACAAAATCGTCTCAATACGCCAGATCTGGGCGGTAGTGGTAAATTAAAACCCGCTGAAGCAGCCGCAGCAGCGCAGCTTGAGCCAGTATTAGGTAAAATGGAACGTTATACACCACCACCTGGAGCAGTTACAGATAAAACACCCGATTTTGTAATTACATCGGGTCCAAATAAGGGTAAAACCGTTGATGCGATGTATACGACAGATAAATTGTCTCAAAAGGAAATTGATGGATTAAATAAGTTTTATGAAAAAAATATGAATTCTGGTGCAGGACAAAAAGTTATCCAAGAACATTTAAAGAAAGCTGATTATGTACCTGTTGATTTTAGGGTGTTAACACCAGCTAACCAAAAAGTTTTCATAGATTATATAAAGACACTACCAAAATCGCAGCAAGATAAAATTATTATTATGAGGTAATGACCGTGGGAGCTAGTATTTTTTTTAGCAAAGATGAATCTATTGAAAAACCTGAAAATAGATTCACCTCTACATTTATTCATAGTAGCTATTGGGATGCCTTTGGTGATTTGCTAGATGCAGTATTTTTACCTAATTATCCTAAATTACATGAAATCATAAAATCGGAAGAAGGAGAATACTTAAAGTTTTACTCTTTTGTCGAGTTGGACAAGGAACAATTTAACCAATCAGTAAAATTAATAAGGGATTATATTGCAAAGCAGAGTAATCCAACCGAATGGCAAAAAATGGCTCAGGTGGTATGGAATGAAATAGCGGAGCCTTATATTATTAAAGACAATCGTTATCAGCCCAGTTAGATTAATTCCATCTTGAATTTTACATATTAGCAAGTTAAAGGTGACGGTTAATACCGTCACTAAATCCTATAATTCCAATAAAACAAAAGTCTAATAAAACATTAATATCAAAATACTAAACAATAACCAATATTGAATCTTAATCAAACTAAACGGTATATACTCCTGAATAATTTTTACAAAACGAAGTTGTAACTATCCTCTAACTTCCTATTTAAAGGCAATGCCAACTTTAGCCGAGAGCGAGAAAATGCGGACGGTAGTGCTTGGACAGAAAGCGTGATTGATGCCAAAAACAAACTCACCATCAAAACGGGCAACGACACCAACATCATAGGCGGCCAACTAAAAGGCAACACCGTCAACATGGATGTGGGTAACAACTTAAACATCCAATCACTACAAGACACCGACGACTATGATTACGACAAACTCAGCGCCTCAGTAAGTGGCAGTGCTGGCTTTGGTGGCTTTAGTGCCAACGGCTCATTATCAAGTACGGACATCGACAGCAAATGGGCAAGTGTCACCGACCAATCGGGTATTTTTGCTGGCAAAGGTGGCTTTGACATCAAGGTAGGCAACAACACCGACCTAAAAGGGGCAGTCATCACCTCGGAAGCCGAAGACCCGAGCAAAAACCGCCTTGATACGGGCACAATCAGCTTTAGTGATATCAAAAACAAAGCGGAATTTAATGTTAGCCATATCTCGGTCAGTGGCGGCACGGGTGGCGCAGGTGCACCAGCGGCATATCAAAACAGTGAAAAAGACTCAAGCATCACCCACTCAGCGGTAGAGCAAGGTCAACTCATCATCCGCAACAAAGACAAACAACAACAAGATATCAACGACTTAAGTCGAGACACGGAGAATGCGAACCACACGTTAAAACCGATATTTGACAAACAAAAAGAGCTCGACAAAATCGAAACGGTAGAGCTTATCAAAGACATAGCCCAACAGACGAAAAGCATAATGGGCAAATATGACCGAATACAGGCACAAAACAAAATAGACAACGACGAAGAAATTAAAAACAGCCTAAAAGAAAAAACCAAAAAGCAGCTAGAAAAAGAAGAGGTTAAAGCTCAACTCGACCCGAGCTACACCCCAAAAAGCTACGACGAGCTTTACCAGCAAAATTATTATAATGCCGTCAGCGATGCAGTGGTAAAAAATGCAAAAAACAACCTTGGCACCATGGGTGGAGATGTCAGCAAAGGCATAGACTCAGCCGCATCAATCATTACCGGCATCATCACCGGCGACATCACGGGTGGTCTTGCAGGTGCTAGCGCACCATGGCTAGCAGAGCAAATTAAAATACATGCAGGGGATAACGAAGTAGCTCGTTTAACGGCTCACGCCATATTAGCGGGCACTATAGCCGAACTACAAGGCAACTCAGGCTTAGCGGGTGGCGCAGGCGCAGGCGCAGTAAGTGGCGAACTTGCTGCAGAAGCCATCCTCAATCTTTATAAAGATGATAAAGGTAAAAAGAAAGACATCAAAGACCTCACCGAAGCGGAAAAACAAAATATCAGCGCATTATCGCAACTAGCTGCAGGCCTTGCAGCGGCCAGTATGGGGGGTGATGTGGGAGACATTGGCGCTTCGATAGCTGCGAGTAAGAATGCGGTTGAGAATAACTTTTTAGGACCAATAGATCAAGAACGTTTAATGGAGCTAAGGGATAAACGTGACAAAAAATTTTTGAGTCGTGAAGAAAAAATAGAAATGTTTTTGCTTGATGAGTTAGATCAAAAAGGTGATTATCTAGTTGGAAAATATTATAAAGATCCTAATTCATTAACTGATGAGCAAGTACAAAGACTAATGGAGTCTCTAACACGTTATTACCAACAAGAAGAAGGGATGATAGGAGAAGAAGCCGCCAAACGAGCAGTTAATGATTTATTAACAGGGAATTGGGGATATAGAGCTCATAATTATGACTACCCATATTTAAGCTATCCAGAGCATAAAGAATTATATATTGACGCTTATTGGGATTCGATAGCCAACAAATCATTTCTTGAAAAATTGTTTAGTGCACGTCCTCAAGATGAAAATGAACAGTATTTTAATAAAGAAAAAGCTTGGCAAAAATATATGGAAGCGACGGAATGGGAACGACAAGTAGGTCGCCCTGTGATGAATTTCTTACCAGGAGGAGTAGGCTTAGTTTATAATACGATGGACACCCTAGAATCTGCTAACGCATTATCAGATGTAAATAGAAGATTGAATAATGGTGAAGAATTTAATACGGAAATGGCGTTAAAATTAACCGATGCAGGTCTTACATTTGTCCCCGTAGCCGGATCAAGATTAATGTCTAAAGGAGGTACTAAAGGAACCGTTGGTGGAATTTTCAATACATCTGCTTTGAATCCTAATGAAATTAGATTTTCACAAAATACGGTTTCTTATAATAAAGTAGAACGAGGGACTGATATGAAATATACTTATGACGATATTGTTACAAGCATGAAAACTAATGGTTGGAAAGGCGATCCAGTTGATGTGATTAAAATGCCAGACGGAAAATTCACGAGTATGGATAATACTAGAATAGCAGCCGCAAGAGAAGCCGGTATAGATATTAAAGCTAATATTAGAAATTTTTACGATAAGCTTTCACCAGCTGAAGTAAATAGGTTTTCTGATCCTAAAAAAGGATTTGTACCTGTATCTTGGGGAGATGCAATAACAGGAAGGATTAATAAACAGTCTGGTGGGTTTAGTAAAAATAATCCATATGGCTCAAGTACTCCTCCTCGCATTAGTGGTAAACCAAAGGATTAATAATATGGCTCATTACTTATATTCGAAAGAAGAATTACCAGAAGGGTTCAAATATCCGCTATCTTTTTTGGAAATTGTTTCTAGGAAAGATGTTCTAGATTTAGAACCTTGGTGGTTTTTGTATGAATTTGAAGATTTTGCTAGACAATGGTTATTTGAGATAAAAAAACAATATCCAACGAGAGAATTGATACCATTTGCTAAAGCTTCTAATAATGATGATATAGTTTGTTTTGATGGTTCCGATATATCAGGTGATCCTAAAGTATACCTTATTCATACTTTTGCTTCTCCTAGATGGGAGGATAGAGGTAGTTTTTATAACTTTGATGAATGGTTAAAACAAGTCAAAGAAGAATCAGCTCTGTATAAAGCAGAAATGACTGAATTAGATAAGATTTAGTCAAATATTAAAAAAGTGTTAGGCACAGCATCGGTCAACCAAACATCGTTATCAGCCAAATAAAACTTAAAGTCTTGTTGATGCATCTGCAAGGCTTTCACTTTTAACACAATAGGTTTACCGTGCCTTTTTCCTACTTTATTAGCTATATTTTCATCAGTAGATAAATGGACATAATGACGATTACCTGAAATTAATCCTTGCTTTTTAATAGAATCAATAAAACGAGTAGCCGTACCATGATATAAAAACTCTGGAGGTATTTGTTCTGCATGGCTAATTTTTACTTGTTGAGTTGAGTGTCCTTGTGCTGCACGTATTTTTATACCATCATCAGAAATCGTAAAACGTTTTTTATCACTTGTTTTAACAACTTGCTCAACCAACTCTCTAGTAAGAGATTCTCCATATTGATTAGCTTGAGTAATGAGATGAACTATATTAACCCATCCATCAGAATCTAATGTGATGCCTATAGCTTCCGGTTGATGTCTTAAAATGTAACTTAAAAATTTGCTTGTTTTGTCTAACTGTTTGTTCAAATTTTATATCCTTTCTTCCCATCAGATCTTTGTAGATCTTGTTTATTACTTTCAAACTTTGCAAATTAAGCTTTACAACAAACTTTCATTATTTTTTGATCCTTGCCAAAATATTAGACAGTTCCTACCACTATCATTTTATCGTTTTGGTGAAATTGTTGTTCATATTGTTCAGACCAATCCGTTTTTGTTTGAATGACGACGGATACGATTATAATAGATATCAATATATTTAAATAGTGTTTTATTAGCCGACTTCCTCATTTTATAGTAAAAATTATGAATAACACAAATTTTAAGTTTATGGGAAAAACTTTCAACGACTATATGTTATCCCAACAGTTTCCATTATTTAGTTCACACCATCAAGATGAAAATGAACAGTATTTTAATAAAGAAAAAGCTTGGCAAAAATATATGGAAGCGACGGAATGGGAACGACAAGTAGGTCGCCCTGTGATGAATTTCTTACCAGGAGGAGTAGGCTTAGTTTATAATACGATGGACACCCTAGAATCTGCTAACGCATTATTAGATGTAAATAGAAGATTGAATAATGGTGAAGAATTTAATACGGAAATGGCGTTAAAATTAACCGATGCAGGTCTTACATTTGTCCCCGTAGCCGGATCAAGATTGATGTCTAAAACTGCAGGAAAGGGAACGACGGGGACAACAACTAATGGCTACAAGGTCTCGAATGGTGCTGATAATGTTATAGCTAAGGTAGATCTTGAAAACCCAATAGTACAATCTCGTATTAATATGAAAACAGGAGATGCCGAATCAGGTTGGGTACATGTCCAGAATCGTCATTTCTCCGGGAAAGCTAATGCTAGCCAATTTTCAATTAGTGAAGCTGAAGCCAAAGCTATTTTAAGTAGCCCTGATGTATCTAAGATCCCAATTAATAATACTAGATCGTCATATAATAAGGTTACAGGGCAAACATATACTCTTTATGAGCGTGTAATTACATTAGATAAAAATATAGGTGTTGATAAATTTAACGGTAAGCCAACAAACACCATAACAATACTTACAGATAAACATGGTAATTTGGTGACAGCAACACCAGGGAGAATTAAATGAAAAATAATAATGCGTTAATTGAATTCAATAAAATAGAACAAAACACTATTATTCCTTATTTAAAAAATATTTTTTGTTCTGTTAATTCAGCATGTTGCTTATATCATATGATAGAGCAATATGAAGATATTTATACTTATTTGATTAATGGAGAACAAGTTATTACTTTGGAAATATCCAGAGTTGATAACTCAATAATAGAAGATGGAATAGTAGCTGTAGAAGAATATGCAAAAATGATGAAAGGTAAGCAATATCATCCTTACTTAAAAGAACTTTTACAATTATCTAAAAGAAGTGATTTTCAAGTCTAGTTAAAAAAAGATCCCCACCTAACCAAGGGGATCTTCTTTAACCGGTTAAGCCACTTAGTGCGTAGCCTGATAGAGCAAGCTAACATCGGTAAAAGTGGCTCCTGTCACCTGTTCCAGCACACGATGGCAACACTAATGCTTGAAAATGGCGCCGACCTGAGATGGATACAGGCGATGCTGGGACACGCCAGCCCGGAAACCACACAGATATATACACAAGTTAGCATCCGAGCATTAAAAGATATCCATACTGCCACCTATCCAGCGGCCAGTCTGAGTAGGAAAAGAAAAACAGCAAAAACCACCCCAAAGGCCAGCCAGAAAGCCGAAAGCAAGCGGACAAAGGCCACGACATCGTCAGACCACTAAGGCGCGCTGTGAGCCTGCTATGTTCAGTGAAAGGCAAGAGACGGGCATCCCTGCCCACCTCTTGCCAGTCAGCCGCAGTGTTAGCGGGGTAAATAGCCAGTCAACAAACTAGCCCCGCACAATCTGCAAGTGCTGCGCGTTGCTGCCTGTCTACTTAACATAATGTGGGGGATTATACGCACGGCACCAAAACCCGCCTAAACCCAGCAGACGCCTAGTAGAGTGGCTGATGCGTATAATCCACATTATGTCTTGCGCCGCCGCCATCGGCTACTGGGTACAGTGTACCGGCTCAGCTCGCTACTCTCGCTCAGCCATGAGCCAGGGCAATCCAGCTAAGCACTGCTCTCGCCGGCATCCTGCTGGCTCAAACAAACAACAATAAGGAAAGTCGGCGCAAGCGCCTCCACTCAAGGGCTTCACACCCCGCCCAACCCCCAGACATCCAACCAACAATGCGCGAGGGTCGCAGTCGCTTGGCTTCTTGCTCCTTGCCGTGCTCGCTATCTGCCTGCCCGTCCGCCCTTAAAAGGGGCACCCAGCTAAACCTTGATAAGCAGGCTCTATGCCGCCCGCACAGGCACAACCCGTCATCATCTCACAGACAAGCTGTGAGCCGCTGCCGGGTTAGACTAAAAGCATCAAAATGATATAGACATCTAATACTTTTTACCACATCCGTAATGAACTAATACCACTTAGGCTTAACGCGGGAGCTGCCACTAGGTAAAAAAGAGTCCTCGGCTTGTACTGCCAGCCATGTCTTACGATAGCGACATCGACGTTGTACTAAGCAAAAGTCAGCCAGTAACAGATAACCGCGCTTACGTATCAACCTGAGAAAATAACGTTGCCACTTAGCCGCCGTAGTTACATTAATACCTAGAGAGCGGTTAATCTCCTGACAGGTTGCGCCATCAAGTAGCTTGTCAATGAATGGTAGCCATAACTCACAATGAGAAAGCTTATCAAGCTGGTAAGCCTTTAGAGGATTGAAGGTGCACCGACAGGTTCGGCAGCGAAAGTTAAGACGCTGACCGATACGAACGGTGTTGAGTGATGTGCAATAGAGACAAGGCATAACGGAGGTGCTGAGCAGCTCAGTGAGCCATAACTTAAACGTCAATGCTTGCCGGGTAACGTGTTCTGGCGTGGTGTGTTCAAGGTTGAGTACGGCCTGATATAAGGCGCGGGCAGCCTTGTTCCGTCGTTGGGCCACCGGAACGGAGAGCCCAAGCCTTGCGGCTATCAGAGAGTGTGGTAGTGCGGCCAGCGGGCAGATGATGGCTATCAGGTAAAATAGTGCGATACATAATAATATCCGATATAGACCTCTCAATGAATTTTACAAAACTGAGCTAAGAAGAAAAGTAAAACGGCGAAAAAAAGCGTGTCGGGGCAAAAATATACGGTAGAATAGTGAGCTAAGGGAAAAGGTGTTGCAACTGACTAATACATAAAGAAAAAAAACAAAACAGTTGGGCAATGGACAATAGACAACACTAATGCAGGAAAGGGGGTTAATAGTGCCAATAATGCTGATTTTTCGCTAGATGCAAACCCAAACTTAACTGTTAATATGAATCAACAAAACAAACATATTGTAGGTACTAATGAGCATAAAACGGCAAATGCAAGCGCTCCTACACCAAGGAGTACTATTGATTCAAATATTGATGTTCAGCAATTGGTTAATAATCACGCTGGAACGGGAAGAGAAATTCCGACAGGAAGACCTTTAGGAACGCCAGGTTCAAAGGAAAATATTTCGACAAATAAAGTTATTGGACATTTTTATGATATGAAAACAGAAACTTTTGTTCCAACAACTAATTTCACTATTCGTTATTCAAAAACAGGGGTACATATAGTACCATCGAGACCTTCATTATGAGCAAAAAAATGATAAAAGAAGAACTTATTAAAGTTAAACATGAAATTAATAGAAGTACTATGTATAGCTTAATTGGCCGAAGCTCAAAAAAAATGCGAGGAATATCACTTAATTATGATGAAAAATTCATGATAATTGAGATGTTCTTTGATGAAAAACTTACTAATGAAGAGGAAGAAGAAATGGAATGTGCTCATTCAGAAGTTGTTTCAGATATTTTTCCTCAAATTTATGATGGTGGTATTAAGCTAGTTCTTACAATTTTACCTATAGAAGAAAATATTTTGGATAAAAAAGGTAATTTAGGTTGGTTTTATTTGCGTAAAGAATATTAGCAATAATCAACTTAGTCATTATTATTTTAAACAGACTAAGAAGATCCCTATCTAAAAGGTGGGATCTTTTTATTTTTTAGAACTACATCGCAGTTAAAAGGAAAGTAAATAAACCTTATTGGGCAAGAAAATACGATAAAAACCGACACCAAAGAAAAAAACAGCAGTGGCCCGGTAGGAGTGGGTTATAACTTTGGTGGGGAAAAAATGGCTTCAACATATCGGCTAATGCAAGTCAAAGTAAATCACGAGAAAAAGGTAATGGAACTGACTGGACAGAAAGCGTGATTGATGCGAAAAACAAACTCACCATCAAAACCGGCAACGACACCAATATCATAGGCGGCCAACTAAAAGGCAACACCGTCAACATGGATGTGGGTAACAACTTAAACATCCAATCACTGCAAGATACGGACGACTATGATTACGAAAAAATCAGCTCCTCAGTAAGTGGCAGTGCTGGCTTTGGTGGCTTTAGTGCCAACGGCTCACTATCAAGCACCAAAATGGACAGCAAATGGGCAAGTGTCACCGACCAATCGGGTATTTTTGCTGGCAAAGGTGGCTTTGACATCAAGGTAGGCAACAACACCGACCTAAAAGGGGCGGTCATCTCCTCGGAAGCCGAAGACACCAACAAAAACCGCCTTGATACGGGCACAATCAGCTTTAGTGACATCAAAAACAAAGCGGAATTTAATGTTAGCCATATCTCGGTCAGTGGCGGCACGGGTGGCGCAGGTGCACCAGCGGCATATCAAAACAGTGAAAAAGACTCAAGCATCACCCACTCAGCGGTAGAGCAAGGTCAACTTATCATCCGCAACAAAAACAAACAACAACAGGATATTAATGATTTAAGCCGAGATACGGAGAATGCGAACCACACGTTAAAACCGATATTTGACAAACAAAAAGAGCTCGACAAAATCGAAACGGTAGAGCTTATCAAAGACATAGCCCAACAGACGAAAAGCATAATGGGCAAATATGACCGAATACAGGCACAAAAAGACGTAGATAAAGACAAAGAAAAATTATCGAGAGCAGAAGCCGAAAAAGCGTATAAAGAATTAAGCGATAAGGAAAGAGCTCAAATTGATTTTGAAAAATATTATGAGAATAATAAAGACTATTGGTACTATGTCGCAGTAGATACTCAATTACAAGCCAACCAAGCAACTAAAAATCTCGGTACCATGGGTGGAGATGTCAGCAAAGGCATAGACTCAGCGGCTTCAATCATTACCGGCATCATCGCTGGCGACATCACGGGTGGTCTTGCAGGTGCTAGCGCACCATGGCTAGCAGAGCAAATAAAAATACATGCTGGGGATAATGAAGTAGCTCGTTTAACGGCTCATGCTATACTAGGTGCTGTAGTTGCCGAACTACAAGGCAACTCAGGCTTAGCGGGTAGTGCAGGCGCAGTAAGTGGCGAACTTGCCGCAGAAGTTATCATCAAACAACTTTATGATGGCAAAGACATCAAAGACCTCACCGAAGCAGAAAAACAAAACATCAGCGCATTATCGCAACTAGCAGCAGGCCTTGCAGCGGCCAGCGTTGGTGGTGATGTGGGTGATATGGGTGCCTCAATTGCTGCCAGTAAAAATGCGGTTGAGAATAACTATTTAAATTCTTCCGATCATCAAGATAAAGTAGGTTTAGAATATAAAGAAAAAGAAGGTTTATTAACTGAAGACGAAAAGCAAAAGTTAGTGGAGCTTAGAATTAAAGATGAAAGCTCAACAAATGCATTATTAGAAGCTTGTGTTGATGTAAATAGTGAAGGTTGTCATATAGAGCGCCAAAAAGCTTATGATGCGCTAAGAACATATGTAAATTATTATTATAACAAATTAGAGCACCAAAATGGCTATTTAGAAATAAAACAATTATTAGATGGAACGTCAAACACACCAGAGGCAAATCAATTACGAGCTATCTATCAAGGGTATTTAGAAAGTTATAAGCGTTTTGGTTATAGTGACGAACAAGCCAGAGTGATGGCAGGTAGGACTATGGGTAGCATGATAATGCTTCATGGTCTTACAGAAACTATAACGCTTCCTAAGATAAATAAAATTTTTGGTGGTAGTAAGCTATTACAGGTTGGAAAAGCAAAAGAAAATCGCCGTTTAGATAAAGAAGCCTTAGAGGAAAAATATGGAAAAGGAAATGTTCAACAAGGCGGTGGAAATTATAAGGAAATTAAGGATAAAATATATGATGGTCAAGCAGAAAACGCAAAAGCTAATGAGAGTAGTAATTTTGGGGAGCATGTTAAAAAAGAGAAGGAAGTTAATGCTGGAAAGAGGATGAATGAGAAAGTTGTTCATAACTTACCAACAACAAAAGATGAACTTCATGCAGATCTGAAATCTAAAGGATTTACGAGTAATGGGCAATCGCAGGGGGGATATGAAACATGGAAAGGTCCAGAAGGTGTAACTGTGACAATCAAACCCTCAGGCGAAGTAATTAGAACGCAAAGAGTATGTGTAAATACCCCAAACTTAGTACACAACTCACGTAGAAAATCATGCTGCTTGTTTTAGTGTTTTATACTCAATCGGTGTCATGTTATTTAATGCCTCATGTGGTCTTTCGGTGTTATAAATCGTTAACCATTCTTCAGTTATTCTCCTTGCTTGCGCTAAGTTGTTAAAAAGATATAAATCGAGTACTTCAGTACGATAGGTACGATTAAATCGTTCAATATAGCCATTTTGATAAGGGCTACCGGGCTGGATATAATCAATGGTTATATCATGTGATTTAGCCCCCAGTTGGTAAAGGTTTTTCCTGTAAATTCTGGCCCATTATCGACCCGTATTTTTAATGGATACCCATGATATTCGTCCAGTTTATCTAAGTAACGGGTAATCCTTCCTGCGGGTAAGCTTACTGCAATATCAATGCCTAACGCCTCACGATTAAAGTCATCGATGACATTGAATGTCCTAAAGCGACGTTGATTACGACTACTGTCACTCATAAAATCCATTGACCAACATTCACCTTGTTTATTGGGAGCCAATAACTTTTCTGGCTCCCGAGGTGGAATTCGTTGTTTTCGTTTTGTTTTAAGATTCAGTTTTAACTCACAATACACCCGATAAACACGTTTATGATTCCATTTATAGCCGAGCTTTCTGATACGATTAAAACATTTAGGAAAGCCCCAGCGTAAATGCCGGTCTGTGATAGCATTCAACACTGAAACAATCACCGAGTCATCCTGCAACTTAGGTTGATAATAGTAAGCACAACGGCTTAAGCCAACAATGGCACAACTCATAGCAATAGTAACCGAATGATTTTGTTGTAGTTGCTGCGCCCACGTTTTACGTGCCGTTGTGGGCACTAAAGCTTTTTGATAATTTCTTCCTGAAGCTGGGATTTTAAGCTCAGTTCGGCAAACATCTGCTTAAGCTTACGGTTTTCAGCCTCAAGCTCCTTTAAGCGTTTGATATCCGACGTTTCCATTCCGCCGTATTTTTCTCGCCATTTATAGAAAGTTGAATTACCCATGCCATATTTACGGCACAGCTCTTTAACGAGAATACCCGTTTCAGCTTCTTTTAAAATAGCTACGATTTGATGTTCAGTCATTTTTTTCATCATTAAATCCCCCTTTTCTTTTATCATAGAGAATTTTCTACTTTTTTGCTGTACTATTTTAGGGGGAAGTAGTTACAAGAGCTTAATTTTAGCGTAAAGAATATACAGAGCTAAATAATGCCCCCCAAAAAAGCTATCCATCAAAGTGTAATTATTCGGGGGGGGGGAGAACAATAAGTAATTATTAGAATACTGTTTTAAATAGTGTAATTGACGTTAAAAAATAACTTCCGCTAATTGCTAGACCATAAGGTAATGTGACTCCTGCTTTTGGTTTTTTAATATATTTATATATTATTGCTATAATTGCAATCGGCAGCCCAAGTAATGTAATTAGCACTAAAAACCCCCAAACATCATTCGGTGGAATAGATATCAAGAGTGCTGTAATTAATTTTATATCTCCTGCTCCAACTAATCGGCAATAAAACATAAATAGACCACAAATCAAAAATATTCCTGATGCTTTATAATTTAGTTGACCTGCACCAAAAATAAAATTCAAAATAGCGAGGATGAATATTATACAAACAATATAATTTGATATTATTCTGCGTGTTAAATCAGTATAACACGCAACTAATAAACATCCCCAAATTGTTAAAATAATAACATCATTAATTAATAGTTGATTCATCATTATTACTGCACTTGCCCTGGAATATAATCATTACCATAAACTCTTTTCATCTCATCAGTAAGAAATTCCATTTCCAATCCTGGCCAATCTTGTCTTCTATTACTACGAGGACTAAATTTTTTACCCGAACCGTATCCAACACCAAATGCTTGTCCTTTTTCATTCCAATAAAAAAAGTGTTGATGACCAACATCTATTTTGGTCAAAGGACCATGAATATTATCTCTAATTACCGGATTTGCTCCATACAATATATTTTTATAAAGTCCGAGTTTATGTCCCCATGTCACTAATTTATTATCATTAGTGATAGCAACACAACCACGAAAACGGCAAAAAAGTGAGCGAACATGTTCTGTAACCAACGTTGGGACAGGATGTGTAGAGCCTCTAACTGCTCTTCTTTCATTTTCCTCATCTAACTCTTCTGGTGTTAACTCGTGATTATAGTCAGTGCGGTCATCTTCTATTTCATCATTATTTTCATCCAAATCATCACTGTCTCCTTCATCATTCTCTTCGGCTGTTACTTCATCTTCTTCATATGGACCTTGAATACCTAAGCGGCTAGATTTTCCCATGCCATAAACTCTACCATTATCAAGTAAAATCATAGTATAAGCACTTCCACCACCAATAGACAAAATCTGTTTACCACTAGAAAAACGAGATATCGCTCTCAGGTTCTGTGTAATAACTTTAGGTTTAGCTTGAAATCTCTCTCTACCTGTCAGTCTTTCACCAAAAGCACCTCGATCTCCGTCTCCCCAAGCAAATACCTCCCCGTCTTCACTAATGGCATAACCACTATCATAGCCAGCGCCAATTTTTACTATCTTTTTACCATCAAATCCAGTAATTTTTGTAAGTGTAACTTTAGAAGAACGAGTACCCGTTCCCGCTTGACCATGAGGATTCCTTCCCCAAGAATATACATCCCCACTTCTTGTCAAAGCGAGAGAATTATATCTCCCACATGCAATTTCAATAACATCTTGATCCTTCAAAACAGGAACAGGTTGATTGACATATGTGTCATCTCTCCGCCCTTCCTTTTGTTGACCGCCTGTAGCTTCTTGGTATAAGTTTCTACCCCACCCCCAAACATCACCACGATCATCAAGAGCAATAATATGATATTTACCCGCAGCCACTTGAGTAATAGATAGTCCAGCTCGAACAAAAGTATGAACCCTAGCAGGCGGGCGGTCACGACGAACATGAGTAACCCCATTACCTTGTTGTCCTGTATATCTGTAGCCCCAAATCCAAAGATCGCCATTTTCTATAGTTAGACCCGTTTTCCTTAAACCAGTTTTTGCAATTGGATCTGCTTCTGACGTATTCACAAAAACTAATGCATCTGTACGTTTATCTCCTGATTGTCCATTATCCGCTAACAATGGGAAACATATGCAGGTCATAAATAACATAATGATTTTTGTAATTCTCATTTTTGGCAACTCCTATTCATCATTATTTTGCTTACTCACTTTTATTAATAAAGTTACCTGTCTCTACCTCAATAATTCTATTTATTGCATCAAATAATGACTGGTAATCCTGAGCCTCAAACAGATAATCCTTATTATTTTTCATACATTCAGTAAACCACTTGCCATACATAGCTTCATATTCTGCATCAGTTGTCAAGTTACTAGCGTTAGGATCTAATTTTATATAATAAATAGCGGCTGCATTAGCAGGCTTTTTAATATAACCTTTATTATAGTTTTCCTTAGATGTTAAACCTTCTGTTATACTCTGGCAAACATTACCATCTAAAAAATCATCTCTAAGTTTATCTGCGCCTTTGTCATCTTTACCATCAGTAATAATGATCATAATTTTATTATTAGAACTTTCTTTAACCATCACAGGCACAGTTCTCAATAAAGCAGTCATAGTATCCGTTCCACCACCAGGCTGCCAAGTTACATTATTATCACTAATAAATTCTCGAAGCTCTTTATTGTGAGCTTTATGATCTTCACCATCATCACTTAATGGGACTAAATGAGGTAATGCTTTAAAATTTCTAATATGGTTTGCTGCTTCAGCAAACCTTTCTGAATCCGACATATTAATCATGCTTTTACTCATGACACCATTACTGTATAAAGGTGATTGACACATTCCTTGAAATGGAGAAAAATTAGTCATGGTAGGCGATATAATACGGTTAAACGTTATTATATTCTGATTCATTCTAGTAAATAATGATTCGATAGTTCCACCGACATCAACTGTTTTAGTGTTAGCAAACGAGCCATGCACATCATCATAATCACCAGAAAACATATAATCGTATAATTGAACTATTTTAGCATATTGTCTCTCAACTTTTCTTCTGTTTCTAAGGGATAATGGGTAGTCCTCAGGGGCTTTCTTATTGCAAGCATATCGAGAAGATCCCATATTAACCTGTTCAATATTATGCCTATATTCACAAAGGTTTTTATCTACTAAATCACTATCACTATGAGCACCTAATGCAGGACCGATGATTTTTGAATAATAAAGATAATAATAATAATCCAGATAGTAATATACTGTATTTTTGTTAAATCTATCGAAATAGTTATAGGTTAAATAATCATCAATTAAATTAATTTCTTTCAACTTCCTCCATTTTGGATATGCGATATTTTTATTTGCCCAGAAATTATAGTCAACTGAATCGTAAGGTGTCTGCATTTTGTACATAACCGAACATGCATAACCTACGCCACCAGCTGGATTGTTAACGTCTGTTAAAACAGGAACTCCAATATCATAAGGAACTAAAGCAAAATTATATATGGGGTACTCTTCAAATCTGCTAATAGCATCTCCTATTGCCTTTCTCATATAATTAAGGCGCCGTGTATCACTATTTCTAACAACTGAAGTATAATCATTACATTGTGTATCGCTGTACTCACATGTTGCTGAACCTGAAAAATCACTAATAAACGCAATAGCAACTGAATCACCAACATCATATTTTTGAGTATTGCCATAGCTTTCCTTTTTATTACTTACAGAAATCACTTCACTTTTCTTATTGCTAGTGTAGTCGTTACGAGTAATTAAAGAATTAAACATTTGTTTATAGGCAATATCATATTCTTTTTTATCTGCTTTATATTCTATTTCTATATTGGCGCCATCTAATTTATCACTACTAATTTTTTGATTAACAAAATAATTAATATAATTCAACGCTATTTGCTGGTTTTGTTCAAGTGATGCATCATCAATATTTTTATTATTTATTGCAATAACGGCTAACGAAGCCTCATTAGCTGCTTCCGATAATCTAGCCCGATTACGCATAGTTTCGGTATGATCAATTGAGACCAACATGCAAGTGAACATAGCGGGGAGCATAATTGCAAAACTTATAATAACGTTTCCGGCAGTACACTTAAAAAAATTTTTCTTTTTATAATTGTTCCGTTTTAATTTGTTATTACTCATATAATCCTCTCATACTTTTAAAAAGAGTATTTGATTAGCGATGATAAATAGGGCAAGCCGAACCATTATTTTCCGCGATGTTATTGCAACGAGATAATAGAGCAATATTACTACACAAATTCGGGAAAGTGTCCGTTGTCTCTCTATTAGAATTCATCCATTTCAAATAAAGACTCTCTTCATTAACAATGCAAATGCTAATTCGATATAATGGAATCCAACGTCCAGCTAATCCCGTCGAAGGATCAATTGTCCTTCGAACATAGGGTATAAGTTTTAAATAATTATTGGTTCTTGGTCTTTCAATTATGTTAGGTAGTGAATTAAAATAGCTAATAGCGCTATTACAAGCTCCTGCAGAACACGATTCTGAACTTAGGGTGGCTAATTTAGCTCGGCTAAAGTCTTGCGGATGCCTAGGATCTTGTAAAATAAATAAAGCATCGACTCTTATCGCAACGTCACGATCTAATAATGAACTAGCTAATTGACGCAATTCTTGCACTTGGTTATCATCAAATAACTCATGAGACTTGTAGCAAGATTTAAGATCCCTAATGCATGTTAAATAATTATTAGAACCATTTGCATTACCCATTATCGGATAAACAGCTGATCTTTCACGAAAAATCGATGCTACTGTATAATTTGCTCGTTCAAGTTTATTTTGTAGCATGATAGTGCTATATACATCATAAATAATAAACACAAATAGCGAAAATAAACAGAAACATGCCGCAAACTCAATTGAGACAACACCATTTTTATTGCGAAAAAAATTATTCAAATATTTCATTGCTAGTTTATTCCTTTAATTTTCATAAAACTCACGATAAACAACAGTCTTTTTTGTTAAAGAAGAGTCCAAAATACTTGAAAACATGTCGGAAAACATAGCTCGATAATCGTATTGTAAATTAAATGATATTAAATGACTATCATTACTAAGCGTGCTTTGACAAGAATTAGTTATTAAATCTTGTATTGTATTACAAAATGTTAATGTTATATGAAAATCATTCGGATTAGTTATATAAGGCCACAATGGAACTTGAGAGGTAATTAGATCATTCATTTTTTGGGAATAATTTATATTTTTAGAAATTGCTACTTCTCTTGGTATTTCGGTAGATATTAAATCCAAAGCAGAACCAATAATCATAATTCTGCTTAACTCCAGCATAAATGCAAATAGAACGATTAAAAAAGGAAAAACAATTGCCAATTCAATCGAAATACTCGCTTTCTTTTGACCAAAAAATAATCTCCAACATTTCAACATAATTTTCTCTGCCAATCCTATATTAAGAATTAGTCTTTCTTTTTAATATTGAAAAAGACTTTCTTGATTTATCTTTTTGAGCCTTTTTATTTCCAATAATAGCTGAAGATATCTCTTTTATTTCACTACTATTGGCAGCCTTTTTAAAGTTACTTATCTTTGATATATATTTACGCTTAAAGTCGATACTGCGTTCTAAAAACTCTTCAATATCGTCATCACGTAAAGCATTTTTTTTATCATAAACAGTGTTATCATTTAAACAAACCAAAAAACGTTTATTTAAAAATTCTGTTTTTTGAGCAGTACCACGTGAAATTTCCTCTAATATCTTTTTAGCAACTTTAATTGAATAAGGATCTCGATTTATTACAATAAATATAATATTAGAAATAGTAATAATATCATCAAGGTGCTTAAATGAAGATGATAATCCCATATTTTGATCAATAAATGTAATATTAAATTGTCCAGAATTAAGTTCATCATATTTCCAAGCACTAGCACTATTTTCTACTTTTACTTGTAAACCACTCTCAATATTAGCCAATGAGCCATCTTGAGGTATTGGCATTTCAAATAAAAAATCAACATTAGGGCTTGTTGTTGCTCCTTGAATATAAAGTAAAGGATAATTAGTTAATTTACTAATATTTTTTATTGTATGAACGACTAATGACGATGTACCAATTCCACCTTTACAACCTAGAAATGTAACAATGCTACCCACTCTTTTACTTGAACCTGGCGGGGTTACGCTTCTTAAATTTAAAATAGCGGTGATCTTCTCCAATTGGCTACTTTCTAATAAGAAATGGATTCCTTTTTTTAACAAAAATTCAGAAAATTGGATTGAATCATAACTGCCTATAAGTATTGTTGATGCTTGAATAGGTATACAGCGGTTGATATTTTCTGATAATAGTTCTGCATCGTCTTCATCTTTAATATCTAAAATAACTATATCATACCTACTCCAACAAGGATCTTCTTTCAACTCAGATAATTCTAATGGAATAACCTCCATACCTAATACATTATAAAGAAATAATACAGAACGAATCTTCTCAATCAATTCACTTCTTTTACTTAAAATTGCGACTTGAAAACCAGATATACGTCCAGCAACAAATTCTTGCGAAGAGTCGTTCGATCCATTTGAATCTTTTTTATTACCAAATAATTGCATAAGAATTCCAATAACCTTTATTCAATAAAGCCCATATCATTAATAAATTTTTCACTTACATTAGAAACTGGTACAGTTTTACGTCTTTGTTTATCGATGTTACTTTTTATATTGAAGAAACCATTAATCACATCAGTGCGATCCAAAATTGGTAACTCTACTCCATCAAAGCTATTATTCGATGTCACTAAGTTAACTGTCGCAAATACAACCATTTCCATCTTACCACGAGTCGTTGTTGCGCTACGAGCTATTGCACCTAAAATAGGAATCTCACTAATAAAAGGGAGTCGAGATAATTGTTCTTCGTCTTGTTCGTTAATCAGCCCAGCAATCACAAAACTATCACCATTAGATAAGTCAATAGTTGAACTGGTTTTTCGAGTTGTTAAAGTCGGAATATTATAGTTATTAAATGCATATGAACCAGATACTGAACTGACTTCATTATCAATAAATAGCCTAATACGCTTATCGTTATTTACTTTAGTACTAATATTTAATTTAATACCGTACTCTTTATAGGTAACATTTGCATCGCCATCTTTATTCTTAGTTACAATGGGGATCTCACCACCGACTAAAAATGAAGCACTTTCGCCTGATAGTACCGATAAATTAGGTTGAGCCAATACCTTGGCTAAACGATCATTTTTAATTGCACGAATTGCTGTAGTGATATTGTGGATATCAAACCCTTTTTTCAGTCCTAATAATGTGAACTCTCCCACACCATTCATAATAGAATCACCTTTCAACATGCTGTCCAAAGTTAAACTTTGCCATTCAATGCCTAATGAATCAGTAAATTCTTTACTGACCTCAACAAAGGTTAGTTTCACATTAACCTGATATTCTTCTATTACTCTAATATTATCGATAATGTTGCTATAAATATAACGATCCTGAAATGAAAGATCTGGCTTAACGGGTGTATCACTTGGTGCTCCTGCTCTTATTCGCTCAGAATTTTGCCCGACAAGTGAACCGACAACTGTAATAATTTTATTTTTTGTTGTACTATCAGGGGTCGTGCCATTTAGTACATAGACAAATCGACCATTAGCATCTCCATTATCATAACGATCTATTGTCACACTACTATTGGGGAAGTTTTGAGCTATTCTATATGTAATTTGAGACAAAAGTGGATCAACATTAATAGTATCATTAATAATAATATTGTTTGCATCATCATAAACTATCAAACTGGTCCTACCATTTGATTTTCCATATATAATTAATGATTTGCCCTCAATGACCTCATAATTTGCTACAGTATCTTGACTAATGAACACTGTACCTACATTATCAGGTAAAACAATTGTTTTACTTTGGCCAACTTGTAAATTATGAATATTAGCAAAAGCTAATGGAGAAATCCCCATAAATAATAGGCAAAAGGGAAGCTTAATTTTATGTATAATTGATTTAATTTTTATTAGCATTCTTAGTTACCTTTGAGCAAATTAATCCGTTTCTGTTTCTCTAAAAAGATATCTTTATCAGATAGTGGCCATTTTCTTTCTTTATCACTTAATGAACGTAATCCATCTTCGACATTTTTTTTGTAAATGCTCGGGTATATCATAATTTTAGAGTTCGTCATTAATGTTCTCAGTAATTTTATTTCTTGATTAGAAAGCTCTAGTTGAATTTGTCCTATATCGCTTTTTTGAAAATTTGGATCTAATTCATTGCCCAAATCGATATAGATGATTTTCTTGCCAACAATAATTGGTTTTATACGATTTTTAGCAAAATCATTACTTGGTGAAACCAATTTGCCCTCTTCATTGTTGTTACGAGTACGCACTGTTTCATCAGAATAAAATAGATAAAGATCAACAAGGTCACCGTTTTTTAAATTTTTCATCAAATAAAAATCCATCTTTTCTAATTTAAATGGAAACATATAATTCCCTTCCTTTAATGCTAAAAGTAGGTAATCAGGCGAATTAGGTGAAGCAATAAAACTGTGTTCAATAAAAGAGTCTTTCGCAATATTATTCTTAGCGACATAAGCATCTATTTCCGCTGAATCGGTTATGTATTTCGACTTTTCAATGCTTTCTTTGTCAATCTCTATCGACTTAAAATAATAATCATCTTTAGTTAATATCGTTTTCTTATTGATAGCATGTTTTGCAAAAGCAACCGATATCATCTCTGTTTTTGGTAGCTCTATTTTAGGTTCTTCTACTACAGCCTGCTGAACTGGATTTTCAACAACAGCAGGAGGAGGAGAGGACTTTGTAAATAATAATGCTAGCCCAACAACTAACATTAATACATATAAAATAATTAACTTCTTATCTTTCATGCAAACTCCATATAGTACCTATATTTATATCGTTATCTCAGTTGCATTCATTTATTTTCTAAATAAAAATCAAATGCAAAACAATGAGCCTTCCCTTTTGAATTCAGACCTGCATAAAAATCTTTCACTCTTGAATTTTGTTTAGTTTTTATATTTAAAACTAATGTGTTTTCAGCTGTCAACGTTCCTGTGACGTTAGAAAAATCTCGTTCACTACGCGAAATTCGGTTAATAATATAATTTATACCTGCTGCTGGCAATGTGACCTTATAAAATGATAATTTGAACTCTGTTGGAGAAATTTTTTCAATTAAGTATTCATTCTTATTTAATTGACTTACAGTTTCGATAGTAATTCGGCTAAACTTGTCATGCTCACCAGAACGAACTGCTAAAATAGTTGATTTAGTTGCTAGCTGTTTTGCCTGATCATTTTGTTTAGAAACGCTAGGATCGTTGGCCTTTTCTGTTTTTGAATTAATCGCACTAGAATCTACCTGCTTGCCTGTAGTCGTTTCTAATTTAGTCATATTGGATAATTTGGCACCCACGGTTGAACTTGCTACATTCTCCGATTTAGTCCCCTTTGCTGATTTTACAGTTATTTCTTGTTTAGATATCTGTTGTGATGCTATTTTTTCAGTTGTATACTGCTTTTGATTCTCAGCTTGTGCAGGTGTAATTTCATTAAATTTGATAGCTTCATTTGGTTCAATTTGTTTTAATTCTTGAATTAATATTTCAGGATCATTAGATAATTTATGCGCTATGCAAAATGACTTAGCTAGTTGCATTTTATTCAATTTTACCAACGTATAAAGTAAATTATGAAGAATGGTTTGATCACGATATCCTTTTGTATATAAGATATTTAGATGCTTATAGGCTTCATTATATTCTTTATTTAAAATCGATAACATTGCCAAATTATTTGTGACTTTATTTTCATCATAAAAATTTTCTCTAGCCAAATTAAACGAATAACGCGCAGCATCATATTGTCGTTTTTTCAGCAAAATAACACCTTTTATATTATAAGCTTCTCCATTTTTACCATTGATTGCGATCGCTTTATCTAAATATGTTAACGCCGTATCATTATTACCAAGCCTAGACTCAACATGACCATATAAAACAAAAACACTGTCGCTATTAGTTTTATTTAAAACAGGTGTTAAAATCCTTTTTGCTGCTTCAAAATCATTAGAAAGGTAGTAGACTCGAGCAAGCTTATACCTTGTATCTACGGTATCAGAACGTTGTAAACGTTGTTTATAAAGCTCTATTAAACCGCCATAATTCTTTGTTGTTTCATGAATGTAGATTTTTTGTTGCTCATTTAAATCATATTTTAAAGTGCTATTTTGACACCCAGTGACAAAAAATAATACGGAGCACATCACAATATATTTCGGTTTTATTAACTCTATTGGCTTACAGCATATTGAAAAGTAATTCATTATCTCTAAATCCTTATCTATTACTTAATGTTGATACAATACTCATAACAACAGGCCCTGCAATGATAAGAAGAACAGGCGCAAGGAAAAAAACCATCATAGGTACTGTCATCTTAGCTGCAATAGCCGCAATTTTTTCTTCTATCGTTAATTTTTGTATCTCTCTAATTTCTGCTGATAACTCTAATAAAGCCTCATAAATTGAGTTACCATAACTAATACTTCTTCTTAAAGTCACACAAAACATTCTAACCTCTTTACAAGGTACTTCTCGCTGAATCAAATCAATAGAAAGTTCTATACCATTCACATCCATCATTAAACAAGCTCTTTCTAAAATAGCGGCCACATCGCTATTGATTGGCTTTACTCTGGTGCTTAAATACCGAAAACCATTTTCAATAGTCATGCCTGATCTAACCATAATTGCCATCATATCGATAATCAATGGTAAATCGCGCGAAATTTTTTTGATTTTCTTTTCTGTCTGCCTTTTTACTAGCCTATCAGGAAGAATAATAACCGCAATAATAATTACCAACAAAACAATTAGCAACACACTTGAACTAAGTTCAATAAACGAAAAAAGTTGGTTAAACAAATAGAATAGCGAAAAAATAATAATGACTGAGTACACTTTCCAATTGTTTTTCTCTTGAAACTGACGTAAAAAACTGAGGCTTATACTATTTTTAGCGGCAATTTTTTCAAAAGCAGTATCTCTTTGGTTCACATGTTTTTTTGGCGTTTTCTTTTCTTTATTTTCGTTGTTCAAAAGTAAGCTAATTTTTTCTTTTCGTTGATATAACCAATAGGAACTAAACAGCTCGTTGCAACCAAAGTAAATTAAAAAAATTGGAATTAATATATGCAATAAACTATCCATAATTTAAATAATCTTATTAATCATACCACTAATTATCAAAAAACCTATAACTACACTACCTACAACATAATATAAAAGATAATGACCAATGGTTGTATCAACTAAATAGTTGTAATGTGTTACTGAAATTCCTTTAAGTGCAAAAAGAAAACCAAAAGGCATACAACCTAAAATTTTGATTGACATCCTTAATTCGGCAGTTTTACCATCTCGAGTTTTAGTAAGGATGCGATTATTTGTTAACATTTTTGCTAATCGATTAAAAATTTCTTTTAATTCACCGCCACTATCAAGATTAACCATTATCGTTAAAATAAAAAAATAATATTCTGGAAACGGAAGTCGCTGGTAGGAATTAAATAAGACACTTTCAGCACTTTCGCCAAGTTCTAGTCGGCTATCAATTTCCTTCATTATTTTGCCAACAATTCCATCGATAGAGTTTCCACATGCTTTAAACCCTGTTGTCACGGCATAGCCAGACGATACAACACCAGAAAAAGCATTTAACGCTTCTGGGAATGTTTCGTAAAACTTTTTTGAAAGCCTTTTTTTCTTAAAGAAAATAATGGCAACAATTGTAGCAATAAAGCTAGCAGGAATTACTATGTAATTGTCATAGCCGATATATCGTTGATTCAAAAATATACCCGCAATAACACCAACTAAAATATATACAATCAATCTAGCTTTCGATTGCTCCATCGTTAGTATTTCATAATAAGATTTAATTATTGTTTTTAGATCAAAAGCTATTTGAGCCAAAAAAGATCTTTTTTGTTTAGTTAATCGTTCTTCAACTAAATTAACTAAAGACGCATTTTTTTTGATCTCAACTCTATAGAAAGCTTGTAATCTTTCTCGACGATTGCGCAACGAAAAAATATTCATAACACTAACAAGAACGAGTACAATTGAAAGAACGATTATCATGTTGTAATCCCCATCGCAGTAAACATAAGCTTTTCTAAAATGTCTGACATTTCATAATATTGGGCGCCTTCATAAAGCGCAGAACGTTTCACCAATCCATCACAGATAAATTCACCTTGAATCTTACCTTGATCATTTCTTTCATCGCTGATCTGGAATTTAAAAACATCATGTGTGACAATATTGCCAGACTCTACACCAAGAACTTCAGTTATGCTCATTACTTTACGCTGCCCATCTGGGAGACGTGAAACTTGGATAATAAAATTGACTGAAGAACTAATATAATTTTTAATAGCAATCATGGGTAATTCAGATTGAGCCATAATAATCATACTTTCTAGCCGAGATAACGCATCTTTAGCGGTATTGGCATGCAGTGTTGACATTGAACCATTGTGACCAGTATTCATAGCTTGGAGCATTTCAAATGCCTCTTCCCCACGACATTCCCCTACGATAATTCGATCTGGACGCATACGCAACGCATTAACCAACAGATCTCTCATAGTTACTTTTCCTCGACCATCATCACTACCGGTTTTGGTTTCCAGTCTAAGAACATGGTCTTGTTGTAACCTTAACTCCGCAGCATCTTCCAGTGTAATAGTACGTTCATGCTCGCCAATAAATCCAGATAATGCATTGAGCATTGTTGTTTTACCTGAACCAGTACCACCCGAAACAATGATATTCATTCGGCAACGCGCTGCAATAACTAAAAAATTTGCCATATGTTCGTTTAAAGAACCAAATTTTATTAAATCATGGAATGTTCGGCGACCAGTACCAAATTTACGAATTGACATGGATGTGCCATCAATGGCAATGGGTGGAATAACGACATTAAGACGACTACCATCAGGCATACGTGAGTCAACTAAAGGATGTGATTCATCTATATTTTTGCCAACTTTATTAACTAAACGCCTTGCAATATCAAGAAGTTGGCGTTCGTTGATAAAAAACTTATCAGATTTACTAAGAATTCCTCCGCGCTCAACATAAATGCTATAAGGACCATTTACTAAAATATCATTAACGGCTTCATCTTTCATCAACGAATCTATTGGACCGTAACCGACAATTTCATCGCAAATCATACTTGCCAACACACTTGATTCATCTGCCGTAATACGAGCACCACCAGAATTAACAATATTTCTGATTACAGACTGAACTTCACGGAGAACCTGATTCGGATCACTCTTCAACTGCTCAATTAAATCAAGGTCAAGAACTTGGAATACTAAATCACGAACCTCGCCCCATTCATCAGCAAACTTAAACGCTTCATTAACCATGGTATATTTTTCATTGTTATTGTTATTTTAATAGTAGCAAAGCAGCCAAATACTTTGACTACTTTTATCTTATTATTGCGAGGATAATCCTAACGGATTATCCCCAAACAGTACGACTAAGGTGTATACAACCATACGGAGATGAATTATTAATAATCATCATCCAATAAAATAAATTAATACACCTTAGTTCGTAATTAACCTAGGCACTAATAGTAGCTGTTAGTTTGTTCTTCAGAGAACTAAATACTTCAGTCAACATGGTTTTCACAGGACCGTTTTGTTTATCAAAGATAACTAATACTACTGCCGCAACACCAGCTGCAACGATAGCATATTCAATCGCTGTAACACCTTTTTCGTTTTTAACAAATTTGCCTACAAAATTTCTAGTTTGAGCACGAAGTGCTGATAAATACATCATAGTTTTCTCCTTTAAATATTTCTTACATTTCTTTTATTTTAAAATATCACTTTCTAATCAGAAAGTGGGTGTATAATATACTCAATTATATTATTTGCCAAGATGGCAAATAAAAAATAATTAGTAATAATTTATTATTAATCATAGAAATAAAAACCAATCGCTTGATTTTTTAGCGTATTTTTTTCATAAAATGTTTTTTATCAAAAATTTAAATGGAAAAATTATTTTTTATTAGCAGGATTTCCTCGAATTGCTTACATATTTTAGCTAAAATAAAATTCAGGTATCTCTAAGGTGTAACAGAATTTAAACCTTTATGTGGTTTAATTGTATGGTAAAAGTTAATAAAATCCGAGGTTGGCTTGTCAACTAATTGCATCGATAAATGCTTCTTGTTCATGCTACGTTTCCATTAATGTACTCGTTCAACTTTACCATTGGGTTGGGGACGGGCGGTTTTAGTCAACTTTTGATTGATTTTATTGGCTTAGCAAAGCTTATTAATCGCTTGTGTTGATGGCTTGGTTGTTTTCCTGAAGCGATGAATATCATTTACTCACAAACAGCGGCTCAACTTTGCGTTATTCATCAAATTCGTCATTCAATTATGTATGTTGCATCTAAACATCACAAAGCCTTTATGAGTGATTTGAAACTTGTCTACAAGGCAGCGTCTCGTGATGCGGCAATTGATGCGTTAGATGAACTTGAGTGAAAATGGGGCGATAAATATCCAATAATCATCCAGTCGTGGCGCCGTAAATGGAATAATTTATCAGCTTATTTCCACTATGCTGACCTATTCGTAAGGTGATTTATACTACGAATGCTATTGAGCCTATTCATCGATAATTTCGCTAATTAGCAAAGACAAAAAACGGTTTTCCTATGAAAATAATCTGCTCAAGCTGCTGTATTTGTGTTTGCAAAATGCGGAGAAAAAATGGACAATGCCAAGCCAAAATTAGAATTTAGCATTGTCACGATGATATTTTTCCTAATCGTCTTGATAAGGTGCTCTCTTTGTGAATTAAACTGACACAGAATTATGAACGGCCTCATACTGGATATTATTACCAACTACTAATCACTTCTAATCGATTTTTTATCGATGAAAATACACCATCAAACAAATCATACATAATCGACCCCGATCTTCCTTGAAAGATAATTAATACGGTTGCCGCAATACCTGCCGAAATAATGGCATATTCAA
Source organism: Gilliamella sp. WF3-4 (assembly GCF_001690275.1). Taxonomy (GTDB): domain Bacteria; phylum Pseudomonadota; class Gammaproteobacteria; order Enterobacterales; family Orbaceae; genus Gilliamella; species Gilliamella apicola_C. The sequence goes on along the minus strand of NZ_LZGW01000017.1, from coordinate 295,725 downwards.
TTGCTGATACAGCTTCTTTATTTTTGATAAATTGCGTAAAAAAATCTCTAATCTGCGTATTAGCTACAAGCAAAAACATTATTTTCTCCTTTAATATTATTTATTTGTACATACTTATATATAGAATACGTTGATATTAGTAACAAATAAAGTATATTTTTTAACAATAAATAACATATAATTATAATTTTCGTCATCCACCTTTTTTATATGAAAAATTTCATATAGAAAAATTACTTTGTTATAAGAGCAATCGTTTACTTGCCGCATTAATTAATAATAAAAAGGGATAAGAGATAAATTATGAAAACATGTAAAATTATAAAAAATAATCAACGGCTAATTTTATTGCTAGTTTATACCGTTCTTAGTGCTGTTTGGGCTTATATCTTTATAATAAAAACTGATACCTTGTATAATAAATCTGTTTTTGGAAAACCTTTATTTTATATAGACTGGATAACAACACTATGTTTTATAGTACTTGTGCATATAGGCGTCTATAGTCGCCATTATTTTATTGTTGGGATTAGTACACTATTTCTATTCCTATTTTTATCCGAAATTAGTTATTTCATTTATTATGGAGAAGTAATATCAACAGGCGTGCTTGATTCTATTATAGATACGACTTCTAATGAAGTTTTCTCAATGTCTAAACAAGTTTTAATTATAATAGGTCCCGCATTTATCGCAACAACTCTTATTTTATTTATTTTTAGAAAAATAATTGCTGCTAAATTTAAATCCATTATCCCCTTCTTCTTTTATATAATCATTTATATAATCGCTTTATTTATTGTTACTGTTATAACAACAGATTCATCTTTAAATAATGACATTAAACGTGGTTATTATAAAGGAAGTGCAAACCTACTTCGTTTTACTCACCCTGTTGTTGTGGGTAACTTATCCTATCTTTTAGCTAGTTTTGCATCAACAAATATCTATTCTAGTACAAATGAAATTGAAAAATTTAATGAAGCTATTCTTTTACCGCCCAATAAGCCTGATAACGATTTAGTGGTATTAATCATGGGGGAGGCCTCATTAGTAACCCGATACAGCACCTATGGTTACCATAAACAAACTACGCCTCTTATGACCAATATTTTTAGTCAAAATGGTGCTTGTATTATTCAAAATAGCCACTCGGCAGCCGCTTTTACAAGAGATTCGTTACCATTAACGCTTTCGTTTAATATTCCAGAAAGTGATGATAATTTATTTAATAATAAGTCGATTATTGAAATGGCTAAATTCAATCATTACAAAACCTATTGGCTAGCCTCACCTCTTCAAGGGATTAAAGATTCATTTGAAACTAAATACGGTTTTATTGCACGTAAGAGTGATGTTGTCACTTTTGGTGAAGACAGGCATGATATTCATTTAAGTGAGTTATTAGAAAAAACACTTCAACAAGACAATTCACCGAAAAAATTCATTTTTGTACATTTACGAGGAAGTCATCAACCTTATGAAAATTATGATGAAATTGATAAGCAAGCTTTACCTGATGCTGAAAAATATGATCTGACCATCCATCATACAGATCGTACAGTGAAAGCATTGTATGATGTTATTAACAAATATAGCGATAATTATACCTTAATTTATACCTCGGATCATGGCGAAATCGTTAATGTTGGGCATGGTGTAAACAACACAAATGTTGACCAATTTTTAATTCCGTTTATGTTTATATCAACAAATGATCGTTATAACTGTCAATTTATAGAGTCGTTTCGAAACCCAACTGGTTATTTAAGTGGGTTGATGAATAAATATATTTTATCTAATCTTTTAGGGTACAATGTTGATCAAACTATTCTGAACAAAGAAAAAAATAATGATCGTGTTTTTATGCCTGATGGTAGCGTTATGCCTTTTTTAAAATTTTATAATAATGATTAGGTTTTATTATAATTTTTAATCAATAAATTGCGATACCTAATATAAATTTTACAATACAAAAATAAAGGAGGCATTTGTTTAATCTGATGGAAGAAAAGATCAATTAACAATATGCTCCTTTAAATATTTTACTCTGATACTTGTATACTATACTGAGTAATACAGTGAATAACGCTAGCAAATTCTACAAACAATGTTCACCTAATAGCCATAAGTTTGCTTTATATATGATTAATCGAGAATAAATGCCATTCGCACAATTTGCCCACTCTGATCTAACAATAAAAGGTTATGTAAGCCTTTTTGAGTGATAGTTAAAGATGCTTTTTGCTCGTTATGGGTGTGCGCAATGAATTCGCCATCTAAAAACCACCATTTATCACCATTGCCACCTTGTGGTGTTAAATCAATGGTGACATCGTTTTGCCCTGGTAGGCGTTTTACCAATTGCTTATCGCGCAATCCGATAATATTCAGTGGCGAAAAGGTATCTTTACCAAGAATGGGGCAATTTTTATCAACCTCAGGGAATCTTGATTGTCGGCGCTCTTTGGGTAATAACCAATTTTCTAATGCTATTGGCCAAAGTGCAATTTGTTTTTTATGCGCATTGCTACAATCTGCTGATACTCGTTTTCCTTTATCATTTACCCAAATAGTCGCCCAGCCAGAGCGATAGATGTTATTATTAAGCGATGCAAGAGTATCAAGCGTTGGCGGTACCATGTTATTTAATATCCAAGCACTTTTTTGACGATGGCAGTTTTCATCAGTTATAGGCAGTATTTGCCCTGATGGCCAGCAAATTTTGTGTAAGGTAACGGTTGCTGGTTTGGTCACCACGGGTAATGGACGATTCAATCGCCGTTCTTTATTTAATAATAGCGTGTTAACCTGTCGCAAAATTGGCACCGCTGTGATAGCACCATATTGGCCAACAACGGGTGTACCATCTGGGCGACCAACCCAAATACCAATTAAATAGCGAGGATTGATACCTATTGCCCAAGCGTCACGATAGCCATAACTAGTCCCTGTTTTATAGGCAAGTTGTTGGTTATTAATTAACATTTGCCTTGTGATCCATGCACTTCCATCACTAATAAATGGTTTACTTAACAGTAGTTCGGTTTGCGTAAATCGTAAAGGACTGACTTGTCCATGACGCGCAAAGGCACTATATGCGCTAACTAAATTATCCATTCTTAGCGATGCGCCTCCTAATATATATGAAATATTAGGATTATTACCAGTAGATACAAGGGATAAACCAATGTCCACAAGGTTACCGGTAAATCTTTTAGGACCATAGTGTTCAATTAGCTGAACCGCTGGTAGGTTTAGCGAATTTTTTAGCGCTTCTGAAGCACTTACAGGACCATAAAAGCTCTTATCAAAATTAGTAGGAAGGTAATCAGAGTTAATTCGAGGCGTATCTTGCAATAATGATTCAGAATGAATCATGCCATCATCAATCGCTAATGCATAAATAAAAGGCTTTAATGTTGATCCTGGTGAACGTAGTGCACTGATCATATCAACCTGACCAAATCGTTCTTTATCATTAAAATCAGCTGAGCCAACATAACCTTTTACAGTCATATCGGTATGATCGACAACTAAAATAGCAAGTGAAGTTTTAGGTGGTAACTGGTTTTTTCGATTTCTAGCAATATCTTCAAGATTATATTGAAGAGATAGATCAATATTTGAATGAATAATGTCAATATTAGGGTATTGTTGACTGAGTCTACGAGCTAATAAAGGCGCAAGCTGTGGCTTTTTACGTGGATAAACCCAGACTTCTTCTTTTTGAACTTGCTTTATCATATCGGGCGACCATATTTGGTATTGAGACAATCTTGTTAGAACTTTATCTCGAGCTTTTTTGGCTCTTTCAGGATATCTATCTGGGCGCAAACGACTAGGAGCTTGAGGCAATATAGCTAATAAGACACTTTCGCTACGCGTTAATGCTTTTGGTGCTTTACCAAAATATGACCAACTGGCAGCACCTAAACCTTCAATTGTGCCACCAAATGGTGCGTGGTTAATATATAAAGTTAAAATTTCATCTTTTTTGAAGTGCAACTCAAGTTGTAGCGTTCTAAACACTTGTTTCAGCTTACCTATCATGGTGCGATCGTGAGGGTAAAGCAGCCTTGCAACCTGCATTGAAATAGTACTACCACCTGAAATAATTTTTTTATTGGTAATATTTTGCCAAGCTGCGCGCAGTAATGATGCTAGGTTAACGCCAAAATGATGATAAAAATAGCGATCTTCATAATTTAATAAAGCATCAAGATAATCATTGGGCACTTCATCTAATTTGATAGGATATCGCCACACACCGTTTTCGTCAGCAAATCGCCAAAGCGGAGTGCCATCTTGTGCAAGAATTGTTTGTGTGTTTTTTTGTTTTGCTATTGATATTGGAAATAAGCAATCGGCAACAAAAAAAATACCAACTAATAGTAGGATTACAAAAAGCAATAAAGCCAGAATTTTTAGCAGGCGCTTTTTCATTTTTGTCAAAAAGCCTCAAAAAATCTATGGTTCAATATAAAATGGTACCGCTAACTTTCGTTAGCGGATCATCGTTTTGTTTGTATTTTATTAATCAATTCTAATACCAATGCTATTATTGCTCGGCATTATTCGATTCTGATTTGCGTTCAACAATAGACATGAAGTTAAGCGATTGGCCAACAGCGAATCTATCTGGGCGGTACATTGATTCAACATAAGGATACGGAACCCTATAATTACCAGCTGTTACAGCCCGAACTAAGTAAGCTACACGTGAACGATAAGAATCTTCACTCACATAATGATTGATATCAACCGCAGCAACAAATCTATCGTCACGGAATTCTTGATGTTTGATATCATTACTATCATCATCTTTCAATAGATTAGCTAATTCAGGGATCGTCTGTAAGCTGACACTACTGTTAGTTAGATTTTGATTTTCTATTTCAAGTCCAGCAGGTAAGAAATCAACGATTAATGCATCATGAATAGCTTCTTTATGAGCGTTGACATCTAATAAAACCACCATTAAATCACCTACTTTTATCTGATCAGGTTGGATTTTATTTCCTTTTAAATCATAATAAGAGCGATTAATTGTTAATTTATTTTCATCACTTGTTGGCGCAGGGGGTTTTTTACCATAACCAGAAACGGTCAATTTAATATAAAGTGGCTGTGCATTTTCTGGATTCGAAATCGTTAATCCATTTGCTAAATTAGCAAAATCGAGCGAGCGTGATAAGCTAGTATCTACATCATTGCTCTGTTTATTAATTGTAACATTAAATTGCTTTGAAGATTTATGTTGATCCAATGACCAACCCGCCACAAATAATGCACTAAGCTCTTGGGTTGAAAAATAGCGAGTATCATTGAGTAAATCAGATAAATGGATTAAGTAGTCAGCTTGTTTATCAATACTCAACTTGTTTTCAATCAATAAAGCTAAAATTAACGCATTATCACGAACTGCACTCCCATACTCTCCAAGCCAAGGATATTGATTGTCGTAACTTTTTGTAAATACTTGTGGCATTAAGCTGTTATAGATATTTTCAAAACCTACAAGTTTGGCTGATAATGCTAATTGAGCAACTGGCAACGGCGAAAACACCTTAAAATCGCTTTCGGTGATCTGTTGATACATTTTATTAATTTCATTACGTACAGGTGCAGTGATTTTATTTTGTTTGGTTAGTACAACTAAGGCATAAGCTTTAGTTGCAAATTGCGTGTAGTCGCTTACTTGTGAATTATCATTATAGTTTTGTAAACTATTAAATGCATTCACATCATAAATATATTGGTTAATACGAGAAATAGCCGCATCAAGTGCAGCATTATTAACATTATAACCACGCTCTTTAGCTTGCAATAAAAAGTCGGTCGCATACACGGTTAACCAATGATCTTCTGAACTATCTTTAGTCCATAAACCAAAACTACCATCATTACGTTGCATTGATAATATTCGAGAAATCCCTACTTGTACTTTTTCGCGACGTTTGGTATCCGATTCAGTTTTGATTCCTAATGCAGCCAACTGTTCTTGGTTTGCATATAATGATGGCATTAAGCTACTAATAGTCTGTTCTAAACAGCCATACGGATAGGACAATAACGACTTGATATACTGAGCTATATTCAGCGGTGGTTGATTTGATACAATCAATTTACCATCAACCGTATTTTCAATCATTTCAGCAATACTCTCTTCAGGTAAAACCCAGCTGTCACCACCATTTATTGCTGTCGCATAGTATTTTGTGGTCGCAGCATAAGCAGGTCTAACGCCTACATGCCATGAACGTTTGATTTGGTAATTTGAACCATCATCTAACAAAATCCCTTTAACATTAATTGTTATAGATCCTTGCCCATAGCCATAATTAGCAACAACAGGCAATTGAATAATCTGCCTTTGCTTGCTTTCTAAAGTTATTGCTGTAGTGTTTACCGAATTTTGAAAAATCAAACCTCCTGTTGAAACTTCAAGCTGTATTGTTTGTTTTTTTTCGGTTAAATTATGAAGATTTAGCGCTAATGTGGCTTGATCACCACCAGATAAAAATCGCGGAGTGGATAGCTCTGCAATCACTGGTGAAGCAACTATCATAGTTTGTTCTGCTTTACCAAAACGGCTATCATCCCATGCTTGAGCCATTATGCGCAATTCGCCATTAAAATCAGGTAAAGTAAGATTAACAACCCCCTCACCTTCATTGTTCAGTTCGATAGTTTGCAATTGCTGGGCAACAATATTGACGTCAGTTAATGGTGTTTTCCCCCCCGTATTTTCTGCGCCGAGTAAAGCATCACCCCCAAAACTTATATTTACATTACGCCCTTTGCCTTCAATCAATTTGCCATATACATCGTAAAGATCAACATTATAGCGTTTACGCCCTAAGAATGCACTGTATGGGTCAGGTGTTGCAAAACCAGTAATGTTCAATACCCCCGAATCAACGGCTGAAACCAATACGGTTACTTTGTGATCTTGTTGTATTGCGTTTTTATCTATTTTAACTTTAATTGGAATTGTTTTTTCTGGCTCTGTTTTTTGCGGAACGTCAAGGCTCACGGTTAATTGACGATTTGACGTGTCAATTGGCAAATAAAGTAAACCAATTGCTCGTTTAATTGTTTGTACAGCAGCATCGGTTGATGGGCGAATGATCATAGCATTAATATAAATATCATGGCGCCCCCAGTCTTTAATTGGTATCTCAACATCTAGACCTTGATCATCAACAGTAATATCTTTTTTCCATAACATTCCGTCATTGGTTTCAAGTGAAATATAGCCTGATCCAGCAACAGGAGCTTGTACACGTACTTTAGCGGTATCACCAACTGAATAAGCAGTTTTATCAAGGCTTAGTTTAACTTGATCAGGCCGAACAGCATTTGTACCATTTGTGTTATCTTCCCAATTGTAACCACTTCGAAAACGTAAACTACTGCTAATATTATTTGTAGTATCAACAATTTCAATACGATAAGATCCATAATCCTCTGTTTGATAACTTACTTTAGCTGTACCATTTTCATCAATAGTTAGTGGTTGTTCTTGAACAACAAATTCATTGGAATTAGATTCTTGGTGCCACCCCGCATCGTCAGACCAACTCCAATAATAGTTGCGACGTTCACGAATAATTTTTGCCTTTAAATGATTTGATGCTAGCTTTTTTCCGTCAGTATTGACATAGGCAACTTCAAATTCAGCATTAGCGCCTTTATCAACTGTGGGACTATTTTCATAACGATCTGTTGACCAATCATAATAAAGCGATTGAGAAAACAACGCACGTACCACAGGCATTTTTTCAGTTGGCCAAATTGTTTGGCTTGCATAACGCGTAACAGGGCGCCCACCAGAATCAAGCAAACTTGCTTGTAAAATAACTTTAATTGGAGAGCTTAATTTACCCCAATCGCTAGTATCAATGCCAACTTGTGCAATCCCATTTTTATCCAGAACCATGTCAATATTATCAAGTTGGCGATCAAGATTATCATCAGTCACACGTCCAATTTTATAATTGGCTAAGTTAGCAATTGAATCTGCTTTTTTGAGATAAACATGACCTTCTAAGTTATTACCTATTGCTGGAGCACCATAAAGGTACCAACCTTTAACATTAAAACTGACATTCTTATCCAAGATAACCGGCTTGTCTGATGCGGTTGTAATTTCCATTGCCATGCGTTCTGGCAAAAATTCTTCCACATGAAACCCGGCATAACGGTAGTTATCATCACCTAGATTAAAACGAAAAGCCCATTTACCTGTTGCTGCATTAGCAGGAATAACATATTGCCACTGATATAAGCCATTTGAGCCAGCTTTAGCATTGATAGTAAAATTTTCAACAATTTGATTATCAGGTAACATAACATCAACCACAATAGGTTGGGTTGGCAATGGCTTACCATTAGCATCACGTAAAAGCGCATTAAAATAAACCGTTTCTTGAGGGCGATATAAATCACGAGCGCCAAAAACAAATAGCTGTTTTTGATAAAAAGCCGAACCGACTAAGTTATACTTGCTTAAATTTAATGCATTACGATCTAAATTTACAAAAGAAATTTGTTGCCCTTTATTTGTGGTAAGTAAAGCATAATCCATACCTTTTGGTAAGGTTACTTCAGCATAACCGTCTGTATCAGTTTTAGCTAAAATAGTGGAACAGTTTTTATTGCTCTCTCGAATACTTTTATTACATAAAATCAATATATCAACGTCGCCAAGAGGCTGACCATTGTCTAGTGCATGCGTAAGCACTGATAATTTACCATTTTCATATGCATGAACAGCAATACCAATATTGCTAATCGAAAATAGTGATGTAGGGTTGGAATAATTGTAAGTTCCCGCTTGATTCATAACAGCAAAATAAATACCTTCTTGCTGTAATTGAGAAATTGAGGATAAGTCAAGCAATACCGTTTCTTGAAAATTACGTTTAGGGTTAAGATCAAAGCGAGATGAATAAACTAAATCAGCAAATTTATTGATATTATTTGAGTTCCAACTTGTTATTTGATTAATAAACCCATAATCAGAAATAAAATCCGATAAATGTTCAGGTTTGATTTTAAAGAAGTTAACATCAATTTTATTAACATTAAGCGTAGTAATCGGTAAACCACTCATTGATTTGCTAGGCAGTAAAACACCACTATTGGCAAAACCAACAAACGGCTGGCGATCTTGAGTTTTAAATTCGGTTTGGTAGACTTCTTTTAAACTGTTGCCATTAATTGCAACTAACATTTTATCGATAGTGAGCTCTAATTCACGGTTGGGTTCAAGGTATCGATGCCTTAATTCGAGTCCATTATCTGACAGCTCCCAAGCTCCATCAACATTACCCATTTTTTTATCAACTAAACGAAGCAAATTAGAAAAATTAAGCTTAGGATTTAAAGGAACAGAAAAGGTTACAACCAACGTGCTAGAACCATCCAGAATGGTTTCGGAACTATCTATGACCGTTAAGGCCTTACCATGATATTTTTCGATTAATTCTGGTGTGGGATTAAAAACCGTTGTTGGTGATTGATCTTGCGCTATTTTATTATTTTCATTAGGCTCACCAATTTTGGTCGTGTTGCTGTTATCAATAACTTCTGTTGCTAATTGCGGTGATGATTGCTCTGCATTTACTGTTTGTTCTATTTCTTTATTGTCACACCCCGCTAAAGCTAACAATAGGCTAAATATAGCTAAATGTTTTACTAATGCCATACTTTGTCCACCTCCCACCTCATATTTTATTATTATTGATATTGATTATATTTTATATATATATTATGCACAGTTCTTCGCTTTTTAGCAAAGCGTGTAGCAACAGATTGAGCAATTTTATTGCAAATACCAGAAAGAAAAACCTCAATAAAATCAATAGCTTTTCTGAACGTTTTTTATAATCTTTATTGCATGCATTGAAAATAGAATTAAAACTCATCAAAAATAATTAATGAGTTTTAGTTTATTAAGATAAGTCAATGGAATTTAGGTTATAACGATTAATTAGTTTTGGAGACAAACATTAATTTTTTTAGGATAAAATTTAAAATCACACCATAAAGAGGCAAAAAGAATAAGCCACAAATGATAATTTTAAAACTGTAATCCATTAAAGAAATTTCGACCCAATGATTTGCCATAAATTCATCGCTACTTTGATAAAAGGCAATAGCAAAAAAGACAATAGTATCAATACCATTACCAAAGATAGCCGATGCTGTTGGTGCAACCCACCACGATTTATTTTTTCTTAAATAGTTAAAGACAGTAATATCCATCAATTGTCCAACTAAATAAGCGGCAAAACTTGCTAATGCAATTCGAAAAACAAAACTATTAAATTCCGTCAATGCCGATAAACCAACCCAATGTGTTTCAAAAAATAGTACGGAAATCACATATGAAAATAGCAATGCGGGGAGCATCACCACAAAAATTATCTTCCTAGCTAAACTCGCTCCAAATACCCGAATAGTTAAATCGGTGGTAAGAAAGATAAATGGAAAAGTAAACGCCCCCCAAGTGGTTTGAAAACCAAAAATATCAAATGGAATTTGTACTAAATAATTGCTGGAAGCGATAACCAAAATATGAAAAAACGAAAGCCAGCTTAGAGCCTTGATTTGCTGTGCGTGAGTAAATTGGTTTATATGTTCTGAATTAGCGTTCAGGTGCATAAATTTGTCCTTTTTTAATGGGGTAAGTGAACCCAGTGTTTCAATTAATTTGAATGATTAAGGTATTGTGTTAATCCTTTATCTCGAAGAATACAGCTCGGGCATTTGCCGCATCCACCATCAACTCCGTAATAACAAGTATGAGTATGGTCGCGGACATAATCCAAATAACCTAGTTTATCAGCCATTTCCCATGTTTGAGCTTTAGTCAAATACATCAAAGGGGTAATGAGATTGAAATTATAATCCATAGCAAGATTCATCGATACATTCATTGATTTAATAAAAATATCACGACAATCAGGGTAGCCACTAAAATCGGTTTCACAAACGCCAATAATAATGTCACTAATACCGTGTTGCTTGGCATGACAACCAGCCAAAAGCAAAAACAGCATATTACGTCCATCCACAAAAGTATTAGGGTAATCGCCTTCTTTGGCTGCGGTGATTTGTTGTGAATCATCAATCAAAGCATTATTGGTCGTCTGTTTAATCACCGAGGTATCCACCACGGTTTGCTTAACGCCAAGATCTTCAACAATCCACTTGGCTTTTTCAAGTTCAATAGCATGACGTTGACCATATTGAAAGCTGATGGTTTCGACGTTTTCACGACCATAATCAGCAATGGCTTGCAGTAAACAGGTAGTAGAATCCTGCCCACCAGAAAATATCACTAGTGCTTTACGAGTTTGCATTGAGAGTTTCCTGTTAGGGTAAATTGAATTAGCGATTATCGACTTTTTCAGGATAAAGATCGTGATTAGCCAAACGGCTCATCGCTATTTGTTCCCAATTAGTGCCGGCTTTACCATAATTTGCATAAGGATCGATAGAGATTCCGCCGCGAGGGGTAAATTTTCCCCAGACTTCAATATATTTAGGATCCATTAGTTTAATAAGATCTTTCATAATAATATTGATGCAATCTTCGTGGTAATCACCATGATTACGAAAGCTAAAGAGATATAGCTTGAGCGACTTACTTTCAACCATTTTAATATTAGGTACGTATGAAATATAAATCGTCGCAAAGTCAGGCTGCCCAGTGATAGGACAAAGGCTAGTAAATTCTGGACAATTGAACTTAACAAAATAATCGTTAGTTGGGTGTTTATTATCGAACGTTTCGAGTATTTCAGGACAATAGGTTGTAGGATAGCGAACAGATTGATCGCCAAGTAGTGTAACTTTATTCATAATTTTCCTTAGTTTTTTAGCGTGGGAGGTTCACGAACCACGTAACAAAGCGCACACCATACTCTTTTTAAATAAAAAAGTCTAGTGCCATTAAGGCGCCATTAATTTATCCAAATTCTCACCTATTAATGTTAAATCGAAAACGAGGTCACTTTATTTTCCTTAACGTTAACGTGTAATACTCGACCTTGTTTATCAAAGAAACAATATTCACCATCAATGCAAAAACCAGAAACAGGCATTGATGAATGCCAATTAATGATCATTTTTATCTGGTTGCTATCAGGGTGATATAAATGAATATTATAACCAATACTATCTTCTTGATTCACACACAGCGCAATTATCTGACCAATTGCTAAAACATGAAGATTCTTAAATTGTTTCTCACTCATCGTTAATGGAATTACTTCATAGTTAAATTTATTAAAAACATGTGATAATTGATTGGTTATATAATCATATTTTAAATATGATATTCTTAACTCATCACTTAACAATACGTTATCACCATCATTTTCAATATCTCGTCTATTTATTAGTCTACGTTCAGGAATACTATAGTAAAATGCTTCACAACAATTCTCAGGATTAACTGTTAATATTGCCTCTTGATGATCTTTTATTGCTATTTGTAACACAGAATTAGGCGATAAATCGACTCGCCAAACAACCGCTAGTGTATTGCCTATATTAATCACTTCAATACAGTTATTATTAACAATTGTCCAATTGATACCATCAAATGTCCAATGACATTGCTGAAATTGGACAACACCTAAATCAATGAATTTGCCAGTACTTAAATCAAGTTTATGAATACGGTAATAGTTATTTCTTTTTACCAATGCCAAAACCTGTAAACGATTATGAGATATCACTAATCTTTCAGCTGGAATCATAAAATGAGCAAGTTGTTTACCTTGCCTATCAACTTTAATGATGCCTGCTTCACCTAACGCCAATAAATAATTATTATCAGTCAAGACAGCCATATGATAAATTGAACGGTAACCTGCTTCTGGGCAAATATAAAGAAGAAGCCGATTAGATTCTAATAAAGGCTTATGTCTTGCTAAAGTTAACGAAGAATTGGGCATATCAATTTTTAAAGATTTATCTTGAGTGAGCTCAATCAACTTTGCTATATCTACTTTGGTAAATTCATTTGGATAAGTGACTACATCAGCTAGAATATTGTTAATCAATACACGTAACAAACTTCGTAAATTTTCAATATATTGTTGTTGTTCTAATATTTGTTGAGCAATACCTAATCTTTTTTGATAAAAATCTGGGTTATTTTTTATCTCCGTCAAGCGATCTTCAAGTTTATCAATCGACTCAGGCATTAATATTAAACGTTTAACTATTGCTTTTGCATCTATTGCCTGTGCATCTAGTTTATCAATGTTATTAAACCATTCTTCAGCAAGATAACGATATTTTGGTAATGGCCAAATAACATCTATCGCTGCTAACCATTCCGCTCGATCAGCCAATGCATTTGCCCATTCTAATCTTAACCTATCCACTATTTCTGGTTGATCTTTTTCAAGCATCAAAATAGCATTAGCAAAAGCATTATCACGCCTTGCTATCATCACTGCTTTATTCCAATCATTTGCTAAACAGCAAAGTTTTATGATTAATTCAGGTTTTGCATCACGCGCAATAGCTAATTCCATGGCTTGTTTGTAACGCTTTCTTTGCATTAAAAATTCTAAGCCTTCATCCAAATTATTTAACAATTCAACCAAAACAAAAACCGCCTCTTCCACTCGATCTTGTTTGGCTAATTTTTCAAAACTCTGCTGATACAAAACCTGCAAATGCTTTTGTAATTTCTCCTCAAGATAGATTGATGATGAATTACCATAAACCGACTCGCTCAAAGATAATTTATTACGCGGTTTAGGGACACCAAAAGCTTGCCCTTTTGAAGGGCTATTGTTATTAATCGGAATTGCATAGCGTAAAGCGTCTTCTAAGTTACCTTGCTCAAACTTTTTTAACATGGTTTCGATATAATTACCTTGCCGAAGCGCAATCAAATGGCTTAGTTTAGAAACTATTGAAAATAATGATAAATAATTACGCCATCGGCTTGGTTTTTGTTTTTCGCGATTCTGACGAGCAGGCAAAGGAGAACTATTAGGATTATAAGTTTGCGGCAAATCACTACTCTTTATCTTGTAAGCAAATGTTTTTACTTTAATTTTATTAGAAATCTCTCCTCGTTTAATTGCTTTAGCATATTTGACAGTTTTGATTATCATGCTAATAACCATAGCAAATAAGATAACTCCCCCCAAAGTTAACAATAAAGTAGCTAAAATTTGATAATTATTATTAATAGGGGAGTCTTGCAAAGCCGAAACAGTATCTGAATTTTTATATCTAAAAATCGCCAATAATCTTAACAATATAAATATAAATATAAATGTAAATACAAAATAAATCCATAAGGGAAAAGGCTTTCTTTTTTCCGCTGCATTAGTAGCGCTAGAGTTAGTCTGTTGATCAAAATTTTTTTGCTGGCTTTTTTCCCTTTGCTCATTAATATATCTCATCATTTTAGGGCTTGGAGAGGGTATTTTACCATCAAATATTTGGCCAATGGGTTTACCATCTTCTGTAAAGTCAAGCAAATCATCATAAACAACTTCAATAGTATAATCTTCTGTTTCAAATAATTGATATTTATCTAAATCTACCCACTGAGCAGGATCGATTTTAATTGCATCGTCATAACTGTATGAAGTAATTGCATTACCCGAAACTAACACTAAATCATAATACGCTACTTTTAATTCAAATTTGTCAGGCAAAAAGGTGGAGCACAAAATGCCATTTTGAAAAATTAGTGGCCAACCTTCCAAGCCATCACAATTAAGCATTTTTGTGGTTGAAAATTTCAGTAAATCACCTTGTTTAAATTGATAAATTGAACACCCTAAAAACCAATATTTTATTAATAACCGTCGTCGTTGTACGCTATCAAACCATTGAGCAGGAAACCATATACCAGCAATATTTTGTGTCCCCTTTAAAGTCGGGGTTCGTATGAAGTTAACCGTATTTGTCATATATTAATCAATTTTACTTAATTTTAATCGCATAGATTGTGTTATAAATGAATATAATATTAATTCACCTGCGTCAGTAGTGACTGTAAATGATTTAGCTAATGAGTTATAACTATAACTTACGATCTTATGTGGTGAACGCAAACAAATATTTATGCTATTAGTGACATAATCAAATAGCGCAACTTGCTTTTTATCATGATTTATCACTAAAAAGTGGGTTCTACCATCATACGAGTCATAAAACAATCCAAATACAAGCCATTCATTAGGTACAGTAACATGCATCGACTCTTTTTCAGCGGTAAATACACGCCACAGTTGCCCATCACCAATCGCTAAACGACCAAAACCTTTTAGCCATAATTGTTCAGCCGTAAGAAGGTACTGCAAATTAGACTTATGTTTAATTCCAACCAAACGATAAGTATAAGTACCTGCATTATAACCTGTTAAACAGAGTCTATTTTGATCATCAAAATAGAAATAATAAGCAGCACTATCATGCAATTTAAATAGTGCCACAACATTTTTATTAATAGTTTGAAGTGAAATTACTTCATTCTTTTTAGGTAAAAAATATAAAGAACACAACAAACTATTCGAATCAATAAACAAAAAAGTGGACCCATGTACATTATATAATCCCAAAAAGGCAATTAATGGTTTGTCTTTATCTATATTCAGGTTTTCGACCAGCTCAAACCTTCCACTATTGGCCTGCCATAAAAATAGCCTTTGCTGATCGTGAAGCAGTGCCACAATTCGCTTTCCTTTTAAATCCATCCCTAATACAGAGCCACTTAAGTGGTGATATTGAATCCGACAATTTTTTTTAGGCGAATGGATCCCTGTAATGTTAATACAATAAGCCATTGTACTATCAAGGTTTAATGTCAAAATACATTTACCATTTGCCGAAATAATTGGATTAAATCCAATATTTATTGGAACAACAGACTGCTGTATTATTTCTGCATAGTCACTATTGCTAGCAAATTGCCCCGCTAACATTTTTTCACAAAATATTGGAGCGGGTAAGCTTAAATAACAGTGTTTTGACATTATTTTGCTATTTATTGTTACCGATAGTTTTTCAGGTGATTTAATTAATCGTTCAATATTAACTTGGTGTGTTGAAAAAGCTGTAAAAGGGGGATTCGCACCAATTAACCAACATTCATCGTAAATTTGTTCCGACTGTTCAAAATAATTAGCCCAATGACGATACATTTTATCCGTTGCAAGCGTTGTAGTCCGCTTGTTTAGTAAACATCTTAGATCGCCAATATCTTTAAATAATCTTAAATTAGGCCGATTTTGAATAATGCCCCAATAAAACTGACTTTGGTGATTATGAGAACGAATCTCTAACAATAACATCAAAATTAGGTGAACAAGGCGAGATACACCTAATTGTAGAATACCACAATCAAATAAAGCAATAATAACGCCATTCGCCTTGGACTTTTCTTGCATAGGGGTAAAAAAAAGATGCTCATAACTCACTGCTCGGCGAATAAATTCATCAGGTTCTTCTTCCGCTATTAACCATTCACTTGTCAATAAATGATCATAGCTGCCACGTTTTTTTAAATCCCCTAAACCTGATAAAAATTGTTGATCTTTCCATCGGCTTTCTTTTGTTGGTCCTAACAGGTTATTAAGTTGTAAAAGTAGATCCGCTACTATCGGTTGCAAATTTTCATCGAACCATGATAACCAAGGTTGCCAAGCTCGAAACGGTTTGGGTAATGGATTATTTGACATATTCAAGAAACTCTTTGGTTAATGGCCACTTTTTAGCTAAAGGAATAACCGCTTTAGGCTGATCCCATAAAAGCATCTGCTCACATTTAAACTTATAACCAATAGCTTCAGCCAATAAAAACAAAGATATCGACGGTTTAGCATGGCATGGTAACCAAAGCCGTGGTTCTTGGCTATCAATCATCGCATATTGCACACCATTTACCCATGGTAATAACGAGGATTCACCAATAATCACAACAAAATTATCACCTTTAACAAATTGATATTTAGATAAATCATATTTACTTAAGTTTTGTCTAAGATGATTAAACAAGCGTGGGACAACATCATTCCAAGCAACCACAGCGACAGGTACTACTGGATCATTATTAAGTTGCCAATGCCATTGAATATAAGTATCACTACACATTCTGGGCTATCAAATCAATTAATTGCGTTCTTAACTGCTTTAGTTGCTCTGGAATGGTATCAACGGAATAATTGGCATCAATTTCACGTAAGACACTTTCTATTTGTTGAGCATCATTATTTACACAATGTGTAGCAAGCTCTATCAATCTTTCTAAACGAGCGTTGGGTTGTTGAGCTGCTGACTCCGTAGCATAAAAAAGTTGAGAATTATTAGATAATGTAAAGACATCTTTTAATATCTCTTGCCCTCTCTGCTGCGTATCAATGGTAGGTAAAACATAAAACAGTGGCCATAAATCTTGTTTTTCAGCCTCAAGCCTTCCATTAACCAAAGCTGCTGCTGCAATAAGCTTTAGTGTTTTAACTACACGCCTATCCGATAAGCTAACGCCATTTTGTCGGAGTAATCTAATTGCATCCGCAAACGGCGAAAAAATTTTATCAAGATTAACATTTTTGACTTGCTCACTTAGCTCAGCAAGTTCATCTAAAGATAAGGAAGAATCTATTTCAGCATATTCGGCTTGCCAACCACCAGCAAGCATATCTTCGATGAAGTTATCTGCAACAGGTTCAACAAAAAGATGGAGTAAAAAGCGATCTGCAAAAGCAGCCAAACCATCATCATCAGGCAAGCTATTTGATGCGGCAATACAAATTTTTAACGGGCAGGTGATTTTCGTGTGACCTCGCCGAAATTGGCGTTCATTTAAAATACCTAATAATGTATTTAAAATTGCAGTTGAACCTAAAAAAACTTCATCTAAAAAAACAATTTCTGCCTCTGGTAACATACCACTAGTATCTGTTTCAACCTTTCCTTCACGAAGTTTTTTAAGATCAACGGTTCCAAAAAGTTCTGAAGGTTCGGTAAATCGACCTAACAAATATTCAAAATACTGACCATTCATCGTTTTAGCTATACGCCTTACTACCGCACTTTTCGCTGTACCAGGTGCTCCAATGACTAATAAATGCTCTTTAGCAATTGCAGCAAGGATGATAAGTTCAGCTAGTTGTTCTCGACCAATAAAACCTTGAGTGGCAACCTTAATACATTGCCTAATTTTAGATACGTTTTCCATTATATTTCTTTATATTTTTTAGATTAAAATAATTCAAATCTTATTTTGGTCAATTATAATACAACTATTTTTCAAAATAATACAATTGTTATTTAGCTTTAATTTCTTCATAAAATTCAGCTAATTTAGTTTTAGCTTCGTTCAATTCTTTTTGAGTTTCACTTAATTTTAGCTTTTGTTTAGCTATTTTTTGGGCGTCTCCTTTTGCTTGCGCTTTAGCTAAAGCTTGCTCTTTTTCGGCAACTTTTTTAGTCTTTTCAATTACTTTTTCGGTGTATTTAGCTTTTAAATCATCATCATTACAATATGTATTGATATCATGTAATGCTTTTTCAAGCCCTTGAGCTTGGCGCAAGTTACCCGCCTTTTTTGCCTCATCAATTTGTTTTTCCATAATGTGTTTTTTGCTAAAACAAGTTACACCTTGATATTCGTCATGATTTGCTGCATAAATATTAGGTATAAAAGCGATAGCTGTTAATACTAAAAAAATTAACTTACAAATTGATCTTATTGTTAATTTCATATCGATCTTCTCCCCCCTTTTTAAATTATTTTCTTAATTGAACACAATCAACTTTATGATCTTTACCTTTGGTTAGGATAAGGCTGGCTCTTTCCCTTGTTGGTAGGATGTTTTCTATTAAATTCAATTCATTAATTTCATGCCAAAGACGGTTTGCGATGTTAAGCGCTTCTTGCTCTGGCAATTTTGAGTAGTGATTAAAATAAGAATTGGGATCGCTAAATGCTCCTGCTCTAAATTTTAAAAAACGATTGACATACCAATTGTGTAATAACGATACATCGGCATCAACATAAATTGAGAAATCAACATAATCAGAAACAAAAACACGATTATTGGCTTGTGCATAATTTACAGCGCCTTGTAACACATTTAATCCCTCAAGAATTAAAATATCAGGGCTATCGAGAATAATTTGTTCATCTTGAACAATATCATAAACTAAATGAGAATAAACGGGTGCTTTAACCTGTGCTTGACCAGACTTAATATCAGCAACAAAATTGATCAGTTTTTTAATATCATAAGATTGCGGAAAGCCCTTTTTATTCATTATTCCACGTTCTTCAAGGCATTTGTTGGGGTATAAAAAACCATCAGTTGTCACCAAAGCCACTTTGCGATGCTCAGGCCAACGAGATAATAATGCTTGCAATACACGAGCTGTAGTACTTTTCCCCACAGCAACGCTTCCTGCTATACCAATGATATAAGGAATTTTTTGGCTTTTGCCTAAAAATTTAGATAAAACAGCCTGCCGACTAAAACTATTGCTAATGTAATAATTAAGCAATCTAGATAAAGGTAGATAGATATCACTTACTTCATCCATTGACAGATCTTCATTAATGCCTTGTAGCGAGACTAACTCATCACAAGTTAATGTCATTGGCTCTGCATTACGTAAACTAGCCCACTCTTTACGACTAAATTGCATATAAGGGCTTAAATGATTGTTCATGTTTTATGTTTCTCTATTGCAATTAATTCTCAAATAGTTGGCTCAGATTATACATAAATCTCATTTTTTACAATCACAAATTAGCATTGATGCTTCATCATAGCTATCTGGTCAAGTTACTGTTAAAATACTAGCTAAATCTTTAACTCTGGTATTAAATTGAGATTGTATGTTAAAAAATAAATCGAAACAAAAAACTAAGAAAAGCCGTCAAGAGATCAATGAAGAATCTCGTGAACTAAAGCGTAAACGCAAACATAAAGGTTTGCCAAGTGGTTCCCGCTTTAATAATCAAGAAAATAACAAGAATAAAAATTCGACAAAAACAGTCAAAGATCCACGTGTGGGTAGCAAAAAGCCCATTTCCTTAATTACGGAAACTTCAAGTAATGTCACACAAGCTAAACAACCTACTAAACCAACTAAAATGGTTTTATCATCAAATTTATCTCCACAACAAGAGTTAGAACAACTAGAAAATGATCCAAAATTAGATAAGTTACTGGATTTAGTCGAGCAAAATAGCAAACTAACTAAAGAGCAACAAACTTATCTTGATAGTAAATTAAATCGAATTGATGAGTTAATGCAACAGCTCGGTTATACTGACGACGATTTTGATGATATTGAAGATCAAGACGACAAGAAAGAAGATATTGTTAGTTTGTTAAAACGAAACTAATGGTAGGAAAATATAATTAATACTCATGATTGTATATTTCTGATATGCGAGCTGGAATGCCATTGTAATAGTTAAGTTTCGGCTCGTGATTTAATGTCACAACCTTTATTTTTTATGCCTCTAATTAATAACTTAAAAGCGAGCGAATCATAATGCCAATATTAATTATGCTAAGTTTATATTTTGGGTTATTAATTTGCACATTGTTATATTTAAATAAAACCAATCAAATAAAAATTAAAACAAAAATTAGAAATCATCGAAAACTGATAGGAAAATTCGATAAAAATAACAGCACTAAACAGAGATTTAAACGGAAGTAACAGCATGACTGATATGCAATTATGGGATCAGGCGTTAATTGAAAAATATAACTATTCTGGTCCAAGATATACCTCTTATCCTACTGCACTTGAATTTAATGAAGAATTTAGCAAGCAGGACTTTTTATCGGCCGCCACACGTTACCCTACAAAGCCATTATCGCTTTATGTACATATCCCGTTTTGCCATAAACTTTGTTACTTTTGTGGTTGTAATAAACTCATTACTCGCCAAACCAAAAAAGTCACCAAATACCTCGATATTTTGGATATTGAAATTGCCGCACGGGCAAAATTATTCAAACAACGCACAGTAACACAAATGCACTGGGGCGGGGGTACACCGACTTTTTTAACTGATGATGAAATTACTCGGCTGATTACTTCGCTAAAAACGCACTTCAATTTTGCGGATAATGCCGAACTGTCGATCGAAATCGATCCTCGTGAAATTACGCCACAAACCATCGACCACTTAGCGAGTGTTGGTTTTAATAGGTTGAGTATGGGGATTCAAGATTTTAACCACGAAATCCAAAATCTAATTAATCGCAAACAAGATGAAGCACTAATACGTTCTCTTATCAATCAGGCACGAAAAAATCGTTTTCACTCTATTAGTCTAGATCTAATTTATGGTTTACCCAAGCAGACCGTAGAAAGCTTTACCGAAACACTCAATAAAGTGATAGATATTTCACCCGATCGTTTAAGTGTATTTAATTATGCTCATTTACCAGATCGTTTTGCCGCGCAACGTAAAATTAAAGATGATGATTTACCAAATGCCAACCAAAAATTGCAAATTTTACAAACCAGCATCCAAAAATTAACCGATGCTGGTTACCACTTTATTGGTATGGATCATTTCGCCAAACCCGCCGATGAGCTGGCTATTGCTCAGCGAGAAAATAAATTACACCGCAATTTCCAAGGTTATACAACACAAGGGGACGCGGATTTACTTGGGCTGGGCGTGTCAGCCATTAGTATGTTAGGTGATAGTTATGCGCAAAATCAAAAAGATCTGAGTAGCTATCAAAGTCAAGTTGAACAAAAAGGTCATGGATTATGGAAAGGATTTGATTTGAATCAGGATGATATCATTCGTCGTGATGTAATCAAGCAACTCATTTGCCACTTTTATCTAGATAAAAAAGCAGTAGAAGAACAATTTCATATCCAGTTCGATAACTATTTTGCTGAAGACTTAAAACTACTCGCGCCATTGCAACAAGATGAATTAGTCACCGTAAATGATCAGATAATTAAAGTTCAACCTAAAGGACATTTATTGATACGCAATATTTGCATGTGCTTTGATATTTATATGCGAAAAATGGCAAGGCAACAGCAGTTTTCTAGAGTTATTTAATTTGAAGTCGTTTTTTAAATTACGGCAAAGCGCGTGAGTGATTTCTATAAAATAAATATTATGATAAGATTTAGTCTAATTTAATAAAAGAAAGTAATTACTTATTCATTTTATCGTGTTATTAAAAGTTAGCCTTTAATAACACAATTTTAACCTTTAGACATGAAATATTTATTTTTAATAAGGAGTATATTTATAAAATGGGATTGATGAATAAATTAGTAGAAGTATTTCCAACTCGCCCTTTAAAAGTTGTGAAGCTAAAGCAAGAGGGCTCATTACATCAAATAAGAAGAATATTTGCGGCAATATTTTTCTTTGGGTTAGCAATGTTTATAGCCCTGAAAAATTATCCTGGATTAATTACTGATTATAAAATATCACGTAATCCCGTTGTGGTTGATTATGATGTAGAAGGAAAATGCCGTGCAAAGCGTATGATTGATAATTGTTCAGTGAAAATTACCACAGATAAAGGACAAGTTATTACGCGTGATTACGTTTTCCTTGGTGGAGCAAAAGAAAATTATAAAGTAGTAGCTGTAGCTTCTGCCGATGATCCATCACTAGTAACAATCGATTTAGCTATTAGTAATATGCGGAATCTATTTTGGACTACGACTGTTCTTACTCTTTTGTTATTGGTGGTTACGTGGATGAGTTTAGTCCTTTTTTTAAGAACACATAAAATGATAAAAGTTATCGATGAAATTAACGGACAAAAATTAACCCCTGTTATTGTCCCGATTAAATTAACATCTTATGGTAAAACGATAACCGCTTTATATCGTGCAAACAATGCGCAAGGAAAAAATGTTAAATGTATAGCTCATTTTAATAAACACGTAGACGGCGGTGGACCAATCATTATAGGTGATATGATTAAAAATAAATGTAATGCCTTGGCCGTAGTCGGTGAAAGCAACACTATTCCTATTCTTCTTGATCAAGACTTTACACGCTGTGATTTTACTGATAATGAAATTCAAGTATTAACAGAAGCCCTCTCTTAATCTAGATATGATATCAATAATAGTGAAATCAGCTTAAATCCAGCTATTTACATTTTAAAATAAAGGGGCGATAAAATCGCCCCTTTATTTATAAAACTTGATAAAACTTTGTGATATGTATTGCAACGCATCCTTTTCTTTAAAAAATAAACAAACCTCACTTATTAATGGCTTGCTAAATAAACTTTAAATTTAGTCGTTTGGGCTATCACTTCAACACATTTGAATGTTTCATCTAAAATGGCTTGATACGGTAAAAATGAATTTGCCACAATGCACAAATAACCATTTAATTTTAAATGTTTTTTAGCTTCCTTAATTAAGGAATTAACCGCAGTGTAACTGGTTTGTTTACCATCATGAAAAGGGGGATTCGAAACAATAAGATGATATTTACCATTTAAATGAGAAAAAACATCACTGGCCACAACGGCCCCATTTACACTATTACTGGCTAACGTCATTTTGCTTGACTCAATTGCTGCGCTACTAACATCGGATAACGTCAGTTCTATATCAGGGCATAATTTACCAAGCACTGTAGATAATATACCCGAGCCACAGCCCACATCCAATACATTGCCTTTTACAATATCAGCATGATCTATTAATGCATTTAATAATAACTCACTGCCTGCATCTAACCCTTTTTGGCTAAATACACCTGGCAAACTTTTAATTTCGATATCTTGATTTTCAATAGTTAAATGATAACTTAACCACCACTCATTAAGATCAAACGCTAAACGGCTTTCTGCCTGAAAATGATATAACCCACAACGTCTTGCGCTATCTATTTTTTGAATTGTTCCAAAATCGCCTAATAAAGATTCAACACTTTTTACGCCTGTGCGATTTTCACCAATAATAAAAATATCACTCCCTTTAGGCATATTATGTAATAAATACGATAGCTGAAACTGCGCTTCACTTTTCGTTTTGGGCCAATAGTAAATCAGTGTGTTCATTCCAACGTAAAAATCCGCTTCTGGTAACAACGAAAAATAGGTATGATTGCCTCGTGCGCTATTTTTTAAACGTAAATACGTATGAAATTGTGTGCAATGAATCTTAACTTGATTTGCTGACATAACCGATGGATAACTATCTTGGATATCACCTGCTATCACCACATTTTTATCGTTAAAAAATGCTTGGTGGCGATCAAGAACCTGACTTGCAGGAGTAAAAGTGGATATGGACATATTTCCTCGATGAAAAACCTTTATAAATTGATGCGTTGATTATACAATTAACCACCTTTAATCTCTAATAAAAAACGTAAGTCGATAATGACGCAACAAGATTGGTACCTAAAGCAATGCAATATAACGCAGTATGTTTTGCGCAGACCAGCCGTATTGAAAGGTGAAGTATCCACACACATTAGTGACGAGATTCGTTTAATCGTTGTGGCCGAACAAAAACCAACGCAAAAAATCTATTTTGATATTTTAAATGCTATTCGCCTTACCGAAGAGCAAGTACTGGTCTTAACGCCTTCACAGCTTATTATACCTGCTAGTGAGATTAAAACTGTTGTTTGGTTTATTGATATTAAACCTGATGAGCATTGGGAGCATTCACTCACAATTCAAACCATAAGTTTAGACTTACTTGCAAATGCATCACAACAAAAACGCCAACTTTGGCAACAATTATGTCAATATGAAAACGATTTCCACCCTAACAAAAAATGATTTAACTAAAGCCTTTAAATTAGAACAGATCTGCCATGCGATACCGTGGTCAAAACAGACATTCTTTTCAAACCACGGGAATGGGTATTTAAATTTTAAAATAACTGTCGATAATCAGCTAGTAGGATTTTGTATCTGCCACCAAGCATTCGATGAAGCTGAGTTATTTAATATCGCTATCCATCCCAATTTTAGAAAACAAGGGCTGGCTAGAGATCTACTCAACCACTTGATAGAGAAATTAATAACCATAACATCGCCAAGCCCAATTACAACACTTTGGCTTGAAGTAAGGCAATCAAATTCGCCTGCAATGAGGCTATATCAATCATTGGGTTTTAACCAAATAACAGTTCGAAAAGGCTATTACCCAACAACTGATGGTAAACGAGAAGATGCAATTATTATGGCTTATACATTAGCTTTTTGACATCCTTCACACACTAAATAATGGGTGAATGACTACCACCACCGTCGTTTACCCTTTACATTTCATCCCTGAAAGCAAGATGTTACGGCTTAACGGATAAAGACATCTGAGAGAGTAATCATGCAAAGTAATACAGCCCTACTATTTGTCAATGGTGAGCCACCGAAGTTTTACCCCAACAATTCAGATAGTTATACCTATATTGCAGCAACTGACGGCGCTTATCATAACTATTTGATAAACTCACCGATTATACCCAATTTTATTATTGGTGATTTAGATAGTTTCAATAATAACCTTACCATTCCAAAGCAAACTGAAATTATCCACACTCCCGATCAAAATAAAACGGATTTTGAAAAGGCAATCTTGTTTTTAGCAGATAAAGGCGTAACCACATTCGATATTTATGGCGCTTGCGGTCATGCTAGCGATCACTTTTTAGGTAATATTTCTGTTGCAATGAGATATTATCATCGATTTCAAATAACATTTTATGATAATTATTGCTATTTCTTTTTTGCCAAACGTTATCAAAAGATGACTAATGTAAAAAATCGTATTATTTCGCTAATGCCACTTACAAAAGTGACTGGTTTAACTATCACAGGTTTTCAGTATCCCTTAACAAAGCAAACGCTATCATTGGGTGGATGTGTAAGTTTAAGAAACAAAATTATTAGTGATTTGGCTAAAATATCATTTAAAAACGGTGATTTAATCGTCTTTGTTGAGGATTTACGTAATGTTAATTGACACGCATATTTACATTACTTTACAATAATTTTCCCCAAAAAAATAAGTATAATTTATTGGTCAAGGAAACTCACCATGCTTCTAAAAAAACTTTCTGTGCTTGTTTGTGCTTCATTTATTTCTTGTATGTCTTTTGCACAGACCAATACCGAGCAACGTGAAACAGACAAAGTAATCGATACATTTCTTCAATGTGACAATCAGTTTTTTGAACAACTTGCTAAACACCAAGAATCAATCAACCAATATGTTGATTTAGCAACTACACCTGAACAGGTCACCTATATTCCTGTTAAGGCTATTCAAAATCTTGATGAAAACCAAGTCATGCTAAAAAAACCACTTGAATATCATGGTTTGAAGATTATTGGCTATCGTAATATTTATATTCCAACCTCCTTGTATGGTTATTTTTTATATTGGGGTTTTATCTTTGATAATAATGAAATTGAGGTTAAAAATGCTTTAAATAATATTAATTGGTTGCCATACAATACCAATATTTACATAGCAAATTCCCAAATTTATGATCACAAATTGAATCCTGCAACATGGCAAGACGATCCTTATGCTATTGATGGCGTTATACCAAGGATCGGAACCATTAATAAAGCACTTTACTTAGAACAAATTGCCAATAACCAAAGTAGTGTTTTTTGTTCTATCCAAGGTGATATAGAGAAAAAAGAGCTATTTGTTATTCGACCAGATCTAAAACCAATTATTGAAAAACAAGAAGCTGAGCTTCAAGAAAAAATCAAAGCATATAAAGAAAAGATGCAAAAGAAAAAAGAAAAACAGGAACAGGAACAGGAACAGGAACAACAACCTCAAACGCACATTAATCCTATAGAAACTACCTCAAAAGATGGAGATAATATTTAGATGAAAAAGGTCAGTTTATTTTTAATTCTCTTTTCTTTTGCCACATTTAGTCATGCTGCTGAAGAAAAAATCGATAATGACGCTAAAAAAAATGAAAATACAGCAGCTGAGAGCTTGAAAGATCCTAGAGTTGGTGAACAATTTATTCCCATATCGAAATCGAACGAAGATAATATTGTTGGTTATTCTTTTTTAGATAGAAAATCGATTAAACTTCACCCTTTTAATACTAAAATTCGTGTATTTAGTGAAGTGACTAACTACAGTCCAGCATTAGTTCAAAAAAATAATGATGGCACTGAAACGCCTTATCATTCCATTAAAATTGATTACTATGCTAATTGCGATAAAATGGAATTAGCAAAAGGCAAACTCAGAACAATTGAAAGCAACTTTGGCGATGGAACATTAGTCAATACAATTGAAATGCCAAATCGCTGGGTAAATACAAACCAAGGTAGTGAGCAATATAAGTTACTTGTTATTGGTTGTTCATTACCGCTAGCACCTTAATAATAAATCTGTACCTATTTTACTCTTGCCACCTTGTTGTGTGGCAGAGCATATCTATTTATGCTAATATCACGCCATTATTTACCTAACCGATTATACTTTTATGAATACCGCACAATTCCATGCACTTACTGATGAGCTATTTAATAAAATTGAATTGTATTTGGATGATTATGCAGATAAGCATGATATCGATTTGGACTATGAAGCAAATGGTAATGTCATTACTGTTAGTTTTCCCAATGGCAGTAAAATCATCGTTAATACCCAAGAGCCTCTTTTTCAGGTCTGGTTAGCCACTCGTATACAAGGTTATCATTTTGAATATATAAATGATAATTGGATTTGTAATCGAACTAACCAACCATTTGACCAGATTTTTTCGGAATCTGTAAGAGAACAAGCAGATCAATAAGGTAGATTAAAATCGGGGATTAATTTAACGCTCAATCCCCGTTTCATCAAATAATTATAGAAGCTTACTTAAAAATGAAGTTTACAGTAAGGTAAGATTAGCTAGTTTCACTACCAACCATTTAATTCCCTCATCAACAAAAGCAATTTGTACTCGCTTATGATCGCCGTCTCCATCAAGGTTAACAATCGTGCCTTCGCCGAAACGGTTATGCAACACTTTACGGCCTAGTGTGTAACCATCGCTTTGGCAAGTTTTCTTAATATAAGATTTTTGGCGATCACGATAAGGTTGTCTATCTTCATTGGAATGATAATATTTTTCTTTGCTTGATAAGGTAATATCGCCTCGATAACTAATTTCATTTAATTTATCAACAGGCAATTCCGCCAAAAAGCGGGAAGGTAAATTACGTTCTTCACGTCCATATAAACGCCTTAGCTCAGCTAATGAAAGGGTCAAAAATTTACGGGCTCGAGTAATACCAACATAAGCAAGACGCCTTTCTTCCTCTATTTTTTCAGGTTCTTGGGAAGAGCGTAGAGCAGGAAATAACCCATCTTCTAATCCAACAATAAATACATTATCAAATTCAAGACCTTTGGCTGAATGCAGGGTCATCAATTGAACTAAATCTTGTTCGCGATTTGCTTCTCGGCTTTCTAGCGACGTATAAGCTAAAAAAGACTCTAAAACAGTCAATGTTTTACCCGTTTCACTGTCTTCAATAACTGTGTTTTCATTAGAAAGATAAAACTGCTCAGCTGCGGATACTAATTCTTCAAGATTTTCTAATCTGGATTGACCTTTAATGCCTGGCTCTTGCTCATACATTTGCAATACACCAGATAATTTAATAATCGCGTCGAGTTGCTTATAAAATGGCTGTGTACCTACTTCATTAAAAATAGATTCTATCAACTCCAAAAAGCGACTGATTCCTGAACACTGCCTTTCTGTCAATGCATTAGCTTGAATTAGCATTATACACGCTTGCCACAATGAAATATTATGTTGCTTTGCAGCCAATCTAACTTTATCTAGCGTAACATGACCAATACCTCGTGGCGGAGTATTGACTGTAGCTTCAAACGCCATATCATTATGGTGGTCGTGCAATAATCGTAAATAAGCCAGTGCTAATTTTACCTCTTGCCGTTCATAAAAACGTATAGAGCCATAAATCTGATAAGGTAATCCAGCTTGTAACAAGGTATCTTCAAAGATGCGTGATTGCGCATTATTTCGGTACAAAATTGCACAACTTGCATAATTTTCGCCTTCTTGATGCAGTTTTTTTATTTGACCAATAACAAATCTAGCTTCATCAACATCATTAAAGCCAACATAAAGCGAAATGAGCTCACCATTGCCTCTATCTGTCCATAAGTTTTTTCCCAACCGATTTTTATTTTGTGCAATTAATTTATTTGCTACATCAAGAATATTACCTGTCGAACGGTAATTTTGCTCTAATCGAATTATTTCAGTTTCAGGATAATCATTAATAAATAATTGAAGATTATCTGCATTCGCACCACGCCAACTATAGATAGATTGATCATCATCCCCGACTATCATTACATTGGCAGTTCCACCTGCTAACTTTTGTACAAAGCGGTATTGAATATGATTTGTATCTTGAAATTCATCAATGAGAATATTGCAAAAACGGTGATGACAATAAGCTAATACTTCATTATCACGGCAAAGCAGTTCATAAGCTCTTAGGATTAATTCAGAAAAATCAACATAACCAACTCTATCACAAATAGCTTGGTAATCGCGATAAATCGTTTGCCACATAACTTGTTTAGGATCTTCTGGAACAATATCATCAGCACGTAACCCCTTTTCTTTTTGAGTGGAAATAAAAGCAGCACATTGTTTAGGTGACCATTGTTTTTCATCTATTTTTAGTTCTCGAAAAATCCGTTTGATGAGCCGAACTTGGTCTTCAGAATCAATAAGCTGAAAATTAGGTGGCAACTTAGCTTGTTCAGGAAACATGCGTAATAAACGGTGAGTCAACCCATGAAATGTCCCTACCCACATCCCATTAAAATAACTTTCGCCTACTAATGTTTGAATTCGCTCTTGCATTTCTGCAGCAGATTTATTGGTAAAAGTAACCGCAAAAATTGATCCTGGTGAATAATGTTTCTCAATACAAAGCCAAGCAATACGGTGAACTAAAACTCGCGTTTTACCACTCCCTGCTCCAGCAAGGACAATGCTATATTGATTATCGGTGGTGACTGCATTTTGTTGTTCTGTATTCAGGTCGTCTAATAATGATTTATTATTTTGCATTACGTTCATAACCTATTTTAGTAATCGAAAACATTAACCAGCATTAATGTCGAGTGTATTGTTAATATTGTTATCATATCTTGAGCCACTATTGTCGACTTGTAGCTAAGAAAAAATAAAATTTATTAAGAAAATGTATCGCTGGTATTAACATAATTTATCTTCACTTAATTTTACTGTTTATTTATACAGACACAATAAAGATTATAGCAGATTCTCTAATTCTGACAATTGAGTTATTTCCATGTGGGGCAAACATCTTGCCTCCTCAAGTTGTAAAATATCGCGATTATAAATATTGATAAAGCAAGCTAAGAAACCACTATCAATAGCACCAGCAACATCCGTTAATAAATTATCCCCTACATGTAAAATATGGTGCGATGGAATAGCCAATTTATGAGCGGCTAAATTAAAAATTTCTGGAAAAGGTTTTGAACGCGTACATTCACCACCTCGTAAGGAAAATTGGAAATAATCCCCCAAACCAATTTGATTAATATCGACATTACCATTAGTGATCACCGCTAAAGGATAGTTAGCAGCCAATTGAGTTAATAATAAGTGTGTTGATTCAGGTACTTTCATCTTATGTCGCCAAAAATTAAAACAGGCAACGGATTCATCAATTATGTCGGTAAATTTTGATTTTGGAATATTGGTTTTACTTAATAACGATTTAATCGTTTGAGCTCGCCAAACATTAACATCATGATAGATTTCGGGATTATCGGCAAGCACGGCATACTTTTCAGTAAAATACTCAGATAGAGTTAAAGTATGCAACGGTTCATAACGCTTAAGCGTATTAATCATTTCGTCTTCTGCTTTTTCAACGATCATACTGTTATCATATAAAGTATCATCCAGATCGAAAGTCAGCGCTTTAATCGTAGTAATAGAGCGATAAAAGTGCATCTTTATTTTCCTCTTTTAGCTCGTGGGTGAGCTGAATCATAAACTTCAGACAGATGTGAAAAGTCCAAATGCGTATAAACTTGAGTCGTAGATAAATCAGCATGCCCAAGCAACTCTTGCACTGCTCGCAAATCACCACTTGATTCGAGCATATGAGTTGCAAATGAATGACGTAATTTATGCGGATGGACATGACTACTTAAGCCCTGCTTAACGCCCCATTCGGCAAATCGCTTTTCAACATTACGTGGTGAAATTCGTTTACCTAACTTTGAAATAAATAGCGCATCATCCTGTGGGATAAAAAAATCTCGCATTGACAACCAGCGTTTAATCCATTTGATAGATTCTCGACCTAATGGTAGTTTTCGCTCTTTATTTCCTTTACCCATTACACGAACTTCACCATCAATCAGATTTAATTCTCGACAGTTAAGCGTAACTAATTCAGAAAGACGTAACCCCGAACCATACATAACTTCAAGCATCGCTCTATCACGAACAGAAAGAGGATCATTATGATCAATTTCAAGTAGCTGATTAATTTCGTCAATATCAATATTTTTTGGTAGATGCTGACCTAATTTGGGATTTAGCACGCCTCGAGCTGGGTTGGCGTTAAGATATTCATTTTTTACCATCCAATCACAAAAGCTGCGCAACGCAGATAATCTTAATGATAAGCTTCTAGCTTGTAACCCTGTTTGTCTGCTACGACTAATTAACAATCTTACTGCTGAAGAGTCTAAATCTTGCCAAGTTGAAATTTCGGCATCTTTTGCCAATGACATAAGCGCATAAAGTTGACGCCGATAATTGATTTGTGTGTTTAAGCTAAGCTGTTTTTCTGACTTTAAATAATTTAAAAACAGATCAACAGGCAAAGTTAATCGAGCATCGACATTTTGATTAGGCTGAGCCATGATCTTTCCTTAATTTATTCGCATGATCCATCTACTAATTAAAATAGGTAAAATTTCACTCATTTTTTCAAGTAATAATGTCCCTTGCCCTGCTTGGTAATGTTCTGGATTAGTGCTAGTAAACATTAACAGTCCCAGATCACCAAATTGTCCTAATAATGATAAAGCTACCGAACCAACATAACCATGTTCTGGTAGTAAAAAATCAATTTC
The DNA here is from genome assembly GCF_001690275.1 of Gilliamella sp. WF3-4. GTDB lineage: Bacteria > Pseudomonadota > Gammaproteobacteria > Enterobacterales > Orbaceae > Gilliamella > Gilliamella apicola_C. The sequence continues at coordinate 263,544 of NZ_LZGW01000017.1, read as the reverse complement.
CGTTGAATTCAATGTCCCTAAATATTGTTGGCTATACTGTAAATGCCTAACACGAATAAAATCAAACTGTAACGTATTTAAAGCTAAATAATAATAATTTGACGGCGCACTAAGTAACCATTTGTCGTCAAAAAGATATAAGTAAGCACCACTGAGACCTAACGATTTTGCCCATGTGTTTAATATGACTATTAATTGGTTTAAATCTTGTGCTTTGAACAATTCAATTTGTAAATCCATCATTTGGTTAAAAAGTAGCTCGTTAGCGCTAGCATGTTCCATTAACAACGTAATTTCGGATTCTAATTGCTTAATTTTATTGCGCTGGCGTGCCATATACCATTCAGGTAATGAAATCCCCCCACGAACAGGATGAGGCACTTGAACACTCTCTACACATCGTGCATTTCGTATAAAAAAATCAGGGTTATCAATAATATATTGACTGACAATTTCATCATTCAATTGTACAGAAGATGGTTTTTTCTGGGATTTTCTTGCTCGTCTATTCCTAGTAGTTTTTGCAACCATAATTCATTTCTATCATATTATATGTCTAACGTTTTTGGGGGATTAAAGTCACCCTTTTAAAACAAACAAAAAAATTGAATAAAATCAATGGGTTTTCTGAACGATTTTTACCCGTCGAAATTTTTCGATAACAAAGCCTTGTGGTTAAACAGCGATAATATCAAAATTAAATGGCAATAAAGCCATCATACACATGTGTAGCCGGTCCTGTCATATAAAGTGGTTGATGCCCACCGTTCCATTCAATCAATAATTTACCACCTGGTAAATTAACATTAACACGCGGGTTTAATAATCCTTGATTAATACCTACTGCCACTGCTGCACAAGCACCTGTACCACAAGCCTGAGTTTCACCAACCCCTCGTTCAAATACCCGTAAGTTAATATTATCGCGATCGATAATATGCATAAAGCCAATATTAGCATGTTCGGGAAAGCGTTCATGTTGCTCTAATACCGCTCCCAACCTTGTAACTTCTGCTGTTACAATATTATCGACTTGAATAACACAATGAGGATTCCCCATAGATGCAACGCCACATAACACGGTCTGTTCTTGTGCTCGAATTATATAAGTTTTTTCTTCTTTAATAGCCTTGAAAGGAATCTTATTGGGTTCAAAAATAGGCTCCCCCATATTAACGCGTACTGTCTCATCATCATTTACAGTTAAAATAATATTGCCTTTCATGGTGCTAACTTTTAATACACGTTTTCGAGTTAACCCTTTTAAACGAACAAAACGAGCAAAACAGCGAGCACCATTACCGCATTGCTCAACTTCAGAACCATCAGAATTAAAGATACGATAATGAAAATCGCTATCGGGCACATAAGGTGGCTCAACAATAAGAAGTTGATCAAAGCCAATGCCAGTATATCTATCAGCCATACGCTTAATCATTTCAGTTGACAGATGAACATTTTGCGTCACTGCATCAATAACCATAAAATCATTTCCGAGTCCATGCATTTTTGAAAAGTTCATCGTAAATTTACCTTTTGTTGTCAAACATATTAGTTCTTTATTTTTTTATTTTGGCTGTTAACTCGTATCCACGCAAAGAAGAATATAGTATGGAGATTATTAACCCTTCCACTATTTATAAATGCTATAAAACCACTTCACCTCGCCATAAATCATCCAAAGACTCACGTTGGCGAATTAATTTATGCTGTTGTTCATTAATTAGCATCACTTCAGCAGGTCTTGGGTGGCTATTGTAATTCGATGCCATAGAAAACCCATAAGCACCAGCACTACAAATTACCAACAAATCGTTCTGCTTAACCGAAAGCGCACGCTGATAGGCTAGAACATCACTAGATTCACAAATAGGACCAACAACATTGTATATGAATGGCTCATCGCTAGCTTGCGGTTGTTTTTCAGGTAATACGTTCATCCAAGCTTCATACAGTGCTGGACGAATTAAATCATTCATTCCCGCATCGACAATCGCAAAGTGGTTGCTATCTTGGTGTTTGGTATATTCAACTTTAGTAATTAACAAACCTGAATTAGCAACAATAGATCGCCCAGGTTCAAACAGAATTTCAATATCAGGATAATTAACTAATTTATTCTTTAACTCGGTGACGAGTTGCAATGCTGTCGGAGGTTGCTCGTTGTCATAACAAACGCCTAAACCACCACCAAAATCGATATGTTTAATAAAGATACCATTGGATTGTAATTTATCAACTAAAGCAAGAATGCGATCAGCAGCATCAAGAAACGGTGACAATTGGGTTAATTGCGAACCAATATGGCAATCAATACCTACAATATTAATATGCGCTAATGATCGTGCTTTTTCATAAATATCCAACGCTAACTGATAACTAATACCAAATTTATTCTCGCGCAGGCCTGTTGATATATAAGGATGTGTTTTAGCATCCACATCAGGATTAATCCTCAATGAAATCGGTGCGATTTTACCTAATCTTTTTGCAACTTCATCAATTCGATATAATTCAGGCTCAGACTCAACATTAAAGCATTTAATGTCAACTTCAAGCGCGCGTTCAATTTCAACGATTGATTTAGCCACGCCAGAAAACACGATCTTTTTAGGATCAGCGCCTGCTTTTAATACTCGTTCTAATTCACCTTGTGAAACAATATCAAAGCCCGATCCCAATTTTGCCAATAAACTTAAAACAGCTAAATTGCTATTCGCTTTAACAGCGTAACAAACTAAATGTTTATTAGCAGCCAATTCCTGTTCATAGGCTAAAAACTGTTTGCTTATGTGATCTGCTGAATAAACATACAATGGAGTACCATACTGTTTGGCAAGATCCGCTATAGCTATTTGATTAGCAAATAAGTGACCCTGCTGATAATGCAAAAAATCCATCCCTTTATTCCTTTATATTTTTCTAATCAATGAATCAGATTGAATTGAGGCTGTTGTTGTAGTTTTAAACTGTACTATTGATGCGGTTTCAACTGGACGATAAAGTGGCCCTTTTAATCCACACCCCATTAAAACTAACGTAATCCAAAAGATAGAGAGTAATTTTATAGTTAATTTCATATCGTATTCAAGATTATTTCGATTTTTTATGATGCTATCTATATTACACGATACCCATAGCAGTGCAAAGTGTAATTAATCAAGTCTAGATAAACCGATAGATAAAATTAGTAAGTCGATGGCGTATTGCAATAAGTAAAATGCCAAAACGGTTAATTGTGTTCTTGTTGTGGTCTTGTTGTTATTGATTCATATACCTTAACACACGTTAAACAATTTCATATTAAGCTCTACCGCTGAATTACTTTGGTAGAACTTAATACTGTGTAGTCATAGCACAAGAACTGATTCTAACTGTGGATTAAAAAAAGGTTAGTTTACTTGTCAAAAATAGGAAAATTGGTTTTATCACCTATTAGCTTTAATCTTTTTTGCGCAGTAATAATATTGGTTTCCCAATTATCATCGTTCGCCCACATTTCGATAACTAGGGGAGCCACATAATTCATGGCTCTAAGCGTTTTGAAGATAGCGGTAAAATCAACCTCACCTTCACCAATAACAAGATCCCTAAACTGACCAAGATAATTCGACTTAACTTTATAGGTATCTTTTAAATGAATCTGCACAATATGATCACGACTTAACATAAGTTCGGTACAAGTATCGTAATTCCATCCGGTAATATTGCCTACATCAGGGTAAGCCATAAAATAAGGCGAGTTGATTTCTTTTTTTAAAATTTCAAACTTGCTTAAACTATTAAGATATTGTGTATCCATAATTTCAACCGCCAGCATCACCCCAGCTCGCTCAGCTTGCTTAACGGCCCACTGCATACCTTTAATAAAACGTTGATGAGTTTGCAAGTCAGCGGGTTCATAATAGACATCATAACCCGCTAGCTGGATCACTCTTATCCCTAATTTGTAAGCTAGTGTAATCGCTTTATCCATAATGATTTTAGCTTCATTGCGGGTATCATGATTAGCTGAACCAAATGGATATTTACGATGCGCACTTAAGCACATGGAATGTAGTGGAATGCCGATTTTTTCACATTGATGCCTAAGTGAATAGATCTCATCGTCAGACCAATCTAATCGTGCGCGGCGCTCATCTGATTCATCGACCGACATTTCGATAAAATCAAATCCTAAGTTTTTGGCTATTTGTAATTTCTCTTGCCATAATAGTTGATTAGGTAAGGCTTTTTCGTAAATGCCTATTCGAGGCGTGTTTTTGGTTTGATACCGTTTTTCAAATATATCGTTACTTTGTGGCATTGTGATAACCCATTTTTTATATGAAAAAATACCATGCAGCTGATTTTTCAACTGCATGCTGTTGTTACCAATATTTTGCGATCTGCGTTCTTAATGCTTGCGCAGTTTGTTGACCGTTTTCATTAGCAAGCGCACGACCAGCAATAAACGCTTTAGTTTTTATGCCTGCAAATAAATGAATATCTTCTGGCACAATGCCACCGGTGATTGAAAGTTCAAGTCCTAAATCAGATAATTGGCGCATTTTTGCTATATCATCTTCACCCCAACCAATACCAGCAAGTTCAGCATCACGAGATCGATGGTATATTGCTTGCTTAATGCCAAGGTTACGCCAAGCTTTAGCATCTTCTAATGTCCAATGCCCGTATAATTCGATCTGAATTTCACCTTTAAACTCATCAGCCACTTTTTTACAAGCTTCGACAGTAGCAATGTGCGCAGCGGCTGAAACCGTTAACCAGTTTGCACCTGCGGAAAAAGCCATTTTTGCCAATATTGCACCACCATCAGTGGTTTTTAAATCGCATACTAAAATATGATTAGGATAAAGTTCTCTTAACCGTTTTACACTTTGCATACCTGCACCAAAAGCAAGAATGGTTCCCACTTCAATGATATCGACAAAACCCGCTACATTTTTTGCCACATCTAATGCTGGCGCTAATTCAGTTTGATCTAATGCGATTTGTAATTTAGGTGCTGCCATGTTGTTCTCCTATTTGCTATTTTTGACCATAGTAAGCATTCGCACCGTGTTTGCGAAAATAGTGCTTATCAGATAACGTTTGTTGAATTTTGATTGCTTGATTAAGTTGCCGAGTGGCAAGAGCCATCATAGCTACTTCTTCAAGTACGACCGCATTATGCACTGCATCTAACGCATTTTTACCCCAACAAAATGGAGCATGACCAGAGATAACTGCCCCTGGCATTGCGACGGGATCTAGACCTCGGCGTTTAAACTCTTCTACAATGACTAATCCTGTATTTTTTTCATAATCAATTGCAATTTCACTATCGGTTAGTTCACGCGTACAAGGCACATCACCATAAAAATAATCGGCATGCGTCGTACCTAGTGCAGGGATATCTAATTCCGCTTGTGCCCAAATAGTGGCATAACGAGAATGGGTATGCACAATACCACCAATTTGTAGAAATGCTTTATACAATTCAATATGCGTTGCGGTATCGCTTGAAGGATTTAATTTTCCTTCCACAATATCTCCCATTAGCGAAACAACCACAATATCATCCAGTTTCATATTGCTATATTCAACACCAGAAGGCTTGATGGCGATAACGCCTTTTTCACGATCGATTTCAGAGACATTACCCCAAGTAAAAGTCACTAAATGATATTTAGGTAACAATAAATTAGCATTCAATACCCGTTCTTTTAATGCTTGATACATGATTTAACCTCCATTTAAGGCACGATCAATAACGGCGTAAACATCTTCTTTGGTGTTACAACGCCTTAATTTATCTAGATCAACCCCTGTTTCACTGTTTTCATCATCTAAAATTTGAGTGACCTCCATTAATCCTTCCATATGCTGATCCGATGTGCTACCTGCTAATGTCACTAAAACATCGACAGGCTCAGCTTCACCATCAAAATAGACAGGTTTTTCTAAGGTAACTAAAGCAAAAGCTGTACGATTTACCCCATCTTCAGGTCTTGCATGAGGCATGGCAAAGTTTGGTGCAATAATAATATAAGGTCCCATTGTTTTGACACAGCGAACAATAGCATCGTAGTACGACGGTTCTATTGCTTTAGAGGCGACTAGCATATCAGTGCCTAGCTTGATGGCATCTTGCCAAGTTGCAGCATTTGCTTTGAGTAAAATAGCGTTATTTTCAATTAGTGATTCTTTTAAAGCCATGGTGCACTCCTTAGTATTGAAGATCATTTAGAAAAGACTTGTTCAATCAACTTTATCAGCTCATCGCCAAAAGTTTGTGGATTTAACATATTTTGTACGCCTAACGCATGTTGACCTTCATTCACCTCAATTTCATGAATAAGATGTTTAGATGCAACAATGATATCGACATTGGGTAAACGTGATTTATAATCAGTCACAGCACAAGAATCCATTTCGTTTGGGATGCCTTTTTTATTTAAATAATTAGCAATCTTCATTTTCATCATCATTGAAGAGCCTTGACCACTCCCACATACTGCCAAGATACGAATTGGGCGACCTTCACTCACGGCGACTTCATCCATTTTTTCAAGTACTGATTCATTGACATCTTGGTTTTTATCGTTGATTTCAGGCTGATTTGTAGAAATAGCCTCTTCTTGGCGAAGCTGTTTAGCAGCAAAAAACATATAAATCAGGGCTAGAACAATAAGAACATAGATAAACAAGTGTGAAATAGATAAAGCCTGTAAAATCGGTGGAAATAAAATCGCCCAATCGGCCATTCCCATCCATGAGTCAATCGGCGTACCATTTTGAGCAAAGATATGAATTACCCAAGCAGAGCCTAATACCTCTATCATTCCCATGGCAAAACAGATCTTCATTACGGCTTTCCAACCACCAAAATGGTTGGCAAATACACCAATGGTTGCATTCGAAAAAAACATTGGTATAAAGCCAGGAATAATCATAATTGGCGATTTAAAGATGAGTAATAATGCAATCGCTAAGAATTGCCCTAAAGCCCCCCAAATAAAACCAAACACCATCGCATTAGGTGAAAAAGCATAAATTGCCGCACAGTCAATAGCTAATACCGCATTTGGAATTAGCTTTTCTGAAATACCTTTGAAAGCTTCGGACAATTCAGCAACAAACATACGCACCCCACCAACAATAACTTGAATTGCGACGGCAAATTTAAGCCCTGTTTCAAAGATGTAAATGGTCCAATGGGTGGATCCTGCCATTGTTTGTAAATTATCTAACCCAAATGACAGCAAGATAATACCAAAGAAAATTGTCATCACAATTGTAGTTGCGGCAATACTATCATGAAAGATATGCAACCATTTTGGCAACTTTAGATTATCAACTGTATCGTTTTTATCCCCCAATTTTGGCGCTAACTTAACCGCAATCCAAGAACCGAATTGTTGTTGGTGGCCTATTGAAAACCCAGCTCCCCCAGTAACAGCCTCGGTCGGCTTAAACATCATATTCGAAAATATTCCCCAATAAAGCGCAGTGATAATGGCCGAATAGATGATCGTTTCCCACATGCTGTAACCAAAAAGGAAATAAAACAGCGCAATTAAACCAACCTGTTGGAACATAATATGACCAGTTAACATAATGGTTCGAATTCCGGTTAAACGTCGAAATACCACCAAAATAATATTAATCGCTAATGCAAGCAAAACAGAATAGCCAACCCATGAATAGTATTCGCCCATACCCGTTTCGACGGCGACCATTGATGCATAAGTATCAATGATAGAGCCTTTAATGCCATGGTACTGTGCCAATTTAGCAATAACAGGTTTGAATGTTGATACCAAAACACCAGATCCAACCTGTAATAACATAAATCCAACAATGGTCTTAATCGTGCCTTTTAGCACAGTGGTTATATCTTTACGTAATAGACAATAACCAAGCATTGTCACCAAGCCAAGTAACAAAGGTGCTTTTGTCATCACTTGACTATAAAAAATATAAAATACGTTATAAATTACTTCCATATGTTCCTCTCATCGGTTATTGACATTTTTACTGCTCAAACAACACTCACCTCTGATATTGAGTTTCATTTAATTGCCTTTCATCAAGTTTCTTATAATCCGTAAAGTAAATGAATGGAACCGCTGATTACTTTACTTTATTTATCATCGCTCATTAAAAACACTTGTTATATTCCACAATCAAAATAAATCATTCAATGATTATTTATGATTGTTTTGACAAGGATCACTTTTCTCAACAAACTATAATTTCATATGTGATCAGCATCACAACTTAAATAAAATATAAAGACAAAAAAAATTAAAATTATTATTATCAATTAATTAAAAAATATTAGTATTAATAAATAAAATTATAGCAATTGACAACAATACAAATAAAAATTACGATAAAATAATCATATTTAATCACAATGAAATGTAAGAAAAAATGAACGAAATTGCACGACATAATGAAATAGTAGCGTTAGTAAACGAAAAAGGTATGGTTAGAGTGTCCGAATTAATCGCAAAATTTGCTATATCACCAGCAACAGCAAGGCGCGATATTACTAAGCTAGATCAGGAAGGGCGCGTTAAAAAAGTCCGCAATGGTATTATGCGATTAGAAGAAATAAAACCAATTTGGGCACCGATTGATAGTAATAATACCGATCATTATCACGAAAAAGCCCGTATTGCAATTCGAGCTGCACAATTATGCAACAGTGACGAAAATATTGTTATAAATTGCGGTTCTACGGCTTTTTTACTTGGCCGTGAATTGTGTGGTAAAAATGTTTCAATTATTACTAATTATTTTCCATTAGCTTGTTACTTAATTGAGCATGATCATGAAAATGTCATCATTATGGGAGGATTATATAACAAAACACAAAATATTATTCTTAATCCTATTGCTAACATAACCGATTCTTATGCTGGCAAGTGGATGTTTACCAGTGGTAAAACATTAACACCAACAGGTCTTTATAAAAACGAAATATTAGGCGCTGTAGCTGAACAACAAATATTGGAAAAAACCGAGAAATTAGTTGTTGTAGTTGATAGCTCCAAAATTGATACCAAAGCCAATTCAGGCATGCTTTTTTGCCCTGTTAATAAAATAGATATTTTAATTACAGGAAAACAAGCTAATAAGGACGTAATTGAATGCATTAAGGAGCAAGGCGTTGAGGTTATTTTAGTTTAACAATAAAATTGTAGAAGGAACAGAGTATGAGTAAAGTAAATGAAATTAGCCGTGAATCGTGGATATTAAATACATTTCCTGAATGGGGAACGTGGCTTAATGAGGAGATCGAAACAACCGAGGTCAAACCCAATACATTTACTATGTGGTGGCTTGCTTGTACGGGGATTTGGCTAAAATCAGCGGGTAATACCAATATTTCTGTTGATTTTTGGTGTGGTACTGGTAAAAAAACTCACGCAAATCCATTAATGAACAAACAGCATCAAATGATGCGAATGGGCGGAGTTCGTGAATTGCAACCAAACTTAAGAACTAGCCCATTTGTTCTTGATCCTTTTGCAATTAAAGAAATCGATGCAGTGATGGCAACTCATGATCATGCCGATCATATTGATGTCAATGTTGCTGCAGCAGTTATTCAAAACTGTTCACCAAAAGTAAAATTTATTGGCCCGAAAGCTTGTGTAGAATTGTGGAAAAGCTGGGGCGTGCCAGATGATCGTTGTATTGTTGCCAAAGTGGGGGAAACGATTGAGGTTGGTGATATTACAATTCGCGTATTAGATTCTTTTGATAGAACATCGTTAGTTACTTTGCCAAAAGGCGTTTCATCTACCGATAAATCTATTTTAGATGGCATGAATGATAGAGCAGTTAATTATCTATTTGAGACATCAGGAGGTTCATTGTACCACTCGGGTGATTCCCACTATTCTAACTATTATGCCAAACATGGCAATGACTACAAAATTGACGTGGCATTGCTATCTTACGGTGAAAACCCACGAGGAGTGACCGATAAAATGACATCAGCCGATATTTTACGTGCTGCTGAATCGCTTAATACTCAAGTTGTGATCCCTTTCCATCATGATATTTGGGCAAACTTCCAAAGTGACCCACGCGAAATTGAAGTATTATGGCAAATGAAGAAAGATCGTCTTGATTATCAATTTACACCTTTCTTCTGGCAAGTTGGCGGTAGATACACTTATCCAACCGATAAACATAAAATGCACTATCAGCATTACCGTGGCTTTAGAGATATTTTTACCGATGAACCAGAATTGCCGTATCGATCATTCTTATAATTGGCTAATATAATTATTAAGCCTCTATTAGGCTTCAATGTGTGGACTGATTCAAACAACACTTTCTACCGTCCACACATCAATCTCTTTACCCCAATTAATTAAACATTAATGTATCTTTCACGATCTGGCAGCCAGCAATCAATTAGTTGAGTGGCACTTTGTGGGTAGTTCTTTTGAATGTCGTAAGAGGCTTGTTGCACTTGGCTAATCAAATGTTGATCACGAACCAAATCAACAACCTTAAAATTAGCGATACCCATTTGCCGGGTACCTAAGATTTCGCCACTACCACGAAGTTCAAGATCTTTTTGTGCAATAACAAAACCATCATTACTTTCACGCATCACCTTCATGCGTGCTTGAGCAACTTTACTTAGGGGGGCTTGATACATCAATACACAATGCGATACGGCTGATCCTCGCCCAACTCGTCCACGTAATTGATGCAATTGAGCTAAACCCAATCGTTCAGCATTTTCAATGATCATTAAGCTCGCATTAGGCACATCAACACCAACCTCAATAACTGTTGTTGCAACAAGTAATTGGATGTTCCCAGCTTTAAAATCTTGCATGACTGATTGTTTTAAATCCGATTTCATTTTGCCATGCACTAACGCAATACTTAAATGGGGTAAACGGGCTTGTAATTCGGTAACCAGCATTTCGGCCGCTTGCGCATCAAGTGTTTCGGACTCTTCAACTAAAGTACACACCCAATAAACTTGGCGATTTGCTAAACAAGCTTGGTTTACCCGTTCAATAATTTCATCTCGACGAGTATTCGGTATTACTACCGTAGTAATTGGTGTTCGCCCTGGTGGTAATTCATCAATGACTGAAACATCTAAATCAGCATAAACGGTCATTGCTAGTGTTCGAGGAATAGGTGTTGCGGTCATAATTAATTGATGAGGGAAGAAATTATCTTTAATACCTTTTTCCCACAAGCTTAGACGTTGGTTTACACCAAAGCGATGCTGTTCATCAATAATGACTAATCCTAACGAGTTAAACTCTACTTTATCAACAAACACCGCATGAGTACCAATTAATAACGTGCTGTCACCATTTTGAATACGTTCATAACACTGTCGTTTATGTTTAGCCGTTAATCGCCCCGACAACAGATCAACACTAATCCCCAACGGTGCAAACCAAGTACTAAAATTGTTATAATGTTGCTCTGCTAATATTTCTGTCGGCGCCATTAATACTACCTGACAACCATTTTCAATAGCATTTAATGCAGCTAATGCAGCAACTAATGTTTTGCCTGAACCAACATCCCCCTGAATTAATCGCATCATAGGTACTGGTTTTGCCATGTCTTGATAAATCTCTTGCACAACACGTTGCTGAGCACAAGTGGGTGTAAAAGGCAATGATGATAAAAACGGTTTAATCAAACATTGATTTGGAGAAAACAGATGTGCTTGCTGTTTTTGATTATGCTTTTTTAGCATCAACATACTTAAATGATAAGCAATCAATTCTTCAAAAATAAATCGTTTAATAGCAGGGTGTTCGCCCGACATTAATTGTTCAATATGAGTATCAATAGGCGGGTTATGTACAATATTTAAAGAATCCAATACTGGCAAAAAGTGGCATGCTAGCTTTGCTGGTAAAATTTCATTAGGTGGATTATTTTTTAACAACAAAAGTGCTGCCATGATTGACCGTCGAATCAATGCTTGAGATAGTCCATAGGTCGTTGAATAAATAGGTGTATATTTTTCTTGAGTATCATCTAACCTGACTGATGACTCGTTTCCATTGGCTTTAAATTTAAATTGTGGATGGATAATTTCAATATAATTTTTGCCACGTTTTATCTCGCCATACGCACTCACCCATTTTCCTTTAATCAACGAAGCTTTCATGCTGGGTGTAAAATGCATGAATCTTAATACGGCAATGCCTGAATCATCTTGAATATAGCAAATTAACATTTGTCGACGCTTAAAGGCAACTTCACTTTTGATTATAGCGCCTTCAATTGTAGTGAACTCACCAATAACCGCATCACCAATGGAACAAGACGACGTACGATCTTCGTAACGTAAAGGAAAATGCAATAACAGATCTTTGACGGTATAAATACCTAATGTATTAAATTTTTTTTCTAAACTTGCACCAATCCCCGTTAATTTTATCAACGGCAAATGATCAAAAAATCGCTTTATCATAATGACTAATTTATATTTCGTGTCACGCTCACTACATCGGGCTGTAGCGATATTTTCCGCATTAATTCATTAAGTTGCTGAGTGTTTTTCACTTCTATTTGCAAAATGATGGTATAAATTTGTCTGTCTTTTTCTTCGGTATTTAACCACTGCAAGTGGGTATTTTCACCATTAATAATTGAAAGGAGATTCGCTAAAGCGCCTTGAACATTTAAAATATCAACCCAAATTTCAACAACAAAGCGTTGAGAAATATCTGGCGCCCATTTAAGCGGAATATATTTTTCTGGATTATTTTGATAGTCTGAAATATTTCGGCAAGATTCGTGATGCACTATCAGCCCCTTTTCTGGGCTGACATGTCCCACGATAGGATCGTTTGGAATAGGATGGCAACATTTAGAAAACGTAACCAAAACGCCTTCACTACCCGTGATAACTAGTGTTTTATTGGGTTCTGTTTTATTTTGTAATAGCGATTTATGTTCTAATCCTTTAGCTATAAAATGGCTCATAATATTGCCTAGCCCAATTTCGGACAAAACATCATCAAAAGTTGGCAATTTAGCTAACTCAGCTGCACGAGCTTTTTGGCTTGATGATAACTCACTAATACCGCCAGATTTAACTAACGAAAGATCGAGCAAACGCCGTCCCAATTTAATTGCATCTTCACGTTTAAGTGTTCTAAGCGCATGACGAATTCGAGACTTCGCTTTAGCACTAACTACAAAGCTTAACCAATTAGCATTAGGTCGCCCTTCTGATGAAGTAATAATTTCAACGGTTTGACCACTACTTAATGGTTGCGATAAAGGATAAGGTTTACGATCAACAATTGCACCAATGCACTGATAACCAATATCAGAATGGACTGCATAGGCAAGATCAACTGCTGTTGCACCTTCAGGTAGCTGAACAATACGCCCTTTAGGGGTAAAAACGTAAATTTCTTTAGGAAACAGATCAGACTTTACATTTTCGATAAATTCGAAAGAGTTACCCACACTTTGTTGTAATTCTAATAAACTTTGCATCCAACGCTGAGCTTTAATTTGCGTGGTAGTATTGTTCATTTCATCGGTTTCGTTATATGCCCAATGCGCAGCAACACCCATTTCAGCCATTTGATCCATATCTTCAGTGCGGATTTGTACTTCAACAGGTGTTCCATGAGGTCCAATTAATGATGAATGTAACGACTGATAACCATTCGCTTTGGGGATCGCAATATAGTCTTTAAAACGATTAAGTCGTGGCTTATAAAGATTATGCACTAACCCAAGAGCGCGATAACAAGCATCAACGTCCTTTACTACAATTCTAAACGTATAAATATCCATAATGGAATGAAATTGCTGCTCACGCAATTTCATCTTTTGATAAATCGCATAAATATTTTTTTCGATACCAGTAACTTCCGCGTCAATATGAGCATCTAATAACCGGTTACGTATTTCAGACAAAATTTGTTGTATAAGCTCTTTTCGTGTATTTCGCGCCGTTTTAATTACTTTTTCAATCACTTGGGCACGATTTGGATGCATTGCAGTAAAGCTCAAAATCTCAAGCTCTGTTTTAATATGATTAATGCCCAAACGATGAGCTAAAGGGGCATAAATTTCTAAAGTCTCTTTGGCAATGCGACGGCGTTTTTCTGGTCTTAAAGCACCAAGTGTACGCATGTTATGGGTGCGATCAGCAAGCTTAATTAAAATAACGCGCACATCTTCGGTCATGGCAAGCACCATTTTCCGAAAATTTTCAGCTTGAGCCTCTTGTCTATTACGAAATTTTAATTTGTCTAATTTCGACACGCCCTCAACTAAAATGGCAACATGTTGACCAAATTTGATTGTAATATCTTGAAATGTGACGGGGGTGTCTTCGATGGTGTCGTGTAAAAGTGCGGCAATAATTGTTTCATAATCAAGCCGCATCTCGGCTAAATTTGTTGCAACTGCAACCGGGTGGATGATGTAAGGCTCACCACTACATCGGAATTGCCCTTCATGTGCATTTTTAGCAAAAAGATAAGCATCTTGTATCAATTCTACTTTTTTAGCAGGAAGATAAGATGCTACAACCTCTTTTAAGCTATCAAAATATTGCATAAGCAATTCCTGTAAAGCTTATTCGTATGATGGTGTGTTTTCGAGAAGAATCGACTCATGAAGTGTTGCACGTGCTTCTGCTTCTTCATCTTGACGCGCTTGGAAATCAGCAATATCAAGAATTTGTTTATTAACAAGCCCTTCTTCAATTTCGCGTAAAGCAACAACCGTTTCTTTGTCGTTTTCTTCTGGAACAAGCGGTGATTTATTTTCAACTTGTAATTGACGAGCGCGTCTTGCTGCTACAATAACGAGATCAAAGCGATTACCAATTTTTTCTACTGCATCTTGAACAGTTACACGTGCCATTTTTACCTCTAAATTGTTTACTAAAATGCTTCATTTGAAAGATCTGATATTCTACTTAAATTTGTAGTGATTTGTCTATATTAATATTGTTTTATACATTGAAATAAAGGGATCTTAGATAATAAAAAATTGCTAGGTTCTTATCATTGATTACGATAACTTTTCATATTCATCATCAATTTTATTATCCATATGCTCTTTACTTTGCACTAATCTCACAGCAAAATAAAGATCATAAGCAAAATCAATATGATCGTTATCAAGCTTAATATTCATTTGTTTAAACCAATTTTTGAGTGTTTTACGCCGACCGGATAAGATTAACATGGTGTTTCTTACTTTTAAGGATCTTACTAATTCATCAATTCCTGACAACACACTCACGTCTTTATAAGTAAAACAAGGAATTGCATCAACAATCACATAGTTTATTGGCTCTTTTGCTTCATCAATATAACTAATAATTCTCCGTTTAAAATAGGCAATATTAAAATAAGTTAGTGGAGAGTTAAATCGATAAATCAGAGTATTATTGATTGGTTTAACACCTTGGCTTATTGAATGAATTCGACCACTTGCATCAACACCTAACAATTGATCTTTCGGCCTAAAGACACGGCGCAAAAATAAAAATATCCCAAGTAACACCGACAGGGCCATACCGGGAATAATACCTATCACAAGAACTGAAATCAGTGTTGTTAAACTTAAATAAAACGCATCTCGATCAAATTTAAAAAAGCGGATGATTGTTTGAAAATTAATTAACGAAATGGATGAATAAATCAAAATTATGCCTAATACACAAGTGGGAATATATTGTAAAGGCGAAAGAAAAAACAACACGACAATACCAATTAATATAGCAGCAATAATTGAAACTAACTGAGTTTTACCACCATTGGCATCATTAACAGCAGTTCTTGATGAGGTGCCACTAACAACAAAACCTTGTGATAACCCCGCTACAATATTAGCCATACCTAGCGCTTTAAATTCGATATCAGCGTTGGTTTCATAGTTATTTTTGGATGCGAAACTGCGCACGGTTATCATCATACTGACAAAACAAATGATAGCAATATTCAGTGAGGGAACAACTAAATCACGCATCAACCCTTTATCAAAATCAAGCCATGATTTGGCAGGGATAAACTCTCCACTCACATTACCAATAATACGGATATTAAAATACTCAAAATTAAATAACCATGAAAAAAATGTCATCACAATGACGGCTAATAATGGCGCTGGATATAACGGTTTTAATCGCTTTAAAGCAATTAATATAAACAAAGTAAAAAATGAAACCAGTGCCGTGGCTATATGGATTTGCGATATTTTAAAAGGTAAATAAACAATTCGCTCAATCAGATAAGAATAATCATAACTAAAACCAAGTGTTTTTGCTAACTGATCAACCATAATGGTGATTGAAATGCCATTAAGCAAACCAATTAAAATAGGCTGGCTAAGCAAGTCAGCCAAAGCGCCAAGATGTAGCTTTCCTGCGATAATACACCAAATACCAATCATTATTGTTAATATCATGACTAATTGCCAACGTAATATGGGATCATTAGCTGCTAACGGCAACACAACAGCCGCAACGACAGCACATGTTGCCGTATCAGGTCCGACAATCAGTTGTTTCGAAGATCCAAAAAGCGCATAGACAATTAAAGGCAAAATGGTCGAATATAGTCCTGCTATCGCACCAACACCTGTCAATTCAGCATAAGCAATTGACACTGGTAACGAAACTGCCGCAACCGATAACCCCGCCTTAATGTCAAAATTAAGATATTCTCGCTTATACTGTAATAGGCTACTTAATCCTGGCATCCACAAAGCTAATTTTTGAAAAAAAGCATTGTTAAAAAAACGACCCATACTAATCCTTATTTTCCAGCTATGCTCATATCATCAATCAAAATCGAACCACATTGAATATTAGTTCTCGTTTCGACATCATTACCTATTGCCACAATGTTTTTATACATATCTTTAAGATTGCCGGCAATCGTAATTTCGCTAACAGGATATTGGATTTGCCCATTTTCAACCCAAAATCCAGTGGCTCCGCGTGAATAATCGCCAGTTACACTATTAACACCTTGTCCCATTAACGAAGTAACGACAACGCCTTTATCCAGTTTTTTAAGCATATCATCAAAGCTAGCATGAGTTTGGCTAGGCGAGATAAGCCAATTATGAATCCCACCAGCATGACCTGTTGATGTTAAACCCAATTTACGCGCTGAATAATTACTTAATAAATAAGTTTGCAACACGCCTTGCTCAACAATATTACGCTTAACTGTTTTTGTACCCTCACTATCAAAAGGCGAAGAGCCAATACCTTTTAAAATATAAGGATCTTCATAAATAGTCAGCCATTTAGGAAAAATAGCCTGCCCAACAGAGTCTAATAAAAATGAGGATTTACGATAGATTGCGCCACCACTGATGGCACTGACTAAATGCCTAATAAGCCCAACAGCAACTTCAGCACTAAACAGTACTGGAGCTTGCATGGTTGCGATTTGCTTAGCACCTAAATGCGATATTGCTCTGTCAGCTGCTTGCGTACCCACCCAACTTGCTGATTTTAATTCACTGAAATCACGTGATGAGGTATAAGCATAATTGCTTTCCATCTGTCCTGCTTGTTCGGCAATAACTGAACATGAAAGCGAATGTGAACTTGCACAATAACCTTGTAGCATTCCTAAACTATTACCATAAACATAAACACCATATCGGCTACTAAAATAACCACCATCAGTGCTAATTAGTTTTGAATGATTGAGCGCGGTTAATTCAGCTTGCTTTGCCTGTTCAATGGCATTATCGACATTTAAATCACTTGGATAAAATAAATCCAAATCAGGAGGATTAAATGCCATTTGGCTTACATCGCCCAAACCAGAACAAGGATCGGGCGATGTATATTGCATAATATTAATCGCCATATCCACCGTTTGCAAAATCGCCGAAGGGGATAAATCATTGGTTGATGCACTGCCTTTACGTTGGTTTTGATAAACAGTAATGGATAAAGCTCCATCACTATTAAATTCAACATTTTCGGTATCCCCCATTCGGGTGCTAACACTAATACCCGTTGATTGATTAATCGATACTTCAACGGCATCCACTCGTGACTTTGCTTGCTTAATAGCATTAGCGACAATAGCTGATAAATTTTCTTTCTGGTTTATCGCTTCTTTTTTAATTTGTTCAATACTCATTTATTATTTTCTACAATTCTGCTAGTGATACGTTATAATAAGCTAGAATTGAATATTAGTTAACAAAAGAAATAACATGAATCATAATCAAGAGACAAATTTAGAACCCAACTTTGCTATTGACACCCAAGACGATGAAATCATTTACGTTAGTAAAAGCGAAATCAAACGTGATGCGGAAGCGCTAAAAAAATTAGGTGTTGAGCTTGTTAATTTAAGCAAAAACGAACTGGAAAAAATTCCTCTCGATGAAGATCTTATTTATGCTATTGAACTTGCTCAGAAAATAAAAAAAGAAGGGTATCGCAGACAAATCCAATACATTGGCAAGCTACTACGTAGCCGAGATATTGATCCCATTAGCCAAGCCCTTGATAAGCTCAAAAATCGTCACAATCAACAAATTTCTTTATTTCATAAACTCGAAAAACTACGAGATGACCTGATTGCGACAGGCGATGCGGAAACTATCATGAGCATATATCCAACAGCCAATCGCCAGCAACTACGCACCTTAGCGCGTTTAGCCAAAAAAGAGCAAGAAGCCAATAAACCTACCAAAACGGCAAGGCAAATTTTTCAATATTTAAAAGAATTGAGCGATACAGAATAATCTTTATAATGTGCGCTTACTGTTATTAACAAACACTATACTAACTTAGATAGAGGATACAAAAATGGGACTTTTAAATGTACCTGCTGGTAAAGAATTACCTGATGATATTTACGTTGTGATTGAAATTCCGGCTAATGCTGATCCAATAAAATATGAAGTCGATAAAGATACTGGTGCTGTATTTGTTGACCGTTTTATGGCAACAGCGATGTTTTACCCATGCAA
This sequence comes from Gilliamella sp. WF3-4, assembly GCF_001690275.1. Taxonomy (GTDB): domain Bacteria; phylum Pseudomonadota; class Gammaproteobacteria; order Enterobacterales; family Orbaceae; genus Gilliamella; species Gilliamella apicola_C. The sequence goes on along the minus strand of NZ_LZGW01000017.1, from coordinate 244,554 downwards.
CTATGGTTATATCAATAATACATTATCATTAGATGGTGATCCTGTTGATGTCTTAGTCCCAACACCATATCCATTACAACCAGGCTCAGTGATTCGTTGTCGACCTGTTGGTGTATTAAAAATGACAGACGAAGCAGGCCAAGATGCAAAACTTGTTGCTGTACCTCATACTAAACTGTCAAAAGAATATGATCACATTAAAGATGTTGATGATTTACCTGAACTACTTAAATCACAAATCAAACACTTTTTTGAGCAATACAAAGCGTTAGAAAAAGGTAAATGGGTAAAAGTTGACGGTTGGGACAATGCCGATGCCGCTCGTAAAGAAATACTTGAGTCATTTGAACGAGCAAAAAACAAATAAAATTGAATAACAAAAAAGTCACTGTTAATCCAAAGCCATAAAATAATATTTTATGGCTTTTTATTTTATAATACGCCAACTTTTGAAGTAATTTCAGCGCTTGAATCATGCAATAATTTGTCTTTTATCAATTTCTAAGTAATTATCTAAAAATTTAAGAAAAAACCATGTTCTAAGAAAAAAAATTATTATTAACATCTTGCTTTTGATTATAATTTATGCGGTAATAGCACTGGGTAAACAACAACGTTGAAATTATGAAATCAATTAACTTTAATAATGTAATTTTGATAGCTTTATCATGGTTTTGAGTTACATAATTAATACAGTGTTAAAGCCCATACGAGCCTAAAAGGCTAATTATTAATTATTGTTAGGATGTCTAGTAAATGAATAAAAAAACAGGCCAAGTAAAATGGTTTAACGAAAGTAAGGGTTTTGGTTTTATAACTCCTGCGGATGGAAGCAAAGATGTATTCGTTCATTTTTCTGCTATTTCAGGTGATGGCTTTAAAACCTTAGCTGAAGGGCAACAAGTTGAATTTGCGATCCAAGATAGCCCTCGTGGACCAGCAGCAGCTGAAGTTGTTGTTATTTAGTTTATCTAACTAATTTATTTCCATACTAGCAAAACGCTCACCTTAAAAGGTGGGCGTTTTTTATGCCAAATAAATCTAAAATTACTCAAAATTTAGCATAAAAAAAGCGACCCAAAAGTCGCTTTTTAACCAAGTTAAATGCTAATTATTTAGAAACAACAGCAATTAAATCTAATACTTTGTTTGAATAACCAACTTCATTATCATACCAAGATACTAATTTAACGAAGTTATCGCTTAATTGGATACCTGCTTTAGCATCAAATACAGATGTACAAACTTCACCTAAGAAATCGGTAGACACAACGTCATCTTCAGTATAGCCAAGCACGCCTTTCATTGGGCCTTCAGCAGCCGCTTTGATTGCTTTACAGATATCTTCGTATTTAGCTGGTTTTTCTAAACGAGCAGTTAAGTCAACAACAGAAACGTCTGGTGTTGGAACGCGGAAAGCCATACCTGTTAATTTACCGTTTAACTCAGGAATAACTTTACCTACCGCTTTAGCCGCACCAGTTGATGAAGGGATGATGTTTTGAGCCGCACCACGACCACCACGCCAATCTTTATGAGATGGACCATCAACTGTTTTTTGAGTTGCAGTTGTTGCATGAACGGTTGTCATTAATGCTTCAACAATACCAAAGTTATCATTAATAACTTTAGCTAAAGGCGCTAAACAGTTAGTCGTACATGACGCATTAGAAACGATATCTTGACCAGCATATTCTTTATCATTAACACCAATAACGAACATTGGCGTGTTGTCTTTTGAAGGACCAGTTAAAACAACTTTCTTGGCACCAGCTTGGATATGTTTGCGAGCAGTTTCGTCAGTTAAGAATAAACCAGTTGCTTCAGCAACAACATCAACACCCACTTCGTCCCATTTTAAGTTTGCAGGATCACGTTCTGCAGTAACACGGATTGTTTTACCGTTAACCACTAATTTACCGTCTTTAACTTCAACAGTACCATCAAAACGACCATGAGTTGAATCATATTTAAGCATGTAAGCCATATATTCAACATCTAATAAGTCATTGATAGCAACGATTTCGATGTCTGAACGTTTTTGAGCAGCGCGGAAAACAATACGACCGATACGGCCGAAACCATTAATACCTACTTTAATAGTCATAACAATTACCTTCTTTTTAGTGTTTTTAATGTTAAAAATCTTTCCTGTAAACTATCAAATTTTAAAGACTTATTCAAGAAGATTCCTAATAATTAAACACGATTTGATTAAATAGATTAAAGCACACGCAAACTTTATTGAATTAATACAAATAAAATCATTATGTTATTAAATAATTTTGAATAAAATTATAAACACGAAAGAGCGTGAAAAATGGGGCATTTTTGCACTTAAAAACAAGTCAGAAAACCCATTGATTTTATTGAAGTTTTTATTTTTTGTTTTTTATAAAAATCACCGATTTTTACCCAACAAACCTAACGCCATACTTACTCAGCCCCAGAATATGCCACCAACAGGTAAGGTGCTATTTGTCGTAATTCAACCTTTTTCGGCCTTTTATCCATTTAAGATCTCTGCATAAAAAGAGGTGCCTTCATAAGAAAAAATGATTTTATTTTTATTGTTATTAAAAGAATGCTTGTTTCATCATTAGGGTAGAAAAAGTCTTTCTAGAATCTTATAAAAATATTCGCTGGAACAATGGCGCTTGCTTGTTTGCCGAAAAAATTAATGCGGTATCGGTGAGTTTGTTGTTAAAAAATAACGAGTTTTTTGGGGGCATTAAAGTCTAAATTCGTTTTTTCTATAACAGAACAAAAGGATGGGGCATTGGGGTTAAGTGGTTAAATGGAAATGTTACGTTCCAAAAGTGATTGAATTCTTCTAAGCTGATTCTCCTAAATGAAGGTAAGTAATTTTTCTCTTTTCATCAAGCGATAGCAAGCAATCTTTAGCGTTAAATCGCCATGCGATTGGGTATTTTTGTTCATCAATAATTAATTGTTTCTTGCCCATAAAAATATGCCTATTATCGTTTTGTTTTTGTTTGTTTTGTTAGGCGTTGGGCTATTTATACTGGAAATTCTTTGTTTTTATAAGCCGACCATAAGTGCGTAATTGCCCAGTTATTATATTCTTGAGCAAGAAAACTTTTCGCTATTAGTTCTATATCGTCAGATATTTGAGACGCAATTTCAAAATGATTAATTAGTTGAAAAGACAGTTTGAATGCTTTTTCTCTTAATATATTAATAAGTTCGATTTCGTCCTTTTTAAAACTTTTTTTGTTTAAGGTATTAAAGCTATTCATCCATTGATTATCAAACTCAGGTTCATCTCTTAGATCTAATGCTTGGTCTGCATTTAATGCTTTTAAAAAATCAAAGTTGATTGGATCCGATAAATAATGGTTAATTTCATTAAGTTTGTTATTATTCATTTGGGAAAATTCCTTAAAAAATCTGGCACTATAATGTGTTCTAAAAGTACAGTAAAAAATAGAATGTTTTGTTTAATTTACTGTTTTAATTTAGCTAAATTCAGAAAATATATATAATAATAAGTATTTTTACAATATGAAACAGGATTATAAATGTACAACATAAAACACATTGGCAACTTTGAAACAATGCCTGAACCAGCTGTTGCCATATATGAAACAAATATCGAAAAAATGCAAAGTTTATATGATGCCAACTGGGATATAAATGAAAAAATCCACCTTGGTGAATATACAGATATAACACCTTTGGAGCTTGCTGTTGTCACAAATAATTTTACTGTTTTTAAGTGGTTATTAGAAAATAAAGTGTCTTTGGATATCGGTGGTTTTACCATTATCGAAAAGGCAGCACAATATAGCGATGGTAAAATTATAGATCTTTTGCTAAAAAATAATGCGCTTGATTTTCTTCCCCTAAAAAAATATTCGGAAATATTAATCCGCATTCATTACGGGAAAAATTATGAAAATATAGCGCTATTTGAGCAATACGGAGTAACGGTAAAACAATATGGCGGTGCTGCGCTTAGGTCCAGCGCATCAGATGGAAACATAGAAGAAACAAAAATGTGGATAGAAATGGGAGCCGATGTTAATTATCATCAACCCGATATGGTTTTCCCTTATTTTCCAACACCGTTGATAGAAGCGGTCAGACACGATCACACCGAACTTGCCGAATATCTTATAAAATGTGGAGCCGATATTACCATTACTGATAAATATGGTGATCGCCCATATTCTCTTGCTGCAACGAATAAAAATACAAATTTGATGCAATTGCTAAAATCATTAGAGCCAATTGAATGGCATAATGAGCAAGAAAAACTAAAGCGCCTAAAAAGCTATAAAATGCCTGCGGATATGTTGACATATCTTAAAACATCGCCAGGTAAAATTCATTTTTCAGGAAAAGATTGTTATTCAAAATACATGACTTTTTATCATTTTATCGATTTGCTAGAGATGAAATGGAAAAGGAAAAAACTAATTTCTTTGATAGAAGAAGTTGACGGTTATGAGCTATACATTGTTTGGTCTCCAGCAGAAAAGGCAATTTGCTATATCGATCCTGAGCATCAAATATTTGCTAAAATTTGTTCTTGGAAAGAATTTATTAAGCACCCAGAAAAACATATCAATAATATAATAGATGGGGTATATGATGATATGTAAAGCAATGATCAGATGTTCAAATTTTTTCATAAGAATTTGCGTCGCCATTGTCGCTAATTTTCCCCAGACAAAATAGTACCTCAAACTGTTGGGGGCAGATGCTAGCACCAAGCAAGGCATAGCATGAGTCTTTTGGGGTAAAAAAGGAATTATTTTTTATAAAATAAAAAACTAATAAAATCAATTGTTTTCCTGAATAATTTTTTAGCGTAAGAATGTCTGCTTTTGTAGAGAAGACAATAGTGTTTTTATGTGTAGACTAGGTTGCGAACTTTTTACTGAAATGCATAGATTATCTGAAACTGTTTGACAAACTATTTCTCGCCAAATTTTATCATCACCGTTATTTTTAATAATATATGTTATAATGACGCTTTATTTTTTAATAAGAGAGATTATTTTGCAACAGTCGTTACAAGATTTTATTATTGATAAAATTGATGATTTAAAAGGTAAAGATATTGTTACCCTTGATGTCCGTGGTAAATCAAGCATTACTGATTATATGATTATTTGTACGGGGACGTCTAACCGTCATGTTTCGTCTATCGCCAACCATTTGCTTGATGAAGCAAAAAAACAAGGCCATTTGGTATTAGGCAGTGAAGGAAAAAGTGATGCAGATTGGGTTGTAGTTGATATGGATTCAGTGATTGTACATATCATGCAAGAAGAAAGCCGCCAGCTTTACGAACTTGAGAAACTTTGGAGTTAATTACGTGAAAATACAGCTTATTGCTGTTGGCAATAAAATGCCAAACTGGGTTACCACTGCTTTTGGTGATTATCAGTCACGATTCCCTAAAGATATGCCTTTAGAACTTATTGAAATCCCCGCTGGCAAACGCACCAAAAATGCAGATATTGTCCGAATTTTAGATAAAGAAGGCGAGGCAATGCTAGGTGCTTGCGGTAAAAGCAATCGTATTGTAACGCTTGATATTCCAGGTAAGCCTTATACCACGCACCATTTAGCCGATCAGTTAGAACGCTGGAAAGTCGATGGGCGTGATGTGAGTTTATTAATTGGTGGGCCAGAAGGCTTGTCCCCAGCTTGCAAAGCAGCGGCAGAACAGAGTTGGTCACTGTCGCCCTTGACACTTCCCCACCCTTTAGTGCGTGTTATTGTGGCTGAAAGCCTCTACCGAGCTTGGAGCTTAACCGCTAATCATCCTTATCACCGTGAATAATAACGTAAGGTCAACAAAATAAGATGAGCGCCATTATTTTAGATTTACAAATTGCTACAAAAGAGCAACAGAATTTACCCAGCGAAGCACAAATTTTGCAATGGTTAGACGTTATTTTACCTCAGTTTATGGATAACGCCGAGCTGACTATCCGTATTGTTGATGAACAAGAAAGCCAGCAGTTAAATTATACTTATCGCCATAAAGATAAACCAACTAATGTTTTATCTTTTCCGTTTGAATCTCCCGTTGAGATTGAGGTTCCTTTATTGGGCGACCTCATTATTTGTAAGCAAGTTGTGGAAACTGAAGCTGTACAACAACATAAATCACTAACCTCACACTGGGCGCATATGATTGTGCATGGTTGTTTACATTTGCTGGGTTATGATCATATTCTTGACGAAGAAGCCGAAGAAATGGAAAATATCGAAATTAATATCATGCAGCAGTTAGGATTTAAAGATCCTTATCAGCCTATTGACGAATAAAAGCACACAATTAACCGTTTAACTCAATAGCAATTGAATGAGTTAAACACAAATATAAAATAAGCAACATTAATAACAAAGTAAGAAAGGAAAAGAGCAAATGAGTGATGATAATCACCGGAGACCTAAAAAAGGGTTTGCATTATGGTTAAGTCAGTTGTTTAATTCGGAACCCAAAGATAAAGAAGAACTGATTGAAGTGATTCGTGAAGCGGAAGAAAACGAACTTATCGATCCCGATACGCTCGATATGATTGAAGGTGTTATGGATATAGCCGAACAGCGCATTCGTGATATTATGATACCCCGTTCACAAATTATCACAATTAAAGACAATTATACCCTCGATGAATGTTTAGATATTATTTCTGAACATGGGCACTCCCGTTATCCTGTTATTAGTGAAGATAGAGATCACATAGAAGGCATTTTATTAGCTAAAGATCTTTTGATTTTTATTCGCCAAGGTGTTGATAATTTTGATCTCAAAAAAATTCTTAGACCAACCGTTGTTGTTCCGGAAAGCAAACGCGTTGATCATATGTTAAAAGAATTTCGGATGCAACGCTATCATATGGCGATGGCAATAGATGAGTTTGGCGGTGTTTCTGGCCTTGTGACAATTGAAGATATTTTAGAGCTTATCGTAGGCGATATTGAAGATGAATATGATGAGGTTGAAGATCGTGATATTCGCCGTTTAACGGCCTCAGTCTACACAGTGCGAGCACTAACTCCCGTTGAAGATTTTAATGATATTTTTGCAACTCATTTTAGTGATGAAGAAATGGACACCATTGGAGGGCTGGTCATGCAACATTTTGGTCGATTACCTTTACGTGGTGAAAGCATTACCATTGATGGTTATCAATTTAAAGTCGCCATTGCAGACAGACGACGAATCATTCAATTACATGTCACCATTCCTGATGGTGCAACCGTGCCCAATTTAGAGTTACCTGAAAATGCTTAAACAGATATTATTAAGTATATTTCTTGGTGCAATAGCCGTTTTTAGTTATGCACCTTTTCATATTTGGCCGTTAGCTTTTGTCTCGTTTGCGGGTTTTTTATGGCTTATTGCTGATAAATCTAAAAAACAAGCCATGCTATTGGGATTAACTTGGGGTATCGGCTATTTTACATCTGGCGTGCATTGGGTTTATATCAGCATAAAACAATATGGAGAATTACCTCTACCCGTTGCCATTATTATTTTAGGCTTTTTAATCCTGTATTTATCGCTTTATCCTATGCTTTTTGCTTTTCTATTAAGAATGGTAAATCGTTTTGCTGGACAATTTTCATTTAAGCAACTAGTACTTGCAGCACCAATGCTTTGGCAAATAACTGAGTTTTTACGTGGTTATATATTGACTGGATTTGCTTGGTTACAGCTCGGTTATAGTCAACTTGATAGCCCACTGCGAGCCTATTTCCCTATAGGGGGAATAGATTGTGTTACTTTATTGCTTACTATTTTGTGTGGGTTATTTATTTATAGTATTAAGTCAATAACCATCAGAACATCCCGAAAGCACGCAATTGGTTCGATTATTGCACTGTTTACGCTCTTTATTGCACCAATTTCATTCAGCAATATTAATTGGACTACTGTAGACAAAACGCGCTCGGCTCATTTTGCGTTAATTCAAGGAAATATTTCGCAGTCAATCCGCTGGACAAAAGAACAGCTCAATAACACGTTACAAACCTATACTAAACTTACCTTAGACAATCTAAATAAAAATGAAATTATCATCTGGTCAGAAGCCAGTATCACCGATTACGAAATCAATCAGCAAACTTTTTTGCAATATTTAGATAACCAAGCTAGAGCTCATGATGCTGAAATTGCCGTGGGCATTCTTGATTATCGTTTTGGTGAAGAAGGATATCAATCCAATGGAGATATCTATAATACCCTGTTAGTGCTTGGTGAAAAAGAACCTTATCAATACCCAACAACCAATCGTTATAGAAAACATCATTTGGTGCCTTTTGGTGAGTTTACACCGCTAGAGTCAATACTTGAACCGATTGCTGCCATTCTCGATATTCCAATGTCATCAATGAAGCCTGGCGAAACAATACAACCTCAATTACACATAAAAGGCTTTAAATTTACACCAGCTATTTGTTATGAAGTGATTTTATCGAATTTAATCCATCAAAACTTTGCCTCTGATACCGATTTTTTACTTACTGTTTCAAATGATGCTTGGTTTGGCGATAGCATTGGTCCTAAACAACATTTACAGATGGCACAAGCTAGGGCGCTGGAATTTGGCAGACCTTTAATTCGCAGTACCAATACGGGAATTACTGCAATTATTGATGAGCATGGTAATATCGTTAAACAATTACCACAATTTGAAACAGGTGTTTTATCAGCATCTGTATCGCCCACAATAGGTTTAACACCTTATGCAAAATGGGGCACTCTACCCTATTTTGTCATTATGATATTAATGTTTATCTCACTTTTTATAAAACGACGTTCATAATTTACAATACTGGCATAATTATTGCTTATTATATAATTGGATTTAAATAAGTATTGGTGTAATTCGTAGCCATAATATTATGCGAATTATTGATTGCACCTAGTTTCAATGATAAACAAATAAACAGTAAAAAGTACTTTTATGATAAAAAATAAGTTATAATATACCCCCTTTGTAAAAATATTAAAATTATTTAATATGATACAAACTAAACAGTAGGAGATGAGTATGAACAGAAAGACAAAATTAACCAAACTAGTGTTATCATTTGCAATGTTAGGTCTAGTGAATAGTGCCGCATTTGCCGATGAATTAACTGGTACACTAGCTAAAGTAAAAGAAAATGGTGTGATTGTCGTAGGACATAGAGAATCATCAGTCCCGTTCTCATATTATGGTGATAACCAAACAGTTGTTGGTTATTCTCAAGATTACTCAGATCTTATTATTAATGCAGTAAAAAAAGAGTTAAACATGCCTAACTTGCAAGTTAAATACTTACCGCTGACTTCTCAAAACCGTATTCCACTGTTACAAAACGGTTCTTACGATTTTGAATGTGGTTCAACAACCAATAATCTTTCTCGTCAACAACAAGTTGATTTTTCAAATACGATCTTTATTGTTGGCACTCGCTTTTTAGTTAAAACTAGTAGCAAGATTAAAGATATTGACGATCTGAAAGGTAAAAATGTGGTCGTAACTTCAGGTACAACATCCGAAGTTATGCTCAACAAAATCAATACTGAAAAAGGGTTAAATATTCGTATTATTGCGACCAAAGATCATGGCGATGCATTTCGCACACTTGAAAGTGGACGAGCAGCAGCATTTCTTATTGATGATGCATTATTAGCTGGTGAGCGCTCGAAAGCAAAAAAACCTGAACAATGGGAAATTGTAGGTACACCATTATCTTATGAAGCCTATGGTTGTATGTTGCGTAAACAAGACCCACAATTTAAAGCTTTAGTCGATAAAACTATTTCAGAAGCGCAAACATCAGGTGTCGCCGAAAAGTCATACAACCGCTGGTTTAAACAACCTATTCCACCAAAAGGGTTAAATATGAACTTTGATATGTCTCCTGAGATGAAAGAGCTTTTCGCTCATCCTAATGATAAAGCATTAGATTAATACGCAGATATTTTCCCATAAGGACGTAGGCAACTGCGTCCATCATCTTATTTAGTACTATTTACAATTTTTTTACATGTTGGAGTATTTATGACAACAAGTTGGAATTGGGGAATTTTTCTTCAACCAGCACCATTTGGGGATACAACGTATCTAGGCTGGTTGTGGTTAGGTTTCCAAATGACCATATTGCTAGTTATTACATCAGGAACGGTTGCCTTTTTGGTTGGTTCGCTATTTGGTGTGCTGAGAACATTACCTAACCGCTTTTTATCTGGCTTAGGTACATGTTATGTTGAGGTTTTTAGGAATATCCCGTTAATCATTCACTTATTCTTTTGGATTGAAGTTGTACCAGCACTGGTACCAGAATCTATCCGTGACTGGTTATATAGTCTTGACCCTATGATATTTACTTTATTAATGTCAACCATAGGATTAGGATTATTCACAGGTGCACGTATTTGTGAACAAGTGAGAGCTGCTATTCAATCAATCCCTGCTGGTCAGAAAAGCGCAGGAATTGCATTAGGATTAACTCTGAAACAAACCTATTTATATATTTTATTGCCAAACGCTTATCGACGTGTGTTACCACCGTTAACATCTGAAATATTAAATATGGTTAAAAACTCGGCTGTTGCCTCAACTGTTGGTTATGTCGAATTAACCAAACAAGCAAACCAATTGCTTGAACATGCAGGCCAACCTTATGAATCATTCATTGCTATTACATTTGGATATGTAATTATCAATGTCGCTATCATGTTTGCCATGCAATATATTGAGAAAAAAGTGCGACTTCCTGGCGTATTAGGAGGTAAATCATGATCGATTTAGAATGGGGTCAAATCCTGCCTAATTTACCTTATATCATGCGTGGTATGCTATTAACCTTAGAGATAACCATTACCGCTGTAATTTTTGGTATCGTTTGGGGAACGCTACTTGCCATTATGCGACTTTCATCAATTAAAGTACTACATTGGTTTGCTTCATGCTATGTAAATATATTCCGTTCAATTCCATTAATGATGGTTTTGCTCTGGTTTTATTTGCTAGTGCCTCAACTATTAGAAAAGATTTTAAATCTTCCACCCACAACAGATATACGTTTTGTGTCGGCATTAATCGCTTTTGCTTTGTTTGAAGCGGCTTACTATTCGGAAATTATTCGAGCTGGTATTCAAAGTGTATCTAAAGGTCAAATCAGTGCATCACTAGCACTCGGTATGACTAAAGGTCAGGCATTACGAATGGTGGTTTTACCACAAGCATTTCGTATTATGACACCATTATTATTAACACAAGGTATTATCTTATTCCAAGATACGACGCTTATTTACACCTTAAATTTAGCTGATTTCTTCTATCGTGCGGTTAATATTGTGGGTAATAGAGATGGTTTAATCGTTGAGATGGTATTATTTACAGGAGCAATTTATTTTGTTATTTGCTTCACCGTTTCACGTCTAGTTAATTATTTTAAGAAAAGGATTACTCGATGATCTCCTTAGAAAATATATCAAAATGGTATGGACAATTTCAGGTATTAAAAAACTGCACAACAAGAGTCGGTAAAGGCGAGGTTGTGGTTGTTTGTGGTCCTTCGGGTTCAGGAAAATCAACCCTAATAAAAACCGTAAACGCCTTAGAGCCTATTCAACAGGGTAAAATTATTATTAATGGGACAGAAATAACTAGCAAATCAACCAATTTAGCCAAATTACGTTCTAAAGTAGGCATGGTGTTTCAACATTTTGAGTTATTCCCACACTTAACTATTTTAAAAAATCTAACACTTGCACAAATTAAAGTGTTAGGTCGAACAGACGAAGAAGCTCAAGAAAAAGCACTTAACCTTCTAGAACGTGTTGGGTTACTGGCTCATGCCAATAAATACCCTGCTCAGCTTTCTGGTGGTCAACAGCAACGCGTGGCTATTGCTCGCGCGTTATGTATGGATCCGATTGTGATGCTGTTTGACGAACCAACCTCAGCACTAGATCCCGAAATGGTAAACGAAGTATTAGATGTTATGGTTGAGCTCGCTTATGAAGGTATGACCATGATGGTCGTTACTCATGAAATGGGCTTTGCCCGTAAAGTGGCGCACCGAGTTATCTTTATGGATGCCGGCGAAATTATTGAAGATACCTCAAAAGAACAGTTCTTTACTAATCCACAATCAGATCGTGCTAAAGACTTTTTAGCTAAAATTATCCATTAATTCAATTATTACAGGGCTTATTGCCCTGTTTTATTACTCCACCCGAAACTTTTACCAACAAACCCGATAAATAACAATTCATTTAACAGTGCTTAAAATACTCAAACTTATGAGTTATTTTGTAATAAATCCACTAAACCACTATGCCTTTGTGTCTGTGATTTAATCGCTTGTATTAAAATTGATTCAACTGCATAAATTGCAACGGTTTTTTTAGCACGGGTAATTGCGGTATAAAGCAAAGAACGATTGAGCAACGGCGAATAATCAATTGGCAGAATCACATTAACATAATCAAACTCTGATCCTTGCGATTTATGGATGGTCATGGCATAAGCAGTCTCATGTTCAGGTAATCGAAATGGTGAAAACCCTTTAATTGAACCATCTGCGAAAGGAAAATACACTCGTAACTTTGAGCTATCATTTTCTGCCATTAATGTAATGCCAATATCGCCATTATACAGCCCTAATGAAGCACTATTACGTAAAATCATAATTGGTCTGCCAACATACCATGTTTCTTTATTTTTTAAATGAATCAATTTATTTTTAGCTAATAATAACTCAATTTGTTTGTTTAAACCTTCTACACCAAAATGACCTTCTCTTACGGCACAAAGTAAACGATATTCGGCGAATTTAGCTAAAACTGCCGCAATATCGTGCGTTCCGCTTTGCTTAATCATATTTAAATAATGTTGATAATGATTAATACTATCTTGTAAAACATCATGATAAGCTTGCTGAGATGAAAGTGCGTGATATTGGATATCACTTAACGACTCATCAAATAGTAATTTCTTAACAACCGTTGAACGTCCCTCTTTTACTGCATTAGCCAATAACCCAATACCAGATGATTCATTGAAGCGATAACTCTTTTGTAATAAGCAAATACTGTCAGTGATTGCAACTGTTTGCTTGCAAGCCGGTACAATATAGCCAGTTAATTGGCTAAGTTCTTTGGCTCGTGGCTCACTATAACCATGTGTAATAAAAGTACAAAGGTCACCAAATACGGCTCCTGCTTCAACTGATGATAGTTGATCTTTATCGCCTAATAAAATTAAACGAGCAGCATTTGGTAGTGCCTCAATAACCCTTGCCATCATATTTAAGTCCACCATTGACGCTTCATCAATCACTAATACATCGACATGCAATCGGTTGTTCTTATCATGCTTGAATGAACGATTATCTGCTTTTGCACCTAATAAGCGGTGTAAAGTGATCGCTTCAGCTTTTATATTTAGTGCTGTCACAGAGAGTTGTTCTATTGCTCGGCTCAATGATTCGGTTAGCCTTGATGCGGCTTTACCCGTTGGCGCTGCGGTAATCAAGCGAGCTTTTGGGTTGGTTTGCATAATTGCGGCTAAAATTTTGGCAACAGTGGTTGTTTTGCCAGTACCAGGTCCCCCCGAAATAATAGCAACTTTACGTGTTAATGCCAAAGCGACGGCTACTTTTTGCCAATCAATTTCAGATTCATTGTAGACAAAAAGCTGATTAAGTATCGCGCTTAAATCAGCATCACCGCTTAACTCTTTATCCAGCGTTGTGTGATTAAAATATTGAGCGACATTTTTTTCATCCAACCACATACGTTGAAAATAGAGTTTATTTTCAATAAAGATAAGCGGAGATAAACTTGCTCCATCGCTCACAACCTGATGATTACCTGCTTGTTCTAGTGTGAGTTTCCAATCATGCTCGCTCGGTGATCCTAAATCTAACCAAAGTTGCGGCTCAATAGTAGATTGAGTTAAGTAAGTAAGATCCAGACAAACATGACCAGATCTTACCTCTTTACTTAACGATAGCACCAAAAAACTAAAACGTTTAGCCGTAATATCATCATTTAGCTTCGCTTTATTGGTTAGAAAATATGCCAAATGAATATCCAGCAAACTAATTTGGCTGTCTTGTTTAAATTGGCTGAGCCACTGATTTAACATATTTTACGTCTATTATTAACTTATCTACAATCCAATTATATCGCTAACTTTATCTTTTGGATAAGTAAGTTTAAAGCTTAAATTAAGATTTTTATTTTCGTTTGGATTTAATTTAAATTGCCATATTAATGTGCCAGTCTTTTTATCATAATTTGCATCATCATATTTAGCATCATCAAGCACTACTGTCTTGTTTATAATATTCGGTAGCTGATCATAAACAATAATATCAATTGGTAGCGATTTGGCATTTTTTACATCAATGGTATAAGCATATTTTTGTGAAATATCATTACCAAATAACGAAGGTTTTGATGTTTCATTAATATTACGATTACGCGATATAAAAATGTTTTTATCTTTTCCTAAAGAGATATCCAATGTTTCTTTTAAATCTTTAGTAGTAATAAAACTCTCACCAATATAATTGCCATCAAAAAATACTGTCGATTTTCCAGGCAAAAGGTCTAATTTATCCCAATCAGTAATTTGTGCTTGTAAGTACACGCTACTATCTAATTTAGGAATGGCAATGTAATGATATTTTGCTTCAACTTCTTTGTTCTGTAACGTAAGGATATTACTTTGGGTATTCGATTTAATGGTATAGGGCAATTTAACCTCAAAGCGCGTGTTAATGCCTAAAGTATTGGTTAATGCATTATCATCAGGGCCAACGGATCTTGATACTTTTGCACTTATATCATCATGTTTAGAAAAAAAGAAGCCACCTTTTTCAGAATAGATATCAATATGCCAAGGCAATAAATCAGGCGCCGTTATTCCGTCACTTGGATTAGAAGTCGATAAACTAAAATCGATATTCTGCCAATTCAAGCCACTATTTTGATAAATATCTGCTTTATAAGTTAATTGTAACGGGGAGTTGATATCAGCAACACGCACATCATAAACTGGAACCCAACCAGCTTTATTGGTGACATAAGATAAAGTAACTGGTAATGTCATATCTTTGTCAGAATAAACCTTAACGATAATTGCACTGTTAGGACTGTTTGTTAATGCTTTTCGCTTATCAATTTTATCTTGACATTGCCTTATTTGGACATCTATCTGATCGACCTCTTTTTGACGTTTATTTTGTTCATTTAGTGTTGCGATTAAATTGGTTTTAATGAAATCTAAGGTATTTTTCATTCCACTTAAACTATCATTGTCACTTTTTACTAATAAATCTAAACGATTTCCTTGTAAAAGAGCAACTTGTTCAGATATGGCTTTTAATTGAATATCAGCCGTATCACGTTTTTCATGTAATTGCTGTAACTCTTCAAGTAAAGGCTTAATTTCGTCATTTTGTTTATCATTGTTAGAATAATCTTCATTTAATGACGTTGAGAGTACTTTTACATTAGCATTTTTACCAAATCCCACATTAATTGAATTAGCTCTAACACCATCAGCAATTCCAGTTAATGCAATTTCGCTTTCACCTTTAGTTAACGACACCGTTGACTGCCCTTGCAATTCAGCACCTTGCAAAAACAGGGTTATTTTATTGAGTGTTACATTATTGCTGGCAAAAACGCTACCAGAAGCGAATGCGATTAAAAAAGCAATTTGTTGAATTTTCATTTTCATTTTTCTCTTTTATAAAAAATTAATTTCACCTATTTTAATATCTCATGTTATCAGTTAATTAAGTTATAGCACAATTATTAATACTCAAAAGAGTATTTATTCTTTTTAATTTAATTGTTATAAATTGCCAATAACCTATATCAAAATAAATTATTTTTGTTTAATATATTGAACAAAGTGCAGAATTGATTTATATTGTGTTTAAGATAAAAAACAAAATATAAGGAGATCTTATGTGTGACTTCAGTTATTTAAAAACAGTAATAAAGCGAAAAAACATATCATTACAAACAGTTGCCGATGCCTGCCACATGACTAAAGGCTACCTAAGCCAGCTAATTAATAATAAAATTAAAAATCCAAGTGCACAAAAATTACAATCACTTCATCAATATTTACAAATTGAAGAATCAACCCAAAACAAAAAAGTGGGGGTTATTTTTGGTAAGTTTTATCCTTTACATACAGGACATATCTATCTCATTCAGCGCGCAATCAGCCAAGTGGATGAACTCTATGTCGTACTTTGTTCTGATACAACTCGTGATATGACACTATTTGAACAAAGTGCTATGTCCCGCCAACCAACAATTAACGATCGTATTCGCTGGTTACTGCAAACTTTTAAATATCAAAAAAATATCCACATTGAATTACTCGAAGAAGACGGTATTCCAGCTTATCCTAATGGTTGGCATGAATGGAGTGAGCGGGTAAAAAAATTATTTAAAACCAAAGGAATTAACCCTGATCTTGTGTATTCAAGCGAACCACAAGATGTTGCTATGTATAAAGATTTGTTTGATCTAGAAACCGTCTTAATTGATCCAAAACGACAATTTATGCAAATAAGTGGTACTCAAATCCGTCAAGCACCGCTAAAAAACTGGCAATACATACCAACCGAAGTTAGACCATTTTTTGTTAGAACCGTTGCCATTTTAGGAGGTGAATCTAGTGGTAAATCGACTTTAGTGAATAAACTAGCAAACGTATTTAACACAACCAGTGCATGGGAATATGGTCGGGATTATGTATTTTCTCAACTTGGCGGGGACGAACGCGCATTACAGTATGCTGACTACGATAAAATCGCATTAGGGCATGCACAATATATCGATTTTGCCATAAAACATGCCAATAAAATTTCATTTATTGATACCGATTTTGTGACAACTCAAGCTTTTTGTAAAAAATATGAAGGTAAAGAACATCCATTTTTACAAGCTATGATCAATAACTATCGTTTTGATTTAGTGATTTTACTTGGCAATAACACGCCATGGGTGGCTGACGGTTTACGTCATTTAGGCAGTCCAAAACAACGTAAAGATTTTCAAAAACTATTAATAACGTTATTAGAAAAAAATAATATCAAATATATAGAAATAGAATCGCCCGATTACGAAGAACGTTATTTACGTTGCATTGAACTAGTTAATCAACTTATTAATGATGAAGAGTAATGAATTATGAATAAATTAAGCAATCTTGCCATTTTAATTGGACGCAGTAAATTCTATCCATTTTTTTGTATATTATGTGTAACGCTAGCATTCTTATACACTGACCCATTTACTGAATTTGATTTACGCTATGCTACTTCTTACATAGGCGCTTTTTGCGGTCTGCTATGTGTTATCTTATTAGCAAAACGTAAAAACATGGGGAATGTATTAGGTATGTTTGCCGTAGTTGCAGAATGTTGTGCTAATGTTCTTGGCGGCAATATTGGTGCAGGACTACCGCCAGTCTACTATTTTTGTTCACACATCTATGGTTTATTCACTTGGAAAAAGAACCTTGATAATAATAAAAACGTTAAAGTTCGCTCACTCAATGAAACCACATTTTTATATACAATCATATTTCTTATTATTGCCGCTTTTATTAATATTTATTTAACGGATAAAATTGGTGCAACTAATACAACCTACCAACTAATAACTAACTGTTTTATATTTGGTCTAGGTATTGTTGCTCAATTATTATTGATGATGCGCTATGCGTTTAACTGGTATTTATGGGTTATATTAAATGTACTGGTAATTGGTTTAAATATCTATACCGACAATATCGTTATTGCAACACAATACTTAATTTACTTGTTTAATGCTATTTATGGAATCTGTGAATGGGAACGTTCTAAACTGAAACAATAAATATATTAGATATTGTCAAAAGATTTTAGGACCAAATGTGTTTCAAATAGAAAATAAATATTTTATTTCCTATTTGAAATGCAGACCTATTATTCTATATCACCTTTAATTAAAGGAACAAATATTACCTCACCCATATCTTTCACGATAAAATTATGTCCATCACGCTCAATTAATTGGAGAGTCTGTTTATTTTCACCAACAGGAATAACTAGCCGGCCTTTATCTGCTAATTGTTCTAATAAACATTGTGGTACTTCGGATGCGGCGGCAGTAACGATAATACCGTCAAATGGCCCTCGCTCTGGCCAACCTAACCAACCATCACCATGGCGTGTCGAAATATTATGAATATCAAGTTGTTTTAAACGGCGTTTAGTATTCCATTGCAAACTCTTGATACGTTCCAGCGAACAAACATGTTCAACTAATTTTGCCAAAACCGCAGTTTGATATCCCGATCCTGTACCAATTTCGAGCACTTTTGAGTGAGGCTCTAACCTTAATAATTCGGTCATCTTTGCTACAATATAGGGCTGAGAAATAGTTTGCCCATTACCTATTGGTAAGGGACAATTATCATAAGCTTGATGGGACAACGCCTCATCAACAAAATGTTCTCGAGGAATTGAAGCGATAGCATCTAAAACTCGCTCATCTTTTATTGCTTGTTGACGCAAAAATTTAATTAGGGACTGCATTTTTGGGCTTTGCATTTTGGCTACTCATTTTCTATTATTAATTCACGTATCACACTTGTTGCATAACAACCTGATGGCAAATAAAAATCAAGTTCAAGACTATGACAATCTAACCATTGCCAATTGAGTTGATCTGCTCGTAACAATAGTGAGCGCCTTGCTGTCTCAACGCGCTCTTTTTTAAATAGATCATAAAATTCAGACCAATTTTCTAAACATTCTTGTTCAAACTCCAACGCTTTAAATTGTGTACCTAGTGGTGAATCCCCCATCATTGGTGCTGTAACATTAATCTCACCGTTTTCTAAACGTGCTTGTAACAATGCTAGCTCATCTGTTTGTGCAACAAACCAACTACTGCGTTGTGCTAGTTGTAATATATCGCCATCAATAACAGTTTTATGAAGCTGTTGTCCAATTCGTTTACTCACAATGTCGTTAAAAATAGCACTTCTCGCTGCAGAGAGATAAAAACTTCTTTTTTTTCTATCTTTAACCGTAATAGCCCCTTTTGCCCAGTTTATAGCTTGGGTAATATTATTTTCACCACGGCCAAAGCGTTGCTCACCAAAATAATTAGGCACACCATGTTGTTTGATCAATGCTAATTTAGATTCGATTTCAGATTGAGCGGTTAAATCTCTTAAAATAATTTTAAAATAGTTACCTTTTAACGCCCCTATTTTTAATTTTTTATTATGCCGGGTAACTTTTAATATCTGACAATTTGCTAAATCAAATCCTGAGAAGTCTGGCGTTTGTTGACCTGGCATATGTAAGCTAAACCATTGCGTTGTTATCGCTTGACGATCTTTTAATCCTACATAACTCACTAACTTAGTTGAAATACCAACATATTTAGCTAACTGTTCAGCCACAAAAATAGTGTTACAATCACGTTTTTGCAAATAAACTAAAACATGCTCACCCTCACCAGTCAACTCAAAACCAAGATGTTCTGTAACGACAAAATCTTCGTATTGTTGCTTATATTGCCCTGTGGCTGTCGGTTTTCCATATAAATAATTAAGTTGTGTTAACACTTGTATTGCCTACTTTTAAATTTAATCTGTTTTAGTTTTTCGAGCTAATAATACTACTGCTTGGCAAGCAATGCCCTCTTTACGTCCCGTAAAGCCTAACTGCTCGGTTGTTGTTGCTTTTACACTAATTTGCTCAAAATGAACTTTTAAATCTTCAGCTATATTAACTCTCATTTGATCAACATGCGGTCTCATCTTGGGTTCTTGCGCAATGATAGTGGCATCTAAATTCACTAATTCATAACCTTTAACTTGAACAATACTGTACACATCTTTCAATAAGATCCGACTATCTATGCCTTTATATTTTGGATCTGTATCGGGAAATAGCTTACCAATATCGCCTAATGCTAATGCACCAATCAGCGCATCTGTTATTGCATGTAATAAAACATCGCCATCAGAATGAGCAATAAGTCCATATTGATAAGGAATTTTTACACCAGCAAGCGTAATTGGACCTTCACCACCAAACTTATGGACATCAAATCCATGACCTATTCTCATATTTTTACCTATTTAAAATTTGCTTAGTTAAATAAAAATTAGCCAACGCTAAATCTTCAGGACGCGTTATTTTTATATTGTCTCGACGACATTCAATTAATAAAGGATGCCCCCCACAATACTCAATAGCTGAAGCTTCATCAGTAATTGCGATATGGTTATTTAAAGCATGTTGTAAGCAAGATTTTAACTCACCAGCATTGAATAATTGAGGTGTTGCTGCGCCCCATAAATAAGTTCGATCTTCAGAGTAATCAATAATAGTGTCATTATCTTGGCATGCTCGTTTTATCGTATCGCTAATACGCATAGCCAAAATACCACCTTGCTTTTTATTAATCACCGTTTCTATCAAGCGAGATATGTCATCATGATCCACACAAGGTCTTGCGGCATCATGAACTAATGCCCATTGCTTATCATTTAATAATTGTAATCCAGCTAACACAGAATCAGCACGAGTTTTACCGCCTAAAGTGATACTAATGTTATCGTGCGAAGCTATTGAGAGCGAGCTAAAGATGTTATCCTCAGGGCTAATAACAACAATAACTTTCGCTATTTGAGGGTGTGTTAATAATTTATTTAGTGTGTGCTCTAAGATTGTTTTTGAATCGATTTTTAAATACTGTTTAGGGATTTGGCTATTCATGCGACAGCCAATTCCTGCAGCTGGCACAATAGCGATAATATTATTAAGATTATTCATGTTATGCATTATCGTTTTTTTGAATCTGAATCAATAATAATTCGATAAAAATATTCATTAGCTTTTACCATACCTAAATGACTGCGAGCCCTCTCCTCTATCGCTTCAGAACCACGTTGTAGATCGTTAATTTCAGCAAACATTTGCTCATTACGAGCCTTCAATTTCTCATTATCAGCCCGCAAACTGGCTAACATCTCTACATTATCTCGATAATCGTACACATTATTTTTGCCATACCATAAAGAATATTGGAGATAACCAAACACAACTAATAGTAATAAAGGGAGCTTCCATCTTATCATGAATGTAACGTTATCCTTTATCTATATACATTTAACGGGCTTTGGTAAGCCTGCAAGTTTAGTCGCTTGTTTAGCTGGGCCATCAGGAAATAACTTATACAAATAGCGACTATTACCCTTTTGTGCACCGAACTTCTTTTCCATCGCTTTAACTAACGCACGTATAGCTGGTGATGTTTTATATTCTAAGTAAAAATCACGGACAAATAAGATAACCTCCCAATGCGCATCAGTTAACTCAATACACTCATTAGCAGCCAGTTCAGGAACCAAATCAATAGTCCAATCCTGCCAGTTTTTTAAATAGCCTTTATCATCGGTTTCTATTTGCTCTAACATTTTTAACATACGCTAATTCATTTGCGTTTTATTATACTCAATTAATCAAAATCCAACACTAATTTTGAAAGAGAAAGCGCTATTATTGTATATTTTCTATATAATTTGATTGAATTTAAAGCAAACGATAAAAAATATTAAAATAGCTATTTACAAATAAGCAAGTCTACTTTAATATTCACAGCCATTGCGGAAGTGTGGCTGAGCGGTTGAAAGCACCGGTCTTGAAAACCGGCGAGGGGCGACCCTCCCAGAGTTCGAATCTCTGCGCTTCCGCCATCTTCTCTCAAGGCATAGAAGAAATCAATATCTAAAAAATCATATCAAATAAAACACCATGTTTTAATATTTTGTTAGAGACTGTCAAGTTAGCTTTTAATGGTAAATTGTAATTTGATAGCTATCTTCTAATTCAAACCCATGTTAGAAAATTAATTTGACAATATCCATACAAGGGATGGGTTAAATTGATAGCACCAAATCGTGTTAAAAAACTTCACTAAACTCTAAATAGAATTATTATCTAAGCACATTTGTACTATAATTGAGCTAATTTGTGCAGAATTTTTATTATTTTCTATCTAAAATAATTTCACTCTAATTTATGATAAGAGAAATAAAGTGAAAAAGATAATAATTTTTATTTTGTATTTAGTCAGTTTTAATACTTTCGCACAAAGCTTTAGCATACAAAGTAGTGATCTGTCCAAGAATGGTTTTACTAGTCAATATATTGCTAATGAATTTGGCTGTAAAGGTGAGAACATTTCACCTAGTCTTAGTTGGAACGATCCACCTCAAGGTACAAAAAGCTTCGTCATTACTATGTATGACCAAGATGCGCCAACTGGTTCTGGTTGGTGGCACTGGGTAGTCGCCAATATACCTGCGAATGTAAATTATATTGTAAGAAATGCAGGTAATAATACCTTGCTATTACCAAAAGGAAGCAAAGCTGTGCGCAATGATTTTGGTAATGTTTATTATGGGGGGCCATGCCCACCCAAAGGCACAAGTCATCGCTATATTTTTACTATTTATGCTTTAAGTATTGAACATATTAATGTTAGTGATTCAACATCCCCCGCATTAATAGGATTTATTGCAAATACGAATCTATTAGGTAAAGCGACAATAATGTACAATTATCAGCAATAAAATATTGCTAATAGGATATTTTTTGAATCAGGTAATAAAAAAATCACAGCAGCTTACTAAATTAGGTCAGTACTCACGAGTTTCACAAAGTTGTAATTATAAATTATCGCAGGTGAGAATAGTTGATCCAATGTTAATTCGCGTAGTTCAAGGATCAAAGGTTATCAGCTATAAAGGTGAAATTTATGAGATATTAGCAGGAGAATTATTAGTTGTTCCTGCTAACAGTCTTTTAGATATTACTAATCAAAATATTCAAAATAAAATTTATTTGGCCGACTGTTTTACTTGGCCACAAGAAATACTAAAACAGTATGAGTCTTTAAAAACCACACAGTCAACAGACTTTACCCATCAGATAAAAATCGTGCGATCTGTTCCCAATATTTTTAATGCATCAATAAATTATACAATCAGTATTATTCAAGATCCTCTCTCAAATTATGATTTGCTTTTACATCAATTTATACAATTATTACGATGCTTAGAAATAGTAAATATTAATTTTCCTATCTCAGTAAATGAAGGTCTTAAGCAGAAGCTGGAACGATTAATTTTAGGTGCTCCTACAAAAAAATGGCAATCAAAAGCAATTGCAAAACATTTTGCCATGAGTGAGTCAACATTAAGGCGACGCCTATCTGATGAAGGAACAAGTTTGTCTAATATACTGTTTGAGGCAAGAATGAGTTATGGATTAAAGCTACTACAAACCACTCATTTAAATATTACACAAATCGCACAAGAAGTTGGATATGATTCAGGATCTAGATTTGCAATTTATTTCCGTAAGCGGTTCGGTTTTTCACCAAAGCACATGAGAGATAGATAATTTTGAACCAGAGTGTTTTGTAATTCTTTGGTTGGCACCGTCAAATTAACTTTTTTCATAAAGCTAAATTTGATGATCATCACTCAGAACTTCGGTTTGACTTTGATTGAACACCATATTATTTTAGTCCATAGCAATCCAATATAGTCCACTTTTAAAAGGCAGAACAGAGTTATATAGATGAGATGAGGCGATTAATAAATAAATTATATTAAATCAATTATTTGAAATTAACTGGGATATTTTTATTTTCTCCTGTGCTTCTGTCATCTTCTTTAAGTTTACATTAGAAATAAATATATTAAAATCCAGTATACTATTTCACATTAGTTCTTATTATCTTGAATTGTCAATTACTTCTTTATTTGCCACTTTCTTACATACTAAATCTACCAATATAATCGCAAGTAGTAGCAAATAATCAAAGATGTGTTATTGATAGATTATCTGTATTAAGATTACTATAAAAAAATAGTTAACTTGACAGTATTGAACTGCCCGCTAGGATGGTGATAATTCAGGCTGAAAGCCCTACAAATAAACGCGTATTTTCCTTGTATTATTATTTTTATTCAATTGGTTATTATTTCTCATTGACTAGAAAAGGGTAATAACTTCATACTTAGTAAGGATTAAAATCTAGCAACTATAAAGATAGAGCTTGTTCAAAAACAGGTCAGGCAAAAGTAGAATATGAACCTGCTTTTGACTCATCAGAGCTAAGAAAAATGATTGCTGAACAGTATGAAAATGATAATCAATGGCCTTATGATCAGTGCGTGTTTTTTTATTATGAAAGTTTATTAAAAACCAATTTTGGCAATTATTTAAGAGTATCCATTGCCCATGTAAAAAATGAGGCTCTAGTCGCATAATGTGTTGTGGAAGTGACAGATCAAAAGTTTACTGCAATAAAAAAGCAAACTAGGCTGAAAACAGATGGAGCCCTCGTAATACATTGAAAAATTAACTTGATAACATAATAAAAAACCCTAGATAAACTAGGGTTTGATTAATAATTAGATGAATAAATCTAAATAATTAGTTATTTTTTCTTTGCTTTACCTTGATATTCATCATAATATTCTTCCGCCAATTTACGCATTGATAAGCCAATCGCTGCATATTGATATTCATTTAAGTTAGCTAACGATGCTCGAGCAGAAGGATGTTGTACAGCAAATCCTTTACCTGGTAATAGAACGACCCCCGCTTCGTCTGCTATTCTAAATAACATTTCAGACGGATTTTTATTTTTTAATATCCATTGAGCAAATTTATCGTCATATAATTCTCGGCAAATATGCTCAAGATCAACAAGTGTATAATAATCAACACTGTTTTCATCGGTGGTATGTTTAAGCCCCAAATGTTGGTAAAGTGATGCTGCACGGCGGCGGATAAGTGATTTTAATGCGTTTTTATAGCTTTGATCACTATCCATCATTTCACACAATGCAAATAAGACCATTTGTACTTGTTGTGGTGTTGAAAGACCGGCAGTGTGGTTTAATGCTACAGCACGGCTATCAGCCACTAAGCGATCGATAAATTTAAGATTTTCCGGATCAGTCGTAATTGAGCTATAACGTTTATTTAAGATCTGTTTAGTTTTGCTTGGTAATGCTTTAATAGTTTTATCTATCACATTATCATTAGCCGTTGCTATAACACCTAATCGCCAACCTGTCGCACCAAAGTATTTAGAAAAAGAATAAACTAAAATAGTATTTTGCGGACAGATTGCAAATAAAGATTGGAAATCATCGGCAAATGTACCATAAACGTCATCGGTCAAAATAATCAATTCAGGACGTTTTTTAACAATATCAGCGATAATTTTTAAGCTTTTATCGTCAATTTTAACTGACGGTGGATTAGATGGGTTAACAACAAAAAAGGCTTTAATTGCTGGATCTTCTAATTTACGCAATTCTGACTCAGGATATTGCCAATTTGAATTAGGATCAGAATTAATTAATACCTCAACCAATTGATAATCATTAAGTTCTGGAATTTCAAGATAAGGTGTGAATATAGGCGCACCAATAGCAATTTTATCACCTTTTTGGATTAATCCGTTTTCTTTCATGGAGTTAAAAATATAAGCCATGGCGGCTGTACCACCCTCAACGGCAAATAAATCGATATTATCACGATCTAGATATTGGGCCCCCATTTGCTGTAACACATAGGCTTTAACAATATCTTCACTAAAGTGAAGCATTCTATCAGGTACAGGATAATTACATCCTAAAATACCTTCTACCATTTCTTGTAAAAAAGCGTTTTCATCAAGCCCAAGTTGATCTCGGATGTAAGAAAAAGCTTTACCTAAAAATGCCACACCAGGGGTATTATAATTTTGACAAATAAAATGTTCAAAGCGTCCAGTTAATCCTGCTTTAATTGGCATACCGCCAACACCTTCATTTAAATATGAAAATGACATTTCGGATTCTTGAGTGGCAAACACACCTAATTGGAAAAATGCTTGACGAGGCCAAGTAGCCAAAAAGTTTGGATTACCTCTACCCGCATTTAACATCACCCGATCAGTATGGCTTTGTGCCAGTTTAATTAAGTTATCTTTTAATTCAAAAGGACTTAAATTAGCATATTGGCTATATTCTGTTTTGTTTTTCATACATTAGTACCCTTAATTTGATATATCAATTAAACAAAAGCAACAACTAATGGACCTAATAAAGTTAGGAAAACATTAGCTAAAGCGTAAGTAATAGCAAAAGAGTTAGTTGGCGTTGAATTGCCAGCTTTATTGAGCACTTCACCAAAAGCGGGGTTAGCACTTCGCGATCCTGCTAAAGCACCAGCAAATACTGCTGCGTTTTTATAGCCAAGCACATATTTTCCGAAATAAATGGCAAGTAGCATTGGTAGCAAAGTAACAACCACACCAATTAAAAATAGAGATAAACCTTGTTCTTCAATTGTATTAATTGCTTGAAGACCAGAACTTAATCCCACAACAGCAACAAATCCAGCTAAGCCAAAATCTTTTAAAAGTTGCACTGCACCAGTAGGAATATTACCGATAGTTTGGTGAACCGAACGATACCAACCAAATAATAATCCTGATAAAAGCGCTCCACCTCCAGCACCTAATGTGATAGGAATATTACTTACACGAATCACAATTAAGCCAATAATAAGGCCAACAACAAGCCCTAAACCATGGAATATCCAGTCAGTTTTTTCACTTTTGGTAATGGGTGCACCGATTTTGTCAATAACACGACGAAGATCACTATCAGCACCATAAATAGTAATAACATCACCAAGTTTTAAATAAATATCGTTATTAAGGGGAAGAGGTTGTCCATCACGATTAATCGCTAAAAGATAGATGCCATGTTTTAACTTCATCACTTCATCTGATTGAAGTACTTGAGTAAGATTTTCACCCTCATAACGGTTATTACGCATTTCAACATCTAACTTATTCATTACCACATCCATTCCAGATGCTGAATTCACTTCACTACCAAGTAGATCATGTGCTTTAATCATTGAATCACGATGACCCACAACAAGAATAATATCTTTCGACTTTAATACTGTTTCTGGCATTGCTTCAATGATTTTATTGCCACGTTTGATACGCTCAATACTAATGCCATTAATAGTTTGTTCAACTTGCGCCACTGTTTGATTAATTTTATTGGTAATACGATACAACCGACCACTAATATCAGATAAAGCTAGATTTTGATCAGAGCTTAATGAAAGCGAACCATGAAGTTGCTCAGCCTGTGCTTTTATTGCATCATCACCAATATCTTTACCCATGATTTTTGGCAGAATATTGACGCAGACAATAATGGCACCTAGTGAACCAAATATATAGGTCACAGCATAACCAATAGTTACATTTGCTTGCATTTTTCTTAATTCATCTGCGCTTAAACCTAATTGGCTTAATGCATCAGAGGCTGTGCCCATAATTGCCGATTGTGTCAAACCACCCGCAGCTAATCCAGCTGCAAGACCTTTGTCTAAATGGAATAATTTGGCTAGTACGATAACAGTCACAAAACTTGCAACTGCAATAAATAATGCTAAGAAGATTTCACGTAAGGTTTTTATACCAAGTGAACGGAAAAATTGCGGACCACTTTCATAACCCACTGCATAAATAAATAACGCAAAAAGAATCGCTTTAACACCAGCGTCAATAGTCACACCAAAAACGCTTAAAGCGACAGCAACAAGCAACGAACCAGCAACACCACCGAGTTGGAATTTGCCTATCCTAATGCCACCAATCAAATACCCTAAACTCAACGATAGAAATAATAAAATTTCGGGGGAATGTTTTAGTCCATCTAAAATCCAGTTTGAAAGCCATTGAAACATAATAATTGTCCTCAAGCGTAATGATTTATGAATTAAAAAAAGAAATGTAATAAGGTGGAGCTATATCCATCAAACTATATGAATATAGACTTATATTAAATTGCAATTAGATTAATAGATAGTCAGTTTTAACAATTAATATTATCGTTAGAAATTAGTAAAAAACTACTATTTTTATCAAATAATAAAGCGGATCATTGTTAAATATAAAACTAAGTGAAGTGAAATCAATTAAGAGCTTTTGTATTTTAAATAAAGTGTTACTTAAAATCGAACTATTTTATCACTCGTTTAATTAAAGGTAAGAGATCCTTAGACGTAAATCGATTCTGATGGGTATAAGCTCAACTTGTAAATTGAGCTTGATTTTCAGGCAATAAATCTGAATTGATGCTATTCTGTTTTATCGCCTATTCCATAAAAAATAATTAGCCCAAAATTGCTTTATTTTGTTCTAAAAATATTTTCTTGAATTTTAGCATCAAGATTATTTATCCAACGATTATAATTTCGATGAATTTGACCATGTCCATTTTTTAAGTTATTGCTAACCGAAACATAATTAATAGAATAGTTTTTTGCAGAATAAGGTATATTGACCACTACTTCAAATTTACGATTGAATAAACGTCCACGAATTGTATTACTATCTATCACATCCATTTTCCATGTACCAAAAGCTGCCCGACCATTAGTGGCAGAAGCTAAAATAGCTTTTTTTACTTGTTCTTTTGTTAGTCCATCTACCGAAGTGGTAATATTTTTAGGTTCTTGATATTTACCAGCACAGCCAATTAATAATGAAAATAGTAATGCACTAACGACATATTTTAAAAACTTCATTGTTTACTCCTCGTGTTTTGTTTGTTTATTGATTGCTAATTAATTTTTTTACAGATTAACAAAGTATGACCATAACTTAAATTATCAATATCCTTTTCAATATAAAATCCTGCATCGTGAAGACACTGATAAAATACTTTAGAATGATAAAAACGGCTATTACCATTTGCTAAACACGTAAAATATAAAGAAGTGGCATTCAAACTCAGTGCGCCAGCTTCAAAGCTCTGCCTATCCCAAAATAGATCCATAATACATAACACCGCATCATCTTTCATACTACGGTGAATCAATTTCAGAATATAGATAATTTGTTCAACACTGAAACAATCTAAAAATTGGCTCATCCACCAAAGATCAGCTTTATTCGGAAGCATTTTTGCTGTCAACAAATCAATAGGATAGCTATCAATACGCTCATCAAGACCTGCTTTATTAATGTTTTTTTTAGCAACAGTAATCTGCTCTGGTAGATCTAATAATGTAACTTTAAGATCTGTCGAGTGTTGGGCGCAATAAATTGCCCATTTACCCGTATTGCCGCCAACATCGTAAATATGTTTGGGATTTAATTGCTCAATATGAGAAAAAGCAATTGGAAACGAATGATCCGAATAAAAATGGTCAAATTCAAACCAACTTTTTTTAGCTTTTTCAGGCAATGATTGTAACGCAGGGTATATAGTTTTCCAGTCACCAAAAACTTTTAACCCTTCGGGAGTACCAGATTCTAAAGCATCTTGCAAATAGAACATACTTTGATAACAAATATCTTGAGTAAAATTAAGATTTACTTCTGTCATTTTATCGTGTAGTAGATAATGTCCAACTTTACCTAGGATATAATATTGATCACTTTTATAAATGACATGCATGCTTAATCCAATATCCAATAACAGCTCGATTGCATAGGAAGACAACGAAATTTTCTTTTCTATTTCCTCAAAAGTAATACCCTTTTTCCCTGCTTGATCTATGCACGTTAATATGCCTGTGTTTCTCATACTAACTATTGCTTGAAAAAAAATAGGATAAAATGCAATTTTTTGAGCTTCTGTTATTGCATCTAATGCGGTATACCTATCTCTATGATACCCATATCTTATAGTTTCTTGTTCAGTCAATCTCTTGCCTTTTTTTTAATTTAATGTATTGTATCAATATATTGCAAATTTATGTAAATTTGTTACAAATAATATTATAAAATATTGTTAAGTAAAGAACTAATTAAAAATTATTAACAAAATGAATTTTTCTTTTTCTATTGAAAATTGGTTTGCCTTATCTGCGGGATTATCTAATAAAGATGATTGGCTCTTATGGTCACAAAAAAATCAGCATGATTGGAGTTTACCAATACCTAAGTCAAATAGACTTCCTATGATGCAAGCCCGCCGTATGAGCAGTTCATCACGTTTAGCGGTTGAAGTTGGACTTGAGCTTGTAAATGATG
The DNA here is from genome assembly GCF_001690275.1 of Gilliamella sp. WF3-4. GTDB lineage: Bacteria > Pseudomonadota > Gammaproteobacteria > Enterobacterales > Orbaceae > Gilliamella > Gilliamella apicola_C. The sequence continues at coordinate 214,382 of NZ_LZGW01000017.1, read as the reverse complement.
GCAGTTTTAATTTAGCCATTTTTACTAGTCGCCATGGTGAATTAGAAAAAACGTATAAAATATTATCTGCACTTAGCCAGAACAGAGATATTTCTCCTACTGATTTTGCCCTATCTGTTCACAATACAACAGCTGGATTACTGACAATTATTGCGAATCAAACAATTCCTATCACTTCGTTATCGGCGCATAGTGATAGCTTTCAACAGGGTTTAATTGAAGCCTTACCTGTATTAAATCAGGGGAAGAAAAAAGTATTATTAATTGATTTTGATGGTATCATCCCTGAACCGTACCAGACTGATATCAAACAGTTACTGCCAATTTATGCTGTTGGGTACGTATTAACAACTGGTAGCGAAATCAATTGTCAAAGCATTGAAAAAACTTCTGAAGTTTATCACTCAGAGTATCCCCAATCTATCGCTTTTTTACACGCTTACTTAAATAAACATAAACAATTTATAGTACAAGGAAACGCTCAAGATTGGCAATGGACACTAAATTATTAACAAAAAAAAATACTTACAGTCTAAATCAGTATTGGCGCTTATTAATTACTGCTCTGGGATTTACGCTATTCGGTTTTTTTGGTCTTTTCATAATTTCACTATTATGGTTTACTTTGTTAAGATTATTTGTTTGGAACAAATATCAACGAAGTATTATTGCGCAAAGAAGTATTTGTCTTAGTTTTAAAGCTTTTGTTTGGATAATGAAATCACTAGGGGTCATCCATTATCAATTTGATGGACTTGAAAAATTAAAACAAGACAAAAGCTGTTTAATTGTAGCCAACCATCCTTCTTTGCTTGATGTTGTATTGCTAGTATCGGTTATGCCTCGTTGTGATTGTATAGTTAAAGGTGAGCTACTTAACAACATTTTTATCAGCCGTATAATAAAAACTGCAGGATACATTTTAAATGCTGAATCAGAAAAAATATTACCGCAGTGCAAACAAATATTAGCTAACGAAGGACGAATATTGATATTCCCTGAAGGTACTAGAAGTGTACCTAATAAACCAATTAAATTACAACGAGGTGCTGCTAATATAGCATTGCGTTGTCAAGTTGATATTCGTATCGTTCATATAAAATGCACTCCACCTTGTCTTATTAAGCAGCAAAAATGGTATAATATACCAGCAAAAAAAGCTTGCTTTAATATCACTATTGGAGAAAAAATTTCAATTACTGATTTTGCCAGCCCCAACACTACTGTGGCGGCAAGAAAATTAACAAGATATTTAACTTCAGTACTGACTGAAACGGCAACAAATTAATATTGCTTCGATAAAAAGGAAAACTAATGGAAAATTTACATAATGAAATTAAGACGCTCATCATTGATGTACTTAATTTGGAAGCTATCACGCCTGATGATATTGACTCTACGGCACCATTATTTGGTGAAGGATTAGGGCTAGATTCAATTGATGCGTTAGAACTTGGACTTGCTATTAAAAATAAATATGGAATTGTGCTCTCAGCTGAAAATGAAGAAACGAAAAAAGCATTTAGCTCAATTCAATCATTAGCCAATTTTATTTCATCACAAAAATCATAGGAGAATTATAGCATGGAAAAGCAACAAATTTTTGAGCAAATTCAATCCGCACTAGTACAGCTTTTTGAACTGCCAGCTGAAGATATTAAACCTGAATCTAAACTCTTTGAAGAATTAGATCTCGATAGTATTGATGCTGTTGATTTAGTTGTACATCTTCAAAAAAAGATTGGCAAAAAAGTGGATCCCGAAACATTTAAATCTGTCAGAACAGTACAAGATGTTGTTGAAGCTATTAATAATTTAGTTAATACTAAATAATGAATAGAAGTAAAGCTAAGTTAATAATAAATATTGTGACAAATATCTTATTTGTCGGTTATCCTTTTATTATTTACTTATCTTTACGCTACAACTGGGTTAATTTAGCTATTTTTTATTTAGCTATTTCATTTATTTTACGACTAATAACTTTACCCAAGCTATTTTCTAATATGCGTTGGATAGCGAAGCTTGTTGCGTGTGTAGGTTTATGTTTGGTGCTAATAAGTTGGTTGTGCGCTAAATACCAAATGCTCCTTTTTTATCCTGTATTAGTTAATGTCATTTTTTTTATTGTTTTTAGCTACTCATTATATCAACCACAAACGATAATAGAGAAATTTGCCAGATTAAAACACCAAAATTTACCTGAAAATGCTATTTGGTATACTCGAAAAGTAACATGGTGTTGGTGTTGTTTTTTTATTTTTAATGGAACAATAGCTTTAATAACTTGCCTACTAAATAATACGTATTGGTGGACTATTTATAACGGCTTAATTAGCTATATTTTGATTGGCGCCTTTATGGGGGGAGAATGGTTAATACGTCAGAAAGTACAACATTAATTTCGCTATCAAAACAACTATTAAGACCAAAACATGAAATTGTAGCATTTAGAAATAACCAACCATTGACCGTAGGCGAATTAAAAAAACAAGTTTTAAACATCACTCATGCATTAAATAATACACCCAAGAAGTTTTGGGCTTTATACATGCAAGATAGTTTTAATTTTGTTGCTGGATTATTAGCGCTTCTTTACTCGGGTAAACAACCTATTTTAGTAAATCCTCAATTAAAAGAAATGAATCAACACTACGACGCGCTATTAGTCGATGATATTCAATTTTCAAATCAACATTACCCAAATAAACAAATTGTTAACATAAATAAAATTGAAGAAAATGATATAATTTCAGAACATCGATTAATCGCCTCTGGTTTTAAACACCAGACATTAACACTATTTACTTCCGGATCGACAGGACTCCCCAAACCCATTGAGAAGTCAATTTCTCAACTCGAATTAGAGATTCATATCATTGAATCTAACTGGGGAAAATTTAAAAACAATCTATTTATTGCATCTGTTTCTCATGAACATATGTATGGTTTAACATTTAAAATAATGTTACCACTGAGTTGTAGAATTCCATTTGTTTGTGAACCAGTACTTTATCAAGAGCAGCTAGCCACTTATTATCACAATCGAATTATCTATATTACAACACCATCAATTATCAAGAATTTAGATGATAAATTACCTACAATAAATTGCGATAAAGTAGTTTCATCGGGTGGTAAACTTGCTTATGAAAATGCCTTATTATGTAAAAAAAGTTATGGCGTATTACCCAATGAAGTATATGGTTCAAGCGAAACAGGCGTTATTGCAACCCGACAACAAACCCAAGGTAATATGCCTTGGCAATTGTTTTCATCAATACGGATACAACATCAAAACTCAAAACAACCTTTATTAATTTCGCCTTTATTAACGCAACCAGAACCATTAAGTGATGAGATCAAGAAAATAGATGAAAACTTTTTCTACCTAAACGGGCGAATAGATAAGATTGTAAAAATATCTGAAAATAGAGTATCTTTGACATTTATTGAGAAACAACTTAATCAACTTAATGAAGTAGCCGAAAATATTGTTATTCCACTAGAACAAAATAATCGCACTATACTTGGAGCAATTATTGTACTATCTCATCCATACAAAAAAATATTACAACAATATAACCATTTCGAATTAATACAATATTTTCGACTTTTGTTAAAAGATGAATTATCATTGATCGAAATACCTAAAAAATGGCGATTTGTTGAATCTTTGCCAAAAAACACTCAAGGGAAAAGCGCTTATATTGATTTAAAAAAATTATTTGACGCTCAAAAAAGCAATGGATAAAAAGTTTGTAAAAGAAAAGACAATCAATATTAGCAAAACCTCGGTTGATATTGAACTAACTATCTCTCCTGATCTATTTTGGTTTGAAGGTCATTTCAAATCCCAACCTTTGTTACCAGGAGTGGCTCAACTTAACTGGGTAATTCATTACACAAAGAAATATTTTGATAAATCACTGAACTTACGGTCTGTTGATGTAATTAAATTTCAATGCCCAATTATTCCGAAAGATCGTTTGATGTTACGCCTAACATGGCATGAAAGCATAAAAAAATTAGAATTTACCTATACATTTATAACAAAAAACAACAGCAATAAAATAGCAAGCACAGGAAAGCTCACGTTATGTCATTAAAACAATTACCTTTAACTAACTATTGTTTTATTATACCTTGTTATAACCACAGTGAAGCTTTACCTACCGTTCTGAAAAATATTGAACCTTATCAGTTAACATGCATTTTAATTGATGATGGAAGCTCTTCAGATGCAGCATTTAAGCTGAAACAACTTTCAGCATTATACCCTTGGATAACGTTATTACAGTTAGCAACTAATCAAGGAAAAGGTGCAGCGGTTATGACTGGCCTTGAATACGCATTTAATCAAGGTTTCACTCATGCAATACAAATTGATGCAGATGGTCAGCATGATAGCCAATTTATTGAACTACTAATAGAAAAGTCAGAACTTAATCCCGATGCGTTAATATCAGGCTATCCAGTTTATGATAATTCAGTCCCTAAGCATCGATTAATAGCTAGATATATAACACATTTTTGGGTATGGGTTGAAACCTTATCATTTACCATCAAAGATAGCATGTGTGGATTCCGCGTATACCCAATAAAACAAACCGTTAGCCTTATAAAGCAGTTTAAGATAGGCAAAAGGATGGATTTCGATACAGATATCATGGTTAGATTATACTGGCAAGGTACCCCATCAATTTTCATACCAACACATGTCACTTACCCTAAAGATGGCGTATCACATTTCAACGCATTTAAAGACAATGTACGGATATCTTGGATGCATACTCGACTATTTTTTGAAATGATCCCACAGATACCTTCGCTATTAAAAAGAAATAAGCAGAAAACAAAAGATCAAAGACATTGGTCACAAACACCTGAAAGAAAAGGGCTATTTGGCATTAAGTTCATTTTAAAATTTTATCGAATTTTTGGGAGAAAATGTACGAAATTAATCATGTTTCCAGTTATCACCTATTTTTGGCTAACAGGTAAAACACAACGACAAGCATCTAGAGCCTATTTAGAAAGAATAAAGAATGACTATGAAAATATCCCTTATATCGAAAAAAAATGGCTAACAACTTTTCATCATTTTCAACGATTTGGAGAATCTCTTCTTGACAAAATAGCCAGTTGGCAAGGCGATATTAAACTTGATCAACTCTATTTTCCTAACAATCAGGAATGCTTAGATATTATGTCTGATAAACGTGGCATTATTTTGATTTGTTCGCACCTTGGTGATATAGAAGTATGTCGAGCACTTGCTGAGCTATCATATAATATCAAAATTAATGCGCTTGTTTTTACAAAACACGCTATGCGTTTTCAGCAAGTTTTAGAAGAGGCCAATCAAGCATCTACAATTAATTTGATTCAAATAGATACATTAGGGCCGGATACTGCAATTCTACTCAAAGAAAAATTAGATAATGGCGAATGGGTTGCGATTGTTGGCGATCGAACTTCAAGTAACCCATATCATAGAATATCTGATAATTCGATTTGCTGGGCCAATTTTTTAGGAGCGCCAGCGCCTTTTCCTAAAGGACCTTTTGTTTTATCTTCAGCTTTAGGAGTTCCTGTGTATTTAATTTGGGGATTAAAACCTAATGGGCGCTTTCAAGTCTATTTTGAACATTTTGCCGATAAAATTCAGCTACCAAGACAAAATCGTCAAGATGAATTAAATAAAATAATACAAGATTATGCAAAAAGATTGGAGCATTACTGCCTTATTTCGCCATTGGATTGGTTTAATTTTTATGATTTCTGGAAATTTAACCCACCAACACGAAATAACTCAACCAAAGACATAAATAAACATGAAAAATAATGATAAATATAGCTCAACCATTGAATATACCACTTCATTCCATGATACAGATGCAATGGGCGTGGTTTGGCATGGTAACTATTTAAAATTTTTTGAAAAGGCCAGAGAGGCTTTATTCAAAAAATTCAATTATGGATATAAGCAGATGATAGAATCTGGTTATCTATGGCCTATTGTAGATGCTCGAGTGAAATATATTGCCCCCACAATTGCTGAACAAGCATTGCAAATTACTGCAACTTTAAAAGAATACGAGCACCGTATAAAGATAAATTACACAATCATAGATAGTTTAACAGGAAAAAAAACCACATCTGGCTACACAATTCAAGTAGCAGTTTCGGCAACAACACAAGAAATGAGCTTTGTTACTCCCTCAATTTTCTTAAAACATTTTGGGTTATAAATATGAAAAAATACTTATCCGCTGTCATTACACTATTAGTTATGTGTTTTTCCACATTAACTTACGCCGTTACATTAGAAGATTTGCAACAACAATTCAGTAAACATAAAACTGTTCGTGCTAACTTTACACAAGATCGTTACATAAATGGGCTTACAGCACCACTACACTCAAGCGGTAAAATGATTATTTCAAAAGATTTAGGGTTATGGTGGCAACAACAAACTCCATTTACTATGACACTAAAAATGAATCAAACAAGAATGGAACAAAGCATTGAGGGGCAACAATCTCAAATTATTACAGCTGAAAGCCAACCCCAATTGTTTCAATTTAATCACTTATTAACCGCAATCTTTACTGCGGATAAACAAATGCTGGAAAATAATTTTGAAATAACACTGTCAGAACAAAATCAACAATGGACACTGACACTTTCTCCTAAAATTGCACCATTAAACAAAATTTTTAAACAAATTATATTAAATGGCAACATATACCTACAAACTATCACCATAGATGATAAGCAAAATGATAAAACTGTAATTGCATTTATAAATCACAAAACATCACCATTAACACAACATGAACAATTACTATTCAAATAATATAAAAAGACTTAAACAGATTGCCATTCTATGGGGAATTACTGTTATCTGTCTGCTCTTTTCTGTCGGCTATCTTATTTCAAACAGTAGAATTAATAGTAGCATTTTATCTTTACTGCCAAAAGAGCAGGCGAACCACGTACCAACTGAACTCATTAATGGTTTTCAAGATAGGCTTGATAAACAACTTGTTTGGCTAATAAAACCTGCTAATCCCGATAATTTAGAACCGATTAAATGGTGGTATCAACAATTAAAAAAGCACCCTATTTTTAGTCAAATTAATGGATATTTTGATGAACAATTTCAACAAAATTGGGGAAAGTTTGCTTACAAATATCGTTATCAGTTAATGGATAAAAAAACGATTAAAAGGCTAGAAACACATAAACAATTTGCTTGGATTCAAAGTCAAATATATTCGCCATTTAGCGGTATTAGCGCAACAGAATTAAATAAAGATCCATTATTACTTACCCGCGCCTCACAATTAAGCCAGCTTAGTAATACAGGCAATCTAACCATTAAAAATAATTGGTTAACAGGTCAAGATAAACAAGGTAATGTGTGGTACATGATTCACGCACAGCTGAAAGGATCTTCATTCGATATAAATAAATCACATCAAATTGTTACAGAGTTGGAGGCATTAGCTCAACAATTACAAAAAAATTATCCTGGCACAGAAATATTAAAAAGAGGGGTAATTTTTTATAGTGATAATGCAAGTATTGAAGCTAAAAAAGATATTTCAACAATTAGTGGCCTTTCTATTATCGGTATTATCATATTAATTATTGCAATATTTCGTTCAGTCACGCCTATTCTTCTTTCATTACTATCAATTTTAATTGGTATTATTTGCGGACTAGCCGCGGTATTGATGATATTTGGTGAAATTCATGTAATGACATTAGTCATGAGCACGAGTGTTATTGGAATAACTATTGATTATTCCTTACACTATTTAACAGAACGATTACTTCATGGCAACCATGAATCTTCCTATGATAGTTTAAAAAAATTAATATCTACCTTAGCTATAGCATTGTGCACTAGCTTTATTGCCTACCTGATTTTGTTAATTGCACCATTCCCTGGATTAAAACAACTATCTATTTTTGCTGTATTTGGTTTACTTGGTGCTTTTTTAACTGTCACGTGTTGGTACCCTTTTTTAATAAAAAAACTTCCTGTCCGTGAAAACGTCGGGGCTAGCTTCTTCACCTTTTGGCTTAAGCCGTGGGAAAATAAAAATGTGCAATGGATAACAGTATTGCTAGCTATAGTATTTATTGGCTATGGTGCCTATAATCTAAAAATTGATGATGATATCAGCAAACTACAAGCTTTACCTATCGATCTCCAGAAAGAAGAGCAAGATATAATAAATATTACACATCAATCTTCAGATCAAAAGTGGTTTATCGTATTTGGTGATACAGCAGAACAAACATTACAACGCCTTGAATCATTCTTACCTAAATTAGAACAAGCAAAACAAAAAGGTGTTTTTCAACAATACCAATCGATTAACCTCCCCTCAATAAAACAACAGCAACATAATGTTGCTTTGGTAGAGAAATATATGCCAGAAATTGTCTCTTCTCTACAACAAATGGGAATTAATATTAGATTACCTAGCACTGAAAACACAAACGTCTTTATCACACCAGAAATGTGGGTAAAAAGCGAAATTAGTCAGGGTCAAAATTTATTGTGGTTATCACTACCAAATGGAAAAAGTGCAACATTAATCCCAATTGGAAATATTAAGCGTATAAATGATATCCGTACATTATCGCATGTAGATGATGGCGTTTATTGGCTCGATCGCCATACTGAATTTAATACTATGTTTACCAATTATAGGGTTTATTTATCCCAGTTAATGGCTGGTGCAATTATTATTATTTGTGTGTGTTTCATTTTTTACAATCGTAAATATGGTTTGATTACAGCATTAAAAAGCACACTCCCTACTTTACTATCAGTTGGCGTTGCATTATCTGTACATGGCATAATTCATCAGCCATTAAATTTATTTTCAATGTTAGCACTCATTCTTGTCATTGGTATTGGAATTGATTATAGTCTTTTTCTAGGTAACGTTAAAAGCCAAACTAAGAGCGCCTTATTAGCAGTTACAATGGCTGCACTAACTACATTATTATCCTTCGGATTACTAATTATTAGCCATACAAATGCAATAAAAGGCTTTGGTATAGTGCTTACAAGTGGAATTTTTGCTGCCTTTTTATTTGCACCATTAGCAGTAAAAAATACAAAAATCATAAAAAAATCTACAAGACATTAACAATAGGTAATACTGGATGAAAAAATATTTAAGTTTAATAATGCTAATGCTAGCAATTTTAGCCTCTGGATGCGCAAACAATAGGCCATCGCAAGCGTGGCTTACTAAAGAAGTTAAAATTAATCTTCCTAAAGTAAATACACAACAAAATTATCATGATCAGCAACTATTGAAATTTAAATATAATAATATTGAAAACTCAATTATTTCTCTCGTTGATATTAATAATAATCATTTAAAAGTAATCGGCCTTTCTGCGCTAGGATTTAGGCTATTTGAAATCAATTATGATGGGAAACAAGTTACAACCAAACAGAATATTTTTGTTAAAGAACTACCACCACCAGAACAAGTATTATCAGACATTATGTTGAGCATTTTGCCTATCGATGAATGGCAAATAGTGTTACCACAAGGTTGGCAACTCATTGATAGCGAGTTACATAGAACATTACGCAATGATAAGCAAGAAATCATAATAGATATAACCTATATAGATAACCCATCAACAAAAATAAGAAAACCGATTCAAATTGAGCATCACATATTCGGTTATAAAATTGCAATACAAGGTATGGATACAAAATAAATGATTTATATTACGGCTTTTGGAGCAATCAATAATTTAGGTAATTCTTTAAGTGAAATTAGAAAAACGTTAACTAGGCAGTATTGTGCCCAGCACTATTTAGTTGAAGAGAACAACTGGTTACTAAACAATCAAAACACTTGGTTAGGTAAAGTTACAGCCGATTTACCTAATATACCTTCACATTTATCACAATATACAACACGAAATAACCGTTTACTATATGGCGCTTATTTACAAATTCAATCCGAGATCGATAACGCTATTTCTCGCTATGGAGATAAACGAATTGCAATTATTATAGGGACAAGTACCTCAGGAATCCATGAAGGAGATATGAATTTAAAAAACTACTTGCAAACACATGAGCATCTACCTGCATTTTCGTATAATCAACAAGAACTAGGGGATCCATCATGCTTTTTAACTGCTTTACTAGGCTTAAAAGGTCCCAGTTACACAATATCAACAGCTTGCACATCAAGTGCTAAGGCAATTATTAGTGGTAAAAAATTAATAGAATTAGGCATTATTGACGCAGCTATTGTCGGAGGAGCTGATAGCTTAAGTCGAATGCCAATTAATGGATTTAATGCACTAGAATCACTTTCAGCAACCCCATGCACACCTTTTTCTCAAAACCGAAATGGCATAAATATTGGGGAGGCAAGTGCTCTTTTTTTACTTACAAAAGATGAAACAAGCAATATTGCAATTTTAGGTACTGGGGAGTCATCCGATGCGTATCATATTTCATCGCCCCATCCAGAAGGGGTAGGAGCAGAAAAAGCAATGCAGATAGCGCTAGATGATGCAAAATTAACAATCAATAACATTGGCTATATCAACCTTCATGGTACAGCAACAATATTAAATGATCTTGCTGAAAGCAAAGCTGTTTATCGCTTATTCAATCAAAATTTACCGCCTTGTAGCTCAACTAAACATTTAACAGGGCATACATTAGGTAGCGCAGCAGCAACAGAATTAGCTATTAGCGCTCTATTACTTAAACAAGATATTTATTTACCACAACAAGATTTTTCAATCTCTCCATTTGATGAGACTCTAGATAAAATTAATCTCGTTACAAGCAGTATGCTATTGAATACCCCTGTTGTCATGTCAAATTCCTTTGCATTTGGTGGTAACAATGCATCTTTAATTATTGGAAAAATATAATGCAATATTACCCAGCTATTCATTATTTACCACATGAAAACCCTATGGTTATGGTTGAAAAGGTTCATTTAATTAATGATGAGCAATGTATCTGTAGTGTTCAAGTCAATAAAAATGGCATCTTGGCTCCTTTTCTAGATGAAAATAATACACTCCCCAATTTATACGCCATTGAATTAATGGCTCAAACCATTGGTGTATGGAATGGCTATCATGGAATAATTAATAATAGAAAACCACAATTAGGTATGTTATTGGGTGGAAGATCAATAAAAACATCATTATCTAGCTTTCCTCACTACAGCCATTTAATTATCCATGCAAATTTAGTTCTTTTTGATACCAAACTAGCTAATTTTGATTGCCAAATAAAGATAGGTGATCAATCTGTCGTTTCAGGGAAACTCAATGTTTATGAACCAGATAAAACTGAATTAGCCTTTCTATTTGGTGAAAAACGATTAGGAGAAGAAAATAAATGAAACGAACGATTTTAGTTACTGGCGCAAGTAAAGGAATTGGCAAAGCTATTGCTTACAAGCTATCACAAGATGGTTTTGCCATTGCTATCCATTACCATAATGATAAACAAGGCGCAATTGATACAAAAAAAGCTATTGAGCAATTAGGCGGATCTGCCCGATTAATACAATTTGATGTGAGCAACCGAGAACAATGCCAACAAATTATCGAGGCAGATATAGAACTTTATGGAGCCTATTATGGTGTTGTCAATAATGCAGGTATTATTCGCGATGGCGCCTTTCCCGCTTTAACAGAAGATGATTGGAATAGTGTTATTCATACCGATCTTGATAGTTTTTATAATGTATTACATCCTTGCATAATGCCAATGATAAGGCTTCGCAGTGGTGGAAGAATTATCATTATATCTTCAGTTTCGGGATTAGTTGGTAATCGTGGTCAAGTTAATTATAGTGCTGCAAAAGCAGGTCTAATTGGAGCAAGTAAAGCTCTTGCTCTAGAGCTTGCAAAACGTAAGATCACTGTAAATTGTATTGCGCCAGGCTTAATTGATACAGGTATCTTAGATATGGATCCTATTGCATTACAAGAAGCAATGAAAATGATTCCTTTAAAAAGAATGGGGCATGTTGAAGAGGTCGCCGGGCTAACAAGTTATTTAATGTCTGATATAGCGGGATATGTAACACGTCAAGTAATTTCAATCAATGGAGGGATGATATGATAAAAAGAGTTGTCATCACAGGAATGGGGGGCGTTACTGCATTTGGTAATGATTGGCTCAGGATACAAGAAAGATTAAAAAAGTTAGAAAATGCAGTGAGATATATGCCTGAGTGGGAAATCTATGATGGGTTACACACCAAATTAGGAGCTCCGATCGATAACTTCACTATTCCAGAGCATTATACGCGAAAAAAAATACGCTCTATGGGGAGAGTATCTTTATTATCAACAAAAGCAACAGAAATAGCTCTTGAAAAAGCAGGATTACTTGATGACCCGATTATTACAAATGGTGAAACAGGAATTGCTTTTGGTTCTTCTACAGGTAGTACACAACCTGTCGCTTCGTTTGCAACAATGCTCAATGAAAAACATACCAACAATATCACGGCGACAACATATGTACAAATGATGCCACATACTACCGCTGTCAATACTGGTTTGTTCTTTGGGTTAAAAGGACGAGTTATTACCACATCAAGCGCTTGTACATCAGGTAGCCAAGCTATAGGTTACGCTTATGAAGCAATTAAATATGGTATGCAAACAGCTATGGTTGCAGGTGGAGCAGAGGAACTATGCCCTTCTGAAGCAGCAGTTTTTGACACTTTATTTGCCACTAGTCAAAAAAATGACACACCAAAAAATTCCCCTCGTCCATTTGACAAAAATCGAGATGGCTTAGTTATTGGTGAAGGTGCTGGCGCGTTGATTCTTGAAGAGTATGAACATGCAAAAGCTCGAGGAGCAAAGATATATGGTGAAATAGTCGGCTTTATGACTAATTGTGACGCCAGCCATATTACTCAACCACGTACAGAAACAATGAAAATATGTATCGAAAAAGCATTAAAGCGAGCACATCTATCACCATCTGATATTGGTTATATCAGTGCCCACGGTACTGCAACCGATCGTGGAGATATCGCTGAAAGTAATGCGACCGCAGACATTTTTGGCAATCAAACACCAATTTCATCGTTAAAAAGCTATTTTGGACATACCCTTGGAGCTTGTGGCGCAGTAGAAGCTTGGCTAACACTTGAAATGATGAATTCAGGTTGGTTTAACCCAACTATTAACCTAAATAATGTTGATCCTGCATGTGGTGAACTTGACTATATTGTGGGAGCTGGTCGTAATTTAGACATTGAATATTTTCAAACCAACAATTTTGCATTTGGTGGAATAAATACTTCTATTATTATTAAACGATTTTAAACCAAGCAAATACAATAAAGATATATGGCAGCTAATTATAACTGCCTATGTCATTGTATATTTTAAATAAATCATAAACAATTTATTTAAATGATAAAAAAGTTATCACAACCCGTTTCCTTGCCTTAAAAACAGTCTTTCCACACCTTTTATTACATTTTTAGCTAACTTTTCAGATAGTTTTTGCCGACGTAAATAACTAACAGAGATAATTTTATGTGTATCTAAGTGAGATAAGATAAAGTCATCACTCGTACTGATTTCGTCAACTAAGCCTTTATCTTTAGCTTGAGTTGCAAACCAGTGCTCGCCAGTTGCAACTTGTTCGATATCAACATTTGGGCGGTATTCTTTAACAAAATCTTTAAATAAAAGATGGGTTTCTTCAAGCTCTTGTTTGAATTTTTGTCGACCTTCATCGGTGTTTTCACCAAACATGGTTAAAGTACGCTTATACGCACCTGCTGTTTGCAATTCAATATCCACATCATGCTTTTTAAGCAAGCGATTAAAGTTAGGAATTTGAGCAACTACCCCAATAGAGCCCACAATAGCAAATGGTGCGGCAATGATTTTTGACGCAGTACATGCCATCATATACCCTCCACTGGCTGCAACTTTATCGACGACAACCGTAAAAGGAATATTACGCTGTCTAAACCGTAACAACTGTGATGCCGCAAGCCCATAACCATGGACTACACCACCAGGGCTTTCAAGTTTTACTACAACTTCATCTTCTGGTTTAATAACAGCTAATACAGCGGTAATTTCTTGGCGTAATTCTTCAACTTCGTGCGCATCCATACTACCATTGAAAGACAATACAAATAATTTAGGTTTGACTTGTTGATCTATATCGTTTTCTGCCAACTTTGTTGCATTATCTAGCGCCGATTTTTCTTGGTTTTTGACTTGTTTCTTTTTTTGCTTAGCCGCTAATTTTGCCTGCTTTTTTTCACATTTTTTCTGTTTTTTAATATCTTTCATAAACAGTTTAGCTTCTAGCTCACCCATGCTTGACATTAGCATATCATCTTTGACTTGCTCGTATTCTTGACTAATATCTTTGACAGATAAACGTCCACCAACCGTTGCTGATTTACGACGTTGGCTTAATATAAAAATCAGTATTGCTAAAATGGCAATAACGACTGTCGCCGTCTCGGCTAAGAAAAGCGAATATTCGGAAAACCAATTCATTTAACTATTATCCTTTTATTGAATGTTTTTAATTATTATAACAAGATAATTACCAATTGTGCCGAAAATAAGTAAAGATAAAATTGTCTCTTTATTCGGCAATTCAAATTCTTTATACTGACATTCCAATTTATTGTTAGATGAGAACTTATATGCCATTACGCCCAATTACCGAAATAGCAAAACAATGCAATATCCCTGAAGAATTTGTCCTACCTTATGGCAAACATGTGGCAAAAATCGATTTGTCTATTCTAAAAGCGAATCAAAACAAGCCTAGTGGCAAATTGGTATTAGTTACCGCTATCACACCAACCCCACTCGGTGAAGGGAAAACGGTTAACACAATTGGATTAAGTGAAGGACTAAATTATATTGGTAAAACAGCAATTGCTTGTATTCGTCAACCCAGCTTAGGACCTGTATTTGGTGTCAAAGGCGGAGCTGCTGGTGGCGGTCAAGCTGAAGTATTACCGATGGAAACGTTAAATTTGCATTTAACGGGTGATATTCATGCAATTACTGCGGCTCACGACTTGGCGTCGGCAGCATTGGATTCGCGCCTTTATCATGAAGCGCGTTTAGGCGATGAATTTACTGCGCAGACTGGTTTACCTCGTCTAAATATTGATGAAAACCGCATTGTTTGGAAACGAGTAATTGATCATAATGATCGCTCGCTTCGCAAGATTACTGTTGGTGTTGGCGGTGGTGTTAATGGAATCACACGGCAAGATGGATTTGAAATTACCGCAGCATCAGAGCTTATGGCAATTTTAGCATTAGCCTCAGATTTACACGATATGCGTAAGCGCATTGGCCGCATAATTCTCGCTTATAATACTCAAGGCGAAGCGATTACCGCAGAACAACTTGAAGTTGCTGGTGCAATGACAGTCTTACTTAAGAACGCAATTAACCCAAATTTGATGCAAACCGTTGAACATACTCCTGTGCTTATTCATGCAGGACCTTTTGCTAATATTGCCCATGGTAACTCATCAGTCATTGCTGATCGCATTGCTTTACAACTTGCTGATTATGTTGTAACCGAAGCTGGATTTGGCTCAGATATGGGCATGGAAAAATTCTTCAATATTAAATATCGCCAAGCGGGTATTAAAGCTTCGTGTGTAGTGTTAGTTGCCACCGTGCGTAGCTTAAAATCAAACAGTGGTAAATATAACATCAAACCAGGACAAGCAATCCCGAAAGAAATTTCAGAATCAAATGTTGAATTACTTGAAATTGGTGCAGCTAATTTAGCGTGGCACATCAACAATGCTAAAAGTTATGGGCTACAAGTGATTGTTGCCATTAACCGTTTTCCACATGATAGCGAAGAAGAGTTGGCATTTTTACAAAAATATGCAATTGAGCATGGTGCATTTGCCTGTGAAGTAAGTGAAGTTTTCACTCAAGGTGGTAAAGGCGCAGAAAAACTAGCTAAGCATGTGATTAAAGCATGTGATACGCCAAACGAAATCAAACTACCTTATCCTGACAACATGCCTCTAGTAGATAAAATTCAAACTATGGTGAAAAAGTATGGTGCCAACAAAGCTAATTTATCGGCTACTGCACTTGAAAATATCAAAGAGATCGAAGCACTAAAACTGGACCAGTTGCCTCTTTGTATTGCTAAAACACCAATGTCAATTAGTGCTGATGCAAACCTAAAAAATGTACCTACCGATTTTGATGTCGATATTAGTCACTTAGCGATTTCAGCTGGGGCTGGTTTTATTCGTGTTTATGCTGGAAACGTGATGACCATGCCGGGATTAGGCACTAACCCTGCTTATCGGCAAATCGATATTGACAAAGATGGTAATATAGTAGGTTTAAGTTAATGCAAGAAATGATTATGCAAACTAAACAAGAATATAAAGCGTTTATTGATGAAGAAAACTGTATTGGTTGTGGCAAATGCATTCGTGTTTGTCCAACCGATGCCATTGTCGGCAGCAAGCAAGTATTGCACACCATTTTGCCACAATTATGTACCTCGTGCAGTAATTGTATTAATACCTGTCCAACAGACTGTATTACATTAAGCACACTAGGTACTGCATTGACTGAATCAGAGGAGTTAGTACTAACTCAGAAAAAACAACAACGTTTAAGCCATAACCAACTCGTACCGCCCACAATATTATTTCCTCGCGCAATGCCAGTTAATAATACCAATACAATTGCGCCAAAGGATCGTAAACAATCCATTGCTGATGCTATTGCCAGAGTTAAAGCCAAAAAAAACCTCGCTAAATAGCGAGGTTTTCATATTACGGTAAAACTACAACAATTAGTCTTTATTACCACTTCTAAACGCACGTTTGCGATCATTTTCAGTTAAATGACGTTTACGTAGACGAATAGATAATGGCGTTACTTCAACTAATTCATCATCATCAATAAACTCTAATGCTTGTTCTAATGACATTTTAATTGGTGGTGACAGTGTTGTTGCTTCATCTGTGCCTGATGCTCGCATATTGGTTAATTTTTTACCGGTTAGACAGTTAACAGTTAAATCGTTTGAGCGAGTATGAATACCAATAATTTGACCTTCATAAACTTCAGCACCATGACCTAGGAATAACTTACCACGGTCTTGCAAACCATAAAGCGCATAAGCCAAAGCTTTACCTGTACCGTTTGAAATCATTACACCGTTATTACGTTGACCTATTTCACCTGGGCGCACATCATCATAATGACTAAAGGTAGAATAAAGCAAGCCAGTACCTGATGTCATGGTCATAAATTCCGTTCTAAATCCAATAAGCCCACGGCTTGGAATAACGT
Organism: Gilliamella sp. WF3-4; assembly: GCF_001690275.1. Lineage (GTDB taxonomy): Bacteria > Pseudomonadota > Gammaproteobacteria > Enterobacterales > Orbaceae > Gilliamella > Gilliamella apicola_C. The sequence continues at coordinate 196,988 of NZ_LZGW01000017.1, read as the reverse complement.
AATCTAAACGTACACGGCCTTTACCATCTGGTAACATGTTTGTTAAGTCACCTTTACGTAAGCCAAGCGCTTCCATCACGGATCCTTGATGTTGTTCTTCAATATCAAGTGTAACTTGTTCAAATGGCTCTTGTTTTTTACCATCAATTTCTCTAAAGATAACTTTAGGACGAGAAACCCCTAATTCATAACCTTCGCGACGCATATTTTCAATTAACACTGACAAATGTAATTCACCACGACCAGACACTCTAAATGCATCAGGATCAGGGGTTTCTTCAACGCGCAACGCAACATTATGTACCAGTTCTTTATTTAAACGCTCAAGAATTTGGCGAGAAGTCACATACTTACCTTCTTTACCAGCAAATGGTGAGCTATTAACATTAAAGAACATAGTCACTGTTGGCTCATCAACAGTTAACGCTGGCAGAGCTTCAACGCAACTATTGTCACAAATTGTATCAGAGATACCGAGCTCACCAAGACCTGTTAATGCTATAATATCACCAGCCTCGGCAACTTCAGCTTCATAGCGTTGCAGACCTAAATGACCAAGCACTTGCCCCACTTTACCATTGCGTTTATTGCCTTCACTATCGACAATAGTCACTTGTTGATTTGGTTTAACACGACCACGTTTAATACGACCAATACCAATAACACCAACATAGTTGTTATAATCAAGTTGAGAAATTTGCATTTGGAATGGACCGTCTAAATCAACTTGTGGCGGTTCAACATGTTTAACGATCGCTTCAAATAACGGTGTCATATCTTCCACCATATTTTCATGATCTAAACCGGCTATACCCATTAAAGCTGAAGCATAAACAATAGGGAAATCTAACTGTTCATCAGTCGCCCCCAAGTTAACAAACAGATCAAAAACTTGGTCAACAACCCAATCAGGGCGTGCACCAGGACGATCGACTTTATTGATAACCACAATCGGTTTTAAACCATAAGCAAATGCTTTTTGCGTTACAAAGCGTGTTTGTGGCATCGGGCCATCCATTGCGTCAACAAGCAACAATACAGAGTCAACCATTGACATAACACGTTCAACTTCACCACCAAAATCAGCATGCCCAGGGGTGTCAACGATATTAATTCGGTAACCATTCCAATCAATAGCGGTGTTTTTCGCTAAAATGGTAATACCACGCTCTTTTTCAAGAGCATTAGAATCCATAATACGTTCGTTATCGTCACCGCGCAGATTATCTAGCGTACCCGACTGTTTTAATAATTTGTCAACCAAAGTTGTTTTACCATGGTCAACGTGAGCAATAATGGCAATATTTCTTAAATTTTCAATCACAATTAAAATTCCAATTAGGAGACATATTCTATAGGCGCGATATTGTACACCTTTTTAACCGAAATGTTGATCTATATCACAAAGTTTATTGAAAAGAGCTTGATAATTTGGTAAACCCAACAAAATATCAATTTCCATGTAAAAAATTTTAGCAAATGGCTACGTTTGAATGTAAAAATTGCTCAGCAAATTTATCTACCTTTTTCCAATCAGTATATTCAATAACTGGTTTTGTTACATCTGTATCACCTTTTCCTAACCACATAATAAAGCGGATCATATTACGATCAAACCAATTATATTGAGGATAATAAAGTGCACCAGCAAAAACCGCGGTAATAGTTGGCTTCCATGCTATTTTTGCCAGAAATTTTTTGGTATATAAATTGGTTTCTGGGGTATTTTTATTAGGTTTTCTAGCCACCATATTTACTCCAAAAAAACCAGATTTCATGGCATTCAATTGCTGATAATGTTCATCTATAAACGCTTTCATTACCTTACTATAAAACCCGTAACGAATTGAACTACCTAATAATACCGCTTGGTATTGTGTCAAATCGATTTTTGTATCGGGCAATAGTTCAATTACCTCACAATCACACTTACTATTAAGTTGCATGTTTATGCGCTGCATAATTTTAAAAGTTTGCTTTTCGTGTGTGGTATAAAGTAATAAAACTTTCATAATGGAACTCATGCATTACTTCCTTTTTTGTTAAACCCTTTGGTAAATATCAATATTACTTTTTTTATGATAAAAATTAAAAGATTGTGGGTGATTTCATTAAAAACTTTGATTATAGTATTAGGCTAATTTAACCTGAACGGAACTGATTATGGCAATTGCACCTCCAAAACTGAATGCGATTATTTTGGCGGCAGGAAAAGGCACACGGATGTATTCCAACCTACCTAAAGTTTTACATAAAATTGGCAATAAGCCGATGTTACAACATGTTATTGACACAGTTCAACAACTTAATACCAATTGCATCAATATTGTTTATGGCCATGGCAAAGCACAGCTTGAAGAGGCTCTTAAAGATCAGCATGTACAACTGATTTACCAAGCAGAACAACTTGGTACAGGCCATGCTGTTCAACAAGCTATCCCTCACATTCAAGATAACGAAGATATCCTAATTTTATATGGCGATACCCCCCTTATATCGACTCAAACACTGGAAACTTTAATTGCTAGCAAACCAAAGCAAGGTATAGCATTATTGACAGTAATCCTTGATGACCCAACTGGGTACGGGCGCATTGAGCGCAGCAACGGTAAAGTTGTTGCCATTGTCGAACAAAAAGATGCCACGCTTGAGCAACAAAAAATTAATGAAATTAATACAGGTATCATGTTTGTTAACGGCAAATTATTGAAAAATTGGCTATCACGGTTAACCAACAATAATGCGCAAAAAGAATTCTACTTAACAGATATTATTGCTTTTGCACACCAAGATGGTTATGAAATATTAACCTCACACCCAGTACAACAATTTGAAGTTGAAGGTGTTAATAATCGCCAACAATTAGCCACATTAGAACGACAATATCAACACCAACAAGCGCAAAACTTGTTACTAGCTGGTGTGACGCTACTTGATCCAAACCGTTTTGACTTACGAGGAACCCTCTTGCACGGCAAAGATGTTACGATTGATTGTAATGTGATCATTGAAGGTAACGTCAAACTTGGCAATAACGTATTTATTGGTGCAGGTTGTATCTTAAAAAATTGCACAATTGATGATCATTCAAACATTAGCCCATATAGCATTATTGAAGATTCAATTATTGCTAAACAGTGTACCATTGGCCCTTTTGCCCGTTTAAGGCCTGGCTCAAAGCTTGACGAGCAAGCTCATGTTGGCAACTTTGTTGAACTAAAAAAAGCGCACCTTGGCAAATTAACTAAAGCGGGACACTTAAGTTACCTTGGCGACAGCGAAATTGGCAATAATGTCAATATTGGCGCAGGCACTATCACCTGTAATTATGATGGTGCAAATAAATTTAAAACCGTTATTGAAGATGATGTGTTTGTCGGTTCGGACACACAATTAATTGCACCAGTAAAAGTCGGTAAAGGCGCAACCATTGCAGCTGGTACAACGGTTACCAACAATGTCAATGACAATGAATTGGTAGTAAGCCGAGTTAAACAAAAACAGCTTGCAAATTGGAAACGTCCAACGAAATTAATTAATGGGGAATAAAATATGTGTGGAATTGTGGGAGCTATTGCCAAATGTGATGTTGCAGAAATATTACTAGAAGGCCTAAAACGATTAGAATATCGTGGTTATGATTCTGCAGGTCTGGCAATCATTTCACCACAAAGTGTTTTACAACGTGTTCGCCGTGTTGGTAAAGTGCAAGCATTAAAAGATGCAATAGCACAATATCCAATAAAAGGCTCTATTGGCATTGCACATACTCGGTGGGCAACCCATGGTGAACCAGTTGAACATAACGCCCATCCACATGTATCTAGCTTTATTGCTGTCGTGCATAATGGAATTATTGAAAATTTTGAACCATTGCGTGAAAAGCTGATCGCCAAAGGCTACCAATTCCGTTCAGAAACCGATACCGAGGTTATTGCCCACTTAATTCATGACATTATATCAACCGAAGATTGTTCCTTATTTGACGCCGTGCAAAAAGCTATCCCGCAACTACGAGGGGCTTATGGCACAGTCATTATGGACACGCGCAATCCAGATATATTAGTTGCAACGCGCTCTGGCAGTCCTTTAGTTATTGGTTGTGGCGTAGGCGAGAACTTTATCGCATCAGATCAATTAGCGCTATTACCCGCCACCCGCCAATTTATCTATTTAGAAGAAGGTGATATTGCTCTTATCACTCACAATTCAATAACAATCTTAGACAAAAGCCATAATGAAGTAATCCGCCCATATATAGAATCTGATGCAAAATATGATGCGGGTAATAAAGCTGGCTATAGTCATTACATGCAAAAAGAGATCTACGAACAACCCAATGCAATTAAAAATACCCTTGAGGGTCGCATGACACATGGTAAAATCGATTTATCAGAACTGGGAGCTGAAGCAAAAAGTATCTTAAGACAAGTTGAGCATATACAAATTGTTGCCTGTGGCACGGCTTATAATGCGGGTATGGTAGCACGTTACTGGTTTGAAGCCTTAGCCGGTATACCGTGTGATGTCGAAATTGCCTCTGAATTTCGTTATCGTAAACCAGCTCGTCGCAAAAATAGCCTATTTATTACTCTTTCACAATCAGGTGAAACCGCTGACACATTAGCCGCATTGTGGCTAGCAAAAAAAATAGTTACTTAAGTACTCTTGCTATTTGTAATGTAGCAGCATCCACTCTTGTGCGTGAAGCGGATTTAGTATTATTAACTAAAGCTGGCGTTGAAATTGGCGTTGCATCAACCAAAGCCTTTACAACACAACTCACCGTATTATTATTACTAGTTGCTAAATTAGGACGTTTAAATAATATGGCAGAAAGCACTGAGCAGGCTATTGTGCATGCACTACAAATCTTACCCAATCGCATTGAACAAGTGCTGACGTTTGAATCAAAAATAAAAAAATTAGCTGAGCAATTTGTTGATAAGCATCATGCACTATTTTTAGGCCGTGGTGATGAATACCCAATAGCCATGGAAGCAGCATTAAAACTGAAAGAAATATCTTACCTTCACGCCGAAGCTTACGCCGCTGGCGAACTCAAACACGGTCCATTAGCATTGATTGACTCTGACATGCCTGTGATAGTTATAGCGCCAACTAACAAAATGCTAGAAAAACTCAAATCCAATATCGAAGAAGTCAAAGCTCGCGGTGGTAAACTGTATGTCTTTGCTGAACAAGGCGCAGGGTTTGTTAGTGATGACACCATGCAGATTATCAACCTACCCCATATCGAAGAATTCACCGCACCAATCTATTACACTGTGCCCACACAACTGCTAGCGTATCATGTTGCTTTGATCAAAGGTACCGATGTTGATCAGCCTCGAAATTTGGCAAAATCGGTAACAGTGGAATAATCATCATCCCCTTCTAAAATAGACAAATGTCACCTCTATGCTATAAATAAAAATCATAGAAGAACACATTATGATCAAAAATTCCATACAGCGCATCAAAATGCGCTTGATTATACTCATCTAATGTGCGTTTTTCATTAACTGAAATCACTAACCATTTAATTATAGATAAATCAACGCTTGATAAAAGGGTTAAGTTAAGCAAATCAATCCCAACAACACAAAAACGAGAACTAACTAGTGAGTAGCAAAAAATTATCACTCTAGAAAAAGAAATAAAAAAACGGGAAATGACAGATGAAATCTAAAAAACACAGGAATACTTCATCAACAATCCTAATTACGCTACCGTTAACTTTATTGATGATGTATACTTAATAATAAAGCTTCTTAATTAGTTAGCTTTGAGGCAATTGAAAATAAGCGATAATTTTCGCTTATTTTCATCTTTAAATACCTTTATAGCATTTATCGATCTTTCTATCAATCCTTTATCTGTGCTTTATTCAAAAACAGATAAGCAAGTGTGGCAACAACAAAATTACCGAATGCTGCTAATATCGTTACACCGTTAATACCAAAATGGATAAACAAAATAAATCCTGTTAAAAACGCTCCAGCGGCTGCACCAAAAGTATTAATAGCATAAAGATGTCCTGTTGTTTGACCAATGTTTTTCCAAAACTGTGCAATATAAGTGATTAAAATTGGCAATGTTGCTCCCATCAAGAGCGCTGGAACAAGCACCAATAAAAAATTAACAATGGCAACAACAATTAAATTGTAACTAATAAAAATATCACCCACAAATAAAATAAGTGGATAACTAATTATTCCAAATAAACCAATTCCAAATTCACTAAAACAAAAAAGCTGTAGTGCTTTATTTGGGTATTTATCAACAATTCTGCCACCACCAAGAGCTCCTAGGCCAAGTCCTAACATAAATGCCGATACAATAATTGCAACAGAATCAACATCTGAACCAAAAGCAGAATAAAGCACTCGTTGCCAAGCGACTTGATAAGTTAAACCACTCATTCCAGAAATAAAAAATAGCGTACTTAATAGTAATAATTGTTTTTTGCTTAACATAAACGGTTCCTTATTTCTCTTTCGTTGTAAAAATCCCATACTTGTATTCTGTTATCATGTTGTTATCAGTAATAACTTCTGTCTCTCTCCCTAAATTATAAAGTTTTTCAACTTCGTTTAAGCTTAATAGTTTTGCCTCTAATGTTTTTTTGTAAGCACCGTTTTCCAGTTGTTTAGATTCTTCATTAAACAACGGTCTACTATCTAAAACTAACTTATCAAGCCGAGCTTTAGCTACATTTTCATCAATTTTCATCATTGAATCAGAGGCATAAATAAAGCCCATTGGACCCCAATAAGCATGTTTAAATACCGATTGTGCTGTTTTTAATGTATCAAGTGAACGGGTACTGTTAAATGCCAAAATACCATTAGGATTTAATGAATGTTGTAGTATTTTCATCATTTCTTGCGATAATAAATTAGTTATACCTGAACGCCAATGGTAAGTCGTGTTCATAATGATTAAATCATATTTTTTATCACTATTGCGTTTAAGCCAACGTCGTCCATCATCAATATAAATATTTATTTTAGGATCATCTAATAATGGTGAGACCGTAGGATATTGCTTAATAATATCTAAATAACCTTTATTAATTTCAATAGCATCAATGGTTTCTAATGAAGGAAAGCTGGACAATGTTCGAGTCCATGCACCAGCGCTCATACCAATAACCAAAGCTGTTTTAGGGTTGGGATGAGCGGCCGCTAATAAGTAAAGGCGATTTAAGTCATTGATGTCATTATTTGGATCCATATTTATAATACCATCATACATATGATTGCCTAATACAATATTTTTCCTTCCATCGTTATCATCATTGACTATATGAATTACCCCGTAGCGATTTTCAATATAAGAGTTGATAGATATATTTTTTTTAAACGTATTTCTAAAAATATAATCAGTGTGTTTATCTACGAAACAAAAGCAAAAGCTACCAAGTACAGCAACAGCAATAACAGAAACGGCCGATTTTTTAATAATCATCAAAATGCCTAATAAAACACAAACGATACCAATGAAAATAAACATTGATGAAATGGACACATAATCAAGGAAAACACCACCAATTAATAAACTACCGAGTGTTGAACCAATAATATTAAAAAAATAAACTTTAGAAACTGATGCCCCTACATTACCATTAGCAATATTTGTACCTAAATGGTGTACGATTGGAAATAATATTGCCTTTAAAGCCGCAACAAGCAATATCAAAATACAAAATATCGCTAAACGAAATGAAATATTATCCGGTTGGTTTATATTTTGAATAATAAATGGAATTAATATATCGAGGGCACCTGCGAAGATTAAAACTCGCCCCCCAGTTAATAATAGATTAGAACTATATTTACAAATGATCTTCCCTCTCTGTGCCCCAAAAGCAATGCCTAATAAGAAAAAAACTAACACAATTGCAAAAGCATAAGGTGCACCACCCAAATTAAAGCTAACTATTCTAAACCATAGCATTTCTTGCCCTAAGCTCATAAGTCCAACTAAAAGCGAAATGCCCCAAGCAAAATATTTCATGTCAATGTTACCTCCCAACACTCCTTGAGTTTAAGTTTAATATTTAGTCAAATATTACTATTTATTTTTATTTAATCATCTTCTTCAGAAGAATTTTGCACTTAATTATTAAGCATTCAAATTAACCACAAATTGAATGATTATCATACCCTAAATTGATCATCTTTGCTAATGCTAGGTATTCTTTAATATTTTTTAATTTGATACTCACACACCAACCCATTTTCACCACTAATTGTCATGTTGATTAATTCTGAAGCGATTAATCTTTAAACATAACCAAATATCACTTTTATGGTATAAATAACAATCATAAAACAATACGTTGTGGTGAAATTTAGTGCAGACATTTGGAGGTATGGGCTATAATGGAACAAAAAGAGCAATAAATCGAGCATTATAAAAATTCTGCCAGAAAGCATATTGATTTTTCATTTTACAAAATGATAGCAAACAATAACCTTAATCCTTTTGCTACAAGCCTATTTCATGATACATCACCCAATACATTAAATAAGCAGTTTAATCCTGATAAACCCAATCATATTTGAGTAACCAATATCACTTATATCAAACTGTGAAGGTTAATTATATCTCTGTGTAATTATTGATTCGTTTAGAAGAAAAGTAATTAAGCGACAAACAACATACACTTAACCAAAGCATAAACAGCACTGAAAATTGTTGGGATAGTATGATCACTAAAAATTTTTTCAATATATTAGAAACACACTTTATTTATGATCGTAATTACAAAATTAAGAAAATACAAAAATAAAACACTATGCGAATATATTAAAATCTATTATAAACTAGCCTTTCAATATTTGGTTAATGCTCACTTCTGGTTAGAGCAATATGGAAAAAAGTATTACCTTAATAACACATTTATAGAGGTGAGCACTGCCTGATATTTTTGATAGAATTAAGTACAATCATTTATTTGCAACATTAATTAATAATAAAAAGGAATAAGAAATAATTATGAAAACATGTAAAATTATAAAAAATAATCAACGGCTAATTTTATTGCTAGTTTACACCGCTCTTAGTGCTATTTGGGCTTATATCGTTATAACAAAATCCGATATTCTGTTTAATAAATCTGTTTTTAAAAATCTACTATTTTATATAGACTGGATAACAACATTATGTTTTATTGTACTTGTGCACATAGGTGTTTATAATCGCCATTATTTTATTGTTGGGATTAGCACACTATTTCTATTCCTGTTTTTATCCGAAATTAGTTATTTCATTTATTATGGAGAAATAATATCAGTAGGTATACTTGATTCTATTGTCGAAAGTAATGCTAATGAAGCATTATCAATGTCTAAACAAGTTTTAGTCATAATAGTTCCCGCATTTATTGCAACTGCCCTTATTTTATTTATTTTTAGAAAAATAATTACTGTTAAATTTAAACCGATTATTCCTTTATTTTATTATATAATTAGTTTTTCTATGATAACATTGATTATAGCAAAAAACGCATCTTTCACTCGTGACTTTAAACGAGGTTACTATAAAAATAGTGCAACATTATTTCGTGTTACATATCCCGCTGCTGTAGGCAATTTATCCTACCTTTTAGCTAGTTTTGCATCAACAAACATCTATTCTAGTACAAATGAGATTGAAAAATTTAACGAAGCGATTCTTTTACCGCCAAATAAAACCGATAACGACTTAGTGGTATTAATCATGGGGGAAGCCTCATTAGTAACTCGATACAGCACCTATGGCTACCATAAACAAACAACGCCTTTTATGACCAATATTTTTAGCCAAAATGGTGCTTGTATTATTCAAAATAGCCACTCAGCAGCCGCTTTTACAAAGGATTCTTTACCATTAACTCTTTCATTTAATGTTCCAGAAAGCGATGATAATTTATTTAATAATAAGTCAATTATTGAAATGGCTAAATTCAATCATTACAAAACCTATTGGCTAGCCTCACCTGGTCAGGAGATTAAAAGTTCATTTGAAACTAAATATGGTTTTATTGCACGTAAGAGTGATGTTGTCGCTTTTGGTAAAAATACGCTTGATGTTTATTTAAGTCGGTTATTAGAGGATACGCTTCAAAAAGATAATTCACCGAAAAAATTCATTTTCGTACATTTACAAGGCAGCCATCAACCTTATGAAAATTATGATGAAATTGATAAGCAAGCTTTACCTGATGCTGAAAAATATGATCTGACCATCCATCACACGGATCGTACAGTGAAAGCGTTGTACGATGTTATTAACAAATACAGCCATAATTATACCTTAATTTATACCTCGGATCATGGCGAGATTGTTAATGTAGGGCATGGAATTGGTAATCACATTGACCAATTTTTAATTCCATTTATGTTTATATCAACAAATGATCGCTATAACTGTCAATTTATAGAGTCATTTCGAAGTCCAACCGGTTATTTAAGTGGATTGATGAATAAATATATTTTATCTAATCTTTTGGGATATGATGTTGATCAAACTATTTTGAATAAAGAAAAAAATAATGATCGTGTTTTTATGCCTAATGGCAGCGTTATGCCTTTTTTAAAAATTTCTAATGATGATTGATTGTTGCTATAACTTTTTTTGAAAAAGAAATAGCAATATCTACTATAAATTTTGTAGTATTGCGACTTTTTTTCTTATTAGTTATTAGTAATCAATGCGATAATAAAGTAAAGTTCTAATCTTTACTAAGCTCTGACATTAATGTTGGTTTGAATTGAACAAGTTCAGCCAACATTTTTTATATATAATTAATAGGGCAAGAAACGTTTGGTCATATGTCATTCCCACCTCCTGCTGTACAATAAATAATCATGCATCCAACCACATAATAATTATAATTTGAATAACGCAATCTAATATCACACTGTAATAAGCCTAAAGTGGCAAGAGACCGTTTTATTAGTTAATTTCAACGAACTTTTTGTGATATTAATGCCAATCATAAAATGATCTTAATACACAAACACTTCTTATCTTCTATCCTATTTGATGATAAAAAATAATGTATAACAACTCGAATGTTCTAAACACGCGCTATTCGCAATTAGCCATTTTATTTAATAACCGATTTTACTAATAACAGAAAAAGTGTGATTTAAATCACAAAAAATAAAAAATACCTAGGTTTAACTACGTGATATGCATCACATTTATCGATTATTTTTGATGAATTAAATAACTAAATCCTTCTACAATAATCACATAATAGTTATATCAATCAAGAAGGAAAGATTTATATTATGACAACCTCAAATATCAAATTGAAAGTTCAAAACTTTGGGCGTTTCTTAAGTAATATGGTAATGCCAAATATCGGTGCGTTTATTGCTTGGGGATTTATTACTGCTATATTTATTCCAACAGGCTGGTATCCAAGCGAAACTATTGCCAAGCTAGTTAGCCCTATGATTACTTATTTATTACCACTTTTGATTGGTTATACTGGGGGTAAATTAATTCACGGAGAACGTGGCGCAGTTGTTGGTGCAATCACAACAATGGGGGTCATTGTGGGCTCAGATATTCCGATGTTTTTAGGGGCAATGATAGTTGGTCCTTTAGGTGGTTGGGTAATTAAACAATTTGATAAAGTTGTCGATGGCAAAATCAAAAGTGGCTTTGAAATGTTAGTGAATAACTTTTCTGCTGGTATTATTGGTATGCTTTTAGCATTACTTTCATTTTTTGCAATTGGCCCTTCTGTCGTTGTAGCATCAAGTAAATTAACTATTGCTGTTAATTTTTTGGTTGAACACAATTTATTGCCTTTAACCTCTATCATTATTGAACCCGCTAAGATTCTTTTCTTAAATAACGCAATTAATCACGGCATATTCTCACCGTTAGGTATTCAACAAGCGGCTGAATATTCTCAATCGATTTTCTTTTTAATTGAAGCAAACCCTGGTCCTGGATTAGGGTTATTATTAGCCTATATGTTTTTTGGTAAAGGCTCAGCCAAAAGTTCAGCCAGTGGTGCAGCAATAATTCACTTTTTTGGTGGGATCCACGAGATTTACTTTCCATATGTATTAATGAATCCTCGCCTTATTATTGCAGTGATTTTAGGTGGAATGACAGGCGTATTTACTTTAACACTATTTGGTGCAGGGTTAAGCTCACCAGCATCACCAGGTTCAATCATTGCCGTTCTTGCCGTAACGCCGAAATCATCAATGCTTGGTGTCATTTTTTCTGTCATTGCGGCAACAATGGTTACGTTTATCACTTCAGCTATTTTATTAAAGACAACCAAAGAAGCAGACAAAAGCTTTGAAGATGCAAAATCCAATATCTCTGCAATGAAAAGCGAAGCAAAAGGCATGATGAACGGCACACTTGACCTTGCGAAAGTGAAAAAAATCATTGTGGCTTGTGATGCAGGAATGGGCTCAAGTGCTATGGGTGCAGGAGTATTACGCAAAAAAGTTCAAGATGCCAATTTGGATATTTTTGTCACTAATTTAGCGATTAATAATCTTCCAAACGATGTTGATATCGTTATTACGCATAAAGACTTAACTGATCGAGCCAAACAACATGCGCCAAACGCACATCATATTTCATTAACTAACTTTTTAGATAGCCAACTATATAGCCAGCTCGTAGTTGATCTTTTAAGCTCGCAAAATTCTAGCATAGCAGAAGAAAAAGCAATACTTGTAAACAATACATCCACAGATAATACCCCGCTCTTTAAATTATCAGAAAAAAATATCTTTTTAGGGTTGACCGCTAAAAATAAAGAAGAAGCGATTCGTTTTGCAGGTCAACAGTTAGTCGATAATGGTTATGTGAAACCGGACTACATAGAAGCCATGATTGAACGTGAACAACTTACATCAACTTACCTTGGTGAATCAATTGCTGTTCCTCATGGTACGATTGAAGCAAAAGATGATGTCATTACAACAGGAATTGTATTTTGCCAATACCCTTCAGGTGTGCAATTTGGTCACGAAGAAGACGATAAAGCAAAAATCGTGATCGGTATTGCTGCTCGCAATAATGAACACCTTGATGTAATAGCAAAACTGACTAATGCATTAGATGATGAAACAATTATTGCCAAACTAGCGACAACAAATAACGTTGAAGAAGTTTTAGCAATATTAAGCTAAACAATATTGATTAAATCCCGAAAATATGGGATTTAATTTTCTCTTTTTAAATTTAAACTCAAATAAAGGTTAATTATTATGCAAGCATTACATTTTGGCGCAGGTAACATTGGACGCGGTTTTATTGGTAAATTATTGTCAGATGCTGGTGTGCATGTTACGTTTGCCGATGTCAATCAACAAATTATTGATGATATCGCTAAACGTCATGAGTATCCAGTTAATGTTGTTGGCGAGCAATCGACAACCGAAATAGTTAAAAATGTTGACGCAATTAATAGCACATCAAGTGAAGTTATCGACCATATAGCAAAAGTTGACTTACTAACAACAGCCGTAGGACCGCAAATTCTAGCACGCATTGCCACCATCGTTGCACAAGGCATTATTGCTCGCCATAAGCAAGGTAATGCTAAACCGCTAAACATTATTGCTTGCGAAAATATGGTGAAAGGTACCCATCATTTTAAACAAGAAATTTTTAAAACATTACCAGTAGAGTTGCATGAATGGGTAAATACCCATATAGGTTTTGTGGATTCAGCGGTAGATCGCATTGTCCCACCAGCCACATCAAAAACAGGCGACATTTTAGAAGTAACGGTTGAAACATTTTCGGAATGGATCGTCGATGAAACACAGTTTATTGGCAAAATTCCACACATAAAAGGCATGGAGCCAGTAGATAATTTAATGGCATTTATTGAGCGCAAGTTATTTACTTTAAATACAGGCCATGCCATTACGGCTTATTTAGGGTTTTATCATAATATTGCAACGATTCGAGATGCTATTTTAGATGAACGCATTCGTTTAATCGTACGGGGTGCAATGGAAGAAAGCGGTCTAGTTCTTATCAAACGTTATAATTTCGATGATCAAAAACATATAGCCTATATCGAAAAAATCTTATCTCGTTTTGAAAATCCTTATTTACAAGATGATACAGCACGTGTGGGCCGTCAACCAATAAGAAAATTGGGCGTTAATGATCGTTTAATTAAACCATTACTTGGCACTTTTGAGTATCAAGTACAAAATACTAATTTATTGATTGGTATTGCCGCTGCGCTGAACTATCGTAATGATGACGATGAACAAGCCGTTGAACTTGCAGATCTTATTGCTAATAAAGGGGTAAAAGCCGCATTTACTGAAATTTCAGGTATTGAAAACAACAATATTATTGTTCAAAAGGTAGAAGAACTTTATACTGCAATGCAAAATCGTCAATTTGTATAAAAAAATGTCAGGAACGATATTACAAGAAGATACTATTTTAGAAAAACTCAACCAACAGGCTGATATTCACAGCTTGTTGGCTGTTGCAATTAATCTGATTAGTGATAGCGTTAACCATTTAATCCAAAAAGCCTTTCGTAAAGAACCGCACGCAATAAAATTTGTTATCCCCTCGTTAATGGGTAAAAATGGACCGTTGAATGATACCTCTGTTTGTTTAAAACTGTTATATGTGCTAGGTATTATTACACGCGAAGAGTTTGAAGATATTGAGCTACTCATGGCCATTTTAGATGAATTAGATAACGATGAAAAAAAATATACTTATCTTGATGATGAAATTTTAGGACCGATTAGCTTATTGCATGACATGGTTTTACCGCCTAATTGGGATCACAAGCAAGAGCATGAAAAAGCGGCAGGAATTGTAGATGGTTTAAAGTCATCTATGTATCAAAATCGTTATCAACAAATGATCCGCTCTGCATTAATCATCGCAATTACCGATCTCACTTTACGCATCAGTAATAAACAAAAATTAGATTACTTTCCATAACAATCGTTAATTGATATTAAGATTTTTATTTAATTTATAACATTTTTATATAAAAATTATTATGACAATGAAAACGAATTTGTATTTAATTTTACAAAAAATCATAATCAAAATATATAACTTACCCTTTTGTTTAAACGCTTTTGTCAAAAGCTAATAAATTTTGATTAACAAAAATAGATATAAGCGTTGCCTTTATTTCCCACTATTGCAATTAGTCGGTATAATGCCTGCAATTTTATTGTAAAGTGGATTATACATGAAAACGCTATTTGCCAGCACATCTCGTGGGCTTGAAGAGTTATTAAAAAAAGAGTTAGAACAAATAGGCTCACCCAACTGTAAAATTACCCAAGGTGGAGTTTATTTTGATGCTGATGAAAAAACATTATATCAATCATTATTATGGTCTCGTTTAGCCTCACGCATTTTGTTGCCAATAGCTGAATTTGATATTTATAGTGATTTAGATCTCTATTCTTGTGTATTTAATATTAAATGGACAGATATTTTTGCGGTCGATAACGCTTTTGTGATCAACTTTGTTGGTGTTAACGAATTTATTCGCAATAGTCAATATGGCGCACTTAAGATCAAAGATGCCATTGTTGATCACTTTTTACGCCATACTAACGAACGCCCCAATGTTGCTAAACAAGATCCAGATATTCGACTTCATGCGTATTTAAATAAAAACCGAGTCACCTTATCTTTAGATTTAAGTGGCAATAGCTTACATGAACGTGGTTATCGTCAGCAGACAGGGCAAGCACCATTAAAAGAAACCCTTGCTGCCGCCATTATTATGCGTTCAGGTTGGCTGAGTGATGAACCGTTGCTTGACCCCATGTGTGGCTCAGGCACGCTACTGATTGAAGCCGCTATGATGGCGTCAAAAATCCCACCAGGATTACAACGCAAACAATGGGGATTTTTTGCATGGAAAGGATTTAATCCAACGCTATGGAATGAGTTATTATTTTCAGCAAAACATAATGCCTGTAAACCCAATATTCCTTTTATTGGTTACGATAATAATCCTACCGTACTTGAGCGAGCCAAACAAAATGCAATCCAAGCCGGTGTGGGCGATTTAATTACCTTTGCTTTACAAGATGTAACACAACTTACTAATCCATTACCAATGCAAACAACAGGTATGATTATCAGTAATCCACCTTATGGCGAGCGGCTAGAAAGCGAGCCCGCACTTATTGCTTTACATACTGCTCTCGGTCGACAAATTAAACAACACTTTGGTGGTTGGCGATTATCACTATTTAGTGGTGCACCGCAACTATTAGATTGTTTACAAATGCGAGCAGATAGACAATTTAAAGCCAAAAATGGCCCTCTCGACTGTATACAAAAAAATTATGCCATTGCTAAGCGTGATGCTCAACAACCTATCACGAACCCAACGGTGCCGGCTGCCGACTTTGCAAATCGGTTACGCAAAAATAAACAAAAACTGGAAAAATGGGCTGCTCAAGAACAACTTGAATGTTATCGACTTTATGATGCAGATTTACCCGAATATAATGTTGCTATTGATCGCTATAAAGATAAAATAGTTATACAAGAATACGCCGCCCCTAAAAATATTGATCCACAAAAAACACGGCAACGGCTATTTGATATTATCAATGCCACCATGTCAGAGCTTAATCTGACTGCCGATCAACTAGTATTAAAAACCCGAGAAAAACAAAAAGGTAAACAACAATACCAAAAATTAGGGCAAAAGCAGGATTATTTTTTAGTCCATGAATACGCCATTAATCGCCAAAAAACCCAATTTTGGGTCAATATTACCGATTATTTAGATACAGGACTGTTTTTAGATCATCGCTTAGCACGCAAAATGATTGGTGAAATGAGTGCTAGCAAGGACTTTTTAAATCTATTTGCTTACACAGGGAGTGCAACTGTTTATGCAGGACTTGGTGGTGCTAAATCAACCACTACCGTTGATATGTCACGCACCTATTTAGAATGGGCAGATCGTAATTTAAAACAAAATGGTTTAACAGGTAAAAAGCACCGATTAATTCAGGCTGACTGTTTGCTTTATTTATCTCAATCCGATGAACAATTCGACTTAATTTTTATCGATCCGCCAACATTTTCGAATTCCAAACGTATGAATAATACCTTTGATGTGCAACGAGATCACCTAAAATTAATGGCGGATCTAAAACGCTTGCTAAAACCTAATGGCACTATCCTCTTTTCGAATAATAAACGTGGTTTTAAGATGGATAGCAGTGGTATGCAAAATCTAGGACTTACCTATCAAGAAATTACCAATAAAACGCTTTCGCTTGATTTTAAACGTAACAAGCAAATCCACTGCTGTTTTATTGTGAAGCATCAATAATTAACCGCCTACACGGCGGTTAATTCCGCCCCAAAAAACTTCAATAAAATCAATAGGTTTTCTGAACGTTTTTTACAGCGGTAACCATGCCTAAACAATGCAATATTGAACAATACATCACAAGCTAAATCTTTAAATCCTAGATTTGAATTATCATTACATATTGGCACTATGATATAAATAAAAATTATTTTATGGTTAGTTGCTCTTACGCATTAATTAGTTGTTTCTGTTACTACATATATCATAACGTCGCTCCTAAACCAAAATAAATCATTTTAATATTACCTTTCTATCTACAAAGTATTACTCTATCTGTGTTAAATCACTCGTTGTTGTTGCTGTGCGGCTGCCGTTTAAAGATTACGGTGAAATACAAAGTGCATAGCCAATTTGTTCTGTTATTGGTTCTGAAAATATCAATCCATAAGCATCAACTAAGTAGTAGTTATCATTCTTATGGCGATTATTCGACCAAAATTTTCTATAAATATGACGATCTAGCCTAAAAACATCAGAGCCCCATTCTGGAATGATTCCCCCTCCAAGTTGTACCTTAGAGAACCCTTCTTTGCCAGTAGGGTATCCTTGATGCCAATTTAGCTCAACATTTTTAACATTGGTTAATTCAGGTACAGTAGGAAGGCGGTACCCAATGCTTTCACAATACTCTCTACTTTCTTTAAATGTTCGTTTACCATCCTCTAATAAAATAAACCATTTGTTAATTGTAAAACTATATATAGGTTTAGTTTGCGCTTGATCAGCATAAATAATAAACGTTGTGGGAGAAAACGACGTATTTGGCTGCCCTGCTTTTGGTCCTAATAGCGTAATTGTCGCTTCATTAGGGTAATTTCCATAATATCTAAATTCTTCTGCTTTTCTAATAGTTAAATTAATAATTGAATCCTTAGGCTGCTTACTGTAGCTTAGTTCATGAGGAAAAGACCCTGCGACTGTTAAATTAAACGGAAATGAATCGCCTGCCGTGGTTGGAAAATTAGCTGAAGGGCTATTAATATTTTGAAGTTGATATCCTTTTTTTGCCCCTGACTCCCTATACAGATCGGACGCTACCCATTCATTACCTATATGCTCACTGTGTGGGGTTGGTTGAGTAAGTGGATATGCCCAACATGCATAAGGATTGGAAACAGCAGGCTTAATATGTAAAACCAATCGATCCTCAAATGCCCATGGATCATCATTCCACTCATCTTCCGTGACAGTTGCTCCAAATGATCTTCTAGATGGCACACCAAACTTACTCAAAACTGAAGAAATGCTAGATAGTAAAACCATTCTATAGCTATAACGACAAGGATCAATAAGGTCACTACGTTTATAGCTGCGCTCTCCCCACTCGGCCAAATCATCACTACCATAATCATCTGCTTCATCAAATATTTTTAGCGAAACCATACCGGCACCACTCAGAATTTCATCGCCATCATCATCAAAAAAATATTGTCTATCATAACGGCTATTAAATTCTATTTGTTGCCCATTATCTTCTGCCCACTCGGGTATTGGATAATTTTTGGGGATAATCGAATTAATATCGGCAAACGTTTTAATCGATTCAGGTAACAAAATAGGATTCTGTTGTGACGAAGTATTATTATCGAGTGTATATCGAAAAGTTTGATTACCAACTTGATAGCTCATCCAAAAAATATCATCAACGCCTAATATTTTAGTTTTCCCGCCATCAAAACTTAAATAAGGCGCAGTACCATTAATCACATTGGTAGTTTCGGCAACATGAATAACTTCTGAACTTAAGGCGATTGCTCTATTGACATAAGTCGTTAATAACAAGCTAATGCCAATAAATATTGGTGTTAATGAAAAAGACAACAATCTTGTCGTTTTAGAATAAAAGTCGAAAAGTATTTGTAGGTGAAAAACGCTTAAATTAGTTAATGTTTCTTTTATTTTTACCAATAATTTATGGCTGGCAACCAAACAACTATTCCTTAGCACGTTCTAAATCCTTTTCTACAACTTGTATTTACTTTAATTCGAGCTTTTCTATTATTAAATAGATAGAAAGTATAAGTAAATCGCTAGTATTTTGTAAACGTGTTTTTTTAAAATTTATTATAGTATATAAAAGCAAGCATAAATATTGTTGCTATTTTTCTAATTTCTGAGTGTCACTTAATTGGAAAGACAAAGGATACAAAGAATGTTTAGATTATCCCCTATCTTACTTAGCTGGAATCTTTAACAGTGATTTGGGCAAAACGATATATAATGCTAAAACCTACCTTATCATCAAACCCGAAGTTTTAGCACTCACGCCACGCTAGAGGCATTAGATCCTAAAAGATAAGTTGGGATATTAATCCACCAACACAAGCCTAAAATAATTAAATCTAGGGAAATTTCTTCCCAAAAGGGCAAGATCTTATCTGTTGAATGCTCAAACTTGATAGAAAATCATAAATTTCCACGAGATAAATTAACCGAATCAATAAGTTTTTCCAAGCATATCCCGTAACTTTATCTGTAAATTGACCAAAGAGCACAATGGGTAATGTATAAAAAAATAACTTTGGCATTAGCCAACTTAACTATCATAGTTCAATACTTTTCTTGGGTGGCTTTTTCTAATACTTGGCGTTTTTTTGATATTTTTAAAGTAAGCCTTAATCAGATAGAACGAACTACAAATTAACTCTTTTAGTTGACAAATATAAATATTTTGCTTTAATGATAATAAATATCATTATTAAATATAAATTGGCAATAAATCTATTACTATTATATTTGTCTGTATTTCCCAAGGATCGTTTTTGTATGAAAAAAGTAGTAGTATCGGCTTTACCCCTGTTTTTAATTAGTTATAACCCAACAGCATTATCCAGCCCAAATCAGATCGACCAACAGATAGCTGAAAAAAGCGAAGATGACAAAAAAGACGATGACGTCATTATTGTAACAGCGCCCTCAGCTAAATTATCAACCTCTCAAGCAATTGATTCAAATAAAATCAATCAATCAAATACGGGCGATGGTAATATCACGGATGTATTGAAAACTTTGCCTGCGATACAAATGTCGAATAGCAGTAACAACGGCATGACGCAAGGTGAAATTAAGCCTGCCGATATCTCGATTCATGGCAATACCAGCTATCAAAATAATTATCAATTAGATGGTGTAAGCTTTAATAATGATGTCGATCCAGTCGATCCAGGATTAGGCATAACCAATACGCGTGTTGATAGCGATGAACAAGGTCTTTATATTGATAGCCGCTTAATTAATGAAATTAAATTATATGACAATAATATCCCCGTTGAATATGGTGGATTTACAGGTGGTGTTGTAGATGTAATTAGCCGTCGTTGGAATCATGAAACTAATGGTAATATTTTTTATCGTAAAACCCAATCTTCATGGAATAAAACTCATGTCGATCCAGCGATTAAATTTGATAGTTCCGCCAATGATGCCAGTCATCCGAGTCGATTTCAACCTAAGTACAGTAAACAAAGTTTTGGCGGTTGGTTTGAAACAGGTCTTACTGACGATTTAGGTGTAATGTTTGCCGCATCAAGAAGAGAATCTGATATCTCTTCTGTCTCTTATCAAGGTCCATCATTATTATTAGATGGTGAAGATCTGATTGAAATTCGAAAAAACGGCGGTATGAAAAACCAAACACGTGTTTCAAATAACTATTCATCTAAATTTACTTGGTATGCAACAAACCAAACATCAGTAAATTTTTCTACCAATTATTCACAATATAACAATTACTCATTTGCCGCAACCGTTGCTAATTCTGGTTACAATACTAAGCATAATGGCTTAAGTATGGCCTTGCAATTACTGCATGAGTTTGATTTTGCCAAATTAGATTTGACAACAAGTTATCAAAAGCTAGAAGATAAAAGAACCAACGATCAAAACTATTTTATTACATTGGTTGATTATTCTGATTGGCGTAACCCCGTGCAATATCATTCGGGAGGCGTTGGTAATTTAACCACTAAACAAGATAATTGGGGATTAAAGACAAAACTTGATTTTAAACCAATTTCTTGGTTGGATACCACGCATGAACCCTCTATCGGATTCGAACTAGCAAAAACCAAAGCGCGTTATATTCGAAATGAAGATTTTTATCGTTACACCTATACTGGCACATGGGACGCCCTCCCTTGGCTCTCTTATGCCGATCATGCTTCGGTTTTCCAAGCTGGCCATTATCAAGCAAGTTACGATAATTACGCATTCTTTACCGATGACACGATCAAATACGGTCGCTTAACAGTCCGTCCTGGAATACGTATTGATTATGATAATTTTATTAAAGACGTCAACCTAGCACCAAGATTTGTGACAAGTTTAGACACCTTTGGTAACGGTAATACTGTATTAACTGCTGGAATCAACCGCTATTATGGCCGTACTATGATGGCTTATGCTTTATATGGTGCACAAAATGCGGGATTAAAGAACTGCTATTACTTTTGTACACCAGGACAAGTTGATGAAGATTGGATAAGCTCAACTGATTTTGAAGGGCTTAATTCGCTTTCTACACCTTATAATGATGAAATTAGTTTAGGTTTTGAGCAGGTTGTAAAAAACAGTCTATGGCAATTACAATATGTACATCGTGAAAGTTATGATGAAGTTCGCAGTCGCCCTAAATATGATAATGGTCGATCAAACATTCGAACCTTTGATAACTCTGGGCGCAGTACGCATGATACTTTGTCATTAGTGGTAAAAAATAGACTACCTATCGAATTTTATCACGCTGAACATACTGCATCGGCTTCAATCTCGTGGCAAAAAAGTGAAAGCAATACACCTAAAGAGCTAGGTTATGCGCATTATGATCCCGCAAATAATGTTCGCCATGATAAAGTTTGGTATAACGGTAGAATAATTAAAGCATCTGATTTACCTGCAACCGATTTTAATATTCCCGTTAAGATCAATTTCGAACTGACAAGCAAAATTCCAGACTATGATTTAACGTTTTACAACTTACTACAATGGCAAAGCCCGCGAAATCAAGCGGTTCGTTATAGTAACCAATATCACATCGATCCAAATACGGGGGATAAAATGGCAAAATACGAAAAAGAACGCTTTGCCAGTACGCTTCGTTGGGATGCTAAACTCGGTTGGGCGCCAACTTTTGCTAAAGGTGCTAATTTTTCTGTAGAAATTAATAATATTTTAAATAAAAAAAATGTTACCGATCGTTATGTTTATGGTGCTGATGCGGCAGGTAATGACAGAATTGTCAATGCTTATGCTCCTGGTCGCCAATTTTGGATTCAAGTTGGTTATGACTTCTAATTTACATAAAACGTTATACTTTTTTCGCAATAATATAAATTTTACTGCCGCATAAAAATGCAAAAAATTAAACAATTCTTATATTTAGTAAAGCCATTTTGGTGTTCTTCAGCATCAAAAATGGCTTGGTTATTATTACTTAGTGTTATCGCTTTAAGTTTATCTACTGTATGGTTTAATGTTAAATTAAACCAATGGAATGGAGATTTTTATAATGCACTACAAGCTTTAAACGAGCAAAATCTTTATCGTTTATTGGGCGATTTTATTATTCTTATTATTATGATGATTTTGGTCGTTGTGTACGCTGATTATTTACAAAAGAAGCTATTAATAATTTGGCGTTACCATATGACAGAAAAAATAACTAAGCAATGGTTATCCAAACATTCTCATCACTATCATCTTAAAATAAAACAAGTTGAACTTGATAACCCCGATCAACGTATTGCTGAAGATATCAATTTACTGATTAAACAATCACTAGATTTATTACTTTCATTTTTGCGTTCGTTTATGACATTAATCTCCTTTACTGCCATTTTATGGACACTATCTGGTGCTATTTCCTTTACCTTACTATCGATAGATATTCATATCCCTGGTTATATGGTTTTTGCTTGTGCTATCTATACATTATTAGGAATTATTTGTACTCATGCTATAGGTAAACCTTTACATAAAATTAATATCGAAAAACAGCAAAGCGAAGCTAATTACCGAGCGACATTGATTCATTGTTACCAATCTAGCGAAGCAATCGCTGGCCAACATGGTGAAAAACAAGAAACGACTAGGTTAAAAAACAAATTTACAACCATTATTCATAATTGGCAAAATTTGATGAATTATGAAAGAAATCTTTCATTTTTTAGTGTAGGTTACCAACAAGTATCTTCTTTAGCGCCGATTTTTTTTGCATTACCTGCTTTTATTGCTGGCTTAATTAATTTAGGTGGCTTGATGCAAATTCGACAAGCATTTATGCAGGTTTCCTCGGCATTAAGTTGGTTTATTTATGCATATCGAGATATTGCAATTTGGCAAGCGACAGTAACAAGGCTTTATCATTTCGTTCGGCTTTTAGATGAATTACCTGAAAATACAATTACTCAAACTACCCATAATGATACGCTACTTGATGCGCAGGTAATATTAAAAAGTGCAGATAATCAGCAAGTCCTATTATCGACTCATATCCAGTTAACTAAAGGCGATACGTTATTGGTTCAAGGACGTTCGGGTATAGGTAAATCAACACTATTAAAAACCATTAGTGGTTTTTGGACAAATTATCAAGGTATTATTCAACGTACAGATAATTATCTGTGGATCCCACAAAAAATACGCCTTAGTTACGATAGGTTGGATAATTTATTGGCTTACCCTGCTTGCTCAAAAAACTTTACACAACAAAAGTTGCTTGAAACATTATCATTAGTTGGGCTAGATAAATTGAGTCATGAGCTAGAAACCGAAAGTGATTGGGGGAACCGTTTATCAGGTGGTGAACAACAACGTTTAATGTTTGCTAGGGTGTTGCTTAACAAACCCGAACTAATCTTGTTAGATGAAGTAACTTCGGCACTGGATTTACCAAGTGTCTATCAACTTATTTCGCTATTACAGAAAAAATTACCAGAAAGCGCGATGATCTTTATTTCTCATCAACCAATACAAAATCATGTTAAACAAGTCATCAATTTAGATGATACGGCTATTTCACCAATACAAAAATTGGCACAGCAAAATGCCGAGTTTGAGACTGTGTTTATATCTAAGGTTTAAATTCGATGTTAAAAAATTTTTTATACTATATTTTCTTTTCCCTATTGCTTAGTTTTCCCCATTTATGCTGGTCAAATACGCTAATTGAATCCGATCCTACGATAGAAACTTATCAATTAGACAACGGGTTAACTGTCTATCTACAACCTCGCTCAAAAGCAGGATTAGAGTTAAGATTAATTGTGCACAGTGGCTCATTGCAAGAAAATGAAAATCAACTAGGCTTAGCTCACTTTGTTGAACACATGGCATTTAAGGGGACAAAAAATTTTCCTAATAAATCTAGTTTTAAATCGCTAGAAGAATATGGAATCCATTTGGGAACTCACATTAATGCCGCCACCAGCTTTAATTCAACGGTATATCGCTTATCGTTACCTACTAGTGAAGCTCTACAATTAGAAAAAGGATTAACCGTATTATCGGATTGGGCTTATCATATTTCATTTGAACAACAAGATTATGAAAGTGAACGCGATGTTATCATTGAAGAGTGGCGCTTACGGCAAGGCGTGGCTTACCGCATTAATACCCTCTTAGATGAACTACGTTATCATGGAAGTTTATACGCTAATCGAGCCCCAATTGGTTCGTTAGATATCATAAAAAACGCGCCCGTTCAGGAAGCAAAAACGTTCTATAACAATTGGTATCAGCCACAAAGAATGAGCTTAGTTGCAGTAGGAAATTTTGATACTAAATCAGCTAAACAATGGATTAATACACTTTTTGGTCAGCGTTCACGAGGTGATGCACCAGTTGATATTCCACAATTAAGAGCTTTTTCACCACAAAACGAGCCACTAGTTAAAGTTATCCTTGATCGCGAACAAGGGCAACGACTAATACAAATCGCATTACAACGTGATTTACCCACAGCTTTAAATACACCTCAAGGAATAAAAGAAGATATTTTTGATTTAGTCTGGCTAACGTTACTTAATCATCGGCTATCATTGTTAGTAGAAAATCAAATATTGCCTAGCGCTCAAATTAATCAACAAGGTATTTTATTTGATAACAAACGTATGCAATACCTTCTTTTTGCACAGCCAAAAGATCAACAGTATTTAGAGACAATGAGGCATCTGTTTTCCGAAGTACAACGTATGTCAACCAGCCCTGTATTAGAAATAGAATTGCAACAAGTTAAAAACCAAATTTTAACAAAATTAAAACAACAGGCAGAAAATGAAATTAACTATCAAAATGATTATTTAGCTAATCAATTAGTTAACAATATTACAAATAGTTTGCCTATACAAAATAAAACACAACAATTAACTCAAACAACACAAATATTAAAAACACTTAATGCAAGCGATCTGCAAAAAATAGTGGGTGAGCGACTAAACAGCGCTAATTTACGGATTGCAGTTATTGGTCCAGATAGTGATCAAAATTCGGTTAACGCCGAGCAAATCAAACAATTATGGCAAACGATTAGGCAAACTCAGTTAGGAAAGTTTCCATTTAAGAAAGAAGAAGTTAACCTTGATATCAAGCCTGCATTACAAGGAAAAATTACAGCAACCCACAATATTAGTGAAATCAATGCATATGAATGGCAATTAAGCAATGGGCTTCGAGTTATTGCACGCCCTGATAATACTTTATCAGGTGATGTTGAAATGTTATTACAGATCCCTGGGGGATTATCTCTTGATAGCGATCAACAATTAGGTATTATGCGTTGGTCACAAAGATTGGCGGAAGATAGTGGTTATGGAACGTATACTTCAGCAAAATTAAACCAATTTAGTCGGCAACACCAAGTTAGTGTTTCCCCTTATGCCGAACTGCTTTATCATGGTTTACGCGGAAAGGCACCGAATGATCAATTAGCATCATTATTTAAATTATTTTATTTGAAATTAACCGCCGCTAATTTTGCCCCCCAACAATTAGCCCAAACCAAACAACAATTAAGCTTAGCTTATTCCAAACAACCCGTTGAAAGGCAGTTTTTAGACTTAATCAATCAAAATGCCTTTAATCATGGTGATCGTTTGTTAGTTTCACCTGATGGTGCTTGGAGGGATTTTTCAGCAGATCAACTGAAGCAAAACTATTTACGTGCATTTGCTTTATCACCATCGGCCAATATTATTATTTCTGGACGTTTTAATATTGATGAAATTAAACCATTAGTTGAATATTGGTTTGCGGGTCTACCTACTACTGATAAAAAAGACGGATGGATAGATAACGGTATCATACCAATTCATCAATCAATGCAAAAAACATACCCTATGGCTAGTAGCGATAAATCGATGGTTAGTATACTTTACTCAGCGCAAAAACCATGGCAGCTACGTGATCAACTTAATCTTGAACTGATTGACTATATTATTAATTTAAGATTACGTTATTATGTTAGAGAGCAGGCCTCTGGCGTCTATACCATTATTTTTTCGCAGCAACTGATCAAATATCCGACTTCCTATTATTTAGCGAGGCTAAACTTTACGACTGCCCCTGACAAAGCCCATGCTATAACGGTGTTGGCTGATGAGGTAATTCAATCTGTAGCGCGTAATGGCGTGACTTTAGATGAGTTACAGCAAGCAAAGAAATCATGGTTACTTAATTACCAAGAAAAAAAGGCCAGTTCTACTTATTGGTTAACCGCAATGGCACAAACTGCGGCTGATGGCAGTCACTTTGATGAGTTAAATATGCCAGCCAATCTCATTGAAGCCATTACATTACAAGATACGAACCATTTAGCTACACAATTATTAGGTAAAAATCCAAAAATTTTCACTTTATTACCTAAAAAGGCCGATAATTCGAATCAATAAAATTATCAATTTAGTCAGGAATCAAAAGTAATAAACTAGCTAGCATATAGAGTATTACTTTTAGTTTCCTGATTTTACTGTATGGGTAAATTTACATTCCGATACGACTCAAAAATATAGAGCCATTTTGTGTTTAGCTATTGCTCAAACTGATAAAATTAAAAATTAGCACATAAATACGCCATAATGAGTTCACACTTGGTATAGAAAATTACGCTACATGTATTCAATAGGAAGCAAATATGATTTATGTGCCTTATTGGGTTGTTAGGCGTTATAGTTAATTATTCTTTGGTAATGAACGGCTTCTTTTCATTTATGGATACAATTAACTTGTTTTTTCTTGTTTTGTCTTTTCTTGTATTCAAATCCTCTTTTATTTTTATCATGAAGCATTGCCGACTCTTCACTATATTATTTTTGGGAAAGGCAAACTATATCCGTTATATCTCTATGCGAATATTAATACGGCATTCGTTAGCATATTCATGCTGGGTAATATTCGAGATATGATTACCCAGTAATAGATTTATTGTAAATAGTTGTCTACGTAAATGAAATCACCGCTAATATGCAACATATTGATTATATTTAAATTAAATAATTTCCAACTCTTTTAACGATAGTTTTATAAATGCATAAAAAATAGGTGCAAAGATTAAACCAATCACACCAAAAAGTGTTTCTAAAAATAACATCGCAATTAATAATTCACAGATGCCTGCATGAATTTTTGTTCCAACTATTTTGGCATTAAGTACATATTCCATTTTATGAATTAAAATTAAATAAACAATAATCGCCATCGCAACAGTGAATGATACTGTAAATGCAACAACAAAGATTAATGCGTTAACAATTAAGTTTCCAATAATTGGAATAAGTCCAAAAACAAATGTGGCTAAGACTAAACTTTTGCTAAACGGTAAATGAATACCAAACACAGGCAGAATAATAAATAACAAAATAGACGTCATTATTGTATTAAATAATGCAATCACAACTTGTGACATAGCAACATACTGGAATACGACAACTAATCGGTTTAAACTTGCTTTTAAGGCTTTAGTTAGTGGTCTTTGTACAACTTTGTTGTCATCAACGTTACGTTGATTTTCTTTATAACCAAGAATTAACCCAATAATCATTCCCACAATTAATATGATTAAATCGTGAAATACTTTTTTAATGATAGATTGTAGGTAGAATATATGATCTTTAAGATAAACCATTATCGTGGATTTAACTTCATCTAAATCATCTGGCAAATAATGAGTAATACTCGGTGGAAGACTATTTATTACATTGTTTACCACTAATTTCATATTTGTTAACGTTTCGGTAGGATGCTTAGCCATGTCAACAAACCAAGCAAATAAATACCAAAAACCACCAATAAAAATACCAATAATCAGAGTCGTTAGGACTAATACCGAAACTAATTTTGATCGATGGCTAAAGCGCATCATTTTTCGCGATAAGAAATCATCTAATTTCTGAGTTAAGGTATAAGTTAATAAACCTGCAATCACTGCAGGCATTAAATGAACTTGCATTAAAATAATGAAAAAAACAGAAAATAATGTAAGACAAAAAAGTCCTAATTTTTGATTATTATCAAGTATCATGGTCATTAATTCCTTTCAATAAATAGCCGATTAACTATTAATTTTTAACCTTAAATATTAACATATTCTTTTTTTGCTATTTGTGCTAAAAAAAATCGATAAAATTAAGGCGATTTAAAATAATTCTAAAATGTACTTCAAAACATAGCATTAAGTTCAAAAAGAAAGCGATTATAACAGAGGATAAATTATACGTCTGCTTTTTTGCTATAGTTAAATACACCATCCTTGTACAAAATGGCATTATATAACGATAAGGTGGAAAGACTATGTGAGAATGTTGTAGCGACCCTATCTTTACTCTATGATAAATATTGATTTATGTAGATAATAAATATGTTATCTACATAATATGGTTACTCTATTTTTCATGAAATCCTTTGCCATAAAAAACTAAACTACTGTTACCTCTTGGTACTGAGTAATGAAATTGCTGGCGTATAGTTTTATTCTGCTGATGTAAATTATTTTCATATTCAGCAAGTTTATGCACCAATAATAATTTCGCTAATCGCTTATTGGCATGTTGGCTTCGTTCGGTCTGTACTTTGACACTAATACCCGTTGCGATATGTGTTGCACGAACGGCAGATTCGGTTTTGTTGACATGCTGGCCACCAGCGCCCGATGATTTCATCGTCGTAAATTCAATAGTACTATCCATTATTTGTGAAGGGTTTTGTAAGCAGGTAATGCCTATAAACCAATTTTTACGTTTATGTGCTGGTCGATATGGGCTTTGGCAAATCCATTGTACGGTTCCAAGCCAACGCTGTATTAATTGATCACACTGTAAGCCTTCAATTGAAATAAGCACTGAACGGAAAGTATTGGGCTTATCGCCCAATACGCTTTCGACTATTTCGGTTGTTACTGATAATTTACTTGCTTCATTTAGAAATTGCGTTACGGCTTTCGCAACAGCTAAAGTGCATTCAGCAGGCCCTTTGGCAGATGAAAAAAAGAGCAATGCCATTAATGACCTCCTTGTGTTTTATAATTCAATATTGGAGTAAGTTGTGCGATCACTTTAACAATGTTTGCTTGTTGCATCGATTCAATTACACTCTCAATTGATTTATAAGCTTGTGGCGCCTCTTCAAAAATTAAGCTGCTATCTTCACAAATGACACGGCTCCCCAATTTGGTTCGTTTAAGTTCTTGCATTGAATAGCGGTTATCTAACTTGCCTTTACAGTCGGCCCGACGCCATTTACGCCCCGCACCATGGGCTAATGACATAAGAAGATTTTCATGCTGTATTGGCTTAACTAAATAACTATAATCCCCACGCGATCCGGGTACAATCACTAATTCATCTGTTGCTGAAGAGGCGCCTTTACGATGCAACCAATACGTCTGACCACTCAACATGACTTTTTCGAGAAAATTATGACAACCATTTAGCACTTCAACCCCTTGTGTATTTAGGTTTGCCATTAATCTTTCAGCGACAACTTGACGATTTAATCTAGCAAATGCTATTGCGTTATCGTGCTTAGCTAGATAGTCTAATGCTTCAGGACTGTTTTCAAGTAAACCTTGATTACCAAAACGCGATAATTGATTTTGTAAAATCGCATGACCTAATCCTCTTGAACCACTGTGCACTAATAAAAACAACTTCTTAGCATTGAGTTGGTAATCATTAAATAACGACTCATCACAAATTTTACTGACCTTTTGTAATTCAGCAAAATGGTTACCACCACCAATTGTACCAAGATTGTATTTATGATGAGTATTTGACTGATCAATATTACCAATTTGCCGTTCCAATTTATCAATACTCAATTTAGCTATATTGATTTCAGTTTGCCAAAAACCCATACCACAACCAATATCACTGCCAATTAAAGTTGGGTAGATGATTTCACGGCTTAAATAAGCAGCGCCAATAGGGTAGCCTTTTCCCGGATGAAGATCTGGCATGCCCACAACTTTAACCATATTCGGCAAATTAGCGGTTGCCAGTAGCTGTTCAATAGCCACGCCTTCAATCCATGTGTTTTTTGATGCAATATATGATGCTTTGTCAGATAGCACCTGTATAGAATTGTCCATATATCAATCCATATTAATCAATATTATTGTTATACCCTGATGATGTATAAAGACAAATTTTTTGAATAAATTACATGTAAAAAACGTTATAAATTAAAATAATACATATAAAATTCAGCTTTGCACTTAACATTGATTTGATCACAACAGTTAATTATTGTTAATCCAAAACAACGCTTACTTTAACAATGTAAAGCAAAATTATCTTTAAGTATTGGGTATAGGTTATATTGGCAGGCTAAGATCAGCAAAATGAATTGAAGTAAAAATGAGAAGTGTTACTACTTAATTATTTTGCGATAAGCCTGCAAAGGTTAGTTAAACAAATCATAATCAATTCTCCTTTGCAGTTAATAATGGTGCGTATCATAGTTATTTTTTTATAAGATGTAAATAGTAGGCGTGAAGAATTTTAATTAATAAAACAACATAAAAAGTAAAATTTTAGCCTTTTATCCTTGAGATAAAAATAGGAAGAACACTTGTCTGTAAGCTCTCGAGGCATAAAACCGTTTAAAATGATTTTACTCTTTTTAAAAGAGGTTATTTCGCAACCTCTTTTTCGATTTTTTGAAAATGATCAAGGACTATTATTTGATCACATAAAAGTTAACATCGCGAGTATCTCGAAGAGCATCAACGAATTTCCCCAATTCTTTACTGTAACTTTTCTCAGGATCGTTTTCTTCTGTACATTTTTCTTTTGAGCGATAACTTTTAGCCATTGCATCATTTGATGCCAAATTGTCGTATGGTTTTTTAAAATCACTACCTTTTAATGTCATAAGGTGATTCCAGTCATTTAATAGGCTTTCCATATATTGACGACCTGCTTCGCATTTTATGTTATTTAAGTCAATCTTAGGAATAACATATTGGCTTATCTCACTGAACTTTTTAGGATTGTAAGGGAAGCTAATGTCTTCTTTTTCATCTTCTTTTAAGAATTCAATAAAGTCGCTTTCACGATATAATTTTCTAAAACGTTCTTGATAAGATTGGTTTTTCTTCAATTTTAGGTCTTGGGTTATTTCTTTTGGAAAAGGTTGATCATAAGAATAATCCCAATGATATTGGCTGTGTTCAATAAATACATCATTGATTAATTTTGCTGGCAATTCTATTTCTTGCGCTTTACCATCAATAATGGCTGGAATGTTATTGATTTCTCTTTTTTCTCTTAAAATCTTTTCGTATTCTTCATCATTCAACTCAGACGTTGAATAGATGACTGTGTATAAATAATAGTTACTTTGTGTTGGGTTAATAAGACCTAATTTTCCAAATTGAGCCGGTTTTACAACAAAATTGAAGTCATCATTATTATACGATAAGGTATGTTTGCCGTATTCAAATGTATAATTAACACCCGATTTGGCTGGAATAGTTAATTCTTTACCATCAATAGTGACTTTTATTTCGTTAGCAGTAGGGTTGTCAATCCAACGCTCGATAGAACTAGGTTCAGAACAGCCAACAAGGATTAAACTGCAAATCCACAATAAAGAATATTTTATTTTTTTCATCATAATATTTTGTTATAAGTGTAAAAAGGAAGTAAATATTATCATCTTTATGAAAAAAACTAAATGTAATCAAATAAAATTAGTGTTATAAATAGGTATTTTGTTTGGTTGTTTATTAAATAACATTAGGAATAGAGAGATTTTTATGAAATTGATAGTCGATAATATGAATTGCCAGCATTGTGTGAAAATGATAACAAAAGCGATTAATGACATTGACCCAAACGCAAAAGTGACCGTTGATTTAACTAAGCGCCAAGTTGCTATCGAAAATAGTTCCATTACGCAAGAAGCCGCTATCACTGCGATTAATGAGGCTGATTATGAGTTTGTTGGAACTGCGAACTGACTATCTCTATATTTGATAGCACTAGGTTTCTTAGGCATCTTTGTTATGCTACCTTGCTGAAATTTTACCTTAAAAAAAGAAATAACAAAAAATTTGTTTAAAGTATCAGCATATTTTGGAAAATGCTAGAATGCGTTTATCTATTTATTAATAAGCTATTGTGAAAAGGATATAGACTATGAAAGGTAAAATATTGAGTGTTACTGTGGCTATTATGGCTTGGTTTAGTGCGGTTTTTTTTGTTAATGCTTATCAGATTGATTGCCCACAAAACATCAAAGTTAAAGAAGAAGTTGAAAACAGGCCTGATGGATGGGAGGTTTCTGATAAAGATAGCCTGAGTAGCTCTTTTCATAGCATGATTGTTTATTACGATAACCCTTCTAGAATGGGTGCTTTAAAACCAGCAAAAGGAACGGTTGCTGGTAAAAAACATGAGTTAATATGGGAAGTTAATTACCACACAGATGTTGAACCTTATTATGTTAGTTGCGCTTACAGTACAAGCAGAATTGAGCTAATAAAAAAAATTGATTCATCAATGAAAAGTTGCTGGGCTGACTATTTTGAAGATGAGCAAGGAAAAAGAGGGACACTTACCTGTAGCACAAGTGAGGCAAAGGACTTGCATTAGTTGAAATATGGGATTTGTTGTTATATGTATTGTTATATGTAATAGCCGATAACTCAAATCCCACTAAAATTTTAAACCCTAGTTTATTTTTTCAATACATTATTTTAATTTAAGTTTTAATGTTCTAATAATACTTTTCATAGAATTATATAAAACGTCTTAAATCAACTTAATGCTAATCATTTATTTGTTACCATCATTGATAAAAATAATGTGTAGGCTCAATACGTTTGCCAATGGTTAAATTAATTGCCCCTTGCAAATGTTTTATGGCTTCTTCTAGATTGCTACATTGGGGAAATAATACTGCACTTTTGGTAAAGTGTGTACAATCCGTATCGTGGATATTTTTAGTTTGAGTTTTGTATGATAGTGATGAGTCTTATTTTATGGTATAGGGCTTTTTTGGCGATATCTCCGTCATGCTACCTTGCTAAAAACTTACTCCAAAACAGAAATAATAAAAAACTCGTTTAATTTAGATAACATGGTGAAAATAGCTTAATGACTTATAAATAATTATAATTGTTTTTATTTAAGATATTAGCATGATTTTTTGAAATCTTAGAATGCTTTTATCTTTTTATTAATAGGTAATTGTTAGAAGGATAGATAATATGAAAAGGAAAATATTGAGTGTTACTCTAGCTATTATAGCTTGGTTTGGAGCGGTTTTTTTTGTTAATGCCTATCAAATTGATTGTCCACAAAACATCAAGGTTAAAGAAAAAGTTGAAAACAGGCCTAATGGATGGGAGGTTTCTGATGATATAAATAGTTTAACGGTATCGTTTAGTAGCATGATTGTTTATCACGGTAAACCTTCTAGAAAGGTCAGTTTAAAACCAGCAAAAGGATTAGTTGAAGGTAAGAAACATGAGTTAATATGGGAAGTCGATTTTAAAGCTGATGTTGAACCTTATTATGTTAGTTGCTCTTATAATGGCAGTAGAATTGAGCTAATAAAAAAAATTGATTTATCAATGAAAAGTTGTTGGGCTGATTATTTTGAAGATGAACAAGGAAAAAAAGGAACACTTACCTGTAGCACAAGTGAAGCAAAAGATTTGCATTAGTTGAAATATGGGATTTGTTGTTATATGTAATAGCTGACAACTTAAATCCCTTTTAGACTATTTATTGTGCTATCACCACCAACGGTAAAAATGGTGTGTTGGGCCAATTCCGTTACCAATATTTAAATTATCAGCATGGCTAATGGCTCCTTGCAAATAATTTTTAGCCTGCATTACGGCTTCTACTAAATTATATTTGGGTAATAATGCGGTAATTGCTGCAGATAGTGTGCAACCTGTTCCGTGAGTATTTTTAGTTTGAATTCGTGGAGAAGTTATTCTTATTACATTATCTTCGGTTATCAAATAATCAGGGCTTTGACTACCTAACAAATGCCCGCCTTTCATTAAAACCGCTTTGCAACCCAATTTGAGTAATTCATCCCCTTGCTTTTGCATATCATCTTCGTTTTTGGCCTCACCACAATCAAGTAGTGCTGCTGCTTCAGGAATATTAGGAGTAACAATGGTTGC
The DNA here is from genome assembly GCF_001690275.1 of Gilliamella sp. WF3-4. Taxonomy (GTDB): domain Bacteria; phylum Pseudomonadota; class Gammaproteobacteria; order Enterobacterales; family Orbaceae; genus Gilliamella; species Gilliamella apicola_C. The sequence goes on along the minus strand of NZ_LZGW01000017.1, from coordinate 161,964 downwards.
TAAGGGTAATAATAACTCACGAATAGCAGTTATGGCATCAGATTTGAGCAAGGGATGTCCTCCTTTAGCTATCATTACAGTATCTAAGACGATAGCAGGAATAGAATTTGTGCTAAGAAGGTGGTGAACAGCTATAACTATCTCTTTATTCATTAGCATTCCCATTTTTACACTATTAATCTGAATATCTTGATATAGCGTATTGAATTGAGCTGCAACAAATTCAGGGGTAATAGCTAATACCGCATCAACCCCTCGTGTGCTTTGTGCCGTTAATGCAGTGATAACTGACATGCCATAAGCCCCGAGTGCCGAAAAAGTTTTTAAATCGGCTTGAATTCCTGCGCCACCGCTGGGATCTGACCCAGCAATGGTTAATGCAATTGTTGTCATAATGTATACCCTATTTAGCCTTCTTGATTTGAGTAATGAGCGATAACGTCGCTTGCTCAATATCTTGTTTACCACAAATAGCTGAAACCACAGCAACGCCGTCGATACCTGTTTGAATAACGTTAGTCACATTATTTTCATCAATACCGCCAATAGCTACAGCAGGACATTGCTTTAGTTCTATTAGTTCAATTAATTGTTCGGTTCCCAGTGCTACTGCTGCACCTTTTTTCGTTGCTGTTGGAAAGATAGGACCAATACCAATATAATCAACCTTATGCCATGGAACGCTATCAAGTTGCCGTCGATTAGCGATCGAAAATCCTAACCATTTATCTCTGCCAATTAATTGACGAGTAACATCAACAGGAAGATCACTTTGTCCAATATGTACACCATCGGCATCAACGGCTAAAGCAATATCGACATGATCATTAATAAACAGTGGTACGGGCGTTTCATTCAGCGCTTCTTTCAATGCTAATGCGGCATAATACCAATCTTTACCGCTAAACTTATGTTCAGATCTTAACTGTACTGCAGTTGCCCCATTAGAAACAGCAACTTTTGTGGTATTTACCATGCCACTAATACCACCACATAATAATGGATCAAGGATCAAATAAAGCGTTAAATCTAATTGCTTTTTCATCTTGTCCCTTATTGATGTAATGAATTAAATAGAGATAGTTGATCTAGTAATGATACCGCAAAGGTACCTAATCCTTGCTGTTTATTGGCACGTTGACCTGCTTTTTTCATCATAAAACAAGCTGAGGCGGTAGCTGATAAAGGATCTGGTGAATTGGCAATAAAAGCAGCTACCATAGCAGATAGTGCACAGCCTGTTCCTGTTACTTTTGTTAAAGCAATATCCCCACCAGTAATGCTATATAAGATGTTGCCGTTAGTGATATAATCAATATCCCCCGTCATTGCAACAATCGTTTGATATTTTTGTGCAAGTGCTTTGGCTGCATGTACAGCAGATGTCGTTGAGTTTTGACCATCAGGTCCTTTCGATGCTCCATTTTCACCATTTAGTACTAATATTTCTGATGCATTACCGCGTATGACTGTTGGCTTTAATGATAGTAATTGACGTACAATTTCAGTTCGATAATCAAGCGCCCCCCCCACAGCGACAGGATCAAGTACCCATGGAGTTTGTGTTTGCAAAGCTTGGGTTGTTGCTAATAACATACTTTTGGCTGTGCTACTGTTAATGGTGCCAATATTAATCAATAAACTATCCGCAATGGCGACAAATGATTCCACCTCTTGCTTGGCAATAATCATTGCTGGTGATGCGCCAATAGCGAGTAACACATTTGCGGTAAAATTTTGCACGACATCATTTGTAATACAATGCACTAATGGGTTTTGTTGTTTTACATGATGGATAAAAGGCGTTGCTTGTACTAATTGAAATGGCTTATTGTCTAACATATTTATTCCCTGTTATTTTAGAACTAAAATATTGGGAAGAATTTGCCAAATTAAAACTAAGACGGCTTAGACTTCCCTACGCTGGCATGATCCAGATCAGGTTCAACGGGTAAAATCTCAGTTTTTTGTCAAAACAAAAAACACCCCGAGTCAAAATTTACTCATTCATTATGAACTGACTATCAGTTTTTAACAAGCTATTGTAATAACTTTTCAATATCTGTTATTGCCTTTCTATCTGGCAAAAAGATGATTAGATGATCATTATCTTCTATCATCAAATCAGTATTAATAATAATCACATCTTCACCACGAACAACAGCTCCAATTGTTGCGCCTGAAGGTAGTTTTAAGCCATTAATATTTTTACCCACCAGTCTTGATGTATCATTATTGCCTTTGGCAACCACTTCGACAATTTCAGATTCGCCTTGCCTTAGCGAAACGACTTTAACCATACCAGTTTGTCTTACATGACTTAATAGTTCTGAAATGGTGGCATGTTGTGGCGATATTGCGATATCAATCACACTATCATTAATCAATTCAAGGTAGGCTTGGCGTTGAATTAGTACGATCACTTTTTTTGCGCCCATTCTTTTGGCAAGCATAGATGACATGATATTGGATTCATCGTCACCAGTGACTGCAATAAAAAGATCGGTAAGTTCGACTTGCTCTTGTGAAAGTAATTCTTGATCGGATGACTCACCATGCAACACTGTGGTATTAACCAGTTGCTCGGCAATGAGTTCGGCTCGCTCAGCATTGCGTTCAATTAACTTGACTTGGTAATCATTTTCCAAACGCTTTGCTAAAGCGACAGCAACACTACCACCACCACTAATAATGATTCGCTTATAAGGTTTTTCTAATCGTTGTAGTTCACTGGTTACAGCTTTGATATTAACTGGTGGCGTAATAAAATACACCATATCTCCCGCTTCAACCAAGGTTGAGCCAAGCGGACGAATAAAGCGGTTTTTACGATAAATAGCAACCACTCGCGCTTCAACATGAGGTAAATGTTCTTTGAGCTCGGATAATTCACTGCCAACTAAAGCACCGCCATAATAAGCCGTTACCGCCACTAGACACACTCGGTTATCATAAAAAGAAGCAAATTGCAATGAGCCAGGGTATTGAACTAATTGACTTATATGATTAGTGATAAGATTTTCTGGGGCAATAATATGATCGATATTAATACAGTCTTTATTGAAAAAAGGATAATTTTCATCATTATATTCAGGCGCTCTAATGCGAGCCACTTTTTGTGGAATACTAAATAAGACATGACCAATTTGGCAGGCCATCATATTGACTTCATCAGAGTTAGTTACAGCAACAAGCATATCGGCCGATTCAGCGCCAGCACTTTCTAATACCTGAGGATAGGATGATTTTCCACAAATTACCTGTAAATCAAAACGCTCTTGTAGCGATTGCAATCTATCATGATCTTCATCCACCACAGTAACATCGTTTTGTTTTTCGGTAACAAGATATTCCGCAAGTGCACTACCTGTTTGTCCTGCACCAAGAATAATAATCTTCATAACTAGCCTATATATTTAGATGGCTTTAACCATTATCCATTTACTTAGTATATTAAAGCCATTGCATATCATTCATTTTTTAGTCGCAATCTGTTATTGATTTTGCAATTATACAAACCCGATTGCATCATAGACTTTTTTCAACGTTGGCTCGGCTTTTGAACGTGCTTTCTCAGCCCCATCTTGCATGATTGAAAATAGATAATGCTCATCGTCACGATACTCACGATATTTAGCTTGCAAGGTAGTTAGCATGTCAATGACTTGCGTTGCAACTTCTGTTTTGAGGTGACCATACATTTTACCTTCAAACTCTTTTTCAAGCTCGGCAATAGGTTTACCTGTCACACCAGTTAAAATATCAAGTAGATTTGAAACACCAGCTTTATTTTTAAGATCATAGCGTACTACAGGTGGTTCATCAGAATCAGTCATCGCACGTTTAATTTTCTTCTCAATGTCTTTTGGATTTTCGAGTAACCCAATCACATTATTACGGTTTTCATCTGATTTAGACATTTTCTTAGCCGGCTCCTGCAATGACATAACGCGCGCACCAACCTTGGCAATAAAAGGTTCAGGAACAGTAAAAATATCACCATAAAGCGCATTAAAACGCATAGCAATATCACGGCATAGTTCAAGATGCTGTTTTTGATCATCACCAACAGGAACTAAGTTTGCTTGATAGAGTAAAATATCAGCAGCCATAAGCACAGGATAATCAAATAGCCCTGCATTGATATTTTCTGAATGGCGTGATGACTTATCCTTAAATTGCGTCATACGGCTGAGTTCACCAAAATAGGTGTAGCAATTTAAAGCCCAGCCTAACTCTGCATGTGCAGGCACATGCGATTGTACAAAAATAGTGCTTTTTTGTGGATCGATACCACAAGCTAAATAAAGCGCTAGTGTATCTAATGTGGCTTTACGTAATTTGTTTGGATCTTGACGTACGGTAATTGCATGCTGATTAACAATACAATAAACGCAATCATATTCGTTTTGCAAAGACACCCAATTTTTTAAAGCACCTAAGTAGTTGCCAAGTGTTAGTTCCCCTGATGGCTGAGCGCCACTAAATACAATCGGTTTACTCATAATTTATTCCTAATTTATACTCATTATTTTTTTGCATCAGTTTTTGGCTGAGGTAGAATTGTTAATATATCTTTAAAATCGTCAAATAAAAAATCGGGATTGCTAGTAGCAATTGAAACGCCATAGTTATAGCCATAGCTTAAGGCAACAGTTGGGCAGTTGGCATTTTGCGCAGCAGTGATATCGTTTTTCGAATCACCAACAAAAAGTAACTGATCGCTAAACAATCCAAATTTCGCCATTACTTGATACAAAGGCGCTGGGTGTGGTTTTAATTTAATCACATCTCCACCGCCAAGCACTAGCGAAAAGAACTCTTTTATACCTAGTGACGCTAGTAATGCAGGTAAAAATTGGGCTGGCTTATTGGTCACTAATGCAAGTGGATAATGATTATCATAAAGCACTTTTAAAGTTTCTTTAACATTCGGAAACAGCCTAGTTTCGGCATCAATGACTTTATCATAATGTTGGTTAAATAATATCTTGGCTTTGGCGAATAGTTCTTTTGATGGCTCAATACTAATGGCTTTAAAAACACGTTCTAGCATGACATCAATACCATTACCAACGAAATTTTTGATCTGCTCATTGCTGATGGTTGGTAAATTCAACTCCGCTAGCATATTTTGTGTCGCCAATGCTAGCCCTGGTACGCTATCAACTAATGTACCATCTAAATCGAATGCTATCGCTTGAATATTGTCTAGTTTATTCATGTATAACTCCTGCTAGCTCCTTACGCATTGCATCAATAACTGTTTTATAATTAGGCTGATTAAAGATCGCCGAACCAGCAACAAACATATCTGCACCTGCTTTAGCTATTTCAGCAATATTTTCTACTTTTACCCCACCGTCAATTTCTAAACGAATATTTAATCCTGATGCAATTATACGTTGTTTAACTTGTTGTAATTTTTTCAAGGTTGCGGGAATAAAAGATTGCCCCCCAAAGCCAGGATTAACGCTCATCAACAAAATAATATCAATTTTGTCCATGACATAATCTAAATAATCCAGTGGTGTGGCTGGATTTAGTACAATACCTGCCGTACAACCATGATCTTTAATTAATTGTAATGAACGATCTAAATGAATCGTCGCTTCTGGATGAATAGAGATATTAGTAGCACCAGCTTTAGCAAATGAGACTATTAGCTCTTCAACAGGAGATGCCATCAAATGCACATCAATAGGTGCGCTAATGCCATAATCTCGCAGTGCTTTACAAAACATCGCTCCCATTGTTAGATTAGGTACAAAATGGTTATCCATAACATCAAAATGGATAACATCGGCTCCAGCGTCAATGACCTTTTGTGCATCTTCACCAAGGCGCGCAAAATCAGCTGACAATATTGATGGAGCAATAATAAATTTTCTCATAACCTACCTCATGATAACTCATTTTATATTCAAGCCTGATTATGACTTTTTATAGAGCGCTAAAATCTCATCAATTTTTTTACGACCCTCACCTGCACAGCTAATTGAACGACGCATTTCTGCGCGATAAAGCTCGCTTGCTTTGCTATAAAGAGTCATTGTGTAATCAGTATAATGATTAGATACTAGCACGGGTATATTTTTTTTATATGCTATAGTTTCAGCCAATTTCGACAAGTTTTTATGTTCTTCAAATCCAAAAATATTTGAATAATAAGCTGTAAACCCTACTGATTGATTTGGGGATATGTAGGGCGGATCACAATAAATAACCGAATTTCTTTCTGCCTTCTTCATGACCTCATGATAAGGTGCGCAAATAAATTTCGCTTTTTGTGCTTTTTCTGCAAAAAAATAAAGTTCTTTTTCAGGAAAATAAATGGTTTTATAACGCCCAAATGGCACATTAAATAATCCACTATTGTTATAACGACATAGGCCGTTATAACAATGTCGGTTTAAATAAACAAATAATAATGATCTAAAATATCGATCTTTACTATGATTAAATACATCTCTAAGCTGATAAAACGCATCAGGTTGATTATTTTGAGTAGTAAAAAGCAATCTGAGATCACGAATAAATTGATCTGGAGTTGATTGTAACAAGGTATATAGTGAAATTAAGTCTTGATTGATATCCGCTAAAATATAGTTTTCGTAGTTTGTATTTAAAAACACAGAACCAGCTCCGACAAAAGGCTCAATCAATAGATCGCCTTCTGGAAGATACCGTTTGATTGTGTCCACAAGCTCATACTTTCCTCCAGCCCATTTTAAAAAGGCTCGTTGCTTCTTCAACGGATACTCCTATTTGTCGTTGATTGGATAAATAAACGATATTACTTATTATTTTTCTATTTTTTCTTTATTAACAACCGCACCCGATTTAACCCATGGTTTATCTTTTAAGAGTGCTGATGGTAAAGATTTAATAGCTTTACGTGCTTCATTAGCTGATGAATAATCACCTTTTACTAAAATAAACCACGTTCCTGAACTATATTCAGTTTTATATATATGGTAATTAGTTATATTGTTTTGTTTAATAAATTTTTTCAAACCCTCAACTGATTTGGATGCACTTAGCTGAATAACATAATGATCATTACTTATTTTAATTTTTTTTCCTAAATCAGTTTTTTCTTCTTTACGATTAACTGTTTTCTTATCATGATCATTATTATTTTTCTTAGTATTAGTTGATTGTGAAATATTTATATTATTAGAAATACCAGCGTTAGTTCTTCTATTTTGTGTTGTAATAGTATTAGAGTGTCCCTTAACCTCAGAATTTAGATTATCTATTGAGCTTAAACTATCATCTGTATTATCAGAACTTTCAGTTTGAGATCCATTAACAACCGCACCACTTTGTCCATTCGAAATCAAACTGTTAGTTTCTTCTGTTGCCGTAACATCATTAACGGTAGGTGGTGTTAATGCTGTTACTTCATTTTCGCGAGAAGAGTAAAAAATAGTCAAGCCAAGCAATAATAGAAAAATAATGGCTATCGAACCGAAGATAACTAACTTTTTCTTTGGAAAATTTTGAAGAAGGTTTAGCAACTTTAGTGAAGGCGTAGAGTCCTTACTCGGTTGCTCTGAAATATAACGGTCATCTTTATCTACACGCATACTTACTCCTTAACCTATAAAAAGGTTTATTACTTCATTAATAGCTATTACTTCCAAAATAAGTTGCTTAAATCTGTTCTATTTTATCAATAATATAACTGGCAACACCTTTGGCACTTTGTTCATCAGTTTTAATGGTAATATCGGCAATTTCTTCATAAAGAGGTTCACGTTCACCTGCAAGTTCTTCATAAAGCTCACGAGGTGTGTTACCGCCTTGCAGTAATGGACGACGTTTATCTTTTTGTGTTCTTGCCATTTGTTTTTCAATGGTTGTTTCAAGATAAACAACAATTCCACGCGCTGACAATCGATTGCGTGTCTCTTTTGATAAGACAGAACCACCACCAGTTGCCAGAACTACGCCCTGTTTTTCAGTCAATTCGTTAATGACTTTCTCTTCTCTGGCACGGAATCCCTCTTCTCCTTCTAGGTCAAAAATCCATGCAATATCGGCTCCAGTACGTTTCTCAATCTCTTGATCTGAGTCAAAAAAATCCATGCCTAACTGTTGCGCAATTTGTCGGCCTATTGTGCTTTTTCCTGCCCCCATAGGGCCAATTAGAAAGATATTTCGCTTTTCTGCCATTGTAGTTTCATCATCTATTAATTTTGGTTAAAATATACAACACAACATCAATTTGAATTGATTAAAAATCATGCAAAATTCAATTGTGTAACTTTTTCTTTGATCTCCGTCTAACGACAAAAATTTAGGTCGGTAATTATCTCAATAGATAGTACCTTTTGGCAATAGGTATTTATTAATAGTTTTAGCTAATACCAGCTTGATGCAAATCATGAATGTTTAAAGCACCGACTAATTCACCCTCATTGTTAACGACTGGTGCAGCGGTAATATTATGATCATTAAAGGATTTTAATGCTTCAACCGCTTTCCAATTATCAGGGATAAGGTATCCAGGGCTAGTCATAACATCCAAAATACTATCTTGTAATGTACCATTTTTCAATAATAACCGACGTAAATCGCCATCGGTAAATACTCCAATTATTTTATTATTATTCTGACAGATTGCAACTAAACCTACACCTGTTCGACTTAATTCTAGCATAGCCTCAAGAACCGTTGCTGTTTGTGGAACTTTAGGTATTCGATCGCCTGTTCGCATCACATCTCTGACATGATTAAGTAATTTAGCACCTAAACTACCTGCTGGGTGGGAACGAGCAAAATCTTCTTCTCTAAAACCTCGAGCTCGCATTACAGCAATCGCCAGCGCATCACCCATCAATAATGTGTTGGTTGAGCTTGATGTTGGCGCTAATCCCATTGGGCAGGCTTCTTTTTCTATCGAAATATTTAAAACAGCTTGAGCTGATTTAGCCAATGGTGAATCAACTCCGCCAGTAATTGCAATTACAGGTACATTCATTGCAGCGAGGATAGGCAGAATAATATTAAATTCTTTTGCCCGTCCGGAATAAGAGATTAAAATAGCCACATCATTGGCTGTTACCATGCCTAAATCGCCATGCAATGCTTCCGAAGGATGCATAAAAAAAGCGGGGCTGCCCGTGCTTGCTAACGATGCAGCAATTTTTTTTCCAATATGTCCTGATTTTCCAATACCTGAAACAACAACCTTACCTTTGGTGGTTAAGATAAGCTGGCATGCATTAATAAAATCTTTACCAAGCCGGTTAGGTAACTTTTCCGCTTCTTGTAACTCTAGTTCAAGAACTTCTCGACCATATTGTAATAATTTATCCATTTTCAATTAGCCTGTCGAATAAAAAAATCAGTGTCCGGTGAATGTATAATCGGTAAATAAAAGCAATCGATTATAAAAGTTATAATTGTTATCAGTTTAACAATTAACGAGCGAATATTCAAAAAAGAAAGTCTTTTTGTCAAAACCTTTCAGGTAAACAGGTGGTTGAAAGTAAATATGAGTTCATAACATTAGAGTAACTTAAAGTCCGAAAGCAACTTTAAGCAACTATTACGCCTAATGTAATTAAAATGTTACCGAATAATTTATCGAAAATAGATTGAATTTTAAAATAACGCCATTGTATTGTTTGATTTTGAAAAACAAACACCACAAAAGGCCACCAAAAAAAGGCTTCAATCCAAATGATAAATGCAATGATAAGTTTATCAATCATTGATGATTCAGCATCAAGCATTTGCGTAAAAATTGCCAGAAAAAATAACGTTGCTTTAGGGTTAAGTAGATTACATAAAAAACCTTGCATAAAAGCCAATTTTGCTGAAATTAGCTGCTTAGTTGGTTGGTTGTTTGCCAACTAAGCAAGTGGTCGCATTATGGGCAAATAATGCTTTAAAGCCAAGCCATATAAGGTAAGTGGCACCAGTATAGCGTAGCGTGTTATAGAGCAATGGAATGGTGCCAATCAGCACCGCAAGACCGGCAACGCAATAGCTAATATGAATCAAAATAGCCGTGATCACATCTAAACAAGTAAATAACGCTGTTTTTCGGCGATAATTTAAGCTGTTTTTAACACTAAAAAGAAATCAGACCCAGGCGAAATCATCCCTAAAAAACTGGTCGAGCCAACTAAAAGCAATGTATCACCCCCCATTTTCGGCACCTATTTAAATACCTGTGCTGAATTATTGATCGTTGCGATATTGGCTTTATTTTTTTCAATAAACTGTTTTTTATCAAAATTAGGGGCAGATAAATAGTCAGTTAGAAATTTGCCATTACTTGCAACTTGTGCCCCATTTAAAATTAAACGAGGCAAATCAATTTGGTAAATGGTTTGATCGGGTGTTTTTTGTAGATCTTGTATACTTGCGTTAGTTAATAGATAAAGCTTGCGCTCTTTTTGTGAAAGGCGATTAATGGTTGGCGTGCCAGATCCCATCATTAAATGATCTGGGAAAATATAAAATACAGTATTTTCTAATACCCCTTCATCTTTTAATTGTTGAATAAATAACCCTAAATTATGATCTAATGAAGCAGCAACAAAAGACATATTATCTGGTTTGGGTGAAATAATTGATTTCATTCTTTCGTCATCAAAACCATTTGGAGCATGAGTTGAAACGGTTGATACAAATAAGGCAAATGGTTGGTTATTTTGACGCATTTGTGTAATCTGTTTTTGCGCAACATCAAAAATATCTTTGTCATATAATCCAAATGGTGCTGCTGGGTATTGCCCAACGTAATTTTTTTCCGAAATGACTTGCATACCCAAAAGCTCAGCAGTATGCCCAATACCAGCAAAATCAGGGCTAGGCATCACATAACGGATTTGATATCCAGCTTGTTTTAGCACATCACCCAAACTAACTAAGTTTGTTTGGTTTGCACGCATTAATGGGGATGTTGTGTAACCGCCAATTAAAAATGGCATGCCTGTCATATAAGTATACATGGAAGCAGTCGTCCAAGTGCTTCCAGGGCTCATTGGCATATTGGTAAAAAAAGTATAATCTTGGCGAAGATGCCGTAAATTAGGTGTAATATCTTCAAAGTCGAGAAAACCTTGTTCAAACGATTCTAATGATAACACAATAATATTTTTACCTTGTTGACTAACAAGCTGGTTTTTATTGGTGTAATTAGTCATGTTGAGTGATTGCAATGCTTGCTCAAATGGTTCGCGCGGAGCACTAGTAACCTGATATATTTCATATAACCGGCTTAATGGTCCATTGTGGTAACTAATTGAAAATATAGCGATAACAGCGAGTAACGCACGAGGCAATAATCGGCATTTCCCTTTACACCAATTAGCGAGTTTTAATAGTAAAAAAATGAAAGAAAAAAAGACTACAATGACCAAAACTGCTTGCAATTTAAAAATAAATAGCCCTTCTATAATATCATTTATATTTAAATTCACATAAAACTGATAATCAATAAATCCACCACTAAAGTAGATAGAAGTTAGCTCCATTACAATAAAAATCGTTAATAAAGTTACGATTAAAAATTGCCATTTTTTCTTTTTAAAGAGCGAGGCAAAAACAATTGTGATAATAAAAAGAGGTAAAACAATGAATGTCGATAATGGCATAAGATTTGTTACTCAATTTCTCAAAAATCAATTTTGCTAAAGTATATACTCAATACATAAAAAAATAAAAATATCGGTTAATGCTGTTTAATTTATCACATTATCTTCATAGCCTAACTTGAAAAGTGCTAATGGCAAAAGCAGACTTTTCATATATCAAATGATAATTATTAGCATTTGATGTTGATAATTGAAACCGTTAGCAATAAGATATCGCCAATAATGTCAAATAATTAGGTATTACTATGTCGTGTTATGTACGAAAATTAGCTTTAATTCTATTATCATCGTTGATTCCTTTCGCGTTATGTTATGCCGATATTTCATTACCTAAGCCACAAATAAAAGATGGAATGAGCTTATTTGAAAGCTTAAAAAAACGTGCTTCAACATCTGGTGGCGGGTTTCCTACTGGTAAGATTTCTGATGAGGAACTTTCACAAGTGCTTTGGGCAGCAAGTGGGTTGAACCGAGGTAAAACAGGATGGACAGTACCAATGGTTAAAGGTAAGCCTCCTTATGTACGAATTTATATTGCTGGTGAAAAAGGCACTTTTTTATATGAGTGGGAAGGTCATTATTTAAGAGAAATTAATAATAAAGATATTCGCGCCGACATTGGTTTGCAAAATTTTACTAAGCGAGCCGCCTATTCATTAATTTTTGTGTCAGATGCTAATGTATTGGCTGATATAAATCCCGAAGAAAGTGCTCACTTTAATTATACTGCTGTTGGCGCAATGAGTCAGAATGCTTATTTAGCTGCGGCAGCATTGAAATTAAATGCTCGTTATATTCATTCCATCAAGTCAGATGCCATAATTCAAGCACTAGAATTGCCTGAAGATCGCAAGCCTCTTGGTATGCTGATATTAGGAAAATAAAAGGCAATTAAATAATTATGAAAAAATATTTAACACTGGTTTTATTATTTATTGCAAGCTTAATTGCTTTTGCGCCAACCTCTTATGCACAAGCAAAAAAGTATGAAAGTTGGAATGCCATTGTTGATGAAATGGATGAAATTTTAAATGATGCTTATGATATCTATTTCATGACAGATGCTGAACGTGCAAAAGCCCGCGTTAATGAAGCTTATTTTGGCTTTTATGAAAAACATGGTGTTGAGCGTGCTGTTATGTCTTATATTTCGGGCAAACGAGGCACTGATACTGAATACCAATTTGCTAAAATTAAACGATTAATGACAAATGGTGCTCCCAATAAAGTTGTTCGAGCAGAAATTGACACTATTTTAAAAATGTTGCATCAAGATGCTAACGAATTGGATGGTAAAAAAGAGAGTGGCTGGCGTGTTTTATTCGCATCGTTTATTATCATCTTTCGAGAAGGTCTTGAAGCTATTTTAGTGATTGCAGCAATATCAGCTTATTTAGTGCGTTCTGGTAATATTGCTATGCTCAAGGTGGTATATATGAGCGCAGTTGTTGCAGTTTTTGCCAGTATTTTAGCTGCTATTGCCCTTTATACTGTGTTTGATATCAGTGGTGCAAATCAAGAAATTATTGAAGGCGTCGCTATGCTTTTGGCAACGATAGTGTTATTTTTTATTAGTAATTGGATGTTTTCAAAGGCAGAAGCTGAGGTTTGGAAGAGTTATGTTGAAGGAAAAGTACAAACTGCTGTTTCATCTGGTAGTTGTTTAGCTTTAGGTTTCGCTGCTTTTCTAGCTGTTTTTCGGGAAGGAGCAGAAACAATCTTATTTTATCAAGCCATGATTACTGAAGCTAAAGAACACATACATATGGTTTGGTATGGACTTGTGATAGGAACGATTGTTCTTGCAATTATTTTTGTTGTTATTCGTTTTGGTACTATGAAGTTACCAATCAGACCTTTCTTTATAGGCACGAGTATTTTGATGTATATCATGGCGATAGCTTTTGCTGGAGGTGGAGTAAAAGAACTCCAAGAAGCAGATATTATTACTGTTACGCCTGTTGATTTTGTGCACTCTATTGAAGTATTAGGTATTTACCCAACAATCGAAACTTTATTACCACAAGTTGTTATGGTATTTATTGTGTTAGTGTCAGTTATGTATTACAAATTTCAATGCAACCATAAAAATAAAAAATGGTAAGCATGACTAATATTATTTAATTCAAACCATTTGGAATGTATGGTTAGAATATTGCATAAATATTATGAAAATAAAAAGTAGTCAAAAACAACGTGAAGGAGTTTTCAATGAAAAAATTAGTTTTATCAGCGAGTATTGCCTCAATGCTTGCTTTATCTTCATTTGTTCACGCAGCGGCGCCAACACCAGGTGAACAAAAAGGATTTGAGGAGTTTCCAATTGGTGATGAAGTCACTGTTGGCCCATTACACATTGGTGCTGTTTATTTTCAACCAGTGGATATGGAGCCAGCTAGTATGGGGGGGCTTCCTGCATCAAAATCAGATATGCATATTGAAGCGGATATCTCAGCTGCTGAAGGTAATAATTTAGGTTATGGTGTCGGTGATTTTGTACCTTATTTAACCGTTAAATATAAAATTCAAAAACAAGGCAGTGATAAAGCTATCGAAGGTAACTTTATGCCAATGAATGCATCGGATGGTCCTCATTATGGTAATAATATTAAGCTTGACGGTGCTGGTAAATATAAAGTTACATTTATTATTGAAAATCCAGAAAAGCAAGGTTATTTGTTACACGTAGATAAAGAAACAGGTGTCGAGGGGCGTTTTTGGAAAAAGCCAATCGAAGTTTCTTGGGACTTTGATTATATCCCGCGTGCATGGTAATTATTAGAAAAAACTAAGTATAATTATATTTAATAATTGATCATCAGTTATGGTGAGCTTGTGCTCACCAATAACATTTGGAATAGCTAGGCAATAAATATGCTTCAATATCTTATTAATATTACCGATAATACTTTCGTTCCTGTAATGATGATGGCACTATTAAGTGCAGCGATTGTAAAATCAACCTTTCCTTATGGTAAAAAGAATATTTTGTTCGGTTTTATATTGGGATTGATAGCATCATTGATTTATGCCATTTTAAAACGTAATACTGGCTTCGCGGTTCGTGAGTTTTATGATCTTGGAGTAATTACGCTTTGGGTTATAATTGCTATACCACTAATGGCTAGCATTTACTTACAAAAAACTATTGATAACTGCGTTGGCATAATCTTATTTTCACTCCTATTTACGCTTGGTATCGGCTCGATAAGTGCCCAGTTCTTACCCAATTTAATACTCTATCCATTCGAATTTTCAGTCGGGATGGATTCTATATTTAATAATGATTACTTGTTTAAATGGGTTGGTTATAGTTTTTCTTTGCTTGTTGTTTTGCTAACAGGATTATTTATTTACCGCGTCTGCGATCGCTTATCTGCTAAATTTGTTTTTGTCATTACTTCACTGTCTATCATTATTTTCACTATCCAAAACAGTATTAATATTCTACAAATTCTAATTGTTAGGCGCTTTATTTCATCACAACCATGGATGATGGAATTAGTCATTTTTATCCTTAGCCATGTTAATTGCTTCACTTTTATTTTTATGGCAATTGTGCTTGGTTTAGCTTTAATCTTGTTCATAAAGTCAAAAACCACCTCATTAGTAGGCAGCAACCCTGCTCAAATTCGCAAACTTAAAGCGCAATTGTGCAACGATAGAAGAAATGCGCTATTGATTATGGCAGGTTCGGCGATAACCGCTTATACCGTAACGCGTGCTCGTTATATTTTTGAAAAAGGAGTAGAACTTACACCAGCAGAACCAATATCGCCTAATAGTGATGGATTAATTGTTATTTCTCTTGATAAAGTCAATGATGGTAATTTACATCGTTATGGCTACCAAGCAACCGATGGTACCTTAGTTCGCTTTATTATCATAAAAAAAAGCGATAATGCTTATGGTGTTGGATTTGATGCTTGTGATATTTGTGGAGCAAGTGGTTATTACCAACGGGGTGATCAAGTGGTTTGTATTTTATGTGATGTAGTGATGAATATTGCCACAATTGGATTTCCTGGTGGTTGTAATCCTGTACCACTTAAATATGAAATTATTGATGGTAACATGGTGATCCGTCCTGCTAATCTTGAAGCAGAAAAAAGTCGTTTTAAATAAAAACGTATTAAAAGGAATTGGATAATGTTTAGCAGAATGTTAATAAGCGTGTTAGTTCGCCAAAAAAAGAAAGTCTTGCTTATTGCTTTAACTATCGCTTTAGGTGTTTCGCTTGCTACTGCTATGTTAAATGTAATGTTTGATGTTGGCGATAAAGTTAATCAAGAATTAAAAGCTTATGGTGCTAATTTAAACATTGTTCCTCGTGGTAATGCCATTATTAATGAAATGTATCAACTCGACAATAATGGTAGGCAACAGACATTACAATATATTAAGCAAGAAGATCTTGTGAAAATTAAAATGATTTTTTGGGCTTACAATATTGTTGATTTTGCGCCTTTTTTAACAACTCAAGCTATTTTTAACGATAAACCTGTTACAGTAGTTGGAACTTGGTTTAATAAACACCTTAATATACCGACAGGTGATCAAGTTGATACAGGTATATTAGCCATGAAGTCATGGTGGGCAATTGAAGGTAACACTATAACAGATGATAATATACAAGCCGTTATGGTAGGGGAATCTATTGCTAAACAGTGGAATTTAGAGCTAGGAGACTCAATCGATATCGTCTCACCTCAAACAAATAAAAAGATCACATTGAAAATTAATAATATTTTTCATAGTGGTGGAATTGAAGATACGCAGCTTTTTGTTTCGTTACCTGTGGCACAAGATCTTGCTAATAAAAAAGGATTGGTTGAACGAGTTGAAGTCAGCGCATTAACCACACCTGAAAACGAACTTGCCAGAAAAGCAGCACAAGATCCAAATAGCTTATCCAGAACAGAGTGGGATACATGGTATTGCACCGCTTATATCAGCTCAATTGCTTATCAATTGGAAGAGTTAATGCCCAATGTGCGTGTAAAGGCCATTATGCAGGTTGCCGAGTCTGAAGGCTCTATTTTACAAAAAACGCAATTATTAATGTTATTCCTCACTATCTTATCACTAGTTTGTTCTGCTCTAGCTATTTCGAATTTGGTAACAGCCAATGTAATAGAGCGAAGTACCGAAATTGGTTTATTAAAAGCGCTTGGCGCAACCAATACGGCTGTTGCTATGTTAATACTCACTGAAATTTTGATTATTGCCTTACTCGGCGGCATTTTGGGTTATTTTATTGGCCTTGGTTTTGCGCAAATTATAGGTTATACCGTATTTGGTTCATTTGTTGAACCTAAAATGATCATTGTTCCGTTAGTTATAATTATGGTTTGCCTAATCACTTTTTTAGGTAGCTTACCCGCATTACGTATTATGATGTTTTTACGCCCAACCGATGTGTTACATGGCCGATAAGATGAAAGGTAAGTATTATGATCAATAACAATAAACGCTTTATCATTAAAATGGTGCTGAGTTCGCTTATTCGCCGTTGTTCGCGCATCACTATTGCTTTACTTGGTGTTGCCATAGGTGCGACTGTACTGCTTGGTATGATTACACTTTGTTATGATATACCACGGCAAATGGGACAAGAATTCCGTTCTTATGGCGCCAATCTTCTATTATTGCCAACTAATAATCAACCAACTGTGGCAATAGCTGATGTCAATAAAGCGGTAAACCTTCTACCAAAAGATAAATTGCTTGGCGTCACGCCATTTCGTTATGATTTAATTCGTAGCAATCAGCAACCTTATACGATTGTGGGAACAGACTTTAAACAAATTACTAAAACCAGCCCCTATTGGCGTATTGAAGGAACATTACCGCAAAATTCACATGAAATACTTATTGGTACCGATATTGCTAATTTTGCAAAATTAACCGTTGGCAACACTATGCCCATTTTGGGCAAATCAAAACAAGATTCCCGTTTTGATGAAGAACTTAAAATTACGGGTATTGTTAAAACAGGACGGGCAGAAGATGGTTTTATCTTTATTGACTTGCATGCGCTAGAACAACTACTTGAAGAAAACGAACAAGCTGAAGTTATTGAAGTCAGTATTACTGCAACAGAATCTGAGTTACAACACTACATTGAAGTCATTAAAAACCAAATGACAACACTTGAGCCTCATTTAATTAAATGGGTAATAAAATCGGAATCTTCGGTATTAGGTAAACTATCTTCATTACTTTACTTAGTTACTTTTATCGTGCTGATACTTACCATGATTTGTGTTGCTACCACCATGATGACAGTGGTTATGGAGCGCCGTCAAGAAATTGGTCTTAAAAAAGCAATAGGCGCAAATAATATAAGTATTGCCAAAGAGTTTTTAGCTGAAGGATTAGTTTTAGGTGTCGTAGGAGGAATTATAGGTGCTATTTGCGGGCTTATTTTTGCTCAAATCATAAGCAGTAGTGTGTTTGGGCGCTCCGTTATTATTGAGTTTTATTTAATCCCAACCACGATTATTATTTCAACGATAGTAACAGTCATTGCATGTTTAATTCCAGTAAAACGTGCACTTGAAATAGAGCCTGCGTTAGTGTTGCGTGGCGAATAGGATATAAAGTATGAATATACTCGAAGTAAACAATGTGTCTAAGATTTATGGTTCGCTCCATGCGCTGTCTGAAGTGAATCTAACGGTTGAAGAAGGCAAATGGTTATCAATTATGGGACCATCAGGCAGTGGTAAAACCACTTTGATGAATATCATTGGTTGCATGGATAAGCCTTCATTGGGCTCAGTCATTTTGGATGGGCAAGATATTACTCAACTTTCTTTGCCCGAATTGACCGAAATTCGCCGAGATAAGATAGGACTAATATTTCAACAATTTCACTTAGTATCATATTTAACTGCTTTAGAAAATGTGATGGTTGCACAATATTATCACAGCATGGTTGATGAAAAAGAAGCTATGCAAGCATTAGAACGAGTTGGGCTTGCTGCACGAGCTAAACACTTACCAAGGCAGCTATCAGGCGGTGAACAGCAGCGTGTATGTATTGCCAGAGCATTGATTAATTACCCCAAATTAATTTTGGCCGATGAGCCAACTGGTAATCTAGATGAAAGTAATGAAACGATGGTCATGAATTTACTGCATCAGCTACACGAAGAAGGTAGCACAATAATAGTCGTTACTCACTCTCCAGAAGTGTCAAAACATGCTCAAACTACAGTAGTACTTGAGCACGGCAAAATTGCGCGTGTTATAAACAACTAATCAACAATGGGTTGTCGTATATGAAAAATCGTATTATTTCGTCAAGTATTTTTATCGTTATTGGTGTGTTAATTATTTTATTTCCATTATATATATTGCCAGTTTGTCCACCGCCTGAAGCTGTAACCACACCGATTGATACAATGAGTAGCACTAGTAGTGAGCTTGCGCATAGTGGGCACATGCATGCTAGTACAGGAAAAATCATGAAATGTTTTTGGACAGCCAGAGCTGAAATCGGTATTGGTTGTTTAGTGATAACTATTGGCACATTGCTATTAATTAGCAGTACTGCCTTTGTTCGCATGGGATTAAGTATGGCACTTGCCTGTATTTCGTTATTAGCCATAGCAATTCCAACCATTTTAATTGGCGTTTGCTCTAACGAAATGATGCGATGTAATATGGGGGCAAAACCAGCCTTAGTGTTATTATCTAGTTTATTATTTATTATTGCTATCATTAACACTTATTATTTAAATAAAAAGACTAAAAATCGACAATTTAACTTTTAAAGGCTAAACGCTTATTTATCTTTATTCGGCATAAAAAAAGATACTTTTTAATTACACCAGCAGGAAGTTAACATGCAAGAAAAACCGATCACTATGGCAAATTTAGCGTGGCGCAATATACAGCGACGACCATTTCGCAGTTGCTGTTTGATTATCATTATCATGCTTTTTTCTGCAACACTGTTTGGTGGTAGCGTGCTAATGAAAAACCTTAGCTTGGGTATTACTGGCATGGCTAATCGGTTAGGAGCTGATATTCTTATTGTCCCCCATGGTTATGAAAAAAATTTAGAAGTTGCCTTATTGCGTGGTGAACCGAGTAGTTTTTATTTAAAAGTTGATTTGATCGATAAGATAAAAGCAATCAAAGGCATCAATGCGATTTCGCCACAACTGTTTATTGCATCGCTAAATGCAGGTTGTTGTTCATCTAAAGTCCAATTAATTGGTTTTGATCAGCATAGTGATTTTGTGATTAAACCTTGGTTGCAATCACAACTCTCAGCGCCTCTTACTGACAATCAAGTCGTTGTCGGTTCAAAAATTAGTGCTAATGTAGGTAGTGAAATCATGTTTTTTAATCACCCATTTAAAATCGCTGCAAAAATGGATAGTACCGGTATGGGCTTCGACACGTCAGTATTTATGACCATGCAAGCAGCGCAATCATTAATGAAAGAAGCTAAGTTAATTGAGGGCGATATTGACCATTTTGCAGATTATGCTTCGTCAATTTTTATCAAAGTTAATTCTGATTATCAGTCTAAAGACATTGTTAATCAAATTATGCCTAAATATGCTATTGACTATAATATTGACTTTATCATGACTAAAGGCATGTTAAGCAATATATCTAAATGGTTAACCAGCTTTTCAACTATTGTTTATAGTCTATCGGCTATTTTTTGGATTCTGGCAATTATTGTGATCTTTGTTATTTTTTCATCTTCACTTAATGAACGAAAACGCGAAATCAGTTTATTACGAATATTAGGCGCTTCACGCCGTGATCTAGTCAAAATGTTGTTACGAGAATCTCTAATAATCAGTGCATTAGGTGGCATTGCCGGCATCGTAATCGCAACAGTGTTACTCTATGCATTTAGCCTATTAATTTGTCAATCAATCGGTTTGCCGTGTATGAATATTTCATTATTTGATGCACTATTATATGCAATAATAGTTTTTATTCTTACGTTAATCATTGCCCCGTTATCAAGTACCTATAGTGCATTATCTATGACTAAATTTGATACTTACAGTACGCTTAGAGAGGGCGAATAATGTTACTAAATGTTAAAAATCTACGTAAAGATTATTACCGTGGCAAAAAAACCTTTTCAGCAGTAAATAATGTCAGTTTTTCAATGAAAAAAAATGACTTTATTTGCATTATGGGTAAATCGGGTAGCGGTAAAACAACATTACTCAACATGATTGCAGGATTACTCACACCAACACAAGGCAAAATCACCATTAATGAAACCAACTTATTTGAACTTAATGATCAACAGGTATCGGCATTTCGCAATCAACATATTGGTTATATTCCACAAGGTAGTAGTTTACTCCCTAATTTAACCGCACTAGATAATATCCGCTTGCCTTTCTATTTAACTAAGCGTTCCAATGATAACAGCCTAAGTTACGCACAAAGCCTACTTAAAAAAGCTAAAATAAGTTATTTACAAGATGCTTATCCCGCCAATATGTCTGGTGGTGAAATGCGGAGAGTTGCTATTTTACGTGCATTAATTTGTCGTCCACAAATCATTATAGCTGACGAACCAACCAGTGATCTTGATGACGAAAGCTCGGCGGATATCATGCAACTATTAACCGAAATTAACCAGCAAGGCACAGCCTTATTAATTGTCACCCATGATAATGATGTAGCTAGTTATAGCCAAACAATTTTGAAAATGTCGGCTGGAAAATTTATTGATTAAATAAGTCGATTAACACAACGCTAAGTCAAAATGGGGGAATTTAACTTGTTTGCTTTACAACAATAGTGGATTACAACCCATTTCAATCATAATTTTATTTAGTTTTAACAGTGGTAACCCGACTAACGAATTAATATCATTACCTTCTAGTTTATCAAATAAGGTAATACCTAACTCATCACATTTAAAACTACCAGCGCATTGTAAAGGCATCTCTTTGCTAATGTAGGCATCAATTTCTGAATCAGTTAAATGTCGAAAGGTCACTTTAAACGGTTCGCAAATGGTGGTTTGTTGTTGAGTTTTGGTATTAATTACTGTCATACCAGTATAAAAATAGAAAGCTTTACTACTGCTTTGTCGAAGCTGTTTGCGGGCATTATCAACCGTATGCGGTTTACAAACAATATTACCGTCTAACACCCCCACCTGATCTGAACCAATAATTAAACTATTGGGATAGCTAGTAACTAATGATTGTGCTTTCATTTGGGCTAAACGAACGACTAACTGCTCGGCTGATTCGCCTTTAAGTGGCGTCTCGTCACAAATCGGTGGCACACATTCAAAAGGAATAGCTAATTTTTCAAGCACTTTTTTACGTGATTGAGATGTTGATGCTAAGATGATTCTCATTTTAATTTTCTCTTAAAATCCAAGCGGAAGGATGCGCATTAAAACCGATATAAGCATAATAATCAACTGACTGTGGTGCAGCCAGTAGAGTAATTGAACATGATTTACCAGTATTGTTTTTCACTTCTTGAATTAATTGCTTACCGATACCTTGTCGTTGGTAATTTTCATCCACTGCAAGATCTGCCAAATAAGTAATATAAACAAAATCAGTTAAACAACGCGCAATGCCAATCAATTTCTCATCATGCCAAGCGGTTATCACCAAATTAGCATTATCTAACATAGCTTGAAAGCGCGCAGTATCGGTAAGAGGACGACGTTCACCTAACGAACAATGACGATAAAGGGTAATTGCTTGTTTGAGTGTCGGTTTAACATCAGAACGATAAATGATGTGCCTCATATCATATACCTTTATTTGGGTTATGGCTCTTGTAATAACCAAAATTAGCAAGTTTACTTAGTTATTAACATTGGATTTAATTGCCATAGCACATTTAAAAAATATGTAATTCCAAATTTTAGCGTAGCTTTAAAATTTTATCGATCTTGTAAATAATTTTGTGTATTTGCTTATTGTTAACATATTGTAATATAAAAAACAGACAAATAAAAATGGATAAAAAATATTCATAATATCTACTAGCAAAATTAGCTAACAATAGAAAAACTCAAGACGACTTAGATAAGTTAATGGTTATTTTTAATAAACTGGCTATCGAAAAGCGCCTTAATTCAGAGATGGACGAATAGTTATGCCATGATAAATATCATAAAAAATTAGGCAGCCATCTGCGATCAGCGTAATGGCTACAACTAAAAGCTATGCTCATTGACGATGATGGTAAGTTGGAGCTACTCATCCCACAATGAGTCAATCGCCCAAAACTGGGAAAAAATACTAATTGATGATTTAATCAATTTTTCCCATACATCGGCTCGCTTATTTTAGTTGATAACTCAAATCTTTTTTAAAATAAGAGAATCTTAGCGAGCCGAAATAAAAACAACATGGCTTATTTTGGGCTTTCAGTGTTGTTGCATATTGATAAAAGGTAACTTTTGTTTATAAAAGTATTATAAACAAACAACAAAACTGCTAATTAATTTAGCTTCTTTATATAATCACCTTGAATTAGAAAAGGATTTATCAACATTTAAACAAATATTGTTATTTTTGATGTAACCACTCAGCGACTTGTTTAGCAAAATAGGTTAAAACACCATCTGCACCAGCGCGTTTAAAACAAAGTAAAGATTCCATAATTGCTAATTTTTCATCTAACCAACCGTTTTGGATTGCTGCTGTTAACATGGCATATTCCCCAGATACTTGATAAGCAAATGTGGGCACAGCGAAAGTTTCTTTCACTCTTCGAACTATATCAAGATAAGGCATGCCTGGTTTAACCATGACCATATCTGCACCCTCACTTAAATCTTGATAAATTTCTTGTAATGCTTCACTACTATTCGCTGGATCGAGTTGGTAAGTTTTTTTATTGCTGCCTTTTATATTTTTAGCAGAACCGACCGCATCGCGAAAAGGTCCATAAAAACTTGATGCATATTTTGCTGAATAAGCCATAATTTGCGTATTAACAAAGCCTTGTTTTTCTAGTTCATCACGTATTGCACCAATGCGTCCATCCATCATATCGCTTGGTGCTATAATGTCAGCACCTGCTTCTGCTTGCATTAACGCTTGTTTAGTAAGCGTTTGAACGGAAATATCATTTTGTACATATCCGTGTTCATCAATAATTCCATCTTGTCCATGTGTAGTATAAGGATCAAGAGCAACATCGGTGAGTATGCCTAGCTCTGGGAATTCTTTTTTTAATGCTCGGATAGCTTTTGGTACTAATCCATTTTCATTATACGCTTCTTGCGCTAGCAATGATTTTTTTATCGGATCAATAGCAGGAAATAATGAAAGGACAGGGATCCCTAATTTAACTACTTGTTCCGCTTCTTTTAATAATACATCAATACTCATTCGATTAACGTTTGGCATTGAACTTACCCGTTCAGTTGTATTATTCCCTTCAACAATAAAAACGGGATAAATTAGGTCATTAACTGTTAAGCTATGCTCAGCAACCATACGGCGACTAAAGTCATGAACTCGGTTACGACGTAAGCGGCGTTGTGGGTATTGACCTGTAAATGATGGCATGAAAAACTCCTGTTTATTCTTAATGAGATTTGATTTATTATCTGACGCTATATTTTGATTAGCAAATTAATTTGTAGTCTGATAATAATTCTATTTTTTACTTTACAACATATATCGATTAGGAGTAAAATTACGCACTAAATTTTAGTCCCTTGTGATATTAAACAAATTTGAGGTGAGAGGCACATGCCAGTAATTAAAGTACGTGAAAATGAACCTTTCGATGTAGCATTACGTCGTTTCAAACGTTCTTGTGAAAAAGCAGGAGTTTTAGCTGAAGTTCGTAATCGTGAATTTTACGAAAAACCAACCACTATTCGTAAACGAGCAAAAGCTGCAGCTGTTAAACGTCATGCTAAGAAATTAGAAAGAGAAAACGCTCGTCGCACTCGTCTATATTAATAGTTTTAAAATTATTTATACTGAAAATTGGAATTGATATTAAAATCAATTTGTTATCTTCTAATATAAAGAATTCTAACAAGCCGTATTTTTAATACGGCTTGTTGCCTTTCTGTAACAGCAAAATTGGTTAAAATTTATCATGAAAGGTTTTATTCCTCGCGATTTCACCTTAGATCTAATTGCTCGAACCAATATTTTGGATGTCATTAGCAAGCGCGTCAAAATGAAAAAAAAAGGGAATAATTATTTTGGTTGTTGCCCTTTTCATGATGAGAAAACCGCCTCTTTTTCACTTAATGAGAAAAAGCAGATTTATTATTGTTTTGGGTGCGGTGCCTCTGGATCTGTTGTTAATTTTTTAATGCAATATGAACGGTTATCTTTCCCTGAAGCTATTGAAGAATTAGCTAGCATGCAAGGTATTCAGGTACCTTATATTGATACTGATAATAGTCAAATAGATCAATCAAAGCATATCGAATCTAGAAATGTGCGCCGTGACTTGTATGCATTAATGGCTAAAATTACTAATTTTTATCAACAGCAATTGGCCTTGCCAACATCCATAGAAGCCCATAAATATCTTGAACAAAGAGGGCTTAATGCCGAAATTATCGCCAGATATAAAATTGGTTTTGTGCCTAATGAATGGCGATTAACATCACAAAATGTGGTTAAAACAAAAGCTGAAGCTGCACTTTATCAGCAAGCGGGTATGTTAGTAACCAATGATAGCCATAACCAATATGACCGTTTTCGCGGGCGAATCATGTTTCCTATTCGAGATAGGCAAGGAAATGTTATAGCATTTGGTGGGCGAACTATCATTAATGATCCTGCAAAATATATTAATTCGCCAGAAACTCCTATTTTTCATAAAGGTTTTCAGTTATATGGACTTTATGAAACACTTGAGGTTAATCGTAACCCTCAGCAACTTGTAGTGGTTGAGGGTTATATGGATGTGGTTTCGCTTGCTCAATATGGCATTGATTATGCTGTTGCCGCTTTAGGCACGGCAACATCAGAAGAACATATTAAATTACTGTTTAGAGCTACAGATTCGGTCATATTTTGTTATGATGGTGATAATGCTGGACGAAACGCTGCTTGGCGAGCTTTGAACGTTTTATTACCTTGTTTAATCGATGGAAAGAAAATTACCTTTGCTTTTTTACCTCAAGATGAAGATCCGGATACTTTTGTGCGTAAAGTTGGTAAAGAGGGTTTTGAAAAATATTTAAATGAAGCGCCAAATCTATCAAAATTTTTATTTGATGAGCTTTTAAAGCAAGTTGATTTAAAAACGGCTGAAGGAAAAGCGAAATTAAGTTCGCTAGCTTTACCGTTGCTTGATCAAATTAGAGCAAAAGCTTTCAGATTAAATTTATTACAAAAATTAGGTAATTATTTAGGTTTACTTGATGTTTCTCAACTAGAACAATTGTTAAATGAAAATCGTTCTAAAAAAGATGAAAAAGCCAATGAAAATACACCTAGAACACAAATAAAATTAACTACGATGCGCATTTTAATTGGTTTATTACTTCAATACCCAAATCTTGCTGAGCAAGTTTCTGATCTCAATGCAATTCGTCAAGTTAACATGGCTGGAATTGAGATTTTTATCGAATTGCTTGAATTATGCCAACGTTATCCCAATATAACAACAGCACAAATATTAACAGAATGCATAGACAGGCCGTTTTACAAACAGTTAAGCCGTTTATCAACATGGGAGCACCATTATCAAGATGATGAAATAAGCTCAACTTTTTCACATACTTTAAAAGAGTTGTATGATAATATACTCGCCCAAAGGCAAGATGAACTGATCGCAAAAGAGAGAGTCTCTGGCTTAAGTGCCGCAGAGAAAAAAGAATTGGCGACTTTAATACTTGTTTTATCAAGAAAAGACTAAATATATAGGCTATATGTAGACTCCAACTATTAGTCTACATATATAATATAGATGACCAAATAACTAAAGTGGATACCTTTTATGGAGCAAAATTCTCAATCACAGCTAAAACTCCTGATCATTCGAGGTAAGGAGCTAGGATATTTAACCTATGCTGATGTCAACGATCACTTGCCGGAAGAGATTATTGATTCAGATCAGATTGAAGATATTATCCAAATGATTAATGACATGGGGATTCAAGTGCTTGAAGAAGCCCCAGACTCTGATGAACTATTACTTTCAGATAATGTCCCTGATGAAGAGGCTGTTGAAGCTGCAACTGCCTTAGTATTATCTAATGTTGAATCAGAAATTGGTAGAACAACTGATCCTGTTCGTATGT
Organism: Gilliamella sp. WF3-4; assembly: GCF_001690275.1. Lineage (GTDB taxonomy): Bacteria > Pseudomonadota > Gammaproteobacteria > Enterobacterales > Orbaceae > Gilliamella > Gilliamella apicola_C. The sequence continues at coordinate 135,087 of NZ_LZGW01000017.1, read as the reverse complement.
ATATGCGAGAAATGGGCGCGGTTGAACTACTAACACGCGAAGGCGAAATTGATATTGCTAAACGTATTGAAGATGGTATCAATCAAGTTCAAACTTCAGTATCAGAATATCCAGAAGCAATTACTTATCTTTTAGAGCAATATAATTTAATCGAAAGTGGCCAAGTTCGTTTATCTGATTTGATTACAGGCTTTGTTGACCCAAATGCTGAAGAAGTGACAGACGAATTGCCAGAAGATTTAGAAGTTAGTGAATCTGAAATTGAAATTGATGATAGTGACGATGAAAATGAGGATGAAGAAGGAGACTCTTCAACCGATGATGATGTTTCTATTGATCCTGAAGTTGCCAGAGCTAAATTTGCTGAATTAAAAGAGCAACACGATAAAACGTCTGATGCGATCAAAAAATATGGCCGAGCTCATAACAAAGCACAAAAAGAGATCGAAAATCTATCAGAAATATTCAAGCAATTTCGTTTAGTCGCTAAGCAGTTTGATATTCTCGTTAATAATATGCGCAGTATGATGGAGCGAGTCCGAGCACATGAACGCGTGATTATGAAGCTTTGTGTTGAACAATGCAAAATGCCGAAAAAACAGTTTATGACGTATTTTACCGGTAACGAAAATAACATGAGCTGGTATGAAAAAGCGCTCACAGCTAAAGGCGCATTTGCTGTAAGTTTGAAACAGTTTGAAGAACCAATCCAAGTTCAGGTTAACTTATTGCAACAAATCGAAACAGAAACTAGCCTATCTATTGAACAAATTAAAGATATTAATAGACGGATGTCTATTGGCGAGGCCAAAGCCCGCCGCGCTAAGAAAGAGATGGTGGAAGCTAACTTGCGTTTAGTTATTTCCATTGCAAAAAAATATACGAATCGTGGATTACAGTTCTTGGATCTTATCCAAGAAGGTAATATTGGTTTGATGAAAGCGGTCGATAAATTTGAATATCGTCGTGGTTATAAGTTCTCGACTTATGCGACTTGGTGGATAAGGCAAGCCATTACTCGTTCAATTGCTGACCAAGCAAGAACAATTCGTATTCCGGTACATATGATTGAAACAATCAATAAATTAAACCGTATTTCACGCCAAATGTTACAAGAAATTGGTCGTGAACCAACGCCTGAAGAGTTATCCGAACGAATGCAAATGCCAGAAGACAAAATTCGTAAGGTACTTAAGATTGCTAAAGAGCCAATCTCAATGGAAACACCAGTTGGGGACGATGAAGACTCGCATTTAGGTGATTTTATTGAGGATACCGCTCTTGAGCAACCGTTAGATGCAGCGACATCTGAAAGCTTGCGTAGTGCAACACGTGATATTTTATCAGGGCTAACGCCAAGAGAAGCGAAAGTATTACGTATGCGATTTGGTATAGATATGAATACAGACCATACGTTAGAAGAGGTGGGTAAACAATTTGATGTTACTCGTGAACGTATTCGTCAAATTGAAGCTAAAGCCTTGCGTAAGTTGCGCCATCCAAGCCGTTCCGATGTGCTTCGTAGTTTCTTAGAATAAAGTTATTACCTATAAAAATCGCCACAATCGTGGCGATTTTTTTTACTAATTAGACTAAAAGCAAAACTATGAATATCCTACAACGTTTTAAAATCGATCCATTTCTGTTAACGTTAATTTGTGTCGTAATTACAGCTAGTTTTTTACCATGTAAAGGGCAGACTAAAGTTTTTTTTGAAAATCTGACTACCTTTGCTATTGGCTTGCTCTTTTTTATGCACGGTGCCAAGCTTTCTTTCCAAGCGATTGTTATTGGTATAAAAAATTGGCGATTACATTTAGTTATTTTTATGACCACTTTTGTTATCTTTCCTGTTCTAGGAGTAATGATGCAAATATTGGTTCCCACTTTTTTACCGCAAAATCTTTATTTAGGTTTTGTTTATCTTTGTGTACTACCCGCAACTGTTCAATCCGCTATAGCCTTTACCTCCATAGCAAAAGGTAACGTTGCTGCGGCTATTTGTAGCGCCTCAGCGTCAACATTTTTAGGCGTATTTATTACCCCTATTTTGGTTGGCTTATTGATGCATACCCAAGCCTCGAATTCTATGAATATGCTAGATGCTATTATCTCTATCATGCTTAAACTTATGTTGCCATTTATACTGGGTCATTTATCAAGGCATTTCATTAGTAAATGGATGGATAAATATAAAAGTACCATTTCTAAAATTGATCGCCTCTCAATTTTATTAGTTGTATATGTTGCCTTTAGTGATGCCGTCGCAAATGGCATTTGGTCTCAAATTAGCTTTTTATCACTTTTAGAAATTATTTTTTACTCTATTATGTTATTAACTATTGTCTTGTTAATAACAACCTATGTTTCAAGATTACTTGGCTTTAGTAAAGAAGACGAAATTACTATTGTATTTTGTGGCTCGAAAAAAAGTTTAGCAAGTGGTATTCCAATGGCTAGTATTATTTTCCCAATGTCTATAACAGGGATAATCATTTTACCATTAATGATTTTTCATCAAGTTCAATTAATGGTTTGTGCCATTTTAGCGGAGCGTTATGCAAAACGAAAAATTTAAAATTTGTTTTGCTCATTACCCTATTCTCAAGGATAATAGGGGGGATATTAACAACAGAAAGATATATTATGTTACCTCTATTTGCTGAATTAGAATTTTCGACCATTCTATTTTTATTTTTGGCGCTGTTTTTTGTCCTTTTTTATGAAGCAATTAATGGATTTCATGACACAGCTAATGCCGTTGCGACTGTAATCTACACAAGAGCATTAAAAGAACAACTCGCTGTTTTTATGGCGGGCATGTTCAACTTTTTTGGTGTTCTACTTGGTGGACTGAGTGTTGCTTATGCTATAGTCCATCTATTGCCAACTGATTTATTACTTAATGTAAGTTCTGCTCATGGGCTTGCAATGGTTTTTTCTATTTTATTTGCAGCCATTATTTGGAATCTTGGAACATGGTATGTAGGTATTCCTGCATCAAGCTCACATACCCTAATTGGTTCGATTATTGGCGTGGCAATTGCTAACGCATTTATTATGGATACATCAATAATAAATGCCCTTAATATTCCTAAGATGATTCATATCTTTTTATCATTGATTGTCTCCCCTGCTGTTGGCCTTGTGATTGCAGGTCTAATGATATTTTTACTACGAAAATATTGGACTCGTAAAGGACAAAGTAAAAAAAGTAGTAAAAAACGCGAGCGAATATTTATGACGCCAGAGCAACGTGAAAAACTCTATGGCAAGAAGAAACCTCCTTTTTGGATTCGTATTATGCTCATTATCTCGGCTGCTGGCGTAAGTTTTTCTCATGGAGCCAATGACGGCCAGAAAGGTATTGGCTTATTGATGTTAGTGTTGATGGGCATAGCTCCAGCAGGGTTTATTGTTAACATGAGTGCATCTACCTATGATATTACAAATACTCGTAATGCTATTCACAATATTCAAGAGTATTTTGTTACCCATAATGACGATTTAACAACGATAATAGGTAAACAACCACTGTTAGATACGAGTGTTCCAGAAGGCGACTTGAATAAATATCATTGTGATTATTCGCGTTCATATACCACATTAGCGATTGCTAATAATTTATTCAATAAAATTAGTGATTATCAGTCACTTACGGTAGAACAACGTTCACAAACTAGACGTATATTACTCTGTTTATCTGACACGGTTTCGCATGTTGCTAAACAACCTAACGTGACACCAGAAGATAAACAATATTTAAAATCTTTGAATAATGATCTGCTTAAAACTGTCGAATATGCGCCTGTTTGGATTATCGTTGCCGTAGCTTCAGCATTGGCAGTTGGAACAATGATAGGATGGCGCCGTGTAGCTATTACTATTGGTGAAAAAATTGGTAAAAAAGGCATGACTTATGCTCAGGGAGTATCAGCACAAATCACAACAGCTTTATCAATTGGAATTGCAAGCTATACTGGCATGCCAGTATCAACAACCCAAGTTCTTTCTTCCTCAGTTGCTGGAACGATGATTGTTGATGGTGGTGGAGTACAAAGTAAAACAATCAAAAGTATCGCATTAACTTGGATTTTAACACTTCCAATTTCAATTTTGCTATCTGGATCACTTTTTTGGCTTGCTCAAAAATTAATTTAGGAGTAAAAATAGAGAACTGGTTTTCAATTTATTTGGGCTTTAAAAATAGGAAGGAGTAAAATATCATGGCTTATAAACATATATTAGTCGCAGTAGATTTATCACCTGAAAGTGAAGTTCTTGTCGAAAAAGCTGTTTCTATGGCTAGACCATATAATGCTCAAATATCATTGATTCATGTTGGTATTAATTATTCAGATCTTTATACTGGTTTGGTTGATATTAATATGAATGATATGAAAGACCGAATTACTCAAGATGCGCACGTTGCTTTAAATAAATTGGCCGACGATGCGGGTTATCCTATTGCTCATACTCTTTCAGGAAATGGAGAATTTGACCAAGTATTAATTGAAGCAATTCACGAATATGGCGCTGATCTTGTCGTGTGTGGCCATCATCAAGACTTTTGGAGTAAGTTAATGTCTTCTGCTCGTCAACTTATTAATAATACACATATCGATACATTGATTGTTCCATTGAAAGATGAAGAACCCGCAGAAGAACCTGCTACATGAAATATTAAATATCAACCCGCTTAATTAGCGGGTTTTTTTTAGGTATTAAATAAATATTTTGTAAAATCATTTCAAGAAATTATGTGCTTTACTCTATTTTTATTTGTATCTTTTTTGTTTATGCATATCACAGTTTATGGAAATATACGTAAACCGTTGTTTAACCGATAAGGAGGCTTATTATGAATATCGCTTTAGTTACAGGTGCTTCATCCGGATTTGGTCAAGCAATTTGTCGTAAGCTCGTTGCTGACGGCTATAAAGTGATTGGTGTTGCTCGACGTGGAGATAAGTTACAAAAATTAGCAGATGAATTAGGAATAAACTTTACCTTTTTAACTTTGGATGTTACAAAAAAAGATGCAATAGAATCAATATTGTTACAGCTTCCTAAAGCATTTCAACCTATCGATATTTTAATTAACAATGCAGGATTGGCTTTAGGATTAGAACCAGCTTACCAAGCTGATTTCAATGATTGGGAAACAATGATTCAAACTAATATAATGGGATTAATTCATTTAACTCATCAAATTTTACCTAGTATGGTTGAGCGCAACTTTGGTTACATTATTAATATTGGCTCAGTAGCTGGTACCTATGCTTATAAAGGTGGAAATGTATACGGTGCAACAAAAGCATTTGTAAAACAATTTAGCGCTAATTTACGCACTGATCTTTTAGGAAAAAAAATCAGAGTCACCAATATTGAACCAGGGTTATGTGGAGGCACTGAATTTTCTAATGTCAGGTTTCATGGCAATAATGATCAAGCAGCCGCTGTATACAAAGGTATTGATTATATAACACCAGAAGATATTGCAAATACCATTTCTTGGTTAGTTAATACGCCAGCACATTTTAATGTCAATTCACTAGAGATAATGCCAGTTGCTCAAGCTCCAGCAGGATTAGCACTTTACAAAGAAAGTGAGTAATTAAAACGTATTGACTGTGGAGGTAAATTATAAATGCTCGCTCCCTTTAATAATAAAAAATAGATTTGAAGAACAAAATAGGCTTGCACTTCTGCTTTAGGGTTGCTATTCTTTTTTCTTGTGGTTTTGATTGAGGTTAATCGTAATGGTATTTACTGAAGTAACTAAAACATTTGCGGCAAGTTTACCAGGCACAGACAGTTATGTAAAACTGCGTAACGCTATGCAAACATTAATTCAAGAAGATACAAAAAATGCAGCGGTCTATTTTTTGATTTTTGGATTTGCACGCACTTATGTCATGCTATATGAAGATCAGGAAATTTCACCAAAGTTTGCAGAAGACAATCAAAAGCTAATGTTATCGTATCTTAATATTCTTGATGAAGCGTTAAAAAAGCAAGATACTGAAAGTATCTATCAAGCATTGAATAAAGTTGTTAATGAGTACGAAAATAGCAAAAAGTTTTTTTAAAATTACAGCCTGACATGAAAATGTCAGGCTGTTTTGTTTTTAGCGTTTAAAAAATAAATTTAATTAGGAAAATGATGAAAATGATAATGATGATTTCAAACATTATTAGCACCTTAAGCACTATTATTCAATATAGGGCGGGTTAATTTTTCCTTGAAAATATAAAAAACCCGCCAAAATAGGCGGGTTTTTAGTTTTTATAAAAACAGGTTCAAAAACCATAAGAGTAAAGAAAGATAAAATTTTAATATTTTGATTTCTTATTACTACTTTTAAACCACTGATGTTTTTAGGTAAAAGGTATTTTGAATGGTAACAGGCATAAATTAGAACAATAAGTAAAGGTGTGATATGAAAGTTTTAAAATTTGGAGGAACATCTGTCGCTAACGCAGAACGTTTTTTACGCGTTGCAGAGATTATCGAAAATAATGCTAAACAAGAGCAAAACGCAACGGTTTTATCCGCACCAGCTAAAATTACTAATCATTTAGTTGCAATGGTAGAAAAAACGGTTGCTGGGCAGGATATACAAAATAATATCTGTGATGCTGAAAAAATCTTTGCTAATTTACTAGAAGGAATTGCAAAAGCACAACCTAATTTTGCTTATGAACAGATGAAGCGCTTTGCACTTGATGAATTAAACAATGTTAAGCAACTACTTAAGGGGATCGCTTTATTAGGCCAATGCCCTGATAGCATTAATGCATCAATTATCTGCCGTGGCGAAAAACTCTCTATTGCCATTATGGAAGAACTGCTTAAGGCTAAGGGGCATTTAGTTACTGTAATAAACCCAGTAGCAATGCTAATTGCTGAAGGCAACTATTTAGAATCAACCGTCGATATTGCAGAGTCTTCACGCCGACTTAGTGAAATGCATATTCCCCAAAATCATATAATTTTAATGCCTGGTTTTACTGCGGGTAATGATAAAGGTGAGCTCGTTGCTCTCGGGCGTAATGGTTCGGATTACTCTGCCTCGGTACTAGCTGCGTGTCTGCGTGCTAATAGTTGTGAAATATGGACTGATGTCGATGGTGTTTATACTTGTGATCCCCGTACTGTGCCTGATGCAAAACTCCTTAAGACTCTATCTTATCAAGAGGCAATGGAGCTTTCTTATTTTGGCGCCAAAGTTCTTCACCCAAGAACGATTTTACCTATTGCTCAATTTCAAATTCCTTGCTTAATTAAAAACACAAATAATCCTGATGCACCAGGTACATTAATCGGTGCCAATGTTGTTGATTCAACAACACCAGTAAAAGGCATTACTAATTTAAATAATATGGCAATGATTAACGTCTCTGGCCCTGGCTTAAAGGGCATGGTGGGTATGTCGGCTCGCGTTTTTTCTGCCATGTCTTATGCCGGCATTTCAGTGGTGCTTATTACCCAATCTTCATCAGAATATAGTATTAGTTTTTGTGTACCACAAACTGAGCTCAGCCGAGCTGAAGAGGCATTAAATGATGAATTTTTCCTGGAGCTAAAAGATGGTTTACTTGAACCTATTGAAGTCATTGAAAAACAAGCAATTATCTCAGTTGTCGGTGATGGTATGCGTACATTACGAGGCTTATCAGCTAACTTTTTTACAGCCCTAGCCAGAGCGAATATTAATATTGTCGCTATTGCACAAGGTTCATCTGAGCGCTCAATTTCTGTTGTGGTTGATAATGATGTTGCCATAATGGGCGTAAGAGTTGCTCACCAAATGTTATTTGGTACGGACAAAATGCTTGATGTATTTGTTATTGGTGTTGGTGGCGTTGGTGGTGCGCTTATTGATCAAATTAATCGTCAGCAAAAATGGCTAAAAAACAAACAGATCGATCTTCGTGTCTGTGGGCTATTTAATTCTAAACATAATATCCTTAACCGTGATGGTATTGATCTGACCAATTGGCGAGATCAAATCAGACAAAGTGAACATAGTTACACGTTAGACGGAATTATTGAGTTTGCTAAAAATAATCGATTACTCAACCCCATTCTAGTCGATTGTACATCAAGTAGTGAAGTATCTGATAAATATGCGGACTTTTTAGCTAATGGCTTTCATGTCGTCACGCCAAATAAGAAAGCCAATACCAGTTCAATGGCTTATTATTTGCGTTTACGCCAAGAAGCGGCAAAAAGTAAACGAAAATTCCAGTACGATACTAATGTTGGCGCTGGATTACCTGTTATTGAAAACTTACAAAATCTACTCAATGCAGGGGATGAGCTTATTAAATTTTCAGGTATATTGTCAGGTTCACTTTCTTTCATCTTTGGTAAACTTGATGAAGGCATGTTATTGTCTGAAGCAACTAAATTGGCTAAAGAGAAAGGTTTTACTGAACCTGATCCTCGTGATGATTTATCAGGCACTGACGTGGCGAGAAAACTATTAATTTTAGCTCGAGAAGCAGGATTACAATTAGAGCTTGATCAAATCAATGTCGAATCTGTTCTACCTGTTGAGTATACACAAGGTAGCCTTGATGAGTTTATGAAACAATTGCCACAATTGGATGCCGTGTTTAAAGAAAAATCAGAACAAGCCGCAAAAAAAGGCAAAGTTCTACGCTATGTTGGCAGTATAGAAAACAAGCAATGCCATGTTAAGATTGAAGCCGTTGATAGCGAAGATCCTCTTTATAAAGTCAAAAATGGTGAAAATGCCTTAGCTTTCTATACGCGTTATTACCAACCTATACCACTCGTATTACGAGGCTATGGCGCTGGTAATGATGTTACCGCTGCGGGTGTTTTTGCTGATATTTTACGTACCACATCAGGCAAAATAGGAGGCTAAATGAATCATAAATCTTTAACTGTTTATGCGCCTGCATCAATGGCTAATATTAGTGTTGGCTTTGATATATTAGGTGCAGCAATTAGCCCTATTAGTGGTGTGATGCTTGGCGATTGTATCACTGTTGAACCTGCTAGCAAATTTTTGTTAACTAGCAAAGGCTCATTTGTGAAAAACCTCCCCAATGATCCCAAAAACAATATTGTTTATCAATGCTGGCAGTATTTTTGTCAAGCAATGGGTAAAACATTGCCCGTCAGTATGACTCTTGAAAAAAATATGCCAATAGGTTCGGGATTAGGATCAAGTGCTTGCTCTGTGGTTGGCGCATTTGTTGCCTTAAATGAGTTTTTTGATAAACCATTTAATGAGTTTGAAATGCTTACAATGATGGGGAAGCTTGAAGGACGCATTTCGGGTAGCGTGCATTATGATAATGTGGCACCCTGCTATTTAGGTGGAATGCAACTTATCCTTGATGAAATAGGCATAATTAGCGAATCAATACCTCATTTTGAAGATTGGTATTGGGTGATGGCATACCCCGGTATTAAGGTTTCAACCGCTGAAGCACGAGCAATATTACCGGCTCAATATCAAAAAGCGGATTGCGTAGCACACGGTCGCTATGTGGGTGGTTTTTTGCATGCTTGTTATACCAAACAACCTAAATTGGCTTCGGCAATGCTTGTTGATAATATTGCTGAACCTTACCGCAAACAATTATTACCTAGCTTTGATGAAATACAAAAACGGGTCAAACAGCTCGGAGCTCTAGCATCGGGAATTTCTGGCTCAGGTCCAACAATGTTTGTCATTGCAGATCAACTTGAAACGGCACAACAAATTGAATTACTGCTTAAACATTGTTATTTACAAAATGATGAAGGCTTTACCCATATTTGTAAAATAGATCCCCTAGGCGCAAGAATTATTTAAGTTTATTTATTATAAAAACAGGACTAAATCTAAAAAATACGTTAACTTTTTACTGTTCAAGCTGATAGCAGTAAAAGTGAAAGATTAAAGATTAAAGATAACCGGAACATAATTATGAAATTATATAACTTAAAAGATCATTCAGAACAAGTTAGTTTTTCTCAAGCGGTACAACAAGGATTAGGAAAAGGCCAAGGCCTATTCTTTCCCCAAGAACTCCCTAAATTTTCCATAAACGAAATTGAATCATTATTAAATCTTGATTTTGTTACTCGTAGCGCCAAAATATTATCTGCTTTTATTGGTGATGAAATTAGCAGTGATGATATGTACAGACTAGTTAAAAATGCTTTTCAATTTCCTGCCCCCATAACATCCGTTGAAGCAGATATTGGCTCATTAGAGCTTTATCATGGTCCCACACTAGCATTTAAAGATTTTGGTGGGCGATTTATGGCACAAGCATTAGTTCAAGTAGCAGCAGATAAAAAAATCACTATTTTAACTGCGACATCTGGCGATACAGGCGCAGCTGTCGCCCATGCATTTTATCATTTGCCGAATATTCGGGCCGTTATTTTATACCCTGAAGGAAAAATCAGCCCATTACAAGAAAAACTCTTTTGTACACTTGGTGATAATATTCATACCATTGCCATCAAAAGTGATTTTGATGCCTGCCAAGCATTAGTGAAAAAGGCATTTGATGATGAAGAATTAAAAACTAAAATTGGTTTGAACTCTGCTAATTCGATCAATATCAGCCGATTACTCGCTCAAATATGTTACTATTTTGAAGCTTACGCTCAATTACCCCCCAAACAACGTGAGCAATTAGTTATTTCTGTTCCAAGTGGCAACTTTGGTGATTTAACCGCTGGGCTACTTGCAAAAACCATGGGCTTACCAATTAAGCGTTTTATTGCAGCAACTAATGCGAATGATACAGTACCTCGATATTTAGAAACTGGTAAATGGGAACCACATGCAACAATTGCAACGCTATCTAATGCAATGGATGTTAGTCAACCCAATAACTGGCCTAGAATTGAAGAAATTTATCAGCGTGAAGGTTGGGATCTTAAATCACTGGCTCATGCGGCGGTTTCTGATGAAGTTGCTAAACAAACCGTTTGTGAACTCGATCAAAAAGGCTATTTATCCGAACCACATGGCGCAATTGCTTATCGTGCTTTACGTGATCAGTTACAAAAGGGTGAATATGGCTTATTTTTAGGTACTGCGCACCCTGCTAAATTTAAAGAAGTCGTTGAAAATATTCTTGGCAAGCAAATTGCACTTCCTAACGCATTAGCTGAACGAGCAGATATGACACTACTTTCCCATTATATGCCGAATGATTTTACCAAATTACGTAATTTTTTAATGAAGCTAGAATGGTAAATTTTGTACTGCCGCCAAGAAATCGGCGGCATTTAATTCATTGAGTGATAATGCTCTCAATTGCCTTACTTTACCGCTTAGCTAATCTTACTCATTAAATAGCTCCCTTTATTCTTAACGCTAAAATATACATCTCATCAAGAATAGAAAATACTAATCAATCTTGTTTAAATCAAAATTTTGAGCTATTGTAATCTAAATTGTGTCATTATAAGGATATTATTATGTTTTGTCCGTTTTGTAATGCAAATGATACTAAGGTGATTGATTCTCGACTTGTTAGTGAAGGCTTTCAAGTACGTCGAAGACGACAATGTGTTGAATGTAATGAGCGTTTTACCACATTTGAAATTGCTGAATTAATTATGCCTAATGTCATTAAAAGTAATAAAGTTCGTGAGCCATTTAATGAAGATAAATTACGCAATGGTATAAAACGAGCTTTAGAAAAACGCCCTGTTAGCTTTGACTCGATTGAAGATGCTATTACACGTATAAAATCAAAAATTAGATCAACAGGCGAACGTGAAATACCAGCGAAATTAATTGGTCGTTACGTTATTGAAGAACTCAAAAAGCTTGATAAAATAGCTTATATCCGCTTTGCATCGGTCTATTTTAGTTTTGATGATATCGAACAATTTAGTAATGAAATTGCCAAATTACAACAGAAATAACACCCTAAATGATAATAAACGATAACGATTATTTTTATATGCAGCAAGCTATTGAGCTCGCTAAGTTGGGTCGTTTTACCACGTCACCTAATCCTAATGTCGGTTGCCTGATCGTAAAAAATAATCAGATTGTGGGCACGGGTTATCATCAAAAAGCAGGATTACCACATGCCGAAGTTTACGCACTTAACATGGCTGGAAAAGCCGCACAAGGTGCAACGGCTTACGTGACATTGGAACCTTGCAGTCATTTTGGGCGAACGCCTCCTTGTGCTGATGCCTTAATTAGATCGCAAATTAAACGTGTTGTGATTGCTATGCAAGATCCCAACCCCGATGTTTCAGGTAATGGAATTAAACGATTACGTGATGCGGGAATTGAGGTTATTGTTGGAGTATTAGCCGCTCAAGCTGAATCGCTTAATAAAGGTTTTTTAAAGCGAATGCGAACTGGATTGCCATATGTACAACTTAAACTAGCTGCCTCGCTAGACGGTAAAATCGCTATGGCATCAGGTGAAAGCAAATGGATAACATCAAGTATTGCAAGGCAAGATGTACAAAGATACAGAGCGCAAGCAAGTTGTATATTGAGCACTCGCATGACGGTGCAAACGGATAATGCGAGCTTAACAGTCAGGCATGCACAATTGCCTGATGACATAAAACAAATTTATCCTCCTGAAAATATTCGGCAACCCATACGAGTCATTATCGATAGTCAGAATCAACTAACAGGCGAAGAAAATATTTTTAAGCAACTGGGCGAAATATGGGTAGTGCGCAAACAAGATATTGCGATCAATAAACCCAACACTCAATTAATTATTGAATCTTCTCCCCAAAATCATATTGATTTAGTTCATTTACTAACACTTTTTGGAAAAAAAGGCATAAATTCCGTCTGGGTTGAAGCTGGTGCACACTTAGCTGGCGCACTAATAGAGCAAGACTTAGTTGATGAACTGATTATCTATTATGCGCCAAAATTACTTGGGCATAATTCGAAAGATATGTGTATATTGCCTAATTTACAAAAATTATCCATGGCACCCAACTTTCAGTTCGAATCGACTACGATGGTAGGTGAAGATCTGCGGGTTGTTTTAAAAAGAAGATGATTATATGGTTGATAAGACGCTTATTAAGACTATAGCAAATAGCTAAAATAGCCTTTAATAGCCAGTTAGTGCAAAGCAAATATTCGTTACAAAAAAGTTAGTATTCACATACGCCCAATATTTAAATATATCGGGCAGTGCATCATAAAATAGCCTTGTCGCAAAAGAAGTAATGTTATTATTTGCTATTATTTTTCAATAATAAAAACTTCAATAAAATCAATGGTTTTTCTGAATGATTTTTATACGTACTAGGTTTGTGTATTCTTTTATATTTCAAATGAAAAATAGGATGCACAATGCGTAAAAATCAGCTTAAAATTACTATTCTCCGCTCATAATTATATAGTTTGGTGACAATGTTAACATTCACCTTTAACAAAAATATAAAAACTAGATTAGCTAAATTAACAGCAACAACTAAAATCCGTCTTAATCCAGCTCCGATTTCTTCCGCCGTACTATTAATTGGTAAAACAACATTGTCATCATCTGTGAAACCGCCCCTTGCCTATCCCTCAAATTTTTCATGATAACTGGGATATATTGTTAAGACATCATATCTAATCTCGATATCCGAACTCAGCATGTTTTTAACTAAAGTTCATTTCGTTTTATAACCATATTTACTTATTAAATTCGCAACCCAAGTGTTATAACTTTTTGTATGTAACTGTCCCCTAAATGTAACTATCCCCCTAAAATAGTACAACTAAAAATAGAAAATTCTCTATGATAAAAGTAAAAAAAGATTTAATTATGAAAAAATGACTAAACATCAAATCGTATCTATTTGAAAAGAAGCTGAGGCATGCGTTCCCATTAAAGCACTATCCCGTAAATAGGGTGTGGACAATTTAACTTTTTATCAATGGTGGGAAAAATAGAGCGTATAGAAACTTGAAACATTAAACGTTTAAAAGAACTAGAGGCTGAAAATCGTAACCTTAAACATATTATTAGCGAACTATGAAAATTAAAAGAGTGCACTTGACAAAAGAAGCCATTTAAGACAATAACATGATAAAAACCTCGTTAATTTACTATGGTAAAGGCGAAGAGCAAAATATACCCCGTACGCAGTTATGACGTAAATACACATTAAAAAATTAGGAAAAACAATCACCTTGCACAACAATAGCTCCAACTGTTGTAATACTTTTTACTTTACCTCTAACTCAATTTGTAACATGATTACTGGATATTGAGATCGATTTTGATCTTCGTTTTTTGGGGAATTTATTGATTATTTTTTAACTTGTTAGCACAATTTTTTACTATATAATTAACTAGGTTAACCATATCATGGTTTATTAAATAATAGTAATAAATGGAATAAAAATGAAAAAAATCCTTCACACTGCATTTTTATTGTGCTTTGTATCGTTTTCAAGTTATGCCGATAACACTAAAAACCTTGCTACAACATCTTATAATACCGCAAACCAACCTACCCAGCCGATTTGTCAACTTAAGTTTGATAAAGAAAACATTAAACTCTGCACCGAGCTGACCGAAAAAGGTGATGCCATGGCCCAAAATACCTTAGGTGAAATCTTTTATACTATTAAACCTTGGTACGAAGCAGGGGATCACACTAAAGCACGACTATTATTTGAAAAAGCGGCTGCTCAGGGACTGGCTAAAGCACAATATAACTTAGGCTCAATGTATCGTGATGAGTTAAACAACTTTCCGCTTGCTTTAAGTTGGTTTGAAAAAGCCGCTGCACAAGGTAATGTTGATGCTCAAAATAGTATTGGTTATATTTACGAAAATGCATCGGGAGGTACCCCTCCTCGGCTATATACTTTTAATCAAAGCGGTAAAAATACAGACAAAAAAATCCCCAATATTAAAGCAAAGTTTGCAAAGTTTGATAATAACTTGCCTGTTGATTATTACCGACGTAGCATTTATCCATTGAGTGAATATGGTCAAGGACTAGAGCCTAATTTACAAAAAGCCATTGAATGGTACCAAAAAGCCGCCGACCAAGGGCATGCCCTAGCGCAAACTAATTTGGCCTATTTTTATCTGTTTGGTATCGGGGTCAATAAAGATGAAAGTCACGCCTTTAAACTCTATGAGCAAGCAGCAAACCAACAGTTTGTCCCAGCAATAAAAACGTTGGCGTTTATGTATATGCAAGGCTTAGGAACCAAAGCGGATGAATATAAAGCCTTTACTTTACTTGAGCAAGCCTACCAACTACAACCTGATGAAACCTTATGGGATTTTTTTTATAACGTAATGTATCGACATTATGGGTTAAAAACCACATTACAGCATAAAGATCAAAAAACTATTAGAATTAGCTATTACATTCTTGGAGAAGGTAGTGATGAAGATTTGATCTATGGATCCTTATATGGACTTAAAAGCTTCTACAATCTAGACATGCTGAATAGTTCACATCTGTTTATTTTAACGAAAAACCGAAGAAATACCTTAGATGTTTGGTTAGGCAAAGATACAGGCGATCTATTGAAATTAAAAGAACGTTACTTTATAAAAAAATCCATCCAAGGTTATTATAATACAATGACTTTACTAAGTTATTTTTATAAAGGAGAAGGCGGTGATATCCAAAAAGCGCTGTTATGGCGCAAATATGCATTAAAAATGGGACAAGTCAATAAACCAGAATTTTGGCCTGATTACCCACCTATTGAAGATAATGTAACGCAATAAATAACGGGCACCGCCCGTTTTTTTATTGTTGAGTCTGAAAAACAACAAAATCATCTATTTTAATACTTCTTGCTCAATTTGTAACATGATTGCAAGGTGTTGCGATTGATCTTGATCGCTTTGATCTTCGATTTTTTAAGGTATTTATTGTTTGTTTTTTAATTTGTTACCACCGATTTTTGCTATACAATTAGCGCGGTTAACCATATTAAAATTCATCAAAAATCGTTATAAATGGAATGAAAATGAAAAAAATCCCTTATGCGGTATTGGGGTTTGGTGTTGCCTTATTTGCGATGTCGGCTTTTGCCAAGGGCAATCATCATACCAATGCGCCCCAAACTCGCTTAATGTCTAGCGCCTCGGAGCAACCCACTTGCCAACTTTCACGTGATGAAGCAAACATGAAACTGTGCACTGAACTGGCTGAAAGTGGTGATGCCATTGCCCAAAATACCTTGGGCGAAATTTTTTACGGCGATAATTTGCTTTACCAAAAAGGGGATCACACTAAAGCGCGGCTATTATTTGAAAAAGCGGCCGCTCAGGGACTGGCTAAAGCACAATATAACTTAGGCTCAATGTACCGTGATGAGCTAAACAACTTTCCGATTGCTTTAAGTTGGTTTGAAAAAGCGGCTGCTCAAGGCAATGCCGATGCTCAAAATAGTATTGGTTATATTTACGAAAACGCATCAGGCGGTAAAGCGCCTCGATTGTATATTTTTGACGAAAATGGCAACAATATCGACCCTGAACTACCTAAAATCGCAGCACAATTTGCCCGATTCGACAAAATGAGCTTACCCATTGAATATTATCCCCGTGGAGTTTACCCCTTGAGTGAATATGGCCAAGGGGTCGAGCCTGATTTACAAAAAGCCATTGAATGGTACCAAAAAGCCGCCAACCAAGGGCATGCTTTAGCGCAAACCAATTTGGCTTACTTTTATCTGTTTGGTATTGGGGCTGATAAAAATGAAAATCATGCCTTTACGCTTTATGAACAAGCCGCTAAGCAACAATTTGTCCCTGCAATAAGGACATTAGCGTTTATGTATATGCAAGGCTTAGGCACCAAAGTCGATGAATATAAAGCCTTTACCTTACTTGAGCAAGCCTATCAATTGCACCCTGATGATAACTTATGGCATACCCTTAGGGTTATAATGTCTAATCAATATAAATTTAGAACACAATTAAAACATCAAACAATAAAATATCGTTCCCAATATAGTGCTCGTGAAAAGGTATGCGATGAAGATTGGATCTATGATCGCTTTCATTTTCTTAATGGGTTTTATAACCTAAATATGCAGAAAGGGTGGGAAATACACATTTATGCAAAATGGCCAAGAAACACCTTTGATGTATTACTGGGCAATACAGTTGGCGAACTGTCAAAGCTAAAAGAGCGTTATTTAACCAAAGAAGCCATTCAAGGCAACCACATTATCATAACGTCGTTAAGTCATTATTATAAACGCGAAGAGCAAGATATTCCCCGTGCGCAGTTATGGCGTAAATACGCGTTAAAAATGGGGGCGGTTAATCACCCTAATGAATGGTCTGGGTACCCACCGATAGAAGAAGATGAACTAAGAATGCATTAAAAGCGGATCATATCCGCTTTTAATTGTTTTTGTAACATGATTGCAAGATGTTGCGATTGATCTT
Source organism: Gilliamella sp. WF3-4 (assembly GCF_001690275.1). Lineage (GTDB taxonomy): Bacteria > Pseudomonadota > Gammaproteobacteria > Enterobacterales > Orbaceae > Gilliamella > Gilliamella apicola_C. The sequence goes on along the minus strand of NZ_LZGW01000017.1, from coordinate 117,675 downwards.
GCTTGCTTTGATCTTCGATTTTTTAAGGTATTTATTGCTTGTTTTTTAATTTGTTACCACCAATTTTTGCTATACAATTAGCGCGGTTAACCATATTAAAATTCATCAAAAATCGTTATAAATGGAATGAAAATGAAAAAAATCCCTTATGCGGTATTGGGGTTTGGTGTTGCCTTATTTGTGATGTCGGCTTTTGCCAAGGGCAATCATCATACCAATGCGCCCCAAACTCGCTTGATGCCTAGCGCCTCGGAGCAACCCACTTGCCAACTTTCACGTGATGAAGCAAACATGAAACTGTGTACTGAACTGGCTGAAAGTGGTGATGCCATTGCCCAAAACACCTTGGGCGAAATTTTTTACGGCGATAATTTGCTTTACCAAAAAGGGGATCACACTAAAGCGCGGCTATTATTTGAAAAAGCGGCCGCTCAGGGACTGGCTAAAGCACAATATAACTTAGGCTCAATGTACCGTGATGAGTTAAACAACTTTCCAATTGCTTTAAGTTGGTTTGAAAAAGCCGCCGCTCAAGGCAATGTCGATGCTCAAAATAGTATTGGTTATATTTACGAAAACGCATCAGGCGGTAAAGCGCCTCGATTGTATATTTTTGACGAAAATGGCAACAATATCGACCCTGAACTACCTAAAATCGAAGCACAATTTGCCCGATTCGACAAAATGAGCTTACCCATTGAATATTATCCCCGTGGAGTTTACCCTTTGAGTGAATATGGCCAAGGGGTCGAGCCTGATTTACAAAAAGCCATTGAATGGTACCAAAAAGCCGCCAACCAAGGGCATGCTTTAGCGCAAACCAATTTGGCTTATTTTTATCTGTTTGGTATTGAGGTTGATAAAAATGAAAATCATGCCTTTACACTTTATGAACAAGCCGCTAAGCAACAGTTTGTCCCTGCAATAAGGACATTAGCGTTTATGTATATGCAAGGCTTAGGCACCAAAGTCGATGAATATAAAGCCTTTACCTTACTTGAGCAAGCCTATCAATTACAACCCGATGATAACTTATGGCAATTGATTGACGTAATAATGTCTAATCGATATGACTTTAATACTCAATTGAAGCGCCAAAAAACCAAATATCGCTCCCAATATAATAGTGCTCGTGAAAAGGTGAGCGATGAAGATTTGATCTATGATAATTTCTTTTACCTGAAAGATTTTTACAATTTAAATATGCTCTATGGTTCACGAATTATCGCTTTTACACTTTGGCCAAGAGACACCTTTGATATATTACTGGGCAATACGGTTGGCGAACAATCAACGTTAAAAGAGCGTTATTTAACCAAAAAAGCCATTCAAGGCAACCACATTATCATAACGTCGTTAAGTCACTATTATAAACGCGAAGAGCAAGATATTCCCCGTGCGCAGTTATGGCGTAAATATGCGTTAAAAATGGGGGCGGTTAATCACCCTAGCGAATGGTCAGGATACCCACCGATAGAAGAAGATGAACTAAGAATGCATTAAAAGCGGATCATATTCGCTTTTAATTGTTTTTGTAACATGATTGCAAGGTGTTGCGATTGATCTTGCTTGCTTTGATCTTCGATTTTTTCAGGTATTTATTGTTTGTTTTTTAATTTGTTACCACCGATTTTTGCTATACAATTAGCGTGGTTAACCATATTAAAATTCATCAAAAATCGTTATAAATGGAATGAAAATGAAAAAAATCCCTTATGCGGTATTGGGATTTGGTGTTGCCTTATTTGCGATGTTGGCTTTTGCCAAGGGCAATCATCATACCAATGCGACCCAAACTCGCTTGATGCCTAGCGCCTCGGAGCAACCCACTTGCCAACTTTCACGTGATGAAGCAAACATGAAACTCTGCACTGAACTGGCTGAAAGTGGTGATGCCATTGCCCAAAACACCTTGGGCGAAATTTTTTACGGCGATAATTTGCTTTACCAAAAAGGGGATCATACTAAAGCACGACTATTATTTGAAAAAGCGGCTGCTCAGGGACTGGCTAAAGCACAATATAACTTAGGCTCAATGTATCGTGATGAGTTAAACAACTTTCCAGTTGCTTTAAGTTGGTTTGAAAAAGCCGCCGCTCAAGGCAATGTCGATGCTCAAAATAGTATTGGTTATATTTACGAAAACGCATCAGGCGGTAAAGCGCCTCGATTGTATATTTTTGACGAAAATGGCAACAATATCGACCCTGAGCTACCTAAAATCGAAGCACAATTTGCCCGATTCGACAAAATGAGCTTACCCATTGAATATTATCCCCGTGGAGTTTACCCCTTGAGTGAATATGGCCAAGGGGTCGAGCCTGATTTACAAAAAGCCATTGAATGGTACCAAAAAGCCGCCAACCAAGGGCATGCCCTAGCGCAAACCAATTTGGCTTATTTTTATCTGTTTGGTATTGGGGTTGATAAAAATGAAAATCATGCCTTTACGCTTTATGAACAAGCAGCAAACCAACAGTTTGTCCCAGCAATAAGGACATTAGCGTTTATGTATATGCAAGGCTTAGGTACCAAAGTCGATGAATATAAAGCCTTTACCTTACTTGAGCAAGCCTATCAATTGCACCCTGATGATAACTTATGGCAATTGATTGATGTAATAATGTCTAATCGATATGACTTTAATACTCAATTGAAGCGCCAAAAAACCAAATATCGCTCTCAATATAGTGCTCGTGAAAAGGTATGCGATGAAGATTGGATCTATGATCGCTTTCATTTTCTTAATGGGTTTTATAACCTAAATATGCAGGAAGGGTGGGAAATACACATTTATGCAAAATGGCCAAGAAACACCTTTGATGTATTACTGGGCAATACAGTTGGCGAACTGTCAAAGCTAAAAGAGCGTTATTTAACCAAAGAAGCCATTCAAGGCAACCACATTATCATAACGTCGTTAAGTCATTATTATAAACGCGAAGAGCAAGATATTCCCCGTGCGCAATTATGGCGTAAATACGCGTTAAAAATGGGGGCGGTTAATCACCCTAATGAATGGTCTGGGTACCCACCGATAGAAGAAGATGAACTAAGAATGCATTAAAAGCGGGCTATACCCGCTGTTTATTAATAAAGCGATGATAAATCACCTTGTGCAACCATTAATCCAACCATTTTAATACTTCCTGCTCAATTTGTAACATAATGGCGGGGTGTTGCAATTGATCTTGATCGCTTTGATCTTCGGTTTTAGGGTGCGTTTGCGGCGCACTATTTGCTTGTTGAGTGGCAAAGATCGCATCGTCAAAAAAACCTTTTAATTCAGCAATGGCTGTAAAATGGTTAGCCTGTTGCGCGGCATTGGTAAATTTTTGCTCATCTCTTTTTTTGCCTAGTGCTGAAAATTTAAGATGAATTTGAATATCGTTATCTTTACAAATTTCATAAATCCATGTTAATAGTGCCGCTAACCCCCCAACCGCTCCAGCAACACGGAATAGTAATAATCGGCAGGCGCCTAAATTAAAGGCTTGTTGAAGCCCTTTGCGCAAGATTAGTTTCTGAATTTTTACACGGAACAGGGTTTGTACCCATTCATAACGGTACGATAACCCATATAACACATATAATCCACCAGCCGTCGTGTTTAGTCCACACGCTAACCCTCCCGACCAAGTGGCATATGAATTGCCATATTTGTAGTTGTCCTTAGCGCCTATCCCCATTTCAACCGCAGAGATAAAATAAGTTAACGCGGTAAACACGCCAAAGCCTGTTTTAGCATACCGAAAGCCCTTTATTGCCCTTGGGTTACGTGCCAAAATAGTTGATGCTACGGTGTCGGCAACGGCGGCTGCTAACGAACTAGTTGCCATGGCTTTTTCTAATAAAATGTCGGTATCGTTAGCAAATAGTGAAGGCTCTTTATTCATAATGTATCGCCAGTTATAGGCTTCGAACGCCCCTACTAAAAAACCTAACCTTGCGCTACGCAGATGAATTTGATTAGTGGTTAATTGTTGAGTTGCCTGTTCAGAAAAAATTTTAAACACCACATTAACTTGCTTTTTAAATAGGTGATCGAGCTCAACAAATTGTTCGGTAAAGCGTTTATCAAGCTGTTTAATGGCGCTGTTTAAACTGTCACGCAGTTCTTTTAAGGTTTTTTTTACTTGAGCAGGGTAAGTGCTAAGCAAAACATGCAAGCCACCACCCACAGGCACCCCCACAAAGCTTTGCGCTTTAAAGGTTTTATAAGTCGCCATAATTTGATATTTCATATGCGCATAAGTGACAGCCGTTTTCCAAACAACGCCAGATAGCGCCAAGGCAGCGGTTTCGGCAATCATTGCCCCCAAGCTGTATAAACAAGTGTTAATTGGTACACACATTGCCACCAGTTTATCATACAGTTTTAATGTGTAATTATTCATGGTGCCTGGGTTGTCGTAATTGCTAAACCAACGGGTAATAATGTTATGTTTACCAAAGCTGGTGTCAATCGCAATAGTAGTTAGCCCCTGTTTATTTTGCAGTTTCTTTAACTCCATGATATGTTCTAGCACTAGGTTGGCTTTGCGTAAATTAACGATATAGGTTGATATGTTGGATTTAATTGCTTCTGTAAGCGCATCTTCAGCATATTTTTCTTTTTTATTAGCATCTACTGCGTTATATATTTCTTTCAATACGTCCCAAGTTAACTGCCAATCATAACTGATTGTACGCCATAATAATGCCGCAATCGAGGTTCTAATATGGATATAGGTTTCGCCTTCAATACTAAATTGCTGGATATCTAATAGCTGTTCAATAAAGGCGTTGCCTTCTTCGGTTTGTTCTAATCCTTCAAAAGTGCGGTTAACCACTGCGGTAAAATAATAACCATTAAGGTTAATTTTCAGTAACTCTTGTTTTTGATGTTTTTTTATTTCTTCTTCTTTTAATGCAATATTCAATTCTTCTTCTATTTTAGTTTGGCATTTACCCCATACCGCACTGTTGTTGTCGAGCTCAATATTACGTTCGTACGATAGATCATTCACAAAGGTTAAATAATGGCTTTCTTTAATCCAATGAATAAGTTGCTTGGCTCGCTCACTGGCAATTTGCTTAATATGTTGGTTAAATTTTTTTTCCACATTTTCAAAATGGTGAGAAATCAAGCACCGTTTATATTTTTTAAACTCATTTTGTGTTTTTCTATAAAGAAGTGATTGATGTTCTTTTGCTTTGTCACAATACTCTTTTATCAATGCGTTATAAACTTTATCCAATAATTTGGCATCTTGCTTAATTTCTTCAATTGGGGCTTCATAACTAAACGAGGAATATTTTATAGCTTTAGCATAAATGCTGTTTTCTAGGTATTCTCCGTTAATTAGTTGATCGCTATACCAGGGGCTTTCATATATTGAAGGACCTTCACCAAAATAATTCAATTTTAAAAATTTCATAAATCGGTAATAGTATTCATGCCCAAGCGGTTTGCCATAAAAATACTCTTTAACCAATAAAATGTATGATTTGACTAATTGATAATAATCACGATTTATAGGTGCCTTAAGTCCATCTTCAGCTTTAGGCGTACCATATATCTTATTCATATTATCAATAATACCCCTTACTTTAAATTTACCTCCTATTTTATGTTTGTTATATTGCGAAATACTTTCATATTCTTTATCGCTTATATCTTTTAATTGTGATAATGAAAATGCTTCTTGGTAATCAATATCTGCTAACCTTTTACCATTTGCTGTCGCTAAATAGAGTTCGTCATTTGTAGGGGAAAACTTGAAATCTTCTTGCGCTACTTGATATTCGGAATAGGTTTCCACCACTTTCATCATCTCTTTAACATCTAATTCCATATCGGCTTCTTTGTTAAATTGACCCAAGTGACCAAAAATATCGGTATAGTAGTTGTTGAGATCGAGCGCTACCCCTATTGCATCATCCAATGCTAGCAACATTGGTTGCCCATGATCACCGCTATAACTTTGCATCGTGCTATGTAATTTTTGTACATATGAATCGTGCATTTCAGCTGAAAGCTGTTCCTCCGATTCATTGGTATTGGCTTTAAAAATCGCCCACGGTTGTTCAGTTGTGTTAATTTGGGTGATTTTTTGATAATCGTTATTTAATAAAATTGATTTTTTCTCATACAGCCACAGTGGTCCTTGCATAGCATTGACTGATTGGGCACTTTGATAAAATTCATGTTTTGTATCAGGCAAAGCATTTTTTTGGATAAAATCAAAATTAAAATCTAAAATATCAGTAATTGATCGTTCTGAGGCAATAGTGGCACTTTCTTGGTTATAGTTTTTATTTTGCCAAGCCTCAATATCTAATTCTTGCATACGTGGGGTTGGCGTTTTACGATATTCTTGCATCGCTTCAACAGTCCAAGGAAACTCACTATAAGCAATATAAACTTTACTGTAACGCGAAGGGTTCGGTATAGTAAGAAAAGCATTTAACGTAGGGTTACTTAATAAGTTTGGGCAGTGGTAGGATCCGTTTTCGTTCACATCAACCGATTTTGTCGACTGCATGCCATTTAATTTAGTAAACCGACCTTCATCATCAACACTATAAATTAACCAATAACGGTTTTCTAACTCCTCTTGTGCGGATTCACTTTGTGAGCTAGCGTCTTCATTAGAACTGTCTTCATTAGAACCGTCTGCGTCTGAAGGTAAATAAATATAAATAAACCCAGCTCTAATTCGGCGAACATGATACTGGTAATCCTTATTTAAGGAAACAGTGGTTACTCCGTCTAACTTTGCCCATGTTGGACAAGCACTTTTAATATAAGTAGGAACTACCGTATAACGGGTAGGAAAAATAGCCAGTCCTTCTCTTTGGCAATCACACTGTTTTTTTTCGCTTTGTTCACTCATGTCTAATCCTCATCAATCCCTTATTTTTCATTCAGTTCTTGTAAATATATTTGCCAATTATCTGATCTTATTTTATTCAATTCACCCAAAAGTCGATAATATTTACCAAGATCCGTACATTGCTTGATTTTACTTTCAATTTTGGGGTGACAATCAAAATCATGCCCCCATTTTAATGCCAATTTTGCCCATTCAAGTTTTAATTCTTTTTCGTGAATATTGTTATTCATTAAACGAATTAAACAAGGAGTAATTTTTTGTAATGATTGAATTTCATCAATATTTTTTGCTGGATGTTTTATTTGTTCTGAACGAATAATTTGATTATTAATTCCAATACAATCCAATTTTTGATGTTGATCGGTTGTGATCCATAAACTACCCATTAAGGAGAATTGTACGGGTTCGATCTGCTGTTTAATATTAAGGGTACCTTGTCGAGTTAGCATTGCCCATTTTTCAATATTGCCTAATAGTTTGTTTTGTTGTTTGCTGTCTAATATACTCATTAGCTGAAAAAAGACAGCGGGATCGTAGTATCGTAGCAGTATATTTTTATCTCTCCCTCGTTTTTGGATTGTGCGTAACCCTAAATCTTTGGCTATACTTTCGGTTTTTTTATGGGTAAATAACCAAGCACAATATTGCTGACCTGTCCCTACAGCAATCGATTGCGGAGCTAGCTGTTTGAGTGCTCGATCAAGCATAAAACTTAATACGGCTTGCTCGTATTTGTCTCTAAGATCCAGTTCTATTAGCCATGGACACTTTGTTTTTAATACTGATGGATGGCTTATGGGTACTTTATATAATCGAAGTTGATTATGAAAGTATTTCATAAAGGGCTCATCAATTGGAGTTAAAAATGGATCAAGCAGTGCTAAACAACGGTTTTTATAAACCTGCGACTCATCAACAAGTATTCGTGTTATTGCCAAGGCATTATCCGATAATTTATTTAAATCAATGGTTGTTTGTCCACATCTCAACATACTTTGACCTTTTTATTCGATATCGATTGTAGCTTGCTGATCGTTAGCCTGTTGATTTTGCGTATTTTGGCATTTTACTTCGTCGGCTAAATTATTTATGATTGACATATTATGTGCCCCCATCTTTTGCACCACATTACATTTAAGATAAATATTATCTTGCGTACCCAGTTCAATGCCTGCACTGCTGATTTTGATATAAGAGCCGCCACAGATTAGAGTCAGCGCTTTAGTAGCTGTTATCTGTGTTTCACCATCAACACTGTCTATTTTTATATCTTGCTTGGCTGCCATATTGAGGTTGGCATTTTGGGCTTGCACTGCAATATCGCCTTGGTTAGCAAATAGCTTCATGCCTAATTTATGGGCAAATAGCCCTATTGCGTCGCCAGATGATACGGTGATGTTTTTTAATGCGTTGATATCGGTTTGGTTTTCACTGGTTAGGGTTAAGCTATTACCTGTTGTCAGTTGGATGTTTTCTGGGCTGGTTAAGGCAATGCCTTCTTGCGCATAGGCCAGTAGGCCACTTTGAGTTAGCTCGCTTAAGTTGGCTTTAAGCTGGTCTTGACTGTCGGTATCCGCGCTGTGTGCGTCAGACTGGGTAGCGGCATTTTGTAGGGCTTTGGCAATCGATAAGGCATTTTCCAGTTGGTTTATTGCCGCTTGCATATCCAGTTGTTTGCCTTGGGCTTTCGGCTCGGTTTGGGTGGTTAAGTATAAGCCTTTGTTGGCAGCAATCGCCCCCCATTCATCCGTCCTCAGTTCAAAGCCTTCACCGCGTTGGCTTTTTTTATTATCGACCAAATGCCCCAAATTAAGCTGAGTTTTGCCGTATTCGGTGGCGAGTTTGATATGCTCTTGCCCGCGCTTATCATCCATGCGCAGTTTGTTGTTGGCCGGAGTGCGAATGACATTGCGGTGTTTGTTAATGGTGGTCACATGGTCAGGGTGGGCGCTGTCGTGCATTGCATGGGCAATATACGGCCTATCGGGATTGCCATTCATAAAGGCAATCGCCACTTCCGTGCCGTCAATTAACGGGAAGTGAAAACCATAAGTGTTACCCGAATAAGGTTTGGCTAAGCGTACCCATAGGCTTTCAGTACCCTTTTTCCATTCTTTTAAGTCAAAGTTGAATTTAACTCGGTAGCGCCCGTGAGTGTCAATATAGCCATAGGTGTCATTATCAGGGCTAGTGACCCGTGCAGGTAAGGTGCCACTGACTTGTGGCCAGCGTATGGGCGCTGGGCGATAAGGTTTTAAGGCTTGATAGGGAATGGCGGTAAAGGTGAGTGCATAGGCATCGGTACGGTTACCTTGTCCTTGCACACTTAAAATAATCACCCCTTCTTCAATCGATTTTAACGGACTGCCCGTGATGTTAATAAGTTGCCCTGGGGCTAATTGATAGCGATTGCTTTTACCCGTGAGGATTATTTGCTGGCTAATCGCCTGCTCATGACGAATGCGGGCATACCATTGACCGCTTTCAATGGCGTTATCTTGTTCAATACCGTCATCTTGCGGTGACGGGTTAGCGGTTTGTACTTGGTTGGGATTAGTGGCTTTATCATTTGGCTTGCTCTGCTGACCTTGTCCGCTTTTATAATGCTCTTCGTAACGGTAATCAGTGCCTTGCGTGGTGGTGGTTTTCGGTTGGGTGTTGATATCGGTGAGTAAATCGGCTTTGGCATCACGGTAGTTATAGTCTTGAACGGTCACTGAGGCCGGTACCACTTCGCTATGTAAGGTGATATCCCAAACACTTTCTATGCCCGTATCGGCCATACCACTCGGCGGTTTATAGTCGATATTGTCCACCTGTACATAGCCTTGTTCATAATCACTTAATACCATCACATCACAATCATGCTCGGCATGGGTTTCAAAGCGAAACCAGATACCGACATCGGCCAATAAGCGTTGAATAAATTCCAGGTCGCTTTCTTGCCACTGGGTGATAAACTCCCGTTCAGGGTAGCTGTCTTTGAGCGCTAACCGGTAATCAATGCCGGTAAAGCCGTGGCTGCGTAGTACTTCTTCAACCACACTGACCACGCTTTGATTTTGAAATATAGCACTATTTTTCCCCACAGCCAGCCGTGCTAAGCACGAAGATAACACAACTTGGTAATGAGCTTCATCTTTATTGACTGATAGCTGGCTAAATTCAGTGATGACCCCATGCAAGGTGCGTTTATTCGTCACGGCCGGCAAGTCGCTTAGTGAACGAATAGCGGAAGTTAATGGTTTGTTAATAACAGGATTAAAGCAGAAAGTCGATTTTTGATTAAGAAACGCATCGGGCGATAAGGTTTTGTCAGGGCTGGTAAAGGTAACCACATAATGCCAAGGTTGATTTAACTGCTCATCACCGTCAACATGCAAAACTGAAATCGGTGCGGTCAGCCCGTCAACGGTTAAGGTATAGCGATTATGGCTAACGCCCCCTAAACTATCAAGTAATCCACCCATTAATCCTTCACCTAATTGACCTAGCAGGCGATTAAGCTTGTTTTCCATGGCGTTTTCTCTCCTTTAAATGCAACTTATTAAAACTTTTAGTGATGTTATTTACAAAATGATTATGAATTATATATGATTGTTTTTCTATCTCAACAGATTATTGAAGTAATGTATATAACATTATCCAATAAACTTTCTATTTACCAATGTAAATGCTTTTAATATTAATAAGTTAATTATTTTGACAACTATATTGACACGCTAAAAGTTTGGTTGAAAAGAGATAAGATAACTTAATTTTAACCATTAAGTAGGTTTTGATCTTCGCCAAAATATTAGATAGTAATCGCCTCAATCAATTTGGCATTAAGGTAATATTGCTTTTCATATTGCTCTGACGATATTCAGCTATTATCGGAAAAACTAAATACCTATTAATAGGTGAACTTATTTACCGACCAATCACATTTCAATCCAATAAATCAATCATTACGACGAGGTATAACCCACCTTGGCTGAGTTTGATAAAGTGATATCAGTTATCCCCCGACTTGATAGGGTTTATCAGGATTAAGCAGTCTATTTTATGTATGGGGCAGTGCATCATAAAATAGCCTTGTCGCAAAAGAAGTAACGTTATTATTTACTATTATTTAGTAAAATAAAAAACTTCAATAAAATCAATAGCTTTTCTGAATGATTTTTATCATATTCGATTTGCCGTTCTTTCTGCTACATCATAGTCCTTTTTCCTTATATCATACATCAAGTTTAGTGCAACTAAACGTGCGCCTAACACCCAAATAGTTAGCTATTTTTAGCTAATAAGAGATGAATTTTAGATAAGGTATACTCCACCACCTGTTGTTGGAAATGGTGTTAAATGCTGTAGCATAATGGGTTCCTCTATGATTTTTATTTATATCATAGAGGTAGTATTTGTCGGTTTTTGGGATGAAAATCAAGTTCAACCTTATTGTATTGAAATGATCTTTTGACATGAAATAAAATAAATCTTTTAGCAACTACCTTGTAGTATTTCTAATAGATTTTCAGCGGTTTTAATCGTTTTAATACGATCGAGCGTATCTTCAGCAATTACAGCTTTTGTTAACTGTCGTAAAATATCGAGATGTTCATTAGCTTTCGCTGCGATGCCAATAACAACATAAGCTATGTTATCATCTTGATCCCAGAGTACCCCTTTTGGATAGTAAATTATTTTTAAGCCTGTTTTGATGACACTATCACGCTTATCAGTCGTTCCATGAGGAATGGCAATACCATTACCTAAAAATGTAGAGATTTGGGTATCTCGATCAAACATGGCTTGTGTATAATCATCTTTTACTAGACCTGCTTTTATCATCGCTTCTGATACTGATTGAATGGCATCTTGTTTAGAATAACGCCCGCTTATAATTCTAATATCATCGATAGTAAGTTTTAAATCGCTCATTTATTGTCCTTTTAGTTTTGATGCATCGAAAAATTATCGGTATATCAATTAGTTAATCATATCGTATTGTTAATTGTTAATTGTTAATTGTCTATTTTGGTGAATTCGAATTAAGCCTAATAATATGGCTCCGACAAGCACGCCAGTAAAAATACAAGCTACCCATAGAAAAGGTTTATTTACCAATGGAAGTACAAGAAAACCACCATGTGGTGCGGGAACTTGAATATGGCTTAAAAAAGTCAATACCGATGCGATGGCGGACGATAACATCATGACAGGAATGACACGTAATGGATCTTTAGCCGCAAAAGGAATCGCACCTTCAGTGATGTGTGTAGCACCTAAAATATAGTTTACAATTCCAGCTGCACGCTCTTCCTCAGTAAATGCTTTTCCACGAAATATCGTTGTTGAGAAAGCAATGACAAAAGGTGGCACAATACATGCGGCTGAAACTCCAGCCATAAAGTAAAAGTTACCTTCGCCTAGTAGCATAGTCCCTGTTACATAGGCGGCTTTATTTACTGGACCTCCAAAGTCAAAGGAACACATAGCACCAATGACTATGCCAAGTAAAACAGGATTAGCTGATTGTAATGATTCAAGAAATGATTTCATTGCATGGTTAACTGCTGCAATTGGGTCACCTAATAAGAACATGCCTGCACCAATCACAAAAACACCAATTAACGGCATGATAAAAATAGATTTTAGCCCTTCAAATGAACGAGGAAGTCTATCTAACCATTTTTTGACATATAGCATTAAGTAGCCTGCTGCAAAGCCTGCAATAATGCCACCTAAGAACCCTGCACCTGTAATATTGGCAATCAATCCGCCAACAAAACCTGCCACTAACCCTGGCCTACCTCCAATTGAGTAAGCAATAAAACCCGTAAAGATGGGTACCATAATACCAAATGCTTGCCCGCCTATTTTCATCAACAATGCGGCAAATTGATTATATTGTGCATTTGTCTCATCGGCCGAGTAAATCCCCCATAAAAATGAGAGTGCGATTAATACACCACCTGCGACAACAAAAGGCAGCATATTAGATACACCGCTCATTAGGTGTTTGTAAATTTGGCGACCAATTGACTCTTGTGTCACGGGTTGTTGATTTGAGGGTACCGATTTTTGTGTATTATTGGTAGCTCCGTTACGTAATGGCGCATTGCCTGAAATTATTTGCTCAATAAGCATTACAGCCTTATGAATACCATCTTTTACAGGAACCTCAATAACAGGCAAGCCATTAAAACGATCGGGATTGACATCTTTATCAGCGGCGATAATAACGCCGATAGCGTTCGCTATATCCTCATCTGTAATGGCATTATCTATCCCACCTGCGCCATTGGTTTCTACTTTAATTTCAACGCCTATTTTTTTAGCTGCGGATTTCAAAGCTTCTTCTGCCATATAAGTATGAGCGATACCGGTTGGGCAACCTGTTATAGCTAATATTTTTTTCATAATTATTCCCTCATTTTATTTGGGTAATTTCAATTTGATTCATATAAATATAGATCTTATCTAGCAAACCTAATCCATCTGATTCAGCAACATTCGCCCCCGTTGCCGATGCTTTTTTCATTGATCTTTCAATATTTTCCCTATCAGGCAACCATTCACTAAGAAAGGCTGCTAGTGACGCATCTCCAGCACAAGCGGAGCTGATTAATTTGATCTTTACAGCATTGCAAAACCAAATATGTGTTCCATTCGAAAAATAGAGCCCTTTAGCCCCCATAGTTAATAAAATATTTTGTGCACCTTGTGCGTGAATATTTTCTAATGCGGTAATAATTTGCGATGTCGTTTGGGTTTCAAAACCAAAAATTTCTTTGATTTCATCATCATTGGGTTTAATTAATAAAGGTTTATAAGCGAGTAAATCACTTAATATTGGATGGCTAATATCGAGGATGACTTGAATATTTTTGACTTTACATAGAGTTAAAATAGATAGGTAATATTCGGGTTCAATGTTATTTGGTAAGCTACCGCTAATAACTAAATAACAGTTACTGCTTAGTGATTTTATTAATCCTAGCAATTCTTGTTTTTTATTATCAGGTACAAAAGGGCCTTTACCCACCAATTTATATTCATTTTGCCCATCATTAATAAAAACATTGATACGTGTTATATCATCAATAAAACAAGGCTTTGTTTCAATCTGCATTTTTGTCAATTCATCAACGATATATTTTCCAGAAAATCCGCCAAAAAAACCTAATGCACAAGTCGGTTTTAGAAATTTGTGCAAGACAATTGAAACATTGACCGCTTTACCATTTGGGCTATATTGAGTATGCGATGTGCGGTTGACATAATTAGGATTAAACCCTTGGCAACGAATATTCATATCAATTGCGGTATTAAGTGTTAATGTATAGATCATCTTCCTAATTCCTCTATAACTTACCGGCACAACCACATGTGGCAATAATTTTCTTGATAATTTCTTTCATTGCCGCTTTAGCTGGTTTCATATAATGGCGAGGGTCATTAGCCTCAGGATATTCAATAAAGTATTGTTTTAAGGCATTTGAAAATGCCATTTTTAATTCGGTTGCAACATTGACTTTACAAATGCCACGTTTAATACATTCACGAACATCTTTATCAGGAACACCTGAAGCGCCATGTAACACGAGTGGAATATCAGTGATTGAGCGAATTTCGGATAGGCGATCAAAATCCAGTTTAGGTTCTGATTTATAAAGACCATGTGCAGTACCAATGGCGATAGCTAGCGAGTCAATTTGGGTTTTTTGTATAAATTCTAGTGCTTGTTTAGGACTGGTATATAAAGCATCTTTTGCATCCACAGCTAAATCATCTTCAACACCACCAAGACGCCCTAATTCAGCTTCAACACTAACATCATAACGGTGAGCATAATCTACTACACGTTTCACAATGGTAATATTTTCTTCAAATTGAAGATGTGAACCATCAATCATGACAGATCGAACACCAGCATTAATTTTATAAGCTATATCATCAAATTCTTCATGATGATCTAAGTGAACAGCTAAAGGGATGTTATGCTTTTTAGATAGCTCATGAGCAATAGCAATAATGTTTTCTGTTCCTGCATAACTATATGTGCCTGGTGTGCCTGCTAAAATAACGGTTGATTGCAATTCAGCGGCAGTTTTAACTACGACCTGTATAGTTTCTAGATTATGAATGTTAAAGGCTGGTACTGCATAGTGTTCTGTTTGTGCTTTTTTTAACATGTTGTGACTTGAAATAATAGACATATGACTTTCCCTTAATAATTTATTTTGACTTAATAGAGCAATTAACTTTCGTTTCGAAATTTATTTTTAATAATTATGCTTTCGAATTGTAAGTTATTCTAGTGGTAATCACGTGAGATAGATCACAAAAATCAATATTACTTTCAAAACGTAACAAAAATTATTTATAAATTTTCATTTTGATGGTTAACATGTATATATGAGATGTGCTTAGATAAAAGACGTATAAATCATTATTGGTATGATTTATAAGATAAAATGTAATGCGCTAGTTTAATATTGACCAAGCATTGGATTAATTCTATTATCACCAATCTTCATTTTATCTACGGTATAGGAAATAAAATTGGCTAGAGCATCTTCATCCCTATTAAAACGACGACTGCAAATTGCAGAAATTGTTCGTAAACAAGGCGAAGTTAAAGTTGATGAATTATCACAATTGCTTCAGGTATCGAATGTAACTATTCGTCAAGATTTAACTTACTTGGAGCAGCAAGGATATTTAAAGCGCTCTTTTGGTGGAGCAATTTATCTTGCTCAGGATGGAGGGGGAAGTCAGACAAGTGCCATTACACAAAATTATACGCAAAGTTTTAATGATAGCCATGATATTGAATTAGTCAAAACTTGCTTAAGTTATATTAATGATGGTGATACGTTGTTTTTAAGCCATGGTAATTTAATAAGAAAATTGATTCCGTTTTTACATTGCAAAAAATCATTAATACTGATTATGAATGATATTAGTAATGCAAAATTAGCAAAAGAATTTACGGATGCCGAAGTCATTCTTATTGGTGGCGTTTTACTTGAGGGTAATCTTTTACAGGATAACAAGATAATCAACCTTATATTAAATCAATTTCCTGTATCGCATTTTATTCTCGAAATAAGTGCCATCAATATGGGTAATCAATTAATTATTGAAAATTTAGAACAGGTTAAAACTTATCAACAAATAATGAAAAAAGCCGCACACAATATCGCTATTTTACCTCAAAGGCTGATTCATAATAATGATAATAATCTGGGAAAACTCGTTGATCTTGATATGGTTGTGTTATCAAGACCTGCTGTAACAGAGTATCATCAGCAACTCCTGGATGCCAATTTTGAGATACTTATTTCAAATAAATATTGTGTGACTTATCAAAACATACTGGAGAGATAATAATGCATTTGAAAATCTGCACAATTGGTGAGCTACTGGTTGAGTTCTTAGCCAAAGAACAAAATCAACGATTCAATCAAACAGGAGAGTTTATTGGTCCGTTTGTTAGTGGTGCTCCTGCAATATTTGCAGATCAAGTTGCAAAATTAGGTTTTCCCGTTGTTTTTTTTAGTTGTGTTGGTAAAGATGCATTTGGCAAGATGTGTATCAATCGGCTGAAACATGATGGTGTTATTATTGACGGTATCACCATGCATCATAAAGCCAATACTGGTAGTGCTTTTGTCACTTATAAAGATTCTAATGAAAGAGATTTTATTTTTAATATTCCAAATAGCGCATGTGGTTTACTTTCGTTTAATCATGTTAATGAAAGCTTATTAAAAGATTGTAATCATTTACATGTAATGGGCTCATCGCTTTATTCCTTTCGTGTGATTGATGCTATGCGTAAAGCATTAGATATCATCAAAAACAAAGAGGGAACAATTTCATTCGATCCAAACTTACGTAAAGAAATGTTTGATATACCAGAAATGGAGCAATCTTTTGATTACATAATGGAATATACCGATATATTTTTACCCAGTAAAAGCGAAGTTAATTATTTTTCAAATAATAATGATGAAAGTGAACAACAAATAATGATGAGATTGCTTAAAAAAGGGATTAAGCACATTGTGGTAAAAGGCGGTTGTAAAGGCGCTAATTATTATGGGCTTGACGAGCAAGGTTATTTACAAATGTTGCACGTTGATGGGTACACAGTCAACTCCGTTGACCCAACAGGAGCAGGAGATTGTTTTGGTGCCACGTTTGTTAGTTTAATGTTGGCAGGCTATTCAGTCGAAAAAGCATTGCAATATGCAAATGCAAGTGGTGCATTTGCTGTATCTAAAAAAGGTCCTATGGAAGGAACATCTTCATTGACTGAATTAAAGCAGTTCCTTTCTCACACTTTTATTAAATAATAATTAAAAGCAATGAAGTTATCAAAGTATAGGCAAAAAAAATCCCAATAACAAAGTTATTGGGAAAACATAAGGAATAGGAAAACAATGAAATAAATGCATTGTCGGGATACATTATGCCTTTATTTTTTAAAAATGTCTGTAAAGTTATGCGAATGATTGCTTAAATAGTTGGTACCTATTACGTTAAATAATCGTAAAGATAGGCTCTAATTGCCTTTGTCAGAAATTAATATTTAATTTAGCTATAAAAAGAACTCTAATAATGAGTTTAGAAATAGTTTTCCATGTTCAGTTATTTGCCAGTTTTGTTCGTCTTCAATTAAATAGCCTTTTTCAATGGCCATAGTTATTTGTTTCTCAACTATCTGTAATGATAAATGAGTCCGTTGTTCAAATTCGTATTTTGGCACTGGCTCAAATAGCCGAAATCGATTCATAAAAAACTCAAAAGGTAACTCTTGTTTTGGAACTTCATAATATTTATCCAAATAACGCCCTTCTAAATAACCTTTTGGATGGCGAGTTTTTACTGTACGAATAATTTTACCATCAGATTGGGTTAATTTGCCATGGGCGCCACAGCCAATCCCCAAATAGTCCCCAAATCGCCAATAATTTAAATTATGTTCGCATTGAAAACCTTTTTTAGCATAAGCAGAGGTTTCATATTGCTGGTAACCGTGTTTAGTTAATAATTGATGACCTTGTTGGTAAATTTCCCAAAGTTTATCGTCATCTGGTAAAACAGGCGGTTTTGAACTAAATAATGTATTGGGTTCAATGGTTAATTGATACCAAGATAAATGAGGTGGATCAATAGCAATAGCTTGTTTTAAATCATATATAGCATCATCAATACATTGACTTGGTAACCCATGCATTAAATCTAAATTAAAACTTCTTAAATTTAATGTTTGGGCTAATTTTCCTGCTGTGAATGCTTCTTTGGGATTATGTATTCTCCCTAATTTTACAAGCTTATCAGCTTGAAAGCTTTGTACACCAATGGATATTCGATTGATACCAGCTTGTTGATATCCATTAAACCTTTCTATATCAATAGAATTTGGATTGGCTTCAATAGTAATTTCAGCATCATTATCTACGGGAATGATCTTATTTATATTTGATAATAATTTATCAATGAGTTCAGCAGAAAACAGACTTGGAGTACCACCACCAATAAAGATCGAATGAATTAAGCGGTTTGAGCACAAAACAGCATCATGTTGTAAGTCTTTAATTAAATGTTCTATATAAGCTTCATAATTGGGGGCTTTTTTTATCGTATGCGAATTAAAATCACAATAAGGACATTTTTGTACGCACCATGGCATATGAATATACAAACTCATTGGAATTTTATACATAAACGCTGTCTTTCCTGAAACTTTTTGACAACAATAACCAGTATGTTGTTCTATTTTTTATAGTGTGGCATTTTACTTCAAAAAAGTAAAAAAAGCTTTTGGCATCTATTGTATTTTTATTATTAACTTAAAAAGCGTACAATTATTAATAATTTTCGGTATTAACTGTTGTTAAAATTTGTTATTTAGGAGTAAGTATGAGTATTTACAAAAATATTTTAGAAAATAGCTTATCAGGGGTCTCGCTAAGCTCATCGGTTAAGCAATTAACTTATGGCGAACTCCCTACTTTGGTGATTAACCATAAAACTTGTTGTGCAGCGGTGACATTACAAGGTGCACACTTGTTATTTTGGCAACCAATTAATGAGCAAACTCCTGTTATTTGGTTGAGCAACAAAACAAACTTTAAAAAAGGCGTGGCTATTCGCGGTGGTGTACCTGTTTGCTGGCCTTGGTTCGGTCAATCAGGAACGCCGTCTCACGGTTTTGCTCGTATTGTTGAATGGAATTTAGACTCTTGCACTGAAGATGAGCATGGTGTCGATCTCATTCTATCTCTCGTCAATAATCAACAGACAGCGCCTTATTGCAACAAACCTTTCACTGTATCATTAAACCTTCATTTAGGTAAGACCTGTGAAGTTGTTTTAAGTTGTTCTGGTGATTTTGATGTAACTAGCGCACTACATACTTATTTTGGTATCAATAATATTGAAGACGTTGTTGTCAAAGGACTAGGTGAAACCTATCAAGATCGATTAGCCGTTGAAAATAAACCTGCAAAAATAGGGCAATTGACTTTTAACCAAGAGGTTGATCGTATTTATACTAATGCTAGTGACCAAATAACTATCACAAATGGCATTCGAACAGTTCGATTAACTAATACTAATGTAAGTGATGTAGTAACATGGAATCCATGGGTAAATAAAGCTAAAACAATGAGTGACTTTGGTGATGACGAATATAAATCTATGGTTTGTGTCGAATCTGGTTGCATTACAACGCCATTGAAATTATCACCAAATAAAAAATCGACTTATGGTTTTAAAATAGAATTGATTTAAAAATTCACACTATACACGATAAGCACAACCAATGTTTTGCTCGATTGTAATATGATTATTTGATTGCGTTTATTGGGATAACACTCTATAATCTTGTGCACTTTATTAAAGTGCAAGTTTGATAGCCAACTACTGGGTCGCCTGTAATTGGTTTTATTTTAAATCATTAAGAGAAATAAATATGTTTACATTTAAAGCTGAAGTTAGAAAAGAGCATGGTAAGGGTGCGAGCCGCCGCCTGCGTCACGCTGGTAAATTCCCAGCCATTATTTATGGCGGTACTGAACCTGCAATCTCTGTGGTACTTGATCACAACCAAATTTTTAATATGCAAGAAAAACCAGAATTTTATTCTGAAGTATTGACTATTGAAGTTGACGGAAAAGCAACTAAAGTAAAAGTACAAGCAGTACAACGTCATGCGTTTAAACCAAAATTAGTTCATATGGATTTTGTTCGCGCATAATTTATTGATTGGAAAATTATCCAATTACTTGTTTTAAACAAAGGGTCACCGTGATGGTGACCTTTTTGTTTTCGAATCAATAAAGGCTAATGCCTATTGTTATGATTTATCCTGTACACTGACTACCCAACATAATAGAATGATTACATTATATCATCGTAGGAGAGAACCATGTCTGATATCCCAGCTTGCGATTTAGTTATTTTTGGTGCTAAAGGGGATTTGACAAGACGTAAATTACTACCGTCTTTATACC
Source organism: Gilliamella sp. WF3-4 (assembly GCF_001690275.1). Taxonomy (GTDB): domain Bacteria; phylum Pseudomonadota; class Gammaproteobacteria; order Enterobacterales; family Orbaceae; genus Gilliamella; species Gilliamella apicola_C. The sequence continues at coordinate 97,286 of NZ_LZGW01000017.1, read as the reverse complement.
AATTAGAAAAATATGGAAAACTACCTGAACAAACCAAGATTTTAGGTGTAGGACGTGCTGATTGGGATCACGCTGCTTATTGTGAGGTAGCAAAAGATGCCCTAACCTCATTTATGCCAGAGCCATTAGACGATAGTATTTGGCAACGATTCAGCCAACGATTAAACTTTCATAAACTAGATGTTAATGATCGCGCTGGATTTGAAACACTGAAAAATAAACTTGATTCAAACAACCCTGCTATTTTTTATTTTGCAATGCATCCAGGGGCTTTTGGTACTATTTGCCAAGGCTTAGCTGCTGCGGGATTAAACCAATTACAAAATAGAATTGTAATGGAAAAACCGCTTGGAACCGATCTAAAATCATCTCGCGAAATTAATGATTCAGTGGCTAAATTCTTTAATGAATCGCAAGTTTATCGTATTGATCACTACTTAGGTAAGGAATCTGTATTAAACCTATTAGCTTTACGCTTTGCAAATACGGTGTTTGCGTCATTTTGGGATCGTAATTCTATTGATCATGTCGAAATTACTGTGGCTGAACAAGTTGGTATTGAAGGCCGCTGGGGATATTTTGACAAAGCAGGGCAAATGCGCGACATGGTACAAAATCATTTATTACAAATCTTAACGATGATTGCAATGTCACCACCAGCAAATCTTGAAGATGATAGTCTACGTAATGAAAAAATAGCCGTACTTAATGCGCTTAGACCAATTGATAAAACAAATATCCGTGAAAAAGTAGTTCGGGGTCAATATACAGCAGGCTTTGTTAATGGCGTTAATGTCCCAGGTTATTTAGAAGAAGATGGCGCAAATCAAAAAAGCAATACCGAGACATTTGTTGCCATTCGCGTTGACATTGATAACTGGCGTTGGGCAGGTGTTCCTTTTTATTTACGCACAGGCAAACGCTTACCAAGTAAATGTTCTGAAGTTGTTGTCTATTTCAAACCGTTACCGCTTAACCTTTTTAGCGAATCTTATCCAGAATTACCACAAAATAAATTGACTATTCGTCTACAACCTGATGAAGGTATGGATATTGAGATTCTAAATAAAGTACCAGGTTTAGATAGCACTCACAATTTGCAAACGACTAAACTTGATTTAAGTTTTAGCGAAACTTTTCATCAACAAAGTGCTGATGCCTATGAGCGTTTACTACTTGAAGTTATGCGTGGTCGCCAAGCATTATTTGTTCATCGTGATGAAGTTGAGGCAGCATGGAAATGGGTCGATTCAATTGTTAGAGCGTGGGAGTTAGACAATGAACAGCCAAAAACTTACCAAGCCGGAACTTGGGGACCTGTAGCATCAGTTGCATTGATTACTAAAGATGGGCATTCATGGCACGAATTCTAATAAAGGAAAATAAAATATGTTTACGTTAAATAAATATGAGAATAATCAGTTATTGATTGAAGATTTAACCTCACATATAGTCAACAAGTTAAAACAGGCGATTGAACAAAAAGGCCATGCTTCCATTGCTGTTTCAGGGGGTAAAACACCAATTCCACTTTTTGCTTTACTCAGCCAACAAGATATGGAGTGGAGCCGAGTTTTTATTACGTTAGTTGATGATAGATGGGTGGATAATACTGATGATGCCAGTAACGAAAAGCTTGTAATAGCTCATTTATTACAAAACAATGCAAAAGTGGCTAATTTTGTTGGCTTGAAGAATAATTGTGATAATCCATTTAATGGAGCAGAAATTACTGAAAAGATGCTAGATAAAATTCCAATGCCATTTGATGTAATAATTTTAGGCATGGGAGAAGATGGACACACTGCTTCATTATTTCCTGGTGCAGCTAATTTGGCAAGGGGTTTAGATATGAAATCCGGTCGAAAAGTTGTGGGTATGACACCATTAACCGCGCCACTTGATCGTATAACATTAACACTGCCAACTATTTTAAATAGTAAAAACATATACTTGCATTTAGTAGGAGAAAGCAAAATGCATGTGTTAGAACAAGCTGAAAAAGGTAATGATGTTAATCAAATGCCGATTCGTGCTATCTTGCAACAAGATAAAGTTAATGTCACTGCTTTTTGGGCTGCATCTTAAGTTTTTTACAGTTTTGTTTATCGACTTGCAGTGGTAATGAATTTTTACGATAAATTTTGCTTCCAAAGCACTGGATCAGTGGTGCTTTGGCCTTACCAATTAATCCCCTGAATACTCTTTTATTGGCTTTTCAGCTTGTTTTACTGTTTTTCTTTTTTTGGGATCTCTTAAATTGACTGTAACTATCGCACTGAGGTACTCGATTTATATCTATTTAATAATCTAGAACAAGCAAGAAAGGTAACCGAAGAATAGCTAACCATTTATAACACCGAAAGACCGCATGAGGCACTAAATAACATGACACCGATTGAATACAAAACACTAAAACAAGCAGCATGATTTTCTACGTGAGTTATGTACTAAGTTTGGGGTATTTATATTTACATTTACAGTACAAGGCAAGCCCCAAAACAAAGTGCATAAGTTTTAAAATAAACTTCATTTCTCCAGTTAATTTTCTACCTGATTTAGCTTGTTATCTATTTTTTCTATTTGTTGTTTTATTTGTTCTGTTAAACAACGGGTAATTTTATGGGTAAAGGTGGTCGCTTCATTATGGTAAACTGGTGGCGGTATCATTAAACAAGCTTTATTAATTTGCTTATCTATTACCTCAATAGAATCTTTGGGCTCGTTTTCTTTTGCTTGAAGTAATGCTAATTTTTTAACTAAAAGGTCATGATAATAGTTGTAAGATTCTATATTGCAAGTCGTATTATATTCATCTTGATAACAAGTTCTAAGTTTATCCGTTTCAAAATTTGATGGTTCAGATTTATCGGGCACTTCAAATTGATCTGGATAAATAATACGATATTTATAACCATCATCAAATAAAAATTCTTTAAGCTTAAATTGCAAATTTTCTTTATCAATTTGATAATATTTATATTTTACTGATTCTATATGTCTACTGTATTCATTTAATGATAATGTGTATACATCACTGTTATTAGAATCAATATAGTAATATTTTGAATGTAAATAAAAAGCTTGATGAGAATTATAAGCGTAGCTTGCTAACGTAATGGTATCTCTGATTTGTTGCTTATAAACAAGCGATAGATTCACTTCATAAACAATATCTTCAAGTGAATAATTAGGCTTATTACTAGGAATTTTGCTTTTTTTTCTATCCATAACTAATTCTAGGTCACCATCACGATATATGACCGTTCTTTTATCTATTAAATCATACAGCCTATTAAAATCGAACTCAGTAGTATTTAAAGGGCAACGGTTCCTATCAATTTCGCGTTGTTGATTGCTAAGCTTTTCCCAAAAATCTTCATGGCTATAACATTTGTTAATTAACTCATCGACATTAACTTCTTTTACAAATGAAGCCCCTGTATATTTTTTATCAATAGTAGAGAGCTGACTATAACAAAGCGGAGTATTAATAAATAATAACAAGCCAATACAATAAGATACTTTCATTATAAAAATTTGCCTTTAACTTTTGACCAATCTGTATAAATCAGATTATAAAACGGGTTTTCATTAATTTTATATAGCATTGATAATTTTTTCTTTCACTTTTTTAAACTCACCCGAAGTAGTCATTTGATATACCGATTTTTTGAGAAAATGAATATCACCATTTTTAAATTTAGGATCATTATCAATTAAGGTTTGTTCTATTTGATTTACTAAAATTTTGCCATTTGCCTGTATCTTAAAATCGCTCCACCATAATGCTTCGCCTTCAGCGCTTAATCGTGCATCTAAAACAATAGCATCAATAAAATGCCCTTTAGCATCATAACTATTTAATTGAAAAATAAATACAGGATTATCATTATCACCATAATACATATAGACTATTCCTTTATATACGATATTTTTGTAATTAAAGTAAACAGCCGGAAAATAAAAACTATTTTTATAAGTGAATCTTTGTAGTTTTGGGGTATATGAGTATTCTTTGAACTGAAACCGAAAAGGAATTTTTTCATTAGATAATAAGTGTAATGCACCTATTTCATCATCCCAATAATAGTATTTTTCTAAATCCCTAGAAGAATAAGGTAAGTCTATTTTTTGATAATGGCATAAATCATTTTTAAAATGATCAGCCATTGCCATGTTAAGGTAGCCAAATGTTATTAAATAAATAACAATAGGATAAGTAAAATATTTCACTTTTTGATTTCCTTCACTTTTTTCATATCATAAAATTGCACATGCAAATGATGATTGTGGTTATTTGTGTCCTTTGTTATATGGTTTGGAAATTTTTTAACTCCGTTTAAGGTATAACTCCAACCAAGCATATTGGTCCAACCAAATTTATATAATGCATCATTCCATTTATTTTGACGTTCCACATCTAATAATTCAGGATGGACATCAATGAAAAGACTAGTCCCTGCTCCTTTTGTTAAAATTCCATCTTTCTTTAAATATTTAAAATCACCATGATATCCATTACGATGAGATTTACTACTCCCTGACCCGCCTTTAATAGTACTAAAACCATTACAACTGATATCAGTAAAATTCACCTCTAACATTGCTCCCAAAAAACTTGCCAAGGTATCACCATTCATAAAATATCGTTGTTGGTCACTATCAACATTAAAACGGTATACTAAACCATATTGTGAGTAATCTTGAGATACATTTCTTAAATCAATAAGGTGAATATATTTGGTAAGACCATATCTTTGGTGTGGATAGAAATTATTTTGTATTTCAATATAATCATATATGCCTAATTGATGAATATTATTACGCTTATCATGATAAACATATTTATATTTTTGCTCATAACCTTCGAGTATTTCTTGTGGTATATGTTTTTCAATGTTTCCATCATGATAAATATGATAAGTAACTATGCCTATTGATTTGATGTTGAAATACCCTACCATCGCCACGGGATGAATAAACCACGCCTTCCCATCAGCATTCAGCGTGGCTGGTGGAGCTGAGTCTGTTGGGGTGGTTGTGGTATTGGTTGTCTCGCCATTTTCTGGAGGCGTGTCTTGGGGTTGATTCAACTTAGCTAAGCCTTTAGCAACATCATCCCACCATAACATTTTCTTGATTTTCTCTTTGGTCTTTTCCCAAGCTGTCACTTGTTTTTCTAACTGTTTAAGCAAAAAATAGATGTCCAATTGCCCTTTACTGAGCTTTTCTGTTGGGCTGTCTATATAGTCTGCTGGAAAACGTGCTATGCTTCTTCTTAGCTCTTCTAATCCTTTTTTGACTGATTTCTGTTCATCTGCTGCTAGTGTGTTTACATAGATATCACATTTTGCTTCATCCGCTTCTTTTAAATACGTTAATACATTTTTAGCATTTTCCGTCAGCTCGCTGTTTAATGCTTCCCATTTCGGCATTTTTCCTTCAGCATCAATTTTACTATACCATTCGCTTTCGTAATTGATTAATAAGCGACTTAATGCCGTAAATAGCATCGGTTTATCTGCAATACCTTTAAAACTCGCTTCTTTTATACTGGTATATATTTTTGTTTCAACATGGTATTGCTTATCAAGAATAGATAATGTTTCTTTTATTGTTGGTTTATATTGCGATAATGAATGGTTGTCTTTATTACGTTTTAACGATTTGTCTGCGTCAAGGTAGAGTTCTTTTAATGTGGACGTTTCTTTTATCTGCATAAAATCAAACCAATTCCAACAACTGACCCGCTTAGCACCTTCACCATTCACTAACACCCAACCACTTCTTTTTCGGTTTTTATCATCAAGCACATCGACTTTTAACCACAAGTTACCTTGGGCATCTATTGCTCGATTGTCGCTTAGCGATAACTTTGCATCATTCATCTCAACCCGTAATGCTGTGTGTACTAAAAATGGGGTATTTACATTACCACTCTCCATTTAGTTTGGTGCTACTTTTAAAATATTTTCCTTTAATTAATAATTTTCCTCTTGTCCAAAAACAATTGCTCACATCTATTGCAAGATAAAAATAACTATTTATTAATTTTCTTTTTCAGGAAGTAATTTTGCTTTCGTTGCAAAATAATATTCTCCGTTAGGAGCAGTAATTAATTCCCAAATTAAATTATCTTCTTGTAGTCTAATAATAGCTATACCATTTTTACCGCCAAAAGTACTATCAAAATGAACCTTAATTTGATTATTAATTAACTTAGATGCAAAAGGTATAGGGCAATCTATTTTATTACCATAATTAACAATAGAACATAATTTCCCTATTACTATTGTCAATTTTTAATTGTATAGAAAAAACACTATAAGATATTTCATTTTTTTCTAAATAGATTTCTTCAGCCCAAGTTTGTTCAATATTTAAAGCACAGGCATAATCTAAATGTAATAAAACAAACAAAACAAATAATATATTGCGCATAAAACTAGTCCTCTTTAATGACTAATTTAGTATAATATGCTTTCCTTATGTCAGTAATACGCGTTAATAATTTATTTTTATCAGAAATAGAATTTATAATAAGAGCTGTCGCTTCTCCCATTTTCCCATCAATAATATCGCCAATACCAACCTGCTGAATCAGCAGAATATGATAATTTATCAGAAATCCAGAAATAATTAATTACAACATCAATAACTGAAAATGAAGAATATTTTGCATAATTTTTCTTTCAAGTTAATTGCATCAATCCTCTGCATTTATATTTTGAAATTAAAATAGTCAATTAAAACTGTTTAACATCATTGGTTCAACAGAATTTTTTTCACATTTATAGTTATTTAAACGTTTTCCATTTTGGATTATTTGAATAGACTCATTTTTTGGTTGAGTATTTATCAAGTATTGAGTATTTTTATTAACAAAAGTTATTATATGAGCACTTCCATCTTGATTAGTTAATTCTTTTATTAATTCTAATTTTATATTTGATTTATTTCCAAATCGATACAGTAAATTATGAGTTACATAATTGTAGCAAATTGATAATTGATTATTACCAATTCGACAACCGAACGCATCTTTTTCATTCTGACTCTTTTTACAAAGAGTTGAATCTTTATAAAATATATTTTGATTATAAAGTGTGATAATATCTTCATATCCCATTGAAAGTAATTTAGTATAAAACTTATCTTGCCAAACTGTATCTATATTTGTTTTTAACAAATTCTTAGCTAAAAACAAAATAAAATAATCTGTATATGAAAGGGTAGCTTTGTTAATAAAAGAATCTTGTTTTTTTGATAAAATAGTTTCAATAAATTTATCAGTATTATCATCAATATTTTCAATTGAATAATCAGTAACCTGTCCAAGGGAAAAATCTAAGTATATTTCTCCTATTTTAATTAACTTCTTATTTTTACTTGTTAAATAAGTTATTTTAGCAGGGCTTTGCATACCACCAAATTTATCAAAAATGGATATAATTCCCAAATCTGAAATCTCAATTGAAGGATTCATCCCTCCTATATAAATATAATTATTTACATTTCCATCTATGTCCAAGTTCAAATCAATTTGCGAAATTATACCTTCTTCAGGTTTACTGAAACGGCAATATGTATATTTACCATTGAATTTATCGCCATTGATAAATTGCCCTTTAAGATCATTTGATTTTGTTTCACTACATATTTGAGCATATAAAGGAAAATTCAAATAAAACAAAATAATAAAAATAATTTTTTTTTTCATGTTAATTTTCCCTTTGTAATGTTGTATAGAAATCTTTTAAAGCTGTTTCAACTTCTTTTACTTTATTTTTGTTATTTTCATACCATTTACTATTAATCATTGCGCTTGTATCAAAAGAATAGTTATCAAACTTAATATCGTGATATAAAAGACAGTTCTTAATATTAAACTTATCGTATAAAGTGATAAGTGCCTTATTTCTTTCTACAACATGGTTATATCCACCATTTACAGCCATGGTAACTTTAAGAAAGTCATTATTTGCTGCAATGCTATTAATATTTCCCCACGCACTTCCATTTATCCAATACCAAAATGCAGATTTTATTGTAAAATCTAAAGTAGAACATACTATATCCGGGTTATCTTTAAGTGTGTTGTTATTAATATATTTACCGAAAGAGTCATAATTATAGTTATGGGTAATTTGAATAAGTCCTCTACCATGATAATTTGCGCCTCCTTTATAATTGTTCCAATGAGAAGGCGTTGAACCATCCTTATTTTTATATTCTTCTGCTGTTCTAAAAAAATCACTTTCACATAATATCTGCGATATAAAATGCGCTTTCTGAAGACAGCTAGTAACATTGTGTTGAGTAAAATACTTATTCAATTTTAAAAGAAACGTACTTAATGATGTATTTTTCAAATCGTTATTCATTTTATAAAATAATCCGTTACGCAAAATATCATTAGGCATTATTGATTTAAATTGATCTTCAGTTATATGCTTATTACACACACAACTTTCAAAATTAAAAATATGCATTGTTACAGGATGAATAAACCACGCCTTACCATTATCGCTAAGCGTGGCTGGTGGGGTGGTATCTGCAGGGGGAGTTGTGGTATCCGTTGTCTCGCCATTTTCTTGGGAGGTGTCATTTTGTTGGTTTAGCTTGGCTAAGCCTTTAGCAACATCATCCCACCATAACATTTTTTGATTTGTTCAGATATTATTCTTGCATAGTCAAATTAATGTACTTGTAAAGCCGACGAATGAACCCATTTAACAATTAACTTCTGGGTTTTAGTTAAATATCGAATTTGATAAAAATCGTCTCGGTACTGTAATAACTCTACCTTGTCATCTTCAATTAAATACATTTTAGTTTTTGAGTTTTCCAAAGCATCATCATATAAATAAGCCTGTTTAATAGCTATCTTTTTAATTATTGGTTTTCTATCAAGAAGATTATGCTCATTTGTCACCAATAAATAATTTAAATTTTTATTATAAATTTTACGCTGCACCATATCACAACCAATACATTGATCTTCTAATATTATTTGATAATATTTCTCCTTTTCTTTATAAAGTTTTTCATACCACTTTCCTCCATCAAGAAAACGATTAATTAATTGATCATTGGTTTTCTTATAATCACATAACTGAGAACCATCGCTTAAAATTTGTTTCCCTTTAGCTTGAATAATATGATTTTTTATTTCATAAAGCGAATAACACTTATTAGGTGTAGAATTATATTTTAATGTCATCAATAAATAATTTTGACCCAAAAATTTGTCAATTGATAAGATTGATTCATCAATTTCATCATTCAACTCCATGGGTACTTTAATTTGTTGACAATCAGAACTATTATCAAAACAATGATAAATTGATTGTTTTATTTTATTAAATTCTATACTTCCATATGAATGTGTCGTTAGGAAATAAAAAAATAATATTGATATTTTTACTAATTGCATATTATTGAATAATATTTAATTATTTAATTTACATTAATCATCTAATTCTTCTAGCTCCTGATTCTGTAATAACTTGTTATTTTTATATATACTTAATTGATTATCTCGAATAATGTAATAATAATCATTGTTTTGAAATTGATACCCTAATAAGCGATGAGATGAATAATGATTTATAGTTTCCCCTTTTAAAAATATATATAGCTGATCCTTCTTTCTCGTTCCTTCATAATAAACATTTTTACAGTCTAATTCCCCCTCTTCGCAACAATAGGATATTTTAATATTATATTTTAAAGAGTTATATTTAGTTGTATACAGACAAGAATGATTAAAATCATTAGCTAAACAAACAAAAGATAGTAATGGCATTATAATGAAAATTATTTTCATATTTCTTTATATTCTCCATCCAAATGACTATATGTAGTATATTTATTATTTTTAAATAAATAATATTCCGAACGTCTTCGATTATTAACGCCTTGATTAAATTTTCCTTGGGAGTTACTCCAAGATAACCATGCTTCCTCTAATGAATTATAAGTATAAGATCCTTTTGGATTATTTATCATTTTTACTACAGTTGAACTCTTAAATCCTCCAATGCCAATATTAAAAGAAAAAGCAACTAAAGCATCAAATTCATATTGATGAAGTGTTATTTTTATATTTTCGGAAACAACCTTAATATAACCTTTTAAATTTAAATCATTAGAAAGCAATTTTTCTGCTGTAGCTTCATTTATACCATTTTTATATAGTTCAAACTCTTCAGAAGATTTGATCAAATGCCCAATACCAATAGTAGCTCCTTTAGTATAATTTGTAATAGTTTTACCTGTTTGATCATCATACGGCTTCAATCTTAATCCTTCCCATTTTTTTAGAAATGCAATTCCTTTTTTGCTAAATTTGATTTCTTTATAAGCGGCTAGCTGCATAATAGTAACAGGATGAATAAACCACGCCTTGCCATCATCGCTAAGCGTGGCAGGTGGGGTGGTGTCTGTTGCGGTGGTTGTAGCAGTTGTGGCACTGGTTGCCTCGCCATTTTTTGGGGGCGTGTCGTTTTGTTGGTTTAACTTCGATAAGCCTTTAGCCACATCATCCCACCATAACATCTTTTTTATCTTCTCTTTGGTCTTTTCCCAAGCTGTTACTTGTTTTTCTAATGCTTCCATTTTGGCATAAGATTCAAACTGTTCTTTAGTCAGCTTTTTCGAGGGTGATTCTTTATAATCTGCAGGAAAACGGCTTATTTCTCGTCTTAGTGTTTCAAACCCTTTCGCTTCAGGGGAGTCCTTTGCTTTACCTACACGGCTTAAATATGCATCTAATTTTGCTTCGTCACCCGTTTGTAAATACGCTAATATATTTTTAGCATTTTCCGTCAGCTCGCTGTTTAACGCTTCCCATTTCGGCATTTTGCCTTCAGCATCAATTTCACTATACCATTCGCTTTCGTAATTGATTAATAAGCGACTTAATGCCGTAAATAGCATCGGTTTATCTGCAACACCTTTAAAACTCGCTTCTTTTATACTGGTATATATTTTTGTTTCAACATGGTATTGCTTATCAAGAATAGATAATGTTTCTTTTATTGTTGGTTTATATTGCGATAATGAATGGTTGTCTTTATTACGTTTTAACGATTTGTCTGCGTCAAGGTAGAGTTCTTTTAATGTGGCCGTTTCTTTTATCTGCATAAAATCAAACCAATCCCAACAACTGACCCGCTTAGCACCTTCACCATTCACTAACACCCAACCACTTCTTTTTCGGTTTTTATCATCAAGTACATCGACTTTTAACCACAAGTTACCTTGTGCGTCTATTGCTCGATTGTCGCTTAGTGATAACTTTGCATCATTCATCTCGACCTGTAATGCTGTGCCCACAATTAGTGTGCTACTGAGTATATTACTCGCTTGTAAAGGATGCTTAGTCCAAGCAGCCGTGTTTTCGGCTAAAGATAACTCCCCATTCGGTTTGGCTACTTTGGCAATAGCTGCTTCATTTTTTATCCATAATGTCTTTTTTTCTGTTTCTGATGAATAAATTTCAATCTGTAACCAAGCCACCTTCACATCTTGACTCATTACATTGATTTTGGTCTTTGCATACGGTTTACCCACTGTCGTATCCGATGCAGCTTCTTTTTCCAGTAGTTTGACCTGTTTAGCTATACCCAAAAAGGCTTTATCTCCCTCTGGGATTTTACTCGCTTCTGCTTGTGTTTGCGTGATATAGCTTGGCAAGTCTTCACAAGTGAAACATTCAACATGTAAATGAGGACAAAATTCTTTATCGTTTGAACCTTCACCTAATGGCAAGGTTTCAAGATTAGAATATTTGCTTTTGAGTATACCTTTATTTTGGTTATGACCAATATGTCCCACTAAATCACCCGCTTTAATCGGAAAGGGTTTCTCTAATACCACTACTTCGTTGTATTTTTTTCCTCTGACTATATTTTCAAGGCAATCATACCAAACTTTTTTCTTTTCTGCCGGTAACGGTAGTGTGGGGTTTCCATCTCTAACCACTTCCGTTAACTCAACATAATTTTTCGTTTTTTTCTCTCCTGATATTTTAACTTGTGTGCCCTCTGGTAGCATTGAGTAAAGTTTTTTATCGTTTTTATCCTTAAAGTCATTCCAGACTCTTAGACCTTTAGATTTAACTAAATTAGCGTTAAATTCTTTTTTTTCTTTCGCCAATGTTATATCCGTTTCACTACTCAATATTTCAAATTCTGATGTTGTTACTGCTTTGCCAGTATACACCCAACCTAAAATATCGACTTCTGTTCCTGTTTTATCACATTTGTATTTTATAGGTTTTAATTCAGGAATTGAAAAATACCCTTCGACAAAATTCGAAACAGCATACCATTCATATTTTTCATCATGCAAATCTAGATTTAAATTGACTTTTGTGCCTTTTTGTAACACGGCGCGTATATTTTTATTATTTGAATTATCGGGTTTTTCTCGAATATTTAACCCAGCTACGTAATCTAAGTCCTTATGCCCTACGCGAACACGATAAATATCCTGCTCCCAAAATGCGGGAGTTGGCTCGTTAGGATTTTTATCGTAATAGTTTGTATCAGCTAAATGCATATACAAACTATAAAAATAAAGACGGTGTCCCGGCTGTTTTTCTTTTGCTGGCTCTGTCGTGTTGGGTGTTGTCTCTGACGTTGTTGCCGCTTCAGATGAAGAGGATGTGTCGGTCGCTGTCTCTGTATTTGTCTGAGGGGTTGTAGGGGGTGTAGGCGTTGTTGTATCGGTACTATTACTTGGTGATTGCGCCTGATTAGTATCCGCCGCTGTCCCTTCTGTATTGGTGTTATTTTCGGTTGTATCGCTTTCTGATACTGGCGTTTCTTCTACATGCTCCATTTCAAGTAAGTGCCTAACCAGAACAAAACCCGTTGAGAAAAAAACAACTTCATCGCCTTTATCTATTTTTTGATAACGGTCATTAACCCGATAAGCGATAATCTCACCATCAGCAATACAATGCACTCTACGCTCTTTTTCATTCCCCAACTTTTTAAGAGCATTTAAATCAAAATGAACGCCACAGTGCATAAGCTTGTTTACACTGACAGGATAAAACCCCGTTGATGCCGACATTAATGCTTCGTAATAAGTATTGGCACTTAATTTTTCTTTTCCATTTACAATAACGGGATATTTCCATTTTTTTACTGCTGATAATGTCATTTTTTAGTTCCTTAACCTGAAAAATTAACATGGCCACTCTCTATTAATCGCCTAAGCGCGACATCAACATCACTTTTTGAGAATTTAAGTTTATTATCATCTATACGTGCCGGCCCCATCTTTTGCATCACATTACATTTAAGATACACATTATCTTGCGTGCCCAGTTCAATGCCGGCACTGCTGATTTTGATATAAGAGCCACCACAGATTAGGGTCAGCGCTTTAGTAGCTGTTATCTGTGTTTCACCATCAACACTGTCTATTTTTATATCTTGCTTAGCCGCCATATTGAGGTTGGCATTTTGGGCTTGCACTGCAATATCGCCTTGGTTGGCAAACAGTTTCATGCCTGATTTATGGGCAAATAGCCCTATTGCTTCGCCAGATGATACGGTGATGTTTTTTAATGCGGCGATATCGGTTTGGTTTTCACTGGTTAGGGTTAAGCTGTTGTTTGTTGTCAATTGGATGTTTTCTGGGCTGGTTAAGGCAATGCCTTCTTGCGCATAGGCCAGTAGGCCACTTTGGGTTAGCTCGCTTAAGTTGGCTTTAAGTTGGTCTTGACTGTCGGTATCGGCACTGTGTGCGTCGGACTGGGTAGCGGCATTTTGTAGCGCTTTGGCAATCGATAAGGCATTTTCAAGTTGGCTTATTGCCGCTTGCATATCCAGTTGTTTGCCTTGGGCTTTCGGCTCGGTTTGGGTGGTTAAGTATAAGCCTTTGTTGGCAGCAATCGCCCCCCATTCATCGGTTCTAAGTTCAAACCCTTCACCACGTTGTGCTTTTTTTTCGTTAACAAGGTGACCAAGGTTAAGTTGGCTTTTGCCGTATTCGGTGGCGAGTTTGATATGCTCTTGCCCGCGTTTATCATCCATGCGCAGTTTGTTGTTGGCGGGGGTGCGAATCACATTGCGGTGTTTGTTTACCGTAGTCACATGGTCAGGGTGGGCGCTGTCGTGCATGGCATGGGCAATATACGGCCTATCTGGATTGCCATTCATAAAGGCAATCGCCACTTCCGTGCCGTCAATTAATGGGAAGTGAAAACCATAGGTGTTACCCGAATAAGGTTTTGCTAAGCGTACCCATAGGCTTTCATTGCCCTTTTTCCACGCTTTTAAGTCAAAGTTGAATTTAACTCGGTAGCGCCCGTGAGTGTCAATATAGCCATAGGTGTCATTATCAGGGCTAGTCACTCGTGCGGGTAAGGTGCCACTAACTTGTGGCCAACGTATAGGCGCTGGGCGATAAGGTTTTAAGGCTTGATAGGGAATGGCGGTAAAGGTGAGTGCATAGGCATCAGTACGGTTACCTTGTCCTTGCACACTTAAAATGAGGATACCGTCATTAATATTCGTCAGCGGACTGCCGTTGATATTAATCCATTGACCGGGAGCAAGGTTATAGTGATTACTCTTACCTTTAATGATAATTTGCTGGCTAATCGCCTGCTCATGGCGAATACGTGCATACCACTGACCACTTTCAATCTGATTATCGTTTTGATTATCGTTATACTGGTTACTACCATTAGGATTACCATGGTTACCAACGCCATTGTTATTTGTGTTACTCGTTTGCGAGTTATCTTGTCCGTTGCTATTTAAGCCTTTATAGTGCTCGGCATAACGGTAATCCTTGCCATAGGTGGTGAGGACTTTGGGTTGGGTGTTTATTTCGCTCTGTAAGTCGGCTAGGGCATCACGGTAGTTATAGTCTTGAACGGTCACTGAGGCCGGTACCACTTCGCTATGTAAGGTGATATCCCAAACACTTTCCACACCCGTATCGGCCATGCCACTCGGCAGTTTATAGTCGATATTGGCCACTTGCGCATAGCCTTGTTCATAATCACTTAACACCATCACATCACAATCATGTTCGGCATGGGTTTCAAAGCGGAACCAGATACCGACATCGGCCAATAAGCGTTGAATAAATTCCAGGTCACTTTCTTGCCACTGGGTGATAAACTCCCGTTCAGGATAGCTGTCCTTGAGCGCTAACCGGTAATCAATGCCGGTAAAGCCGTGGCTGCGTAGCACTTCTTCAACCACACTGACCACACTTTGATTTTGAAATAGGGCACTATTTTTCCCTATCGCTAAGCGAGCTAATCGGGAAGATAACACGACTTGGTAATGGGCTTCATCTTTATTGACTGAGAGCTGGCTAAATTCAGTGATGACCCCATGCAAGGTGCGTTTATTCGTCACGGCGGGCAAGTCGCTTAGTGAACGAATAGCGGAAGTTAATGGCTTGTTAATAACAGGATTAAAGAAGAAAGTCGATTTTTGGTTAAGGAACGCATCGGGCGATAAGGTTTTATCAGGACAGGTAAAGGTAACCACATAACGCCAAGGTTGATTTAACTGCTCATCACCGTCAACATGCAAAACTGAAATTGGTGCGGTCAGCCCGTCAACGGTTAAGGTATAGCGGTTATGGCTAACCCCCCCTAAGCCGTCTATTAAATGGCTAAACTCGCCACCAAGTTGCCCCAAAAGGCGATTAAGTTCATTCGACATGTTTTGCTCTCCTATTATTCCTCATAATTTATTCCGTTTATTTTTATTTTAGTTATTATTTAATTTTACTGAGCGCAAAAAACAGACGGTTTAGCTAAAAAGTATACACCGCTTTAGTGTAAAATTTAATCTTTTTTTTTAAATTGTTAAATAAATGGTGTTTAATATTAATTGTTTATATTAGTTAAATCAGTCAGTGATAACCGTTTAATGCTTTGGCTGAATAAGGGATTTAAGCCATTTGATGCTTTATGAATAATGATTTATTAATCCCTTAAATTTAAAATGATTTTATACTGAAACGGTATAGATTCCTGAATATTTTTTACAAAAATCACTCTAATTTTGCGCCAATAAAATAGGAGGGAGTGATAATCATTATATAAATGAAAAATTTCCTCATTTGCCAATCCAGAAACGAAAGGAAAAGCAAAAAACGTGGTTTATCGTTGGATTTGTTCATTTTGAGGAAGAAAACCAATCATTTATAAATAATTAACCAACGGCCTATTATTTTGTGAGAATTTGTGGTAAAAAGTGGGGGTTAGTGGTAAAAATAGATTATTTAATTAACTTGATGATTTATATTAAATAAAAATTAACAAGAAATTTATAAATAATGGTGCCTTTATGTTTAGTGGTGCAATTTCAATCAATTTGGATAATAAAGGGCGGTTAGCTATTCCTACTCGCTACCGTGAATCTTTATCTAAAAGCATGGTTTGCACCATTGGCTTATACCACCCTTGTTTGACGCTTTATTCAATGTCTGAATGGCAAATGATCGAACAGCAACTTGCTACATTATCAACAATAGTTGAAGCTGAACGTAGAATTAAACGATTGTTATTGGGTTATGCAACTGAATGCATGATGGATAATTCGGGGCGAATTTTATTGCCATCTACACTACGGGCTTATGCAAAATTGGAAAGAAATACAATGCTTGTTGGTCAATCGAATAAATTCGAGATCTGGGATGAGACAATTTGGTATCAACAAATTCGTGATGATATTACTGCATTATCAACAGATATTGAAAACTTGTCAGATAATTTGAAAATTTTAACTATTTAATAAGAGCAAAAGATTGATGGATTATCAACATACAACGGTTTTATTAAACGAAGCTGTACAAGCATTAAATATAAAAAAAGATGGCATTTATGTTGATGGTACATTTGGGCGAGGTGGGCACTCTCGCTTAATACTTGAACAACTTGGTGCACAAGGACGATTGATTGCTATCGATCGTGATGAACGTGCTGAAGAAACTGCTTTAGAAATAATTGATCCTAGATTTACTTTTATTCGTGGTGAATTTTCAAATATATATGAGTATATTAATCAGTTAGCATTATTAGGTAAAATTGACGGTATTTTGTTAGACCTTGGTGTTTCATCACCACAACTTGATGATCCTGAAAGAGGATTCTCTTTTATGCGTGATGGACCTTTAGATATGCGAATGAATAACCAAAAAGGTTTAACTGCAAGTGAATGGTTACTAAACAGTGATGAAAACGATATTGCATGGGTGTTAAAAACATTTGGTGAAGAAAAATTTGCCAAACGTATTGCACATGCGATCGTCGAGCAAAATAAGATTTCACCCATTACTCGTACTCTGGAATTGGCTAAGTTAATTGAAAAAGCGACACCCAAAAAAGATAAAAATAAGCATCCTGCTACACGCAGTTTTCAAGCTATACGTATTTATATTAATAGTGAGCTAGAAGAAGTTGAGCAAGCATTAAATAGCAGTTTGTCGGTTCTTGCCAATCATGGCAGGCTTGCGGTTATTAGCTTTCATTCTTTAGAAGATAGAATTGTAAAGCAATTTATTAGCAAACAGAGTAAAGGCCCAGATTTACCCGCTCGATTACCATTAACAGAACAACAAATTCAACAATATGGCAGTGCTAGATTAAAATCACTCGGTAAAATTAAACCGAATACAATTGAAATTAATAATAACCCGCGCTCTCGAAGCGCAATATTAAGGGTAGCAGAAAGGAAACATGAATAGCCACCAACTCAATGATGCTTTTCGAGATAACATCTATATTGATAAAGATATTCAAAAAAAGCCAAATAAAAGCTTATTTGGCTTAATTATTGGCGATTTGTTTGGCCATCAAAAAATTTCATTATTATTACTTGTAATGATTATTATCTCTGCTGGTGCTGTATTAATAACAACGCAACAGGTTCGTAAACAGCTATTTGAGCGTGAGCAACTTTTATTAGAACAAGATGTATTAGAAAGTGAATGGCGGAACCTAATTATTGAAGAAAATGTACTTGCAGAGCCCAAGCGTATTGAAGAGAAAGCTAAGATTCAATTAGGTATGTCTTATGTAACACCACAAAATGAAACAGTTATTGTGATAAAGAGTAAATAATGAAGCCTGTTACTAAACATAAAAAAGATAAAACTAAAAAGGCAACAAAAACAAATAAGTTGAATAGTAAAAAGCAATTTTTTACTCCAAGCCGTTTTTATATTGTATATACTCTTATTATTTTTGCGATTATTAGTCTTATTGTTCGAATGGCATTATTACAAATTATTGAGCCAGACAAACTCATTGCTGAAGGTAATAAACGCTCGATACGTCATCAAGAAATGGATGCGCCAAGAGCAATGATAACTGACCGTCATGGCCGAGCATTAGCTGTAAGTGTGCCAATGTTTGATGTATGGGCAGATCCTAAAATCGTTGTACAAAAAGGCGGAGTTAAAGCAGATGATATCAGGTGGCAAGGTTTAGCTAAAACGTTGAATATTCCAATGTCGACACTAGAGCAAAAACTAGGTAATGCATCAATGCGATTTGTTTATTTATCTAGACAAGTAACACCAACTATATCTGATTATTTAAAAAAGCTAAAATTACCAGGGATATCATTTGCCAAAACATCCAAACGTTATTATCCTGCGGCAGAAAATATAGCTCAACTAATTGGTTTAACAGACATTGATGAAAATGGCGCTGAAAAGGGTTCTGAAGGCATTGAAAAAAGCTTTAATAAGTGGTTAATTGGTGAATCAGGGCAAAGAATTGTAAGGCGAGATCGAGTCGGTCGTGTTATTGAAGAATTAGAACGAACAGAAAGTGAAACAGCTGCAGACTTAACACTCAGCATAGACGAGCGTTTACAATCGTTGGTATATACCGAGCTTAGCCAAGCTGTTGAATTTAACAAAGCAGACAGTGGAACAGCAGTATTAGTTGATGTGCACACTGGCGAGATTTTAGCAATGGCAACCAGCCCATCTTATAACCCGAATAATCGTTCATCGCTTGATTATAATTTATTGAGAAATAGAGCTGTTACAGATGCGTTTGAACCAGGCTCGACTGTTAAACCTTTAGTAGTAATGGCTGCTTTAGAAAAGAAAATTGCCAATTTAAATACGATTATTGACACAAGACCATTTTATGTCAATCGCTATGAAATTAAAGATGTGTCATATCAAAAATCACTAAATTTGGCTGGTATATTAGAAAAATCCAGTAATGTTGGCGTAAGTAAACTTGCCTTACAAATGCAGCAAGGTGATCTTGTAGAATTCTATAGTCGTTTTGGGTTAGGCCAGCCAACAGAATTAGGTTTGGGTGGCGAAGTCAGTGGTTCAATTGCAGCGGATAGAACAAGAAAATGGGCTGATATTGAACGAGCTACATTTGCGTTTGGGTATGGGCTAAGAGTTACACCATTACAGTTAGCTAGGGCTTATGCGACTATCGGTAGTTATGGTATTTATCGACCAGTAACAATTTTAAAGGCCACCGAACCTGTTAAAGGCAAACGTGTTGTTTCTGAAAAAGATGCAAAAACAGTTGTTCAATTAATGGAAGCTGTAGCGGTTACTGGTGGCGGTACGAAGGCATCCGTCCCTGGTTACAGTGTTGCGGTTAAAACAGGAACTGCAAAAAAATTATCTGGTGGCCGGTATGTTAATCAATATCTGGCTTATACAGCAGGTATTGCCCCAGCAACAGGGCCAAAATATTCTCTTGTGGTTGTTATTGATAATCCTAAAGCTGGTCAGTATTATGGTGGCTCAGTCTCTGCCCCTGTTTTTAGTCGCATTATGGGAGGTGTTCTTAGAACAATGAATGTAAAACCAGATCGCCAAATTGATGGCCAAATGATTATTTATTAATAGGTGGAAAATAATGACTACAAGTTCTTTTTATACATTATTTGAGCTATTAGGTGGAGGTGAAAGTCGAAATCTAAAATTAGACAATTTTTCACTTAATCATTTGTGTATTGATAGCCGCAAAGTGAAAAAAAATGATGTATTTGTTGCTATCAAAGGGCATGCCGTTGACGGTCGAACATTTATTCCACAAGCTATTGCTGCTGGTGCTGCTGTTGTCTTGATCGAAACAAAAAGAAAATCAAATGACTTAAAAATTGATTATCTTAAGCAAAACAATAAATCTGTCATTCCACAAATAAGTGTTTTTCAACTTTCACAACGTTTATCATTAATTGCTAATGATTTTTATCATACCCCTTCAAAAAAATTATCCGTTATTGGTGTGACAGGAACGAATGGAAAAACAACCGTTAGCCAGCTTATTGCTCAATGTACAACATTATTGAATGAGAAAACAGCAATAATGGGGACTATTGGTAATGGCATTTATAATCAACTTGAACCATCTATCAATACGACGGCATCTGCAATAGATATACAAACATTATTAGCTAATTTTGTAAAAAAACAGGTGAAAATTGTAGCCATGGAGATTTCTTCTCATGGGCTTGCAATGGATCGTGTTAAAGGACTAAATTGTGCTGCCACCGTATTTACCAACCTAAGTCGCGATCATCTCGATTACCATAAAACCATGGGGAAGTACGCCAAAGCAAAATGGTCGCTATTTAGTCCTGATGAAAAAGAAAAACAAGTTTTAACCGCTGGCAAATCAATTATTAATTATGATGATAAATATGGAAAAAGATGGATTGAAAAGCTCACGCAAGTGACGGCTGTCTCATGCCAACCTAAATCATTACGACAATTAAAGGCCTTAAATATACCTTATGTTGGTGTTTCTATGATTGATTATCACGACAAAGGCGCCAAAATTTATATGGAGTCAAGTTGGGGAAACGCCATTATTAATAGTCGACTACTAGGTGAGTTTAACGTTTCTAATTTGTTATTAGCGATAGCTACACTTTTAACATTGAATTTTCCATTTTTTGCTGTAGTTAATATGGCCGCTTTTTTGAACCCCATTTGTGGGCGAATGGAGGTGTTACACGTAAAAAATAGTCCAACGGTTATTGTTGACTATGCGCATACTCCAGACGCATTACAAAAAGCCTTACAAGCAAGCCGAATACATTGTAAAGGTTCTTTATGGGTGATTTTTGGCTGTGGTGGAGATAGAGATATGGGTAAAAGGCCTTTAATGGCTAAAATAGCAGAACAATTTGCCGATAAGATTGTTCTGACAAATGACAATCCACGAACAGAAAACGAGATGAAAATTATTCATGACATTGAGCAAGGCTTAGTAAGTAAAAAAAATGTACAAGTTGTTACTGACAGAGTACAAGCGATAACCCAAACGCTTGCTCAAGCAAATATTAATGATGTGATATTGATTGCTGGAAAAGGGCATGAAGATTATCAAATTGTGGATAAAACTAAATATCATTACTCAGATCAAGAAACAGTCAAAAGACTTTTAGGAGTTGAAAGTCAATCATGATCCCATTAAAAATCGAACAATTAAAAAAAATTGTGGATGGTAAATTTTATCATATCCAAAACGAAAGTATTATGATTGATACTATTTGCACTGATTCACGAAAACTAACTGAAAAATCATTGTTTATCGCCTTAGTAGGTGATAGTTTTGATGGGCATGAATTTGCCCAACAAGCCATTCAAAATGGTGCTATTGCTGTGGTTGTCAATCGTAAACTCGATTGTCTAATACCGCAAATTGTCGTTGATGATACACGCCATGCATTAGGTAAAATTGCTTCATTTATTCGCCAGCAAAGTCAAGCAAAAATTGTCGCATTAACAGGCTCTTCTGGCAAAACTTCTGTTAAAGAGATGACAGCTGCAATTTTAGGCTTTTGTGGCCAAACACTTTATACTCAAGGGAATTTTAATAATGATATTGGTGTTCCACTTACCTTATTTCGTTTAACTCCCCAAGACAATTTTGCTGTAATAGAATTAGGTGCTAACCATATTGGCGAAATTGCTTATACTACAAATATTGTTAAGCCACAAAGTGCTTTAATTAATAATATTGCCGAAGCTCATATTGAGGGATTTGGCTCGCTTGAAGGTGTAGCAAAAGCTAAGGGTGAAATATTTCAAGGTTTGCCCAAAGATGGCATCGCTATTATTAATTTAGATAGTTGTTCAGATAAATGGTTTACTCAACTGATAAATAAAACAATTTGGACTTTCTCATTAGCTAATCCATCAGCTGATTTTTATGCCAGCAATATTACATATGCTCAAAACACTACTTTTATGTTACATACTCCTAAAGGCGAATGTGAAATTAAGTTACCACTAATTGGGCAACATAATATTTCAAATGCGATTGCAGCCTCCGCTTTGGCGATCTCTGTTGGTGCAACGTTCAACCAGATTCAGCAAGGTTTAGCCACTTTAAAACCAGTAAAAGGTCGGTTATTTCCAATCAAGCTAAATCAAACCCAATTAATTTGGGATGATACTTATAATGCCAATGTTGGTTCAATGTCTGCGGCAGTTAAAGTTTTGGCAAAGCAGCCTGGGTATCGAATTTTAGTGGTTGGTGATATGGGGGAATTAGGATGCGAAGCAGAAAAATATCATCGACAAATAGGTGAACTTGCTCATGATGAAAAACTGGATTGTGTCGTAAGTGTTGGCAAATTAAGTCAATTTATTAGCCAATATAGCGGGGTAGGTCACCATTTTAATAATAAACAAGATGCAGTAAATTATCTATTAATGTTATTACGTCAATATCCAACTTTAACTATGCTGGTTAAGGGGTCGCGTAGTGCCAAAATGGAAGAACTTATTGAAAAAATTCAAATTGAACAGCTGAAAATGAATCAGGATTAAAATTATGTTTGTGTGGATATCAGAATATTTAGTTAAACATTTTACCTTTTTTAATGTTATCTCTTATTTAACAGTAAGAGCCATTTTAGGTCTATTAACCTCGTTAGTTATTTCATTATTTATGGGACAAAAAGTTATTGATTGGTTACAAAAACTACAGATAGGACAGGTAATTCGTAATGATGGACCTGAATCCCATTTAAGTAAAAAAGGAACGCCAACTATGGGGGGGACGCTTATTTTAGCATCCATTTTATTATCGGTGTTGTTATGGGCAGATCTTCGTAATCCTTATATATGGATTACCTTATTTGTGTTAATGGGTTATGGCATTATTGGTTTTACTGATGATTATTTAAAAGTCATTCGTAAAAATAGTGCTGGTCTTATTGCCAGATGGAAATACTTTTGGCAATCAGTCATTGCGTTAATTGTCGCTTTTGGTCTTTATGTTTATGGAAAAGATAGCGCAGCAACAGTACTTGTTGTGCCATTTTTTAAAGATGTGATGCCTCAATTGGGTTTATGGTTTATCTTGTTAACTTATGTTGTTATTGTCGGTGCAGGTAATGCCGTTAATTTAACGGATGGACTTGATGGACTAGCCATTATGCCAACTGTTTTTGTTGCAGCTGGTTTTACTCTTGTCGCTTGGGCTACTGGCAATGTCAATTTTGCCGCCTATTTAAATATCCCTTATATTAAATTTAGTGGTGAATTGATGATTGTCTGCATGGCAATTATTGGCGCGGGACTTGGTTTTTTATGGTTTAACACATATCCTGCAATGGTTTTTATGGGCGACGTTGGCTCGTTAGCTTTAGGCGGGGTGTTTGGTATTATTGCTGTGTTATTACGACAAGAATTTTTATTACTCATTATGGGCGGGATCTTTGTTATCGAAACGCTCTCCGTTATTTTACAAGTTGGATCGTTTAAATTACGTGGTAAAAGAGTTTTCCGTATGGCACCCATTCATCATCACTATGAATTAAAAGGTTGGCCAGAACCGCGTGTTATTGTGCGTTTTTGGATAATTTCATTAATGTTAGTTGTAATAGGTTTATTAACATTGAAGTTACGTTAATAAACAATACTAGGATTGAATTATGGTTAGCTATCAAGGCAAAAAAGTCGTTATTGTTGGTTTAGGTATCACAGGTCTTTCATGTGTTAACTATTTTCTTGCTCAAAATGTTATACCTAAAGTTATCGATACTCGTTTATCCCCATCAGGCTTAGAGCAATTAGACAAACGCGTTGTTTATCATTTAGGTGAATTAAATATTGATTGGTTGCTAGATGCTGATTTAATCATTGCAAGCCCAGGCATTGCTTTAGCTACACCTGAACTACAATTAGCAGCTAAACAAGGGATTGAAATTATTGGGGATATAGAGCTATTTTGTCGCGAAATAAATC
Source organism: Gilliamella sp. WF3-4 (assembly GCF_001690275.1). Lineage (GTDB taxonomy): Bacteria > Pseudomonadota > Gammaproteobacteria > Enterobacterales > Orbaceae > Gilliamella > Gilliamella apicola_C. The sequence continues at coordinate 73,040 of NZ_LZGW01000017.1, read as the reverse complement.
AACAAAATAATAAGCAGATCGTGGCAATCACTGGTGCAAATGGTAAAACGACTGTAACAACATTAGTTGGTGAAATCATTGCATCAACAGGCACTAAAGTTGCTGTTGGAGGAAATATTGGACAACCAGCATTATCGTTATTGAACCAAGATTACGATGTATATGTTCTTGAACTATCAAGTTTTCAGCTAGAAACAACTTATAGTTTACAAGCTACCGTTGCAACAATTTTAAATATTTCACAAGACCATATGGATCGCTATCCTTTTGGTCTAATGCAATATGTCGAGGCGAAGCAACGTATTTACCATAACGCTAAATATTGTGTGATTAATTATGATGATGAGCTAACTACTCCAACAAATAAACAAAGTAATTGTGTTTCATTTGGTGTGACTAAAGGCGATTATCATTTAGATCAACACTGTGAGCATCTTATAGCACAAGAGCAGGACGTATTAGCAACAAAAACCATGAAATTAACTGGGTGCCATAATTATCTTAATGCGCTTGCAGCTTTAGCAATAGCCGATAAATTAAAGATTCCACGAAAATCAAGCATAGCAACAATCGCATCATTCCATGGATTGCCTCACCGTTTTGAGTTAGTGTTGGAAAAAAATGGAGTGAAATGGATTAATGACTCTAAAGCAACTAATGTAGGTAGCACTGCAGCTGCTTTAAACAGTATTGTTTGCAAAGGAAAATTATTTTTATTACTAGGTGGAGATGGAAAATCAGCTGATTTTTCGCCACTTATTCCTTATTTACAAAATAGAAACCTGGAGATTTTCTGCTTTGGGCGAGATCGCTATTTACTAGGTAAACTAGCTGCCAATATAACAACAATCACCGAAACCATGGCGGAATCTGTAAAAATTATTGCTCAAAAAGTGGAGCCCAACGATGTGGTTTTACTTTCCCCTGCTTGTGCAAGTTTAGATCAGTTTAAAAATTATATTGAACGCGGAAAGCGATTTGCACAACTTGCTACACAATATGCTCAAGGAAATGAAAAATGACATTTTTTGGGCTAAAAAAACAAGTGAATCCACATGTCCCATTTGATAATCAATTACTTTGGACTGTGCTTGGTTTAATGATATTTGGTTTGATCATGGTGACATCGTCTTCAATGTCATTTAATGAAAGTAATCCGTTCTTTTATACACAACGAGAGCTTATTCAGTTAGGGTTATCGTTATTTTTAATGTTTATTACATTATATATTCCAATGCAACGTTGGCAACAGTTTGGGTCAATATTACTAATTATTGCTATTATTATGTTGATTGTTGTGCTAGGCATTGGTTCTTCGATTAATGGTGCATCTCGCTGGATACCTTTAGGTGTATTCAATTTTCAACCAGCCGAGCTTTCAAAATTAGCACTATTTTTATTTTTAGCGGGTTATTTATCGCGCAAATCCGACGAGGTACAAAGTGGATTTTGGGGCTTTTTTAAACCTATGGTTGTTATGGCAATACTCTCGGTATTGTTACTTAAACAACCCGATCTAGGCACTGTTATTGTTTTATTTATGGTGACTATTGGTATCTTATTTATTGCTGGAGCCCAATTGTGGCAATTTATTGCGATTTTACTAACGGGTGTTGGTACAGTGATTTGTTTGATTTTATATGAGTCTTACCGTTTAACACGGTTATTAACTTTTCTTGACCCTTGGCAAGATGCAACGGGTTCAGGCTATCAATTAGTTGCTTCATTAATGGCAATAGGTAATGGCGGCATTACTGGGCAAGGCATGGGAAATTCTATCTTAAAATTAGGCTATTTACCTGAATGCCATACTGATTTTATTTTTTCAATCATTTCAGAAGAGTATGGATATATAGGCGTAGTCGCTTTGTTGTCATTGCTTTTCTTTTTGACATTTAAGGCACTTGCAATTGGTTATCGTGCGCTTAATGATGGATCACTATTTTCAGGCTATTTAGCCTGTGAAATAGGTATCTGGTTTGGATTCCAAACATTTGTTAATGTTGGTGTTACATCGGGTATGTTACCAACTAAAGGATTAACATTACCATTTATTAGTTATGGTGGTTCAAGCCTTATTGTGATGAGTATTGCAGTTGCAATATTACTTAGGATAGATTTTGAATTTAGACAACAACAAGCGCAAGCAAGAATAAGGTTAATAAAATAATGAAAAAATTATTAGTTATGGCAGGGGGAACTGGTGGGCATGTTTTTCCCGGTATTGCTGTTGCGCATTATTTAATGAAGCAAGGCTGGCAAGTAAGATGGTTAGGCACCGCCGATAGAATGGAAGCACACCTAGTTCCTGAAAATGGCATTGATATTGATTTTATCGAAATATCAGGGCTACGCGGAAAAGGTGTTATCGCATTGTTAAAAGCACCTTATAAAATTTTAAGAGCCGTTTTACAGGCGCGGAAAATTTTAAAAAACTATTGCCCCGATGTAGTCCTTGGAATGGGAGGATATGTTTCAGGTCCTGGAGGGATCGCAGCAAAAACACTTGGCATCCCTATTGTTTTACATGAACAAAATGGTATAGCGGGTTTAACCAACAAGTGGCTAGCTAAAATTGCAACTAAAGTTTTGCAAGCATTCCCAACAGCTTTCCCTAAGGCCGAAGTTGTTGGCAATCCTGTGCGTAGTGAACTTTTAACTATTGCAAGACCTGAAGAAAGATTCAAAGATCGCCATGGGCCAATTAGAATATTGGTCATGGGGGGAAGCCAAGGCGCAAAAGTTATTAATGATATAGTGCCTCAAGCGATAACAAAATTATCAGATAAATATGTAATATGGCACCAAACTGGTAAAGGAATGTTAAATTCAGTCACTGAATCTTATCAAGATTGTAATATGAAAAATAACAAAGTGACTGAATTTATCTCTGATGTTGCTGAGGCATATAATTGGGCAGATCTTGTAATTTGTCGAAGTGGTGCATTAACCGTTAGTGAAATTGAAATTGTTGGTATCGGTGCTATTTTTGTTCCGTTTATGCATAAAGATCGCCAACAATTTTGGAATGCAAAATCATTAGCAGATATAGGCGCAGCTAACATCATAGAACAACCAGATTTTAGCGTTGAATCCTTATCAAAACTATTACTAAATCTGAATCGCGACAAACTAATTGAAATGGCGATTAAAGCTAAAAGTTTATCTATTGTAAATTCCACTGAAAAAGTGGCGCAAACCCTTAATTCAGTGATAAAATAGTAAACTTATAATATGAATTTATGTAATAATTCTGTTAAAAAAGTTTCAGGTTAGGTGTATGTTTGAGTCAATAAATTGTTTGAACTAAAAATAACAGATATAAAAATGTTCAATGATGATATGACGCTGTGCACTATGCAATGAAAAAATAATTAGGAGTTCAATAGTGAATACAAGGGAATTAGCAGAGTTAAGAGCAATTATTCCTGAAATGAAACGAGTAAAACATATTCACTTTGTGGGTATTGGTGGCGCGGGCATGGGTGGAATTGCCGAAGTTCTAGCTAATGAAGGGTACAACATTAGCGGTTCAGATATTGCTGAAAATGCTGTGACTCAACACCTAGAAATATTAGGAGCAAAGATCGTTATTGGTCATGCCGCTGAAAATGTTATTAACGCCAGTGTTGTCGTTATATCTTCGGCTATTTCGCAAGATAACATTGAAGTGGTTGCTGCCCGTGAGGCTCGTATACCAGTCATTCAACGCGCTGAAATGTTAGCTGAATTGATGCGTTTTCGATACGGCATTGCTATTGCTGGCACGCACGGTAAAACCACGACAACGGCAATGGTTACCACTATTTATGCTGAAGCTAAACTTGATCCAACCTTTGTTAATGGCGGTTTAGTTAAGGCAGCAGGAGTACATGCTAAGCTAGGTAGTAGTCGTTATTTTATTGCAGAAGCAGATGAAAGTGATGCTTCATTTCTTCATTTGCAACCAATGGTATCTATTGTAACTAATATCGAACCTGATCATATGGATACTTACCAAGGCAGTATTGAGAATCTTAAACAAACATTTATTTCGTTTTTACGAAACCTGCCATTTTATGGTTTAGCTATTATGTGTTATGACGATCCGATTAATCGTGAATTATTACCGATTGTAGGACGAAAAGTCATTACTTATGGATTTAGTGAAGAAGCTGATGTTGTTATTAAAGATTATCGCCAAGAAAAAGGAATAAGCTATTATACTGTTTGCCGTCCAGAGCGGCCAAATTTACAAATCGAGTTAAATGCACCAGGTAAACATAATGCCTTAAACTCAGTAGCTGCAATTATTGCTGCCACTGAAGATGGCATTGATGATGAATCGATTATAAATGCATTAGCTAAATTTGCAGGTACCAGTAGGCGTTTTGATTTATTAGGTGTTTTTCCTCATGCCGACGGTGGGGATATTATGATGGTTGATGATTATGGGCATCATCCAAGCGAGGTTAATGCAACAATCCAAGCGGCAAGAAATGGTTGGCCTGAACGACGGCTTGTGTTGTTATTTCAACCACACCGATATACGCGCACTCGCGATTTATTTGATGATTTTGCGCAAGTACTTTCTCAAGTTGATGCTCTTGTGATGTTAGATGTCTATCCTGCTGGAGAGCAACCCATTGCAGGGGCTGATAGTCGTTCTTTATGCCGAACAATTCGTAATCGAGGTAAAGTTGATCCCATTTATATCTCTGATTTAACTTTGTTGCCTGAAATTATGCAAGAAGTATTACAAGGTGGTGATTTATTAATTACACAAGGCGCTGGTAGTGTTGGTCGTATTGCTCGCCAATTAGCTAAAACTCAATTATCTTCAAAAGAGGATTTATAAAAATGGTTGATAAAGTTGCTGTATTATATGGTGGTACCTCTTCTGAGCGTGAAGTATCGCTTAAGTCAGGTAAAGCTGTATGTGCAGGATTATTGGCAAATGGTGTTGATGCACATCTTATTGATACTAAATATCACCCTATCACTAATTTAAAAGCGGAGGGTTACACAAAGGCTTTTGTTATCCTTCATGGACGTGGTGGTGAAGATGGTATTGCTCAAGCAATTTTGACTTATCAAAATATTCCTTATACGGGCAGTGATGTTTTGTCATCAGCATTAACCATGGATAAGTTAAAAACTAAATTGATCTGGAAATCGCTCAATTTACCTGTTGCTGATTACATCATGGTAGAAAAATCACAATCAATTGATACGGACTCTATTGTTAAACAACTTGGATTACCACTGTTTGTTAAACCAATTCATGAGGGTTCTAGTGTCGGTATGGCTCGTGTTAATGAAGAATCTGAATTAAAATCAGCCATTGATGCCGCTTTTAAATATGATAGTGCAGTAATGGTTGAGTCATTTTTAGCTGGTCCAGAATTTACAGTATCTATTGTCGGTGAAGAGGTTTTACCGTCAATTCACATAAAACCTACTACCAAGTTTTATGATTATGATGCCAAATATTTATCTGACACTACCCAGTATTTTTGTCCAAGCGGTTTACCTAATGACAAAGAGCAAGAAATTCAAAAATTAGCATTAGATGCTTATAAAGCGGTTGGTTGCAGGGGCTGGGGAAGAGTTGATATCATGTTTGATGCTAATCAAAAACCATTCCTACTTGAGGTAAACACTGCGCCAGGAATGACAGATCACAGCTTGGTACCTATGGCGGCAAAACAACATGGTTGGTCATTTAACGAACTTGTAGCCAAAATCTTAAATTTGGCAATTCTCTAATTGGCCTTATTTTATGAAACAAGTTCGGCAAGCAGCGCATAGAAGAGAAGAAAAAAATAAAAGGCGGTTGCTTATCTTTCGTAATACAGAACAATTTTTAGGTTTTTTGTTCTTTATTATGATTATTTTTATTAGCATTTGGGTGATTCAAAGCTTTAAGAATTGGATGGATGATCCCGAGCAAATGGTATTATCACAATTAACGTTAAGTGGGGAACACACCTATACAACTGAGGACGATCTTCGAAATGCGATTTTAGGATTAGGGTTGCCTAATACCTATATAGGACAAGATGTTAATGATATTCAACAAGAAATCATGCGATTTCCATGGGTTAAACAAACCAGTGTGCGAAAACAATGGCCTGATAGGCTAATTATTTATGTAGAAGAATATAAACCTGTACTTTATTGGAATGATCTATTTTTACTTGATAAAAATGGTAATGTATTTAGTGTACCTCTTGACCGTATTGCCGAATTACAATTACCAAGGCTATACGGTCCAGAGGGTAAGGCAAAAGCAGCTTTAGAAATTTATTTGAAATTAGAAGATATTTCTAAAAAATTAGCTAATAATGAGTTAGCATTACATATTAAATTCGCTATAACTGATGAACGCAATGCATGGCAATTGATGATAAAACAATGTATATCTGGTTTTTGCCTTGAAAATCAAGAAATAAAATTATTGTTAGGTAGTGAAAAAATTGAACAGCGATATCAACAATTTATTAAATTATTTCCAGAAATTCAATCAAGAGTGCCTGAAAATGAAAGAATAACGGTAGCTGATTTACGTTACGAAAATGGTATTTCAGTACAAAGAGAAAAAATAATGCTGTAAGGAATAAATTAAGGCTGAAGTATGAAAGCAACAGAAAAAAAATTGGTCGTTGGATTAGAGGTTGGCACATCCAAAGTGCTTGCTCTTGTTGGTGAAGTTCTTCCTGATGGTATTGTCAATATCATTGGCGTGGGGCACTGCCCATCAAAAGGTGTTGATAAAGGTGGTGTAAACGATCTTGAGTCTGTAGTGAAATCAATCCAACGAGCGGTTGATCAAGCTGAACTAATGGCTGATTGCCAAATATCCTCAGTATATTTAAGCCTTTCTGGTAAACATATCCGGTGCCAAAATGAAATAGGAATGGTGCCAATAGCCGACGAAGAAGTCACAGCAGAGGACGTAGATAATGTTGTTCATACAGCAAAATCAGTCAGAATTTTAGATGAACACCGTATTTTACACGTCATTGCACAAGAATATTCTATTGATTTACAAGAAGGTATTAAAAATCCCGTTGGTTTATCTGGAGTAAGGATGAAAGCCAAAGTTCACTTAATTACTTGTCATAATGATATGGCTAGAAATATTGTGAAAGCAGTTGAACGTTGCGGATTAAAAGTAGATCAGCTTATTTTTTCTGGATTAGCTTCCAGCTATGCAGTTTTAACTGATGATGAAAAAGAATTAGGTGTTTGCGTAATAGACATCGGTGGCGGTACAATGGATGTGACAGTCTATACTGATGGTGCATTACGTCATTCTGTTGTAATCCCTTATGCTGGCAATGTTGTTACCAGCGATATTGCATATGCGTTTGGCGCACCACCTATGGATGCAGAAAACATTAAGATTCGTTATGGGTGTGCTGTAGGTTCGTTAGTGGGTAAAGATGAGGTTATTGATGTCCCTAGTGTAGGAGGAAGGCCGTCTCGTTCATTGCAACGACAGACGCTTACCGATGTAATTGAACCACGCTATTCAGAACTTCTTGCGTTGGTACAAAAAGAGTTACTTGTATTACAAGAAGAACTTAAGAAACAAAATATTAAATATCAATTAGCAGCAGGTATTGTTTTAACTGGTGGCGCATCTCAAATAAAAGGAATGGTAGAATGCGCCGAAAAAGTATTTAAAAACCAAGTGCGTATTGGTCAGCCATTAAACATATCAGGATTAACCGATTATGTTCAAAAACCTTATTGTTCAACAACTATAGGGTTATTACATTATGGAAAACAAGATTTATTAAATGATGATGCTAAAGATAGCAATAAATCATCATTAAAAGGGATAGCTAAACGATTGACCGGATGGTTTAAAAAAGAATTTTAGCTAGTATATTTCAAGAACTTCGTGGACATTGTAGATGATTATCTGTACAATGTCCGCAGATCGTAAATTTGGAGATAAGTTATGTTTGAGCCTATGGTTGCAGATGCTGAGCCAGCAGCAGTCATTAAAGTTATTGGTGTCGGTGGTGGCGGTGGCAATGCTGTCGAGCATATGATTGCAGAGCATATTGAAGGTGTTGAGTTTTTTGCGGCAAATACAGATGCGCAAGCATTAAAAAGAATTAAGGTGGGTCAAACTATCCAGATTGGGACTAATGTTACTAAAGGACTTGGTGCTGGCGCTAATCCAGAAGTTGGTAGAAATTCTGCAGAGGAAGATCGCGAGGTCATCCGCAGTGCAATTGAAGGTGCTGACATGGTTTTTATCGCTGCTGGAATGGGCGGGGGCACAGGAACGGGTGCAGCTCCAGTCGTTGCCGAGATAGCAAAAGAATTAGGTATTTTAACGGTTGCTGTTGTTACTAAACCTTTTAGCTTTGAAGGTAAAAAACGTATGGCTTTTGCTGAACAGGGTATTTCTGAATTAGCAAAACATGTCGATTCACTGATCACTATTCCAAATGACAAATTATTAAAAGTATTAGGTCGTGGAGTTAAATTGCTTGATGCTTTTGCGGCAGCTAATGGCGTTTTAAAAGGTGCAGTACAAGGTATTGCTGAACTTATCACTAAACCAGGTCTTATCAATGTTGACTTTGCTGATGTAAGAACAGTGATGTCTGAAATGGGATATGCTATGATGGGCTCTGGTAGAGCTAGTGGCGATAACCGAGCCGAAGAGGCAGCAGAAATGGCAATTTCTAGTCCATTACTTGAAGATATTGATTTATCTGGTGCTCGTGGTGTATTAGTAAATGTAACTGCGGGGTTAGATATTGGTTTAGAAGAGTTTGAAACAGTAGGTAGCACAGTTAAAGCGTTCGCTTCTGACAATGCAACAGTCGTTGTTGGTACAACATTTGATCCAGATATGTCTGATGAGATTCGAGTAACAGTAGTTGCAACGGGTATTGGTATGGATAAACGACCAGAAGCTAAAATAGTTAAACCACCCGTGTCACACAATGATTTGTTTGGCCACAGCAATACATTAGGACAACAAGAAGAGAAATTAGCTAAGGTTGCTAATGAACCAACAGCTTCTCCGCTTGAGGATCATAAAATTTTAGATATTCCAGCTTTCATCCGTAAGCAAGCGAATTAGAATTGAACTTATTTGATTTTTTATTGTCAAAATCGATAGGAACAAACAAAAAAGTAGGTGTAAAGTGAAACAAAGAACATTAAAGAAAACCATTCAAGCAACTGGTGTTGGTTTACATACTGGCAAGAAAGTTACTTTGACATTACGCCCTGCGCCAGAAAATACAGGTATTATTTATCGTCGTACTGATTTGGATCCATATGTTGATTTTCCAGTGGATGCAAAATCAGTGCGAGATACCATGCTTTGTACCTGTTTAGTAAACGAAGATAATGTTCGCATTTCAACAGTTGAGCATATCAATGCTGCTTTAGCTGGGCTAGGTATTGATAATCTCATTATTGAAGTTAATGCTCCCGAAATTCCAATTATGGACGGTAGCGCAAGCCCTTTTGTTTATTTATTGCTTGATGCAGGTATTGCTGAACAAAATGCCTTGAAGAAGTTTTTGTGTGTAAAGGAAACTATTCGAGTTGAAAATGGTGATAAATGGGCCGAAATAAGACCTTATAATGGATTTAGATTAGATTTTACCATTGATTTTCATCATCCTGCTATTGATAACAGTTCACAACGTTATCAGTTGGATTTTTCATCTGAGTCTTTTATTCGCCAAATCAGCCGAGCTAGAACTTTTGGGTTTATGCGTGATATTGAAGCATTACAATCTAAAGGTTTATGCTTAGGTGGTAGCTTAGATTGTGCAATTGTGGTAGATGATTATAAAGTACTCAATGACGATGGTTTACGTTTTGATGATGAATTTGTTCGTCACAAAATGCTTGATACTATTGGCGATTTATACATGAGTGGCCATAATATGATTGGTGAAGTAGTTTGTTATAAATCAGGTCATGCATTGAATAATCAATTATTACAAGCATTATTGGCGAAACAAGATGCTTGGGAATATGTAACATTTACAGAAGAGCAAACGGTGCCACTCGTGTTAGGCACTCAACAGCTTGTTTTAGCGTAAAATCATAAATAGTTATATTTTATAAACGCTCCTATTAAAAATAGGAGCGTTTTTATTTTATATTTAAAGAGATACTAATATGAAAAATAGCCATTTTTTTGCCCATTTATCACGCCTAAAACTAATTAACCGTTGGCCTTTAATGCGTAATGTAAGAACAGAAAATGTATCAGAGCATAGCTTACAAGTTGCTTTTGTTGCACATGCTTTAGCTGTAATTAAAAATAAGAAATTTAATGGCGATGTAAACCCTGAACGCATCGCATTATTAGCAATGTATCATGATGTTTCAGAAGTAATAACTGGCGATTTACCGACGCCCACAAAATATTATAATCCGCAAATTACTGTTGAATATAAAAAAATTGAGAAAATAGCACAACACAAACTTCTTAATATGCTTCCTGAAGAGTTACAAGATGATTTTAAGACATTAATTGATGATGATTTTTATAGCGAAGCAGAAAAAAACATTGTAAAACAAGCTGATGCATTATGTGCTTATCTGAAAACAATTGAGGAATTAAGTGCGGGTAATAATGAATTTAAATTAGCAGAGCAACGTTTAAAAGAGACTTTATCTGAACGTAATAGCCCTGAAATGGACTACTTTTTAGATGTTTTTGTGCCAAGCTTTAGCTTATCATTAGACGAAATAACGATGTAAAATAACTTATTTACCCGCGTATTTTTATTTCGATCATGCTCTATAATTAAAATGGTTTTTTATATTTAGCATTCCATTTATAGTGGTCAAAAATAGATTCTCACAATAGTTATAAGTTATAATAAGCCCACTTGCTATTTGATTGTGATTAAATATTTTGGATGAAGATAACAAATATACACGTTTTTGATATCGACTCAAAGCAACCTGTAGACATCCAAAAGTAAATATTTTTACAGGCGACAGTTACCACAATGATATCTGTTTTTAGATAACTGATACAAATATATTTTAATAACTCTAACCCTGTAAGTTTTAGAATAAAAACATCAAGTAAAATTAAACCCACACAATTATCATGAGCAATGATACGCTGCAATAGGTTTTCTTAATTAGTTGAATCGCACAATTGAATATGCTCATTAAACGCATCAATGTTTGCTAACACTATAAAACCAATCTTACAATTATCTCCTTTCGCTAAATAACTTTTTTGAAATATACGTTGTGAGCTTTCTTCTAAAAGATTATCACCGTTATTAATGATTTCGATTTTATTTGGTGAAGAGATAAATTTAGTAGCGCTTTCAACTCGAGAGCGTAAACATTGTAAATATTAACAATACAACGCATATAAATATTTTATCAGCTAGAAATAAAGTGAAAACTAACAAAAGAAGCTAATAAGCTTAAATTTAAGTGTTACTTGATTAAAAGGTATTTCATTAAAATTCAATATCTTTTTCCACCACAATGGTTTGAATTGATATTCATTACAAAATCTGCTAATAACATTAGTTTATTGACAGATTATTACTAATGCAATTTAACAGACTAAATAATTTGCTTATTTTACTGCGTTATTTATGCTTTCAGTTACTAATTTAGCAATATTTGGCTCAAAAGCATTGAATAATATATATTCTACCGATACTTTATGAGCAGTCACAATACTTGCTTATATTTTTAAAATGATATTTTTAGCTTTTGCATCCAAAGATCCTTTAAAAATTCTGATAAATACTAATAGACTATTCATTTTATTTGGATAATCGCGCATCTAGCACTAATAATATAAGTATACATAGCTTTTTCTGCTTTGGAGTTGTTGAGTAATTAAGTAGGATTAAGATTGAAGTTAATAGTTTTAAACAGTAGAACGCTAAAATAGACTTAAACGCATATTGACCTAAAACTTTTTAAAAATAGCAATTAAAAATAACGTATTATTAGCGCAATAAACATTCTTGAATTTTATCAGCCTCTTTATTAAGTGCATCAATAACCAGATTCGGGTGAGCACTTTCAAGCGTTTTCACATTTTCAAATCCATCATTTACAACTGAACCTGTATATTGGTGAGCTTGTTTAATATTGCTAAATAGATAATGGATGTTATTTTGATGACGAGTTGCCGTTAGGATATAACTGATAAAATATTTAGTATGGTAAAGATAGTCAGTTACAGCATTAGCCACGACATGATTACCTTCAACTAATTTAATTGTGTCACCTCCGCTAACTGTGATTGCTTGCTGGCTCGGCACATTGTAATAAGGCCACCAAAGTGATCCAGAATAGTTTTCACTTGCTAATACCACTGGACCATTATCAAGTTCTTGCGCAATACATAAAGATAAAGAGGAGTGGAGGGCGGTAATTGGTCGTGATGTATTGTACTTATTTAATATATCAGCGCCTGACGAATTTTGAGCAATTTCAACACCGCTAGTCTGATAAATTGACAACATTTTTTGCGATGTGCAACTTGTTAGAATAGTTAAAACAGCCAAATAACCAATTAACTTTTTCATATCCCATCCTTTTTTGAATAAGCTCATCAATTCTAGCTTTTTGCATCCTAATTTACTAGTATTTATCAATAGTGAATACAAATTTAATTAAGGCTGAAGAAAAGGTTATTGATTAAGTATCTTTATAAGTGACAAAATTGCTCACAATAATAAGATAATTAATCTCCTTTACCACGGATTTTACGGGATAATCGTTTAAAACCATGAGTAAACTTTTTAATCGTCATAGCCCAAAAAGGCACCTTAATTATGATATTAAACCGTTCTTTTAATTCAATTGCATCATTGGCCTTAGTCAACCAAATAAACCCCGAATTAGTTAAATCAATGGCTTTGATTTTTCCTTCAGGCGTTAAAATAAAATTTCCACCATGCACATCATTAGAAACGAGATTATAACTGTGCAGCGTTTCTATGCACTCTTTTACTTGATCGCCATACTTTTTCATTTCATCCCATTTTAAAGAGCGACCTTCAATGAAGTTAAAAATCATATAATGGCGATTGGTTTTTTGGTCAAAAGCAACCAAATAAAGTTCATAAGCAATATCACACTTATCAAGCGATATTCTTGCCAGCTTACGAATTAAATTAAAATAAAAATCACCAGTAATTTTGGCTATCAAACGACGCTCTAAACGATGCTCAACGCCACCATCAATTTTAAAAATAAATTTGTCTTGCTTATGATTGATTAGATAAGTATATCGTTCAATTTTATCGCTTGGATCCAGTAACTCATGATGCCCTTCTTCTGCCAAAAATTGGTCAAAAAGCTCTAAATAATTGATTTCGTCATTTTGCACGTAAGCGAATTTTAAATTGCCACGTTGAACCTCAATAATTTTTGCAAAGTTATTCAAATTTATTATCCCAAAATACATCAAAAAATTTAGCTTATCTTAAACATTATCCGCGTTAAAGTAAATGGAACAGTAATGGGGACTCAGCAACATAGATTAATAACAACGATTTAGAATAATACATATTTGTTACTTAATAAAAAATGATATTATAGTGAAATTGTTTATTTATATTGCTGACATCTATGGCTAATAACGCTTCCCAATGGTTTTTATACATTATTAGAACAGCTAAACAATCACTTTATACTGGCATTACGACAGATATTACAAGGCGTTTTGAGCAACATAAAAATGGCAAAGGTTCTAAATATTTAAAAGCGCATCAAGATCTTAGCATTGTTTATCAAATTAGCGTGGGTGATAAATCCACAGCGCTAAAAATTGAGTATCGAATAAAACAGCTTTCTAAGCATAAAAAAGAGTGGTTGATTTTAAAGCAACCTAATTTTGAGCAGTTATTACAATCCCTTTCACTATAACGTAATAGAGTGTAATAAATTAAGTTTTCATAATATCAACCAAGCTTTTTATTTAATTTTTAGCCTTATATCATTGGTGCTAATTGTAGTGGTGGTGATTTGATAGCAGTAATTTGCTGTTTAAATTCAGTTAATTGCTGGTGCCAAAAATCATCATCAGTGAACCATGGAAAGGCGATTGGAAAAGCAGGATCTTGCCAACGCGCTATAACCCATGCTAAATGGTGAATCATTCTCATTGCTCTCAAAGGCTCAATAAGTTTTAATTGATGGTTATCAAAATGATAAAACTCTTGATACATCTCAATTAGCATATCTAATTGCAGACGTTGCTGTTTATGATCGCCATGTAGTAACATCCATAGATCTTGGATTGCAGGTCCATTGCGTGAGTCATCAAAATCAACAAACATCGCATTATCACGCCATAAAATATTGCCAGCATGGCAATCAGCATGTAAACGAATAGGTTGCCAATCATTGTGCCAATATTGTTCAACAGCTTTAATTAATTGCGCTAAAATTATTTTAAGATCGGATTGAACTTTATTGGGAATAAAGCGACAAGATAGCAAAACCTCTTGTGGATGATAAAGATATTCCTCTAACCCGATAGTTGGGCGATATGAAAAAGATTGTTTTGCACCTATTTGATGAATACGCCCGAGCAACATAGCAACAGACTCCATCTGCTCAATATTATCCATTTCATATTGCCGTCCGCCCATGCTTGGAAATAGGGAAAACAGGTAACCGTGGTATTCATGTAGCGTCGTATTATTAAATGTTAATGGCGTAATAACAGGAATTTCCGCATCGAATAACTGCTGGGTAAACTGATGTTCTTCAAGAATCTGAGCTCGACTCCAGCGATGAGGACGATAAAATTTAACAACATAACGGGTGTGATCTTCATCATGAAATTGATAGACTCGGTTTTCATAACTATTTAAGGCGGTAAGTCCTGAATCAAGACGAATCCCGATGGATCCCAAACTATCAATAATCAGATCAGGCGATAACGAGTTATATGAAAAAGGGGTATTATCCATTAAACTGTTACCTTTACTGTTGGCTAAACCATTCATCTAATTTTTGTTTTAAAGGCTCTAATCCCATGCGCTTAGGCGAGGAAAATGGCGCAACGATAATATCCCCTTGAAAAGGCAAAATGGCTTCTTTAACCATGTTAACTTGTTTTTTTTGTGCTCCAGAAGCAAGTTTATCGGCCTTAGTAAGTAATAACATGACAGGAATATTAACTGAAACCGCCCATTGAATCATCTGTTGGTCTAAATCTTTTAACGGATGCCTTATATCCATTAGGACAACTAACCCTTTCAGACTTTCACGTTTTTGTAGATATTCCCCTAAAGATTTTTGCCATTTACGTTTTATGGCTTCGGGAACTTGTGCATAACCATAACCTGGCAAATCAACTAAACGGCAATTTTCTTCAACCTCAAAAAGATTAATTAACTGAGTTCTTCCCGGTGTTTTACTTGTTCTGGCTAGCGTTTTTTGATTGGTTAATGTGTTAAGTGCACTGGATTTACCCGCATTAGATCTGCCAGCAAATGCCACCTCAACACCACTATCACTTGGTAAATGAGAAATATCAGGCGCACTTAAAATAAAATGAGTTTTTGCGTAATTTAATGGTCGAATTGTTGTCATAAAAAAATACCTTTAAGCGCACAACGGCACTTAATTGATTAAAATGCCGTTACTGTATAGAAAAACTCAAGCATTGACAACTTTTTCGACTGCTTTTGTCAAACGTGCCATCCCTTCTTTTATCTCATCTTCGGATATAATCAGCGATGGGGTAAAACGTAACACATTTGAGCCTGCATTTAAAATCATCACTTTAAACTCGGCCGCAACATTTAACAAATCACGGGCTTTATTATGAAATTCAGGTTGTAACTCAACACCTAATAATAAGCCTTTACCTCGATATTCTCGGAACAATTTGAATTTATCATTGATTAGCTCAAGTTCTTTAATAAATAAAGCTCGTCGAATTTGCACGCCTTCAAGTACTTCAGGAGAATTGATAATATCAAATGCTTCACAGGCCACAGCGCAGGCCAAAGGGTTACCGCCATAAGTTGTGCCATGTACGCCAGGATGCATAACAGAAGCAATTTCATTCGTTGTTAACATAGCACTAATTGGAAACCCACCACCTAATGCCTTAGCAGAGGTTAAAATATCAGGTTTTACATCATATTGCTGGTAAGTATATAAACGCCCTGTTCTCCCCATGCCACATTGGACCTCATCAAATACAAGTAGCGCTTGATATTCATCACACAGCTTACGTACCCCTTGTAAAAATTCAGGTGTTGCTGAGGCTAAACCGCCTTCACCTTGTACGGGCTCTAAAACAACAGCACAAGTATGGTCATCCATTACAGCCTTAACAGCATCCAAATCATTAAAAGGCACATGAATAATATCAGCAGGTTTTGGACCAAAGCCATCAGAATATTTAGCTTGCCCGCCAACCGACACTGTAAAAAATGTACGTCCATGAAATGATTGATAAAAGGCAATAATCTTAGTTTTATAAGGATTGTATTTTTGTATTGCGTAATAACGCGCTAATTTAAACGCCGCTTCATTAGCTTCTGCGCCTGAATTTGCAAAAAAAACACGATCAGCAAATGTGTTATCAATCAGTTTTTGCGCCAACTTTAACGAGGGTTCATTAGTAAAAACATTACTCACATGCCATAGCTTTTCACTTTGCACTTGTAGCGCTTTGACGAGTCTAGGATGACAATGCCCCAGCGCATTTACAGCTATCCCCCCCGCAAAATCTATATATTCTTCACCATGCTGATCCCAAACGCGACTACCGAAACCTTTTACAGGGATAAAATTTGCTGGTGCATAAACAGGTAAAATAACTTTATCGAATAGTTCACGGGTCATTTTTGGCTGCATGATTGAATCCTCATTTATTATTAAAGTAGTTTATGTCATTTTAAGTGAATTAATCGCGGTGTAAAGTAAATAATTATTCATTTATTTTATATTAATATTCATTTGATAACGATTTTAATTTAAAACTTCTACAATTATTTTCTTCTTATCTACAATTATTTTCAGGTATAATCAGCCATCGTTTGCTAATTGTACTTAAAAGAGATAAAAATGAGTCGTGTTATTTATTGCCATTATTTAAAAAAAGAAGCAGAAGGTTTAGATTTCCAACTATACCCAGGAGAGCTTGGCAAACGTATTTTTAATGAAATATCCAAACAAGCATGGCAAGAATGGCTTAAAAAACAAACTATGCTAATTAACGAACATAAACTCAATATGATGAATTCTGAGCACCGCAAAAAAATTGAAGGAGAAATGGTTAAGTTTCTATTTGAAGGCGGAGAGATTCTGATTGATGGATATAAACCCCAAAATTGAGATACAAAATGAAAAAAAACAAAAAAATCATTGCGTTATTTATTGCCACAAGCCTTTTAACTGGTTGCCCGAGTCAAAAATCGAATAATAACGATTATTACGCTAAAGATACTAATGCTTTCAATATTCTAATTAGCCAGTATGCCAATAACATTGAACAAATCTGGGGGCCAAAAGAAGTCCTTATTGCAGGTCCTAAAGACTATGTTCAATATGAAGATAATCTGCAAACACGTGTTCATATTAACTTTGTTTCGGGAGTGATCACAATCGAAACGCTGTCTGATTCACCAATAAATAATTTGAAAGAAGCGATAGTTTCAACATTACTGATGTCAGAGCCCGTCGATATTATTCGTCGTGATAAAATTAGCCGAGATTTATCCCAAGATCCATTTTTATACAATCAGGTATTAGATCAAGAGCACCAACCTATCCGTTGGAGTGGTAGAGCCAACAGCTTTGCTGATTATGTATTAGCGAATAATTTGAAACAGCGCAAATCAGGCTCACATCAAATTACTTATGTTGAAATTAAACTGGTTCCTAACCACATCAATCAACGAGCACGAAAATTTTTACCACTTGTCTCTGAAGCGTCTAATCGCCATTTGATTGATGAACGTTTGATTTTAGCTATTATGGAAGTTGAATCAGCATTTAACCCATATGCGGTTAGCCGCACTGATGCACTGGGACTCATGCAAGTACAACAACACACCGCTGGCCGTGATATTTTTAAATTACGTGGCAAATCAGGAGAGCCAAGCCGAAAATTCTTACTCGATCCTCGTAATAACGTTGACATGGGAACGGCCTATTTATCCTTGCTAAAAACCAAATATCTAGCAGGAATTAATAACCCAACATCATTGCGATATGCCATGATTACATCCTATAACGGTGGTGCTGGTAGTGTATTGTCTACTTTTGATAAAGATCGCAACAAAGCTATCCGTATTATAAACTCAATGACACCACAACAAGTTTATCAAAAATTAGTCACTTCTCATGTTTCTCAAGAATCACGCAACTATCTGATCAAGGTCAGTAGGATTTTAGAAAACAGATAAACACAATAGCATTCCCTCTTTACACGTAAACAATTTATACGTAAACAATAAAGAGGGAGGCTTAATGCTAAAAATACCAAACGCCCCCAAACAAGGCATTTTAGATCTTAAAAACACTTCAGAAAAGTAATTGATTTTATTAAAGTTTTTATTTTTATAAAAATCAACATTTTTACCCAAAAGGCTAACGCTGCGCCTTATTCGGCGTTAGAATGTGTTATCGACTGAACAAGATGCAGTTTTTTCAGAAACAATTCAGTCCATTGTCTTAAAACTCAGCAACAGAGCTGAATAGCCATAAGCTATATTCTACAACCATACGCAACCGTGCTAAATTTCGCCCTCTCCTGCTCGAACGTTATCATCAACCGTTAATTTTATTTGCAAACGGTAAAATCCTCAAAACAAAGCTATTGCAAAAAAACATGCCAAAACAGCAAAAAAATAGCAAAAAAAATAGTTAAAAAATAACGTAAAATCAGCTAATTACCATAAAAAACAAAACAAAAACCTCAATAAAATCAATCACTTTTCTGAACCGTTTTTAAGCGGTTATGCTTATTTTTAAAATAGCTAAGGTTATAATACGATTAATCACCGATAAACACTTTATATAAAAAAGATAATAATTTGATAGGTTGTTTTCATTTTGCATCTTTGTCTATTTATCGGTATAGTGACACCATTTTTATTGCTTGGTTATAAATCATAAAGACAATTTCATGTCTATTTATCAAAAATTTGTTATTATTGTTATTGTTGGAATGTTACAAATTCATTATTTGTATGCGGACGATAATAAGCAACTGCAATCTTTACGCCACTCTATTGAGGAGCAAGAAAAGCGTTTAGCCCAGCAAAAAAAAGAACGGTCAAAGCTTGTCAATGCACTTAAAGAGCAAGAAACCGAAATAGCTAAACTGCTAACTTCTGTGGAAAAAAATGATTTATCATTGAGAAAGCTTGATCAAGAGATTAATAGTTTAGTTAAGCAAATTGAGCAATTAACGATAAAACAAAAACAGCAACGGAGCGTATTAGCCAAACAACTTGAGAGTGCTTTTAAACTAGGTAATATGACAGGGTTAGAGCTGATTTTTTCCGGCGAGAAAAGTGAGCGTAATAATCGTATAATGACTTACTATGCTTATATTAATGATGCAAGGCAACAGCAAATCCAAGCTCTTGAAAATACGCAAGCTCAATTGACTGAAAAGCGCGCACAGTTAGAAAAAAAGCAATCTTCGCATAAAACATTACAAAGTAAGCAGAAAGAACAACAAGCAAAACTTGAAAAAAATCGAGAAAATCGACAAAGTACGATAACCGATCTTGATTCAGCGATGCAAGTTAATCAACAAAAATTAATGGATTTACGTAATAATGAAGCTAAGTTACAAGCTAAAATTGCCCAAGCAAAGCAAGAAAGCAAGCGCATAGCAGAAGAAGAAATAAAACAAGCAAAAAATATTGAAGAAAAACAAAAAAATAAAAGTTACATCCCTAATCCTGACGAGCAAGCTTTAATGGCACGTGTGAGTGGTATAGGAAAACCTCAACACCAATTTAATTGGCCAGTTAGTGGTAGTGTTGCACACAGGTTTGGTGAGCGGCTACAAGGGGAATTGTATTGGAAAGGAATGGTAATTAATGCTAAAGATGGTACTCAAGTTAAAGCCATTGCTGATGGTCGAGTTATTTTAGCCAGTTGGCTACAAGGTTATGGTTTTGTTGTAGCACTTGAGCATGGTAAAGGTGATATGAGTTTATATGGTTATAATCAACGCATGTTAGTTGAGGTAGGCGATAGGATCCTCCATGGGCAAGCTATAGCGCTAGTAGGATCCAGTGGCGGTCAACGCACCCCAGCGTTATATTTTGAAATTCGCCGTGATGGTAAGGCGCTTGATCCAAGCGGATGGTTAAAATAGTGCGTTGTTTTATAACTATTTTTATTATGATTGTCTTTGCGCTAAATACACACTCTGTTTGGGCGGCTAAGCTTGCGCTTGTTATTGATGATTTTGGTTATCGTCAGCATAATGAAGAGCAAGTTATTAGGCTTTCGCCTAATATCACTGTTGCTGTGTTACCTAACTCACCAAATGCTGCGCGTATAGCTAATATTGCTCACCAACATGGTAATGATGTAATAATTCATTTACCTATGGCACCACTTAGCAAACAGCGACTAGAAAAAGACACTTTATTTCCATCAATGGACGAAACGCAAATAAGTCGGATTGTAAATAATGCAATTGAGCGTGTGCCACATGCTATTGGTTTTAATAACCATATGGGCAGTTTGATGACAGCAGATCTTAACGGAATGACTAATGTGATGAAGGCATTAAGCGCGCATCCAATGTTTTTTTTAGATAGCAAAACAATTGGCCGAACACAAATAAAAAAGGCTGCTAGTTATTATGATGTTCCAGTGCTAGCGCGTGATGTATTTTTAGATGATGAACAAACTGAGCGAGCAATTAGCCGGCAATTTGATTTAGCCGTCAAATTAGCGCGTAAAAAAGGCGTTGCTATTGTTATTGGGCACCCACATCCACAAACGATTAATGTATTAAAAGCAAAACTTGCTAAGTTACCTGCGGATATTGAATTAGTTAAAGTTGGTAAATTAGTTACATCATCGCCTAATGCAACGCATTATCCAGCTAAATACCAAAGAATATTGAAAAATATTGCGGATAAATGCCAGAATATTATTGATAAATGCAAAGAACGATTTGAAGAATTATCAACCCATGCTACCGAGAATGAATAATCACGGTTTCTTTTCTAACGTTCGATGGCGAATTTGTACTTGTTTATTTTGTGCCTTAAAAAATTCAGCTAATTGTTCAACAATAAAGACCGAACGGTGTTGCCCTCCTGTACAGCCAATAGCAATGGTTAGATAACTGCGGTTATTTTTTTCTAACAGCGGTAGCCATTGATTTAAGTAATTAGCAGTTTGAGAGATGAAATTTGAGACTTCTTCATACCTTAATAAATAGTCTTTAACAGGTTTGTCTAATCCTGTTAGTGGACGCAAACTAACTTCCCAATGAGGGTTAGGTAAAAACCTAACATCAAACACAAAATCCGCATCAACAGGTAAACCATGTTTGAAGCCAAATGATTCAAAAATGATCGTTAATTCTCGTTCTTTTTTACCTAAAATACGCGATCTTAATATATCAGATAGTTCATGAACCGAAAGATTATCGGTATTAATAACTAGGCTTGCATGCGATTTTAACGGCTCTAGATATTTTTCTTCTAAATCGATGGCTTCTTCAAGAGAATATTGTTGATTAGTTAATGGGTGCGTACGTCGAGTTTCGCTATAGCGCCGAATTAAGGTATTTGGGCTACAATCAAAAAAAATAATTTCGGGTGTAACTGATGCGGGTAAGCGTTGAAAGATATCACTATTAAAATCAAATTGTTCAGGTAAATTTCGGATATCAATGCTAACAGCAACAGGGGTATTATTGTCTTTTAGTGAATTGGCTAATTGAGGTAATAAAACAACGGGGATATTATCAACACAATAAAATCCCATATCTTCAAGCGCTCGCAAGGCAACGGATTTGCCAGAACCAGAGCGACCACTTACTATCAGTAAAATCACAATATTAACTCCGATATCATTGATGCATTAAGTATATACTGTTTACTTATTAATATGCAATTTCGAGTATACATAATATAGTGAATAATTAATATTCAGTTTTAATTTTACTAATCAATTGTTTTAGTGCTTGACCTCGGTGCGATATTTGGCTTTTCTGTTCTTTGGTTAGTTGTGCCGCTGTACAACCCAATTCAGGCACATAAAAAAGCGGATCGTAACCAAATCCACCGTCGCCTTGTGCTTCAGTTAAGATTAAACCATGCCATTTTCCTAAGCAGATAATTGGTGTTGGATCATTTTCGTGGCGCATAAACACCAGTGCACAATAAAAGTAGGCCGTACGTTTTTCTTTGGGAACATTGTTTAATGCATCCAATAATTTTTGATTATTGCTTTGATCATTACCGTGTTCACCAGCATAACGCGCAGAATAAATTCCTGGTTGACCGCCAAGAGCATCTACCGATAAGCCAGAGTCATCAGCAATGGCCGGCAGTCCTGTTAATTTAGCGGTATGCCGTGCTTTTAAAATAGCATTTTCAATAAATGTTAAACCTGTTTCGTTAGCATCAGGTACATTAAATTGGCTTTGTGCAACAATATCAAAACCGGCATCAGCGAGTAACCGTTGCAATTCATTGACCTTGCCTTGATTATTAGTTGCTAACACAATTTTTTGCATTTTGACTTCCTTTATATTACTTGTTTATTCATTATTGACTTAAGCTAGTTGCAGCCCACGCTGGCTAATTTTATGTTGAATTTTTAAAAATCAGGTTCGCAACTAAATGTCATACTTTCACCTGTTTTAGGGTGATTAATCGTCAATAATTGAGCATGTAATAGTAGCCTTTTTGACATCGCAAAAGCATCAGGATGAGCATAGAATTTATCACCTAAAATGGGATGGCCGATGGCTTGCATGTGAACACGTAATTGGTGCGATCTGCCTGTAAATGGGAATAATTTTATGCGAGTTGTGTTGTCTGGATTTCTGGCTATCACTTGATATTCAGTTAACGCAGGTTTGCCATTTTCTAAATCAACCATTTGCCTTGGACGATTAGGCCAATCACAAATTAATGGTAACTCAACACGACCAACATCTTGCTCAAGATGTCCATGTACGACCGCGATATAAATTTTTTTAGGGATACGTTCTCGAAACTGTTTTTTTATTTCGCGATCAGCTAATTTTGACAGTGCAGCAACCATGATACCGCTGGTTGCCATATCAAGCCGGTGAACGGATTCGACATAGCTATATTTTTGTTGTAAACGATGAATAATGCTATCAATAAATTGTGGTTTATTGCCTGAAACTGACAAAATACCGGGTTGTTTATTGACAACCACGATATGGTCATCTTGATATAAAATGGACAGCCAAGGTTCGATAGGCGGGTGATATTCTAAAAGCATTTATATGTGACAATTCGTAAAATAAAATTGCCACACATTCTAACAAACTCAACAAAAAGTGCCAGTTTTATAAATAAAGTTACTTATTCCAAATTGAACCTTTTGGCGATGGAAATATCTGTGAAATTAATACAGCTAAACCAAAAATCAGGTAACAAGCAAAAATAATAATCATCCATTGTGACATTTCAATAGTTAAAAATGTCCAAATTTTATCGGCACAAGAGCCATAAGCTTTAAACATGCTAGGAAACAACGAGTCTAAGGGAAACCACGAAGGGAATTGAGCGTTAATTGAACAAGTATCACTTAAATTAGGTTCAAATTGTAAATGGGCATGAAATGTTGCTAGCAAAAAGCCTTTATAGGCGCTAACCATCCAAATTAAAATACCGATTAATCGAACAATAATGTTACGAGGAGCAATGAGCCCAACAATGCTAGCTAGCATAATGCCCAAAATAGCACAACGTTGGTAAATACAGAGTGTACAAGGTGCAAGCCCTAAGCTATGTTGAAAATAAAGTGCGGTTATTTCAAAAGCAAGCGTGGAAAAGAACAATAAGAACCAAGCAAATCTACCTTTTGAGTATTGATTAAGCAGTGATAACATACTATTTTATTCCTCCATATTCCGTTATAATCTTTCTTCTTTAATTATACTGAATATAATCTATCTTATTTTTTAATTACGATAGTGTAGTTTATTTTTTTATAATGTAAACGACTTTATTTATTGATAGCGGATTAATCATTTTCTATGGACTCAACAGTTCCACAAACAAAATTACAAGTCTCATTTGTTACTATTTCAGAAGAAAATGCGACACAGCGTATTGATAATTTTTTAATCACCTATTTAAAAGGTGTGCCAAAAAGTATGATTTATCGCATTTTAAGAAAAGGTGAAGTGCGTGTTAATAAAAAACGGATCAAACCTGAATATAAATTAAATATTGGCGATGAAATTCGTATCCCACCGGTTCGAATGACAGAAAAAGCCATGCCAGAAATTTCAACCAAGCTAAATAAAGTCGCCGATTTAGAAAAAGCGATTATCTATGAAGATGATGTCTTATTGGCGATTAACAAACCATCCGGTATTGCCGTACATGGTGGCAGTGGTTTAAGTTTTGGGGTAATTGAAGCATTACGAGCTTTAAGACCTGAAGCAAAGTTTTTAGAACTAGTGCATCGCATTGATCGCGAAACTTCAGGGGTGCTATTAATTGCTAAAAAACGCTCCGCATTAAAATCCTTACACGAACAATTACGCCTTAAACAAATGCAGAAAAACTATTTAGCTTTGGTTAAAGGTAATTGGTCTTCTGACTGCAAAGTCATACAAGCGCCATTGCTCAAAAATGTGTTAAAAAGCGGCGAGCGAGTCGTGAAAGTCGATAAAGACGGTAAGCCATCAGAAACACGTTTTAAAGTTGAAGAGCGGTTTGATTTTGCAACTTTAATAAAAGCAAGCCCCGTTACTGGGCGAACACATCAAATCCGCATTCATACACAATATGCTAACCATCCAATTGCTTTTGATGACCGCTATGGCGATAGACAATTTGATGCATTGTTAGCAGGAACAAAGCTTAATCGATTATTTTTACATGCAGCAAGTGTTAAATTTATTCATCCTAAAAGCTTACAAGAAATGCTATTAAATGCACCAATGGATGATACTTTACAGGCTTGTTTAGCCTATCTTAGAAAAGATAAATATAAGCGAACCGATTCTTAAAATAAACAAGGTAGTAAGTGCGAATGAAAGATATTAATTTATACTTAATTAGACATGGCCAAACGGAATGGAACATTAAAGATCAGATGCAAGGATCTCAAAATTCACCGTTAACCGAACAAGGCATTTTGGGTGCTAAAATAACAGGACAATATTTAAAAGATATTCCTTTTATGCAAGCGTACTCAAGCACACAACAACGTGCGATGGAAACACGCGATTATATTGTTAAAGAAAATAATCTTACTATTCCCACTTTTGAGCTTGCCGATCTGCGTGAAATGGATTTTGGCATTTGGGAAGGTAAACATGTCCCTCTGTTGAAAAAGACGTTTCCTGAATTTACGACTTATTTAACTGATCCAGCTAATTTCGACGCTTCAGTTAATCAAGGTGAAAATTATCTTGATATACTAACGCGTATGAAGCAAGGATTAAACACCATTGTTCAAAGCGCGACTCAAGATACGGGTAATATTTTGGTTGTGTCACATGGGACAGTATTACGAATTTTACTTTGTGTGTTAAATGGTGGCGATTGGCGTTTACATCGTGATGAAAATTATTTTCCTCGAATGCTAAATACTAGCATTAGCTTGGTTAATTATAAACAAAGCCATGAGCATCCTGAAGGAGCATTTACGGTAAAATTCTTCAATAATGTAGATCATTTGTCTTAAAAAATAACCTGATTTATCATTTTCTCGACTAATATTATTACAAAAATTAGTCGAGATATGATCATTAAAGCTTGTTATCGTTTATAAACAGCATAACGTTTTTGCAACTGTTTTAATTGATTAATTCTTGCATCGATTTTAGAAATCATTGTTTGATTGCCTTTGGTTTGATTTTTCGCATTTTGTAGTAATTGTATTGATTGTTGGAATTGACCTTCTAATGCAAGTAACTCTGCTTTAGCACTCATTTCTTGAGCCCTTGAACGTGATCCACCATAAGCTGTAACAAGTAAATCCCAACCATTAGTATCATCATTATGGTCAAAAGTGTAACGATGCAATAACGTGACGGCTTGTTGGTAATTTCTATTTTTTATATATGCATTAGCAAGATTCAATTGCAAAGCTGAGCTGTCTGGGGCTTTTTTTAATGCGGCTTGTAAGCGAGTAATGGCTGCATCGTTATTGTTGAGCGCCAAATCAATATCAGTCATTAAATCAATATACCAAATATTATTTGGATCGCGGTCTAATAAGGGTTGTAACTGCTGTTTTGCTTTTTGGTTATTAGCACTCAAGTTGTCAGCTAATGCGTTACCATAAATAACAGCTGTTTTAGTTTGTTCGTTATTGATCTTTTTGTAATCTTCAAGTAATCGTTTAGCAGCATTTTTATTTTTAGTTATTAAGATTGCTAATCGTGCTTTTGCTAAATAATAATTTAATGATGGCGATACACTTTTTTTACTGTATTGCATTGAGCGATTGCGAATATCCGTTAACCGACTATTGGGTAATGGGTGAGTAAGTAATATTTCAGGCGCTTTACTACTAAAACGGCTTTGATCAGCCAGCTTTTGTAAAAACTCCGATGAAGCATAAGGATCAAACCCTGCTTTGGCAAGCGTTCTTAAACCGACACGATCAGCTTCTTGCTCATTGCTTTGTGTAAAACTAATCATATTTTGAGTTGAACCTGCCATGGTGCTTGTCATCGCGGCCATGCCAGCTTCCGGATTCGCTAATGTTAGCAATAAAGAGCCTAACGTTGCCCCCCAAACATAAGGACTATTTCGACTTTGATTTTCCATCGCTCTGGCTAAATGCCGTTGGGTGACATGACCAATTTCATGAGCCATTACTGACGCTAGTTGACTTTCATTATCAGTATCTAATATTAATCGTGAGTGAATAACAACATTTCCCCCAAAAAAGGCAAATGCATTTAGCACATCACTTTTCATAATATAAAAATGGAAAGGCGTTTTTACTGATTCTGATTTAGAGACTAATTTCTTACCTAAATCATTAATATATTGGCTTAAAACAGGGTCGTTTATAATTGGAGCATCGGCTCGCAACATTCGCATATAATAATCGCCCATTTCCATTTCTTGGCCAATACTTAATGTTGTAGCAGCAGCGGTACCTATATCGGGTAGGTTAATATTATCAGCATAAACAATGGACGTGCTTTGTAATAATAACGAGGTAGATAGTGCAAATGCGATGGCTTTTTTTAACATTATTTCAACCCATTGATGTAAGATTTTTATTGATTTATTTTAGCCGAAAAAAAGAACAATATCACTTTGAATTTATACTCAACATTTTCTTTGTTAAGTATTTGTGGATGTTTATTTTTGAAAATTAAAAGTAGTTTTGTAAAAAAATCACCTTACGCTAGTCGTTAATTAGTATTGGCTTTATGGTAGCTAAATAATAACAATACAACAGTAATAAGCTAATTACTGTTGTATTGAGGGTAATGATTCCCAATTTTATTATGTTTTATAACTAGTTAGCAAGTTATCTTAATGTTAAGCTAGCTTGCAACGAGTTTTGATAAATTCAATAATATTATCAACTTTTACCATTTCTTTATCGCCACCAGCACGGTGTTTATATTCCACTTCGCCATTATCAAGATTACGCTCACCAATGACAATGGTATGAGGTATACCGATCAATTCAGCATCAGCAAACATAACACCAGGACGTTCTTTACGATCATCAAAAAGCACTTCAATGCCAGCTGCTTGCAAATCTGCGTAAAGCTTTTCGGCTGTCGCTTGCACTTTTTCTGATTTGTGCATATTCATTGGAATGATCACAACACTAAATGGCGCAATAGCTTCTGGCCAAATAATACCTCGATCATCATGGCATTGTTCAATAGCTGCCGCTACAATACGACTAACCCCAATACCATAGCATCCCATAATCATCACATGGTTTTGCCCATCTTCGCCTTGCACTGTCGCTTTCATAGCTTGTGAATATTTTGTGCCAAGTTGGAATATATGCCCAACTTCAATGCCACGTTTGATTTGTAATGTACCTTTGCCATCAGGACTCATATCGCCTTCAACCACATTACGGATATCTTCAATACGTGGTAGGGAAACATCACGCTCCCAATTAATGTTAAAATAGTGTTTGTGATCAATATTAGCGCCTGCGCCAAAATCGCTCATAACAGCAACATCACGATCGATAATAATTGGCATGTTTAAATTAATTGGACCTAATGAACCAGGACCGGCGTTAACTAAAGCACGAATTTCTTCTTCGGTTGCAAATTCAAGGGGTGAAGCAACGATATCAATTTTTTCTGCTTTGATTTCGTTTAAAGTATGATCGCCTCGAACTAATAATGCCACTAACTGATGACCGCTTTCTTTAGTTGCTTTTACCATTAGGGTTTTTACCGTTTTTTCAATTGGCAAATTAAACTGCTGAACTAATTCATCAATCGTTTTTGCATTGGGAGTATCAACTAGTTCCATCGCTTTAGTTGGCTCTGCACGTTGTTGTGTTGGTGCTAAAGCTTGCGCCATTTCAATATTAGCGGCATAATCTGATTCCGTTGAGAAAACAATATCATCTTCCCCACTATCCGCTAGCACTTGGAATTCATGAGACCAATTACCACCAATCGATCCAGTATCAGCACGTACTGCTCTAAAGTTTAAGCCTGCGCGTGTAAAAATAGCGCTATAGGCTTTATACATATCATCATAAGTTTCTTGTAATGATTCTTGTGAAGTATGGAAAGAATAAGCATCTTTCATAATAAATTCACGCGAACGCATCACCCCAAAGCGAGGACGCACTTCGTCACGGAATTTAGTTTGAATTTGATACACATTAAGAGGTAATTGTTTATATGAGCTAACTTCATTACGCAGTAAATCAGTAATCACTTCTTCATGAGTTGGACCTAATACAAAGTCACGGTCGCCACGATCTTTGATTCGTAATAGCTCAGGTCCATATTGTTCCCAACGACCGCTTTCTTGCCAAATATCAGCAGGCTGTACAACTGGCATTAATACTTCAATTGCGCCAGCTTTATTCATCTCTTCACGGACAATATTTTCTACTTTTTTAAGTACACGGTAACCAGTGGGAAGCCAAGTATATAACCCTGCGGCAACTTTACGGATCATACCGGCACGTAACATTAATTGATGGCTAATGACTTCTGCATCAGCAGGGGTTTCTTTTAACGTAGAAAGAAGATATTTACTGGTTCGCATACATTTATCCTAAAAAATAATTGATGTATTAAATATAATAAAAATGTAAGCTAGTTTAGCAGTACCTTGCATAACACTAAAGTAATTTTATTGGTAATTATTGTTAATAAAAAAATTAATAGTAAATTAACCTGTTATAAATAATAAAATAAAATCAATATGAAGAAATGATAGCGCCTATGTGAATAGGGGATTCTCTATGTTATTATCTTGGCGAATTAGAAAGTGAAGAATATCATTATGGTAAAGACTGTTCTATTTATAGGCAAATGATCCCATATGAAAATAATAATATTTATATCAATAATAGTATTTATATCAAAGTAGAGAATAGTTATATAGTTGGCAATGGCCTGATGCGAAAAGTTTATTTGAAGAAAAACCTGATTATATTTCTTTTGCGCGATTTACTGAAAGTAAGCTATATGTAAAGGATTTAGCAACAAATATAACATGCGTTTTTTATTTATGCTGATAATTTAATAAGAAAGTAAGTGGTTATAAAAATAATGAAATTAAAAATATCGCATATTATTTACCTGCTATTAGTCTTTGCTATACTCTATTACCCTGTGAAAATAACCAAATATCATTTAATGGATTTAAGTTATGATGAAATTTTAGATTTTGGCTGGCGAGGAGACGGGTGTAAAACTAAAGATGGTGATTGGGTAGATTCTATCAATTGTCCTTGTGGCACAGGATTGATAGAACCAGATGATTCTTATAAAATTAGTAAAGAAGGGTATTTTTATGACAATGATAAACTCTTTGGAAAAGCAACCCTCAAAAAAAAGCCAAGTTATTTTTCTGACGGTGGAATTTTAACAGGTGGTGAGTTAGAAATTGAGCATTTAGAGACAGGAATAACCTGTTATTATGACTCTGTTTTAGATTAATCGGTCATTGTGCCAATTTGATAATTAATACTTTGTAAAAAACGCTCAGTCGCTTACATTTCATGATTAAAATAATCGCCTAAAGACACACTTTCAGTAATGACCAACCCCCCCATTTTGATAAGCCGATATTTTCCAACCCACTATTAACTTTAGGTACTAAGCACAGTTAAACGTTTAATCTCAACAGACAACATTTTCCAAAATATTTGATTATCACCTTAACTTTCCTTTTTAATTTGCTTTCAGTTGTCACTAGTTTCGAACTTTTTGAATCAAAATTGATACTTTATTTATTTTTAATTTTACTAAGCATCAAAATAGATACCCACATAATATTGATTATATTTAATATTTTTTTATTTATGTGATAACGATCACTTTAGAAAGGTCGTTAAATTGATATCATATGTGCAGAATATTAATTAAGGAGTAGTACCCAATGAGTAAGTTAATGAATAACGAAAATGTTATCAGTTCAAACAATAAATCAACATTACCAAAATGGCGAAAAAGCGACACTTTATGGATGCTTAGTCTTTATGGCACCGCAATTGGTGCTGGAGTGCTTTTTCTACCCATTAATGCAGGTGTTGGTGGATTGATTCCATTATTAGTTATGTTGATTCTTGCCTTTCCAATGACATTTTTTGCCCACCGAGCTTTATGTAGATTTGTTCTATCAGGAAAAAACAGTAATGGCGATATTACTGTTGTTGTAGAAGAGTCTTTTGGGCGCACCGCAGGAATTTGGATAACGGTGCTGTATTTTTTTGCCATTTACCCAATATTATTGGTATATAGTGTTGGTATTACCAATACAGTAGACAGTTTTATGGTTAATCAACTAGGTATGCAGCCAATACCCCGTGCTTTGCTTTCGTTTGTTTTAGTTGCATTCTTAATGTCAATTGTTCATTTTGGTGAAGAGCTGATTGTTAAAGTGATGTCCGTTTTAGTTTTCCCTTTTATTGCGGTTTTAATGATGCTAGCTTTATTTTTAATCCCTGAATGGAATAGCAGTAATTTATCCTTTAGCCTTAATAGTGAAGGTGGACATAGTATATTAATGACACTTTGGCTGGTTATTCCCGTTATGGTCTTTGCGTTTAATCACTCTCCCATTATTTCCTCATTAGCTGTTGCTAAACGTAAAGAATATGGCAATATTTATGCAGAACCGAAATGTACTAAAATTATTGCTGCCAGTAACATAATGATGGTTGTGACTGTTATGTTTTTTGTTTTTAGTTGTGCTCTGTGCTTATCGCCAGCTGAACTTTTAGAAGCAAAAACACAAAATATCTCGACTTTATCTTATTTAGCTAATCGATTTAATTCGCCAGTTATTGAATACATTGGGCCACCAATTGCTTTTATTGCCATGGCTAAATCGTTTTTAGGTCACTATCTTGGTGGTAAAGAAGGCTTTAACGGTCTTGTGCAAAAAATATTACGTAGCCGCAACAAAACGATTTCAGAAAAGAAACTTGATAAACTAGCCATTGCATTTATGTTTGTAACAGCGTGGGGAATTGCAACAATTAATCCAAGCATTTTAGCGCTTATTGAATCACTTGGTGGACCTATTTTAGCTATATTATTGTTCTTAATGCCTATGTATGCAATTCATCAAATCCCAGCATTGGCAAAATATCGTGGAAAATTAAGTAATGTATTTATTGTTGTTATGGGATTAGTTGCAATTTCTGCGGCTATCTATAATTTATTATAAAGATTACCTAATAGGTAATAATCACCTATTTAATTAATGTATGTATGAAATCCATCAACATTCGTCGGTGGACAAAATAGTCTGTAGGTTATCCTACTAGTAAAATAAACAATGGGTACAATAAGCATTAACCACTAATGAGAATTAAAAACTTATTTTCGTAATCCCAAAATTGAGGTTATTTGTTGATACTTTTGTTTAGCATTTTATTAGCAAAGATAAATTTACAAAAATATAACTATGCCTATGATATTTATACTTGGCATTAAAAAGGAAAATTATGAGTTCAGTATTTGAAATATTTAAAATTGGTATTGGGCCTTCAAGTTCACATACAGTAGGACCAATGAGAGTGGGTAAAGCTTTTATAGATCAACTAATTAATAAACAAATGATGTCATCAGTGACAAAAATTGTGGCTGATGTTTATGGATCTTTGTCGCTAACAGGTAAAGGGCATCAAACAGATATTGCTATTGTTATGGGATTAGCGGGTGAAAAGCCTGATACTGTAAATATTGATAATATCCCAAATTTTATCGAAAAACTTAGCCAAACGCACCGTTTACCTATTTATAATCATTCCTACGAAATTGATTTCCCATTAGATAGTTGCATGGTATTTCATTCTAAATTTTTACCATTACATGAAAATGGTATGACTTTAAGTGCCTATAACGGTGATACCTTATTATTTCAAAAAACTTACTATTCTGTAGGTGGCGGTCAAATTGTTGAAGAAGAGCAATTCGGCCAGCAAGAGCAAGATGCAGTAAAACTGCCTTACCCATTTATTTCAGCTCAAGAATTATTAAAACATTGTGAAGATAATGCCTTATCAATTTCTAGCGTTATGATGAAAAATGAGTTGCAATTGCACACTTATGAAGAAATCGAAAATTATTTTTCTCGCGTTGGACAAACTATTTTGGAATGTATTAATCGTGGAATGAATACTGAAGGTTTATTACCTGGACCGCTTAAAGTTCCGCGTCGAGCATTTTCGTTATATCGTCAATTATCCACCACTAAAGACAAAATTATTAGTGACCCTATGGTAATTATTGATTGGGTAAATATGTTCGCACTTGCCGTTAGTGAAGAAAACGCAGCGGGTGGACGGGTGGTCACTGCACCAACAAATGGCGCATGCGGCATTATACCCGCTGTGCTTGCTTATTATGATAAGTTTATTAATCCAGTTACTCCTGATATTTATATTCGATTTTTCCTAACTTGTGGTGCAATAGGGCAACTTTATCAAATTAATGCATCCATTTCTGGTGCAGAAGTCGGGTGCCAAGGGGAAGTTGGCGTAGCTTGCTCTATGGCTGCTGCTGGACTTACTGAGCTGTTAGGTGGTAATCCTGAGCAAGTTTGCATGGCAGCAGAAATAGCAATGGAACATAATTTAGGATTAACTTGTGATCCAGTTGCAGGTCAAGTGCAAGTACCTTGTATCGAACGTAATGCTATTGCCGCGGTAAAATCGATAAATGCAACAAGAATGGCTCTAAGGCGAACAACTGCGGCAAAAGTATCTTTAGATAAAGTGATTCAAACTATGTATGAAACAGGAAAAGATATGAATGCAAAATACCGAGAAACATCACGCGGGGGGCTTGCCATCACCGTTCATTGTAGTTAAGTTGAAATTATTTGTTGTGTCAAATTCGCCGATTATACAATCGGCGAAACCTTAAATTATATTTCTTTGAATTATATTTTTTTAAATTATATTACTTTAAATTGTATTTTCTTAAATTGAACTTTCTTAAATTGCCTTTAATGTTTCCAGCGCATGGTATTGACTTTAGAACGCAAAAAATCATTCTCAACCAACACATCCACCTTTTCTTGTTTTATTGTACGGTATTTTCTTTTCCGCTTAAGTTGCTCCATTGATGTTTTATGAATCACTTCATTATAGGCAAGCAAATTATTCAGTTGATCCAGTTCATCTAACCCACGAAGAACCGCAATTAATGTTTGTAATGTAATGGATTCGCCTTGTTCAATGCGTTTTATTGTCGCAATACCGATTCGAGATTTGTTAGCCAGTTCTTGCTGAGATAAATTTTTTTCAATTCTTGCTATTTTTATTCTGCGACATAACATAGCAATCATTTCGGCAGTTTCATTCATAAAATATCTTTTAGGTATGATATGCCACAGTATGTGACATATCATCTACTGTTATTGAATTAATTGTTCGTTTTCATGAGCTTTGATTTGTTGCTTTTCTAAGCTTTCTAAGATCTTTTTATGGATGCCATTAAAGCCACCATTACTCATAATTAAAATGGCATCGGTTGGGCGAGCTGTTTTGGTTATCATTTCAACAAGTAAATCAATATCACCCGTCCAGTGAGCAGGTTGGATACAAGCATCAACAACATCGGCAACTAACCAAGGCAATTGTTCTGGTTGAAAGATAAAGATTTCGTCAGCACGACCTAGTGATGGTGCTAGTTCATCTTTAGATACGCCTAGCTTCATGGTATTTGAACGAGGTTCAAGAACGGCTAAAATGCGACGATTTGCACCAATTTTACTACGTAATGCCTCTAATGTTGCTAAAATTGCAGTTGGATGATGAGCAAAGTCGTCGTAGATTTCGATGTTATTTATTTCACCATAGAGTTCTAGCCGCCTTTTGGCATTGATAAATGAACTTAATGCTAAACAAGCATCGGCTGGATCAATGCCTACATTATGTGCTGCGGCGATTGCCATTAATGCATTATGCATATTATGTTCGCCCACTAAGGAATATTTCACTTCGCCTACTTTTGCATTGTTATAGTAAACTGCAAAATGGCTTGCGTCGTTATTTATGCGCTGTGCTAACCAGCCTGTTTCAGACTCAGTAAAAACTTGCTCGCTCCAGCAACCTTTTGCCAATACTTGTTTTAAATTTACATCTTCTTGTGGTGAAATAATTAACCCTTTGCTTGGCACTAAACGAACCAAATGATGGAATTGTTTTTGAATTGAGCTAAGATCATCAAAAATATCGGCATGATCAAATTCTAAATTGTTCATGATAAGTGTTTTAGGGCAGTAGTGCATGAACTTGGAACGTTTATCGAAGAATGAACAATCGTATTCATCAGCTTCAATCACAAAAAAATCCCCTTCTCCTAATCGGGCTGATACATCAAAATTACCCGGTACACCACCAATAACAAAACCTTGTTTATAATTTAATTTTTCTAAAATCCAATTGACCATACCCGCAGTTGTGGTTTTGCCATGTGTTCCAGCAACCGCAATAACCCAGCGATCGCGCAAAACGTTATCATGTAACCACTGTGGCGCAGAAATGTAAGGGATGTTATTATCTAAGACATATTCAACGCAAGGGTTACCTCTTGATAAGGCATTGCCGATGATGACTAAATCGGGTGTAGAGGCGAGTTGTGATGGATCATATCCTTCAATAATATCAATGTGCTCTTTTTGTAACAGTGTACTCATTGGTGGATAAACATTTTTATCTGAACCTGTTACTTTATGACCTAGCGAGCGGGCTATTAATGCAATCCCAGCCATAAATGTACCACAAATTCCAAGAATATGAATATGCATTTTGAATCCTTAACGTTGCGTAAATTTTATGTTGATGATGTTAGATAACCATCGTAATTAGATGTAAATTAAGCACAATTGTCAAATTATAATCCATTCTAATTGCTTAGGCGATAGGCCATAGATATTTTATCAGTAATTGTGGAGCTTGGTTACCCCGAAATTCATCTACATCCAGATGATAAACTAATTCTACTTTTTTTATCGACTGATCAGGCCATTGTTGTCGATTGACATTAAAACAGACACCTTCAATAAATGGACCACCATTTTGTGGCTCTAATACTAATTTAAGGTGTTTGTCTGCAATTAACCGTTGTTGATGAATAACAAATACGCCATCAAAAATAGGCGTATCAAACCCCTCGCCCCAAGGGCCAGATTTTTTTAACAATTTGGCGGTTGCGTAAGTAAAGTCTTGGCTATCTATTTCACCGTCTGTTTCAATAATATGTTCTAGTAAATCAGGATCGACTTGTGTATTTAAAAGTGCTTGCAAACAACGTGTAAAATACGCTAAATCTTTTTCGTGAATAGTTAAACCAACTGCCATTGAGTGCCCACCAAAGCTAACGATTAAATCAGGGTGTCGCTGATTTAATTCATCAAGTAGATCGCGTAAATGAACGCCTTTAATTGAGCGTCCAGAGCCTTTTAAAAAACCATCTTGGGTTGAAGCAAACGATATAACTGGTCGATGATATTTATCTTTCAAACGAGAAGATAATATACCAATAATACCTTGATGCCACTGTTGATGATAAAACACCAGTGCGTTAGGAATTGATATATTTTGCTCTTCAATTTCTTGAATAAACAATAAAGCTTCTTTATGCATTGTTTGTTCAATCAATTTTCTATCACAATTGAGATTATCAAGATCTACTGCTTTATTAATTGCTAAATCATAATTATCACAAAGTAATAATTCAACGCCTAAAGTCATATTATCCATTCTTCCCGCGGCATTTAATCGAGGCGCTATATAATAAGCTAAATCGGTTGATGTAATCGAAGCAGGATCTTTCTTAGCTATATGCAATAAGGCTTTAATACCTTCGCTACAATAACCAGATCGAATTCTGTTTATACCTTGGTGAACTAAAATACGATTATTATGATCAAGTTTAACCACATCAGCAACCGTACCTAAAGCAACTAAATCTAATAAATTCGTCACATTATATTCGGTTAACTTATTGTCCATGAACCAATTTTCTTGCCGTAATTTGGCTCGTAAAGCAAGCATGAAGTAAAAAGCCACACCCACTCCAGCTAAATGCTTAGAAGGAAACACGCAATTAGGTAAATTAGGATTGATTATAGCATCTGCATCAGGTAATCGTTCTGGACATAAATGGTGATCAGTAATAATCACTGGCAAATTTGACTGCTTGGCAAAATCGACAGCTTCAACAGCAGAAATACCGTTGTCAACAGTAATAATGAGTTGCGCATTTTTTAATAGCGCTTTTTTTACAATTGAAATACTTAGCCCATATCCATCATCAAAACGATCCGGAATAATATAATCAACAAATTGGCACCCCATATTTTTAAGGGCTTTAACGGTTAAAGCAGTACTAGTAGCACCATCAGTATCAAAATCGCCAACAATCATGATCCGTTGATTATTCTTCATTGCCAAATAAAGAATTTCAACTGCTTTGTTAATGCCATCTAATGTGTCGTAATTGTGCAAATTGCGTGTGGTATAGTCGAGCTCTTGCATACTAGTCACCCCACGTAATGCATAAACTCGCTGTAATAATAATGGAATATCCTCGGAAAATTCTGGAGATCCATCAGGTAATTTGCGATGTCTTAATTTATTTTTTTTCATATTTTGTATGCTAGCGCATTAGCGCTAACATTGAGTTTAATATTATATTTCAACAGCGGTAATTAGTTATTTACTTGTTTTTTTTATCTAAAACTTCAAGTAATTTATCTGCTGGTACATAACCAGAAACAAGCTCGCCATTAGGTAAAATAATTGCTGGTGTACCGCTAATTCCAAGTCGCTTCCCAACATTAAATTGTTGGGTAACGTAAGGAATCATACTACTAGCTGGTGAAATTTTATTGCCTTTATAAGCATTTTCAAACGCGGCTTTACGATCTTTCATGCTCCAAATAGATTGCATATTTTTACCAACATCACTTTTATCTCCTGCTCGAGGAAAGGCAAAATAGTGCACCGAAATACCTGCTTCTAAATATTTATCAATATTTTCGTGCAATAATTTACAGTAATGACAAGTGTAATCAGTAAAAACAGAAATGACATATCGTTCATTAGGCGCTTTGTAAACAATGGCATCTTTTGCAATTGTTTGCATTAGTTTAAGGTTATTACTGTTAGCAATATTTTCAAGATTGTCACCTTGAACATTATAAATAGGACCTTGAGTTAAATATTTGCCATCTTCTGTAACATAAAAAATACCATCAGGCGTAGAAACGCTTTTAAACCCTTGTATTGGGCTATTAGTAATTTTTAACTCTTTATTGTCGTAACCTAACTTATTTAAAGTTTTTGTTATATCAGCATTACTCGCTAATACTGAGGTTGAAATTAAAGCTAAAGCTAAACCTAATTTTTTCATTCAATTACCCTTATTTTTTTGAGTATTACGCTCGAGGATGATGTTTACTATGTAACTGTTTTAATCTTTCAGTTGCCACATGCGTATAAATTTGCGTCGTTGATAAACTACTGTGCCCAAGCAACATTTGCACAACACGCAAATCAGCACCGTGATTAAGCAGATGCGTTGCAAAGGCATGACGAAGCACATGAGGTGAAAGTGCTTCAATATTGATACCTGTTAATACGGCATAATATTTAATTCTATGCCAAAAGGTCTGACGTGTCATTTTTTTTCCTAATCGACTAGGAAAAAGAACATCAACAGGCCCTGTTTTTAGAAGATCATTTCTGCCATATTTAAAATAATATTCAAGCCAATAAACCGCTTCTTCACCCAGCGGTACTAAACGTTCCTTATTGCCTTTACCTATCACTCTTACAACACCTTGCCGTAGGCTAACATCACTAATTTCTAAATTCACTAATTCAGATACACGTAAACCGGTTGCATAAAGTACTTCAAGCATTGCTTTATCTCGAAGTTCAATCGGATCGTCTATGCTTGGCGATTCAAGTAATGCCTCCACTTGTGATTCGGTTAAATCTTTAGGTAATTTTTTGGGAAGCTTGGGGGATGATAATACCGCTGAAGGATCATCTGCACGATAGTTTTCTTGATATAAATATTGAAAAAAACGTTTAGTTGCACTAAGTAATCTTGCAGAACTACTTGCTTTATACCCATCTTGCACCCGTTGCATTAAAAATGCTTGTAGATTAACTGTTTGAGCAGACAAAAATGTGACATTTTGTTGTTGTAAAAACTGACTTAATGCCAGCAAATCTAACTTATAAGACGCAATGGTATTTTCAGCTAAATTCCTTTCTAACCATAAAGAATCTAAAAAATGTTCTATTAATATTTTATTTTGGGGCGGGGTGTCGTGATTCGACATCAATATCATCTCTACATTACATTTATTTTGACATTATATACTAACTGCCAATAAGTTGTAGATTTTGTCTATTTGTTATCTTTTAAACAGAGGTAGTTTATGATTTTTTTATTAATTACTATATACTGCACTTTTAGTTGTTTTTTGTACTATTTATATTAAAAGGCATTATGTTAAAACGAACTATTAATATTTTTATTGCGCTATTTGCAATCTCTATTATTGCCATGGAAACTTACATTTATTGGCATACTAAATTTCGTCCTTGGCAACCCGAATCTTCAATAGGGCGATTAATTTATTATTATAGTTTCTTTACAGTTTTATCAAATTTAATGTTAGCATTGAGTTGTTTTTGGCTAGCTATCAATCCTAACTGTCATCGATACAGTTTTAAAGTTATTCGTTTGAATGGATTGGCGGGTGTGATGATAACGACTATTGTATATAACCTAGTGTTAAGAAGCATCCATACACCGCCACCTAATGTATTATTGAAAATTGCGAATGAAAGTTTACATGTGATTATTCCTGTTTTGGGATTATTGAGCTGGTTTATTTTTGGACCATTTCGACGAATTAATTTAAAAGTCATTATGGGGGCGTCATTGTCAATGATTGGCTATGGTGTTTATATTTTTATTCGAGGCTACTATACCAATCTGTATCCATATCCTTTTATTAATGTTGTAAAGATTGGTTATTCCCAAGCACTATTTGCTGTAAGTAAGTTTTTTTTATTATTTTTGGGAATTGCCTTTTTATGTTGGTTGATTGATTACTTAAGGAGTAAAAATGAAACTGTATATTTATGAACATTGCCCTTTTTGTGTAAGAGCTAGAATGATTTTTGGTTTAAAAAACGTGCCAGTTGAACTACAGGTATTGCTTAGTGATGATTTTCAATCGCCAGAGCGTATGATTGGTGAAAAGATGGCGCCGATTTTACAGAAAGACGATGGCAGTTATCTGCCTGAAAGTTTAGATATTGTTGATTATGTCGATAACAATTATGCTGGCAATCCCATTTTAATTGGCGATAGATCAGCAAATATAGCTGAACTCATAAAGCAACTACAGCAATATGATTATAAGTTAGTGTGTCCACGATATATAAAATTAGGTTTAGCCGAGTTTGCGACACAAAGTGCTATTGATTATTTTGTTACTAGTAAAAAGGAAAAAATGGGATCATTTGATCAATGTATGGCACAAACCGATGCACTAGTCGCAGAGGTGTTAACGGTGTTAAATAAACTTGAATTGCTAATTATTTCACCAGAAGCATGTAATGGACAATTATCTTTAGATGATATCTGTTTGTTCCCCGTTTTACGAAATTTGACGTGTGTTAAAAGTCTAGTTTTTTCATCTAAGATTAAGGCCTATATTCAATCAATGGCAAAACGCAGTAAGGTTGATTTATTTTTCAGTAAAGCAATTTGATGATTTGTTATGTGTGGTAGGCTATTTTGATTTGATATTAAACCATATTAGTAAAACCATCTTAATAAAACTATAGCAACAGATTTATCGCTACATAACTTGCAATCATAGTAAAAGAGAACAGTAAAAATAGGAATAAAAACTGTTCTCTTTTTAGTTTGCTAATAACTTATTGCAATTAATTATTTTAAATGATTATGTTAATTACCTAATTTAACATCAATCACTTCAATATTATCTTTACCACCATAGATATCATACCAAGGAGTAGCATATTGTTTTAATATTTTGTTAAGATGCTCAACATTTTCGCGGCCAGTTTGATCTAACCAACGTTTTAATCCCTCTTTTCCACCATTTGCATAGGCTGCAACACCTTCAAACCATGTTGCTCGCCCACCAAGAATGCCACTATATTTAGCGCCATTTTCGCCGGCAAAAATGAGCTCTTGATGGAAAGTTTTTGTTGGCACACCAGCGCTTAAATAAATAAAAGGTCGTGTTGCTGCATCGCTAGCTTGTTTAAAGTAATCTGCGGCTTGCTTTTGAGTATAAACCACGACATTGTTGTCGTTAAAGCCTTCGACATTTTTAAAAAGTACAGGAACTTCGACTTTTAAAATATCGATGTAATATTGTTCTTTAGTAAACTCTTTAATGGTATTAATGACTTTTTGTGGTTTGATTTTTGCAAATTCAGGGCTTTTATCATCGGTTATCACATTATCATAAACAATAGGTTCAACAAAAACAGGAATATCCGCAGCTCTTGCTTCATTACCTAAACGCTCTAAAAATGCGTGCTTTTTATCTAAAATATCTTGAGGATCATCTGGATTATAATAAACCAATACTTTTGCAGCATCAGCCCCTTTTTTTATTAAGCGTTGTAATGAATCCTCGGGCAAAATATCGGGTAGGCGACCTGGTGTATTGGCATCATATCCCGTTTTTTCATATGACATGATTAATCCAGCATTGCTATTTTTTGCCGCCATGCCTTTAAAACCATATTCTTCATCTAACAAAATTGCGCTAACATATTTAGTTAATTCTTGAGAAACAAGCTCCTTAAATTCATACACCATATCAATATGATAACGATCTTTACCAACCGCAGATTCCATCATCTTAACCATTGAACCGCGTTGATCAATCGCTAATGCAGCAATCACGCCATCTTGGTTTGATAGCTGTTGCATACGTGTGAATTTACCACGAGAAATACATTTTCTAGCCATTTTATAGCCTCCATTTAGTTAGTTTTTTTATTATATTGCTTTTTTTTGGTTGTTTATTAATCATTTGTGCTAGTTAAAGCGATATC
Organism: Gilliamella sp. WF3-4; assembly: GCF_001690275.1. GTDB lineage: Bacteria > Pseudomonadota > Gammaproteobacteria > Enterobacterales > Orbaceae > Gilliamella > Gilliamella apicola_C. Next base: position 31,061 of record NZ_LZGW01000017.1, on the reverse strand, counting down.
CTTAATTTAAGCCAATACCATTGTTATCTAATGACATTATGATTGAACTTAAGTTACCACTTGAGTAAATATCGCCTTTAAAAAATAGTTGACTTATTTTCAGCCTATATCAGTATGCTGCATATGTTTATAACAACCCCTTTTTATAACAACACCACCAATTTATTTTTTTCAAATTTCAATGAAAGGCTATGTTCAAGTATAAATTATTAAACAATGAATATTATTTAATAGAATTGTGAAACCACTCATATTTTTCAAAAATAATTCGTTTAGAATGAAAAGCAATTATGTTTTAACTTTAAAATTTATTTAGGAGAAAAAAATGAAGGCAGCAGTAATTAAGCAAGAATGCGATGGTCAAGTTGAAATTAAAGATATTCCAGTTCGCCCATTAGAAGCGGGAGAAGCATTAGTTGACGTTGAATATTGTGGTCTTTGTCATACTGATATCCATGTAGCATCGGGTGATTTTGGCAAAAAACCAGGCCGAGTTATTGGTCATGAGGGTGTGGGAATAGTGACTAAAATTGCTCCTGATGTAAAGAGCCTTAAAATTGGTGATAGAGTTAGTATTGCTTGGTTTCATGCTGGATGTGGTACTTGTGAATATTGTATTTCTGGTCATGAAACATTTTGTCGTAATGCGTTAAATTCTGGATACAGTGTTGATGGTGGTATGGCAGAGCAGTGTATTGTTAAAGCAGATTATGCGGTTAAAGTACCGGAAGGATTAGATCCCGCACAGGCAACAAGTATTACTTGCGCCGGCGTTACAACCTACAAAGGCATTAAAGTTGCCGATACCAAACCTGGGCAATGGCTTGCTGTATTTGGCATTGGAGGTTTAGGAACACTGGCTATTGAGTATGGTAAAAAAGTGTTTAACAATAAAGTGGTTGCAATTAGTAATAGCGATAGTCAATTAGAATTGTGTAAAAAGTTGGGGGCAGATTTAGTCATTAATCCTAAAAAAGTGGATGATGTAGGTGCTTATATTAAAGCGCACACTGAAGGCGGTGTACATGGTGCTGTTGTGACCTCAGTGACGAAAACAGCTTTCAATCAGGCTATTCATTCAGTACGCCCTTTAGGACGTGTTGTTGCCTTAGGTTTGCCTTCGGAAACTATGGACTTGAGTATTCCAAAAACAGTGCTTGATGGTATTCAAGTTTTAGGTTCACTGGTTGGTACTCGTGAAGATTTAGCCGAGGCATTTCGTTTCAGTGCTGAGGGTAAAGTAATACCAATGGTTGAAAAAAGACCATTGGAAGATATCAATGATATGATCGACGAAATGAAAGCAGGTAAAATTCGTGGACGTATGGTTGTGGATATGAAAATGAAGAAATAGAAATCACTTTTCAGTAATCTAGAGAATAAGAAGTCAGCTTCTAGCTGGCTTTTTATTTATGTTATCATTTTTATTTTTAGTGTTTTTAATGAGTTAAAATTAATCCTTCTTGTATTTTATAAATAAATCCCTATTATAAACAAATTTTGCTTATTGATAGATTCAAGGGGATCTTTATGTCAGATCACAATTTAGAAAATAACTTGCGGAAAGATCTTGGTTTAGTTTCTGCATTATCCCTGGTTGTTGGGATGGTTTTAGGCGCTGGTGCATTTATGAAACCACCTTCAGTATTGGAAGTTACTGGCGATTATCATTATGCTTTATTAGCTTGGATTATTGGTGGTGCTATTTCCATTTGTGGTGGATTAACGCTTTGTGAATTAGGCGTCATGTTCCCAAAAACTGGGGGCATGCTTGTTTATTTAGAAAAAATCTATGGCGCTAAAATCGCTCACCTTTATGGTTGGATGATGACAGTTATCTTTTCTCCAGCGTTAATTGGTGCATTAGTCGGTTATTTTAGTTCAGTATTTTGCTCATTATTTCAGATTGAAGACACATATAAAATGGCGGTAGGTGCAGGAGCATTAGGCTTTATTGCCTTTATTAATGCAATTGGTGTCAAAGAGGCAGGATATTTACAAACCATTGCAACGGCTTGTAAATTGATTCCGATATTACTACTGGCGGTATTTGGTCTTTGGAAAGGCAATGGGCAAGTCGCATTATTTGGTGCTAGTGGTCAAGGTATTGAAACATTTGCGCCTTTTGCTGTTGCTATCTTAGCTACATTATTTGCTTATGATGGTTGGGCACAGGTTGCATCGGTTGCAGGTGAAATTCATAATCCATCTAAAGTATTACCAAAAGCAATCATTTTTGGGATTATCTTTTTAGTGATTGTTTATGCTTGTATCAATATAGCATTCTTTAAAATCTTTCCTGTCAACGAAATGGTTTCATTAGGGCACGATGCCGCCGCGGTTGCTTCACAGCGAATGTTTGGGCATTCAGGAGGTAACTTAGTTGCTGTTGGTATTATGATCTCGATTTTGGGTGGTATTAATGGTTATATCATGACATTATCACGTACTATTTTTAGCATGGCAGAGCGTGGAACTATTGTTGGTGCACGTTATTTAAGTACAATAGATGAGGATAGCCGTTCTCCTGTTAATGCCATTTCAGTTCTTGTTATTTTTGCATTTTTATATTCAGTTTTGTTAGATGCCGATCGTTTATCTGAAATTTCTATGTTTTCGATTTGGGTATTTTATTTACTAACCTTTGTTGGTGTTATGATAGCCAGAAAAAAATACCCTAATATACCAAGATCTTACAAAGTCATTGGCTATCCAATTATCCCTATTTTAGCCATATTGGGCGCTGTTTATGTGATTTATGGTATGCTAGTTTATCAAACAGAAAATGGGCTGGCATCAATTGTGCTGACGTTAGTTGGTTTACCAATGTACTATTATTATCAACGAAAGAACAAACATAGCGAACTTTCAGTCGGCGAGGTGAAAAAGTACCGTGTAAAAACACAATATACCATTGCTATAGTAGCAATAAGTGTTGTTGCTATATTAATTATTTATGGAAGCATAATTAGTAAATAACAACCTTATTTCTGGTTAGATGATTTATTTAAGGGGGTTTATTTAAGGTTATTTATTTAAGGGAATTGCTTACTCATGTTTTTTAGTCGGTATAAAAGCAACAATAGATGTTTTTTAACTGAAAAGTGTGACTAAAAATAAGTTAAAATTAAGCCATAATGTCTTTGTTGTAAAATAGGGCTTAATTAAATGATGGGCTTTCTTAAAGATGCCTTTTCTGTGTTTTATATAGCCACTAATATAAATAGTGGCTATAGATACTTTAACTAATCCTTTGAATCAATTTTGGGTTTAGCTATGTAATTATAAATAACCAATATAGCAAAGATAGCAATAATAATGCTCATTATGATATCTTTGTTAAACCACTTAGCCATATTACCTAAGATAATTCCAACACCGCAAAAATCGACATCAGAGAAAGTCGTATTTGCAAAACCCAAAGATCCTAGCACAGGCAGTAGCATAACCGGCAAGAATGTGACTAATAGACCATTAGCAAATGCTCCGAGCATTGCCCCACGGCGTCCTCCCATTGCATTACCAAATACCCCCGCTGTTGCACCACAAAAGAAATGAGGAACAACGCCTGGTAATATCAGAACCAGATTTAATTGCCCTAAAACAAATAATCCAATTAATCCACCAAGAAAACTAAATAAAAAGCCGACGAGAACAGCATTTGGCGCATATGGAAAGACAACAGGACAATCAAGAGCGGGTTTTGCATTAGGTACCAATTTTTCTGAGAAGCCTGTAAATGCTGGCACAATTTCAGCGAGAATTAATCGCACACCTTGTAGAATGATAAACACACCAGCAGCAAATGTAATGGCCTCTATAATCGCATAAACTAAATAATTATCACCTTTACTTAGATTAGTTTCGACATAATCAGAGCCAGCGAATAGAGCTAGAATGAGATAAATAATCATCATAGTTAATGAAATTGAAATTGAGCTATCGCGTAAGAAACTTAGGTTTTTAGGTAAATTCATCTCTTCAGTTGAGCGTGAGTTTTTACCTACAACTTGTCCAAGCCAGCCAGCTAGCACATAACCTAAAGTACCAAAATGGCCAAATGCGACATCATCATTACCCGTAATTTTACGCATATGCGGTTGTGCCAAAGCAGGGAAAAAAGCCATGATAAGGCCAAGCACTAACGATCCAGTAAATACCAGTTGCCAGCCTTTAAATCCTGCAACGGTTAAAATAATACTAATCATACAGGCCATATAAAAGGTATGATGTCCTGTCAAAAAGATAAATTTTAAACGTGTAAAACGTGCAACTACGATATTAGCGACCATACCAAATGCCATAATTAATGCCGTTGCTGCACCATATTCATTTAATGCCATAGAAACTATAGCTTCATTATTAGGAATAATACCTTGTAATTTAAAAGCTTGCTCAAACATCATGCCGAGTGGCGTAATTGCACTGATAAGCACGCTTGCACCACCGCTTAATACCAAAAAACCTAAAATTGTTTTCACGGTTCCTTTTACGGTATCAGCAAATGATTTATGTTGGGCTATTAACCCAACCATGGCAATTAAACCCACCAATACGGCAGGTACTTTTAAAATATCAACAATAAATTTTACGATTTCCTGAATCATAGCAACACCTCATAGGTTGTTAATTCTTAGCAAGATGCTCAGCAAGTTTGGATTCTAGATCGTTGATATCAATAATATTGCTTAGTACCACTAATTTATCTGCCGGGATACCCGAACTGGCCGCTAAATCTTTGGTCATAACAAAAATATCGGCTTGATCGGGTGAGATAGATGCAAGATCGGCATGTGTTACTTCGGCATCAACATTTAATTTCTTAAGCACTTTTTTGATATTCATTTCAACCATAAAACTACTACCTAGACCTTGACCACAAACAGCCATAATTTTCATATTATTTATCCTTTTATAAAGTTTAATTAAATTTAATAACGATTGGTTACAGTTAAAATCTGATCGCAATGTTGAGCATTAAAAATGGCTTGCATATCATTTGATTCACCAAATAAGGTTGCCAATTGCGTTAATATTTCAATATGACTAGAACTATCAATTGCTGCTAATAACGTAATTAAATAAACTGGATCATTATCTGCCGAATTGAAATTTACCCCTTGTTTGACTAATAACATTGATAAGCCTAATTGGTTTACACCATGCTCTGGTCTGGCATGTGGCATTGCAATGCCAGGCGCTAACACATAATAAGGTCCAAGTGATTCGTGTAATTCAAAAATTTTTTCAATATAATTAGGAAAAATCGTATTGTTTGCTAATAATGGTGATGCGCAAAGCTGTATAGCTTCTTTCCAATCATTTACAGAATCAACAATATTCACAGTTTGCTGTGTTAAATAGTTAGCGAGCATTTTCTCTCCATTAAAATTCTGATAATTTATTGAAAAATTAGCATATAAATTAAAAATAGCCACAACTAAAATAATAGAAATGTGATAGCGCTATCATATTTGCATAAATTTTTATTTATTTTGTGATGTAGATAACATTTCTAATAAATTCATTAAAAATAATTATGTTGATAGAATAATATTATTAAAAAATTGAGTTTTAAAAGGTGGCTCACAATATTCATATTAATGGATAAGTCACTCATCACTGGCTTGCAGTTGTCAAAATTAGTCTTTTTTAAACGAACGGTTAGATTAAATTCAATTAGGATGAAATATGCAAAGCGCAAAAAAACGGAGGAATACAGGGCAGGTTACTTTATTTGACGTAGCGAAATATGCCGGTGTGGGCTCTATGACCGTGTCACGCGCCTTACGCACGCCAGAACGTGTTTCTGTTAAACTTCGCAAAAAGATTCAAATTGCTATCGATGCGTTAGGATATAAACCCAATGTTACCGCTAGCCAGTTAGCCTCGGCGTCATCTAGCCCAGTTATTGCAGTTATAACAACCAAAAACCACGATCATTCTGCGCAAATTTTGCTTGATGTGTTACAAGCAAATTTAATTAAACAAGGTTATACAATATTGTTTATTGAATCTGAGCATTATTATAACCGTGAACTAAAATTGTTAGATTCTTTACACAACCATAATCTCGAAGCAATATTGTTATTTTATGTCGAAAATGACGTTATTATTGAGAATGTTAATCTTAATAAAACGATACCTATTATGAATATTGGTAAGCAATATGATACAGCGGCAGATCTTTATATAGCGTTAGATAATAGTTTAGCAATGTATATGCTAACCGAACATATAATAAAAAAAGGCTATCAAAATATTGGGTTACTGTGTGCCAACCAACAAAATTATCTCTTTCAACAACGTTTACATGGTTGGCATAAGGCGATGTTGGATTATCATCTACCTACCCATCGAGTTATCAATGCTGCCAAGCCCGCTAATTTTAGTACAGGTAGCTTATTACTGCCTGACATCTTATTGAATTGGCCTGAAATCGATGCCTTAATTTGCACTACTGATGAATTAGCCTGTGGTGTGCTTTATGAGTGCCAACGACGGCATATCCGTGTGCCACATCAATTAGCAGTGAGTGGATTTGGTGATAACGAGTTTTGCCAAGTGAGTTTTCCACCTTTAACAACAGTCTCCTTACCTGCTGTAAAAATAGGGGAACATTTGGCGATGCAACTATTAAGTAAGTTAAAAGCTCAAACTCATTGCCATAAACCAGATTTATCAACGTTCGCCCCTATACTTCGTTTAAGAAACAGTACTTAGTTGCATTGAGTGCCAAGTTATATTAAATCCTAGGTTATATTAAATACTTAGCGGTCATGATATTTTGCATATACATCCAATCGACTAGTTAGCAAGGCTTAAAATAATGAAGCATGCATAGCAATCCCCAAACTGTGGTGGTGTGAAGTAGCGAGTATAAATTACCTTTCTATTTTCTTCACTTCACCGAGTTTAAAATTACACCTCATGTTTCAATCCAGAAAACAGCCAGAAAAACTTCAATAAAATCAATGGTTTTTCTGAATGATTTTTAAACTATAAAATCCTCAATCGCTAAATCACTAATCGGTTACTGATGGTTATGATTTAGCGCCAGAATATACCACGACAGCCATGCATGAAGTCAGAGATTTAGCACAAAGCCTACCCAAATCGAATGTGATAACAGTCGCTTATTTTATCCACAAAAAGCAAAACGCCCAAAATCACATAGCCCTCAAAATAAGCCATTTTGCACTGAAAAATCAGTCAGAAAAGCCATTGATTTTATTTAATTTTTTGTTGTAAAAATAAAAATGCAAAATCAAAATGGCTAGCTTTTTATAAAACTATAGCGATAAAAGGGAAAGTAGATTTTTTAATATGTCAGAAAGGAGATGGTCGGCGAGAGAGGATTCGAACCTCCGACCCACTGGTCCCAAACCAGTTGCGCTACCAAGCTGCGCTACTCGCCGTTAGGAAGCGCATAATACTGCGCTTCCTGAAAAGTGTCAATACTTATAGTAAAAAATATATAGCAAAAAATAGGCTTGAGATTTTATTTTGCTAACGGTGCTGGTGTTTTACCAATACGTTGATAAAATTCAACAACAAAATCCTCGTAACGTTTGTTAGTAACCGCCTCACGAATTTCAGCCATTAAGCGTTGATAATAACGTAAATTATGAATGGTATTTAAACGTGCACCTAAAATCTCACCACATTTATCTAAGTGATGAAGATACGATTTAGTGTAATTTTTACACGTATAGCAATCACAATGAGGATCAAGTGGTGTTGTGTCATCTTTATATTTAGCATTACGAATTTTAATCACACCATTGGTAACAAATAAGTGACCATTGCGGGCATTGCGGGTTGGCATCACACAGTCGAACATGTCAATACCACGACGTACGCCTTCGACTAAATCTTCAGGTTTCCCCACCCCCATTAAATAACGGGGTTTATCAGCGGGTAATTGTGGGCAAGTGCCTTCTAATATACGGTGCATATCAGCCTTGGGTTCACCAACCGCTAACCCGCCAACCGCGTAACCGTCAAAGCCTATTTCAGTTAATCCTTTAATTGAAATATCCCGTAATTCTTGATGAATACCACCTTGCACAATACCAAATAGTGCATTTTTGTTGCCTAATTCATCAAAGCGTTGTCGGCTGCGTTTAGCCCAACGTAAAGACATTTCCATTGATTTTTTGACATAATCCCAATCAGCAGGAAAGGGGGCACATTCATCAAAAATCATTACAATATCAGAACCCAGGTCGTATTGAATTTCCATTGAAATTTCAGGCGATAAGAAAATCGAATCGCCATTAATTGGATTACGAAAATGAACACCTTCTTCTTTGATTTTTCGAATATCGCCTAAACTAAAAACTTGAAACCCACCTGAATCGGTTAAAATAGGTCCTTTCCATTGCATAAAGTCGTGCAAATCACCATGTTTACGCATGATTTCTTGCCCTGGCCTTAGCCATAAGTGAAAAGTATTACCGAGTAATATTTGCGCACCTGTTGCAGCAACTTCTTCTGGTGTCATACCTTTTACCGTGCCATAAGTGCCTACAGGCATAAACGCTGGGGTTTCAACAGTGTATTCAACTCCACGGCGATCGAATTTCATTCGCCCACGACGAGCTAACCCGTCAGTATTATCTAGTTCAAATTTCATTTTTTGTTAACCTCTTGCGACCAAATAAACAGTTTGGCGCGAATTATTGTTATAATGCGTAATCGCATCATTAATTTGCGGAACCTAGTTTATCTTGCTTGACTAAAATAAACAATATTTGAAGGGGCTTTGAATCGTTTGAAACGTATTATTCTACTATTGTCAGGTTGGTCGATGTTTTTTCTCACTGGGTGTCAAATTCAAAGTAAAGCTTACCCCAAAGTGATTACTTCCGATCGGATTCAATTGTTATCTGAAAATGATATTTTTTCAATTAGTCAGATGGCTTGCCTTGAAACAGATAAGCGGGCAGTCATTCCTCCTGATTACCATGCTTTAAGCCAAAGACTCAATAAAATTGCTAAAACCCTGCCTAGCAAGGCTAATAATATTGAGATAAATTATCAAGTTTATATTAATACTGAACCTAATGCATGGTCTACCGCTAATGGTTGTATACGTGTAAATAGTGGTTTGATGAAATTATTGAATGATAATGAGTTACAGGCAGTACTTGCCCATGAGCAGGCTCATATCGCACTTAAACATGCTATTAGCTTGTTTAAGCAAGCGCCTTATATCGAATTTACTGATAAAATTGGCGAACTTGTTGTTATTGCTAAAGAAGACGTGGCTCAACAATATGAAATTGAAGCTGATAACTATGCTTTTGATTTATTAATAAGTAAAAACATAGATCCGATGAGTTTAGTTGACATGCTAGCCAAATTGCCTATTCACTCAACCAATAAACCAACATCACATCCTTCAAGAATAAAACGAATAAAGAATATTATTGCTAGGCTAAAGCGGTAAAAAGTGGTAAATAACTATTTGTGCGATCAGTTAAATAATAGCCAACTAGGTTTGCACTTAGCTCAATTTTATTTGGCTATTTATTTAACCGCTTTTTAAGATTTATTATCACGAAGCCGAAATAAACATAGCATCGCCGTAGCTAAAAAAACGATAGTTTTCTTTAACTGCATGCTGATAAGCATTCATGGTATTTTCGTAACCAGCAAAAGCAGAAACAAGCATAATCAAAGTTGATTCCGGTAGGTGAAAATTTGTGATAAGTGAGTCAATAACCTTAAACTGATAGCCTGGATAAATAAAAATTTGGGTATCGTCAAAAAAAGGAGCGATTTTTCCTGTCTTTTGTGCGGCACTTTCTAAAGCACGAACCGATGTAGTCCCTACTGCGATCACTTTATTGTTTCTGGCTTTGCATGCTAATACGGCATCGACAACCGAATCGGGGACTTGAGCATATTCTGAATGCATAATATGTGCCTCAATATTTTCAACTCTAACAGGCTGAAATGTTCCCGCTCCAACATGTAAAGTAACAAAAGCCATTTCAACGCCTTTTTGTTTTAATTTTTCTAATAAAGGTTTATCGAAATGAAGACCTGCTGTAGGTGCGGCAACCGCGCCAGGCACTTTACTATAGACTGTTTGATAAACTTCACGATCCTGTTCGTTGTCAGGACGATCGATGTAAGGTGGTAAAGGAATATGACCAATTTTATTCAAAATACTGAGCACATCATCAGGGAATTGTAATTCAAATAAAGCATCGTGGCGGGCTATCATGGTCACATTAATGTGTTCATTTTCACCTAATATTAACTCAGTTCCTTCTTTTGGTGATTTTGAGGCTTTAATATGCGCAAGAGCACGATTACCATCTAGTAATCTTTCGATTAATATTTCTATTTTACCTCCAGATGTTTTTTTCCCATACAAACGAGCAGGAATCACTTTAGTGTTATTAAAAATCAATAAATCACCTGGATTAATTTTATCGATAATATCAGTAAATACCTGATCTTCAATTTTACCTGTACGACTATCAAGAGATAGCAGTCGACATGCACTTCTGGTTGCTGAAGGGTGTTTGGCAATGAGCTCTTTTGGAAGCGAGAAGTCAAAATCTGATAGCTGCATAATTGTATTCCTCAAAAAATGAGGCATTAGTCTAAAGCTCTCATTATGTCTAAGCAAGTAATTATTTGTTGATTATTATAATAGTTGCGTTAAAATTCAAACGGTCTAACAGATGTTAGCCGATTACAAGTTATATTTAAATATAAGGAAAATAATATGAAAAAACATCAAAAAACATTGCTAGTTGCACTTCCTTTAGTTGCTGCAATGTCGCTAGTTGGTTGTAAAAACATGGGCGCAGATGACTTAGCTAGTCTTGGCATGAAAGGTTTAAAAGCTGCTACTCTAAGTGATAATGATGTGAAAGCATTAAGTCAACAATCATGTGCTCAAATGGATGCCGAATCTAGAATTGCACCTAAAAATAGTGCTTATACTAAACGATTAAATAAAATCGCTAAATCACTCGGTAATAATTTAAATGGAACACCTATTAACTATAAAGTATACATCACAAAAGATGTTAATGCATGGGCAATGGCTAATGGTTGTGTTCGTGTTTACAGTGGTTTAATGGACATGATGACTGATAACGAAATTCAAGGTGTTTTAGGTCACGAATTAGGTCACGTTGCTTTAGGTCATAGTAAAAAAGCTATACAAGTAGCTTATGCAACAGAAATGGCACTTGATGCAGCAGCATCATCAGGTAATGCAAAAATAGCTTCATTATCTAAATCTAAATTAGGTGCTTTAGCATCAGCAGTGATTAATGCTCAGTTCTCACAAAAACAAGAACAAGATGCGGATAACTATTCTTTCGATTATTTAGTTAAGAAGAAAATCAATCCAGCTGGTCTTGCAACGGCATTTGATAAGTTAGGTGGTGGTGATGCTTCAATCTTAAGTAGCCATCCGTCTTCAACAGCGCGTGCAGATAATATTCGTAAAAAACTTGCAGAGTTAAAAAAATAAGTTCTGTGATTGCATTATGAAAGCGTCATCCATGGCGCTTTTTTTATATCTAATTGATTGTTTTTGATAGCAATGATTTGGTGATGAATTTATTGTAAAATCCATCAACCAACAAGCAAAGGTTTAACAATAGCCTTTTAACAATAATCGTTTAACAATGACTTTTTTATTGTTTATAAGAAGATAAGAATTTAGCAAATCGTCCAATTGCATCTTCAAGGTCGCCTAAATATGGTAAAGCAACAATTCTAACGTGATCTGGCTTATGCCAATTAAAACCGGTTCCTTGTACAAGTAACACTTTTTCCTGTAACAAAAAGTCTAATACCAATTTTTGATCATTATGGATGTTAAATTTTTTCTGATCTAATTTGGGAAATAAATACAAAGCACCTTGTGGCTTAGTACATGAAACACCCGGAATATCGTTCAGTAGGCGCCACGCCAACATACATTGCTCATATAAGCGACCACCTGGCACAATAAATTCATTGATACTTTGATACCCACCAAGAGCCCCTTGAATCGCATGTTGTAATGGTACATTGGCGCATAAGCGCATGGAAGCAAGCATATTTAGACCTTCAATATAGCCTTTTACGTGATGCTTAGGACCACAAAGTGCCATCCATCCTTGTCTAAATCCCGCAACTCGATATGTTTTTGATAAACCGCTCATCGTAATAACAAATAAATCAGGCGCCAATGCAGCAATTGAATGATGTACGGCATCATCATATAAAATTTTGTCGTAAATTTCATCAGCGAAAATAATCAGATTATTTTGACGGGCGATTTCAGCAACCTCAAGCAATATTTCTTTACTATAAACAGCACCAGTTGGGTTATTGGGATTGATAATTACAATGCCTTTTGTTCTAGGTGTAATTTTTTGTTTGATATCATCTAAATCTGGTGACCAATTTGCTTCTTCATCGCACAAGTAATGAACCGCATTTCCGCCCGATAAACTCACTGCCGCAGTCCATAGTGGATAGTCAGGCATAGGTACCAGAATTTCATCACCACTATTAAGCAATGCTTGCATAGACTGGACGATTAATTCCGATACGCCGTTGCCAATGTAAATATCTTCAACATCTAAACTGTTAATACCTCTGGCTTGATAATGTTGCATAATTGCTTTGCGAGCAGAGTAAAGACCTTTTGAGTCACAATATCCTTGTGAAGAAGGTAAATTTCTAATGACATCAACTAACAATTCATCAGGAGCTGCAAAGCCAAAAGGGGCGGGATTTCCAATATTAAGTTTAAGGATTGTTTGACCTTCTTCTTCTAGCCTTTTAGCATGCTCAAGAATTGGTCCACGAATATCGTAACAAACGTGATCCAATTTGTTTGATTTTTGGAAATTTACCATAATATCGCCCTTTCTTTTTTATTGTGATCGTTTTTTAATGTAATGAAAAAAACAATCTACTCCTATTTAGATAATTTTTGAAGATGCTATTATAACTAGCTCAATAAATATTATTTAACTGTCTGAATTTTGTGCGGAGAGAGTTATGAAAACCATTTTAACCGTCATTGGTAAAGATCAAACCGGCATTATTGCCGGTATTAGTCAGAAATTATATGAATTAGATATTAATATTTTAGATGTCAGCCAAACAATTATGGATGAGTATTTTACGATGATTATGTTGCTTGACTTATCTAAAATCAATGTGGCCTTTGATGAGGTAAAAACGACATTGACGCAAACCGGTGAAAAACTAAAAGTTAAAGTCAACATTCAACGAGAAGAAATTTTTGATGCTATGCATCGTTTGTAATATCAATTCTCTATTTTTGTATAAAAGGATAGTACTAATGGAAACAAAACAGATCCTCGAAACCATTAAAATGATTGAGGAAGAAAAGCTTGATATTCGCACAATAACCATGGGTATTTCTCTCCTTGATTGTATTGATAGCGATGGCGAGAAAGCACGTCAAAAAATTTATAACAAAATTACGCTGTTAGCTAAACATTTGGTAAAAGTCGGTGAGGAGATTACCTCAGAATTTGGCATTCCCATTATCAATAAGCGTATTTCTGTCACACCCATATCGTTAATTGCTGGTGCAAGCGATGATAAAGATTATGTTGCATTTGCCAAAACACTTGATGAAGCCGCTAAAGCTGTTGGTGTTAACTTTATTGGCGGATTTTCGGCACTGGTACAAAAAGGTTATCACAAAGGTGATGAAATTTTAATTAATTCAATTCCACAAGCACTTGCACAAACAGAACGCGTTTGCGCATCAGTGAATGTTGGTTCTACACAAACAGGAATCAATATGGATGCAGTCAAGCAAATGGGGCATATTATTAAACAAGCAGCACAATTAACTGCCGATAACAGCAGTATGGCATGTGCGAAGTTAGTTGTATTTGCCAATGCCGTTGAAGATAATCCATTTATGGCAGGCGCTTTTCATGGCGTAGGTGAAGCTGATTGCGTCATCAATGTGGGTGTGAGTGGCCCAGGTGTTGTTAAGCGTGCGCTTGAAAAAGTCAAAGGGCAACCTTTTGACGTTGTTGCTGAAACCATAAAAAAAACAGCATTTAAAATTACTCGTATGGGGCAACTCGTTGGTAAAGAGGCTTCTGAGCGCTTAGGCGTTAAATTTGGCATCGTCGATTTATCGTTAGCTCCAACCCCTGCAATTGGTGATTCAGTTGCCCATATTTTAGAAGAAATGGGGCTAGAAGCAGTTGGCACTCATGGTACAACCGCAGCATTAGCTATGCTCAATGATGCAGTAAAAAAAGGCGGCGTCATGGCATGTGGTCATGTGGGTGGTTTAAGCGGAGCCTTTATTCCTGTTTCAGAAGATGCGGGTATGATTGATGCGGTAAATAATGGCGCTCTGAATCTTGAAAAACTAGAAGCAATGACTTGTGTTTGTTCTGTTGGACTAGATATGATTGCTATTCCAGGCGATACGCCAGCTGAAACCATTTCGGCAATCATTGCTGATGAAGCAGCAATAGGGGTGATTAATCATAAAACAACAGCAGTTCGAATTATTCCTGCTGTCGGTTTAAAAGTAGGCGATAACATTGAATTTGGTGGCTTACTAGGTCATGCGCCCATCATGCCAGTAAATAACTTTAGCTCATGTGATTTTATTCGCCGTGGTGGAAGAATACCTGCTCCAATTCATTCATTTAAAAACTAATAGATTAATTTTAAATAATTGATACCCCTACTCTGCCTGCACTAAAGCTGGCAGAGTATTAAACTTTTAATGCTAAACTTACTTAGCAATGGCAAAACGCGTTTCTTCAATAACATCTTCATTATTTCTAGATTCATTCCTTTTTCCTTCAACCTATCAATTTGAATGTATGGTAGCGCATTTCAGCGCTTCGTTTAGCAATACGCTCTTTACGCTTTACCGTAAGGTTAAGCTTTTATTCACCACCTGATGCTCCACGCCTATTAACAATTAAGATATAGCGATTATCATTAATATCCAAAGGCTTTAATTGGCCTTGCAATAAATCCATTATCTAAAAATTTTTTTACCGTTTGCGGCGAGCTATTTTTTAACAAATCGTGGCTATTGAACTCTCCCTATGATGCGCAATTTCATGGATATTATTTGGCATCAAATCCATTCGTCTCTTTTATCTTAATTCCCTACAATTGATGATATTAAATTAATGCTGCTTTAATTCGAGCAATAGCAAATACGCAATATTTTAGATGTTTGCTAATCACATAATGAGGGAGGATGAAATGGGAAATGAATCTAACAATCACATGTTTTTTGAAGATTTGATTCTTTTAGATAAAAACTTTCAAGATACTAATCAATTTTTTGATTTTACTTTTCCTATTTTAAAAAGTGGTGGTTATGTAAATCATTCCTTTTTAGACGCAATTAAACAACGAGAGTCTTTATTCCCTACCGCATTACCAACAGAACCTTATGTGGTAGCAATGCCACATACCGATGTTGAACATGTTATTAGGCCATTTATCTTCTTTATTCGAGCTAAAGGAACAATTCCATGGTATGAAATGGCAAACAATGACAACTTATTAAAAGCTAATTTTGTTTTTTTACTCGGCTTTAATCAAAAAAATGGGCATATTGATTTATTACAAACATTGATGTCCTGCTTTGTAAATCCCGTTTTTTTGAAAGCACTTTATCACGCAAAAACAACGCATGAAGTTTTTACATTATTGACATCGAATATAAATTTATAAGGAGGCATTATGAAAAAAGTTATTGTTGCATGTGGCAGTGGAGTTGCTACATCACAAACTGTCGCAAGTAAGGTCACTCGTTTACTAAAAGAGCGAAAGCTTGATGAGATAAAAGTAGAAGTTGTTGATCTTAAATCTGTAGATACTCACATCAAAAATAGTGCAGCTTACATTGCAATAACTAAAATTGAAAAACAGTATCCTATTCCCGTCATCAATGGTATTGCCTTTCTAACAGGAATAAATATGGAAGCGGAATTACAAAAAATTATCGATGCCTGTAAATAGGAGCACAAATATGGATTTTCTCGGAACAATTGTAAATTATATTTTAAATTTAGGTGCGCCAGTTTTTGTGCCGTTCATTATGTTAATTGCGGGTTTAATTGTGCGCATGAAATTTAGCGATGCCGCTTCAGCAGCAATTACGTTGGGTGTTGCATTTGTTGGCATGAGTATGTTGATTGGCTTTATGGTTAGTGCTATTGGTTCAGCTGCACAAACCATGATGGAACGAACAGGGATTGAACTAAGCATTATTGATGGCGGCTGGACTACCATGGCAAACGTATCTTGGGCTTGGCCGTATGCTTTTCTTATGTTCCCTTTGCAAGTGGGTATTAATATTTTAATGTTAGTACTAAAAAAAACCGATACCTTTAATGCTGACTTATGGAATGTGTGGGGGAAAATTTTTACCGCTTTTATTGTCACCGCTGTCGCCACGCCAATCTTAGGATCGATTATGGCTTTGGTCTTTGCTTTTATTACAGCTACTTTTCAGATCATATTAGAGCTTAATTCTGGTGATATTAATCAACATCGAATAGAAAAACTAACGGGTATTCCAGGTGTAACTTGTACTCATAGGATGCTATTTTTCAGTGCAATTTATTATCCATTTGATTTGCTTCTGCGCAAAATACCGATGTTAAATAAACCGATGGATGCAGCAGCATTACGTTCAAAAATTGGCGTTTTTGCTGAAAATCATGTAATTGGTTTTTTATTAGGAGCAACTTTTGGGATTATTGCTGGTTATGATGTTGCAGCTATCTTAATGCTTGGTGTGCAAGCTGCAACTGCGCTTATGTTATTCCCAATGATTTCTAAGTTATTTATGCAAGCACTATCACCAATTTCTGAAGCAATTAGTGATTATATGAATAAACGTTTTGCTGGACGTAAATTATTTGTTGGTTTGGATTGGCCGTTTATGGGTGGTTCAAGCGAAATTTGGTTTACCGTAATAGTTGCGATTCCTTTTACCTTAATTTGGGCCGTTATTTTACCTGGTAATAAAATTCTTCCTTTTGCGGGTATTATCAATGTGGCACTTATTGTTCCTGCTTATATCTTAACTAAAGGTAACACATTAAGAATGGTGATTTTAGCCATTATTGGAGTTCCTTTCTTCTTATTTGTTGGAACTCAATTTGCACCAATCATTACTGATTTAGGATTAACAACTAAAGCGATTGATATTCCATCTAATCAGTTAATTTCAAATAGTTCTATCGATGCACCTGTTTTTACCTATGCTTTTTCATTTATTTGGCAATGTTTGCAAGGCTATTTTGTTCCATTAATTTTAGCTATTTATTGGTGTATAGGTTATTTCTTTTATGCACGAGAATTGCGCAAAGAAGCTATACAAGACATAGCGAAATAATGAATAAATGGACGCTAACGTATTCGTTGAACATATTTTAAAGTACACCTGATGGTAATGTTAGTTACCATCAGACAATGAACAATAAGGTAGTTATGATATGGTTATCGATAAGCGAATTCATGCCATTTTAAAAACATTAGTTCATAATCCCAATATTAGTGGCGTTGAACTTCAATCTAAATTTGGGTTAACTCGTAAACAGCTTAGTTATACCATTAAGAAAATTAATAACTTTCTTGAATCATCTAATCTTGAATTAATTAAACGATTTAAAACTGGTAAGTTTAGTGTTCCTAAATTAGTGATCGAAACCTTTAGAGATGAGCCCGTATCGCTTGCTATTGGACGTTATATTTATTCTGAAGATGAACGAGTTCATTTACTACTCTTTTTTCTGTTAATTAGAACGGAAAGGATGTCGTTAATACATCTTTCTTCATCGCTTACTGTCAGTCAAAACACCGTTATCAATGATATCAAAAAAGTACAAGCAATGATTGTTCAATATCATTTACAAATCAACTATGACCGCGAGAATGGTTATCGTATTATCGGTAATGAAATTGACAAACGTTATTTGTTGCTAAAATTAATTCGTCGAATTATTAGTATGCCAATAGCTGACAAAATTTTTAGAGAAAATGAGATTATTACCCAAGGCCGCTTAGAACAAGTAGGACAGGTATTTAGCGAAATAGAAAAGAAATTAAAAATTGTTTTTACTGATGAGCAGTTGCAAGAGCTAACTTACTTTATTTGTTTTATGTTACAGCGCATAGAAACCGATAAAAAAATTGCGCTTTTGCCAGACAACTATACTGAAGTAGCCAATAGTCGTGATTTTCAATTATTGAAAAAACTCATTGAACGATTCGGTATTTGTGATCTTAATGAGCAAATTTTTTTAATGGTGTTAGTTCAAAGTTCTAATATACAAACGCTATCTGATAAATATTTTCATTTAGATGCGGTATTATTAGAAAGTGTTGTTGAAGTTGTTGATAGTTTCGAACAAATTAGTTGCATTACCTTTCAAGATAAAAGTGAGCTCATTGAGCGTATCTATCAGCATTGGAAACCTGCTTATTACCGTATTCGGTATCACATTACCAATATTAATAGTGTGTATGACATCGTATTGCAAGAGTTTGGTCATTTACATGAAATGGTAAGAAAAGTCATTTTCCCTTTCGAAAAAATTTTACATTGTAATATACCCGATGAAGAGGTCGCTTTTATTACCGTATTATTTGGTGGTTGGTTAACTCGCGAAGGTTTAATTAATCAAATTAAAACTAAAAAAGTAGCGATTTTTGTTTGTGAAAATAGTGCAACGGTTTCAACTTATCTTTATTTGACGTTACAAATACTACTTCCTGAATTGCATTTTTCTGATGCTATGTCTAAACGTGAGTTTGAGAAATATAACCACTATTACGATATTATTTTTTCAACTTCACATTTACTTACTGATAAATTGTTATTTATTGTTAATCCTTCACTCAATAATTTCCATAAAAATGCTTTTCGTAATCAAGTTATTCGGGCTTTACAAGGTATTGATCCTAGCATAATTCAGGTTGAAGAGCTTATGTTAATTATCGAAAAATACAGCTTTATCAAAGATCAAAAAGCATTACAAAAAGAATTAACCACTTATCTTTATAACGATGAAGTGCATGATAACCCTGTGCGAATAACGCACCAAGAGCCTCCTTCACTTGCTGATTTAATGGAAAAAGAGCATATCAATATTACACAAAAGAGGGATATAACATGGGAAAGTGCATTGGCTTTAGCTGCACAACCGCTGTTAAACGACCAATCCATAGAAAGTTGCTACCTTGAAAGAATGGTTAACAAAATCCAATTTGAACAACCTTACATTATGCTGGTAGATGGGCTAATTATTGCTCATGCAGGTATTGATGATGGTGTGAATAAAGTCGCTATGTCATTACTTAAGCTATCGGAAAGAATCAATATTTGCGGTTATATGCAGGCTGATTTAATTGTTGTTTTAGCAACAAATAATCCACAAAAACATCTTAAAGCACTTGCTCAATTGAATGAATTATTAGAGTTTCACGAAGGCGCAACTCGCATACGAAATGCCAAAAATAGCAATGAAATCTGGGAATTGTTTGCCAATTATCAATAAATAACTTGTCAAAATAGGAGCTATAAAATGTTAGAGATACAAAAACAATATGTTGTCGATATGGCTAAAAAATCAAGTGAGTGGGGACTATGCAAACATAAAGCGGGTAATTCTAGCGTACGAGATAAAGAGACAGGATATGTTCTTGTCACTCCTACAACAATTGATAAAAAATTATTAACAATACGGGATATTGTTGTAATGGATCTGGATGCAAATGTTATTGAAGCCGATTCAGGATTAAGACCAACCAGTGAGTGTTTAATGCATCTTGAGATTTATAAAGCTCGTCCAGATGTTTTTGCTATTTCACACACGCATTCTATTTTTGCAACATCATTTGCTGTATTAGCAAAACCTATTCCAGCCGTTGTTTATGAGTGTGCAATTCTTAATTTAAAAGATGCTGTGATCCCTGTTGCACCCTATGGGAGACCGGGTACACCAGACCTTTCAAATAGCGTTATAGAACCCATAAAACGAGCTGATGCCATTTTAATGGAAAAGCATGGTGCTATTGCCGTAGACAAAGATCCTTATGAAGCTGTATTAAAAGCTGCATATATTGAAGAAATGGCTGAAATATACTATCACGCTTTACTGATTAATGGCGGTAAAGATCCGGGTGGATTTCCGTCAGAGGAGTTACAGCGTTGGGCCTATCCTTCACAAATTAAATTTAAAAAATAATTTTTAGTCTATTTATTTTAATACGTTAATTGTAGGAAAACGCCGAGTTGTTTACACTTCATGGTTAAAATAATCCTCTAAAAACTCATAAGGCGTTTTCCCTGAAATCGCTTTATGCGGTTTAACGGTATTATAAAAATTAATAAAGCGTTTCAGTTTTTGTTTTCTATCTTGTGAATCGCTAAATATATGCTGATTATACCACATCGCAATTCAAAGTTCGTATCACTCTTTCGGCTTTCCCATTCGTTTGTGGGCAGGCGGGTTTGGTGAATTTTTGATTAATACGATGGCTATGGGACGTTTTAACAAATAAGTGTTCACTTTGTAAATACCCCAAACTTAGTACACAACTTACGTAGAAAATTAAGCTGCCTGTTTTAATGTTTTATATTCGAGCGGTGTCATGTTATTTAATGCCTCATGCGGTCTTTCGGTGTTATAAATCGTTAACCATTCTTCGGTTATTCTCCTTGCTTGTGCTAAGTTGTTAAAAAGATATAAATCGAGTACTTCAGTACGATAGGTGCGATTAAATCGTTCAATGTACCCGTTTTGATATGGGCTACCGGGCGCTATATAATCAATGGCTATATCATGTGATTTAGCCCAGTTTATAAAGGTTTTTCCTGTAAATTCTGGTCCATTATCGACGTGTATTTTTAATGGATAGCCATGGTATTCAGCCAGTTTATCTAAGTAACGGGTAACTCTCCCTGCCGGTAAGCTTACTGCAATATCAATACCTAACGCCTCACGATTAAAGTCATCGATGACATTGAATGTCCTAAAGCGACGTTGATTACAGCTACTATCACTCATAAAATCCATTGACCAACATTCACATTGTTTATTAGGAACCAATAGCTTTTCTGGTGTTCGTTGGGGGGTACGTTTTTTACGTTTAGCTCTAATATTAAGTTTTAACTCACAATACACCCGATAAACACGCTTATGATTCCATTTATAGCCGAGCTTTCTGATACGATTAAAGCATTTAGGAAAGCCCCAGCGTAAATGCCGGTCTGTGATAGCATTCAACACCGAAACAATCACCGAATCATCCTGTAACTTAGGTTGATAATAGTAAGCACAACAGCTTAAGCCAACAATGGCACAACTCATAGCAATAGTAACTGAATGATTTTGTTGTAGTTGCTGTGCCCACGTTTTACGTGCCCCAGTTGGCACTAAAGCTTTTTTATGATTTCTTCCTGAAGCTGGGATTTTAAGCTCAGTTCGGCAAACATCTGTTTAAGTTTACGGTTTTCGGCCTCAAGCTCCTTTAAACGTTTAATATCAGAGGTTTTCATACCACCGTATTTATCACGCCATTTATAGAAAGTTGAATTACCCATGCCCTATTTACGGCACAGTTCTTTAACGGGAATACCCGCTTCAGCTTCTTTTAAAATAGCGACGATTTGATGGTCAGTCATTTTTTTCATAATTAAATCCCCTTTACTTTTATCATAGAGAATTTTCTACTTTTTTGCTGTACTATTTTAGGGGATAGTTACACATTGTAACAATAAAAAATACTAAACAATATATTAAGGTAGCCGTTCAATGAGATATTTATATTTTTTCCTTACATTACTCTTTGTGTCATTTTTAGCCACTGGAGGGATCTTTGTCAAATTAAGTGAATTAGGACCTATTAGTACAGGTTTTTATAGGGTACTGTTTAGCATTCCAATACTATATCCTTTTTTTAAAATAGAAAAAAGGAATAAAGTGATCTGTAAAGATAAACTTTTACTCTATATTTCTGGAGGATTTCTAGCAGGGGATTTAATACTGTGGAATATATCTTTCTCATATACGACAGTCGCAAATGCAAATTTATTAGCAAATTTAGTCCCTTTTAGTATAGTGCCGGCCTGCTATTTTTTATATAAAGAAAAAATATCAAAAAAATTTTTACTAGGATTGTTTTTAGCTTTATTAGGGCTTTTTATCCTGATCACCGGTAAACAAAATACTAACGAAGGAAATGTCTTTGGTGATTTTCTTGCATTTATGACATCTATTTTTTATGCCTTATTTTTACTCATTGTTTACAAAGTAAGAACTAGAGTATCTAGCGTACAAGTTATGTATTATAGTGCCTTTGGCTCAGTTGTTGTCCTTTTATTAGCCAGTTTAATTATGGAGGGAGTTAGTTACCCTACAAGTTGGAGAGAACTATGGCCTCTTATTGGGTTAGCTATTTTTTCCCAAATACTAGGGCAAGGTGGCCTTAGCTATATTCTAGGAAAAATATCTGCTAGCCTTGCATCAATATTAGTTCTTATGCAGCCTGTTATTTCCGCATTATATGCTTATATTCTTTTTCATGAAAATCTATCTCTCCAAGAGATTCTAGGAATATTTATTGTTATAGTCGGGATTTTCTTTGCTAAAAATAAATGACTTTTTTATCCTTTTTTAAGACTGAATTCGGTACAATTTAGAATTCAGTTTTTACTTTTTGTAGTTGCTAAAGCGGATGGAAAATTAGTTACAACTTTCCATCAAAAATAATTCAAATAATTAGGGTGTATTGATCTTTCGTGATTGTTTTTTAGACGGCATGATGTGAGTTATAATAATTCTGCAAAAAACAACCCTAACTCGATTCATCATGCCAAGAACAATGCTAACAGATAAACGGTGGGAAAAGCTACTACAAATAATGAAAAATACCGGCCGAGTTTATAATAAATCCGAGCATCGGATGACGTTTGAAGGGATCCTTTTCCGAATGAGAACCGGTATTCCTTGGCGAGATTTGCCAGAAGAATTTGGTGGATGGAGCACCGTCTATAGGCGATTTAATTTGTGGTCTAAAAAGGAATATTAGTTGATATTTTCAAACATTTATCACAACTAGCGGATTTTGAATGGGTGTTCCTAGATGGCTCGATTATCAGGGCTCATCAACATAGTACAGGCGCTGCAACGGAGCATTCCGAGCAAATAGGTCAGAGCTGTGGCGGTCATTCAACTAAAATTCATCTTGCGGTTGATAGTGGTGGTTTGCCTATTTTTTTTGAGCTTTCTGAAGGACAACGACATGATATCACTTATGCAGAAAACCTAGTTGAAAAGCTCGATGAAGTGAATACAGTGATAGCCGATAAAGGTTATGACAGCGAGCCTTTTCGGTGCTTTGTTCGTCAAAAAGGCGGACGAACGGTGATTGCTAAACGTAATTATGGTAAGGATATAGATAAAAGCAGTATGGATAGGTGCCTTTATCGCTATCGTCATTTAGTCGAGAATGCCTTTGCTAGAATCAAGCAATATCGTTCAATATCAACTAGATACGATAAGTTAGAAAGGAATTATGCCAGTATGGTATCACTGGCATTTATGTTAATGTGGCTGCCAATGTATTGTTGAGTAATTTATGTACAGCAAAGATCAACAGCCCCTAGTCAATTAATAGAAAAATAGTGAATCAGTAAAAAATTTTATATTAAAAAATTAGATGTTGTTTGAATACTTAGACATTTTATCAATGATACTTAGAATATTATTTTATCGATATTGTGATGATGATGTCCGCCGATGATATCGGCGGATTTATTGTTTTATTGGGTTTGGATATATTCATTCATATATTTTAAGATATACGCCATTGAAGCCGCTCCCGGATCCATGTGACCAATTGCGCGTTCACCTAAATTTTTAGTTCGTCCAAATACAGCGATCATCTGTTTCGTTTTTTCTGCGCCTTCCATAGCAGATTGTGCGATTTTAGGTAGCGCATCGATTAACTTCGTAGATGTTAATTGACTTGCGGTTGTTGCGCTAGCGGCTAAGGCATCAACCATAGTCTTATCCCCTGGTTTGGCTTTTCCGCGTTGATAGACTGCCTGCCAACCTTCGTTAAGGAGTTTTGATAATACATCAGAATCAAACTCTGTTACGCCTGTAATACTTTTTCCGCCCGCTCTAAATAAAGTACCAAAAATAGCGCCAGAAGCTCCGCCCATACTTATCATTAACTTTGTGCCAATTTGTGTAAAAAAATCACCTATATTAGCTGGTTGAAATTTCTCGTCTTGTAGTAACACAATGATCGCTTCAAACCCTCGTTTGATACCGATACCATGATCACCATCACCGACTACTTGATCTAATGCGGTTAAAGTTGGCTCGCTTTCGACCATCTTTTCAGCAGTAAATAGCATCATTTTACGGACTTGTAGTAAATTCATTTTTATTTTCTCCATCCTAGTGTTTGGCAAGGTAAATCATAAAGGTGTCGTAATTCTTCATCTAATTTCAATAAGCTAATTGAAAAACCAGACATTTCAAGCGATGTGCAAAAATGACCGACAACAACATCGTGGCTAATTATGCCTCGTATACCAAGTTCAATGCCAACTTTGCGTGTTATGATGTACAACTCGGCGTTACTAAGCGCGCCTAAATTATTAATCAATACGCACACTCGATCGCCTTTTTTAAAAGGTAAATCATCACATAAATTGTCTATCATTTCTTTGACAACTTGATCAGATGAGGTAATCACTTGTCGGCGCAACCCTGCTTCTCCATGAATACCAATACCTATTTCAATCTCGTTATCCTCTAATTGAAAATTGAAATGACTTGATTGGGGTAGTGCACATCCATCTAGGGCAACACCTATAGTACGGACATTGCCATTTGCTTTTGATACTACTTGATAAAGATTATTAAGATCATATTTTTCAAATTGCGCAGCTGCACCAGCAATTTTGTATAAAAACATCAGGCCAGCAACACCTCGACGATCAGAAAGCTTAGATAATGGCGCAGAGGCAATGTCATCAGTTGCTCGAATCGTTTTGATTGTAATATTTTCTTCTGCTAATATTTCAGCTGAAATATCAAAGTTCATGCCATCACCAGAATAGTTGCCATATAAAAAAAGGACGCCTTTCCCTTTTTCTATAGCTTTGGTTACTTCAATAATTTGATCGGGCGATGGTGATGTAAAAACTTCTCCAAGTGCACAGCCATCAATACCTCCTTTACCGATAAAACCAGCAAAAGTCGGCTCGTGACCTGTGCCACCGCCTGATACAATGACAACTTGATCATTGGCAATATGGTTACCATAAACAGCACAATGCTCTGAAATTGCTGTTAGCTTTCCCTGATAAGCATAGATCAACCCTTGCATGACTTCTTGCCTTACATTATTGGGATCATTAAGCAGTTTTTTGGGGTTGCGCATTCTTTATTTCCTCTCTATTAATTATTGTTAACATTATTTATTGTAGGAAAAATTAATAACTCAAACGAATACAATTAATGACAAATAATATCCTACTTATTGCGCATCATCGGGATGATTTAGTTGATCTTTATGAGAGCTAGAAATTTAGTTGTTTATTCTTGAAAGAACATAATAGCACCAATACATATTAATAACTTGTTTATAAAAGAGGGTTGCAGTTATAATTTGTAAAGTTTTCAAAAAAGCTGATATTTGAGTATAACCATCATCAAGAATTATCTATGAATACAGAATCTTATCTTCAACGTTTTAGTGGCATTGCACGGCTTTATGGACAATCAGCTTTACAATGCTTTTCGCAAGCGCATATTTGTGTGATTGGTATTGGCGGCGTGGGTTCTTGGGTTGCTGAATCGCTAGCGCGTAGTGGCATTGGTCAAATCACCTTAATTGATATGGATGATGTTTGCGTTACAAATACTAACCGCCAAATTCATGCATTAAAATCCAATATCGGTAAAGCAAAGACATCGGTTATGGCTGAGCGAATTTTACAAATCAATCCTGAATGTGTTGTGAATGAAATTGATGATTTCATTAATGGAGATAATGTCAGTGAATATTTGGGCACAAAACAATCACCGCGTTATCACTATATTATTGATGCTATCGATAGTGTAAATGATAAAGCGGCTGTACTTGCATATTGTAAGCGACAGAAATTAACGGTGATTACCATCGGTGGAGCTGGTGGGCAAAAAGATCCTACTCAAATTAAAATTGCTGATTTAGCAAAAACAATTCAAGACCCATTAGCCGCTAAATTACGCGAAAAATTGAAAAATCATTATAAACTTAATAAGGACAGTAAAGGTAAATTTGCCATTCCATGTGTTTATTCTACCGAACAACTAACTTATCCAGCTAAAAATGGGCAAATATGTTTTACCAAAAGTGACGCAGACGGCCCTAAAAAAATGGACTGCGAATCAGGATTTGGGGCAATTACCACAGTCACAGCAACTTTTGGTTTTGTTGCTGTGAGTTATGTATTAAATAGATTATGTCATTTATGATTTATATTTTGAACTAAGCAAACAGCTTCTTTTTTATATATGAGTTACTTTCAATAACAACTATTTTTTATTAGAAATAGTTGTTTATCTGTTGCTATTTTTATTATTCAATTTTTTTCTCTTCTTAAAAATCATTGTTCTATTATTAAACTACTTTTTTGTTTAATATCTTATTGTATAAATTAAAAATCTGATTTAGGATAGTGCTAATTTCGTTTTGTTATTATGCTTAAGCATTAAATAGTTTCAAGGAAGACGCCAAACGATCCCGATTTATTTTTTAATTTCAAGGAGAAATCTATGGCAGTAACTAATATGAATGAGTTAAATGAGTTAATGGCTCGAGTGAAAAAAGCACAGGAGACTTATTCAACTTATACTCAAGAGCAAGTCGACAAAATCTTTGTAGCAGCCGCAACAGCCGCAGCGGCAGCACGTATCCCACTAGCACAACAGGCAGTTGCTGAGTCAGGAATGGGAATTGTTGAAGATAAAGTCATAAAGAACCTTTTTGCTGCAGAGTATATTTTAAACAAATTCCGTCACGATAAAACTTGTGGTATAGTGGCTGAAAATGAACCATTTGGTACTATTACTATAGCAGAACCACTTGGTATTATTTGTGGAATTGTTCCAACCACTAACCCTACTTCAACTGCGATTTTTAAATCATTAATTAGTTTAAAAACTCGTAACGCAATTGTATTTTCCCCTCATCCTCGAGCAAAAAAATCAACGATTGAAGCAGCTAGAATTGTATTAGATGCCGCAATTAAAGCTGGTGCACCAAAAGACATTATTGGTTGGATTGATGAACCATCCATTGAGTTATCAAATGCGTTAATGCATCACGATGATGTCTCGGCTATTTTAGCAACAGGTGGTCCGGGTATGGTAAAAGCAGCTTACAGCTCAGGCAAACCAGCATTAGGGGTTGGAGCGGGTAATACGCCAGTTGTTATTGACGAAACAGCAGATTTAAAACGTGCTGTGGCTTCTGTTCTTATGTCTAAGACATTCGATAATGGTATGATTTGTGCTTCAGAACAAGCAATTGTTGTGGTTGATTCTGTATATGATGAAGTGCGCAGTTTATTAACCCAATATGGCGCATATGTATTAAACGCTAAAGAAACTAAAGCAGTACAAGGTATTATCTTAAACGATAAAGGCGCGTTAAATGCTAATATTGTTGGTCAACCAGCGACCAAAATTGCTGAAATGGCCGGCTTCAAAGTTCCAGCTGGTTCGAAAGTACTTGTTGGCGAAGTGAATAAGGTTGACTTGTCTGAACCATTTGCTCATGAAAAACTTTCGCCAACACTTGCTATGTTTAAAGCTAAAGATTTTTCTGAAGCGGTTGATAAAGCGGAAAAATTAGTTGAAATGGGTGGGATGGGGCATACTTCTGTGCTTTATACTGATCAAGATAGCAACCGTGAACGTATTGCTTATTTTGGTAGTAAAATGAAAACTTGCCGTATTTTAATTAACCAACCAGCAGCTCATGGCGGTATTGGTGATTTGTATAACTTTGATTTGGCGCCATCTTTAACATTAGGGTGTGGCTCTTGGGGCGGTAACTCGGTATCTGAAAATGTTGGACCGAAGCATTTAATCAATAAGAAAACAATCGCTAAGAGAGCAGAAAATATGTTATGGCACAAATTACCAAGTTCTATCTATTTTAAACGTGGCTCGCTTCAAGTTGCTTTAAATGAAGTGATTGAGCAAGGCGCAAAACGTGTATTTTTGGTAACCGATAAATTTTTATTTAACAACGGTTACTCAAAACAAATCACTGATCAATTAGAAGCACAAGGTGTTATTTGTGAAACTTTCTTTGATGTTGAAGCTGATCCCACTTTAAGCGTTGTTCGTAAGGGTACGGACTCAATGCAATCATTCCAACCAGATATGATTATTGCGCTAGGTGGCGGTTCGCCAATGGATGCGGCTAAAATTATGTGGGTTTTATATGAGCACCCTGAAACAAAATTTGAAGAATTAGCATTACGTTTTATGGATATTCGTAAACGTGCTTGCCATTTCCCAAATATGGGTCAAAAAGCAAAATTAATTTGTGTCACAACAACATCGGGTACAGGCTCTGAAGTAACGCCATTTGCTGTTGTTACTGATGACGCAACTGGTCAAAAATATCCATTAGCGGATTATGCAATTACTCCGCATATGGCTATTGTTGATGCTAATTTAGTTATGAACATGCCAAGATCACTTTGTGCCGCCGGTGGTTATGATGCGGTTACTCATGCTTTAGAAGCTTATGTATCTGTGATGGCTAGTGAGTTTTCTGATGGGCAAGCGTTGCAAGCGCTAAGCATGCTTAAAACGTACCTACCTGCAAGTTATAGAGAGGGAGCTAAAAATCCTATTGCCAGAGAGAAAGTACATAGCGCAGCAACATTAGCTGGTGTTGCTTTCGCTCAAGCATTTTTAGGTGTTTGTCACTCTATGGCACACAAAATTGGTGCTGCATTCCATATTCCTCATGGTGTGGCTAATGCAATGTTAATTAGCAATGTGGTGCGGTTTAATGCAACGGATAAACCAACTAAACAAGGTACTTTTAGTCAATATGGTTATCCTAAAGCCATTAGCCGTTATGCAGAAATCGCTGATCATTTAGGTTTAACCTTAGCTACTGACAAAGATGAAAAGAAAGTCGAGAAATTAATTGGTTGGTTAGATCAACTAAGAAAAGATCTTGATATTCCATTTTCTATTAAAGAATTTGGCGTGGATGAAAATACTTTCTTAGCACAAGTTGATCAACTAGCGATTGATGCTTTTGATGACCAATGTACAGGTGCAAACCCACGTTATCCTTTAATTGCAGAATTAAAACAAATTTTGCTTGATACCTATTATGGACGTGCATATCAAGACAATGGCGATATTAGCGAAGATGTTGCTATCAATACCGCCGCTAAAGGTGTACAAACGTCTAAAAAAAAAACTAACTTCAAAAAATTAATATAAATTAATTTATTGATTTATTGATTAAAAAAAGACCTGAAATAGCTCATATTTCAGGTCTTTTTTATGTTTTTGATTTTTTTTTAATCAAACAAAATAAAATTTGTTTTTTTTGCTTGCAAGGTTGAGTGTTCTAGTACATAATGCGCAGCACTTAGGCCGGCTTAGCTCAGTAGGTAGAGCAACTGACTTGTAATCAGTAGGTCGCCAGTTCGATTCCGGCAGCCGGCACCATTTTCCTAAGTAGACAAATTTATAAAGATTCGGGGTGGGGTTCCCGAGCGGCCAAAGGGAGCAGACTGTAAATCTGCCGTGTCACACTTCGAAGGTTCGAATCCTTCCCCCACCACCATCATCTAATATTAGCAATAGCTAATTGAAGCATTTAGGTAGCCGAGTTTGAACATGCGGGCATCGTATAATGGCTATTACCTCAGCCTTCCAAGCTGATGATGCGGGTTCGATTCCCGCTGCCCGCTCCAATTGCTGATATAGCTCAGTTGGTAGAGCGCACCCTTGGTAAGGGTGAGGTCGGCAGTTCAAATCTGCCTATCAGCACCATTCTTGTTATTCTCCTAAACTTCTAAAAATATCAAATTTGACTGCTTTTAATGCTTGTCACTAGATAGCTTTATCTGTTATTATTCAGAGCTAATTTTAAGTTAGTATTATGTTGATATTAAATATGATACTTGGTTAATGTGGTGAATCGCCACCGATTTGTATTACATTTGAGGGACAATCGATGTCTAAAGAAAAATTTGAACGTACAAAACCCCACGTTAACGTTGGTACAATCGGCCACGTTGACCATGGTAAAACAACTTTAACTGCAGCAATTACTTCTGTTCTTGCTAAAAAATACGGCGGTCAAGCTCGTGCATTCGATCAAATCGATAACGCACCAGAAGAAAAAGCACGTGGTATCACCATCAATACTTCACACGTTGAATACGATACACCAACTCGCCACTATGCGCACGTAGACTGCCCAGGCCATGCTGACTATGTTAAAAACATGATCACTGGTGCGGCACAAATGGACGGTGCTATCTTAGTAGTAGCAGCAACTGATGGTCCTATGCCACAAACTCGTGAGCACATCCTTTTAGGTCGTCAAGTAGGTGTTCCTTACATCATCGTATTCTTAAACAAATGTGATATGGTTGATGACGAAGAGTTATTAGAATTAGTTGAAATGGAAGTACGTGAACTTCTATCTCAATACGATTTCCCAGGTGATGACACACCAGTTATCCGTGGTTCAGCGCTTAAAGCATTAGAAGGCGAAGCAGCGTGGGAAGACAAAATTGTTGAATTAGCTGAAGCATTAGACAGCTACATCCCAGAGCCAGAGCGTGATATTGACAAACCATTCCTATTACCAATTGAAGACGTATTCTCAATTTCAGGTCGTGGTACAGTAGTAACTGGTCGTGTTGAACGCGGTATCATCAAAGTGGGTGAAGAAGTTGAAATCGTTGGTATCAAACCAACAACTAAAAC
>NZ_LZGW01000016.1 GCF_001690275.1 Gilliamella sp. WF3-4 | reverse complement strand
CTATTACTCCGTTCCTGATACAGATTATAAATGTGATTGGGATGATTATAGGCAACAATTTGGGCTTGATAAAATGTCAGTTTCATTTAATCAAATGTTAGCTCATGCTGATGATAGCGTAACCAATTTACCTAAACCGACTAATCAAAAAGATTTATCAGGCATGAATCTATCACAAATGGCATCAAGTCAGCGTGCCGAACTACTCAATCAATATTATGACAATAACCTTGCAATTAATCTTACTACAGATGAAATCTATTACTATCAAGATAACGCATGGCAACCCATCAGCGATAAAATGCTAATGCGAACCCTAGCCGATTTATTTACTCAATCAGGCGAACCATTTAATCCCATAAGAATTAGCTCAGCGGTTGAATCGCTCAGATTGTCCCTACCAATAATGGGAACGTCTCAGAAAGATTTAATCTGCTTTAAAAATGGTGTATACGAGCTAAAAAAACAAACCTTTAAACCGCACAATAAGCAAGACTGGCTATTGGTCAGTAATGATATTGATTACTACCCTGCCAAAGAAAAGGAATCTTTCGATACTCACACGCCAAATTTTGCTAAATGGCTAAAAAGAGCATCAGGCAATCAAGATAAAGCTAAAAATATCTTAGCTGCGCTATATATGATATTAGCCAACCGTCATGACTGGCAATTATTCCTAGAGATTACAGGCGGAGGCGGTAGCGGTAAAAGTGTTTTTGCTGAAATAGCAACGATGTTAGCAGGTAAAAACAATACCGTAATAGGCACCATGGACGCATTAGAAAAAGCAAGGGACAGGGCTTTAATTGTAGGCTACTCATTAGTCATCTTACCCGACCAACCGCGTTATATGGGCAGTGGCGCAGGGTTAAAAGCGATTACTGGTGGTGATGAAGTCGCAATAGACCCAAAACATAAGCAACCTTACTCATGTAAAATCCCTGCGGTAGTCTTGGTTATCAATAACGAGGCAATGAGATTTAACGAACGAAATGGTGGCATATCACGACGTAGAGTTATCTTCCACTTTGGCGAGGTGATACCAGAAAAAGAAAGAGACTTAGACTTGGTCAGCAAAATAGAGCAAGAGCTACCCTCAATTGTGAGGTTGCTATTAAATGAGTTTACCAGCCCAACAGAAGCTAAAGATAGACTACACCAGCAACAACAATCAGACGAAGCGACGGCGATTAAACGCGAATCCGATCATTTAGTGGATTTTTGTAGTTATCTTGATGCGCTTGATTACCCCAATGGTATGTTTATTGGCAATATGGGAATAATGCCCTTTAACCCCCGAAAATATTTATACCATGCTTATATTGAATACATTCGCAATACAGGTTTAAACAATCCGCTATCACTAACGCAATTTGGCACATCACTTAATTATGCAATGAAAGAAAACGGTAAAGACTACATGCGTAAAAGAGCAAATAAAGGGATGAGAACCAACGTAGAGCTTAATATTAACACTAGTCAAGATTGGCTACCTAAAGCCGAAGATCCTAACTAGTAGCTCAAATTGAGTCACTAAAATAAGACCGCCCTAATTGGCGGTTTTTTATTGAGTGAATACCTAAAGTGTACACTTGTGAATAGTAAATCATTAAGTGTTCACCGCTCAAACCCTTTTAGAATAAGGCTTCAAGCAAGTAGTGAACACCGTGAACACTTTTTTATAAAATTTTATTTTTATGGGGGGGAGGTATAAAAAATCTAAAACATAATTAACGGATACCGCTCACCTAGATAAATTTTTACACCGTCAAAATTCTAAAACCAATTTTTTTTAACCTTTCAATTCGGCAAGATTAAAATACCTAATATTGGGGTCACTTTTTGTTTTAGGTATACGTTTAGGTATACGATTCGATTTTTAAAAGTTAATCTTTCAGTATTTCCAGTGTGTTTATCTATATGATTCTGTTTCCCTTGGCTCCACCAAATCAATAAACAGCAATATTCTTTAAAACCCATTAAAGTACACTAAACCCAATAACAACAAGCCTTAAAAGCGATTTT
>NZ_LZGW01000015.1 GCF_001690275.1 Gilliamella sp. WF3-4 | reverse complement strand
TAACGCCTCACGATTAAAGTCATCGATGACATTGAATGTCCTAAAGCGACGTTGATTACGACTACTGTCACTCATAAAATCCATTGACCAACATTCACCTTGTTTATTGGGAACCGATAACTTTTCTGGCTCCCGAGGTGGAATTCGTTGTTTACGTTTTGTTTTAAGATTAAGCTTTAGCTCACAATACACCCGATATACCCGTTTATGATTCCATTGATAGCCGAGCTTTCTGATACGATTAAAACATTTAGGAAAGCCCCAGCGTAAATGCCGGTCTGTGATAGCATTCAATACCGAAATAATCACTGAATCATCCTGTAACTTAGGTTGATAATAGTAAGCACAACGGCTTAAACCAACAATGGCACAACTCATAGCAATAGTAACTGAATGATTTTGTTGTAGTTGCTGTGCCCACGTTTTACGTGCCCCAGTTGGCACTAAAGCTTTTTTATAATTTCTTCCTGAAGCTGAGATTTTAAGCTCAGTTCGGCAAACATCTGTTTAAGCTTGCGGTTTTCCGCTTCGAGTTCTTTTAGACGTTTGATATCCGACGTTTCCATTCCGCCGTATTTTTCTCGCCATTTATAGAAAGTTGAATTACCCATGCCATATTTACGGCACAGTTCTTTAACGGGAATACCCGCTTCAGCTTCTTTTAAAATAGCGACGATTTGATGTTCAGTCATTTTTTTCATCATTAAATCCTCTTTTACTTTTATCATAGAGAATTTTCTACTTTTTTGCTGTACTATTTTAGGGGATAGTTACAGTAAGAGTCTAGCTCGTAAAGGTAGCTTTGCCAGTGTTTATCGTTATCGGTCTCGGCAATAAGTTTACTACCTTGCCAGATAAACTCGGTAGTTTTACCATCTACGGTTTTACTGGTACGACGGTTAAAGGCATCATAAGTATAGGTGATGATAAGCCCCGTTGGTTTAATCACTTTGATTAACCGGTGCCGGCAGTCGTACTCATAGTGGGTAACTAGACTGTGGTTTTTTCCACGTTTTTCCGCAATTAGGTTACCAAAGCGGTCATACTCAAAGTGTTTATCACTAAAAAAGGTTAACCGGTTGCCTTTGGCGATATTGGCATGAAAAGGTGTAGGGGCTAGTGCTTGGGTTTCACTGATTTTATTGCCCGTTGGGTCGTAATCAAACTGCTCGACTTTTTCAGCATGATGCTGTTCGGGATTGACCTCAGGGTAAGTCACTGTGTGTAACTGACCGGCGTTATCATAACAATAACGGCGTGGCTGATGTCCGGTGATTTCGGCAAGCTGTCCGTTAGGATTGTAGTGATATTGCTGTTGCCAAATTGGCGTTGGTGAGGTCTGGGTGCTAATATCATAACCATGATAACGTTGATGGGCAATAAGTTGCCCTAGTGGGTCATATTGGTAACGGTTAACCAGCCCATTACCCTGACGACGCTCACACTCTCGCCCTTGTTTATCCCAACGAAAAGCGGCTAATGGCTGGTGGTCGAGTGTCATCCCCAGTAGCTGACCCTGATTGTAATGATATTCTAACCATTGCCCATCGGGCAGTTTTGTGCCATTGAGTAAGCCGGTGTTTTCATCGTAGCGATGACGGATAGTCGCCCAGTTTTGGTGTTCGGCTGTGAGTTGATTACTTTTGTTATATTCCCAACCTAACACATTCTCGTTATCTTTTACCGCTATCAAGCGACCGATAGTATCATATTCATAGTGCTCAATATTTCCATCCGGCAATATTTTTTGAATTAATCGCCCAAGGCTGTCACGCTCATATCGGGTAATAAATGGCTCAGATTGATGTTCATCTCCATATTCACAACGGGCAATAAGTTGGTTGTTTTTATTATAATGGTACGTGGTTTTTATATTATCAAAACCAATTTCTTCACTTAATAATCCATCAGCTGTGTAACGAAATTGATAGTGCTCCCCTTTTTGATTGGTGATTTGGCTAATCTGTAAATGCCCATTATCGTATTGGAAAGCCAGTTTTTCACCATTAGGTTGGTGTAATTGAGTGAGTAGGTGTAACGGCGCGGCGTAATCATATTGGGTGATTTTGCCCATTTCATCTTTAAACCAAATCACTTTACCATAAGCATTATACCGATACTCACGGGTGGTGTTATTGGGTAAGATAATTTGGGTAATTCGATTTAACGCATCATAACGATAGTGTGTGGTACTGCCGTTTTGTTGTTTTTCCCATTCTAAGCGACCAATAGCATCATAGCCAAATTGGCGTAAACCTTGAATTGAAGAGTTATCCTCTAATAATTCCCCTTGCTCTGACCAAACTAAACGTTGGTGACTCTGGTCAGGATATTGAATAAAAATGGGCTTACCTTGAGCATTATATTGATATACCGTGCTGCGCTCTTGAGGGTCGATTAGCTCCAGTAAGTTCCCTTGGCTATCACGCCGAAAACGCCATTGTTGGTAAGTCTCTTTATCACCCTGAATGAGGGTATAAATTTCCCCATGCAAGTAGTCATAATGAACACTATGCCCATCGGGATAAGTGATGGTATCTAACGCGCCAGTGATGGGAGAATAATCATAATAGGTAATATGACCTTCACCATCAATTTCAGCTGTCAGTTGCCCTTTATCATTATATTCGTAGCTTTGTACATGACCCGCCGCAGATATTTTTTGGATTAATTTACCATGGGTATTATGCTTATAATAACTTTTACTGCCATCTTGGTGGATTATCGTGACACTGTTTTCTTCATCATTCCATTGATACTGACTATCCAATTGAGGAAAGTTCGCCCACTGCCGTAAACAGCGTGCCTGCTTACCTTCATTTTGCCATGCCCAATAAAAGGTTGCCCCACCCGCCATGACCCGTGATTGAATAACATGCTTATCATCATAAGTATAGTGCTCGGTCTCATTTGCGGCATTCGTCACCTCAACAAGTTGGTGAAGCGTGTTATAAGTGTACTTTGCTAGCACCGAAACACGCTGCCACTCTTGTGCGACTCGGGTGTGTAATTCAACTTGTTGGATTAAATTTATATTAGTCGGCGGGGTGCTTGGGTTATTTTCATTAGTCGCTGCGTCTATTTCATTTTCATAAATAAAGACTAACTTGCGCGTTGGTTGCTCTGCGGGTGATAAAATGGCAGAAGGTAGCCGATTGGCGTTATAAATAACCTTAATGGCATTGTTATGCTTGTCTATAATGCGTTTCAAACAAGCCGTTGTCCCCTCTTTTGCACGTTTAAACACTAAAAATGGTTGATTAGATTGAACAATGATAAACTCATTATCTTGTTCACCTTGGCACAACATGGCTTCTGATAAACTATTTAATCTCTGTGTGTATTTTTCGGTTGGATAGGGAAAGCTAACTTGGCGATTTTCATGGTCTAACCATGTGATGCTATCGTTGTTAAATACCAAATGTTGACTTAAAAAGTGCGACCAGCCATAGCCCAATCCTTGCTGTAATTCAACAGCACTGGTACGATAAAAACGTTGCCAAATAAAAGGCACGATACCCGTTAAGTGACCATCTTCAACCGATAATAGCTCTTCGCCAGTTAATAACGATATGGGGTCACCATCATGAGGCGTCTGTTTATCTGACGAAACCGCCTGCCCTTTGGCATTTTTACCGGCCTCTGGGGTGTCGGTGATATGTGACGATGCATTTTCTATTTTTGTCTGTGGATTCCCCCCCGATGAAGCAACGCTGCCATGTTCAGTTACACCCGTTGCAGTGCTATGGGTTGTTGCCGTTTTGTGTGCATTAACATCCACGCCACCACTGTGAATTATTTCATGGTTATCTTTGACATGTTTTTTACATGCTTGCTTAGCGATGTCGGTTAACTTTTCTAGCGCTTCGATAAGCTCTTTAGTTGATGTGCTTGCTACCTTTTTTTTCATTATTATAATCCTTCTTATTAAGCAAAGTTCATTGCTATATCAAATCCTTTTTTTAGAACTGCGCCCGGTAAAATAATAGCAATAATCACTTCGGTTAATACTTGCCCTACAATTTTGGCACTAAAGTTAACTAATTGTTGGGGGGTTAACAATTTGAAAAGACACCAAGTTGCATTAAAAAAGATAAATAGCATGGCTTCATCTTTAAGCATCATTAGCATATCGCCTATTTCATCTTTATGTTCATCATACATTTGAATTAACTTTTCAGCGCCATCACCGATAAGTTGTTTCAGTTTTTTTGCATTTTCTAAAGGATGGCAAAATATATCAAATAATTTACACACTAAATTCCAAATGTCTTTTAACGTCGTCCAGATACCATCAGCAAACTCTTTACATGCCTCGACCCAATCTATTGATGCACCATTAGCAATATAAGCTTCCCATTCTTGCTTTTGCCGATTATTCCAGTTTTTTTCTAACCAATCTGCACATTGACTGATTAAACCATCATAAGAAGCATAGAGCTTGTCTAAATCTTTTTTTGTAAGATTGGGATAAAACATAATTTTATATTTTTGATTTGGCTTTAATTTTAAGACAGCTTTACCATTATCATCTAATTTACCTTCGCTGACGTAATTATCACTATCCCATATATAACCTGATTCCACCTCATATACCCGGTATTTGGTTTTCGGGATTGGAATGGTTTTACCTGCGGTTTGAAACGTATGTATGATAACCAGCTCGCCGCTTAATGGGCAGGTGGTCACCCCATCCATTCGTGCACGACTTTGGACATTTTGAACTATTTCCATATCACCCACCTTAATTTGCTGATCCATATCAAAAAAGCGTCCGATAAATCTAGTATCGGTTAGTGATTTGTAGTCATTAAGGCAATTTTTAAAATCAGTAATAACCTCATTTATGACTTTATTGGCTTCTGCTTGTACATCGGGTGTGATAACAGGCTCAGATAAGGGGGGAGCAATGATGTCCTCTGTCATTTTGTTATCCTATGATTGAAGTTGTTGTAAAATGAAATTCCAAACGTCACTTTTACCCTGATTACATTGTAATAAACGTTTAACTTTTCTCTCTAAAATATCATGTCGATAGGCCCAATATATTGTCGGATAACTTTCTTGTAACGTTTGTAAGATATTCTCTAATAGCAGATCCTCTTTATCGGTTACCAATTTTTTTATTAATGATTCTGGCACCTGCCACCAAGGCGAAGTTTGTACCGCTTGCTCAACCGGTACATGCACCACATGTGATTGGTGATTAATCCAGTAAAAAGCAAAAGCAGGCAGCACGTCTTGCCAGCTATCGGTAAAATAATCAAGCATGATTGACAAATATTCACCATCCCAATAGCGAAAAAACACTGTTTCACCATCGGGCATAATCGCCTGGGTTAAGCTCCGTAAATGAGCGCAGATGTCTGCAAAGGGTAAATGAGAGCGTGCCAGCCAACCCCAGTCTTTGTGCTCAGTGTTATTAATCCAATCTAAAAAGGGACTATGCTCATCAAGTCTCACTAGCATGGGCATAACAGAAAACCAGTGCTCGTAAGGCGTGCCACTATAAAGACCATAGGGCGTTTGTGAGCCATCAGTGATATAGTAGTTTTTAACCGCTTGCGCATCGCTGACATTAGAAAGTACGGCATACAAAGGCATGGCAGAGGTAGCGGTAATCGTGCGCCATTGAGACAGTGGCATAGCTAACATAATCTGCCCCTTGCATTGCACAATAAAACCCGTACGGCTAAAAATCCGTTTAACTTATAAAAGAAAAAAAAGGATATTGAATAAAGCGATTGATGATTAAAGCAATACGACTAACAGCGCGCTCCATGATATTTACCTAAATTCCTTTAGAAAGTATTAAGAAACCGAAAATTAAAGGTATATTTTTTAAGATAAGGTTATTTTTTATTCTATGCAACCTTTTTTTAGTCTATTTTTGTTATTTTTTACTTATTTTGAAAAATCAATACATATGTATCAGGTTGTTACGCTTGGCGTAAATGTGTAAATACCCCCTCAAACTTAGCACACAACTGACGTAGAAAATTAAGTTACTTGTTTTAGTGTTTTACATTCAATTGACGCCATGTTCTTCAATGTTCCATGCGGTCTTTCCGTGTTATAAATCATTACCCCTTCTTCGGTTACTCTCTTCGCTTCCGCTAAGTTGTTAAAAAGAGATAAATTGAGCATTTCATCCTATTTTGATGATAGCGACACTAAGATCTAATATTCAATCGCGCATTTTTTAACTGATTAACAAGCTCTAGTAGTGATAAATTGAGTTGGTGCATAAATTGCTGGTATGAAAACTCTTTTTTGCTGATTTCATCTAATTGTAATTCCCAATGTGCTGTCATATCGGGCATCGACATGATATCGGGTAATGATAAAATCAGATTTTTACCCACGTCAGTTGAACGTATTGTTTTACCTTGACGAGTCAAAAACTGGCGTTTAAATAACAATTCGATAATACCAGCTCTCGTTGCTTCGGTACCTAAGCCATCCGTTTCACGTAATATTTTTTTAATTTCAGGATCTTTAACAAATCGGGCAATACCCGTCATAGCCGATAATAATGTCGCATCGGTAAAGGCTCTTGGTGGCTGGGTTTCTTTACTCAGCAATTCAGTATCAACACATTGCACAGTTTCCCCCTTTTTAACCAATTTAGTTAATAACCCATTGGTTTCATTATCATCTGCATCAGTTTGGTAGTTTTTACTCCTAAATAGACTCTTCCAACCCTCATCAAGCATTTGGTTTGCTTTAGCAATAAATTTCCCGCCTTGAATATCAACATCAATTTGCAATTCGGCATATTTGTAAGCAGGATAAAATTGCGCTAAATATTGCGTTGCAATAACTTGATAAACCGCCTTTTCGTTATCGCTCAAAATTGTCATTTTAGTTTTGCGTAATGTAGGGATAATAGCATGATGAGCTTCGACTTTTTTATTATTCCAAGCTTTGGAACGCAAAGTAAAATTTGCCTGGTCAATGGCAGTTTGAAGTTCAGGGCAATTATTTTCAATAGCAGACTTAACGCCCATAATTTGTTTTAAATGATCTTCAGGTAGAAAGCGACAATCTGACCTTGGATAAGTAATTAATTTGTGCTTTTCATATAGCGATTGGCAAATGTCGAGTACATCTTGCGCACTTAATCCATTTTTCCTAGCCATTTCAATTTGCAGTGCCGATAAATTAAATGGCATGGGAGGTGCCAACTCTTTCTTTTTGTTGCTAACTTTATCAATTGTTCCTGGTTTACCTTTTATGCGTTGACAAACATTTTCAGCCAACTTTTTGACTAATACTCGCCCTTCTTCATCTTGATAAGGTGCACAGGCTTCGCTTGGTTGCCATTTTGCCTTAAATGTTTCATTGTCTTTGGTTTGCAATACAGCAAACACTTCATAAAAAGGTTTAGGTACAAATTGTGCTATCTCTAAATCACGCCTAACCACTAACCCTAAAATAGGTGTTTGTACTCGCCCAATTGATAATACACCTCGATAACCGTTTTTTTGTCCAACAATAGTGCAAAGCCGGCTCATATTAATGCCATAAAGCCAATCCGCTCGAGCTCTTGCCAATGCAGAGGTTGATAAAGGAATAAAATCTTGGTTATTACGTAATTGTTGCAATGATTTTTCAACAGCGCTCGCATTTAAATCACTAATTAAACATCGCTGTATAGCTTTGCGTTTGCTCGGCGGTAATTGGCAATAATTTAAGACTTCATCCACCAATAATTGTCCTTCTCTATCGGGGTCACCGGCATGTACAATTTGATCGGCAGAGTTAATTAGATCGACCAAAATATTAAATTGTTTTTTTGTATTGTCTTTTGGCATTAAGATCCATTTTTCAGGCACTATAGGTAAATCACTCATCACCCATTTTTTATATTTAGGATCATAAATTTCTGGTGTAGCTTGCTCTAAAAGATGACCAATACACCAGCTAACAATATCACCATTACTTGCTTTAATAAAACCATTGCCTTTTTGGTGAGGTTTAGGCAATACATCAGCAATAGCTCTAGCTAAGCTGGGTTTTTCAGCAATAAATAAACGATAAGAATGATTAGATCGCATAACAATGATTATTCATTAAATATTTCAAGCAATATACGCTTCATAAAGGAGAGTATCTAATGTATAGTCCAACAATGTAGCCACATTCATCAATAGAAAATTATACAACCCCCAGCTTGGTAAAAAAACGCAAACAAAACAAATTAAAATTAACTTTTCGCAATTAGTTTTTTGCTGGTTGTTAAATAAAGGCTTAATAATATCCTTATCACTAACTGTATAAACGCTCATAACCTTTTATCCATTTTTTGTAAAAATGTGACCACAATTACCACCACTTTTTATATTTAAGCCAAATAGCCGAAGCAATACAAATAACAACAAGCAGTAATATTAACCCAATAAAAGACCATTCTTGTTGGCTAAAAGGAATACCCGCTAAATTGACGCCAAGTAAACTAGTTAAAAATGTAATCGGCGTAAATATAATGGTAAATAGTGACATTAAGTAAATTCGTTTATTGGTTGATTCAGCCAAGAAACTATTAATTTGCTCCATTATTGAAGCTAACCGCAATAAACAGCTATCTATGTCAGATACATAATGGTTTTGCTGATTGGAAATATCGTGTAACCGTTGACGATCGTTATCATCAATCCATGAAATTCTTTCAGTCGAAATTTTTACAAAAATATCACGTTGCGGTGATAACAACCGACGTAAAACGATCAATTGTTTACGTACACGGCCTATTTCTTTATATGAAAATATCCGTTGGTTAAGAACTAAATCTTCTAGCCTGATGATTTTATTATGAGTACTATTAAAAGATAAATTAACTTGATCGCTAATTAAATCAGATATTTGAATTAGCCAATCAGCAACATCCACAGGTCCAATGCCTTTATCTAAATTGTCTTGCAGCTGAGAAATGGCGCCAATTTTTTGATGTCGGGTTGAAATAATCATGTTATCGGTGATATAAAAACGGAAAGTCACAATAGGATCTGGAAGTTCATTTGGAATAAAATTCACCCCTTTTAAAACCACTAAAATCCCCGACTCAAAACGGATTTCTTTAGATATTTGGTTCGATTTTATCAATTCGTTTTTGATCAAATCAGGCACTAAATGGGTTGTATTAATCCAATTAATGGTTTCTTGCTTAGCAAAATCTAAATGAATCCAAAATGGTTGTGTAACTGAAGGAACACTTTGTTCATTAAGTGGCATTGCTTTGCCTTTACCATCTAGCTGGCAACTAAAAGCCGGTTTAGCATCTAAGAGATGTGAAACAGAAATAGAACTGGTACTATTTTGATTAGTCATAACCGACCCCATTTGTTATTTTTTCAAATTATATACTGAATTTAGCTTAAAATGGAGTAACCAATTAGAGTTTATTTATTTTGTTTAACGCATTAAATAAATTTGAGGTACACAAGCATTATCTGGATGAGGATAAATCCCTAATTCTACCTTATACCAACGGTTAATATTTTCTGCGGTTAAAACATCTTTAGGTATACCTTGTTTAACAAGTTTTCCTTGATTAATTAATAAGATCTTATCAGCATATAATGCAGCTAAGTTCAGATCATGCAAAACACAACATACGGCTAATTGTTGTTCGCAAGCCAGTTTCTTTAATAATCTTAAGGTTTGTTGCTGATGATATAAATCAAGTGCCGAAGTCGGCTCATCTAAAAAGAGCAGTTTTTCAGTTGGCTGTACTTGCCACAACTGCGCTAAAACTCTAGCTAACTGCACACGCTGTTGTTCTCCACCAGATAAGTTACGATAATCTCGATTTGCTAATTTTAAACAATCTGTTTGCTGCATAGATTGTTCTATTGCTATATTAAAATCAGTTTTTCCATATGGCGAACGCCCCATAGCGACGACCTCTTTTACTTTAAAAGGAAACGTCAATGGGTTATGTTGTAGCATTACCGTGCGAATTTTAGATAATTGCTTTTCTGACCATTGTGACAACGGTTTATTTAATAAATAACACTCTCCTGATGATGGCTTTTGGTAACCTGTTAACAAACGCAATAGTGTTGATTTTCCTGCACCATTAGGTCCAATAATGATGGTAATCTTGCCCACTTCTATAGTTAAAGAGATATCATTAATTAAAGTGTGATTTGCATAATTAAAAGTTAAATGTTGAGCAGTTAGCATCATTAAATTCCATCTATTATTTATGTCTTAAAATTAACCATAGAAAATAAGGCCCA
The DNA here is from genome assembly GCF_001690275.1 of Gilliamella sp. WF3-4. Lineage (GTDB taxonomy): Bacteria > Pseudomonadota > Gammaproteobacteria > Enterobacterales > Orbaceae > Gilliamella > Gilliamella apicola_C. Next base: position 67,956 of record NZ_LZGW01000015.1, on the reverse strand, counting down.
CCAAGTAAACTAGTAAATAACCCAACTGGAATTTCAGTAGGAGCAACTAACGTTCGGGCAAAAGTATCCGCCAATAATAATAAACAGGCTCCACCCAACGCTGAGGCCGGTAATAACCATCGATGATTAGCTCCCATTTGTAATCGAATCATGTGAGGAACAACTAAACCAACAAAAGCAATTATGCCACTAACTGCAACTGAGGTACCAATTAGTACTGCACAGAGTAATAATAGGTATCGTTTTATTCGTTGTACATTGATGCCCAAATAATGAGCATCTTCATCGCCAAGTTGAAGAAGATTCAGTGCATGCGATAACTTAAAAATACCAAGTAAAGCGGGAAAAATGAGTGATACCGCAACTAAAACCAAATCCCACGAACCTTTACCTAAATTGCCCATTGACCATAATGAGAGCTGACGCAATTGGATCTCATCACCAATATAGCTCAAGCACCCCATTATTGCGCCAATAATGGCATTTATGGCCACGCCTAACAAAACCATCTTTGCTAAGTTACATTGTGAATTTAAGCTATAAATATAAATTAACAAACAAATCAGTAAGCTACCTGCAAAAGCAGCAAACATTTTACCGTAAAGCATCATAATAGATGGAAATATTGCAGGAAATAAAATAGATAGTCCCACCATTAAAGCAGCACCACTACTAATGCCCAATAGACCAGAATCGGCTAATGGATTTCTAAACAGCCCTTGCATTACCGCACCAGAACTAGCTAAAGCCATACCAACAATAACAGCTAACATAATGCGAGGCATACGGACATTAAGCCAAATATGCCATAACGGATCGTCAAATTGTAGGTTAATTAAATGGGTAATGGATAAATTTAATGCGCCAGAATTAGCCGAGAATATAATAAGCACCAATAGTAGACCAATTAACCCCCATAATAATGAACGATGACGATTGTTTTGCACCCATTAACCTCTTTTATATCTTGAATGACTCATATTATTGAGCTAATTAATAAGTTATTGTTAAACTAGGGTCAACAACACTATAAGCACAATTACCAAATTCGTGATTAGCGATTTTATCAATAATTATTTTTGCTAAATCAATGCGATGAATAAACCCATGTACTTCTTGTTGATAATAGCATTGGGCATTTTGAGTCATTTCACCATCACGCAAACCTCCAGGCCTTAAAATTAAAAAATTTAATTTACTGGTTTGTAACCAAGTTTCAGCTAACGATTTTTCTCGTACTGCATGACCAAAAGCCTGTTTTGCTCTCGCTGATAAAGTTGCCCATGAGTCACCACATCCTAATGAAGTGACTAAAACCATCTGTTTTATGCCTGTTTGCTCAGCACAATCAATAATAATACGCTGAGCCTGATAATTCCCAGTTTCCCCGCCTAAGGTTGAAACAATTGTCGAATCAGCACCAGCTAAATCACAAAGTTGTTTAACTAGCACGCAATCAGTTGCATCACCGACATAGGTTTCAATGCCTTGTTTGACTAATTGCTTAGCAAAAGTATTATTACGAACTAATGTAATACAACGCCAATCTGGATGGTTTTGTTTAGCTAGTTGTAAAACTTGATAACCAGTTCCTTGTTTAGGACTGACGCCAAAGATTAATAGTGTTTTCATTGTATTAACATCTTAAAGTTAATTAATCCGATTAGCTAATGCTCTGAATTTTTCTAACTGTTCTGCTTTAAGTTGATGTTTTTCGTCACGACCAACAAAGATTTTAAACATCGCTTGTCCCATATGATTAAGAAATATCATCGACGCAGTAGACATTTTCATAAATTTACGTTCAATAAAAGCAATGTATTGGCAATGCTCCGCCTTGATATGGCCACTTAAACCTTTTTGGTGTCGTAAATTAAAATATTTGTGGCTATGCGTCCCTAAGGGTAACTCACCAGAAATTTCAGCAATAACATCCCCAGTATGGATTAAAAACAATACTTCTCCCCAAGTTGCTACTTCTTCCCAAATGGTATCAAAATGGCTGCCATCGACAATTTTTGCTCTGGGTAAAGCCTGAATGACTTGTGTCAATGTAACATGATGATCTTGAGCAATCTTTTCTAATACTTCCTCGGGATTGGTTTGCATATATGCAGCTAAATTAGCTAAATGGTTTTGTTTATCTGTCATAATAATATCCTTTAATTACGAAGTGTTAATGTGGATCTTTTGCTTGCTTAATAGCGGAATGAGGCATCATTTGTTGGCTACCAGTCGTTCGTTTTTCTTGCGCCATTTTTTGTTGTAATTCAATATATTCTGGATTATTGAGTTGTAATAATAACTGCTGTAAAGCTTGCAAGATATTGCTCGACCAAAATCGCCCAGATAATGTCAAAAGCAGGCAATAATCTGTATTTTGTAGAAGCCCTACTTTATGCCATTGATTGATTAATGGTTCAAACAATTGATAGTGCTGTGTTAATTGCGTCAAATCAATTCGCCCTTTTTCAATACCTGCTTGTAATTGATATAACCATTCACCTATTAATGGTTTACCTGTTAACATCATAATTGGCTTTTTACCTTGATCTAGTTGGGCGTAATACTGATTTAAATCTCGATGGATCATAAAAGATTGACCACCTAACCGCCCACCAGCACAAGAGCCGAAAGCAAAGAAATTTGAACCTTGTTTAATTAAAAAATTATATAAATTTCGTTCACGGCTGGTTTTAGCCCAATGTGCATTAGTTAAATGAACCCAACCTTGTTTAGCAAAAAATTCAGCACCTTGATGATAAAAACGACACTTATCAGTGACAGACGGTATTTCAATACGTTTATTTTCAACACCTTTAGCAAGTGGTGTTGTAGGCAATAAATTAAGGGAATAAAGATCAATGCCATCTAATGGCAAATTATTAGCAATATCTAAATCTCGTTGCCATGTTTTAGGGGTTTGATCGGGTAAACCAAACATTAAATCACACACTAAAGCAACACTATCTCGTGCAGCTATGCGTTCAAAGTTTTTAATGATTTGTTCTTCAGTTGATGCTCGCCCTAACCTTTGTCTAATTTGAGTATTAAAGGTTTGTACACCTATCGAAAAACGATTAGCGCCAGCTTGAATATAGCTATCAACACGTTCATCATCAAAATCAGAAATGCGCCCTTCAATCGTAATTTCACAATCAGGAGCCAAAGGAGCGTGCTGTTTAAAATAACGAATTACTCTGGCTATTTGCCCACTAACCAAAGCCGAAGGTGTGCCTCCACCAAAATAAATGGCATGAATTGGAGCAGATTGCATCGCTTTATTATCTATTTCAAGCGATATTTCTTTTAATAAATAATCGATATAGGTTTCAGTATTAAACTTCCGTAATGGGTTTTGATAAAAACCACAAAACTGACAATGAATATCGCAAAAAGGAATGTGAATATAAATTAAACGTTTTTTACCTCTAAGTGATGTCGCTTGAATAATTTCCCATTGCTGCTCAATTTCTAATGAAGATAATGGCAAACTAGCTTGTAAAGGCATTACTGCCCAGCGATTTTTAAATGGCAACGTCGTATTTTCAGCATAAAAAGTGCTAACATCTAATGTTTTCATACCAACTATTCTTGTACAAATAAAACACACAGATTAAATAATAATTATTATCATTTAGCAACGTTTTTTATTTAAATTTTTATATCCAATTGATATTTAAAATAAATTTTCACATTGATTAATTAAATACTAATTTTTTAATAAATAATAAATTTATTTTAATAATTAATAAGTTAAATTTAAAACAGCTCAAATATTACTACATTATATTGATAATAGTTATCATTTTCATTATAGTAAGTAACTTCTGTCCAATGCCGAATGATAGGAACTACACAATGAAAAAATTTATAAAGAAATTAAGCGTAATTCTGTTTCTTTTTTCTTTAATCAACCTTATGAATTTAAGTTTTGCAAATGAAAGAATTGTTATTGCTGGCGGCTCTTTAACCGAAATTGTATTTGCGCTGGGGGCTGGTGATCAAGTTGTAGGGGTGGATAAAACGAGTAGTTATCCAAAATCGGTAAAACAACTTCCACAAATTGGTTATTGGAAATTGTTAAATATTGAAGGCATCTTATCGCTAAAACCCTCGTTATTTATTACATTAAGTGATGCCGAGCCTAAAAACGTAATAAGTCAGGTTAATCAAGCTAAAGTCGATGTGCTTTCATTGCAACGTGTTCCTGGAACTATTGATTTACTTTATTTAAATATTACAAAAATTGCGGATAAATTAAATAAACAAAGTGAAGGGCAACAGTTAATCAATAGAATAAAAAACCATCTAATCCAAATCCAAGACAAAATTGCCAATCAACCTAATAAAGCAAAAGTGCTATTTTTGATGAGCATGGGAGGAACAAATTCAGTAGCAGGGAAAAATACTACTGCTGATGCCCTTATAACTATTGCTGGAGGTGAAAACCTTGCTACACATACCAGTTACAAAACGTATACCCCCGAATCGTTAATAGCAATGAACCCTGAAGTTATCGTATTAAATAATCATTCTATCGAACAGTTGGGTGGTATGGAAAAACTAAACACTATTGCAGGAATTACTCAAACAGCAGCTTTCAAAAATCATCGTATTATTACCATAGACGATAGTTACCTGTTTGGTATCGGTCCAAGAGTTGATGAAGCTGCCAAAATACTTTATCAACAATTTTACCCATAATGATTTTCCCCCAAAAATAACATAATGATTACTATAAATTGATACTAAATTAAAGTGAAGCAAGTGCAGTACATTATTTAGATTATTATATTTGAAAGGTTTAAAATGCTTAACGTTACTCATTTAAAAATATCTAGTACACTAGCTTTAGGCTTAACATTAGGAATACCTGCCATTGCAGCAAACAATAACACCAACCAAACGCATGATGATGTAATGACAGTCACAGCGCATGAAACAACTAAAAAACCAGGCACCAATAAAGAAATATCGGAGCAAGACATTAGGCGCAACGGCGGAACCAATTTTGGTACAATAATGCGTTATCAACCACTGATTTCTGCGTCTGGTAATATTTCTGGCTCAGGAAGTGGTAAAAGTAGTTGGGATCGTGGAGGCTTTACTGGCTATAATATCCGTGGCTTAGATGCCAACCGCGTTTCAATCGACATTGATGGTATGCCTTTACCTATAGCCCAAGGTAGGGTCAATTCTGTAGGTCGTGCTGGCTTTGGTTCTTATGGGATTGGTCGTGATTACATTGATACCTATATGTACAATAAAGTCGATATTCAATCAGGCGCAACATCAGTTAGTAACCCTAATAATGCCCTTGGTGGTTCGGTTTCATTTCAAACTAAAACTGCCAGTTACTATTTATATCCAGGAAAAACAAGCTACTTTGGTTTCCAAAATAATTATGATAGTACCGACAAAAGTTATCATCAAGGTTTAACCATAGCTGGAGGTGATGATAGGCTAAATGGTATTTTAGTATTAAGCCGCCGTGATGGCAAACAAACGCGGAATCATGGTGATTCAATCAACAGTTACCCTGAAAACTGGCATTCAAATTCAATCCTATCAGGATTTGGCTGGCAAATAACCGAAGAGCATTTACTCAATACGACCGTTGATTATAACAGCAAAACTAAAAATTCTCATTATGATACATGGGACAAATACGGTAAAAAAATAGAATCATTTGATCACCAAAAAAGCAAAAATAACCGTTTTAACTTAGCAATAAAAGAATTATGGAAACCAACCAATATTAGTTGGATCGACTCATTAACTACCCAATTAAATTATCAACATACCCACGTTTATGATAATACGGATTTACAACACACAACTCGAGGTAAATTTAACACTCAAACGCACTATAATACTAAAGCCTATAACTTTATTACAACATTATTAAAAAATTATGAAAATCAAAAAATAAGTGCAGGTTTAAATGCTAATTGGAGTCGAGATGAGTCACCATTTTATACTTCAGCTAAATCACAGTATGGCAGAATTTTCCCCGATGGAGATTACACAAAACCTCAAGCAGATAGCCGTAGTTATCAATTAGGGGGATTTCTTGAAGATCGTATAAGTTTTACTGTCAATAACAGCAATAATTTCTATTTAATCCCTGGTGCTAGAGCTATATATCAAAACACCAAACCTCGTAATTTGCAAAACATGACAGTTACTAATATCAATGCTAACCAATTAGGTAAACAATATAATCGTAATAGTGACTTTAAGGTATTGCCATCTATAGCATTTATGTATGATATTAATCCTGATTTAATAACTTACCTCCAATATAAACGTGGCGCACAAATGCCTAATCAAAATCAATTATATGGTTCTTATTTAGCTCATAGCCAAATGTATGTACTGGTTGGCGATTCGAACCTAAAAACCGAAACCAGTGACAACTTTGAATTAGGCTTAAAAGGACAGCCAACATCAGGAGTGACATTATCAACTGCCGCTTTTTATAATAAATATAAAAACTTCATTGCCTATTCTCGTTATAAAAAGAATTTTGTCGGAGTTGGTAATCGTATTGTTTATCAATCAGAAAATAGAGATAAAGCCTATATTTATGGCGCAGAACTAAGCAGCGAATTTAATATCGGCACATGGATTGAATCAGCCAATGGGCTAAGTGCCAGGTTGGCAATTGGCTACAATCAAGGTAAATCAAAATCAAGCTATTTAGGCGATAAATATATTGAAATGGATAGCATTGCTCCGCTAAAGAGCACCATTGGTTTAGCATGGGACAATCCAAATCAAGACTATGGTTTAGCATTAATTGCCACCTTCCAAAAAGGCAAGAAAGCTGAAAATACAGCTCGTGAAACTTACAATAATGACGGCAAACCAATCAAAGCCGCTACAGATGATTATTTTAGAGTTGCAGGACACGGTATTGTGGATCTGACTGGTTATGTCAATATCACTAAGAATGTAAAATTAAGCGGTGGCATCTATAATCTTACCGACCAAAAATATTGGGATTATCTAAGTAACAATAAATTATACAAAACATCAAACTATAAATATCTAGAAATGTTCACCGCACCCGGTAGAACATTCCAGTTAGGTATGGATATTGATTTTTAACTAACAATATAAATAATGAAAATATCCTTTTTTAAAGAGAGGATATTTTCATCTAATATGTACATTTGGCGCATCTAACTTTTACTAATTAACAAATATCTCACGCAGGCAAACTTCCTCAATATAGCTAAATTTAATAATAAAAATATAATTGTTAAGTTATAGAAAATAAATATCACATGTAATTATTACATGTGATATTTACATGTAATATTTTTATGTTAATATAAACCCTATTGATAATTAAAATAAACATAAAATCAACATATGAAAAAAACAAAAGAGGCCAAAAGCTCTGCATTTTACCAACAACAATATAGAAAACGCTTGCGTGAGCAAGGTCTAATAAAAAAAGAAGTTTGGATTTTACCTGAAAATGCAACTCAATTACTCGAAATTGAAAAACAGTTTCGTCTACCTATAGACAATAGTACATGCTTTAACAATATACAGGAAAACAATAAAATGAAAAAAAATGAAGTTTGGTCAATTACAGATCTTTATCAAGCTTTGCGTGACTCAGAATTATCTAAGCAAGGTTTTGCCAGTATTGAAGTCATCGATGGCGTTGATGCTTGTTTGCATATAACCATGCATGAGTATGGTGATCTACCTCTATTTTTAAGTGCTTCTAATCAACAAATTATTATTGAGGCTCTACTTTGGCCTGTTGATATTGTCAAACACACAAATCAATTTAATGAAGAAATATTATGTACTAGAAAACTATTCCCATTATCAACTATTGCAATTGAAAAAACAGGAGATGGGGCATTAAATTATATTATGTACGGAGCTTTAAGTGCGTCTTCATTATTAAGCGACATCATTTATGAATTAGAAACTTTATCAGATAATGTCATTAAAGCTACCGAAGCTTATGAACATTATATTAACATTAACAATATTGAATCAAAATAGTTAACAAGGAGATTAACAATGGCTATCTTCAAAAAGCTTATTACAGCGCTTCGTGGTAGTGTTAATGAAGCCGGCGAAGCGATTATTGATGCGCAAGCTCTACGTATATTAGACCAAGAAATTCGCGATGCTGACGTTGAATTAAAACAAGCTAAAGAATCGTTAGCAAGCATACTTGCGCAACAAAAATTAGCCGATAAAGAAGTTGAAAAAATTCAAGTAGAAATAACTGAGTATGAAAATTATGCCATCAAAGCATTAGAAAGCAATAATGAAAAATTGGCCTTAGAAGTCGCTGAAAAACTTTCGGTTCTTGAAAAGAAGTACACAGTTAATAAAGAGCAAGCAACTTATTTTGCCGATAACGTAAAAAATCTACGACAAACAATATTACAAACAGAAATTAATATCCGTAATCTTAAACAACAAGTAGATATTGTAAAAGCAACAGAAAGTGTGCAAAAGGCACAATCTGCTATTGCTCAACGTTATGGAAATTCAACAACAAAACTACAAACAGCCTTAGACTCTCTTGAGCGAATAAAAAAACGACAAGAAAAAACATCTGCCACTATTGAAGCAAAAAAAGAATTATTGGGATCTGAAACTCAAGATTCGCTTGATCGTAAACTTGAAGAGGCAGGAATAAAATCGAGCAACCAAAGTGCCGAAGCAATCTTAACTAGGTTAAAAGAAAAACAAATTAATTAAGTTTTTTAAGTTTTACTTTTTTTAGTTACAATAACCGTTAAAAATATAATAATTAGAAAATTGTAATAACTATTTAAAATATAAAGGAAATATAATGGAGCTTTTTTGGGGGATATTTTTTTCTTTTCCCGTTGTTATTTTTAGCGCCTTATTAACACTTTGCGTTATGTATTGGTTAACTGCCGCAATTGGCATTTTAAGTGTTGATTGTTTAGATATAGCGATTAACGTAGAGGATACAGCTACCGATATACCATCATCTGGATTTGGTGGCTTATTATTGAAATTTGGTTTTAATGAAGTACCGCTCACATTAGTTATTACCTTAATTTCATTATTCGGATGGGCAATTAGCTATTTTAGTTTCCGATTCTTTATATTACCGCTATATAATGATATTTTGCTTTATTTTATTATAGGAGCAGTTTTTTTTGTAATTTCACTAATCACCGCTATTTACCTCACTGCATTTGTCATAAAACCTATTCGCCCTATTTTCACAAAACTAAATTTAACTCATGATCATAAATCATTATTAGGACAAATTGTTCTAATACGATCCAGTATTGTCAATAACATTAAAGGAGAAGCTATTTATGAAGATGGTGGAGCGGGATTAATTTTACAAGTTAGAAGTGACGAAGCTTATCAATTTAAGCGTGGAGATAAAGCAGTACTACTACGATATGATATGGCTAATAATTTCTATGAAATCATTAGCATTGAAGAATTTAACGGATAGTCAGAGTTCAATTTTTGGAGAAAAATAAATTATGCATATAAATACTGATACAATAATATTTTTTTTTATAACAATAGGAATTATCTTTTTAGTTATAATGGGGTTTTTCTTATTATTTAAAGCTTTTTATATTAAAGTTCCTCAGGGTACAGCACTTATCGTTAATGATATGACCTCAAAACCCAAAGTACACTTTACAGGGGCCCTAGTTTACCCTGTTATCTATAAAAAAGAATTTATGAAAATTTCATTGATTACTTTTGATGTAGAGCGGCGGGGTAAAGATGGTTTAATTTGTAAAGATAATTTACGCGCAGATATCTGTGTTGCTTTTTATTTACGCGTTAACGAAACGACTGAAGATGTGTTAAAAGTAGCTAAATCTATTGGTGTAGATAGAGCTTCAGATCAAAAAGCAGTAAGTTCACTCTTTAGTGCAAAATTTTCAGAAGCACTAAAAACCGTCGGGAAACAATTCGAGTTATCAAAACTGTTTGAAGATCGCATGAACTTTCGTGAACGCATTATTGATGTTATCGGAAAAGATCTAAATGGTTATGCTTTAGAAGATGTTGCTATCGATTATTTAGAACAAACGCCAATAAAATCTCTTGATCCTGATAATATTTTTGATGCTGAAGGGATTAATAAAATTACATCCATTACAGCTGTTCATAAAGATGAAACCAACAAACGAGAAAGAGATCTTGAACTCGCATTAAAAAAGAAAGATACCGAAACAATTGAAGCAAAACTTGAACTTGAACGACAACAAGCAGATGCTGAAGCAAGACAAAAAAGAGAAATCGAAACAATTCGAGCACGTGAAGCAGCTGAAACGTTAAAAGTACAAGAAGAAGAGCGTTTGAAAGCAGAACAAGCTAGAATTCAATCACAACAAGAAATTGAAGTACGAGAAGAAAATCGTTTACGTGAAGTCGAAGTTGCACAACAAAACCGCTTAAGAGCTATTGCAATAGAAGAAGAGCGAGTTGAAAGAGCTCGTTCACTTGAAATTGTTGCTCGTGAACGAGAGGTTGAATTGCAACGCATTGAAAAAGATAAAGTGCTTGAAGAAGAAAAAAAACTTATTGCCAATGTAATAAGAGAACGCGTTGCTGTTGAAAAAACAGTTGCAGTCGAAGAAGAAAACATTAAAGAAGTACGTGAAGTTTCAAAAGCAGATCGTGAAAAACAAACAACAATTATTGAAGCAGAAGCAAGAGCTGAACAAGAGTTAGTTAAGCAAGTTAAGCAAGCAGAAGCTGACGAACAATCATCAAAACACCGCGCTATTGAAATTAGCACAATGGCACAAGCTGAACTTGAAGCAGCAGCTAAACAAGCAGAAGCCAAAAAACAATTGGCACAAGGTATTGAAGCTGAAGAAGCGGCAATCGGTCTTGCTGAAGCAAAAGTACGTAAAGCACGCGCAGAAGCTGAAGAAAAAGAAGGATTAGTCAAAGCAAATATCACAGCAGAAACTTTATTAGCAGAAGCAAAAGGTAACCAAGAAAAAGGATTATCAGAAGCAAAAGTTATTGAAGCTAAAGCTATTGCAATCGAGAAACAAGGCTTAACAGAAGCTAAAGTACTTGAAGAAAAACTTTCAGCACAAGCTCGTGGTGATGAACGAATCGGTTTAGCCAAAGCATCGTCAACAAAAGAGCAAGGCCTTGCTGAAGCACTAGTAATACGTGAACGTTTAACAGCCGAAGCTAGTGGTTTAGTTGAGAAATTCCAAGCTATGGGCACAATGAGCGAACAATCTCAACACCATGAGGAGTTCCGTTTGGCACTTGAAAAAGGATTTGAACAAGCTATGGCTGCTATTGCTGCCAATAAAGAAATTGCAAGAGAGCAAGCAGATGTTCTTGCTGCAGCATTTAGTAAAGCCAATATCGAAATTGTGGGCGGCAACGATAACTTCTTTAACAGCTTCTCTAAAGCAATTAGTGTAGGTAAAGCTATTGAAGGAACAGTTAATCAAAGCCCTGTTCTTCAATCGGCGTTGCAATCAGTGTTATCACGCTTATCAGGCGATAAGCATGTTGATCTAAAAGAAACATTGCAAAATACTGATTTAAAAGCACTAGCAAAACAATTTCTATCTACAGAAAATGACAATAAATAATGAACATGTTCTTCGATAGTTATTAATTTGGCTTATCGCTATCATCTGTTTTCGGTAGATAATACGTTTCTACCGAAAACAATAAGCTTTTCTGTATAATCATAATGAGTTAAAAATGTCAGAAATACAACAAGATATTGAAAAACAAACAACATTAGATAAAGCAGTTGCCGAAGGCGGTGCTTATGAAATTCTTCGTAAACGTCTAACATCATTAGGGCAAGAGCTTAACCAAAAAACAGAAACATTAAATCAACAACGGCTTTCTGAATTCGGTAAAAGCGATATGTCAATTACCGCGCGAATTCGTATAAGAACTGAAAATAATTGTATAGCAAGAGATATTGTTCGTTTTGGTGATTGGTTATTATTTGGCTATAACGTTTTTTTAGGATTAAAAAAAGAAACCAAAATTGAAGATGTCTTTTCTCTTTATCAGCTTATCGAACGTGATGGTAATTACGAAGCAGATCCTGTTGATCTTTCTGGTACCTTCTTAAACATTGATCGATTTGTTCAAGATTTTAATGAACTTTATACTTATTATAAAAATGCTCAGTTATTACAACTTGTTGAACGAGATGGTAAGTTACTAGCTAGCTTCCAAATTGGTGAACGGGTAAGTGATATTCGCGTTTTTCGGTGGTCTATATCAACCGATAAAAAAAATATTAATTATATAGATAACCGTGGTGAACGAGATATAGCCCTTCCACCTGCTTATGATTTTGAATGGCAAGAGACCACGCGTGAAAATATTATTAATGGACGATTTCCACATGTTAATGTGTTAGATACTGTTTTTGTTGAAACAATTGGTGGTGATTTAACAATAAAATGTGAAAATAACACTAACGATGGGCTTGGAATTTACCGCGAAGATGTCATCGATAAAAATCAATCCATTAATGACGCTAAAATAGAATATGCTAAAGTAGGATCATTGATTCTACTAAAAGTATTACCTTATCGCGAAGATAATTGGCGGTACTTAGTCTATAATACGCTAACACAACAAGTCCAACGAATTGATTTTATTGGTCAAGCTTGTATCCAACTCCCAGAAGATCATGGAATTATTTTCCCTGGTGGTTACTATTTACAAAATGGCGAATACAAAACATTTGATCAATCAATGTCAGGAATGCGTTTTAGACGTATCAGACGTTCACCTAATGGCGAAGATGTTTTATATATATTTTATGATCCAACATCTGGTCGATTAGCATTATTTAACTATAATATGATTGAACGTAAACTCAATAGCCCTATTTTAGGTCATGGTTATGCTGTTTTTGAAGATGGTAGAATGGTTGTGTTCGAGGGAGAAAGTAACGAACCAACTCGGGTCCATCCAATGCAAATATGGCAAACACCATTTTATAGTGATGAATTTGCTGCAAAACAACCAACAAATAATAGCTTTTTAGGTAGAATTGGCAATGCTGAACTAGTTCGAGGCATCTCAGATCTTTATTTTATTGCTCGTGAAATTGACAACCAATCAGTATCATCCCAACTATACAGCAAATTAAGTGAAGACACTAAAAAACTTTTTGATACCTACTTTTGGCTAAATGACGAGAAAAATTTACCTTTTACACCAATTCTTCGTAATATTTCGCAAACAAGCGAATTAGTACTTGATGAATATGAAAAAGTTGAAAGTATACGCCGCCAATCAAATAGCGCTATGCGCGAAGCGATTTCAAATCAACAAGATCTATTAGCAAAATTATATCCTGATAGTTGGAAAGAAACTCAAGAATATGTCGATGCCCTGAATGCAATCAAAATGCAATTGGGTAGTCTTGTCACTTTAAGAACTTACCGTTATATCGATTTAGATCAAATCGATATAATGGAAGATGAACTTAAAAAACGCCAATCTATCGTTTATTTAGCCACAGCAGAATTTCTAGGTAGTGAACAAGCCTTAGAGCCATTCATATCAAAAATTGATGACATAGAAAATGACATTGCGAAAGCAGATTCTGTCGCAAAACTCAATAAGCCAGCAAAAATGGCTGATGATATGTCTAATGATTTAGATATGCTATCGCAATTAATGGCATCATTAAAGTTTGATGATGTCACATTGCAAACAAAAATCATTGAATCAATTGCAGAAGTTTATTCAAAACTTAATCAAACCAAAGCAAGAATAAACCAAAACCGAAAAAATTTTTCGAGCACTGAAATGGTCGCCCAATTTGGCGCTCAATTCAAACTATTTAGTCAAAGTATAGCCAATGCACTAGGGCTTGCTACGACACCTGAAAAATGTGAAGATGAGCTCTCTAGGCTGTTAGTTCAATTAGAAGAACTGGAAAATCAATTTAGCGAAAGTGAAGAGTTTTTAAATGATATCTTAGCAAAGCGTGAAGAAATATTAGAATCGTTTGAAACACATAAGCAAGCTCTTCTAGAAGACAGAGCTAGACGCAGTGAAGCACTACAGACCGCAGCGCAACGAATTTTAGATAGCATACCAAGAAGAACCGCAAAGTTTTCAGACCAAACAGAACTCAATGCTTTTTTTGTTGCTGATCCTTTAGCCCAAAAAATTCGTGAAATCGTCGAAAAACTAAGAGCACTATTTGATAATGTTAAAGCAGACGATATTGAATCCCGATTCAAAAGCGCACAAGATCAAGCAATCCGCGCTTTACGTGATAAATCAGAAATTTTTGAATCAGGCGGTAATGTCATAAAACTTGGGCCAAGACATAAGTTTAGTGTCAATACACAGGAACTTGATCTAACAGTCGTACCTAAAGCAGACCATCTATATTTACAATTAACGGGTACCGATTATCAAGAAAAAATAGAACATCCTAAACTAGAAAGCTACAAACCATTTTGGACAATTTCATTAGAATCAGAATCACCTACAGTCTATCGTGCAGAATATCTTGCTTATTCAATTATTAATTCTGCATTAAAAAAAGATGATGAATTAACTTATGAAAAACTCACTACGCAATTAAATCAACCTGAACTATTGAGTAAAACTGTTCGTGATTATGCAGCAATACGATATCGAGAAGGCTATGAAAAAGGCATTCACGATCATGATGCAGTAAAAATATTATTAAAAATTATTCCACTAGGTGAGATTGCAGGCTTACTACGTTATAATCCTTTAGCACGCAGTTTAGCTATGCTTTATTGGCATTATAATCAAAAAAATGACATCGCTAAGTTATGGCCTGAACGCGCTAAAACCTGTATGGATATTTACTCACTATTTGGACATGAAGAAGGTTTAAAAAATCTTCGTACAGAAATATTTGAAGAACTCAGTTTATTTCTACAAAAATATCCAATACAACATGATAATTATCATGTTAAACAGGCATCCGAATATTTAAGCTACATATTAGCCGAAACACCGCAACAATTTACATTAAGTAAATATAGCCAAATATTGTTTGAAGGATTAAAAACGCAATTAGAGCAATCTCACATGTGGGTGGACTTTAATCAATCACAAATAAACCTGATGACACGATTAGCAGATCGTTGGAATCTAATCGAAAGTTGGTTTAAAGGTCTATGCACCCTACCCCAGTATCAAAAATTTGTAGCTTATATTGCTGAAGCAACGATGCTATGTATATTAGATAAAGAAAACGGTATAACCTCAACAGTTAGCGAAGTTGACCTTGATATTACCGTTAATGATCTATTAGGCGAACATCCAAGCATTAAGCAAGGGCAATTAAATATAAATCTAGATGACTTCTTTAGTCGTATGCGTAAACAATCGCGTGTAGTAATTCCAGAATTTAAGCATTACCAAATGCTTCGCCAAGAAGTTTTAGAAGAACAACGTCATTTTTTACATCTTGAGGAATTTAAAGCAAAACCATTAAGTTCATTTGTACGTAATAAACTCATTAATCAAGTTTACCTACCAATTATTGGTGATAACCTAGCAAAACAAATGGGAACTGTAGGAGAAAGCCGTCGTACCGATTTAATGGGATTATTATTACTCATATCCCCTCCAGGTTATGGTAAAACAACCTTAATGGAATATATTGCCAACCGACTTGGTTTAATTTTTATGAAAATTAATGGACCTGCGTTAGGGCATAGTGTGTTATCTTTTGATCCTGAGCAAGCACCAAATGCAACCGCCCGTCAAGAACTTGAAAAGCTTAACTTAGCACTTGAAATGGGTAACAACGTTATGCTTTATCTTGATGATATCCAACACACCAACCCTGAGTTTTTACAAAAATTTATTTCACTATGTGATGGCTCTAGGCGTATTGAAGGGGTTTGGAAAGGAAAAACCAAAACGTATGATCTTCGTGGCAAAAAATTCTGCGTAATTATGGCTGGTAACCCCTATACCGAATCTGGCGAAGTTTTTAAAATTCCTGACATGTTGGCTAACCGTGCAGATATTTATAATTTAGGGGAAGTGCTTGGCGGAATGGATGAAGTATTTGCATCAAGCTATATTGAAAACAGCTTAACCTCAAATCCTATCCTTTCTCCTCTTGCCTTACGTGACCTTAATGATCTTTATCTATTAATCGATCACGCGCAAGGAAAGCCTCTTAACACTAACGAGCTTAGTTATGCTTATAGCCAAGCCGAAATTAATGAAATTGTTGCCGTACTTCGTCATCTATTAAAAGTTCGTGAAGTAGTATTTAAAGTTAATCAACAATACATTATTAGTGCGGCACAATCTGATAAATATCGAACCGAACCTCCATTTAAGTTGCAAGGTAGTTACCGTAATATGAATAAACTTGCGGAAAAAATATCCTCAGTGATGAATGATGAAGAGCTTAATCAGATTATTGAAGATCACTACCTTGGAGAAGCACAATTGCTTACTAATGGAGCAGAAGAAAATTTATTAAAATTGGCAGAAATCCGTAATGTACTTACCGAAGAACAGACAAAACGCTGGCAGCAAATTAAAACCGACTTTGTGCGCAATAAAGCACTTGGTGGCGATGAAGCTAATACAGGAGCTCAAATTGTTACACAACTTGCTGATCTAGTACAAAGCGTTCAAGCATTAAAGTTATAAAATAAAAAGCTTAAAAATAAGCATACCAATAGATCGATCTTTGGTATGCTTATCTGTATAAGCAACACCTTGCCAAGCAACCAAATAAACCTAAAATCACGAAAAAAACACTCCAGCTATAGCATTCGTGGCAACAAAACTAAGAGTTAGTGACGAAATTCCATTGACGATAAAATAAAATTTTAATAGACCTATTCGATTTTAATGTTTATCATGATCATATTCTTAAAATCCCGTCCATAATTTGTATAAAAATTAGTATTTACGAGATTAGTACGAGATTAATTTATAGCACATCATGCATATACCCCCTCCGAATGTAAGTACAATCATTTCCAATTGAGGAACAGTAAGAAATACCGCTGACGATACCATCTCCAATACATTCCCATTTTTAAAAGGGCTATCTGAATTGTTGTTTTGCTGATTATTTTTAAATGTTACATTTTTATTTTTGTTTGTAGGAATACAAAAAATGACAAGAGACCATCATTTTAAGAAAAAATATAATCTAGCTTATTATGCCATTCAATATAATTGTGAATTGTTAATTCGTGAAACTCAAACAATAATAAATAACGAAGGTTCCGCGTTTGATCGATTAACGCAGCTTCTTACCAAGAAACGCGATATTAAGCGTGGTTGTTTAGTAGGACAATTAGCTCATGATAAACAAATAATGAATCAACCAGAGCTAGCATCAAAAGTAACCTACACTTTCAAATGGATACAGAATGAAATTGAACAACTATTAACAATAGGTATTAGAGAGGGTAGTATTTCTAATATATTTTCTCCATTTGAAGGGAGAATTCTTATAATGTCCTTATTGCAAGGTTAGTATGTTGTATCAAAGGGATTGCAAGTTCAAAATTACTTCGACTTGAGTATTAATCAATTTTAAAAAACGCTTTCTCCAAGTGAAAAATTCATTTGGAAAACTTGAATTAAATATTAGCGCAAGCAAGGAAAATAACCGAAGAAGGGTTAACGATTTATAACACCGAAATACCTCATAGGTATTAAATAACATGACACCAATTGAATATAAAACATTAAAACAGGTAGCTTAATTTTCTACGTGAGTTTGTATTAAGTTTGGAGGTATACATATATAGCCTATACTTAATTTTAATTATTTATTTCTTTTTGGAACAAATTTAAATGCTAATTTTAGGAAATTGACGACGATATAAAGCATTTTTCAGTGTGTTACAAACTAAATATCTATCAATATGTGAACTGGTTTGCTATCCAATCACTTTTCGACCAAATAAATCATTACTTAGAGGTATCACCAGCTATTTAATGTATTGGGCTGTAAACCATGAAATAAGCTTGTAACAAAAGGGTTAATGTTATTATCCCTATCATTTTACAACAATAAAAATCAAATAAAATCAATAGCTTTTCTGACTGTTTTTTATCATGCTCGGCTAATCTTTCTTTCTAATATATCATAGCCCTTTACTCTGATATCATTTACTAATCTTGGTGCGCCTAAACGGGTTTTATGCTGTCAATTTTCTTAGGCTTTTTTCATCCATTTTGTATCTACCTATTTTTTACCCATTCGCTTAGTTCAAAATAGGCAAATACATAAATTTATTTACAGCGCCATCAATAAACTGTAAAAGTTATTCATTAAATCTACTCAGGTAAATCAACAAAGCCATCAACCCAACCATCACGATTAACAACATCTTCAATAATCTGAAAACCATCGGGAAAATCAATAAATCCTGGTTTATTTTTGTGTCTTTCTATAGCCAATTCAGCTTGCTTATAACTACTATAAATGCCGACTATTTTTACGTCCTCATCGTCTGTATCTTCATAAAGAATATGATATAAAAAATAAACTTTTTGCATCTCCTTACTCCTATATTTTATTTGCTTCACAAATTTATTTATAAGTTCAATACAACCTAGTCATTAAACCCATCTGCCCAATAATCTTTATCAATAACATATTCATCAATATAAAAGCCATTCGGGTAATCAATAAAACCTGGTTGGTCTTTAACTCTATTTTTTGCTTCTTCAGCTAATTTATAGCTGGTATAAGTGCCAATTTCTTTATTATCTTCATCAGCATTACCTTCATCTCTAATATGATGTAAATGATAGACTTTTTGCATATATTCTCCTGTAATTTATAAAAGCATTTTTAGTGCTTGGTATATTTTATTTAATAAAACCTTCACACCAACCATCACGATTAAGAACATCTTTAATAATCTGAAAACCATCGGGAAAATTGATAAATCCTGGTTTATTTTTGACTCTTTCTATAGCTAATTTAGCTTGCTTAGCACTACTATAAATGCCGACTATTTTTACGTCCTCATCATCTGTATCTTCATAACGAATATGATATAAAAAATAAACTTTTTGCATCTCCTTAAACCCATCAGCCCAATAATCTTTATCAATAACATATTCATCAATATAAAAGTCATCCGGGTAATCAATAAAACCAGGCCGGTCTTTAACTCTATTTTTTGCTTCTTGAGCTAATCTATAGCTGGTATAAGTGCCGATTTTTTTACTATCTTCATCAGCAGTACCCATATCTCGAATATGATATAAAACATAGACTTTTTGCATATATTCTCCTGTAATTTATAAAAGCATTTTTAGTGCTTAGTATATTTTATTTAACAAAACCTTCACACCAACCATCACGATTTAAAACACTAGCAAAAATCTGAAAATCATCAGGATAATCAATAAATCCTGGTTTATTTTTGACTCTTTCTAGAGCGAATTTAGCTTGTTTATGTAAATACCCCAAACTTAGTACACAACTCTCGTAGAAAATCATGCTGCTTGTTTTAGTGTTTTATACTCAATCGGTGTCATGTTATTTAATGCCTCATGCGGTCTTTCGGTGTTATAAATCGTTAACCATTCTTCAGTTATTTTCCTTGCTTGCGCTAAGTTGTTAAAAAGATATAAATCGAGTACTTCAGTACGATAGGTACGATTAAATCGTTCAATATAGCCATTTTGATATGGGCTACCGGGCTGGATATAATCAATGGTTATATCATGTGATTTAGTCCAATTTATAAAGGTTTTTCCTGTAAATTTTGGCCCATTATCGACCCATATTTTTAATGGATACCCATGATATTCGGCCAGTTTATCTAAGTAACGGGTAATCCTTCCTGCTGGTAAGCTTACTGCAATATCAATACCTAACGCCTCACGATTAAAGTCATCGGTGACATTGAATGTCCTAAAGCGACGTTGATTACGACTACTGTCACTCATAAAATCCATTGACCAACATTCACCTTGTTTATCAGGCACCAATAGCTTTTCTGGTGTTCGTGGGGGTGTAACTATCCCCTAAAATAGTACAAATCATAGGAGAACACATTATGTGTCAAAAAATTTAGCGCAGAGTTTAAACAATAGGCAGTGGTTTGATATTGCTTTATCCACTTATCTAATGTGGATTTAGTGATGTCATATTCAGTAATAATATTTGTTTATTTTTTAGCATGTTGATATAGAATCATCATTTGTTTTTTTATTGGTAAGTAAAACGGCGTTTTTTTCTTCTTGAAATGCGATTTGTCATGGGGGATTTCTTTTGTTTTTTTGTTTATCGTAACAATAACCTGATAAAACGGATACTAATTAGTATAGCCTATCCGCCCCTCCTTCAGTAAAAAATAAGGTTGGGGGAAGATATACATTGATGTAAAAGAGAATTAATAGCCTTAATAAATAATGGGGAAATCCAATGGCAGAACTAAAAAAATATGAATTAATAAAAACGATGATATATGAGGTAGATACTGATGAAGATTCCATAGAATATCGATTAGAAATATATAGAAGAGAAAACGTATTTAAAGGCATCGTCTATAGAAAGGAACTCTATCGAATGCGAGCTAATTATAAAGGAGGTCTTGCAAAGTGCGATGAATCTATGTTTAGTCCAGATAATAATTTCAGTCTTAATTTAATGAATTATAATGAATCAGAAGAAGATATCATTAATATTTTTTATAATGAATTAGAGAAAAATGTTAGCTCTCTCAATTAATTATAATTACTATATAAATTGATATAGGTTAAAGAAAAGTTGAGTCGTGTTGCTTAGTATCTTGTAATACTCAAATAAACACTGGAAAAAATTAAAATGGCAAAGATAAAAAAATATGAATTAATAAAAACAATCATTTATGAATTAAGTAAAGATGAGCATTACGAAGAATTTAAATTAGAAATTTATAAAGGAGACAAAGATTTTAGAGGTATTGGTTATTGGTTAGACTCATATAGATTGAAACGTCGTGATGATGTTAAAGGATTTGTAAATAGCGATGTATCTTTATTTCTTGAAAATCATAATTTTTATAATGATTTAATTTGTTACAACAAGTCGGAAGAAGATATCATTAATAATTTTTATATTAGGTTAGAGAAAATATTTGGGCCACTCAATTTGTTATAATTATCATTATTTTTAAAATTAATTAAGCTAATGTAGCTTATTCAGTACCAGCCTAGCTTTGCTGAGATAGATAACCATAATACCTTTGGACAAGTATCTATATAAATTGATATAAAATAGAATTAAGAGTACTAATAAATAATGGGAAAACTCAATGGCAGAACTAAAGCAATATGAATTAATAAAAACAATAATTTACAAAGTTGATACCAAAGATGATTACGTAGAATATAAATTAGAAGTCTATAAAGGAAATAACGGATTTAAAGGAATTATTTATAGAAAAGATTGCTATAGAATGACAGCTCATGCTCGTTATGATGAAAGTTTTATAGATTTCGATAATAATCTATTTACTCTAGATAATAATTTTAATCGTTGTTTAATTAATTATGATGAATTGGAAGAAAATATCATTAATCATTTTTATATTGAATTGGAGAAAATTGGAGGCCATCTCAATTAATTGTAATGGCTATTATTTCAAATTAAATTGAATTCTGTTGGAAAGCGAAATAGGTTTAATTCTCGCAAAAAAATGGGCAAATGTCACTTCTATGATATAACTAACAATCATAAGAGAGCATATTATATGTCAAAAAATTTAGCGCAGAGTTTAAACAATAGGCAGTGGTTTGATATTGCTTTATCCTCTTATCTAATGCGGATTTAGTGATGTCATACTCAGCAATAATATTCGTTTATTTTTTAGCATGTTGATATAGAATCACCATTTGTTTTTTTAATTGGTAAGTAAAACGGCGTTTTTTTCTTCTTGAAATGCGATTTGTCATCGGTGATTTCTTTTGTTTTTTTGTTTATCGTAACAATAACCTGATAAAACGGGTACTAATTAGTATAGCCAGTCCAAATATTTTGATGAGTATCAATCAGATAGATAGTGAAATAAAAAGATGTTATAAAATTAGTGATAAATTAAAAAAGGAACTTCAATGGTGAAAAAGGTAATAGCACCTGAACAGGAAAAATATGATGTTATATATGAAAAAATATTATTCAATAAAATAACGGAGGCATTTTCTTGGCGAGAGCGACCGAAAGCGATGCGGGAATTAGGTCCAATAATGATGCCTGATGATGAAATAGCGCTAAAACAATTTTTGGGTAAGAATTGGCAAGATATTACTCTTGATATATACGTAAACTATGATGATGCTTTATTTTTATTTACTCCATCAGCCTATGCTTATTATTTACCTGGGTTACTTATTACTTCAGTTAAAGCTATGGATATAGCTATAGCTGAAGATGAAGCTATAGTTAGAGCTGAGGCTGAGGCTGAAGCTGAGGCTAAAGCTAAAGCTATAGATATAGCTTTAGGTAGAACTAGAGCTAAAGTAAGAGCTAAAGCAAGAGCTATGGCTAGAGCTGAGTCTTTAGCTAAAGCAAGAGTTATATGGAATAAAAAAGCAAGAATTAAAGATCTTATAGATAAAATCGTATTTTGGATTATGGATTTTGAAAAAATACTGTCTGAGAGCCATCTATTTGAACGCTGGACAATATTAACCATTGAAGAATATTTAGCAGTTAAAGCTTGGTTAATATGGATTACAAGAGAAGATACCTATCAAGATGATGAAGATATCTATCAAAATGATGAAAGTCTATGTCAAAATGATGTAATGAATTCTTTAATTAGCCTAGACAAACTTATTGACCTTGCTAAGCAACGAGAAAAATGGCGCTGTAAATAAATTTATGTATTTGCCTATTTTGAACTAAGCGAATGGGTAAAAAATAGCTAGATACAAAATGGATAAAAAAGCCTAAGAAAAATGGTAGTTGAGTAGTTACACATAGGATGAGAGTATTCAAAATTCTGTGTCATTTCGATTAACTAGGTGTAAAAAAGGAAATGACACAGAATTTTGAACACTCTTGGAAATAGGTATTACCAGTTTGTAGTATAACAATTACTTGCTTATCTGATATTTTGTCAATCAATTTGGCTGTTGCTTTTGTTTTTAAAAATCTATATATCTACCCATAACATATTGATGAATTTTAGCATAACATATCTAAAACATATCAACGTCATCCTATTAATGATTACCTTGCGCTTTTATGCTCATTATTTTCTATTCTTATTTTAGTTTTTTAGCTTGCTGATATCATTTTTATAATCGTCATTTAGGTATATATTAATTTAATTAATTGAATTAATTAATTTTGTCTTTTTATGTTTTTATTTTGTAAGGCAATAGCAAAATGTTTAACATAAAAATAACTAAAAGCTATCTTAGTTTCTGTTACAATATATTAATAATTAAAAAGTTAGTAATGTCATAACGCTATAAAATTAAAGGTTTTTTAATGATCATATCAGATGCTAATAGTGCAGTGTCATCTGTTGCTTATCGTGCAAACGAAGTCATCGCTATTTATCCAATTACGCCAAGCTCAACAATGGCAGAGCAAGCTAGCACATGGGCGGAATTTAATAAGCCCAATGTGTTTGGCGATACGCCACGAGTAATTGAAATGCAATCCGAAGCAGGCGCAATTGCTACGGTTCATGGTGCATTAATGACTGGTGCGCTTGCGACTTCGTTTACTTCGTCACAAGGTTTACTTTTAATGATCCCATCGCTATATAAAATAGCTGGTGAACTTACACCTTTTGTTTTGCATGTTGCTGCACGAACAGTTGCAACGCATGCCCTTTCAATTTTTGGCGATCATTCTGATGTCATGGCAATTAGGCAAACGGGTTTTGCCATGCTTTGTTCAAGTTCGGTGCAAGAAGCACAAGATTTTGCCTTAATTGCACAAATGGCCAGTTTAAATAGTCGCCTTCCTTTTGCTCACTTTTTTGATGGATTTAGAACATCGCACGAAGTTAATAAAATCTATCCACTGAGTGATGAACAGATCCATAACTTATTACCGCATAAGGCTATTAAAGCTTATCGAGCACAAGCTTTAACGCCTGACAAACCAGTAACACGCGGTACATCAGCTAATCCTGACACCTATTTTCAATGCCGAGAAGCAATAAATACCTATTATGATAATGCTTATCAGCATGTTGTTAATGCTATGGATGCTTTTGCAATAGAAACAGGCAGAAGATATCAGCCTTTTGAATATTACGGCGCTAGTGATGCCGAACGCATTATTGTGATTATGGGATCGGGAGCTAGCACAACCAAAGAAGTGGTTGATGTGCTACTTAAACAAAATGAAAAAGTTGGTGTTGTGATCGTTAGATTATTTCGCCCTTTTTCTGCCGAACATTTACTTGCAGTGATCCCAAATACTGCCCAAAAAATCGCAGTTCTTGATAGAACTAAAGAACCAGGAGCGCAAGCCGAACCTCTGTATTTAGATATTATTACTGCTTTTGCCGAAAGCCTATCGCGAGGAGAGCGCACATGCATGCCACTGATTGTTGGGGGGCGTTATGGGTTATCGTCAAAAGAGTTCGATCCTCGCTGTGTACTTGCGATTTTTACTGAGTTAAGAGCGGATAAGCCAAAACCTCGTTTTACCGTTGGTATTTATGACGATATAACAGGTCTTTCTTTACCATTACCAAACTGCTCTATTCCACAAAAATCTGCACTTGAAGCTCTTTTTTATGGGCTCGGTAGTGATGGCACCGTTTCAGCAACCAAAAATAATATTAAAATTATTGGCGATAGCTCACCTTTTTATGTACAAGGGTATTTTGTGTATGACTCTAAAAAGGCCGGCGGTTTAACTGCATCTCACTTACGTGTCAGTTTAGATCCAATCGATTCACCTTATTTAATTACCAGCGCTCATTTTATTGGTTGCCATCAAGATCAGTTTATCGATAAATATCAGATTGTTGATAAACTAAAAGATGATGGTATCTTTTTGCTTAACACACCCTATAGTAAAGATGAGATTTGGCATCGTCTACCCAAAGAAGTGCAAGTACAATTAATTCAAAAACGCGCACATTTTTATATCATAAATGCGGCCAAAATTGCTCGTGAATGTAACTTAGGTGCCAGAATAAATACCGTCATGCAAGCAGCATTTTTTCACCTTGCTGAAATTTTCAAAAATGATTTTAATATCAGCCAATTAAAAGAAGTCATTGCTAAAAGTTATAGTAGTAAAGGGCAAAATTTGGTCGAAAATAACTGGAAAGCTCTCGATTTAGCTATTGCTTCGTTGGAACAAGTTCCGCTTAGTTGCGTTGATCAAAGCAGTGCAACTATGCCATCTATTGTGCCAGCTAATGCACCAAATTTTGTTAAAACAGTCACTGCTGCCATGTTAGCTGGTTTGGGTGATAGCTTACCTGTATCAGCATTTCCACCTGATGGCACATGGCCGATAGGCACAACTAAATGGGAAAAACGTAATATTGCTGAAGAAATTCCGATTTGGCAACCCGAATTGTGTACTCAATGTAATCATTGTGCCGTTGCTTGCCCACATGCAGCCATTCGAGCCAAAGTTGTTGAGCCTAACGATATGGATAATGCACCAGATTCATTAAGCTCGCTTGAAGTGAAAGCTCGCGATATGAAAGGCCAACGCTATATATTACAAGTTGCGCCAGAAGATTGTACTGGTTGCAATTTATGTGTTGAAGTTTGCCCTGCACGTGATCGTAATAATTTTGAAATTAAAGCCATCAATATGCAATCACGTATCGACAATCTTGATACTCAGCGAGCTAATTTTGAATACTTTACCGCATTGCCAGATCGTGATATCAAAACGCTTGAACGCATTGATGTACGTACATCACAATTACTTACACCACTATTTGAATATTCTGGTGCTTGCGCTGGTTGCGGTGAAACACCATACATAAAATTGTTAACACAACTTTATGGCGATCATTTAGCTATTGCTAATGCTACTGGTTGTTCATCAATATATGGTGGCAACCTTCCATCATCCCCTTATACCACTGATCGTGATGGGCGAGGACCTGCTTGGGCAAATTCGCTATTTGAAGATAATGCTGAGTTTGCATTAGGTTATCGCATTACTTATGATCAACATAAAAAACGAGCATTGCGTTTGCTTGATTATGTTGCAGGCGACATTTCACCAGAAATTGTTATCGCTTTAAAATCATCAGAAACATCAATTGCTGAAAAACGCCAACAAGTCGCCTTGTTACGTGAACAGCTTGCCCATTTAGGTTCTGCGCAAGCACAAGAATTGATCGAAGATGCCAATTATTTGATTGATAAATCAGTTTGGGCCATTGGTGGCGATGGCTGGGCTTACGATATTGGCTTTGGTGGGCTTGATCATGTGATGAGCTTAACGGATAACGTCAATATATTAGTATTAGATACTCAGTGTTATTCTAATACTGGTGGCCAACAGTCAAAAGCAACCCCTATGGGCGCTGTATCAAAATTTGCAGATTTAGGTAAGCATAAAGCCCGTAAAGATCTTGGTGTTAATATAATGATGTATGGTCATGTCTATGTCGCACAAATTGCGTTAGGCTCGCAACTTAATCAAACACTTAAAGCTTTGCAAGAAGCCGAAGCCTATAATGGACCATCGCTAGTTATTGCTTATAGCCCATGTGAAGAGCATGGTTATGATCTTGCTAAATCACACGAACAAATGAAAGATTTAGTCAAATCAGGATTCTGGCCGCTGTATCGTTACGATCCACGTCGCATGGCTGAAGGTAAGCCAGGTTTATTGCTTGATTCAAGAGCACCGAACAGCGATTTATTATCTGGGATATTATTGAAAGAACAGCGTTTCCGTCGCTTAGAAACACTTGAACCAACAATTGCTAATACCTTACATGAACGTTCAACTAAAATGGTGGATTCTAAATATAAATTCTTACAGATGCTGGCAACCTATTCAGACATAGAAACACCAGCAGAGAGTTAAGCGCTATTATCCACGAATAGTTGATAACATATCCCTCAAAGAACCGTTAATAATAGCGGTTCTTTTTTTGCGCCCTTTTTGCACAGTAAAGCGCCACATTAGTGCACACTTAAATCATCATGATGTAGATGTTAAACAAGAATAATCATTATTTTATTATTTTTATCACACAAAGTGCTTCCTTTCTTGCACTTATTATAAGCTTGGTATTATTTTTGCATAATTTATTATTGACCACATAAAAAATAATTAAAGATGAGGTGAATCATGGTGTGTAACCTAAATATCAGTAGAAGAAAGTTATTAACATTTTCAAGTGCAGCAATTGCCGGATTATCCGTTAATCAACTATTATCTAAAGCGTATGCTCAACAAGTACAAAATTCGACTTCATTCTCACTACCGATGCTTGATAAAGCCGTAGTGCCAGATGCAACTCACCCTATTCGGCTCAATTTTAACGAAAATGCGTTAGGCATGTCATCATTAGCCAAACAAGCAGCCATTGATGCCGTTTGGAAAGCAAATAGATATGCAAAAGCTGAAATGCCACTTTTAAATAAAGCATTAGCTCAATACCATCAAGTAAGTGATACACAAATTCTTTTGACAGCAGGTTCATCAGAAGGGATCCGTAGCACTATTTCTGCTTTTGTAAAACCTGATGCTCAATTAGTGATACCCGAACTCACCTATAGTGATGGTGAACATTTTGCCAAAATATTTCATTTAAAAATCACTAAAGTGCCATGTTTAACCGATTGGAAAATTGATATAAACGGTTTAAGAAAAGCGGTTGAAAATTATCAAGGATTTTCTATTGTTTATTTAGTTAACCCCAATAATCCTACTTCTACTGTATTTGGCATTAATGAAATTGAATCATGGATAAAAAGTAAACCTAAAAACACCATTTTTATTTTCGATGAAGCTTATGCCGAGTTTGTCAATGATCCAGCTTTTGAGTCAGCAGACAAATTTATTACCCAAGGGTATGACAATATTGTACTGCTTAAAACATTTTCTAAAATTCATGCAATGGCTGGATTACGAGTAGGTTACATTGTCAGTACAGAAGAAAACACTAAAAACATAGCCCAGTATGTAGCAGGCGAAAAGCTTAATTATTGTGGAGTTTGTGCGGCATTGTCATCACTAAAAGATACTCAATATTTGGCTTATTGTAAAAAAGTAATTGATGTATCACGTGAAATTATGGAAAAAGTATTATCCGAGCTTGGATTTCATTATCTTAAATCAGAAACCAATTTTATGTTTCATAAAACCTCTATTGCATTAAATGATTATCGGGAATTAATGAAAGAAAAATTTATATTAGTTGGCCGAGATTTTTCCCCTGCCACTGATTGGTGTCGTATATCACTTGGCACTCCGGAAGAAATGCTTTATGTAGCAAAAGTAATGCGTGAATTAAGACAAAAATCAATGATTTAATTATAGAGGAAAAGAATAAAATAACATTAAAGCACTCTAAATAGATTGAATTTAGAGTGCTTTAATTTCATATAGATTTAGCTTTTGCTAGTTATTAAACGGCGTGCCATCCAATAATGCTTCTTCCAGTAACTATCATTCAAGTTTGAATAAATCACACCTTTTGATGTTGAAGCATGTAAAAATTTACCATTAGCATAATAAATCCCAACATGTAAACCACTGCGGCTACGGCCTGTCTTAAAGAATACCAAATCACCTGCTTTAGGCTTATTAACTTTAACACCTAATCGAGCTTGCTCAGCCGCACTTCTTGGTAAGTTTTTTGAGAGTTTGTTTTTGAAAAAATTCATTACCAATGCAGAACAATCACTACCCGCTAACGTGGTGCCTCCATAGCGATAGGGCGTATTTTGCCATTTTTTATAATGGGAGTCTATTTTAGCTAACATAATCGAATCAGATTTAGTTTTTTTGCTTGAAACCTGAGGTTGGCTAGAACTACAGCCAAATAGCATAAAAATAGACAAAACAAATGTCATTATTAGAAAACATTTCTGCGTGCTAATGCAACTGCTCAGCAACGTTCCTAATAGTCGATTGCCATTTTTTATCATTTCTTTTTGTTCCTTTATTTAAAGTCGACCAATGCGAATAACGTCTAGCTACCTTTAAACTTTTAGGCAACACACCTTTTTCCCATTCTTGTTTGTCTAATTTTGATAACTTAATAGGCGATGTGTTCGCATGGCTTCGATAATTTAAACTTTCTTTAAGATTCATAAGCCTTAAAGAAAAAAAACAAATAATCACATCATCAATACTTAATTTTCTATATCCAGAAAGTTGGTATCGCATTCTAGAGCCATAATGTTTAGCTGTTTGCATTAAACTACCAACAGCGCCCCCAATTAAGGCTGCTGAGCCAAGCGTAATTCCGCCTGCAGCTAAATCGATGCTTGCCCCAATAGTTGCACCTGACACAAAACCTTTTGCCAGCTGTTTGCTCATCGTTTTTAGCGCATCTATATTAAATAGATCGGCATTATAACGACCTTTTATTAAAGGTAAATGCTCTTCACTCTCTAGTACAGAATTGAATTGATAAAGTTTTAACAATTCGTTTATTGCTAATTGTTCCCGCTTTCTTACTTGATTTTGCATATCTACAATAGCTTGTTTGTCATCTGATTTTACCATTTTATAAAAAGCAGTGACATCAACTAATGCTTCTGCGATAATCAAATTAGCACTGTGATTGCGAGATTCGCGCATTTGCACAATGTGATCTAGCCATTGTTCTAAAATAACCTTTGCAGGTTCAATTAATAAAGCTAGGCTTTTGTACAGCCGCTCCTCGCCGTCTATGGGAGACACTATAGCATCAAACTTTATGATAGCATGAATCCCCACACGTGAAAGCAATTTTTTCCATTCCTTTTCATTTTTTTCCTCATGGGCAGTAAAATTTAGCACGGCTAACAATGGCTTATCACCGCTGGCTAAAATAGTCAATTCATCATGATATTTAGCAAGAATAGGTTCTCGCACATCAATAACATATATAGCCGCATCACTTTTTAATAACTGTCTAATGACTTTGGCTTCTTGATCAAAAGAATTTTCTGCTTCAGGACTTTGTAAAAAATTTGTTAATTTATCAACACCATCGAGCCTACTATTTGCTGGCGTTATATGATTAATATAATCATATAATGCCAAGCTGTCTTCTAATCCAGGCGTATCATAGAAAATGATTGACTTTTGCTCATCTAAAGGCACTTTAATGGACTCAACATGCCGAGTTGTTCCAGGTTTATCAGAAACATCACCAAAGCGACTATTTCGAGTTAAAGTTCGTAATAACGAAGTTTTACCTACATTTGCATGCCCTACCACGGCTAATTTTAATGTTGTTAACATGTTAAAATTCCTCGTTTAACCATGTTGGTGTAGCTGATTGTAGTGATAAAACCTGCCAATTATTAAGTTGCTTACCTTGATTAATAAACCAAATTCGGTTTTGTTGTGATTTATTCATCAATTGATTAATTAAATTTAACATTCCCCTATCAGGAGTCCTATCAGTATCAATAGCAATTAATAATTTTTTAGCTGGTGATAATTGTAAATAATCTAAAATATTACGGCGTTGCTCGCGTGTATTTAAAAAACCTAAAAAAGTAACTGAACCTGGTGGTGACCAATCTTCCTGTATGTCAATGGCGACCAAAAAAGCGCCTTGCCCATCTTCTATAAAGTGGTTGGTTAAGCGAGATACCTTATCTTTTCCTTTACTATCCGCATCTTCAACATTAACTAACAATGGTTGTAAGTCATTAGCTAACAATTGGTAACAGGCAGTTTGAGTATTTAATTTAATTTGCCGACAACTTCTTATCCAGTTAAGCCCGCAAATCACCATACAGAGCAATCGAATGATTAATCCATAAACACAAAAAATCCCAAGTAGCCAAATTGCCCATGCAGAACGTGCGTCACTGGCATTTAATGCTTGTTCACTGAGTCTTATAATATCATTGTTTGGAATGGTAAAACCGATGAAAGAAGGCAACCAACCTAAATAATGAGTTAAGTTAATAATAGCATCCGAACTCAGTAATGTTGTTTTCCACTCAAATCGATAATGTTGAGTTGAAAATAAAACAACTAATACTAATAGCGCACTACTTAATATAAGGGTCCAAAAAAGATTGAGAACAAAACCAATTAACCAACGGATACGTACACCAAATAACTCAACAAAAGCGGGAATAAGCTGCTGTACTGTCTTTTTCTGAGAAAATTTTTTAGTCAGCCATAGCCAACAATAAACAAGTAAACTCCCACCAAGATTTGAAAAAAAGAAAAAAGAAAGTAACCAAATGCATAAGGTAACTAAATGTACGCCTAATAAGCTAAAAATAGCCCAATACAAATTAATCGGATCTTGGCTTAAAGCGCCAAAAGCCAAGGTTGCCCCAAATATAGTGGATAAAAAAAGTAATATAATAAAAGAAAGTTTTGCTGCACGTAATAATGTTTTTTGCGCTGAAAGCAAACCATTTTCTTGAGACAACATGACAGCACGCATCACAATACGATTAGTAAGTGATGTCTGCATCGCTCTTACTTGTCTATTAATATCTTGATCTGCAAACCGCCCAGATTCGTTTTCAATTAAATGAATAGTCTGAGTGATCCATAAAGATTTTAGCTCTTCTCGCATTGAACTTAAATTTCGTCATAGCCTTTAGTAAAAAATAAAACAAACGCGACATAAGTCGCGTTTACAAGTAAAGTAGCTAACTTATTGGGTAATTTCACCTATTTTAGTTAATAACGTTTGAATACGTTGTTGCCACATTTGTTGATCTTGTTTTAGCTTGTCATTTTCATCACGCAACGCTTTCATTTCATCAGAACTATCATTAATCAACTGTTCCAACTCCTGATTGCCTTGTTTTAAAGTAGCAATCTCTTGTTGTAATGTCGTGATAGTATTAACA
This sequence comes from Gilliamella sp. WF3-4, assembly GCF_001690275.1. Taxonomy (GTDB): domain Bacteria; phylum Pseudomonadota; class Gammaproteobacteria; order Enterobacterales; family Orbaceae; genus Gilliamella; species Gilliamella apicola_C. Next base: position 35,955 of record NZ_LZGW01000015.1, on the reverse strand, counting down.
GTATGTTGGATTTTACTCTCTAATTGATTCAATATTTCTAATGACATATTTTTCCTCAAGCTCAAATTATTTGGTGTATAATGCCAATCATTATACCGAATTCATTCTAAAATCAACACTATTTTAAACTTTAAGTTGGAGAAAATTATGCGTAAACCACTTGTTATGGGAAATTGGAAGCTCAATGGTAGTACCGACATGGCTAAAAGCTTAGTCGCAGGGCTACGAAATGAGCTATCAAATAACACGGCTTGCAATGTTGCAATAGCACCACCGGTAGTCTACCTTGATTTGGTAAAACATCAGTTAGATGGCTCTAATATTATTTTGGGAGCTCAAGATGTCGGCATTAATCTGTCTGGTGCTTATACAGGTGAAGTCTCTGTTGAAATGCTAAAAGATATCGGCGTTAGCCATATAATTATTGGGCATTCAGAACGTCGCACTTACCACAAAGAATCTGATGAATTTATTGCTAAAAAATTTGGTGTAATAAAAGAAGCTGGTTTAGTCCCTGTTTTATGTATTGGTGAAACAGAAGCAGAAAACGAAGCTGGACAAACACAAGCTGTTTGCGCTCGCCAAATTGATGCGGTAATTAAAGCGCTTGGCGTTCAAGCATTTATCGGCGCAGTTATTGCTTATGAACCCGTTTGGGCGATTGGAACTGGCAAATCAGCAACTCCAGCACAAGCACAAGCTGTTCATAAATTTATTCGTGACCATATAGCTAAACAAGATGCTAAAGTTGCTGAACAAGTAATCATTCAATATGGTGGTTCGGTTAATGACAAAAATGCCGCTGAGCTATTTACTCAACCAGATATTGATGGGGCATTAGTTGGTGGGGCATCACTAAAAGCAGATGCTTTTGCAGCAATTGTTAAAGCCGCTGAGCAAGCTAAAAAATAAACCACATATATAAGAAAAATATATAAGAAAAGGCATTTATTGCGCCTTAGCTCATTGTTAATAGACCTCGATATAATTCGAGGCCTATTTATTGATGCCTTTATTTCTACTGAGGACTAAATTAATTACTTCCTGTTGAGACTATATGTCTGATTTTTAACAACAAAAAATCACTTTAGGTTATTAACAATCCATACCAAATTGAGTATAGAAATACCTATTAAAAACGCAGGTTTAACCACAGTTTTAAGAAGGCAATAATGCTGGTCTGTATTAGATAATGTGATCTTCCCAACAGATCACATCTTTTTCGTAAACAATGCGATTTTTAACCGATATTTTTAGCTTATGCATAAGCTTCTTATTGCCTGTAATAAGTGGGTGCCAATCAGGTAGCGTGCCTTTTTCAGAAAAATAACGATACGTGCAAGTAACAGGTAACCATTCGATAGTAAGTAAATTTTCACGTGTTAACTTAATACAATCTGGTTCATAATCAAAGCGATTATAATAATGTTTACACTGACAAGTATTAGAATCAAGCAAATTACAAGCCACATTGGTGTATAAGATTTCGTCCGTATCTTCATCCATAAGTTTATTCAGGCAACACTGACCACAACCATCGCAAAGTTGTTCCCACTCTTCGTCGCTCATTTTATCTAACGTTTTATATTCCCAAAATGGTTCAATCATACCTTAAAATCATCTTCTTTTAACATCTGCAAGAAAAAGCCATCTGTTTTTATTTTTTGTTCGATTTCATCTGAAGAGCCAACAACAAAACGTCGTTTGCCATCAAGTAATACTTTCATCACAAATACTGGCGTACCAAAAATCGAAAGTATCTTCTCTGGAATGCTTGAAAAGTTATTTTCATGTTCCATATATAAATAACAGTTTTCTTTTTTGGTACTTCGATAAATATAACACCACATCATAAAATAAAACCTTATCAATAAATCTTTATTTAAGACTATTTTGCAAATAAACACCTGCACCCAATAGCCCTGGATCCTCATGAGTTATTACATAAACGGGGATTTTTTTGACTAAATATGACATTCGACCTTTATGCTCAAATGCCTCTCTAAATGGTGATGCTTTAAAAAACTCAATAAAACGCGGTACAATCCCTCCAGCAATATAAACCCCACCTTGTGTATTAAGTGTTAAAGCCAAATTACCACCAAACCGCCCCATAAAGGTACAAAAATAAGTTAAAGTTTGCAAACAAAGTGGGCAACTATTTGATAAAGCATTATTGACAATAATGTCAGGTGTCACCTCTTCTATAGGTTTATTATTAATATGTAACAAAGCTTGATAAATATTAACAATGCCACTGCCTGAAAGAAACCGCTCGGTCGAAACTCGTCCAAATTTTTTTCTTAGTTGAGCTAAAATACGATCCTCTTCATCACTAATCATCGGTAGCTCTGTGTGCCCACCCTCACCAGATAAACTAACCCAGCGTTGGTTAACTTTGATTAAATGAGAAACACCAAGCCCAGTGCCAGCGCCATAAATTGCAATTGGATAATTTAAATCAGGCTCACCGCCCTCAATTTTAACTAATTCATTTTTTGATAATTGAGGAATCGACATTGACACAGCGGTAAAATCATTAATTACTTCCAGTTTTGTAAGATTTAATGCTTGAATCAACTCAGAACGTGAAAATGACAAATCATTGTTGGTCAGATTGATCACATCCTCGCTATCAATGGGGCAAGCAATAGCAATACAAGCCATTTTAACAGTTACTGATTGGGATGCTAAATAATCTTTAATTAATGTTAATAAAACATCATTTTTTGAGATAAGAATTTTAGTGATTGCCGATAACTTATTAGTTGTTAAATCATACAGTGCAAATCGCGCATTGGTTCCACCAATATCAGTAACTAGTGCATATTGACTCATGTTGTTCCCTTCTGTGACAAATTAATTATACTAATTCAAATAGCAGTATTTATATGTATCCGCTATACAAAGTGCAACAGGTAATATTATGAACTATTTATCATCATTTAACTAATTTACCTTAATGATATTACTTAGGCGAGGCTCCGCTAAGCTAAGTTAGCGGAGAAAAAGTCTTAAAGATTATTTAAAATAACCAAGAACTATAACCATTTTTTTAGTTTAAAATAAATATAAGGTGCAACCCCCGCTAACAACATTAATAGTAACGAAAATGGATAACCATATTCCCATTTTAATTCGGGCATAAATTCAAAGTTCATACCATAAGCAGAAGCAACCACAGTTGGCGGTAAAAATACAACCGACACAACCGAGAAAATCTTAATAATTCGGCTTTGTTCTATATTGATGAAGCTAGTCGCAGCTTGCATTAAAAAGTTTACTTTTTGAAATAACGACTCATTATGAGGAACAAGCGACTCAATATCTCGAATAACTTCACGTGCTTGTTCAAGCTGATCGGTCGGCATTTTGGCGCGACGAACTAAATAGTTAACCGCACGTTGGCTATCCATTAAACATAAGCGTACTTTCCATGCAGTATCTTCAAGCTCTGCCAATGAGGTGATCGCTTCATCATAATGTTCCTGTGCAGAACGATCCATAATAATGGAGCTTAGCTCTTCTAATTCGCTATAAATATTTTCGATTTGATCAGCTAATTGCTCCACTTTAACTTCAAATAGATCAAGCAATACTTCATAGGGATTACCATCAATCATAGTTTGATAACGTGAGCGCATTCGGTACAAGCGAAATGCGGGTAGATCACGTTCTCGCAATGTAAATAGTCGCCCATTATGCACAGTAAATGCTACTGTTGAATTGCCTGCTCGATCTTCTGCATCAGCATAAAAAAAGAAAGAGTGAACATGTAATCCTTCATTATCCTCAAAAAAACGAGCTGACGCTTCAATATCATCTAATTCAATACTCGTTGCTAAGTTTTGCCCTAAATGTGTTAAAACAAAATCACGATCGGCCTCTTCTGGCTCTATTAAATCAATCCAAGTCGCATTATTTATATCGTCTTCATTAATTTTTACCAATTGTTTGTTTTTTAACCCAAACGCATTAATCATAAGGTCTCCAGTAGGGGAAATATGTTTAGAACAATACATCAACAAATGTCGGGTATTATACTCGTTATAGTAACAAATTCCTATGATTAGACTAATGTTTCTATATCTTTACAAAATGTGAACAAAATTCCATTAATAGAATTAAATTCGCTGATATTACTATAGTCTCATGCTACAATACATAGTTTAAAATACTTATGCAATTTTTAGGAGTTAATAATGGCCAATCGAGGAATAAATAAAGTCATTTTAGTTGGTAACCTAGGTCAAGACCCAGAAGTTCGTTACATGCCGAATGGTAACGCGGTTGCTAATCTTAGTTTAGCAACATCAGAATCCTGGAAAGATAAACAGACTGGCGAAACTCGTGAGCGCACTGAATGGCATCGAGTTGTTGTTTTTGGTAAATTAGCCGAAATTGCAGGTGAGTACATAAAAAAAGGCACTCAAGTGTATATTGAAGGTCAATTACAAACAAGAAAGTGGCAAGATCAATCAGGTAACGATCGTTATACAACAGAAGTTGTTATCAACCCAATAGGCGGTACATTGCAAATTTTAGGTTCTCGCAATAACAACGAAGCAGCAAGTAACGGTTCATGGGGACAAAGTGCCAATAATTATTCATCTGCGCCAGAAGCACAATCTCGCCCAACAATGCAAGGTGCACCAACTTCAGCCCCTCAACCCGCAGCTATGCCTGAGCCTCCAATGGATTTTGATGACGATATTCCATTTTAAATACTATACATAAAACATAAAGAAACCAAGAGATGCATTTAATATCAATGCATCTCTTTTTTACATTTGTTGGTCACGCTTTATGTACCTACCCCCTAAAATAGTGCAACAAAAAAGTAGAAAATTCTCTATGATAAAAGTAAAAGGGGATTTAATGATAAAAAAATGACTGAACATCAAATCGTAACTATTTTAAAAGTAGCTGAACCTTTAAAAGTAGCTGAAACCGGTATGATCCTCGCAAAAAATGACAAATGCCATCTCTATGATATAACTAACAATCATAAGGGACACATTATGGTCAAAAAATTCAGCGCAGAGTTCAAATAACAAACGGTTGATTATGCATTAGCTAATGCGCATTTTCCATTGGCTAAAACCACTAACTATTTAGGTATTGATAAATCAACGCTGGATAAATGGCTTAGGCAACTTAACCCTAACAAAACTAGTAAACGCGAGCTAATTTGTGAGCAACAAAAAATGATTGCGCTAGAAAAAAACAAAGCACAAAAAATTAGCCTATGAAATGCTAAAAAAGGCGTATGTGTACTTTATCAACCATCCAAGTCGGTGAAGTACCAATATACGAAGCAACATTTGTTACCATACCCATTACCGCTAATCTGCCGCCAGTTAAAAGCTAGCGTATCAGGTTATTCTGTTTGGCTAAAGCGTGAATCAAATCAAATGAACTATTTGAGAATATCAAAGCGCTTTATTGGCAACATAAAGCTCGTTTAGATGCACCAAGCTTAGTAGATGATATCAAGGGCAAGGGCTAGGATGTATCATAAAGAAAGATTAGATTAGCTGAGCATGATAAAAATCAGTCAGAAAAACCATTGATTTTATTAAAGTTTTTATTTTATAACATAATGAAAAATAATCACATTAATTCTTTTGCTACAAGCCTATCATTATGATGTGCTGACTAATACATAAAGTATATTGATAAGTATTTAGTTTGTAACTCACTCAAAATAGACTAACAAACGTTTATTGATACCTATTCAAGGCGGGCTTTTGCCAAAGTCTATACTAAAAAATCAGTTTAATTGCAGCTGATAAAGCGCTTTCTTTTTCGATAGAGAACAGATGCCACTATTACGCACACCAATCAACCTAGGCACAGAATATAATGGACATAAAGGAAAGCCATGCTTATGAACTTTATCCTAACTAGCAGAGATTGAACACACCAAAACCAAAGCTTATAGCCCGCAGACGAATAGGATTTGTGAACGATTTCATAAGACAATAAACGCCGAATATTACAATGTAATGTTCAGTCGTAATATTTATACTGAATTATGCATTTTTTTACGCCTAAATCGTCTTGAGTTTCTATGTTTTTGGCTAGTTCAGTCACTAACTCTCTTGATTTTTTTCATCCATTTTTATTCACCTATTTTTTGTACATTAGAATAAGTTAAAAATAGGCAAATACACAAATTTATTTACAGGATCAAGCTTAAGGCATTCTGGCAATAGAAGTAATATGTTGATTAATCCTTATGCCATCCCATGTTCCTGAATGACCATTATTAATGGTTTTATTTGCAATGTTATAAATTTGAGTGTCTCCCCAACTAAAATAATTACCGTGATAAAAATTTTCTGAAACAAGGCAATTAGCTAAATCAATAAATTTACTAAATTCATGGTTATTGCCCGTTTTCATTTGATACCAATTATAATTATCGTAGTAAGTTACACATGGTATTATTTGCATTCCAGGAACATATTCAATTGGAGATGTTGGGTTAGTTGCACCATAGTCTCCATAAATTAGGTTTATTCCTTGAAATGAACTTTTTAAGTTAAAATATAGAAGTAAGTCAAGATTAGGTATTACATCCCAAACATCTCGATTGGGTGTTTCAGAGTGAGGCATTGCTTCCCCAACATCTCGATTGGGTATTTTTTGTGATGGAAATGATGTTGAGATTATTGAAACATCAATACCCTCATATTCAATTGAAAGCCTCTGTAAAATATAATCCAATCTATTTTGAATTACATTGATATTTTCACCAACTATTGATCCTATATCGCATAATACTAGCATCTTCTTAACATCATATGATGCCGCTAATAATGCAAATAAGTTATTAATTGAGCTTTGTGACAAATCCGTTATTCTTAATGCAATTTTTTTGTATTGTCTATTTTCAAGTTTAAATAAAAATTGAAGATTATCTCTCGTTCTAGACGGTAATATACTGATAACTGGGATTAAATTGTTATTAACATTAACAATTCTTTCATAAAATTCGTATTTATGTTGAAAAGCATTAGTATGATCTAATAAACCATTAACTTGATTATACTCATCATACATATCAGGAGTAATAAAAGAAGCATCAATCATAAATGGATAATTACCCCAATTAGGGAGAAAATTATTGAATAAGTAATCCGCCTTTAATTCTCCTCTTGTATTTATAAACGGCAGAATTTGATTTTTATCGCTGTCATACGTGTTAACTAATGCATTGATATCATTCATTCCTAATCTTAAATTTACTATATGAAACATTGTTTTCTCCTTACTTTCTAACTGGTTATATTATCTATTTTATTATATTCAAAAAACTCAAGCGGCTAGCTGTGTTTTCTTAATAGCATTGATTGGCTTAACATTACCTTGCCGTGTATGTAAAGTTGATCTAGCTCATCTTCATGTATTTTTCACGAGTCGTACAGTTTATTGTCGGATTTCATCCGAATAATATTTTTATATTACTTGTAATCGTTTGGCATATAAATTACGTATAGTAGCTCAAACTTAAACTAACGAACACTAATTATTCACCAGAATTTATTTTAACAAAATGTATGTCTAATGCACAAAATAAATTCTCCAGTTACTTTTCTTTAACTAACGCCTTTGTGTTTAGCCAAGTTTACCACGGTGTTTTGCCACAAAAATACTTGCCTAAATGCGCTCTTTCTTTATTATAAAATTTCAGCTTTTTTTTAATATCCTATTGAATTTTAGACAATTCATTATAAATCTTACATCAGAACATCACATCATAACATTCGGTTTTCATCGTTTTATAAAATTGCTCACCAATCTCATTTATCTGTTGGCTGTATACTTTGGTTTGGTGTACTTTGCATCTTCGAAGCTAAAATAAAGTTTATAAATTAGTTTTTACGAATTATTTTCTGAAGCGCTAGCACACCGCTTTGCTTATAAACTTTTTTGAAGCGATAATAGCTATCCCGACTATACCCCATTACTTTACAGATTTGTCGAACATTTCCTAACTGTTTACTGAACGCTAAAAGACCTAATTTAGGTTGATGATTTTTGCTGTTTGATTCATTTCTTTTCTGCCACGCCTTTTTTAATTATAAAATAACTCCGATTCCGATTGTTGATGAAACACACATGTGCTTTTTTAGTTCAATAATTTTTTGCTGATCACTAGTTAGCTCAAGTTTATTGGTTTTGTTAGGATTTAAGTTGTCTACCCCATTTATCCAATGTTGATTTGCCTATTCCTAAATGGTTAGCGATTTGAGCTAATGAAAAGTGAACATTAGATAAAGCATAATCCATCGCTTGTTGTTTGAAGCCTGCACTAAATTTTTTGACCATAATGTGTTCCCCTATGATTGTTAGTTATATCATAGAGGTAACATTTGTCTATTTTTTTGCGAGGATCACTTTCTCATTTTGTTACCTCTTATTTATATAAATTGTTTTTCTAAAGCATTTCGACCTACGATTGCGACCTAAAAATCAGTCAGAAAAACCATTGATTTTATTGGTTTTTATTTTGATGCTTTATAAAAAGCAATACTGCTTTATCCTATTTTTTAGTTATTTTTAAATAACTTTATTTCGAGCATTTTTTATATATTTCAATTATACTTAGCTACAGTTTTTGTTAGATACCAAGCACATTTATGTTAGAACTTTTACAAACTGTCGGTTTTGGTTTAATTTTATTTATTCCATTAACTAATCCATTAACCACTGTGGTACTGTTGTTAGGTTTATCGGGCGATATGACCAATGAGGAGCGCAATTACCAATCGAAACTCACGTGTATTTATGTGTTTATGATTATGGTGGTATCGTTTTATTGCGGGCAACTGGTCATGAATACATTTGGTATATCAATTCCAGGATTACGCATTGCAGGCGGTATGATTGTTGGCGTTATTGGCTTTAGAATGTTATTTCCTCAGCAGCCTGCGCATAAAATGCTGGAGGCCGATGCCAAAAAGAAAGAAGTGTCAAATAATATTGCTTTTGTCCCGCTCGCCATGCCAAGCACCGCAGGACCAGGAACCATTGCCATGATAATCAGTATGTCATCAACAGTAAAAAGCGGTGGTTATGATGTTGCAACTTGGGTTATTTACTCTGCTTCAATATTAGTGCCTTTACTGCTATGTATTATTCTTTGGTTTTGTATGCGCAGCGCAGGTAGCATAATGCGTTTTATGGGGAAAAGTGGCATTGAAGCCACTACAAGAATCTTAGGATTTTTATTGGTTTGCGTTGGAACGCAATTTATTATCAATGGCGTTAAAGAATTAATATTAAACTTTCCTAATATCTAATATTAAAGCTCATGTTACAAAACTAAAATGCGGGTATGTTTTTAATTAACTCAACCCGCATTAAATAATCATAAAGCGGAACTAATTGCTTAAATCCTTTAACCAATTTTTGTGGTAAATCAGCATTTAATATATCTTCAATATGATTGCTTGTCACCATAACAGCAAGATTTTTACGGTTGTACCATGTCGCTATTTGGGTATCTTGTTCTTTGATTAACGGTCGTTTATAGCTCTCACCTACAAGTTCAAATGGTTTTTTAATACAACGTGTCATCGATAAAAACTTTTTAGTATCATGAAGAATTTCTTCTCGAAAAATATCCATCGTTTTTTTGGATGAGCAGTAATAGCCAAGTCCATATTGATAACTGCTTGGGCTGATTTCAAAAAAATAGGCTGGTGCTTCTTTCCAATCTCGATTAGGTCGTTTAAAGATCAACCATAATCGGCTACGATAAAGTGATTTGTCATTTGAAAAACGTGTATCTCGATGAATGCGTGAAATGGTTTTACCTATAGCGGGTTTAGTTTCAAACCATTCATCAATTTTGAGCATTTCGGGGGTTAACTGTTCCACCAATAGCCTAAACGGCCTAATTAAATCGTTATCATAAATCGCACGATGTTCTTCAAACCATGTTTTGCTATTGTTGATCCAAGCATCTTGTAAAAAATTAAGTCCAGCTGGTGTAAACCCCGTAAAGTTTGCCATTGCTTATTCCTTAAATAACGTTCTTACTTTTTCTAAATCTTCAAGCGTATCAACACCAATTGCAGGAGGCTGTTTTGCCACAGCAACATGAATTTTTTCGCCATACCAAAGCACTCTAAGTTGTTCTAACATCTCAATTTGTTCAAGTGAAGTTGGCATCCAATTAATATACTGGCGAATAAAACCTGCACGATAAGCATAAATACCAATATGACGAAGATAAAAATCACCAATACTGGATTGTTTTAATAGATCAGTCGATTTAGCAAAACGATCGCGTTCCCAAGGAATTGTAGCACGTGAAAAATAAAGCGCATAGCCATCTTTATCGGTCACAACTTTAACAGCACCAGTATCAAACGCTTCCTGAGCAGAATGGATCGGCACGGCTAACGTAGCCATTCCTGTTTTATATTGCACTAAATTCTCAGCTACTTGATCAATAACAATAGGCGGGATTAAAGGTTCATCGCCTTGCACATTGACAATAATTTCATCATCAGCAAACTGATAGCTATTTATCACCTCGGCCAACCGTTCAGTACCAGAGTTATGTTTATCGCTAGTAAGTATGACCTCACCACCGTACGCCTTGACTACATCAAAGACTTGCTGATGATCGGTTGCAATAATGACACGATTGGCTGATGATTTTTTTGCTTGTTCCATTACTCGTACAATCATAGGTTTACCATGAATATCCGCTAGTGGTTTAGCAGGTAGGCGGCTTGATGCGTATCTAGCGGGAATAATAACCGAAAAATTCATAATTAATACCTTATTTATTCTTGGTTAGGCTGTGGTCGGTTAAGCGGTTTAGCTTCACACTCAAGCAATACAGGAATGTTATCTTTGATTGAATAGATTAAATTATCAGCATAGCAGATTAACTGTTGATTATGGGCATCATATTGCAACTGACCATGGCATTTAGGACAAGCAAGTGCATTTAAAAGGGTTTCTTTCATATTTTATTCTCTTTGGGATTGTATCTTCGTTAATAGCAAACAGATTTGCTCAATAGCTGGCGTGGGTATCTGCGCATCAATAGGTAAGTACCACCAATTTTGTTGAGCAAACTGCCTGCATTTAACTGCATCTTTTTCTGTCATTAAAAGGGTTTGCTGACAACTTGCCACATCATTTAATAACGACAAAGTAAATTTTTGATGATCAGCAAAAGAAACGGTTTTAGTCACATTAGCTTGCATTTTTTCCAACATATCAAAAAAGCGTTTCGGATGGCTAATACCCGCAATAGCACAAATATTTTGCAAGGATGATAATGGCTTTTTTTCTTGAGTAAGCAAGTTCACTGCATATAATGGCGTTAATTGCATTGTATAGGTTTTATGGGCATATTTCGTTGCTAAATTATTTATGCTATCCCCATTTATGATAATTAAATCAACTGATTTTAAACGGTCTTCTCGCTCTCTCATTGGTCCTGCTGGCATCCACCATCCATTACCAAATAAGCGCTTTCCATCAACCACGGCGACTTCAATATCGCGCTCTAATGCATAATGTTGCAACCCATCATCTGTTAAAATAACATCTAATTGGTACTGGTTTAATAATGCTTGAACAGCTTGCGAACGATGTGGAGCCACCGCGACAGGCACATTAGTGCGTTGATAAATAAGTACAGGTTCGTCACCCGCTTGCGCCGTTGTGGTGGTATCATTCAATATAAGCGGATAGTTATCAGACTTACCACCATAACCCCGTGAAACAACGCCAACTTGTAATCCTTTTTGTTTTAGTGCTTCAATTAAACCAACAACCAGTGGTGTTTTACCATTGCCACCCACGGATAAATTGCCAACAACGATAATCGGGACTGGAGAGTGCCAAGACTTAAGCATGCCAACTCGATATAAAAAGCGACGAACAAATGCAATCAAACCATACAACAAGGCAAATGGTATGAATAACCAAAATAAACAATTTTTACCATACCATAGTTTTTCAATCATAACTTTAACATCACTCAATTACATTTAGTAAAATTGTTTTATATCTTAATATCGATATAACAATTATTAAAACGGCTATCTATAGCGAAAGATAATCTATTTTACTCATAAATTGGTAAACTACCAAACCAATCATGATACCAACGAGGAGTAATTTCTTTTCGCATGGTTTTTAAGCTCCATTTTTGTTTATCAAAAAACAGGCTTATTTGCCCTGACCTTGCGGTAATATAATGATTTAACTTTAGATCTTGATATTTTTTCATTACTTTATGAGATGGCAGTTTCCAAGGATTATAACGGGACGTTGATACCAACGAGACTACGGGGTTAACATGATTTAAAAATGCATAGCTTGATGAAGTGCTACTACCATGATGTGGAATTTGCAAAATGGTAGATGCCAACTGGTTTCGATATGTTGTGACTAATTGATACTCCTGATTTCGTTCTAAATCTCCAGTTAATAATACAGAAAATTGCCCATCAGTAACTTGTACCACACAGGAATCGTCATTTTGTGCATAACCAACCAACTTTTTCGGCCACAGCACATTAAATGTCAAATCATGCCAAATAATACGATTACCCGCTAAGCATGGATAAGTATTATTGTAATCAGAAGATGAACTCATTAACCATGCCTTTGGATAAACACGTTGAAGCATAGTCAAACCGCCTGCATGATCATTATGTTGATGACTGATGATAATACCTTCCACGTTCAAATTATGCCACTGTAGAAAAGGAATAATAACTCTTTCCACAGCCGAACTTTTATCCCATTTTGCACCTGTATCATATAAAATTGCTGATTTGCCATTATGAATAACCATAGCCAACCCATGCCCAACATCTAACATATCTAGCCGCCAACGATAGTTCTGATCTTTAAAAAATGGCAACAGTAACATCAGCAAAATTACCAGCAAAGTCATGCTAAATCGGCGCCAAACACCGGTGCGTATTATAACTATAATTATCCAACTGAAAAAACTTAATAAATAAAGGTCGGAAGGAATTTTAATCCATAACCAATTAAGCCAATCTAAACTTAAAAACAACCATTCCAAAGACTTATCAGCAATAAACCAAAACCATAATGCAATATAAAAACAGTCAACTGCGCTACATATTAACGCAATTAAAATAATTGGAAATGTAAATAGTGAAATAATGGGAATCGCAATTAAATTAGTTAAGATCGAGACGGCACTCACTCCTTGAAAGACAAAAAATTGAATAGGTAGCAATAATAAGGTTAACCCAAACTGCAAATGCAATAGCCTTATTACATACCAACGTTTTTTATACTTCATTATTTTAGGGAGTGGTAACCAGTCAAACCAAAAAATCAAGCTTATTACCGCATAGCAAGATAACCAAAAACTTTCAGATAAAATCATTAACGGATCAAATAACAATAATAACGCAATAATTCGATTGACTTTTTGCCATGCACTTATTTGTTTTTTTTTATAACGCAAATAAATCCAGATAGATAAAGCAAATATGGCGCGCAAAGCTGGCGGATTTAAGCCTGTTAACCATGCATAAAAAAATGCACATAACCAGCCTGCTATAATCGGAACGAAAAAATGCATAAAACGCTTTGGAATAAAAAACAAGCAAACTTTGATAAAAAAACAACTCATCCCAAAAACTATTAAGATATGCATACCCGATATTGCCATTAAATGGGCAATACCAGTTTGCATCATCACTGTACGATGTGAATTATCTAATTGGGAACGATCGCCAAAAGCAAGAGCAAGTAAAATGCCTTTATAACGAAACAAATTGATATAGGGTAATGCCGAATCAGTAATTGCTTGCTTTACATCAGATTCATCTAGCAATAATTCTGCATCAACTAATTTAGCTGATAATAAACTTCGATTGACAATAGAAAAACGTTGGCTATCAAATCCTCCCTCATTTAAGTAACCGTGTGCTACTTTAACTTTTAATGTTAATTGCCAAATTTGGCCAGATTTAGGAAGTGCTAACTTATCCCAATAAACTGTGATTGGAATATTATTAGGAAGCATATGGTCTGAAACAGAAAAAATAGAAAACGACAAATGATAAGGCTCATTTGTTGTTATTTGGCGTGTATTGATACTTACTGCTTTGGCTTTAACAATTAATATTTTGTCAATATAAGGCGTGATATTGGTTAAATATTGCTTAGAATAAGCAATAGACCATAAAAAACCTAAACAAAATATAATAAAAATAGATAGAAGCCAACGAAATTTATCTGAAGTCACTAACAACAAAATAACTAAGGTAACGGCAATAAAATACCACTGAAAATCAGAAAATAAATGTGGTAAAAATAGTAATGGTAGGCAACCTAATGAAAACATAATAGCCATTAAATCAAGGGAACAACATTGTCTCATTAGTGCCTACTATTGTTAGTCTAAACTAACAACTAGCCTATCACTTACTATTATAAAAAAATAAATGGTTTTGAAATTTTTGAGAAGCCTTCCAATTTGATCATTAAACCAGATACAATTTACTAAAAATTGTTAATAATCTTTCAAATTTTAAAAATTGCAAACAATTCATAATGATGAAAAACAAAATATGAGAAGATCTTAGTTAATCAATAGGAGTAAATGAATTTACTAAACTGATGAGTGTAATTAAATAACAGTAATGGCATTACTTAAAATAAAAAAGCCATTGATTTTACTCAAAGGCTTTTAGTTAAATATAGAATTTAGAGATTATGCTTTTGCAGCGTTGTTTACTCTTTCACGCAACTCTTTACCTGGTTTGAAATGAGGAATGTACTTATGTTTGACTTCAACATTACCGCCAGTTCTTGGATTTCTAGCTTTGCGTGGAGCTCGATAATTTAAACTAAAACTACCAAAGCCTCGAATTTCTACACGATCGTTACCTTCCATGGCTAAAGCGATCTGCTCGATGATATCTCTAACCGAATCGTCAACTAGTTGCACAGGAAGGTGTGTCCGCCAGTTTACAATTCGTTCTACTAAATCTGATCTGTTCATGATCACTCCTAATTTTTTATGTGGCATGGAATTTACCCATTCTATACCACAAAAGAAAAAGAGGGCAAGCCCTCTTTACTCTTTACATAAACATTTTTTACTCAGTTTTTGACGCAGCTTTGAATGCTTCAGCCATTGCATTAGTAAATGATGCATCTTCTTGAGTTGAAGAATTATTTACAGCCGCAAGTGCTTCTTTTTCGTCAGCTTCATCTTTTGCACGCACTGATAACGAAATTGCACGAGTTTTACGATCGATATTGATAATTTTAGCTTCAACTTCATCACCAACTTTTAATGCAGTTGTTGCATCTTCAATACGCTCACGAGCAATATCTTGTGCTTTTAAATAACCTTCAATACCATCTGCAATTTCAACGGTTGCGCCTTTAGCATCAACTGCAGTCACATTTCCTTTAACAATTGCACCTTTTTTGAAGTTAGAAGCAAAACTGCTAAATGGATCGTCTTCTAGTTGCTTAATACCTAAAGAGATACGCTCACGTTCTGCATCAACTTGTAGTACAACAGCTTCGATATCATCGCCTTTCTTATAAGCTTTAACGGCTTCTTCACCTGGCATATTCCAAGAAATATCAGAAAGATGAACTAAACCATCAATACCACCTTCTAAGCCGATGAAGATACCAAAATCAGTGATTGATTTGATCTTACCACTAACTTTATCGCCTTTGCTATGCGAATCAGCAAATTGTAACCATGGGTTTGGTTTACATTGTTTAAGGCCAAGAGAAATACGACGACGTTCTTCATCAATTTCAAGTACCACAACTTCAACTTCATCACCAAGGCTAACAACTTTAGAAGGATGAATGTTTTTGTTTGTCCAATCCATTTCAGAAACGTGTACTAAACCTTCAACACCAGTTTCAATTTCAACAAAGCAACCATAATCAGTTAAGTTGGTTACTTTACCTGTTACTTTAGTACCTTCTGGGTAACGTTTAGCGATTGAAACCCATGGATCTTCGCCTAATTGTTTTAAGCCAAGAGAAACACGTGAGCGGTCTTTATCAAATTTAAGTACTTTAACAAGTAATTCTTGTCCTACTTCAACCACTTCACTTGGGTGTTTAACACGTTTCCAAGCCATATCAGTGATATGAAGTAAACCGTCAACTCCACCAAGATCAACAAACGCACCGTAATCAGTAAGATTTTTGATAATACCTTTAACTTCTGAACCTTCTTGTAGATTTTCAAGAAGTTGTTCTCTTTCTGCGCTATTTTCAGATTCAATAACCGCACGACGTGATACAACAACGTTGTTGCGTTTTTGATCTAACTTAATAACTTTTAGTTCAATTTCTCTGTTTTCGATATGAGAAGTATCGCGTAATGGACGAACATCAACAAGTGAACCAGGAAGGAACGCACGTACGCCATTAAGATCAACCGTAAAGCCACCTTTAACTTTACCATTGATAACACCTAAAACTGTTGCAGCATCTTCAACTGCTTTTTCTAATACTAACCACGCTTCATGGCGTTTAGCTTTTTCACGAGATAAGATGGTTTCACCAAAGCCATCTTCAATTGAGTCAAGTACAACGTCAACAACGTCGCCAACTTGAACTTCTAATTCGCCTTGGGCATTTTTAAACTGCTCTACTGGGATTGCTGATTCAGATTTTAATCCAGCATCAACTAAAACAACATCTTTGTCGATTGCAACGACAGTACCACGGATCATATTACCAGAACGAGTGTCTAGCTGATTTAAAGACTCTTCAAAGAGTTGAGCAAAAGATTCAGTCATATTTATATACTTAAATTAATATTAACGTCCACATTACATCATGTCTTGTGGGGTTGTTTACGATACTCCACTCATCCATATAATGGAGCTTAGTTCACGCCGTAAGTTAGCTTACAGCGCAAGTTTTTCGTTTATATACGTAATAGATTGATTAAAAACATCTTGAATAGACAGTGATGTGGTATCAATTATTAGCGCATCAACAGCAGGTTTTAACGGCGCAATGGCTCGATTACGATCGCGTTCATCACGTGCAGTTATTTCCTGCAAAATGTTGGCAAATTTAGCATGATTCTGCTTATCTTGCAACTGTTTCATCCTTCTTTCTGCACGAGACTGGGCGCTTGCATCAAGAAAGATTTTGACTGGCGCATCAGCAAAAACAACCGTACCCATATCTCGACCATCAGCAATCAATCCTGGAGCCTGTCTAAAATCACGCTGACGTTGTAATAACGCAACTCTAACTTGATTAAGCGAAGCCACTTTTGATGCTGCCCCGCCTGTTTGCTCTGTGCGAATATTTTTAGACACATCAATCCCATTTAATCGCACTTTAACTTCAATATCACTTGTGTCAAAAGATAAAGGTAAATTTAATGCTAAGTTAGCTAACTGATTCTCATCATCTAGTGCAATATTTTTTTCCAACGCCGATAATGCCAGTACACGATAAATTGCCCCCGAGTCTAAAAGGTGCCAATTAAAATGATTCGCTAACGCTTGGCACAGTGTGCCCTTTCCTACTCCACTGGGTCCATCAACGGCTATAACTGGGATAGTGTTATTCATACTATTATTCACTTAATCTTTTAAATTGTTCAAAGTAATCTGGAAATGTTTTCATGGTGCATTTAGGATCCAAAATTGTCACAGGTGTATCGGATAGCGAAACAAGTGAAAAACACATGGCAATGCGGTGATCATTATAAGTTTCAATTTCAGCGTGGGCTAATTTTGCCGGTGGCTCAATAGTAATATAATCTCTACCCTCTTCAACCGTTGCTCCGACTTTACGTAATTCTGTTGCCATAGCGTATAAACGATCAGTTTCTTTAACTCGCCAATTATAAATATTACGAATAGTGGTTTTCCCTTTAGCGAATAAAGCGGTGGTTGCAATCGTCATTGCCGCATCAGGAATATGATTCATATCCATATCAATACCATTTAATTGACCATGCGAACATTCTATATAATCATCAGCCCAAGTCACTTTAGCACCCATTTTTTCTAAAACATGAGCGAATTGTGTATCTCCTTGTAAACTTTTTTTACCTATCCCTGTTACTCTTACAGTGCCACCTTTAATGGCGGCTGCGGCTAGAAAATAAGATGCAGAAGAAGCGTCGCCTTCAACCAAGTAATTTTTCGGGGATTGGTAACTTTGCTTCGCTTTAATCATGAAAGTTTGGTAGTTTTGATTAACCACTGTAACGCCAAATATCGCCATCATTTTTAAAGTAATATCGATATAAGGTTTAGATACCAAATCACCAATAATAGTTATCTCGGTATCTTGTTCAGCTAATGGCGCAGCCATTAATAGTGCTGTTAGAAATTGGCTTGATACAGAACCATCAACTTGAATTTTTCCTCCGATGAAACCACCATGAATATGTAACGGAGGGTAACCATCATTTTCAAGATAGTCAATTTTAGCCCCTCCTTGACGCAATGCATCCACTAAATGACCAATTGGGCGCTCTTTCATACGTGGCTCGCCAGTTAATACAATGTTATTGTGGCCAAGGCATAGCGCAGCTGCTAAAGGACGCATTGCTGTGCCTGCATTACCTAAAAATAGTTCTAATGCATGTGAAGAGCATAGTTTGCCGCCTACACCTTCAATATCACAAATAGTACGATCATGGGATAATTGATATTTCACACCGAGAGCCGTCAATGCATCAAGCATGTAACGAACATCGTCACTATCGAGTAAATTTGTTAAGCGAGTATCGCCTTGGCTCAAAGCGGATAGTAATAGTGCTCGATTAGAAACACTTTTTGATCCTGGCAAGTTAATGGTGCCATTAAATCTTTTTATGGGTTGTAATGTTAAGGATAACATAATGACTCTCTTTAATATTCTTTAAAATTTATCTAACGTTGCTTTTAGCAAATCAATGGCTTGTTGCTCTTTAGCGCTATTTTGCCATAGTTTATCAAATAATGAACGATAACGTTTAATTGCGTCAGGCGATGAGGTAATCGATGCAATGCCCGTTGTTACATTTGGTAACTCACCTAATCGAAATGGGCTAATTGCTAGCGAAATTGGAATCTCGCTTTGATAAAAAATTTGGAAAGCAATCGATGGAATTGCTTGTTGCGTAATTGCAATAGTTGGCACATAAGATTGTTGTTCTAATAGTTCAATTAAATGGTAAATCTCTTTGCGTGCCAACAACATTCTTTCAGATTTTTTACCCGGCGAAATGGTTAAATCGCCTACTAAGCCAAGGTGCAAAAACCGCTCTATATTCCGCAAACTAATCAAATTAATTACTTTAGGAACTGATTGGTAAAACTGTGTTTTACGATCTTTTAAAATTGATAAAATGACTGCGTATTTTTTCATCTCAGCCGATTCACTTGATTCTTCAAGCATCATGGCTAAATGAGATAGATAGTTTGGAGAAGTTAATAAAAAAGAAAATGGATCAAAATGGGAATAGATGTGGGTTGATTGCTCTTCTAGCTGACGCATTCGCTCAAAAAAACCTTCACCACTAGAGTAATATTCAGTATCTATACCAAGTAAACTGGCTAAAGAAGTATCCAACAATAGGGCTAAACGAGCTAATGTCTCAATTTTAACGATTTCGCCTTTTTCTAAACGATAAACCGCTGCTCTTGATATTTTCAGGCTTTGAGCTACATCTTCAGCTTTAAGCGAAGCAGCAATGCGATAAGCACGTAACCGCTGTCCTATAGCCAAATAATCGACTGTTCCATTCACCATAATTAACTCAAATTATTCGAATTTTGGCAGTGTATCATAAGGTAGTTACATTGCCAATTTTCTATAAAAATATTTCAGGTAATATATACATTTTAGTATATTATTTTAATAAAATATCTTGTAGTGCTGATGCATTTTCAAATTCAGTAAATTCTGAAATTGCACTAGGCTGTTTAACATCATCTGAACGCTTACCAAGCACTTGCGAAGCAAGCACTAAACCTTTTTGATTGATTATTGAATAACGATAAAAATCGATCAAATCTTGTTTATTGATGTTTTTTACCTTCGCTATTTTTTTACTGCGTGAATCAAAGGCAAAACGTGATAAACGATAATCTGGCATATAACGGCTTAATTCTTCATCCAATGTTTGAGGTGGCATTGTCAGCTCCTCAAGTATCGCCTTTTTGTATTGCTCAATATCATTTTCTGATAAAGCTTCTAACTTACTTAACATAATTGGGTAAAATTCTTGATAACGCTTAAGCAAATAAGCTGGATCATATTGATTACTTTGGATAATAAAACTCATCCCCGCAGAATCCCCAACCGTAATTGGTGTTGTAAATACAGCATAACCAAGTTGCTCATTAGTTCGCAACTGATCGAAGAACCATGGTGAGATTATTTTATAAAGTGTATAACTTAACATACTACTTGTAATACGATCATAATTCGTTGGGATATAGCTCATCATCAAGGCGTTATCAGTACTTTTAGCCTGCTGAGTAATTTGTGCCAATAAAGGTGATTTAATTTTGATGCTTTTCATTGGGGTAAATTCAGCTTTGCGTGCAAGCATTTTTTGAATAGCATGATAAAGATCTAATGAATTCTCATTAGATAAATTTCCCAAACTTAGCATATAAGGTACAGAATTAGTCATTAGATTATCACGATAAGCTAAAATATCATTAATACTCATATCTTCTGTGATTTGACGCCTGACACTTCGCTCATAATAATGAGGAACAGAAGATAATGCACTCACAGGATTAACAGCTAATTGGTAACTATTTGTATGTTCCGCTGCATCAAGTTTTTGCAAATACCATGACTTGGCTAAAGCTAAGCTTTGTTCATCAATCGTTATTTGGCGATAACTATTAAGTATCGCTAATATCATTTCAGGTAAGTGTTGATTAAAGCCACTAGCCGTAATCATCAAACCATCATCGCTACCCGTAGATAAGGCTATACCAGCAATACTTGCTTGAAATTGTAATTGCGCTAATTGACGGCTAACAATGTAATCGAGTAAATCAAACGCTACTTTGGATTTCGCATCAATAAAAGCTTCATTATTTCGTAACGAAACTACAATTTCAGCTTTCGGTTCTTGACGAAAATACTGACTAACGAAATGGAAATGGTTTCCACGCTTGCTGAATCCCGCTGGTTGTGATTGATTGCTGTTTTGGCTCAAAATCGTAAAATCATCTGGAATATAAGGGTTGAGTTCAGGCAAGCTAAACGAAAAACTTTTACTTAAATTTAGCCAATTTACTTTTTCTTCATTAGTAATATTATCAATTTTATACGGGGCATCAACAAAATAAGCGGTCTTATTCGTCAATTGATTAGGAGAAATAACCCAAACCCTTGCATTATTAACGGTGAAACTTTTTAAACGATTAACTACCGTTGTTTTGTCAAAATGCGTAGCAACATAATCAGAATTCAACACATTTTTAATAGGGTATAACAACATTTGATCAGACAGCCATTCCACATAAGACATATCACGTTCAACATTTTGATATTTAAACTCTAACGCTAGCACTTTTTGCATTTCTTTATAATAAGCGTCAGAAAGCCCTTCGTGTTGAATTAATTGTAAATAATTAAAAATAGCTGCAATAACCTTATCTTTTTGGGCAAGACCATCTTCTGTTAAATTAACGTAAATACTAAATAACCCACTATTGCCATATTTAATTGGATTACTTGACGCTTGAATGCTCTCAATCAAACCTTGCTTTTGAAGCTGATCAACTAATGTATTTTTGCTACGGTTACCAATTAAATAGCCAATATATTCATCACTCTTGTCAGCAAACTTAGCCACATTATTTTCAATGGGGAATTGCAATAATAACAATTTTTTGGGTTGCGCTGGTACCATCGTAATTTGTTTACCTAATGTCTCAGCGGTCAGCGCTTGCTTATCAATTTTAGGTGCATCAATATTTTTATTAACAATTTGACCAAAAGTGCTTTCTGCTAACTTTGCCAATTTATTAATAGACTGATTACTATAAATTACCCCTACCATAATGTTGGCAGAATAATAGCCTTGATGGAAATTAACTAAAGCATCTTGTAGTTTACTGCTTTCTTTGTCACTCAATGTCTGTAAATTACCGCCCGAAAATTGAGAAGCTGGGTGGTTTTGATTAATAGTTTCCGAATCAATTTGTCCAATACGAAAACCATCATTTGATCTCGCCATGGTCAGTTCTGCATTTACCGCATTACGTTCTTTATCGGCAAATTTAGGATCTAAATTTGGCTGAGCAATAGCATTAGCCAAATGGTCTAATGCTGTTTCAAATGCGCTATTTTCGACCTCAAAATAAAACGCAGTACGATGCGCAGCAGTGCTAGCATTATAACTACCAGCATGACGGCTTAAAAACTGCGAAAAACTCGCTGGTTCAGGGTATTTTTTCGATCCCATTAATACCATATGTTCAGTATAATGAGCTAAACCTTGCTGATCTTTGGGATCTTGCAACGAACCAACCGGTAATGCTAATGACGCCAACGATTTAACCGCTTTAGGATCTGAAACCAATAAAACGCGCATTTTATTCGCCAGTTCAATAACTTCATATTGACGCTTGTCACGCTCACTTTGTTGTACCTTTTCTAACAAAACTGGTTTAGCAAGCTTGTTTTCGATGGCAAAAGATGAATATGAAGTGGTAAGTAAAGCCCCAATAAATCCACTAATAATAAAATTAACTAATTTTCTTCTATTCTTATAAATCATAATTTCTGCTCGCTCAACTCAGTTTTAATAGCAATAACAAAAAATAAAAACAACAAATTTATCAATAATACTACAGCATCTTGATAAACTCTGTGATTTGGTAGATGACTAAATTAATGCTCACGAGTTTTCCTAAATTTAACATCAGGATACCGTTCTTGAGTCAAATTCAAATTAACCATGCTTGGCGCAATATAAGAAAGGTTATCTCCGCCATCTAAAGCAAGGTTCTGCTCGCATTTACGTTTAAACTCTTCTAGTTTTTTTACATCACTACACTCTACCCAGCGAGCGGTTGTGACATTAACTGATTCGTAAATCGCCTCAACGTTATATTCTGATTTTAAACGTGCAACAACCACATCAAACTGAAGAACCCCAACAGCGCCCACAATTAAGTCATTATTAGCTAGTGGGCGAAATACTTGTACAGCGCCTTCTTCAGACAATTGCACTAGTCCTTTTAATAACTGTTTTTGTTTAAGTGGATCTTTTAAGCGGATTCGGCGGAACAATTCTGGTGCAAAGTTAGGGATACCTGTGAATTTCAAATCTTCCCCTTGAGTAAAAGTATCACCGATTTGAATAGTACCATGATTGTGTAGTCCAATAATATCGCCAGCATAGGCTTCTTCAACATGTTCACGATCACCAGCCATAAACGTTAAGGCGTCAGAAATATTAATATCTTTAGCAATACGAACATGGCGTAACTTCATGCCTTTTTCATATTTACCTGACACAATACGCATAAATGCAACTCGGTCACGATGCTTAGGATCCATATTGGCTTGAATTTTAAACACAAAACCGCTGAATTTTTCTTCCGAAGATTTGACTTCTCGCTTATCACTTTGCCGTGGTTGTGGCGTTGGTGCCCATGCTGTTAGACCATCAAGCATATGATCAACACCAAAATTGCCTAATGCCGTACCAAAAAAAACGGGCGTTAAATCACCTGATAAAAAGGCCTCTAGATCAAATTCATTTGACGCGCCTTGTACTAATTCAAGTTCTTCACGTAGTTGTTGCGCTAAATCATCGCCAACAGCTAAATCCAAATCGGGGTTAGTTAACCCTTTAATAATTCGAATCTCTTGGATAGTATGGCCTTGACCTGTTTGATAAAGGTAAGTCTCGTCTTTCGCTATATGATAAACTCCTTTAAATAACTTGCCACAACCGATAGGCCAAGTAATGGGTGCGCACATAATATTTAGCTCGTTTTCAACTTCGTCAAGCAGTTCCATAGGATCGCGAATATCACGATCTAATTTATTCATAAACGTTAAAATTGGTGTATTGCGTAGCCTTGTCACTTCCATTAATTTACGTGTGCGATCCTCAACCCCTTTTGCCGCATCAATCACCATCAAACAACTATCAACCGCAGTTAACGTGCGATAAGTATCTTCTGAGAAATCCTCATGTCCAGGGGTATCAAGTAAATTGACTAAACAGTCATTATATGGGAATTGCATGACCGAGGTTGTTATTGAGATACCACGTTGCTTTTCCATCTCCATCCAGTCAGATTTAGCATGTTGAGCATTGGCACCACGACCTTTTACGGTACCCGCAGTTTGTATAGCATGACCAAATAATAGCACCTTTTCGGTAATCGTTGTTTTACCCGCGTCAGGATGAGAAATAATCGCAAAAGTGCGACGAGCTTTGACTTCGTCTAAATACGCTTGTTCTGTCATAAAATTAACTTTTTAATCCACACAAAATAATCATTTATTTTAGCAGGTATCTATCTATTTTGCCATTGATGTTATTATTGCTGTTATTTGCCTTATTGCCTTATCTATGCATAATATTTGACTTTAATATTGCTAAATGCTGTTTGTCTTTTTGCCAAAAAGTTTCAGGCTAAACCTAACTTTTCAGTATAAAAACGGAACTAGTTATGAATATTCGAGATCTAAAATTGTATTTACATTTGTGTGAAACTTGTCATTTTGGCATGACAGCTAATGCCATGCATGTCAGCCCATCAACGTTATCGAGACAAATTCAACGTTTAGAAGAACACTTTGGCCATGCACTGTTTATTCGTGATAATCGGCAAGTACAAATAACTCATGAAGGGGAAAAAGTAAAGCGTTTTGCCCAGCAAGTGATCAATTTACACCAACAAGTACGGCAGGATTTAGATCAATCAGAACAACAATTAGTTGGGGAGTTAACTCTATTTTGCTCTGTTACTGCAGCCTACAGCCATTTGCCTGAAATACTTGATCGTTTTAGGATCCACTACCCATTAGTTGAAATCAAACTATCAACGGGCGATGCCGCCGATGCGGTTGGAAAAATACAATCCAATGCCGCCGATTTAGCCATTGCAGGAAAACCTAAACAGCTACCTACGGGCATTGAGTTTTTAAAATTTGGTGAAATTGACATGGTTTTGTTGATTCCCAAACTAAATAGCTCATTTAGCGATAAATTGCATCAAAAAAAACCTGATTGGCACAATATCCCTTTTATATTGCCAGAACATGGCCCAAGCCGTCACCGCATTGATTTATGGTTTAAACAAAAGAAAATAACCAACCCCAAAATTTATGCTACTGTCGCAGGGCATGAAGCGATTGTATCGATGGTTGCTTTAGGTTGTGGTGTCGCCTTATTGCCAAAAGTCGTGATGGACAACAGTCCAGAAAGAGTCCGAGAACGAATTACAGAATGGTCCACCAATTTAATGGAGCCATTTGATGTAGGGATTTGTGTGCAAAAAAGACGCTTATCTGAAAAAATCATTGCCGCTTTTTGGAAAATTTGTAATTTAAATTTACTCAATAACGAATAACAAAAATTCGTGTATAATTACATAGTAAAAGACTAAAACTATCATAATAGGTGTATTAATTAATCAATAAATAACCATCTAATTTTTGCAATAAACCATAATAATTATATCTGCTAAAACGTGATTGCAACGGAATTCAAAATGAAACAGAAAAAAATAAAAACATTAGCCAAATTGGTATTTTTTGCCCTTGTCGCCATGCCATTAATTGCACAAGGAAAACCAACAAAATCAACTTCATTGGGCGAAACCGCAAAAACGAACACAGTTCAAGAAAATACTAGCAAAATCACCAATACTGACAATAAAACAACTCCTGATTCAAGCAATACCGTTGCGAGCATGGAATCAGCAGTAAATGAGAAAGTAGTAAATGAGAATGTAGATGCTCAGAGCCATAACACAAAAAAAATTGACAATACAATAGTAAAACCTAAATGGCTAGTTCGCAGTACCTTGGCGTATTATGATGGCGATAGCAACGATCTTGTTACTGCTGGGCTCGGTTTTACGCCATTATCAACCAGTAGTATCACGCCTGACGTTGAAATTCCGACCAAACCACACTTTCAAGAACGCCGTCAAGCCAAGCTAAATCGCTATATTGATACTAAAATTGGGGAAGGATCACTATTTGGTTTTAGGAAGCAAGAATTAACGCCTTTATTTGACGGCAAATTTGCAGGCACCGAAATAACAGCCGTACAAAGAAATGATGGCGTAGGTATGTTATTACAAATCCCAATTGATTTTAATAAACATAAGCCCTGCATTGTTGCAGTTCCAGCTAGTGATTCGGACGGGATATTAAATGCGAAAGATGTCCAAATTCGTGGATTATGGGGACTTCGTCACAACTGCGCAGTGGTCTATAATGACAAAGGATTAGGCAACGGTATTTATGATATGGAACACAAAGTTGGCTTTACCGTATGGGGAGAAGTACAAACTGGTAATATCTTATTTTATACTTCAATTGATAATAAAGAAAAATACATAAAAAAATACCCGCATCGCTATGCGGTAAAACAGTTGCACTCAAAACTAAATGCCGAAGCCCGCTGGGGTGAGCATGTATTAAAATCGATAGAATTTGCCTTTTATGAACTCAACAGTATGTTTTCACCTAATGATCAAGCTATCTTTAACAAAGATAACACCCTTGTTTTAGTCTATGGCGCAAGCGATGGTGGTGGAGCGGCATTAAAAGCCGGCGAATTAGATGACCAAAATATGATTGATGGTATTGTTGCGGTCAATCCACAAATTCAACCAAAACTTGATAATACCCCTGTCTCGATCAAGATAGGCGATAGCAAATCACACAAACTACAAGCCAGATCCATTGCCAATTACAGTGCTTATGGCGCATTATATATACCATGTGCAATCCCAGCAATAAAAGCACATAAAAATGATTCTTACGTGCCGTATGCCGATTACTTTCTTTATTCACAAGAACGCTGTAACGCCCTTAAAAAAGCAAAATTACTCACCACAGGCACGCCCAAAGAAGCACTAGAAAAACTACACAAATATGGTTGGACACCAGAAATGGATATCCAGCTACCGTATTTTTACTATACTGAATCTATCGGACTGCCTTATCAATATATTAGCGCATATGGTAAATACGATGTCACCGAAAATATGTGTAACTTTTCAGTGGCAAGCACTCAGCAAAATCCAATTAATTATACAGGTAAGGTTGCACCATTAGAGGAAATATCGTTTCAGCAAATATGGGGAATGGCCAACGGGCATTTACCGCTATGGAATGGACCGAATGCAACTATTTTGGATCTTGTTGAAAACGAGGATCTCAATACACCAAGGCGAGAGTTCTATTCTAGCTCTCAAACGAAGGGGATAGTTGATTATGGTACTAAAGGATCTATTTGTATTTATAAAAAATCACAAGAGCCACGCGTTGAGCAAGGTATAAAACAAGTTAGCGCTTCTGGCAACTTACATGGCATAAAAACCTTTATTATACATGGACGTAATAATGTTAAACAACTATCAAACTACACATCGCGCCCTTATGTGGCATTAAATAGTTTAGTTGAAGGAAGTCAGTCACAACTGCGATATATTGAAGTTGAAAACGCTAGTTACTTAGATGGTAGGCCACCGTTTGACAATACCTTATTACCGATTGATTATTATGGCGAAGACGCCATTGAATGGTTATGGGCTAACTTAACCAACAAAGCAACATTACCTGTAAGCCAAGTTGTGCGCACAAAAACTCGAGGTGGTAAAAGTGGCTATGCCCCACAAGTAACAAACAAAAATCTAAAACCGATTAGCCAATTGCCAAATCGTAAGGATGTTATCCAAATAAACGATGGTAAACTAATATTACCTAATTAATCGAAAAATACTCACCGCTATCGGCTTAAGCTACAGTGTATAAAACTTAAACCGATAGCACTAAATCCAACTTAGTTAATGCCTTGTTTTACTGTTAAACAAATTTTAGGATATAACAAAAAAAACAGCGCCTCTAATTGGCCATAATGTTGTTTGATATCAATAATCGTTTCTTCTAGCAAATATAATTTCGGTCGCCGCTGTGCCATACCAGCTAACACGTCGCCAACAAAATCGAGAGATGCATAATTTTCGAGCCACAATCCACGCCACATCGCATTCATAAAGTGCTGATAATCAACTGGATAAGCGCTAATATATGGTTGGATATGCGCTTTGGTTACTTCATTAAATTGAGCTACACTAGGCAACAGTCCATAACTATCCCAATGCTTTGACAAGAAATGATCCCATACAATATCCAATGTAATGGCAGCAACGCGCTGATACGATTGACGGAACAGTAATTTAGCTTGTTTAACTTCAAGCAGGTTATCAGTCAAGCTATCAATTTTTCGGTGCAACATAATGCCATCAGCAATATCAGTATCATAAATTAAATACGGATCACCTTTAACAAAATCGGCCACAGTATTACCAATTAATGAGCTATGTGCTAACGTGGCCAAATGTAAATGAGCAAGAATATTCATAAAAAAGCAACCGCTAATTATTCACGATGTTTAAATTCACCTTCGGCAAAACCTTCTCGCCAATAGCTAGTAATATGAAAAGCATCCGGCGGTAAATGTATATATTTATCCTTAACCGCATGGCGAAGAGCTTGTGCAAGCGAGCGCTCCATTCCTCCCCAAAACAGCAGTTTACCTTGCCTTGATAAATTAGCGTTGATTACCGCATTAATTAATTGATGGGGATTATCTGGATTTTGTACTAGCCAACAAACTTCAATATCTTTATTGTCTGATAATGAAACAATATCATTTTTATGATTTACTTCAATGAAGGCAAAAGCTTTATGCTTTTTAGGTAGATGCTCAAGCGTATAACAGATCGCTGGCATGGCTGAAACATCCCCCATTAACACCAAACAATCATCAGTAAACTGCAATTTACTGGCAGCACCAATCAAACCAATTTGATCCCCAATCTTAGCTTTTTGTGACCAAACCGACGCTAAACCAGTCTGATGAATAGCAAAATCGACAAAAAACTCATTATTAGCACATTCAAACTCACGCACACTATAACTACGAATAAGTCGGCGTAATTTATCGTCAACAACGATTTTATTATTATCATCAAACTTGGAAAATTCTATTTTACCAGTTAAAGGATCAGGAAATAACAATTTTAAGTAAGGACAAATCCATAAAGGATTAATATCAACTTGCTTATTACAACTAAATTGGACACGAATAAAACTAGGCGAGATTTTTTCAACATTTAATACTGTGAGTAATGCATTAACAATAGCTTTTTTATTTACTTTGATTTTATTATTTTTTTCATCCATAGCATTGCACCTTATAGTGATTAATATTAAGAATCATCATACAATAAAAAATGTTAGAGTTATGCTATTTTTACAATTGAAAAAGGCAGATCAGCTTGTTCCACGCCAAAGCAGCAAAACAAGCTCAAGTCAAAAAATAGGTAAACAAAAATAGGTAAACAAAGTTAAAACGTTAGTGCACCAAAAGCACTACACCAATCGTCATCAAACTTAGTGATTGTCGCATCGACTGCTGGATCAGAAATAAACAGTTCAGCCACATCTATGGGCAAAGTAATCGATTGGCATCCAGCCAGCATACAATCTAACGCTTGTCTCGGTGTTCTAAAACTGGCAGCTAATACCATTGACTGTGGGCAATGCAAATCTAACAATTTTTGTAATTCTTGTACAGTATCTTTGCTACTTCCACCTTGAGCATCAATACGATTAACATAAGGCGCAATATATTTAGCGCCCGCTAATGCTGCTAAAAACCCCTGCCCTGCGCCATAAACAGCAGTACCTAAGGTTGGAATACCTTGCAGGGTGAGTTCTTTGATTGCCATCAACCCTTGCGCATTAACGGGAATTTTTGTCACAATCGATGGCACTGCTTTTCTTAGCTGATGCGCTTCTTTTATCATCTCGTCAGCATTGCTTGACAATACTTGCGCAAATAACAGTTTATCAGCACCCAGCACGTCTTGTAATTCAGCCAATAATGAAAAAATAGACTTACCTGCTTTTGCCACAATACTAGGATTGGTGGTTACACCATTAATTGGCAACACTTTAGCTAAACGCTTAATGGCCGTAACATCAGCGGTATCTAGATATAGTTCCATGGTTCACTCCTAATTCAGATCAATCATCATCTATTAACTTA
The DNA here is from genome assembly GCF_001690275.1 of Gilliamella sp. WF3-4. GTDB lineage: Bacteria > Pseudomonadota > Gammaproteobacteria > Enterobacterales > Orbaceae > Gilliamella > Gilliamella apicola_C. The sequence continues at coordinate 5,636 of NZ_LZGW01000015.1, read as the reverse complement.
GAACAACATTTTTATACTAAACATCATTTTTATACTAAACATAGTAAAAAAAAATCACCCAACCGCCTAGAAGACGTTTTTGCCATTTACTGGATTTATATACGCTAGATGAAAAATTTAGACTTAGATCACACAATCATAAATTAAAAATAGCCTATTAAATAAAAAATAATTTATGTTGATTTCATATTTTTTATATCTGTATATAATCTCAACAATTGCGCACAACTTGATTTATCATCAATTTAATCTTATGACAGATTTCATTAACAACAAATTAACTAAGTTAGTCAATCACCCGCTAACAATCAATCACATCTATTTCGCTAATAACAGCAATTGTGCCCCTTTACATGCCTATCAAGTCGATTTTCCTAGAATTGAGATCATCTTAGATGGTAAACAAAAAATGCTATGGGCTAATAACGACGGCAACGTGCTTGAAAAAGTACTTTCAACCAACGATTTACTTTATATCGCTGCTCACAGCTGGAACAAACCCATTTGGCAAGCCCCATCCACCTTATTAACTATTTTATTTGGCAAACAGCAAATTGCTATAACACTATTACATTGGGATGGCAGACAATTGATTCCCCATGGGCAAGCCAATATCCCAAGGCGTGGTCCTCGGGTTGGATCATTTATTATTCAAGCACTGACCGAGTTAACTCGGTATAACCAGCCGAGCAAACAAAATAAAACAGCTTATCACCTTATTCACAGTTTACTTAGCAACACCCTTGATTTGCTAAATGTCGATATTAAAACATCATCCAAAACTACCAGTCTTTTTGAGGCGATTCGCCAATACATTGATACGCATTTTCGTGAAGATGTTACGCGTGATTTTTTAGCCGATATGTTTTACATTTCGCCCAATTACTTATCACATCTATTTCAACGCGAAGGTAAAATAGGATTAAATGAATATCTTAATCAAATTCGCTTAGAATATGCAAAATCACTATTGAAAGATTATGATCTAAATATAAAAGAAATTGCTCAAGCATCAGGATTTAAAGATAGTAATTATTTTTGTCGGATTTTTAAAAAAAAGACAGATCGAACCCCAACTGAGTATCGGCGACAGTATCATAGTAAACTAATGATGAAGTCAGCTAGCATAAAATAGGTTTTGATAGATATAAATTAGTATTGAATAAGCTATTTGTTGTTAACTTCCAAACTTTTGATATTCAGCGATAATGCCAAAACTGGCACAAAACAAAACACCGCAAATAGTTATTTTTAGACTAAATTTATACTCGTTTTCACACTTAAAAAATAGGTTTTAAACTTATAAAAGTTGTTCAGAAAAGTAATTGATTTTATTGAAGTTTTTATTTAACCTTACACTTACCCATTTATTTTGTTATTTCTATTTTTGAAGCAAAACGCGATAATTGAAGCGTAAATCCTGTGATAATTGAGGTATTTTTGATTTTCTGTATATGAAAAGGAATTACTTATACTGATATTGCTAGGTTTTAATTTCAAACTTTTGAATCATTATACTACAGTAGTAAAAAATAACTAAGCCCAAATATTTTTACTTGGGCTTAGTGGTTATTGGACGTTAATATTGTTTTCTTGTGCTTCTACAAGAATATTCTGCTCCAGTTGCTTAAGTTCATTCTGTTCGGCTTGAATTTCTTTTAGTCGAATAGCTGATTTTTCCATATCACTAGCGTTCTTTACTTGCCAATCATGATCCGAAATAGAATCATAAACCTCTGTTACAATTCTTTTTGCTTCATTAACATTAAATAATACCAATGTTTGATAAGGGCTTTTGAAAAAATTAGCAATGAACGCAATATGGTACTCGCTCGCTTGTTTATCATTTAACAATATTTCATAAGCACCATTTATATAATATTGGTCTTTTCTTGGATTAGCAAAGACACTATTATGGCGCTCCAATATATTAGATTTTAAGTTATCCTTTAATGTCAAATGAAGGTTATCAATTGCAAGCAAGTCTTTTTTGAGTGCATCAGTTTTGTTTAATGGTTGAAAGAATATCGTATCCCACTCATTAGCCAATGAAGTAATGCGATTGCGGATAATATCCAAATCCTTTTGGATGTTATCTTTTATTTGAGAAACGGTTTTAATGTCTTTTTTCATTGACAATAACCCGTTTAACTTTGGTAGTTTCATAGATAATTACTCCCATAACTTAGTTATTAGGCAATTGCATCTTGAAAGAAATATCCAGCATGTTTAGCTACACATATTTCTTTTACTGATTCGCCAACTCGAACCATTTGACCGCCACGAAGCCCCATATTAGGCTCTGGGATTGTTCCTGATACACGATCGCCAAATTGAGCAGTCAATCCCCATGTTACGCCACTTTGGGTTGTTGCTTTCTTATTAATATATAACAATGAAGCGTGGTTACCCCAAACGCGTTGTAGTACTGGTTCCTTACCGGGTTTAATCATGTTAACCCATGAAGTGCCAATATAAATTTGCTCTAAACGTAAAATTTCACGCAAAAATTCAATCGGAACAATACCATCTTCACCGGTACTACCATTAAATGCACGAACAACTTTAGGGTGTTGACATAAACGCGAGGCGACATCATTACCAAGAACTAATACATTAGCTCGAACAATCATGGAATCCAAAGCATGGGATATATCTGTTAATGGCGAACTGCTGTCATTACTCCATTGGGTTGAACCTGATAGTATTTTTTGATTGCTTGTTGTATAGTTTTCAGGGTTAAATACCATATTGGCTACACGAACTTCACGATCTAATAAGATTAAATCGGTTGTTGCCTCAGCAGCATGAGCTAATGGATTGTAATTACTTTTAGCGTTATCAATATCTGCTTGCGGTACAGGAGAGTCAAGTCCATAATCTTCAACAGAAGATTTTTCTTCTGTTGTTTTATAATCGATTTGATTGGGTCTAGACTTTCGTCCCACTAGAGTTGATGGAATAGTAAAACGCTCGGCTATGTCATATTTTGTCCATGCAAAATCATATTTATCGACAGGTGAGCGTGGCATAATTTCATCTGCTATTAAATCAGTGTTACGGTAAGCAAGTGCAATAGCACTTAAAAATGTATCTGGAGTAAATGGATGTTGCATATAAATATCCTCAAAGTTATTAAAAATAAAAGTTAGTTAACTACCTGCGACGATTTGATATAGTTATAGATACAAAATCTCACCGCGCCATATAAAGCCCGTTTTGATTGTGCCGTCTTTTTGTTTTACTCGTATTGTGTTTTGAGTGTCACAATGTCGATAATCTGTTAAATCAATAAATTCCCCACTCGAAGCAAAATTGATTGAGCTTCCAAATCCACTTTCTGAAAAGTCAATACTTGCAAGCCCTTTCACTGCTGGTGGCATAGCACCTAAAAAGCCAATATGGCGTAAGTATCTTTTGCCTTTTACTGGGTTTTCAGGTGAATGAGGTAAGTAAAACGAAGCAGAACGATTTTTATAAGTACCTTTATGGATTGCCTCGGCTAATTCGTCGGCGAACTCAGCACAAGCAAACAACTTACCTTGGTACATGTAGACATGATGAACTGCCCCTAAATCAGGTAAATTATTTTTAGGGTGCCCAAGCGTTAAATTGGCTTGATAAAGATTAGGGTCATAGCTGTCAGCTATTTCATGCAAATCTTGCTCAGTAAAAGTGAATTTTCTACCGTCCATTGCGGTAAATGTACCAGGTTTAAATATTTCAAAATTACGTAGTTTAGGCATTTTGAGCGTCCTTTTGAGCTAATGGGGTCGTTATTTTTTGTTTTACTCTTGTAATCACTTTGCGAATACCTCGCTCTGTCATTCGATATTTTCGGCTAAGCTCGTGGTAGTTATTACCTTTAAACTCATGATAAATTTGTGCATCTCGTTGACTAATTTTGAAAGCATAGTCTTTGGGAAATGTAAGATTTTGACCACCAAAAAGCTCTGCAATTGCGTTTGCCACATTACAACCTAACTGTGAAGCGGTTTCTTCTGGTAGACCAAAATCAAGTGCTTCTTTAGCAACCTGATTTGAAACATGAGTAAATAATTCATGGCGTTTAATTTCCATTCTATTCATAATTATTAAATTGCCCTCTTCTAGGTAAATTGTTGGAACAAGGACATATTAAACAGACGTACAATGAATGTAATATGAACAAGGGCAGATAAATAGTGAACAATCAAAACAGTTAAAGATGATAGAGGGTAAATAAAATCTAAAGAAAAATAGGCGCTAAAAATTATTATAAAACGTTTATAAAGCGATTAAATTAATGATTGATACATTTGGGCAGAATTGATAGAAAAAGGCTTAAAATGCGATTTAAGCCCATTTGATATATTTAGATTTGCAGTTATCAAATCATGCTGTTTTCGTTTTAACTAAATTATTAATAATATTTCTTAAATTATCTTCGATTTTGCCTAAGGATGTGCAAAATGCATTAGTATTAATGGTAATATCCTTACGGGTACCTTGACTGCCGGCACAATCAACAATCAAACGCAAAAAATCAATATTATCCTGAATACGCTCAAAGTCATCATCAGATAAGATATAAGTTAAGCTGTTATGTATTGGTTGCTTGCTCATGCTACCACCTCCATTTGACGAATAATTAGAATCAATTCAACACCGACTTTGGCGTACATAGCTCTAGCTTCTGCCTCGGTTTTGGCACGAACTTGAATACGTTGTAATATAGGAAGTGTATTCACTGTTAGAAAAGTAAAAATTTTATTTTGCCCAAATGTAGGCGATACGGTATTATTGCGAATAGCCATACTCATTACCCCTTGTAATGTTTATGGTTAGATAGCTCGGAGCGGTAGGACGCTTCGGGCTATTGTTGTTTTAGGACCTAAAAAATAATTAGGTGTCGAACAGATATTATTACCAAGTGTCGAACATGTCAATATTGTTTTTTTATTTTTATTAATATAAACTGTTCGACACTTATGGAGTGTGAAATATGCCAACAGATAGAATAAATAATAAGTCACAAAATATAGCTGCTCGGGTTCCTCACGAAATAATGGAGAAAATGGAGACAGTTAAAGAACCTAATGAAAACACATCTCAGTTTATTGTTAACGCAATGAAAACAGAGATTAAAAGACGAAAACGCAAACAGCAACTTAAATAAGGATTAACATGACTATACTGAAAGAGTTTGATTCCGCACTTGAAGATATTGAAAAAGAATTCATAACTGAAAGCTTTCAAATCGCAGGCGAATTTATTGCTATGCAAAGAATACAATTATTTTCGTTAGCGTTACTAGGAAATACCTTAAAAGTTAGTCAAGCTGTCAATAATGTGTATGAATCAATTGTGTATTCAAAGGTAATCAAGAATATGCCGACTTACTAATTCAACTAATTAATGAGTTTGAATCTTTGGTTCGTGAGGGGGGCATCGGCAAGCATAGCTTTAGATCGGCTTATAGACGAAAAATATTTAGAACGATTAGAGCATTTACAAAGTATTAATAAATTAAATTAGTTAAAATATAGCACACAAAGCAAAAGAAACAATTAACTACCTACAATTGATAAACAAGGAATTAATGATGCAATGAATGCTATGACCACAATTCAAAGTGAATATAGTGAGGATCGTGA
>NZ_LZGW01000014.1 GCF_001690275.1 Gilliamella sp. WF3-4 | reverse complement strand
TAAAACCGATATTTGACAAACAAAAAGAGCTCGACAAAATCGAAACGGTAGAGCTTATCAAAGACATAGCCCAACAGACGAAAAGCATAATGGGCAAATATGACCGAATACAGGCACAAAACAAAATAGACAACGACGAAGAAATTAAAAAAGGCCTAAAAGAAAAAACCGAAAAGCAGCTAGAAAAAGAAGAGGTTAAAGCTCAACAAGACCCAAGCTATACCCCAAAAAGCTACGACGAACTTTACCAGCAAAATTATTATAATGCCGTCAGCGATGCAGTGGTAAAAAATGCAAAAAACAACCTTGGCACCATGGGTGGAGATGTCAGCAAAGGCATAGACTCAGCCGCATCAATCATTACCGGC
>NZ_LZGW01000013.1 GCF_001690275.1 Gilliamella sp. WF3-4 | reverse complement strand
ACATAAAATTATTAACCCAACCCCAAACCAGATAACTACCTATGCCGGCACGTAATGGATCTAATAATATATGGTCGATTGTTTTATGGCTATGGGGCTTGCATACCATTAAAATAGTGGTATTGAGTGAGTAGCGGGAAAAGTTATGCACCACCACCCCTTGTAAATGGGCCCAGTCATATTCTTTAATGCGTTTTTTATTAGGGTGCAAAAAGGTTAGTGGATTGCGTAACACTTTAAAATTAAAAAAATAGCTTTCATTGATATACACTTTACCCGTTTTACGATTAAAAATAATGGGGCTTCCTCGGCGTGTAAAAAGGTTCTGGTAAAATTCTGGTAACATTAAATATAATGTAATAAAAAATAAAATTATGATCACCAATGGAAGAATAAGCATAGAGGCCGATTCTATCCATGTAAGCAAATATATTAATATAGGAATAATAAACATTAATCCAATTGAAATTACGCCTGAAAGACATACATAAAAAATCTGATCAGATTTTGTTTTACGAATAAAAGCACAGTAGTTATCATTGGCATAGAGCAAGCGATCATCGGCACCCGTTAAATAGTTACCGCCTTTGTCTAAATCGCTTATCCAACCAAAAATTTGGGGTTGATATTGTGATGGCATTGTTTTGCTCCTTATCTTAAATTTTATTGTTTTTAGCCACAATTAATGGCACGACTTTACGGTTATTGTAAAGTAGGCGGTTTTATCCTTTCCCGCCTTGAGCTATTGAAATTTATTGTTTTATATGATGCCGTTGTTTAATTTCAGCGAGCTCCTCTTGCGATGTGGCATTAAACGCTTCTACCATCCATTCGGGCCAGCCTTGGCCTTTAATCATTTTGTCTTTAAATTGGGTTTCTTGTTCCCATTTGTATTTGCCATCGTTTAGGCCAGCTAATTTGTTCGCGCACATAAAATTATTGACCCAACCCCAAACCAGATAACTACCTATGCCGACACGTAATGGATCTAATAATATATGGTCGATTGTTTTATGGCTATGGGGCTTGCATACCATTAAAATAGTGGTGTTGAGTGAGTAGCGTGAAAAGTTATGCACCACCACCCCTTGTAAATGAGCCCAATCATATTCTTTTATGCGTTTTTTATTGGGGTGCAAAAAGGTTAACGGATTGCGTAACACTTTAAAATTAAAAAAATAGCTTTCATTGATATACACTTTACCCGTTTTACGATTAAAAATAATGGGGCTTCCTCGGCGTGTAAAAAGATTATGGTAAAATTCTGGTAACATTAAATATAATGTAATAATAAATAAAACTAATATTCCTAGTAAAAGGGAAAAAATATATTTATCATCATCTGATTTTAATTGCATATCATCTACAATATCATATGCAAGAAAAGGAATAATAAACATTAATCCAATTGAAATTACTCCAGAAAGACATAAATAAAAAAACTGATCAGATTTTGTTTTACGAATAAAAGCACAGTAGTTATCATTGGCATAGAGCAAGCGATCATCGGCACCCGTTAAATAGTTCCCGCCTTTGTCTAAATCGCTTATCCAACCAAAAATTTGGGGTCGATATTGTGATGGCATTGTTTTGCTCCTTATTTTAAATTTTATTGTTTTTAGTCACGATTAATGGCACGTCTTCACGGTTATTGTAAAGTCGGCAGCGTTATCCTTTCCCGCCCTGAGCTATTAAAATTTATTGTTTTATATGATGCCGTTGTTTAATTTCAGCGAGCTCTTCTAATGATGTAGCATTAAACGCTTCTACCATCCATTCAGGCCAGCCTTGCCCTTTAATCATTTTGTCTTTAAATTGGGTTTCTTGTTCCCATTTGTATTTGCCGTCGTTTAGGCCAGCTAATTTGTTCGCGCACATAAAGTTATTGACCCAACCCCAAACCAGATAACTACCTATGCCGACACGTAATGGATCTAATAATATATGGTCGATGGTTTTATGGCTATGGGGCTTGCATACCATTAAAATAGTGGTGTTGAGTGAAGAGCGTGAAAAGTTATGCACCACCACCCCTTGTAAATGAGCCCAGTCATATTCTTTAATGCGTTTTTTATTGGGGTGCAAAAAGGTTAACGGATTACGTAACACTTTAAAATTAAAAAAATAGCTTTCATTGATATACACTTTACCTGTTTTACGATTAAAAATAATGGGGCTTCCTCGGCGTGTAAATAAGTTTTGATAGATTTCGGGAATAATAAGATAAATAGCAACACAGCAAATAGTAAATGCTGATATACCTAATATGTTTATTTTTGATTCATTTTCAATATTAAATAAAAAAACTAATAGTATCCATAAAATGGTTGCTAAAGTTAAAAAAATTAACACAATTAAATAAATACACAAATAAAAAATCTGATCAGATTTTGTCTTACGAATAAAAGCACAGTAGTTATCATTGGCATAGAGCAAGCGATCATCGGCACCCGTTAAATAGTTCCCGCCTTTGTCTAAATCGCTTATCCAACCAAAAATTTGTGGACGGTATTTTGATGGCATTTTATTCTCCTTTTATTTATTCTTCCTGCTTCGGTTAATGATGAGAGGAATTTCGCCATCATCTTGTCCATTAGGGCAGATATTGATTTGATAGTTATTTATTAGATCATAAGCAAAGGTGCCCGCTACCCAAGTTATCAGCATTAGATCACTACCTGGCTGGTTAGAATCGGTTTGTTTTACTTCAATTTTTTCAATATCGGTAAAATTAGATTGCCATACCGCTTTGCCCATGCTTGCCAAACTGCAACGGCTTTTGGGCTATTGCGTTATATTGTGCCGTTGTTTAATTTCGGCGAGCTCTTCTAATGATGTAGCATTAAATGCTTCTACCATCCATTCAGGCCAGCCTTGGCCGTCAATCCTATGGGCTTTAAATTCCTCCTCTTGATCTGACTTATATTCACCATCATCAATATTGGCTGATTTATAATACACCATAAAACTATTGATCCATCCCCAAACAAATGTACTACCAGCGCCTGCTCGGGCAGGATCTAGCATGATATGATCAATCACTTGATGCGTACCGGGTTGACACACCATTAACACAGTCGAGCTTAAAGCATTACGCGACATATTATGGATAATAACACCATGCAAATCATCCCAATCATACTCTTTTATTCGGCGTTTTTTCGGTTGTAAAAATACTGCAGGATGGCGTAATATTTTAAAGTTAAAAAAGTCACTTTCGTTAACATAGACTTTACCCGTTTTACGGTTAAATATAATGGGGCTACCACGATGGGAAAAAGCGTTTTGATAGAACTCTGGAAGTGCATATGAATAGATAACAAATGAACTTAATAACATGCCAAATAATACTATAAAAAAAATCTTTAATTCAGATTTTTTTAGTAATATTGAAAAAAAATCAAAACTAAAAAAGACTAAGACCATAAACATTAAAATTAATGATATAGATAAACACAAATAAAGAATCTGATCAGAAGGAATCTTACGAATAAAGGCACAGTAGTTATTATTGGCATAGCTTAAGCGATCGTCATGCAGGGGCACTAAACGTGGGCCTTTATCTAGATCACCAAACCAACCAAAAATTTGTGGA
>NZ_LZGW01000012.1 GCF_001690275.1 Gilliamella sp. WF3-4 | reverse complement strand
ATCAATCATTACCGGCATCATCACCGGCGACATCACGGGTGGTCTTGCAGGTGCTAGCGAACCATGGCTAGCAGAGCAAATTAAAATACATGCAGGGGATAACGAAGTAGCTCGTTTAACGGCTCACGCCATATTAGCGGGCACTATAGCCGAACTACAAGGCAACTCAGGCTTAGCGGGTGGCGCAGGCGCAGTAAGTGGCGAACTTGCTGCAGAAGCCATCCTCAATCTTTATAAAGATGATAAAGGTAAAAAGAAAGACATCAAAGACCTCACCGAAGCGGAAAAACAAAATATCAGCGCATTATCGCAACTAGCAGCAGGCCTTGCCACGGCCAGCGTTGGTGGTGATGTGGGTGATGTTGGTGCTTCGATAGCTGCGAGTAAGAATGCGGTTGAGAATAACCGTTTAACTACGCGTAGAGAGAATAAACGAATTAGAAAATTGGCTAAAGGAGATAAGCAGGAAGAATTACGTTATCTTGCAGCAGCATGTGCACTAATTAAATGTTCGTCCGAACTGGCTGATAATGACCCGCAGAAAGCGGCACTCCGAGAACTAGAAAAGTTAGGCAGTAGTGACGAGTTACAAGCATATAGAGAAACGCTTGCAGCTCAAGAACACACAAAAAATAGAACTATATTTGGTATACCTTATCAAAAAAATGAAAAGTTATTTCAGTATACATTTTTTGATGGTATTTTTGATGGTACAAAGAATATTGATAATGAATACAGCATAACCACTCGAGCAGGAGGAGTCCTTCAGATTGGGTTTGCTGCTATCGATGGGTTTGGAGCAGCCGCATTATCACCAGGTTGCAGCTCAGTGGTGGGATGTATACCAAGTGCATATCTAACATGGTCAATGGCTGATAATGGCGTAACGGGAGCAATGACCGTTTATTATGGCAAAACTTATCATACGCAAACAGCCGAGGGACTAGCTAAGATATTAGGCGTGTCAGTATCAGATGCTGAATTGTTATTTTCACTTTCAACAGCTGGCGTTACTGCAAAAGGTTTTAGTGATTTAGCCTGGAAAGCGAGAGCTACAGGGCAAAAGTTATCAGCTAAAGAAGTAGAGCAAATAAGTGAGGGTATTAATAGAGTAAAAGCAGGAAAGGAGACGACTGGAAGCACAAACGCCGCACAGGCGGGTAATGCTGTGACTAAGCCTTCAGCAAATGCAACAGGAACAGTATCAGTACCAGTACCAACAGTCGAACAACTGAGCCAAGCAGCCGCATCTGCTAATAGAAATGGTTTAACCGATGCAGGGCGAGCTTTGCAAAAACATGGTGGCCGGGAGGGAAGCGTTTACACTTATTCAAGTCAGAAAGCTTCTGTTTTGAATAAAGAAGCTCAAAATATCGTGAACGATATTTTGTCAAATCCTAAAACGGTAATAACACGTACAACCGCAACAGAGAATAAACAAATTATTAAAGTAATACATGCAATAGCCCCAGATGGTAGAACTTTAAGATTTAATGAAGATGGCACTAAATTAATTGGATTTAGAGAGCCTAAAAAATAGAAGGAATATATATCATGTTGGATTATAGCGTTGGAAGCTCGATAGAAAGTGATAGTTTTAATGCTGAGCTGCTCTATGATGGAGATGTTTGGGGAGAGCTTTGTTTATCTGAAGATAAAAGAAATTTAGAGTTTATTATTTATCCAAGTGATCCGCTACGTGTTTTAACATTTAATTACGATGAATTAATGGAATTAATAGAGCGAGCTAAAAATCACCTTTTGCAATTAGAACCTTTAACAAAAGACTAAAAGCTCCTCCGCCTTAACCAGCGGGGATCTTTTATTACTTTTTAGATCTTCATCGTAGGTTTAATAATCAACTGGCCGCATTCAATGGTAATCGCCACCGGCAGCCCGGCATAAAAGCCTATTTGCTCCAGCCAGCGCTCCTTAATGGTTAGCTGTGGTCTGGGGTGAGTGAACCCGCCGTTAGGCGTGTACCCACGATGTAAAACCGCTCTGTGGGTGCTTTGCCTGTGGTTGTTTTTAGCTTAGAATGTGCCTTAGCCATAGTTAATTCCTATATAGTTAGTTGTGGTTAGCGTGGTTATTGGGCTGTAATCCCTTTAATCACGCGCTTCATCAGCGCATTATCGCAACTAGCAGCAGGTCTTGCCACGGCCAGCGTTGGTGGTGATGTGGGTGATGTCGGTGCTTCGATAGCTGCGAGTAAGAATGCGGTTGAGAATAACCGTTTAACTACGCGTAGAGAGAATAAACGAATTAGAAAATTGGCTAAAGGAGATAAGCAGGAAGAATTACGTTATCTAGCAGCA
>NZ_LZGW01000011.1 GCF_001690275.1 Gilliamella sp. WF3-4 | reverse complement strand
CATGAAGAATAAATAAAAGGAGAATAAAATGCCATCAAAATACCGTCCACAAATTTTTGGTTGGTTTGGTGATCTGGATAAAGGTCCTTATAGTGTACCCCTGCATGATCGTCGCTTAAGTTATGCCAATAATAACTACTGTGCCTTTATTCGAAAGATTCCTTCTGATCAGATTCTTTATTTGTGTTTATCTATATCATTAATTTTAATGTTTATGGTCTTAGTCTTTTTTAGTTTTGATTTTTTTTCAATATTACTAAAAAAATCTGAATTAAAGGTTTTTTTTATAGTATTATTTGGTATGTTATTAAGTTCATTTGTTATCTATTCATATGCTCTTCCAGAGCTCTACCAAAACGTTTTTTCTCGCCGTGGTAGCCCCATTATATTTAACCGTAAAACGGGTAAAGTCTATGTTAACGAAAGTTACTTTTTTAACTTTAAGTTTTTACGCCATCCTGCAGTATTTTTACAACCGAAAAAACGCCGAATAAAAGAATATGATTGGGATGATTTGCATGGTGTTATTATCCATAATATGTCGCGTAATGCTTTAAGCTCGACTGTGTTAATGGTGTGCCAACCCGGTACGCATCAAGTGATTGATCATATCATGCTAGATCCTGCCCGAGCAGGCGCTGGTAGTACATTTGTTTGGGGATGGATCAATAGTTTTATGGTGTATTATAAATCAGCCAATATTGATGATGGTGAATACCGATCAGATCAAGAGGCGGAATTTAAAGCCCATAGGATTGACGGCCAAGGCTGGCCTGAATGGATGGTAGAAGCATTTAATGCCACATCATTAGAAGAGCTCGCCGAAATTAAACAACGGCACAATATAACGCAATAGCCCAAAAGCCATTGCAGTTTGGCAAGCATGGGCAAAGCGGTATGGCAATCTAATTTTACCGATATTGAAAAAATTGAAGTAAAAAAAACCGATTCTAACCAGCCAGGTAGTGATCTAACGCTGATAACCTGGGTAGCGGGTACCTTTGCTTATGATCTAATAAATAACTATCAAATCAATATCTGCCCTAATGGACAAGATGATGGCGAAATTCCGCTCATCATTAACCGAATCAGTAACCAATTTCATGAAGAATAAATAAAAGGAGAATAAAATGCCATCAAAATACCGTCCACAAATTTTTGGTTGGTTTGGTGATCTGGATAAAGGTCCTTATAGTGTACCCCTGCATGATCGTCGCTTAAGTTATGCCAATAATAACTACTGTGCCTTTATTCGAAAGATTCCTTCTGATCAGATTCTTTATTTGTGTTTATCTATATCATTAATTTTAATGTTTATGGTCTTAGTCTTTTTTAGTTTTGATTTTTTTTCAATATTACTAAAAAAATCTGAATTAAAGGTTTTTTTTATAGTATTATTTGGTATGTTATTAAGTTCATTTGTTATCTATTCATATGCTCTTCCAGAGCTCTACCAAAACGTTTTTTCTCGCCGTGGTAGCCCCATTATATTTAACCGTAAAACGGGTAAAGTCTATGTTAACGAAAGTTACTTTTTTAACTTTAAGTTTTTACGCCATCCTGCAGTATTTTTACAACCGAAAAAACGCCGAATAAAAGAGTATGATTGGGATGATTTGCATGGTGTTATTATCCATAATATGTCGCGTAATGCTTTAAGCTCGACTGTGTTAATGGTGTGCCAACCCGATACGCATCAAGTGATTGATCATATCATGCTAGATCCTGCCCGAGCAGGCGCTGGTAGTACATTTGTTTGGGGATGGATCAATAGTTTTATGTTTTTTTGTGATGTTGCCAATATTGATGATGGTGAATATAAGTCAGATCAAGAGGCGGGATTTAAAGCCCATAGGATTGACGGCCAAGGCTGGCCCGAATGGATGGTAGAAGCATTTAATGCCACATCATTAGAAGAGCTCGCCGAAATTAAACAACGGCACAATATAACGCAATAGCCCAAAAGCCGTTGCAGTTTGGCAAGCATGGGTAAAGCGGTATGGCAATCTAATTTTACCGATATTGAAAAAATTGAAGTGAAAAAAACTGATTCTAACCAGCCAGGTAGTGATCTAACGCTGATAACTTGGGTAGCGGGCACCTTTGCTTATGATCTAATAAATAACTATCAAATCAATATCTGCCCTAATGGACAAGATGATGGCGAAATTCCTCTCATCATTAACCGAATCAGCAACCAATTTCATGAAGAATAAATAAAAGGAGAATAAAATGCCATCAAAATACCGTCCACAAATTTTTGGTTGGTTTGGTGATTTGGATAAAGGTCCACGTTCAGTGTCCCTGCATGACGATCGCTTAAGCTATGCCAATAATAACTATTGTGCCTTTATT
>NZ_LZGW01000010.1 GCF_001690275.1 Gilliamella sp. WF3-4 | reverse complement strand
GATTTAGAAGATTACACGCCAGCGATGCAGGAATTACATCAAATCTTAACGGGAACTTTGCGTTATTCCAATCAGCGAAAAAAAACACACTTACCTTCTTTTACGGATAACTATTTAAAGGAAGGTCTACGCCGAAGTTGGGCCGCAGAGCGGATAGGGCATTTACTGGTCAAATATGAAAGTGAATGGTATGCCGATGAAGCATTAAGTAAATGGAATGAGATAGATGAGCTGTTTGAAGAAGAAAAGCAACAAAAAAAAGAGTCTATTGAAGCGATATTAGATAAAATCGGCATAATCGAGCCCTATCATCGAGACTTTGCCATGAAAAAAGTGGACGAAGCCCTTGAGCATGTCAAATCAAACTGGCAACTTGAAAAAGAGCAACGCATTAAACCGTCACTGTGGTGGAAAGAAGTGGCACAGGCACAAGCTCAAAACCCAACCGCAAACACTGATGCCAATACCCCTAAACTGTCCAATCTATCCGCAGACGGCAAGGCGTGGTTTATTCATCCGGTGGCGATGATAGATTACTTCCCTAAAAGCGAGATTCTTTTTCAGAAAGGGGATAAGCATGAGGTTATTCGGGAAATTAATATCCGCCTTGCAGGTTTTGGTGGCAATGTACCAACCGATGAATTTACTGAAAGAACAGAAAGGATGATAAAACAGTTTCAACGTGATTATATGCAAGTTGAGGAAACTGGCGTTGTGGATATACAAGTTATACAAGCAATTGATAGATTTCAAGATGAGTATTCAATAGATTCATTTTTTACACAGGCTCAATGCCAATGTTCAACTTTTAAAAATCTGACTGAGCCAACTTGTAATGGTTTTGGGCTTAATAAAACTAATAAT
>NZ_LZGW01000009.1 GCF_001690275.1 Gilliamella sp. WF3-4 | reverse complement strand
AGACTGACAAAAATTATATTGTCGAAAGCGATCCGCGTTTTACTCAACGCAAAAAATGGCTCAGCTCTGATTACATGTTAAGCCGTTTAAATGCCGACCCGAATGCGATACAAAAACGATTAGGTGATGGTTATTACGAACAGCAATTAATACGAGAGCAAATTATTGGCTTAACAGGCAACCGCTATTTACATGGTTACCGTTCTGATTTAGAGCAGTATCAAGCTTTGATGGATGCGGGAATTAGTTTTGCTAATGCCTATGGTATTGTTCCCGGCGTTGAATTATCAGACGAACAAATGCGCGCACTAACCACTGATATCGTTTTATTAGTGAAAAAGACCATCACGGTAGGTGGTCAAACGCAAGAGGTATTAGTGCCACAAGTTTACGTAGTTAACCGTCCTCAGTTGGGAACTGATGGGGCATTAATCTCAGGCGAGAACGTGTTTGTTAAAGGGGATGAACTTAATAGTAATGGCTTAATTAAAGCCAAAAATGACATACTATTAGATGGGCATAATGTCACCAATAAAGGCACTATTTATGGTGGTAGAGTATCTATCAATGCGGAAAACGACATCACCAATTACGGCAAATTAGTGGGGGATAAACTAGTTTATTTGTCGGCAGATAATGATATCAACCTATTATCAAGTACACGCACACAGACTCGGGGGCGAAATTTAACTACCAATATAGACCAAACAAGTATTATTCAGGTAAATGATGGCAATGTTGTGATTGATGCGGGTCATGATATCAATACTAAAGCGGGATGGATTATTAATAATGGTGAAAGCGGTAATACTTGGTTACAAGCGGGTCACGATATTAAATTTAATACCGCAGATATTGAAGAGAAATTAGATTTTAGGGTCAAAAAAGACTACCGAAAAACGGATGAAAAAAGTGTGGTTGGCACAGGCATAAGTGCCGCTAATAATGTTATGCTTATTGCTGGTAATGACATTAATGCCAAAACGGTTGATATTACTGCGGGCAACCATCTTGGGTTACAGGCCGATAATGACATTATATTAGGCTCATCGGCCGAGCATTTTGAATTAGATGAATTTCACAAAAGTAAAAGTAAAGGGTTTTTAAATAAAACAACCACCACAACGCACACAGAAATAGATAACACCACGCAAAAAGGCAGTGAGCTGTATGGTGATAGCGTGAGTATCAGTGCGGGTAATAATCTCAAAGTCACGGGCAGCCAAGTGATTGGTAGCAATGATGTGGTGCTGAATGCCGGCAAGGAAGTGACCATTGATGCGGCAGAAGAGTCATATTACCGAAAACAAGAAACCAAAACTAAAAAATCGGGACTAATGAGCAGTGGGGGTATTGGGTTTACCGTTGGTAAAGAAAAAGAGTCCTTAAAACAGACAAATACCGAACAAGCCTTTTTGGGCAGTGTGGTGGGTAGCACAGATGGCAGTGTTAATATCCGAGCGGGTAAAGACGTGAACATCAAAGGCAGCGAAGTCATTGCGCAGCGTGATATCAAACTGCAAGGCGAAAACGTTAACATCGAAGCACTAGATGCCAAAACGACGTATAAAGAAGAGTATAAACACCAAAAATCAGGGCTTACTGTGGCGGTAACGGGTACGGTTAGTGATATGTACAACGCTAATCAAACCCGAGAGCAAGCCAAAAAACAGACTAACGAAAAAACCAAAGCGTTAATGAATATCAAAGCGGGGCTACAAGCGGGTAATGCGGCGTTAGAGACAGGTGCGAATTTACAAAATGGGGTACCTGAGGCGTCGATTGGAATTAACCTTAGCTTGGGTAGTGAAAAAACCAAGCGCACGGTAAACCAAGAGCAACATACGGTAGTGAGTAGTGGTATATCAGCGGGTCATAATGTCAGTATTATAGCCACGGGCAATGGACAAAAAGAGAGCGGCGATATTAATATCATCGGCAGTCAGGTGTCAGCAGGACATGATGCGATGCTCAAAGCCAACCATGATGTTAACATCGTAGGTCAAGAAAACACGAGCAAAACTGACACGAAAGAAAAGAGCAGCAGTGGCTCGGTGGGTGTGGGTTATAACTTTGGTGGACAAAAAAATGGCTTTAATATCTCAGCCAATGCGAGCCATAGTAAATCTCGAGAAAAAGGCAATGGTACCGACTGGACAGAAAGCGTGGTTGAAGCGGGTAATAAGCTCACAATCATAACGGGGAACGATGCTAACATTATTGCAGGACAAGTTAAAGGTGATAGGGTGGTTGCCGATATTGGTCATGACCTGAATATCGAATCAAAACAAGACAGCGATGAGTTTCATTCTAAAAGTACTTCTGCCTCGGCAGGAGGTAGTATCTCAATGGGCGGAGGCGGTAGTGCCAATGCATCAGCGAGTAAAACTAAAATGGACAGCAACTGGCAAAGTGTTACTGACCAATCGGGTATTTTTGCCGGTAAAGGTGGCTTTGACATTAAGGTAGGCAACAACACCGACCTAAAAGGGGCGGTCATCTCCTCGGAAGCCGAAGACCCGAGCAAAAACCGCCTTGATACGGGTACAATTAGCTTTAGTGATATCGAAAACAAAGCGGACTACAAAGTCAGTAGCAGCAGTGCTGGCATTAGCTCCAGTGGCATGCCATCGATGCCAACCAGTCGTAATAAGTCAGAGAAGGCAAACTCGACGACGCAATCTGCGGTATCGGAAGGCACGATTATAATTCGCAACAAGGACGGACAACAACAGGATATTGATGATTTAAGCCGAGATACTGAGCAGGCGAATAACGAACTGAAACACATCTTTAACAAAGAAAAAGAGCAAGACATCATAGACCAAACACACTTAGTGAGTGAGATTGGCGGTGAAGCCTTAACCATGCTCAATCATATCGACCGCATAAGCGCAGAATCTGCAGCGAACAAAAAGCTAAAAGAAGAGCAAAAAAAAGCGAAAGAGCAAGGCCTCGTTTTAACCGACGAGCAGGAACAGAAAATCTATGAAAAGGCCTACAACGATGCGATGAACGAAGGGATGTCAGCGATGGGCAGTGACACCCGTCAAGGCGTTGAAATGGCGGTTAACATTATTAATGGGCTAATCACGGGCGACATGACAGGGGCTGTTGCGGGGGCATTAGCACCGAAGATAGCCACCATAATCAAACAACAGACAGAAGGAAACACCGTCGCCAACACAATTAGCCATGCTATACT
>NZ_LZGW01000008.1 GCF_001690275.1 Gilliamella sp. WF3-4 | reverse complement strand
ATCTGGGCAATTAAGTCAAAAACTCGCTTATTGGAAAAAATTTCCATTATCGTTAGATAATTTACCCAAAGCAACCGAAAGCAACACTGTCTACTTTCCACGCACAATATTACTTGACACATCGGGGGATGAGAGTTTAATGGCGGTCGATGATGCTAACCCTGATTCGGTATGGCGTTATATTCAGGCATTGAATCGACAAGGGGTACTGATACAAGGTTGGGTAAACATTACAGCAGGCGCACAAGCGCATATCAAATTGGTTTCTCCATGGTACTGGCCTGAATTTAAAACAGTAGAAGAGAAGGCGACGGTAGGTGAATTATCCAATAAGATTAGTAAGAATAAAGCGGCGAAATTGGATTTAGAAGATTACACGCCAGCGATGCAGGAATTACATCAAATCTTAACGGGAACTTTGCGTTATTCCAATCAGCGAAAAAAAACACACTTACCTTCTTTTACGGATAACTATTTAAAGGAAGGTTTACGCCGAAGTTGGGCCGCAGAGCGGATAGGGCATTTACTGGTCAAATATGAAAGTGAATGGTATGCCGATGAAGCATTAAGTAAATGGAATGAGATAGATGAGCTGTTTGAAGAAGAAAAGCAACAAAAAAAAGAGTCTATTGAAGCGATATTAGATAAAATCGGCATAATCGAGCCCTACCATCGAGACTTTGCCATGAAAAAAGTGGACGAAGCCCTTGAGCATGTCAAATCAAACTGGCAACTTGAAAAAGAGCAACGCATTAAACCGTCACTGTGGTGGAAAGAAGTGGCACAGGCACAAGCTCAAAACCCAACCGCAAACACTGATGCCAATACCCCTAAACTGTCCAATCTATCCGCAGACGGCAAGGCATGGTTTATTCATCCGGTGGCGATGATAGATTACTTCCCTAAAAGCGAGATTCTTTTTCAGAAAGGGGATAAGCATGAGATTATTCGGGAAATTAATATCCGCCTTGCAGGTTTTGGTGGCAATGTACCAACCGATGAATTTACTGAAAGAACAGAAAAGATGATAAAACAGTTTCAACGTGATTATATGCAAGTTGAGGAAACTGGCGTTGTGGATATAAAAGTTATACAAGCAATTGATAGATTTCAAGAAGAATATCCAATAGAAACGTATTTTGCTCAAGCTAAATGTAAGTGTTCTACATTGAAATTAGTGAAAGGCGATAAAGCATGTGGAGGCTTTGGTAACGGTAAATTTGAACAACAAAAACAAAATGCAAATACTATTGAAATGTATAGGAAATATGAATACCCAGGGTTACACAGAACTTTATTTTGGGTCTTAAGAGCTTGGAAATTTTATTTATATCATTTTGATCAACGGAATATGAAAATTGAATTAGTTAAATCTGGATATCGCTGTTGGTCAGATAATAATGCTCATAATTTTAGACAAAGTACTAATCATATGGGTAAAGCATTAGATATTCATATGATTTATAACAATACCAAAATTTCATTAGAAAATTTGTGTGATGATGCTAGAGAGGTAATGATCAGTTATTGTAATGCGCATTATAGATGGAATGTAGGAAATGTTATTTCTTTAGAGGTGGGAATTCGTGAAAAAACACCAAAAGATACCGCAATCGCTGCAACATGGATTCATTTTGATGTAAGAAGTTTTGAATTAAAATATTTGGAAGATAAATATTTTGTTAAAAGCGCTGAACAAGTTAATGGGTTATCAATGCAATCATTAATAATTAATAAAGGTTAACAACGTATGAAGACAATCAAATTAACTTTTATTTTATTTTTATTAGTCTTAAGTTTAATTGTATCATCAGCTACAGCTGATGAAAAAAAAATGCTGGATAATTGGGGAATTATTTATGGTATTAGTGATACCTTGATAAATGAAACAACGGTTGATTTTGATATAAAATTGCTTGGTAATAAATTTTATTTTAATAATCAGTCGTTTTTGATTAAACGTAATACTATGCCTGCAAAAGATTTTTTTATAAATAATAATATTGAAGAAACATATTTTGATTTAAAAAAACAGCGACAATTACTAGAGTATAATTATAATATTAAATTAAATGATAGCATTACTTATCTTCAATTTGATAAAAACATTGATAATAGTTTATTAAAACAGTATGTGACACAAAACAGGCAAGTAATATTATTGGACGATATACTACTTTTGTTTGGAAAAAATGGCGAGCCAGTCTTTTATTCAAAACCTTATTTTGAAAAAGAATTTATTAAAGAAGTGTCTCAATTATCCATAATCAATGTTCCATTTAATGCAGAAGATGCTTATATATTATATCGAGATGAAGTATTAAAAAAGTTATCCATTCATTACAAAAATTTTTTAGGTATCCCATGGCAAGGGGTATATTTATCTGGCGCACGATTCTCACCTATATCTCCTGATCTTAATTTAATATTTATTGATGTATTCTGGGATAGTGGTGAGGCAGATTCATTTTTATATCTGTTTTCTAGTGATTATAAGTTACTAGATAAACTATTAATTTTTAGCTATAGAACCACAACTCGTGGAGGTCCTGGAGGTGATGGACAACCTGTTGGTTATCATTACTTTACTATTGATAAAAACTATTCCATTGAACGCCAACAACGCTTTGAAGATGAAACAATAGAAATACAACATTTTCAAATTACAAAAGAAGGAAAGTTTCAAGAAATACCGGTTACGTCTAATTGCTATAGCAAATGGGCTACTAAAGATCCAAATAAACATTCGCCTAGAAGTCTTTTGTTAACAAGTAAGCAAGCTAATAATTATTTACGTTTTGAGGGTGGTCAATTAGAAGAGCTTGATAGTGCGACATTAACTTTAAATGCTAATGAAAAAAAACTTTGTGTTAATTATCAACAAGTTTATCCGGTAAACTTTGGTAAGACTAATTCAAAACAATTTTTTGATAATGAGGCATTATATCAACAGCAAGTAGAAAATTTTAAAAAATATCACATTGATATCAGTAACGAATTGGAATATGTCACATTTGAAAATATTGATGAACTACCTATAGCTAAATTTTTATTAAATGGCAATCAAGCCATTTATATGAACAATACATTATTTATTGTAGGTAAAGATTATTTTGTGGCTTACAGACAACCAACAAAAGAGGAGTTAGTTTATACGCAATAGCACAAAGGTATTAATGATTTGCCATGAAACGAGCATTAGCAGATGGATTACTGGAAAGTGAAAAGACAATCATTTTAGTTGAAAAAGAGGCCCGATTAATCCAGCCTCCGGCAGATAGCTATTTAAACAGTGGCATAGGGATTCATTTTGTAGATAGCAGTAACTATTACTATGTTAAAATCAAACCGGAATATACCTTTAGTATACCATTGATATATTTTGACGCTTCACGACAGTCTTCATTCAATACGCCGTTAGGCGGTGGGATTAATGGGATTAACGGTGAAACGCAAAACACCATACCGCAAAAACAATGGTACCGTTTAACGCAAACAGATAAAGCGCGGTTGATTGATATTAACCGCTTTCTTTATCCTGAACTAACCTTAAATGACATCCCCACTGAAGTTGAGCTAGTGAGTAGTGGCGCGCCACAGATAACGCTACCGGGTGTCTACTCTGAGCCGACCGATGATAATAAAGGTTGCTTTACAATTCGTTTTATTGTTGAGGATAAGCATTACTGGATAGACGCTAATGAAGTCTCCCACCTAGGCCGGCAATCTGGGCAATTAAGTCAAAAACTCGCTTATTGGAAAAAATTTCCATTATCGTTAGATAATTTACCCAAAGCAACCGAAAGCAACACTGTCTACTTTCCACGCACAATATTACTTGACACATCGGGGGATGAGAGTTTAATGGCGGTCGATGATGCTAACCCTGATTCGGTATGGCGTTATATTCAGGCATTGAATCGACAAGGGGTACTGATACAAGGTTGGGTAAACATTACAGCAGGCGCACAAGCGCATATCAAATTGGTTTCTCCATGGTACTGGCCTGAATTTAAAACAGTAGAAGAGAAGGCGACGGTAGGTGAATTATCCAATAAGATTAGTAAGAATAAAGCGGCGAAATTGGATTTAGAAGATTACACGCCAGCGATGCAGGAATTACATCAAATCTTAACGGGAACTTTGCGTTATTCCAATCAGCGAAAAAAAACACACTTACCTTCTTTTACGGATAACTATTTAAAGGAAGGTCTACGCCGAAGTTGGGCCGCAGAG
>NZ_LZGW01000007.1 GCF_001690275.1 Gilliamella sp. WF3-4 | reverse complement strand
GATAAACGTACATAAAATTAGACAATGAAACCAGCATAATCTGACCTCAATTGAAAAAACACAACTCACTAGTAAAATATTAAATTAATCAATAAATTAACAAACATTAAAAATAAATAATCATTAAAATCAATACGTTAGAATAATGTATATTATGTTAAATAAGGTTGTTGTGAATTATATTATCGTAAAATAATGTCGGCTCTACGTACCCGCTCGGACACTGATGACTAAAATCAATATTAATAACCCTGCGCAACGGAATTACGTTATTTTTTTGTTGTTGTAAGTTTTATAATTACATTTTACTTAAACCAATTAATAACAAGTCTTTTTCGTACAGCCAAAAAGTTTTTTGTGACATAGAGTTCTTAACAAATTGATAACCGTCATTTAGTAATAATCGATAAAAAGTATAAATTCGATTAGCTTTTGAATATGAGATTTTTCCTGTTCTAGTAATAATTGATTGACAAAATACTCAATCAAAAGATGTTAAGTAGCAATTAATAATTAGAACTGATACGGACGATAAAGGACTTAAAGTTTCATAGATATTTTTATCGTGGTACGCATAATGGCATTTTGCGTACCACGATAAACGTACGTAAAACTAGACGATGAAACTAGCATAATCATGACCTCAAATAAAAAAACATAACCCGCCAACAAAAAATTAAATTAATCAATTTGTGAATTAAGAATGAAGAATAAATGACCATTAAAATCAATTATGTTATAACTTGTCGGCTGTTTAATTGGCCGTTTATCGTCGCTCTTCTTTTTTAATGCTGGGCACTTTGTCCTTCAAAGTTGTTTAAAAAAAGTTAAATAAAATCAATGCGTTTTCTGACTGTTTTTTATTGTGTTTATTTACAACCGTACTTTCTGCCACCTCATCACCTTTGTTTCGGATATTTACAATTAAGCTTGGTGTCACTTAAACAGGCTTTATGTTGCTAATTAAAGTGTGTTGATAGGCAAATGCCTATTTGATTAACCAAGTATAGTTTCACATATAGGCACTTTAGTGATAATGAATAAGCTTAGTTTACAAAACAGGTAATTATAGAATTAATTCCAGCTTGCATTACTAACTTTATTTTTTGAAACTACTGCTTTATATCTGTTCTCATCAATTTAAAACTAAATTTTTTTGTTATTTTTGTTATTTTTGTTATTATAGTAATTTAATTCTTTGTCATAAAAATAACATCACTACCAGGTAACGGTTTTTTTAAGATGTGGCTTTTGATTTTTCCCCAAACTTGCATTTCACAAGCTTTACAATTGAACTTTAATAATAATTCTTCATTGTTTTGAATCAATTTCATTGGCGTTACTTTGGTTTTTACTCCTTGGATTCCTTTTGCTTGTTTTGGACATAAATTAAACGCAAATCGTAAACAATGTTTCGTTATCATTAGTGGGACATCATCTTTTATTTCGTGTGCTTCATACGCACTTTCAATTAATTTTACGCCATGTTGTGCATAAAATTCCTTAGCTTTATGGTTATATACATTGGCTAAGTAACTTAAGTGTGTCTCTGGGTAAATTGGTGTTGGTTTTAATTCTGGCTTACGTGTCTTACAATGATAATTGGCTAATCTAGCTGTGGTTAAATTATCGATAATTTCTCTTCTAAATTGATTTAGTCGGCTACTTGGAATAAAATAAATTTTTGACAAATTCATTTTAAATTCAATTAAGTGATATATTGTTTGCCCTATTTTAGATAAGTTATCTCTAATATTTTTCACAAATTTATCTGGTTGTTCTGCAAGATCAAATTCATCCTTTAATGCTAATTCAACACAAATACCCTCTTCACTTTTTGCTATTAATTCAATACCGCCTTCGATATTATGTAATTCAAATGATACACCTATGCGACGATTACTTGTTTCTTTCAATAAATTTTGCTGCCACATATGATCGAGATTCCTATTGACCATATAAGGTAATTTAATGGAAAAAAGTGGTTTGGGAATTTCATTTGGGTAAATGCGGTATTGATTAGCCGAAAGTTTCTCTACTTTGTCAGCTCTAAATCCAAAAATTTCTCTTTTTATCAGTACATTTAAACCATCACCATTAGTTAATATTTTCTCGGATTTGATATCGATAGTTTTAGATGTAACTTTAGTTATCTCACCAACCTGCAAACCAATAAATTTAGGTGAATTGAAAGCGCCTATATCAGGTTTTCTACCGTTTATAAAATAATCAGTACTTCCACGATGAAATGTTCGGTTAGGATCTGGTGTAAAAAAGTGCTCGGTACGACCACTTGATGCAGGTAAGAAATTTGATGATTTAGCTAAAATATTATCTAATTTTTGGCGATAAAATGCTGTAATATTTTTTACATAACTTAAGTCTTTATAGCGCCCTTCTATTTTGAATGATCTAACACCAGCTTGAATTAACTCCATTAGATTATCCGATTGATTATTATCTTTCATTGATAATAAATGTTTTTCGTAAGCAACAATACGACCTTGGTCATCTTTTAAAGTAAAAGGTAAGCGACAAGCTTGAGAGCAATCTCCTCGATTAGCACTGCGCCCTGTTTGTGCATGAGAAATATAACATTGACCTGAAAAAGCCACACAAAGTGCTCCATGAATAAAAAATTCTATTTTCGAATCAATTTTTTTATTAATTTCAGATATTTGAGTTAAATTAAGTTCTCGTGCTAAAACTATTTGTGAAAATCCAACATCAGATAAAAATTTTGCTTTTTCTGGTGTTCTAATATCCATTTGAGTACTAGCATGTAAATCAATGGGAGGTATATCCATATTCAAAATTCCCATATCTTGTACAATTAATGCATCAACACCCGCATCATAAAATTGCCATATGAGTTGTCTTGCTGGTTCAAGCTCATTATCGTGAAGAATGGTGTTTAAGGTTACAAACACTTTTGCATAATAACGATGAGCAAATTCAACTAACTGGGCAATATCGCTAACAGAATTCCCTGCATTATGCCTAGCACCAAAGCTTGGTCCACCGATATATACTGCATCTGCGCCGTGTAAAATAGCCTGCTGTGCAATTTCAATATTTTTGGCAGGACTAAGTAATTCTAATTCATTTTTAGCATTATGATAGGATGGCATTATAAACTCTTTTGACAATGGGATTAATAGGCGCTCTGTTCTTTATTTGACAAGCATTATTGTTAATTTAATAATGCTTGTCAAAAGCTTTCAGATAATTGTACGTTTGTATATAATTTTTGTTATAGAATGATTAGTTTTGGTAAGTTCTATTCTGTAAAGCTTTGATTCGTTTTTCTAATGGTGGATGAGACATAAACAATTCAGAAAATTTCGCTTTTTTTGCACCATTAATACAAAATGCCAGAATTGACGTATCTTCACTTGGTTCATGGCTGGTTTTTAGTTTTTCTAACGCAGCAATCATTTTTGTACTGCCTACTAATTTAGCCGAACCAGCATCAGCATGAAATTCTCGATAACGAGAAAACCACATTGCGATAAGGCTTGCTAAAATACCAAATACAGTTTCAAAAACCATAACTATCAAGAAATAGGTTAACTGTGATAAACCACGATTACGATCATCCAATGCTTGAGCTACAACAGATGCTAACATTCTTGAAATAAAAATAACAAAAGTATTAAGAACTCCTTGTAATAAAGTCATTGTGACCATGTCGCCATTAGCAACATGACTCATTTCATGACCGATTACCGCTTCAGCTTCATCTTGAGTCATAGTATTTAATAAACCAGAACTTACTGCAACCAGTGAACTATTTTTGGTAGCACCAGTTGCAAAAGCATTAACATCTTGAGCATGATAGATAGCAACATCTGGCATTTTTATATTAAGCTCGGTTGATAAACGGCGAACAACATCAAGTAACCACTGTTCTTGATTATTACTAGGTTGAGTAATAATTTGCCCTCCTACTGACCGTAAAGCCATCCGTTTAGATAAAAGAAGAGATATAAAAGATCCACCAAAACCAAATAGTGCTGCAAAAATAAGTAAACCTAGCGTACTATGTGAATCAACACCTAAGATACTTAGAACAATGCCAAATACAAACATAACAGCTAAGTTAGTTAGAATAAATAATCCAACTCGCATCATAATGAAAATTTTCCTTTTTTGTGATTTTTATTAATAAAATAACCTTTAAACATAATTGTTGTATTACATATAGTAAAAATATAACTCTACTTTTCTTTGGAGCTTTTATTATTTTACTATATTTTATAGGAGTATGACATAATCCACTCACTAAACATAAACTAGCGATGTCGTCTTCTACAGTCGTTTTCTACAACCATTTTTTACATAGCTAACTCAGTGGCCAGCTCTCTTAAATGTTTTCATCCATTTTCATATCCTCTTAATACATAAAAAACAAAAGCGCAATAGCTATACTGCGCTTTGGTATTAAGTTAAATTTAACTAATCAAAATTACGCATTAATAATGCATAATTCAGATCAATATCTTCGGGAATGGGAATATAAACAATATGACCATCGCCAAGTCCTGCGGGCACTGGTTGCCCTTTTCTATTTTCCATACGTTCAATAATAAAAGTGGTATTGCCCTTTGGGGTCATCATTTCAACACTATCGCCGACAGAAAATTTATTTTTTACAATAATTTCAGCGAGACCATTTAATCGCTCACCACTAAATTCACCCACAAATTGTTGTCTATCAGATACTGAATGACTATGTTCATAGTTTTGCATTTCTTCATGCTTATGGCGACGTAAAAAACCCTCGGTATAACCGCGATGCGCAAGTGCATTGAGTTCTTGCAACAAACGAGGATCAAAAGGTTTACCCTCGCTCGCGGCATCAATCGCTTGGCGATACACTTGTGCTGTTCTTGCACAATAATAAAAAGATTTTGTTCGGCCTTCAATTTTGAGTGAATGTACACCAATTTTAGTCAGGTCGCCTACTAACTCAACCGCTCTTAAATCCTTTGAGTTCATAATATAAGTGCCATGCTCATCTTCAAAAGCTTGCATATACTCGCCTGGGCGTCCAGACTCTTCAAGCATGAATACTTTATTTGTGGTCTGCCCAATACCTAATGTTGGCTCTACTTGTTGCACTGGGATGGGCTCACATTTATGTACAATTTGGCCAACTTCGTCTTCTTTGCCTTCAGCAACCTTATATTCCCAACGGCATGCATTAGTGCACGTACCTTGATTGGAATCACGTTTGTTAATATAACCAGAAAGTAAACATCGACCAGAGTATGCCATACATAGCGCTCCATGAATAAATACTTCTAATTCCATTTCGGGCACTTTTTCACGAATTTCAGCAATTTCATCAAGTGATAATTCTCGGGATAATACAACTCGGGTTAAGCCCATCTGGTGCCAAAATTTTACTGTAGCCCAGTTAACTGCATTAGATTGCACCGATAAATGGATTTCCATTTCAGGGAAATGTTCACGAACTAACATAATTAACCCAGGATCAGACATAATAAAAGCATCGGGTTTCATGTTTACAATAGGCTCTAAATCACGAATAAAGGTTTTTAATTTAGAGTTATGTGGGGCAATATTAACTACCACATAAAACTTTTTGCCTTGGGCATGGGCTTCGTTGATCCCAATTGCCAAATTTTCATGATTAAATTCGTTATTGCGAACACGTAGGCTGTAGCGAGGTTGACCAGCATAAACGGCATCTGCGCCATAAGCAAAAGCGTAACGCATATTTTTAAGGGAACCAGCTGGCGAAAGTAGCTCTGGTTTTGCATATAAAGTTGTCATTAAAAAATGCCTCTGATTTCAAGTCAGTATTACTTATTCGTAATAGGTTAAGCAAAATAGGATGGGCATTTTACGCTTTAGCTTATCTGTTGGCAAATTTATTAGTTACCTTCGATAAACACTTCTTTATTTTAAAGCGTATTTCTAGCTATTTAGGTTGGTAGTTGACAAGCTAAATAACCTATTTTATTAGCAATTAAAATGACATTATCTGGGGATTTTTTGATATTTTCTTGTTTCCTGAGCATATGATCAATATGTTTATTTAGCAATAATAAACTATCTTATTAAAAGTTCAGCAGTAGCTTTTTCATCATTATGTGTGTTTTATTTATTAACACATATTACTTTATTTGGAATAACTTTAATGATAATTAATGATCCAATATATAAAATACCGATTGAAAAGAATGGTAATTTATAGGCAAACGATAATGTAAATGTTATGCTTACAGCATGTAAAAATATATGTTTTCAAGCTATTATTTAAAGGTAATATTTAAAGGTAATTTTATGGCTATCCCTTCTTTTTTAACACTATATAACGAACTTGTCTCTATCCCGACAATTAGTAATGTCACTAACGAAAAATTGGATTATTCTAACCAACCACTTATCGAGAAGTTAGCTACTTGGTTTGAAGATTTAGGTTTTACTATTGATATTCAGCCTGTCCCCAATACTCGACACAAATTCAACATGCTAGCAACTTATTCAAACAGCGACAATAAAACGCAAGGTGGTTTATTACTAAGTGGGCACAGCGATACGGTTCCTTTTGATGAAGGACAATGGACAAAAGATCCTTTTAAGCTAACTGAAGAAGATAATAAGCTATATGGACTAGGCACTGCCGATATGAAAGGCTTTTTTGCTTTTATTTTAGAAGCGTTACGTGATATTGATCTCAAAAAGTTAAACAAGCCAATTTACGTTTTAGCTACCGCTGATGAAGAAACCTCCATGGCTGGCGCATCATTTTTTGCTAAAAACACCAATCTTCAACCTGACTGTACCATTATTGGCGAGCCAACATCTTTAATACCCATCCGTGCTCATAAAGGGTTTATCTCTAATTCTATAAAAGTAATTGGTAAATCAGGGCATTCTAGTGATCCAGATAAAGGTATTAACGCTATCGAAGTGATGCATTTAGTCATTGAACGCTTATTAATCCTGAAACAGCAATTTAAACAGCAGTACCACAATGAGGGGTTTAGTGTTCCCTATCCTACATTAAATTTAGGTGTTATTCATGGAGGCGATGCAGCAAACCGTATTTGTGGTTGTTGTGAACTGGTCATCGATATTCGGGTATTGCCTAATAATGATATCGATTCGCTTTATAATGCTCTTTGTGACGTACTTCAGCCTGTCATAGATAGATATCCAAATCGAATTGAAATACAATACGAAGTTTCGCCTATTCCAGGTTATGAATGCAAAAAAGATCATCCGGCATTACAGCATATTGAAAAGTTAGTTGGCCATAGTGCCGAAACAGTGAATTATAGTACCGAAGCACCATACTTAAATCAAATCTCACCAACTATTGTGTTAGGTCCGGGATCAATTGAACAAGCACATCAACCCGATGAATTTATTTCATTAGATTTTTTAAAGCCAACCAAAGCAACAATAGAACAATTAATTAAAGATTTTTGTATTTAGAACAGCCGCTTATTCGCCGAGCATTTCGGCGAAATCTGTTTAAATTTCAAACGTGGAAAAATCGGTGGCTATTTCGGTATTCGGAAATATATTTTTAGCTTCGCTAACCAATTTATCATTATCATGTAAACTATATCTAGGGCTAATATGCGTCATAATTAACTTTTTAGCATTAGCTTGCTTGGCTATTGTTGCGGCATGTGTTGTTGTCGAATGACCGCGCGCAATGGCTTTATCCGCTAAAGCATGTTCTTGTGTTGCTTCATGCACAAGAACATCAACATCTTTAGCAAGTTCAATCGATGCTTCACAAGGTATTGTGTCACCTAAAATCGCTAATTTCCGACCTTTTTTAATTTGACCTAAATAGTCTAACCCATTAATTAGTCGCCCATCATCAAGTATGATTGTTTTACCTTTTTTAAGATCACTATATAAAGAACCTATCTCAATATTATCTTGCTTTAATTTATCAATATTTAAAGTTGCTGGCAGATCTTTTTCAATAATACGATAACCAAAACAAGGCACGCGGTGTTGTAATAATTTTGCTTCAACTCGAAACAGGTTATCTTCAAAAACGGTACAATCTTTTTCAAGCTCAATAATATTAAGCGGGTAAGTTAACCAAGAATCACTAATTTCAATGACCGTTTCGATAAATTGTTTAATACCTTTTGGACCAACCAAAATTAACGATGATTGATTTTGCATTAAAGAGCGAGATGTTAAAACACCGGGTAGCCCAAACAGGTGATCACCGTGTAAATGTGTTAAAAAGAGGATCTCAAGTTTAGAAAGGCTAAATTTGGCTTTTTGCATTTGCATCTGAGTTGTCTCACCGCAATCAAAAAGCCATAAGCGCCCTCTTTCTTGCCTAACATCTAGCACAATACTACTCACGTTACGTTGTGCGGTAGGAGAGCCTGCGCTTGTTCCTAAAAAAGTTAACTTCATAAAAATCTAAATATTTTTGCGTTCAATGGTTTGCTCACCCCAGAACAGCCTATCAGCTTTAGTTTTAGCAAAAGCGAGCTTTAAAACTTCATCACTCCCTTCTGACCAAATCTGCTCAGCTAAAGTTTCGTCATTATTGGCTAATTCAAAAATAGCTTCGGCAATTTCAATAGATGTTTCACGAATAGTAGCCCAAGCTTTGATATCGTGCATTTCTTTTTTATCTACGTTCATTTTTGCTACTCCTTTGGGTTGAATTAGATGTAAAATAACCCTATTTATTGCAAAATACAATAGGCAAAATACGTTATGATAACAATTATTTCACCAGCAAAAACCTTAGATTATCAATCACCATTATTAACCCAAAATTATACGCTTCCTCAATTTATTAACTCAACTAAAATCCCCCTATAAAAAATTCAAAAATAGCGCCGACAATTTCAAAAAATATTTCACGAATAGTAGGCCAAGCTTTGATATCGTGCATTTCTTGTTTATCTACGTTCATTTTGCTACTCCTTTGGGTTGAATTAGATGTAAAATAGCCCGATTTATTGCAAAATACAATAGGCAAAATACGTTATGATAACAATTATTTCACCAGCAAAAACCTTAGATTATCAATCACCATTATTAACCCAAAATTATACGCTTCCTCAATTTATTGACTCAACTAAAACCCTTATACAAGATTGTCAAAAATTGAGTGTGGAGAATTTAGCCCAATTAATGTCTATCAGCCCCAAATTAGCTGAGCTTAATTATGAGCGTTTTCAAAATTGGCATAGTGATTTTAATCTTGAGAATGCAAGGCAAGCGATACTGGCTTTTAAAGGTGATGTTTACGAGGGCTTACATGTTGAAGATTTTAATGATAGTGATCTAAAATTTGCTCAATCACATCTACGGATTTTGTCAGGATTATATGGCTTATTACGACCACTTGATCTAATTCAGCCCTATCGCTTAGAAATGGGTATTCGCTTAAAAAACGGTAACCATACTAATCTTTATCAATTTTGGGGAGAATCATTAACAAATAAACTTAATGACGAGTTGTTAAAATCATCACATCCCACATTAATTAATTTGGCATCAAACGAATATTTCAAAGCAATAAAAGCAAAACAGCTCAATGCTAAGATCATTCAACCGATATTTTTAGATAAAAGCAAAGATGATTATAAAGTGATTAGCTTTTATGCTAAAAAAGCGCGTGGTTTAATGAGCCGATTTATTATAAAAAATAAAATTAATCACCGTGATGATATTAAAGATTTCAATTTAGAAGGCTATCAATTTGATTCAAAACGATCAACTGACTTAGAATGGTACTTCATACGCAATCATCAATAAAATAATAACGATGGTATTTTTTACAACATTATGGGCGCAGTTTTTATCTACTCTGCCCCTTTTTATGCTAATTTTATTCGGCTTTTTAGCGGTTAAAGTAGGTCGTTGGCAAAAAACAGTCACCGATAGCTTAACCAAATTTACCTTTTATATTGCATTTCCCATCATGCTATTTCAGATCATGAGCCATTTTTCTGAACATTCGCAAATCGATATAAAACTGTTATTCGTTTTTTTTGGTGGATCCTTTATTGTCTTTGCAATTGGTTGCCTAATTGCATCTAAATTATTTAAGTTAAATGGTTCAGAAAGTACAATGTTTGCTATGGGTAGTATTTATACCAATACGGTGTTTGTTGGTATTCCTATTATTAAAATGTTATTAGGCGATAATGCTATCCCCATTGTTGCCATTATCGTTATTTTTAATGCCTTAATTTTATGGACACTTGCGACGGTTTCTATTGAATTTGTGCAAATGGGAAAATGTTCGACTAAAGGGATTGTTAAAGCCTTTAAAAATGTTGCAAAAAATCCCATTATTATTGGAATTTTTACAGGCATTATAGTGAATTTTATTGGTTTACCGTTACCTAACTTTATCGATAAATCAACCAAAATGGTGAGTGAGATGACCGCACCTCTTTCATTAATTGTTTTAGGCATGGGACTAGCTGAATATAAAATTCGAGATAAACTTTTAATTACAACAGCTATCTGCACATTAAAATTGGCTATGTTACCTATTGTTACCTATATTTTAGGTAAACTCATTGGACTACCAACTTTAGAATTGCAAGTGGTGGTATTACTCAGTTCAGTTTCAATTGCGATAAATTGTTATATGATGGCAAGGCAGTTTGAAGTGTTGCAAGGCGCTATCGCTTCAAGCTTATTAATATCAACGATGCTATCTTCCATTACAACACCGTTAATTTTATCAATTATGACACATTTACCTTAAACGGTTATTTATAGCACAACACCAGATTGCTTACACTTCATGATTCAAATAATTTGCTAACAATGCCTAAAGCATTTTACTTAAAATCATCTTATGTGTATAAAAATGAATAAATCATTTTCTATCTTTTGAATCTAACAAATAAAATACTGCAGAGTTTTAATTTATCACCAAACGGTATAGAATCCTGAATATTTTTTACAAAACCTATCACCTGAAAAATGCATACTGGGCTTGCCGTCTTAATTTATCTTTAATCGATTTTTAAATTTTAACCAAATGATCAATGACATGATTAATGGTTTTATAACGTTTGTTGCTACTGGTTAAGAAGACAAATAGCTTCAAACAGGCTTTTTTAGCAGGTTACAAATCATTGAACGATTCATCAAAATGTTTAGCCAAATCAGTGGTAGTTATTTTTCTTTATGATATAAGTGCCATATCGCAATCTTTGATTTACGTTAGTTCTGTTTTTTATGTCTATTTATGACGGACGTTTCTCAAATTACTGTCAATAACGCGAATAATTCCTACAGATTATTGTTCTTAACTTAATGAGCAATTTTAACTTTGTAGTGTAGCAATAGTGCCAACATAATGACTGCACTACCCAATATAAAGCGTACCCAGTCTATTGATTGATGCCAAATCGCCACATTCACCAAAATCCCTGTTGGAATAACCACATTATTCATAATAGCCAAAGTGCCCGAATTCACTTTTGTCGCACCATAATTCCATAAAAAGTAACATATGCCAGAAGCCACTACGCCAAGCCAGATAATAATGCTCCATTGTAAAATAGTTGTAGGTAATTTTGATGCATCGCCAAAAAGCAACCAACCTACTGTTGCCACAATTACCGCCCCCAAGTAAACCCAAGCAAAAGCCTGATGTTGAGGCATTGGATATATCTCCATAATTCTTTTATAACCAACCTGCCCTAAGGCAAAAACAATATTAGCTCCTTGAATTAATAAAAAACCAATAATAAAGTTTGCACTAATATGATCATAACGAATAATAGCGGCACCAATAACTGCTAATATTGCCGTAAAAAGGTAACTCAATCTTAATGGATGACGTTGCAGTAAATCATAAATAACCGTGACATAAATAGGTGTAAAAATGGTAAACAACAGCACTTCAGGTACTGAAATATATTGGAAGGAATTATAATAAAAAAAGTACATAATCCCTAATTGACAAGCCCCAACACCCATTAAAAGAAATAGGGTTTTAAGCTTAATATTTCTAAAGCATAAAAAAGGTAAAAAGGTAATAAATGCTAACAAAACACGCATAACTACAGCAAACCAAGTATCAACCTGTCCACTGATATAAACACCAATAAAACTAAACGAAAACGACCAAATAATTGTTACAAAAATAAGATAAAGCATAATTGATGAATATAAAGAAAATAATGAGAGACGCATCGTATCAATTGGCTTAGCACTTGTAAACTTTATATCATAAAAATTGATTACTATGATAAAATAATTGATAATCTGTAGGAATTGCTAGCGCTATATACTATAGTCTGAGAAACCATGGTAATGGACATGCATAAAAAACAATTTAATAAATAAAATTAAATGGTAGTGATAAAAAATTGACTAACGTAGCCTCTTTGGTGAAAACCCAAAACGTTGTTTAAAGTAAAAAGCAAAACGAGAGCCTGATTCATATCCCACTTCTTGGGCAATTTGTAGGATCGTTTTTTGGGTGGTTTGTAACAGCATTAAACCAAAATTCATTCTTATATCTAAGATAATTTTGGATAAATTATATCCTTCTAAAGCAAGATGACGCCGTAAAGTTGATTCACTCATAGCAAATTGTTTAGCAATTTCTGCTGCCTGCCACTTTTTGTCTGGCTGCTGGTTAATAATTTCGCGAATTTTTTGGCTAATTTTCGGGTTATTATTCAGTGGAAAATACACACCAAATTCAGATAATCTAATTAAAATTTCAATAAATAAATGTTTAACAAGATTAGAATTGCATTGATTATGCGTAAATAATTCTGTTTTAATCTGTATTAGTCGAGCAATAAAAGTTTCAGGTAATATTGTTTCAACTTTAATTTTTTTTAATAATTTGATTACTCTGATAAAAATGAGATAAAGCAAATTGGTCTAGTAGCTGTGCATGCCAAGAGTAACAAATGGCTTGATAATCCTTATCATCAATATAAAAATTATTTATATTCATTAAATTACCTGCTGGAATCAGGACTAACTGACCTGTTTTTACCCTAAAATATTCGCCCTCACATTCAATCTGTTTTTCGCCATTTATGACATAGACAATCATTGGATCAATGCTTTGAATCTGTTTTAGGGTTTGATTACAACGTTGTGTTATATAATTCACTCGACCAATTGAAGCAAAATCCATAATCCTAATAGCCTATTAACCAATATCAACGTGAGTAGGAGTAAATTATATCTGCCTTTGCTATTTGATGCGAATTAGCAATAAAACCAACTAGAGCTGGGGTAGTTTGTTCATCAACCTCAATGTGATCAATGTCTAGTGCATAAAGTGTAAATTGATATCGATGAGTCGAATTTAACGGAGGACATGGCCCTCCATAATTTATCACGCCAAAATCATTACGTACTAATCTACTTCCTTTAGGCAATAAATTGGGATTATTTCCTGCTGATTGTTTAATAAACGATGTTTGTACAGGAATATTAACAATCACCCAATGCCACCACCCAGAACCTGTTGGTGCATCAGGATCATACATAGTTAATACTAAACTTTTTGTCGCTTTTGGTAGATTTTGCCATGAAATTTGTGGAGATATATTTTCGCCTTGGCAACCAAATTGATTGGATATAAATCGAGTAGTAAATCCATTATTGATAAGATCTGTGCTAATTAATTGTAATTGTGTCGCATAACTGCAATTTGTGCTCAATAATAATGTACTATAAATAATGGCTTTCGCTTTGTACAAAATACGCATGTTAGCCTCTTTTAACGATTAAATAAAAGCTATCATAAGGAATTTTCAAGCTATAATCGGCACAAATTAGCTTAAATCTGACACAAATTCGATTAATATTAGCATTCTCTTGCAGCTAATACTCGTTCAACCGTATCAACAATGGCTTGAGTTTGTATGTTGACTTTATGTCCAACTTTTTTAGCGTCTAATATTGTTTGATTGTCGTCTAGCAATAACTTTGCATTATTTATCTCAACCTATAATGCCGTGGCCACAATCAGTGTGCTACCGGGTATATTACTCACTTGTAAAAAAGGCTTAGTCCAACCAGCCCTGTTTTCGGCTAAAGACAACTCGCCATTGGATTTGGTTACATTGGCAATAGCAGCTTCATTTTTTATCCATAATGTCTTTATCTCAGTTTCTGATGACTGTATTTTAATTTGTAACCAAGCCACCTTCACATCTTGACTCATTATATTGATTTTGGTCTTTGCATACGGTTTAGCTACTGTCTTATCTGCTGCAGTTTCTTTTTCTAGTAGTTTGGTTTGAGTAGTCTAGTTCAGAGAAGAACCTAAACCTCTCGCTGGTAACAAATCTGCCTCGCGTAATCGCACATCCAGACGATTGATGGTTTTAACATCCTCAATATTTTTAAAAGATGGAAAATGATCGAGCGATACAATGACAGTGCCAACCTGTTTATCATTTTGATTAATAGGAATAATTTTATGCGCCTCGGGCTAATCCTTTGCATTTAGTGGTGCTGGAATGTAAACAATTAGCGAAGTACCAATTCGTCCAGGAAATATACCCAGCACATCAATATCAATATAGCTATCCGTAAAGGCGTTAGCTAATTTTGTCACAAAGGTTGTAATTTGCTTTAACAGCTGTAAATCTTCAAGTTTCGTGAAAAAAAACTTAATATTAGAATTAATAATAGCGTTATCAGAAAATGACTTATCAACGCTATAAGTGATAACCTGCCCGACACTTGTCGGTTCACCATCAATAAAAAAACCTGCATATCATTTTTTTTTCAATTTTTTTGTAGGCTAATGCAAGTTTTTTCATCCCAAAATCAGTAAAACCCTCAGGCTGGTAGACTAACTCTTCAGGTTTCGCTTTCATACTGTTTTTAGATAGGTACCAACGCATGTTTGAATCAAAACTGTCTTGATAAGCCTTTAAGGCATTTTCCAAACATTGATAAAAATTAGTAAATGTGAGTATTGTTGTCTTTGATAAATAAAGTCTGATTCTAAACTGAATATCGTTTGATTCAATGTATTTAGTCATACTAATCTCGTTATGTTAATTGCGATAATGGAATCCAAATTGCACTGACTGAAGGTGTTTGCTAAATATTTACAAATTATATGCGTTTATTTTTCGATAATAACAGATTATTGGAGTGGTGTAAAAGCCGTTGGTGGATAAAATTACATCATGATTTCATGATACTTTTTTAATATTAATAAGTTATATTAATAAGTTATGTTAGTTAGACGAGTATGAGGCTATCAGTGAAAAGCTTTGTGAAATGAGGATAAGTAAACTTACCATTTCCTGGTGCACGCCTATATTTGGTAATTGAATTTCCATTTTTATTGAAACGTAGTTTTATTCCCTAAACGTTCTTTATAATTCTTATAAAATCACGCTAAATCAATTGATAATAACTTAAATAAATTACCATAAAAAAGATAGCCGATAAATCAAAGATCCTCAAAAAAGCTATTTTATGGCATAATGTGCGCTAAATCACATTTTATAGGTTTCACTTAAAGGCTAATTATTGCTTTTGAGCAAAACGCATTTTAAAGAGAGTAAATTTTAGTGTTAAGTACAAATAACATCACAATGCAATTTGGCAGTAAGCCATTATTTGAAAACATTTCGGTTAAATTTGGTAACGGTAATCGCTATGGGCTTATCGGTGCTAATGGCTGTGGTAAATCGACCTTTATGAAAATTATTGGTGGTGATCTAGTGCCGACATCGGGTAATGTATCGCTCGATCCACATGAAAGATTAGGTAAATTACGCCAAGATCAGTTTGCTTTTGAAGATTTTACCGTACTTGATACCGTCATTATGGGGCATACCGAATTATGGCAAATCAAACAAGAGCGCGATCGTATTTACTCGCTCCCAGAAATGAGCGAAGAAGACGGGTTTAAAGTGGCTGATTTAGAAATTCAATATGCTGAAATGGATGGTTATAGCGCTGAGTCTCGTGCTGGCGAATTATTATTAGGTGTTGGTATCCCCATTGAGCAACATTACGGGCTAATGAGCGAAATTGCGCCGGGTTGGAAGTTACGGGTATTGTTAGCGCAAGCCCTATTTTCAAATCCGGATATCTTATTACTTGATGAACCAACCAATAACTTAGATATTGATACGATCCGTTGGCTTGAGGAGACGCTAAATCAACGCGAAAGTACGATGATTATTATTTCGCATGACCGCCATTTTTTAAATATGGTTTGTACCCATATGGCCGATTTGGACTATGGTGAATTGCGTGTCTATCCTGGTAATTACGACGATTATATGACCGCGTCAACTCAAGCCAGAGAGCGCTTATTAGCTGACAATGCCAAAAAGAAAGCACAAATAAGTGAATTGCAATCGTTTGTAAGTCGTTTTAGTGCCAATGCTTCTAAATCCAAGCAAGCGACATCACGCGCCAGACAAATTGAAAAAATCAAACTTGAAGAAGTCAAAGCTTCCAGTCGTCAAAACCCATTTATTCGCTTTGAACAGGATAAAAAGCTGTTTCGCAATGCCCTTGTTGTTGAAAATCTGACGAAAGGTTTTGACAACGGCCCACTATTTAAAAATCTTAAATTAATGGTTGAAGTAGGCGAGAAAGTCGCGATTTTAGGGACTAACGGTATCGGTAAAACCACCCTACTAAAAACCTTAATGGGCGAACTGACACCAGAACAAGGCGAGATCAAATGGTCAGAAAATGCCAATATTGGTTATTACGCGCAAGATCATGAATATGAATTTGATGAAGACTTAACCGTATTTGACTGGATGAGTCAATGGAAGCAACCCACCGACGATGAGCAAGCGGTACGTAGTATTTTAGGGCGTTTATTATTTTCGCAAGATGATATTAAAAAACAAGTTAAAGTCCTATCTGGTGGTGAAAAGGGACGCATGTTATTTGGTAAATTGATGATGCAACGCCCGAATATTATTGTCATGGATGAGCCAACAAACCATCTTGATATGGAATCAATTGAATCACTCAACATGGCATTAGAGCTTTATCAGGGCACACTATTTTTTGTTTCACACGACCGTGAGTTTGTAAGTTCCTTAGCGACTCGAATTGTTGAAATTACACCTGAAAAAGTGAACGATTATACGGGTAATTATGAAGATTATCTGCGTAGTCAAGGAATTGAATCATAGCCATTAATAAAAATAGCCACTAAATGTGGCTATTCAGATTGATGACAAACCTCGATATAATTCGGGGTTTATTTTTTTATTTAAACCATAAATAGGATTTTTAATTTGGATTTTATTAAATAAATTAAAAAATAGCCTAAAAAAACGTAACAAAAATAACTTTATCGCTATTTTCTTGATATTTTGAGCCGTTGTAGCCAATAAACACTGCATTTGAACCTGCGCTCTTCCTCTAAATCGAGCATAGCGATGTCCGTGATGTTGTTTAGCATCAGCAAAGCTGCGCTCTATCGTTTCTTTTCGCCGAGCATAGACTTTTTTACCCCACTGACTTAAATGAATCTCGTTGGCTTTTTCTTTATCTGCTTCCCAGATATGCCGTGTGATGACTTTCTGTGTATTTTTACTCTGTGTACACTGTGACAATAACGGACAGATTTTGCAGGTTGTTGCATCAGAATGATAATGACGATAACCTTCCCTGCTGGTAGTTTTATATATTAATGTTTGCCCGTTTGGGCAAGTATAAGTATCGTTTTGACGGTTATAGATAAACTGCTTTTTTCTGATGGGATTCGCACCATGGGTGGGGCGACGATAACCCAACACCGAATATATCTGCTCTGCCAGCAGTAAATGGCAAATGGGAGCCGTAAAATAACCCGCATCAAGACCGACACCAACCGGATTAAAGCCAAACCGCTCTAGCTGGCGTTTTAATCGAGCCATATAAGGCTGGGGATCATGGATATTTCCGGCTGTGACATAGGTATCGGTAATTAAATTATGTTTGCCATCAACCGTTCGGTGATCTAAGTAGAAGAATCCTTTAGGCTTGTCTTCCCGATGCATAAAGCCACTATCCGAATCTGTTGTACTGACTTTAACATCCTTGTATTTCTCTACCGTCGATGGCTTTAAGGCTTTTTTCCGTTTAATTCTCTTTCTGCGTTGATGGCTTGATTAAGCGCATCAATATATTGACTGGGCTCAACAATATTATCAAAAATCTATTGATAGATTTCACTGTCATTAAACCGACGGCGACGATTTTGGCTGAGTGTTGAGGCGTCAATCACTTTTTCGGTTAATCCCATTCCAGAAACCAGCGATAAGCTAAATTGACCAGAATTTCCTGAACTAGACGACGTTCACTGGGGATACCGAAAAGATACCCCAATAGCATGATTTTAAACAGTCTGACCGGATCTTCTGCCGGACGACCGTTATTAAGGCAATAAAGTGGTGCTACCGCTTCTCGAATAAATTCAAAATCAATGACTTTAGCTATTTTACGAACAAGATGATTTTGAGGGACAAGCGCATCTAGCGAGATTTGCTCTATTTTTTTCTGGTGTCGCTGGAATTGGTTTTTTAGCATAGAAGAATTCCTCTTATAATGGACTCCTCTCTATTAGATCAAAGAACTCGCCAAAAAACGAGCTCTTTGTCATCAATTTGAAATTTATAAATAAATTTTTACTTAACATACAATTCAGATGTATCTAATTTAAATTCATCATAAATATCAAGTTTTTTCATAATATGCGCTAAAACTTGATTAATAGTTCGCATTCCAACTAATAACTCATCCATATAAATATCTGGATGTAATTGCGATGAATTATAACCTAAGCTTTCCTTTTCTGCTTTACAGCCCAATTCATCGTTTGAATCATAAACTAAATTAAGAAGTTCTGCCCTTAATGGCACACCAGCCTTAAATACATTTTCTTTTACAAAATTCAACCAATTAACATAATCATTATTAACTTGATACTTAAACATTTTGATATTTATTGAGAAAAAGCATATCTCTACTGAACAAATGAAAGCCCCAAAAGCCCACAATGTACGCTTATCCAATGAAACTTTAAGGTTATTAGCACAAAAACTACTAGGGAGTAATAGTGAATATGTGTCTCCTAACCGTATTAAACATGATGAACCACTTAATCCCCAAAAAACTAACGCCGCAAGCGTATAGGCTACAGAGGTCAGCTAGTAGCACATGGCTTACGCTCTATCGCTATTACCATCAATGAACGAAGCCAAACTTAAACCCGTATGATTGAAGTAGTATTAGCGCATAACAATAAAAACAAAGTAAGACTAGCCTATAACGCTCAACTTATATAGCGCAATTCAAAGAATTAATGATTTGGCGTGGAAAAAACGGGTTTATAAAAATTAGATATGAGCGTTAATAAAGCCCCTATATAGGGCTATTTATTCATAGTTATACTTTTTTTTTCAAAAATTCTAGCTGTTTTTCACTTAAAATAACTTGCTCTTTTGATAGGTAATCAGTATTTGTTTCAATTATAGTTACTTTTTGTGTACTACCATTTTTATATGATATCCTAACTAAGCGAGAAAATGCACCTTGATTAATCCATAAATCCTCA
Source organism: Gilliamella sp. WF3-4 (assembly GCF_001690275.1). Lineage (GTDB taxonomy): Bacteria > Pseudomonadota > Gammaproteobacteria > Enterobacterales > Orbaceae > Gilliamella > Gilliamella apicola_C. The sequence goes on along the minus strand of NZ_LZGW01000007.1, from coordinate 145,522 downwards.
TAAGTATTAATTCTCGCTTCATAGAAAAAGCAAAACTTTAATTTTCGTTGTTTATTATAACTTTTACTTGGCAAATAGTTTATTAGGGTTACATAAACATAGGGTAAGAGTTGAGGATTAAGATTTGTATATTCGTAAATATTGAGTTTTTTTGCTTCATTAAGAATTGACAAAAACTCTGAAAAGTCAAAGAATGGAATAATTTCTTTCAACCTTTCCCAAATTTTACCTATATTTTCTTTAGCAAAATTAAGGTTTTTTTGTCGTATTTCTGCGTTTTGTTTTGTTATTGGCAAGTTACCGTAGGATCTTTTATTTGCTTCTTTTGTTGGGCAATAATATTCATCATTGTGATAAAAATGCCCATCATCCTTTTGTTTTCCTGCTCTGACTTTCAGACGCCTTTCACAAACAGGACAGCGAGCACCTGGCGCATCATTAGGTTTTTGAAAATTATGATCTAATGCAAATTTTAGGTATTCCGTATAAGAAATTAGCTTATTATCATATGGATGTAATGCACTAAACATTTTATTCTCCTTGTTATATTAAGCTCTTTTAAATTCTGAAATGGCAACATATATTCAATCAAAAAATTAAGAGCTGTCTGTTTTTTAAACTCAACTGTAGGCAAGTAGCCTAACGACGAATATAACTCTGTTATTATTATACCAATATGCATATGCAGAAAAAGAATGTTATAACTCCATAGTCGAGATGAGGAATTGACCTTTATAAACTCCGTTTAATCGTTTTAAATGTCGCTTCCACCACCGCTATAGGTAAATAACAATAAAAAAGAGCTTAATCCTATTAAGTCATTTTATTATATCGGCTTATTTATTAATAGCTAAGTTTATTTCTCTGCTTCAACTATATTAAATACAGGTGGAATTGTTAACTTAATCGAATAACATTGCGCATTGTTTTTTCTGATATAAACAACGTCCTTGGCATGGATATTCATATTATTTGATGATAGCGCAAAATTTTTATACGGTATGCGTATCATGTTTAATTACGAAAAATCATTAAAAAATACATTATATATTTTAGTGTGTTATAAATGATAAGTGCACTAATTATTGGCTCTATTCGCTTTCACCGATAGAGCCAAAAAGTATTAATTAACTATCACACGACCATTTAAAGGCTGAATTGGACGGTTGTTATCATGATGTATGATTGAGTGGAATTTTTCAATTTGTTTGGCAGATGCGCTACTTTCTTGTTCTAAAATAATCCATCTCACACCTTCCGTACAAGGCGGTGTTGTTAGTGAGCCGCTAAAGCGGTAAAAATCTAATCTATTTGGCAATAATGCCTTAATATTAACCGACTGACTTAATGTCGCAGTGTTTCCTACTTGTGTCGGAATATGTTGCCAAGCTTTAGCTAATTCGGGGTTAGATTTTCCCCTATTAAACATAAGACCAACAACCGTTAAGTCGCCATTGTCGTTTTTATAAACAAAGTGAGCTTCCATCGGAAAGGGTTTGCTTTTAATCATATTTTCGCTTGGTGCATGAAAATGGAATTGTTGTAACGTAAAGATTTCATTATCAATTTCTAAGGTATTACCTTCGTTAACATTGATTTGAATGGTATGGCCGTTGTTGATGATTTCTTGCTTGCTGGGTTTAAACGCCAGTTTAAGTTTATCATGATGGGTTTTTAGTGCATGTTCAATATTGATCGGCGATTGATTTTTGCCGTTTTCACAGGTTGAAAATTCAGGTGAAAGTTTTCCCCAATTTTCGGGTTTAAATTCGCCTTCATAATCCCAATGCGGAGCAGGCTCTACAGCAGCACAAGATAAACTGGTTGCCATTAAGGCTGCAATAATTACATTAAATTTCATGTTGATTTTACGTTAGAAAGTTGTTTATTGGAGACCAAATTATACGCCACAAAAAACTACCTTACTACAATCACACATCATCACTTTTTGATATTTTTATAAAAAATCGTTTGACATTTATACAAAAAAACCAGCTAAAAAATAGCTGTTTTTTTTGGTACTAATTTTACTCAATTTTTATTATGATAATGTCTAATTGTTTATGTTGAGTAACTCTTCACAGCTTAGGCATCGTCAGTCGGGGGAAGTGCTTTTTGATTTTCCGTCATTAAAGCGCAAAGCTCGCAGCTCTGCCTGCCCTCCCAAACTGACGCGGGGATGTTCTTTGATAACTTAACCAACTACAGTCATATAAGTATCACTGCGCCTTAATGATTCAGAACTAAAGCTAAGGTGCAGTGCAAATAACACTGAAACTGTCACTGTCGTCGCCCCTGTCGTAGTATACTTCATAGTACTCACCTTCGACGGCAACCTTGCTGCCATAGTCAGAATCTACACAAAAGTAGTTAGTCTGGAAAACTTCATCAGGGTAATAACTTAAGTAGCCCCACTCGGGTAAAAAGCCTGCTCCTATTTGACGCTGGAAATAATTACCACTTGATGACGGCGTGGCACCCTCTATGCCTTCTAAGCATGGAAACCATTTATCCTTACCACATTTCGCATTGGTTAAATCTCTGACTCGTGACAAACGATACCCCAAACTACTACACCACGATGATTGTTTAGAATAGCTCCTATTTTTATTACCTCGATTGATAAACCACTTCTGCAATACAAAACCGTACTTAATCACCACATTACCACTTTTATCCCTACCCTCTAATTCAAAGGTCTGCGGTAAAATAGGTCTACGAAGTGGACTAGGATTATCTGACTGTATTTGCGCATCACTCGCTCTAGGACCATTTAATGTCACCCGCGTTACATACTGAGATTTATCATCAATCCATGAATCGTATTCTATTACTCCCCATGCGCTTGTAAATGAGCCCGAACGTGGCTGTATCCAACTCACAGTAGCCGTTATTCCACCACGAGTAACAGGTGACCAGGTCAATTGACTTGCATCCACCCCACCTATATCTAAATCAAAATACAATCCATCAGCACCTGTTGTCGGAAAATTAAGACTATAAGATGATAGATTTATTGACTGAGTAAGAAAACCCTTATCAGAATTCCATATGCTAGCAGGTCCTGCCACTTCATAGTCACCAAAGTAAAGATTCGGCCTTGCGTAACAAACTTTAGGCTGTGAATTTGGATTGATATAATACGTCACCGTACTACCCCCAAAAGTTCTGCTATTCGGTATACCATACTGGGTAGTTAAATTACCATCTGTACTACTTAATGTTACCTTATAAGGTGCACTACATATATCTAATGTATCACTACGGCTTACTGTAATGCCATTCTTATCAGTAAAACTCACCGATAAACTTCCCATTGCAGTCACCCCATTAGTACCCTGACCATCTCCATCATCATCTCCCCAATAATTATACGGCGCTCGAATAAGTGCATCTAATCCTATTGAGTTGGTTGACGGTGGTAGCAACATCCCTATATCACTAAAGGTATTTCCATTTATTAGCCTTATTGGATTTGTTGCACTTGATGTATTGGTTGATGGCGTAACCGTTGTACCATCTGGCAAGGTAATAAACAATAACGCGTCAGTGGTTGTCGCTTTAGTTTGGCCTCCATCAAACGTTAAATACGGGGCACTACCTTGAATCACTTGGTTAGTATGTGCCGTTAATGCTTGCGAACCTTGCGAATACGGCAATAACAATACTGGCGCTAATGCCAACGGGATTTTTTTAAATAATTCGGTGGATAATTTTGATGATATAAACGAGGTAAGTGTAAAAAACCAGCTAATGCGATTATTGGATAAATTTAAGGCATAGGCTCGCCATGTCTGTTGTCTGTTGTCTGTTGTCTGTTGTCTGTTGTCTGTTGTCTGTTGTCTGTTGTCTGTTGTCTGTTGTCTGTTGTCTGTTGTCTGTTGTCTGTTGTCCAAGATTGTACTTCATAACATCCCACCTTACAAATAAAATATTGTTTTATGATTATTAGCCTATAAAAAAGCTAATTTAATTTTTAGCTTTAAAATTATAATGTTAAAAAAAAGCTTGGCTAGTTTTTTTGGTGATTTTTTGTAAAGGAATGTAAAAAAAACATATTAAGCTTTAAAGAAAGCTTTAAGACATTGAATTTTTTGATTTTTGTAAAAAATAACAAGGTAAAAACATAATAAAATCAATACGCACCTGACTGTTTTTATGGTTTTCGGGTTTGGGTGACAGTATTTGACTATAATTTGTGTGATTGGGTTTCGGACATGTTGAGCTTTTTGTAGTGGAAGCAATAGCAACAGTGACAACGGTCGAGTTAGGAAATTAGCAAATTCCTTAACACCCCTCACTTTGGCTACAGAATATGGCCGACTTATATTTACTCGTATCATCCTGATACTCGCCTCTTTGATGCCTTCTTCACTTTGCTCAGATGTTCAAATTTATTCCTAACAAAGCCCAAACTCACCAAACATCCATACTTGCCGTGCTAACCTTGCTTAGTTGTCGACGCATTCTAGCGCGGTGAAAGGGCTGCTGCTATATTGTCCTTGCAATATTATAGGAACATTTTTTACTATAAAAACCTTTCATTTATCAATTTGATTTTACTTAACATTTAAAAATAACTACAATGATAATATTCAATCCAATTGTGATCATTTAAATTTCTTTTAGCAACTCATTAATTTGATAAGAAGATTAAAAAATTAAATACATATCCCAAAAAACGTGGTTTTAAGCGTATTTGTTGTAACAACGAAATAAATAAGTGGGTATTTTAAGATAAAAAAATACCCGCTATAAACAGGCTATAGGGATTCGGAAATTGGCTCCTCTAACAGGACTTGAACCTGTGACATACGGATTAACAGTCCGCCGTTCTACCGACTGAACTATGGTTGTGTTGTGTCTTTCTACCATAACCCATTCAATTTATCAATGCATTGTTTAATATAATATTTTTATAGTACATTGGTTAGTTTTTATAAAATCTTTTTTATATTAACGGCTTGCATAAATGGAAATAACTTCTCCTGAATCCATGTCTATATCAACATTAATATCATCTATTACTATTCCTCCTGAACCAATATCCATCCAATTATTTTGTGTTACTTCTTCTGAATAAAACCGTATTGTGTAACATTTGGCTCCATTATTTATCTTTATATGGTGACTAAAAGATATATAAAAATGATCGATATCGTATTTGTGTTTGATCACAAATTCACTTTTCTTTGCTGCTTCTATCGCTTTAAATAGAAAAGATGTATATTTTTTATCAAGCTTGAAAATAGTGTTTTCACTCATAATGTAATTGAGCCCTGCCCAAATAGTAGACTGTAATTATCTTAATGATAGTTTTTTACTCACCGAGGTAATCCACTTATTATTGGATATATTTTATCGTTTGTATGATTGTATTATAAATAGCCATCCTTAAGAAGATGTAAATATAATAGTTGATGTAGTTGATATTAATATAGTTAATAAAAAATAAATTAACCAGTAGCACGATAAAATTCAGTTATAAAAATAGCCACATACGTGACTACTTTTATTTAAGAATAACGTATATTTAAAAATAACGTAATAATTAAAATGCTAGCTCATCCCACCAAATATCAATAAGTTGACTGGTTTTAACATTTTTTAAACCATGATCTTCCAACCATTTTGTGACAACGTCACGATGTTCTTCAGTACAATTTCCTAATTTTTGGGTGCAAATAATACCTTGCCAATTTAAATAACCACTCCCCTCATAAGCTAAACCATTTGGTTGAATGGCTTCAAGAATAAACTGATCAACAATGTTATCTAAAGTCTCTTCGCTTGTGCCTTCGTCAAAAGACCAGCTAACAGTAAAGCCTAATTCTTTGAACTCTTCAATATGTAATTTTTTTCGTAAACGCTTGCTACGATTTACCATAATAGTTTCCTTCTACTTTGTTAAATATTAGTTTTTTTATTATTAGAGTGATTCGATCTATTTGAAGATTTAATACTCTTTTGATTAGAGTGCGACGATCGACCAGCCCCCGTTACATTTGCTCTTTTTGGTGATGCTCGCCTTGGCGATGATTTTTTTACAGGCTCAGCTTTAATTTTTGGATCAACTTCAAACCCGTTAGTTGTTAATTCTGGAATCGGCTTTTTTATTAATTTTTCAATCGCTTTTAATTGAGCCAGTTCATCAATACACACGAGCGAAATAGCCTGCCCTTCATTTTGTGCACGCCCTGTTCGCCCAATGCGATGTACATAATCTTCAGCAACTTGTGGTAATTCATAATTAACGACATAAGGCAACAGCTCAATGTCAAGACCTCTTGCTGCAATATCAGTAGCTACTAATGCTCTAATTTGCCCACTTTTGAAATCGGCTAAGGCTTTAGTTCGTGCCCCTTGGCTTTTATTTCCATGAATAGCAGCTGCTTTAATGCCATCTTTAGTTAGCTGTTCCGCTAAGTGATTTGCACCGTATTTAGTGCGGGTAAAGATTAATACTTGTTGCCATTGGTTTTTACCAATTAAATAAGACAATAGCTCTCGTTTACGGCGTTTATCTACTCTATGTATATATTGGGTTATTTGCTCTGAAGCGCTATTGGTTTTAGCTACTGCAACAGATTCTGGTGAATGTAATAGAGATTGCGCTAACACTTTTATCTCATCAGAGAAAGTAGCTGAAAACATTAAATTTTGGCGTTTTTTCGGTAATTTAGCAATTACACGACGGATATCATGAATAAATCCCATATCTAACATGCGATCGGCTTCATCCAACACTAGCATTTTAACGGTTGAAAGATCCACGGCATTTTGTTGTACTAAATCAAGTAATCGTCCCGGTGTTGCAATTAATATATCCACACCGCCCCGTAATTTCATCATTTGAGGATTTATACTTACACCACCAAATACTACCAAAGATCGAATCGGTAAATAACGGCTATAGTCACGAATATTTTCGCCAATTTGGGCTGCAAGCTCACGTGTTGGCGCTAAAATCAAGGCATATAAAGAACGTTTATTTTTTTTGCTATTTGGATTATTAGCGTCTTTAGTTTTCTGCTCAAGCCATTTTTGTAAAATGGGCAAGCCAAAGCCCGCCGTTTTACCTGTCCCTGTTTGTGCACTCGCCATAAGATCTTTACCAGATAAAATGACCGGTATAGCTTGTTGTTGAATGGGCGTCGGGCTGGTATAGTTTTGTTCTTGAATTGCTTTTAAAATCTCGGCATCTAAACCAAGAGAGTCAAATGACATGAATTGATTCCTAAATAAATGGTAAATGGATTGTCCTTAGGCATTATAATGCAATTGAATAATATTTTCTGATAAATCTTATTTTAAACAATAAGATTTATTGTCCTGTTTGTTGTTCTAAAATAAAATCAAACTTCTATATATAACATAATTCCGTGTGATCCAGTGACTTCTTATTTAAAACATAATGATTTTCAATATGTTTTTATAAAAATACCGGCGATATTTACCTCGCATGCTCTATAGGGGATTTATCATATAACTACTCATAGATTGTGAGAAACAAAAAACAATTGTTGAGTAGCTTAGCTTTGCTCACTCTTTTCATAGCTGTTTTTCATGAATTGCACGGCTACTTATTTGTCGAGACAGTCATTAGATATATCAGTGCAAATTCAAACTTTATCTTTATTCGTTAAATTATAACTGTAGTCTAATAAATGTATTATTTGTTCTAGTGGCACAGATCCATCTAGCATTATGGTAATCCAGTTATTTTTATTCATATGATATGCTGGTAATAAACCAGTGCTATTTTTTATTATAGAAATTAATTCAGGATCGGATTTGACATCAATGATTTCCACAACCTCTTCCGAGTTGAGACCTAATTTATTTTTCTCTACTGACATAATGAGGCCAAACCACTTACCACTACTTTTGTGTCTAAGAACTTGATAGTCAGGAAACTTTTTGAAAGGATTATCAATTTGAACATTATTCAAAGTCTGCGTGTATTCAACTAATCTATTTTTAAGGCTCATCATTGTTTCCCTTTTTCTGGTTCACTCAATATAACATCACCTTAATCACATCTTTAATTAGCAAGATATGCTAATTAGTACATGTTGTGATAATAATCCAAAAAGACGGCGGTAACAATGATAATAAATCAATAAAAAGCGAATATGCAGTACAAAATTTGAAAAGTGAATTATGCTATTATGCAAAGGTTTAGTTATGTAAATAGAAAATCTAAAAAGTTTTTTCAAAAATAACTTAATAAATCAGCTGGTAGTAACTTTGAATAAAGTAAGCTCGCAAAATGAGCGTTAATTTTACGAACTACTTGGAACGATGGCCAAAGCTATTTATTTTGGCTCTTCACAAATTTCATCAATTGACAATGTTGCTGGTACATTTCGATCATCATTGAATTGGAAACGGAACAAGAAGCGAATGTCATAAGCCCGTAATACATCAACCACATCTTGTTTACTACAAAATTGTGCATTGAGCCCAAGCCTAATTCCTTCAGTAATATCTACAATGGAAACGCTTTGGCTATCAGTTGGCATACTATATTCAAATACGACGTTATTCAGATTATAAAAAATATTAGTAACTTCGTAGCCCGCTTCAGTTTTAATAGGAAATTTTCCTCCTTCGCCTAATATTGATCTTTTAGCACTATCAGCGAAAGCTTTTGTGATATTTGCTGACGAGGGTAATTCCGCGCTATAAGCGTTCGAAATCATCAAAAATGAAGAAAGTAGCACAGCCAATTTTATTCGTTTTTTCACTTCGGTATTCCTTAAATTGAAACTTAATCAAGTTATGTTATTTTAATCGCATAAATAGCACAACATCCATTTGCTTTTAGCATAATTTAATTGGTTACTAAAAATTGCCAATACTGAGTCAATATACCCCTTATTATTAATTATTGTTGATTGTAACAATTCTAATTAGATCATCATATTATACAAAATCGATAAAAATAATTAAATATTAAGTTAGTTAAGATTAATGCCAAACAGCAGCAAGGAAATATTGGTAATAAAAATATATCAATGAAAAATAATTTTTTATCATCAAGTATTTTATCATAAGTGACAGCGTCACGTATTTATATGACTTAATCATAAACACATAACAAATTGCAATTGATTTGATGATTCTTAATTTCTTATTTTCCATCGATTATTTTAATCAATGTGACTCTTATAATTCACTTAATTTTTATATAAGAATGAATGTGTTACTTTTTAAATCATATAGCCCTATAATGTTAGGAATTTAATTTTAATGCGGTAAAAAAGGTAACCTAGTCGGTTACCTTTTGATGGTATTAACTTATAAGATTACTTTTTATCTGGATGAGGATCTTTAACTGAATCCCCTTGTCCAGACATAATATACCAACCATTTTTGCTATGCGGTGTTTTATTATGATCAGGGCAAGGAGGTAACGATTTCTTACTTTGGTTTGAATAAACATACCCACAGTCGGCACACTTATAAGTGCCAGACGAGACATCACTACCGTACGGAGCAAATTTTTGTACCATTATAAGTTCCTCCAAAGTTAAATGAGTGATAAGCACCATGCTCATCACTGTTATATATAAGCGCTGATTTGAGAAAAAATCAAGTCTATTTTTTAAACAAACTATCGATCAATAGCCTGCTTGATTAGAGAAAAAATCATTCAGAAAAACCATTGATTTTATTAAAGTTTTTTTGTTGTTTTGAAGTGGTAATTGGCATATATTTAAATAACAGACTAGCGATATTGCTATTATTTTACAAAAGTAAGTATTGCTTATCTTATTTAGGGTTAGTCAATATTACAAAGATACATTATGCTTTACAATTAAAGGCTTTAATACAAAAAACGTCGTTATTTGATCGGTTAATTACTCTCATCTTTAATTATTAGCATCTTGCCGTGATAAATTAGGCCCTGGATTAGCTTAATAGTTCTTATTTAGCCAATCTATTAATTACTTAAAAAAGTAGCCCAGCGCCTTGAATTTTTAACTAAAATTGATTATTGAATGATAAAACGCAATTAGTCTGTGTGGTTTTAATCTTTATTTGTTCATGAGTATAAGTATTATTATTTATCGCCTATTCCAATTATTTAAGATTATTTTGCCGCCAGTACCCGTTCAACGGTATCAACAATAGCTTGTGTTTGAGCATCAATTTCAATATTTACCTTATCTCCTACTGTTTTCGAATCTAACGTGGTAATAGCTAACGTTTCAGGGATTAAATGAATCATAAAGCTATCTTTATCTATCTGCCCAACCGTTAAACTTGCACCGTCAATACCAATAAAACCTTTATATAATACATATTTGCTAAACTGAGATGGTAACTGTAATGTCATATGGCAATTAGTTGCTGTTTTTTGAATATCAACAATTATTGCTGTGCAAGATATATGCCCTGACATAATATGCCCACCCACTTCATCACCAAATTTTGCGCTTCGTTCTATATTTACAAAATCGTTAATTTTTTTATCACCTAATGTGGTTAATGCTAACGTTTCTTCCATAATATCAAATGATACTACGCCATTATCAAACTTCGTTACAGTTAAACAGCAACCATCATTGGCTATCGAAGCCCCAATTTCAATTTTATCGGTTAATTGATGCGGTAACTTCACTTTATAAGTTCTTAATTTATCTTGGTCTATAATATCAATAATCTGACCAACACCTTGAACAATACCCGTAAACATATCTATACCCCAATTTTTTACTTAATGATGAACATTCTATCGCAACTTGGTCAGAAGTTCCTATTTGTATTTTCAACTGGTATGATGACGCTATAATTTTATGGATTTTGATTATTTAAGAAATGATTTTTATTGTAATTAGCAATAAAAGGCCAATACTAAGATTTTGTTAAAGTTAATTTGATGTTTTTTATCATTAAGGATGTTTTATCATGCTAAAACTGGTGTTAGCCATTTCAGTGGGTTCTGTAGCTGGCGGTTTATTACGGTGGTTTTTATCACTTAAATTCAATGCGATCACTTTTGCTATCCCATTAGGTACACTACTATCAAATTTAGTTGCAGGCTACATTATTGGTTTTGCGATTGCTTTTTTTAATCATTCTAACCTATCGGCAGAATGGCGGTTATTGGTTATAACGGGTTTCTGTGGCGGGTTATCAACGTTTTCAACCTTTTCAGCCGAAATTGTCAATTTTTTACAAGAAGGTCGAATATCTTGGGGGTTGGCAACCCTATTTATACATGTAATTGGTTCTGTTTTAATGACTTTTTTAGGAATATTGTCATATCAATGGTTACGTTCTTAAAGTTGAATAGTTGTAAATAATATAAAAAACCAATCAAAATAAAGTTTACAAGCGGGAAATACTGTACTAACATACACTGTATATAAAAACAGTGTTAAGATTATTATGCTTATTGAACATTCAACACAACAACTTATGGCGATTAATTTTGAATCACCTTTTCAACAAGTATTACAACAACAACGGCCTTTATTAAAATCACTTAACAAAGCTAAAAAATGGCAATTATGGCTTTCGACCCGACCAATGTTAAAGCGTTCATGGATTAATATCGCAGGTTTAGATAAAAACAAAGTTGTTCATCTAGCAAATTTAAATAACGCAAACTTAATATCAACTATTGAAAAAGCGTTACAAAACAAAACTTGCAGTTATGTGGTTGCTTGTATCAATAAACTTAATGAGCAAGACAAAGCTCGCTTACAACAAGCGGTATCATCAAGTGACACATGTCTACTTTTAGTACATGATAAACAAATAGTACATGATGAACAAAGTGAACACCCTATTCAATATCACTAACGATAAGCATAGTGACTATGCACAAATAAGTGTGCATTTTCAAATTTAGCAAGTAAAGTTAAAATGTTTAATAGCTATTAAAAAAGGGCTGAGCATATTTAAAATACTCAGCTTTTTGGTCATTAATAATAGTAAATTATAACAACACATTGGCTAGCTTTTTTGTTCTACTTTTCCACTTCAAATCATAGGCAGTAGATCAATTATTCTCATTTTCCTAGCATGTGATGGCGAACTTTTTCTACACATAGCTTTTATACATAGCTTTTAACAAGGTCCCATAATACAACTAATCATCATTAATGGAATAAAAACTGGCAATATAATTAAACCTGCTACATCACCTGTGATGTCCTCACTAGCTTTTATTTCATTTCTAGGTTTGACTAATACGGTAATGGGGGTTGGTAATAAATATTGATCAGATAGCGTATTTGCTTGCTTATAGGCATTTCCTTTTGTGCTAAATGACACTTGATAATAACCATCTTTTAACACCCATTCTGATTTAGACTTCATTGAAAAATTGTTATTGTTTAAAACTGTTTTTTCTGGGATAAGATTACTATACCGAACGATTATTTCATCGCTTGCATGTTCTCGGAAAAAAGTGATAGAGACTTTTTCAATATCATTTTTATATTCTGCTAAAAAATTACGGTAGCTTTTGAGCTTGTCTATCGCATCGGCACTTGTAAATTGGTATGAGTATGTTTGCGATTCAGCAATAATACCTATTTTTTCATCACTCTTTAATTTGATAATGGTGTCACTACTGGGTAAAATTTGCGTTTGCTTATGCACACACCCACAAAGACAAAAAATCAGAATAAAAACAAGCTTTTTCATTATCGTTTTCCTACTTTAAACACGTGAATAAGGATTAATTTTCACAAAATCATTTATTTTTATCATAGCACTAGCGATCAGCAAAATTAGGCTAACTAGCTATCATAGCACATCAATCAAAATTTTGAGGCATCTTGTTTAGCTTGGTTAATGACTGATTTAGCTATCCATTGCGATAGTGATATTATAGACTGGTCATCAAGCATCCAGATATCTTTGAGTACCATAAATATTTCAGAGCCATAAATAATCGAAATTGCATAAATAACCTTATTATATAGTTCATCAGGGAGCTCGGCTTTAAGAGGAGATAAAATTGTTGCAAGTATTTCTTTGCGATTACCTCGCACCAATTTTTCGGTTTGTGGAGATAATGACGCTCGTTTTGTTGCCCATTGTTGTAATGAAACCCTTAGTGCTGCGCGTAGTGCCCCTTCATGTTTTAACATTTGCGGAAAGGCAAAAGCTAAAAAATCATTGATGCGTTCTTCTGCATTTTGTTTTTCTGATCGCCAACTAAAAATCGGACCTAAAGCGCTTTCAACAGTTGCAGAAATAAGATCACTTTGTGTTGGGAAATAGCGATAAGCGGTTGCTCTTGAAATCCCCGATTTGTCAGCTAATTCGGTTATAGACAGTTCAAAGCCCTGCTCTAATGCTTCTAATGCTGTATTAATTAAACGTTCATAAGTCTTCTTTTTGGCGCCTGTATATTTTGTAGAACACAATAAAGTCTCTTGAATCATTAGATATATTGTTATATTTGAATTCATCATCAAATAATACTGCATTTTAATCATTAAGTTAAAATTAGTATTATAAAAATGAGACTTATGTCTCATTTTGAGTATATAATGTATGACTATTAACCACCCTTTTGGTAAAAGTATTACCCTTATTAACCTGCTTAGGAGCGATAAATGGCATCAACTAGCACAATTTATTTGGTTACGACACTAGACACCAAAAGGGAAGAAATCATTTATATCAAAACCCTTCTCGATTTAAAAAATCTTAATTATAAAATTATCGATATTTCCACACAACTTCATCAATTTAATCATTTAGCAACTATCACGTCAGAAATGGTTGCAAGTTACCATCCACATGGCAAATCGGCTATATTTTGTGGTGACCGAGGTAAAGCGATTGTTGCAATGGCAGATGCATTCAAACTATTTTTGATGGCTCAAAATGATGTAGACGCTATACTAGGATTAGGAGGCTCAGGAGGAACGGCATTAATTACCCCTGCTATGCAATCACTTGCTGTTGGCATTCCTAAACTCATGGTATCTACAATGGCATCTGGCAATATTTCTGATTATATTGGCGCAAGCGATATTGCAATGATGTATTCAGTCACAGATATTGCAGGAATTAATGTTATATCAAGAAAAGTCTTATCAAATGCGGCTAACTTTATTGCAGGTTCAGTTCTTTTTAAAACCCAAGAAACGATCGAAGATAAACCTGCAATTGGCTTAACTATGTTTGGTGTTACAACCACATGCGTTCAATCTATATCAGCCAAATTGCACGATCATTATGATTGCCTCGTTTTCCATGCTACAGGCAGTGGAGGTAAAGCGATGGAAAAGCTAGCTGATAGCAAGTTATTACATGCAGTACTGGATATTACCACAACAGAAGTATGTGACTATTTATTTGATGGTGTTTTAGCTTGCAATGAAGATCGTTTTGGCGCAATTGCTAGAAGCCAAATTCCATATATTGGATCGTGTGGAGCACTTGATATGGTTAATTTTTCTAGCCCTGAAACTATTCCTGAAAAATATAAAGATCGTTTATTTTACCCACACAATCCACAAGTAACCTTAATGCGAACAACGCCGGAAGAAAATAAAAAAATGGCTAATTGGATAGCAAATAAACTTAATCAATGCCAAGGTTACGTTACTTTTATTATCCCTGAAGGTGGCTTTTCAGCATTGGATATTGAAGGAGGAATTTTTTGGTCACCAAAAGCGAATAAAGCCTTTATTGATGAATTTGAAAAAACATTTATTCAGACCCCTAAAAGAAAATTAATAAAAACACCTCATCATATTAACTCGCCCCAGTTTTGTGATCTGATTATTAATGAATTTATTCAAATAATTAAAAATTAAGTGGAGAAAACTATGAAAAACCAACGTTCACAGTTACTAAAGAAATTTCATGATATGATCGCAAAAGGACAACCCATCATTGGTGGAGGTGCTGGCACAGGTCTATCGGCAAAATGTGAAGAAGCAGGTGGCATTGACCTTATTGTCATTTATAACTCTGGTCGTTATCGCATGGCAGGTAGAGGCTCATTGGCGGGATTACTTGCCTACGGTAATGCGAACGAAATTGTGATGGATATGGCTAAAGAGGTGTTACCAGTAGTTAAACACACGCCAGTGTTAGCAGGCGTTAATGGAACAGATCCATTTTGCCAATTCGATCAATTTTTAGATAAATTAAAGGAAACTGGATTTGCTGGCGTACAAAACTTCCCAACTGTTGGACTAATTGATGGTAACTTTAGAGCAAACCTTGAAGAAACAGGTATGGGATACGCTTTAGAAGTAGAAATGATTCGCAAAGCACATGAAAAAGATCTGCTAACAACACCTTATGTATTTAGTGAACAAAACGCAATCGATATGGCTAAAGCTGGCGCTGATATTTTAGTACCCCATATGGGATTAACTACGGGCGGTAGTATCGGTGCAGAAACGGCTTTAAAGCTTGCTGACTGTGTGCCTTTAATCAATCAATGGGCTAAAGCAGCTAAAACAATTCGACCAGATATTATAATTTTATGCCATGGTGGCCCTATTGCTACTCCAGAAGACGCTAAATATATTTTAGACAATTGCCCTGATTGTAATGGGTTTTATGGAGCTAGTTCAATGGAACGTTTACCAACAGAAATAGCACTTAAACAAACAACAAAACAATTTAAATCAATTCAACGACACTAACAATAATATAAGCAATAACGGTGCGGCTAAAATGTCGCACTGCTATTTTTTTATGTTGCACTAAAAATACCCACCAATTTCAACCAACTCAATGCAAGCAATAATATAATTATCGATTAATCTTATTGCATTACCTAAAAAATAAAATAGACTACATATCATAGATACAATAAAAATATATTTTAGTAGCAAAACCTTAAATCAATTCCAATATATGGTAATAAGTAGGAACAAATGGATACCCCCAAAAAATGGCTAAGATTTTTAATTGATGAGCAGTGTTCATTCGAACAACTATTAGCAACACTAGTTCAAGCTTTTGACAGTAAATTCAACTATCAAAAGGATAGTGATATAGCTAAAGCAAACCTCGATGGTTTTACTATTTGGGTTTATGACAAAATCGATCCCAATTTTGATATTACTATACGTTCATCTTATATTCTTACTGTCATCATTACTGCAAATGAATACCTTAATTGCCACTTTGAAGATCATATTCAAACAATCTTAACCAATTACGGTCTCGCTAATCAGCGCTTACAGGACAAGGATTTTGCCTACCCAGTTGAGCTTCCTTACTGGCAAGCCCCCAACGATGATCTTGTTATAAAGTCTAAAGGTGATGAGTTAACTGCCTATTGTAAAATATGGTATAAGCCAGCAAAATATTCTAAATTTACAGGTATATTTGAATTTTCTAGCGTTTGGGCAATGCGTTTTGAACGAAACAAAAAACTTGCCTATTATAATCATTGTGATAGCGATGATTTTACTAGTTGTTATTGGGTTATTCCTGAATCATCATGGCTGGCGCAATTAGCCAGTGAACGGCAATCTCATTTTCCTGATTGGCGACACTACGATCGTGGGGATTATTGGCATTATATTATTCAAAGCGATTCATTCTATGTAGAAGTCATTGCTAAACAGATCAAAATATCAAAAAAACAATTAAAAGGCATTTTTTAAGATAAAATGGCAATATATAAAGGTCAAATCATAACTTGATATTCAATATGCTATGAATCATCTAAATTTTTTTATAAACAACTTTATAAAGCAAGATAAAAAACAACGATATCACTTTCTAATTAATGGAAAGTGGCAGAAATTTGCCAATAATATCAAACATATTGATAAACATTTGAATCACCATTGTGTAAAAATTGATAACAATGCTTTTGAAAAATTTACTCAAATTATAAAACACTATACCATTAAATCAGGATATTATTATGATGCTTATACCAATGGATTGGAAATATCAACCCATTGCCTAGATAATATTCATGATGATAGCCTACTTATCTGTCCCGATAACAATATTGCATTCTATTTTCATCATGATAATTGGATATGGTTTTGCCAGATAAAACCTTGAGCAACATCATAAATAAAACAGGTAACAAAAAATGCACTCATTCAATGAGATAAATCAGCTTTTAACCGACTGCATTAATCTACAGGATAATTTATTAGATAAACTCTATTTATTAGCTAATGAGCCTAAAACTGTTGAATTACTTAAAACACATTTAACCCAAAAGTTTGATCCTTTATTATTACACTTGATCAAACAATTTCCAGAAGCAATCAAAATAAGCTTATTACCTGAAATTATTAACATTATGCAATATTTAGATGGCAATACAAAATTATGCCAAGAGATTATTTTAAGTATCAATACGCAGTGGCTAGAAAAACATATTTGGAATTATATTACCCCTATTTTAGGGCAACAGGATTATCAAACATTTGGTATATTGATGTATTTATTCAATTCATTTAGCCAGAAATTATCAAAAAAATTGGCGAATTTAGCTTTACAAAGTGACGATAAAGATGTGCAAGAAATCGGTGAGTTCTATTTATCAAATAATAGATACCTTTTGGATGATGTTTAAAATAGCTAATGATGCTAATTGAGTGTGATAACATTTACATACTACTTTGATTATTTAGAGAAACTGTATGTTAGATATCAAGTATTTAAACGATAAGAAAACAAACCCCAATCACCGCCACGATTGGAAGCGCTGTACATGGGGTTTGAGGCTTTGGTGGAAGCTACCCATACATGCTTAAACTTAAACAAGTATAGGTGAAAAAATGAATGGCGTAAATGTTAAGTTTAATATAAAAACTTTCTTGATATATTGATTACAATAGAATCGTTTTTTGAGTTAACTGTACAAAGTAAAAAAAGGGTTAATCATGCAAGGATTTTTTGATAGATTAATGCTCGGTGAACTAAAGGATGTCATGATCGCTGGCTATGTTGATTATGCTACTCTGCCGATTTTTCACCCACTTTATGATAGATTATATTTTATTATTGATGAAGTTATTTTTGAGTTATATCTCAGTGAAGCAGGTATTATACAATATAATGAATTAACAGAAATTAAAGCATGGTTTACGTTAGATGACGATGATCATTTTTCATTAATGTCAATTTATTCGCAATTATTCAAAACCGAGCAAACTGTAACTATCACCGAAATAGCATACTCATCAATACCCTTTTCCTCAATGAGTATAAATTACCTCAATGGCCAAGACTGTGGTAATTTACTTTTTAACCCAAATCATTTTTTTGGTTTTACATTTTTATAAAGGTTATAAATGTTAGATATTATTAATTTTATGGAATCATCATATAAAGATAATCCAGAGTTAAAACACAAACTAGAATTAGTCAAAAAATTAATTACCTACTTGTCTGAACATGATATTGAAAGATCTTTTGGTG
The DNA here is from genome assembly GCF_001690275.1 of Gilliamella sp. WF3-4. GTDB lineage: Bacteria > Pseudomonadota > Gammaproteobacteria > Enterobacterales > Orbaceae > Gilliamella > Gilliamella apicola_C. The sequence goes on along the minus strand of NZ_LZGW01000007.1, from coordinate 127,126 downwards.
AGATTATACCTATCTTAGGCAACAATACAGGTTATAGTGAATATCGAATCATTAATGACTGTGAATCGGATAACCCTGATCTGTGGTCGGAGTACCAATATAATGGTGAAAAGGTAAGGCTTAATTCTGGCGATATTGTACTTACAATGAAAAAATAACGTTTTGATAATGGACTAGCGCTATCTATAAGTAAATTAAACAATAAATTAAGTGATAAAATTAACCTACAAAATAAACGCACAATTTAAAAATAGACGTTTATTTTATTAGATTAATTTTGCTAACGAGTTAAGTATTTATTCAGTTGCATTATTGCTATTTATTTCAACGACTAAAACGTACCCTTCATCTTTTAAAAAACTTTCATCATCACGTGGTGTGCGTAAAGACATCATTTTATTATCGCCAACTTCCATTGTGTCACCAGAAGCCATTGTTGTACCACTATCGCGTAAATACTGTAGAATATTGCTAAACATATCAAAATAGTATACGCCTTCATCATGGCTATTAGCTAATACAGCAAAATCAGGTAATCCAAAAGCGTCAGCGCCATACGTGCGCATCCACACACCTTTAACATTTTCTATTTCATATTTGACAAAACCACAATAAAACATTGGTAAGCAATGACATAACCCTTCTATTCCACCTTTTTCTGTGGCTAATTGACGAATAACTTTTATTGGTAATGAGCTATGCCCTTTTCCATTAATCAGCGCTAAACCATTAAATGGTTCAAAACTAGCTGCAAAACGAGTTAAAGCCAAGTATTGCTCAAGTATATTCTTTTCATATCCAGTATAATATAGAATGATATAACTATCATTTTCACGAACTTGATCTTTAATATCCTGACTGTAATGTGCTGGTGCCACGCATATTTCTAAAACATCAGCAGGATAAGGAGCATTGATGCCAATTAATTTAATGACATGATTTTCCCAACCAAATAAAGCATAACATCCGTCATCTAACTTGCCATATGGCATTTGGCATCGAATATTTTTCATTGATGAATCAATACTACGTAATTGCTTTAATAGATTATCTTGATCTAAATAGAACTGCCCCTTAAAAACAATGCTTAATGCTAATGGCGCTTGAATATTTGGATTTTCAATTAATGCTTCATCAGCTTGTTGTAATTTTGATTTCTTACCAAATAAGCGTGAAAAAATATTCATTTATACTCCTTAAATTAACCCTTCCCAAAATACGTTAAAAATGCTACTAGTAAATCTGCTTTATTGCTGATGGTTACTTAGCTAGGTGTTTTATCACCCATATTTCACTACATTCTTTTAAAAAAATCTTATTCTGATGGGGAAAAATAATAATATTTTTTACTTTTGGTATCTTCTGTAGTGTGCCAGCATGTATTTTATTAATAGTAGATCGTAACTAGCGCAATAAATTATTATTTTCCTTTATCGTAAGACTATTGACAAGTATGGAAAACTCAGGCAAAGCAAGCCAAAAGCATCAGTACCATACATGCGCATCCATACCCCATCGCTATTGTCGGTATTTAATGCCACAAATCCAACAAAAAATAATGGTAAGCAATTGCGCAACAAGTAAATCCTTTTTGCCCATTTACCAGTGCGCTAGCAACATCTATCTGTAAAATTTGATTACTTTTGCATTAATAATGTGTATTCATATTAAAATGCACAAAGCCTACTGTAAATTGAGCTAAAACAAGGCATTACTCAATTACATTATCATCAAATCTAACATAATACAATATCACATGGCTTTTATGATTGTGAACTTTCTGTTTAAAGAGAGGTGTCATATGGCTATGACTAATACATGGATCAACGATTTTGTTAGAAAAAAGTTAATTAAACTCGACCATTTTGATAATATGTTTATTCCACGCAGCTAAATTTCAACACCCTGATCAATTTGTTCTATCGACGATTGTAAACAAATCTTTTTATTAACGAATCAAATTTGCATAATAAATTTAGTAATTATTTTAATTAAAAGAGAGATTGTCACCAAATAGAAATACCAAAGACAAAGGATTTTCAATAGATGAATTTGCAACTAAAGCATCAGTGGATTATTTAGTGATATTATCGCGACGGCAAAAAAGCGGGAAAGCAAGCTCATCTTATGTTTTTTATTAATGTTATATTATTAATATTTAATGATATAACTAGCGCAAAATTATTTAATTACAATCTAGTATTTAATAGCATATTATTTACATTGCAGTTATTGTTGAGATAAAGGATGGATATGACAAAATAACTTTATTTGTTATCAAGAAGTTATTTTTTCTTATTTTCTTAATATGTTGTAAATTATAAATAACACCTAATTAGTTATAATTTATAAGAATAGGCAAACTTACTGTAAAATAAGTTTGGGAGGAAACTCTATCAGCCACATCCCACACACATATTTTTTACTTTGGCTGCTTCCTTCCGAACCTGACCTGATGAGCAAAAAAATGTTGCAAGAGGACCCATAGAGCCTCCATTGAAGAACGGTTATTATGCTTTATTTACGAAATTAATACAAGCATTATTTATAAATAAAATAGCCTTCCCAGTGTTCTTAATAAGAGAAAGGCTATTATATTAAGCAAGCAGAATAAGAACTTAATATTAGATAACTAAATTTTTTTCTACACGCTCTCTGAATTTAATTCCAGGTCTAAAGGTAACAACTCGGCGAGCTGAGATATCAACACTTTCCCCTGTTTTAGGATTTCGTCCAGGCCGTGAGTTTTTATCTCGTACCGAAAAATTACCAAATCCAGATAATTTTACTGGCTCCCCTTTTTCCAAAGCCACTCGAATCTCTTCAAAAAAGAGTTCAACAAGGACTTTAGCTTCTTGACGATCAATGGTAAATTTTTCGGCAAGACGATCTGCAATATCAGCTTTAGTTAATGTCATATTATTATTCTCTTAATAGGGCTTTAAAACGATTTTGTAAAGCAGTAACGCATTTACTTACAATGTTTGTTATATCTTCTTCTTCAAGTGTACGTGATTTATCTTGTAAAATCAAACTGATAGCAAGACTTTTTTGATTTTCTTTGATATTTTCACCTTGGTAAACATCAAACAAATTAACTTTAATAAGTTGCTCACCACCAGCCCGCTTACACTCAGAAATAATATCAGCTACTGGAATTGTATTTGATACCACAATAGCTATATCTCGTTTGTTCGAAGGATACTTTGATAAGTCTTGAGCAACAGGTACTGTCTTGTTATTAATTTTAGCTAAATTTATTTCAAAAACAAGTGTTTTACTATTTAAAGATAATTTTTTTTCAATTTCTGGATGTAACACACCTAGATAGCCTAATAGCTCATCATTCAAATAGATAGTAGCACTTTGTCCAGGATGCAAGGCAGGTAGCTGAGCTTTTTTAAACTGTACTTTATCCGCACAGCCTAAAAGAGAAAAAATTGATTCAATATCACCTTTAAGATCATAGAAATCGACATTCTTTTTAGGAAGTTGCCAATGCTCTTCATATAAGCTACCTGTAATAATGCCTGATAACATTAACTCTTGACGTACACCTAATTCATCTTTTTCATCAGGTATAAAACGCAATCCTGTTTCAAACAATCTAACCCGAGATTGCTGGCGATTTTGGTTGTATAGCACTGCATCTAATAAGCCAGACCATAGTGATAAACGCATAACTGACATTTCACTTGAAATGGGGTTAGGTAATGTGATCTCTGGCTGCTCAGGGTGAAGAATGTGTTGAATTTTGGGGTCAACAAAGCTATATGTTACGGCTTCTTGATATCCTCTATCAACTAATAAGTCTTTTATTCTTCGTAATGATATTTGGCTTTCCGGCTTTGGTTTCATTACTGACTCAATTTTTAAATTGGCATTTGGAATATTGTTATAGCCATAAATACGCGCAATTTCTTCAACTAAATCTTCTTCGATTTGCAAATCAAAACGCCAACTCGGTGATTTTACAGTCCAAACATTGTCATTGTATTCGACTTCACAACCAAGCCTAATTAAAATATCGGTGATTTTTTGTGTCTCAATTGCATAACCAATGATACGATCAATTCTATTGCGACGAAGTTTAATTATTGCTTGTTTTGGTAGTTCACTTTGCTGTGTTACCTCGATAATTGGACCAACTTCACCACCACAAATATCAACTAGTAATTGACTTGCTCGTTCCATTGCAACAAATTGTAAAGATGGATCAACACCACGTTCATAACGATGCGAAGCTTCAGTATGTAAGCCATATTCACGAGCTTTACCTGTTATTACTAATGGACTAAAAAATGCAGATTCAAGAAATACATCTTTAGTTGTTTGTGTTACAGCCGATTTTTCACCACCCATAATTCCGGCTAAAGCCAAAACCTTTTGGTGATCGGCAATGACTAAAGTTTTATCATTAAGGTTAACTTCATTACCGTTAAGTAAGACCAGTTTTTCACCATTACTTGCGTAACGAACAACTATTCCCTTTTCTATCTGAGTCAAATCAAATGCATGCATTGGATGACCAAGTTCTAATAATACATAGTTAGTTATATCTACAACTGCATCAATTGAACGAATTCCACCTCGACGTAATTTCTCTTTCATCCAAAGTGGAGTGGCTGCATTAACATTAATATTTTTGATTACACGTCCCAAATAGCGAGGAGCGGCTTGAGGAGCATCTATCTGTATTGATAAAGTATCGGTAATGGTTGCAGGCATACTGTCAACTTGTAGTTCTTTCATTGGAACGTTGTTAACTGCAGAAATATCTCTAGCAACGCCAATAATACCAAAGCAATCTGCTCTATTCGGTGTTACGCTGATATCAATCATGACATCATTTAAATTCAAATATTCACGAATGTCTTGTCCTAACGGCGCATTATCAGGTAATTCAATAATACCATTATGTTCATCAGAAATTCCTAATTCAGAATAAGAGCACAACATGCCTTCTGATGGCTCTCCCCGCAATTTAGCTGGTTTTATTTTAAAATCGCCGGGCAATACAGCGCCTACCGTTGCACAAGCAACCATTAAACCTTTACGGCAATTTGGAGCCCCGCAAACTATATCCAGTAATTCAGCTTTCCCAATATCAACTTTTGTGACACGAAGTTTGTCTGCATTAGGATGTTGCATACATTCAACGACTTTACCGACAACAACACCTGTAAAATCGCCTGCTACTTTTTCAACATCATCGACTTCTAAACCAGCCATTGTTAATTGATCAGCTAACGTTTCGCTACTAATTTCTGGATTGATCCATTCACGTAGCCAACTTTCACTAAATTTCATGTTTTGATCTCCAGAATTAATTAAATTGCTTTAAAAAACGTAAATCATTTTCAAAGAAAGAACGTAAATCAGTGACACCGTAACGTAACATTGTTAGCCGCTCTATCCCCATACCAAAAGCAAAGCCACTGTACACTTCAGGATCAATGCCTACATTACGTAATACATTAGGATGAACCATCCCACAACCTAACACTTCTAGCCACTTGCCATTTTTCGCTTTAATATCAACTTCTGCTGACGGTTCTGTAAATGGAAAATAAGCTGGTCTAAAACGAATTTCCATATTATCTTCAAAAAAGCAATGCAGAAAATCATGCAACAAACCTTTTAGATGTGTAAAGCTGATATCTTTATCAACAAGTAAGCCTTCCATTTGGTGGAACATTGGCGTATGAGTTTGATCGTAATCATTACGATAAGTTCTTCCTGGAGCAATGATTCGAATTGGTGGTTTTTGGTTTTCCATTGTGCGAATTTGCACCGTTGAAGTTTGTGTTCTTAATAATCGTTTTGCGTCAAACCAAAATGTATCGTGATCAGCTCTAGCTGGGTGATGAGCAGGAATATTTAATGCGTCAAAATTATGATAGTCATCTTCAATTTCAGGCCCCGTTTCAACAGCAAAACCAAGTTCGCCAAAAAAATCGACTAACCGATTAATCGTTTTTGTCACTGGATGTAATCCACCTAATTCAATTGATTTTCCTGGCAACGTAATATCAATTGTTTCATTAGCTAGTTTCGCATCAAGAGCCTGACGCTCTAAAAAATTGCGCTTATGATTTAATATTTCAACAACTTTTTGCTTTGCATCATTTATTTTTTGACCGACAGCTGGGCGCTCATCAGCTGGAACATCGCGTAATGAAGCCATTTGCATTGTAAAATGACCTTTTTTACCAAAATACTCCACCCGAATTTGTTCGATCGAATTAATGTCATTAGCATTTTCAATAGCGGATTTGGCATTATTTACCAGTTCAACTAATTGAGGCATACAGTTCTCCTGCTTATTGTTTATTGCATAAAAAAAGCCTCTTTTGAGGCTTTTATAATTATTTTTCGCTTTTTCTTTGCCTCACAAAATAGTATTGCTAAAGCAATCAAAAAAGAAACGAAAAATAACTAACTTCATAATTAATCAACCCTTATAATAAAAATGAAAATATAAAAGCCGAGATAACTCGGCTTTTATAAAGCTATTATAGTGCCGCTTTTGCTTTCTCAACTAATGCAGCAAATGCATTTTTGTCAAATACAGCAATATCAGCAAGGATCTTGCGATCGATTTCAATTGATGCTTTCTTTAACCCATTGATAAAACGGCTATAAGAAAGACCACATTGACGAGCTGCCGCATTAATACGGACAATCCATAATTGACGGAATTGACGTTTACGTTGACGACGGTCACGATAAGCATACTGTCCTGCTTTAATTACTGCTTGGAAAGCAACACGGTATACACGTGAACGTGCACCATAGTAACCTTTTGCTTGTTTTAAAATTTTCTTGTGACGTGCACGAGCAATAACACCACGTTTAACACGAGCCATAAATTATATCCTCTAAATAATTAACCAATAACTTAAGCGTATGGAACACACGCAGTAACTAAACCTAAATCGCCTTTTGACACGGTGGTCAAACCACGTAAATGACGTTTACGCTTAGTTGATTTTTTAGTTAGGATATGACTTTTGTTAGCTTGCTTATGCTTAAAGCCACCAGAAGCTGTTTTTTTAAAGCGCTTTGCTGCGCCTTTTACAGTTTTAATTTTAGGCATTTTATTAATTTCCACTTCGCATTGTTAATAAAAATAAAATAATGGTGTAATCTTTGATGAATCAAAAATTAACTTGTAAAACCATTACTTTTTCTTCGGCGCAAGCACCATAATCATTTGGCGGCCTTCAATCTTAGTTGGATAAGATTCAATGACAGCCAAATCAGCTAAGTCCTCTTTAATACGATCAAGCATTTCAGATCCTAACTGTTGGTGAGCCATTTCACGTCCACGAAAACGCAACGTAACTTTAGCTTTATCGCCATCTTCAAGAAAGCGAATCAGGCTGCGGAGTTTTACCTGATAGTCGCCTTCGTCTGTACCAGGTCGGAACTTAATTTCCTTAACCTGAACAATCTTTTGCTTCTTCTTCTGCTCTTTTGTTGCTTTACTCTTTTCATAGAGGAATTTGCCATAATCCATAATTCGACAAACAGGTGGCTCTGCATTAGGGCTTATTTCGACTAAATCAAGAGTTGCTTCTTCAGCTTGTTTTAAAGCTTCGTCTAAGCTTACTATACCGAGCTGTTCACCATCGACGCCGGTTAACCTCACCTCACGAGCAGTAATTTCATCATTGATCTTATGCGCGCGTGTTGACTGAATACGTTTACTGACTTTAATATCTCATTCCTCCAAAGTAATTTATCATTAATTCATTTGTTCTAATGAACGACTATGAATTTCGTTAAGCAACAATTCTATAACATGTTTCACTTCAAAGCTACCAAGATCTTTACCTTGGCGTGTTCGAACTGAAATTGTTCCTGATTCCATTTCTTTGTCTCCACAAACAAACATATAAGGAACACGTTTAAGAGTATGCTCACGAATTTTAAACCCTATTTTCTCATTTCTCAAGTCTGCTTTTGCTCTAATACCAACTTTTTGTAATTTTTCGCATAATTGTTTGGCATATTCAGCTTGATTATCAGTAATGTTTATTACGGCAACTTGTAATGGAGCAAGCCATGTTGGAAAGAACCCCGCACAGTTTTCAGTTAAAATCCCCATAAAACGCTCCATTGAGCCCAAAATAGCTCTATGGATCATAACTGGAATATGACGTTCGTTATCTTCACCTACATAAGTTGCATCTAAACGTTCAGGCAACATAAAGTCAAGCTGAACAGTACCACATTGCCATGCACGACCTAAACAATCATGTAAAGTAAACTCGATCTTCGGTCCATAAAATGCGCCTTCACCTGGTAAGTACTCAAATTCTATGCCATTTTCAGTTAAACATTCAGCCAAATCTTTTTCAGCAAGATCCCATGTTTCATCTTTACCAATTCGTTTTTCTGGGCGGGTTGATAACTTAACCGTAATGTCAGTAAATCCAAAAGTGCTATAAGTATCATAAACCATTTTAATACAGCTGTTAACTTCGCTACGAATTTGGCTTTCCGTACAAAAAATATGTGCATCATCTTGCGTAAAGCCTCGAACACGCATTAATCCGTGCAAAGATCCTGACGGCTCATTTCGATGACAACTACCAAATTCAGCCATACGCAATGGTAAATCACGATATGATTTTAACCCTTGGTTAAAAATTTGCACGTGCCCTGGACAATTCATTGGTTTAATACAATATTCACGATTTTCAGATGAAGTCACAAACATTAACTCTTTATAATTACCCCAATGCCCTGTTTTTTCCCATAAAATGCGATCCATCATGAAAGGGCCTTTGACTTCTTGATAATCGTATTCCTTTAATTTGGTGCGAACGAAAACTTCAAGCTCACGGAAGATAATCCAACCATCATTATGCCAAAATACCATACCCGGTGCTTCTTCTTGCATATGGTAAAGATCAAGTTGTTTACCTATTTTTCGGTGATCACGTTTGGCTGCTTCTTCTAAGAATTGTAAATAACTATCGAGTTGTTTTTTATCAGCCCATGCAGTGCCATAAATGCGTTGTAACATTTTATTATCACTGTTACCACGCCAGTAAGCGCCGGCGACTTTTTGCAATTTAAAATGGTGGCAAAAACGCATATTAGGCACATGTGGCCCACGGCACATATCAATATATTCTTCGTGATGATAAAGTGCTGGTTTTGAATCTTTAGGAATATTTTCATCTAAGATAGCTATTTTATAGGGTTCATGTCGTTTCCAAAATACTTCCCTAGCTTGCTCCCAACTAACCACTTCTTTTTTTACTTCGTAATCTTTTTTAGCCAATTCATGCATACGTTTTTCTAATGCATCAAGATCTTCTTGCGTCAAAGAGTGATCTAAATCAACATCATAATAAAAACCATTATCAATAGTTGGACCAATGGCCATTTGCGTATCAGGCCATAATTGCTTAATAGCATGACCTAATAGATGCGCACAAGAGTGACGTATAATTTCAAGACCATCCTCATCTTTTGCCGTAATAATGGCTAATGTGGCATCTTGTTCTATCAAATCACAAGCGTCTTTACGCTCACCATTTACACGTCCAGCTATACATGCTTTTGCTAGCCCTGCACCTATGCTTTGTGCAACTTCTAAAACAGTAACGGCTTTATCAAATTGACGTTGACTTCCGTCAGGAAGAGTAATTATTGGCATAATAAATCCTTATAACAGTGGTGCGCCACACGAAAGCGCACTTGCATACATAAATAAAGTAGACCGCATATACTATCACTTATCATTAAGATTTTAAATAGAAACAATTGCCGCGACATCAACACGAATATGAGCATAAAATAGACTGTAACGTATCCTATCTCTGTAATACTTTTACAAAAAATAATTGATTATTTTTTTATAATAGACGATATAATCACTAAATATTGGAAGTTTTAATTGAATATTGAATAGAGTAACTATGAACATTTGGATTGATGCTGATGCATGCCCTAACCCAATTAAAGAGATTTTATATCGAGTAGCAAATCGAAAAGCCATTAATACAATATTAATAGCTAATCAACGATTAACGATTCCCCTCTCACCTTACATTCAAAGTTTACAAGTTGGAAAAGGATTTGATGCCGCAGATAATAAAATTATTGAGTTAGTTAAAAAAAATGATTTAGTTATCACATCCGACATTCCACTTGCATCAGATGCATTAAATAAAGGCGCTTTAGTACTCACACCACGAGGAGAACAATATACACTCGATACGATAAAAGAGCGGCTAACTATACGCGATTTTATGGAAACTATGCGAGCTAGTGGCGTACAATCTAAAGGCCCTTCTCCTTTTTCAATTAAAGATAGAGAAAAGTTTGCCAATCAACTTGATAAATTAATTCATCACTTTTCTAATAAATCTTTCTGTTAGTATTATGTATAAATTGTAATTGGTAAAAATTAGAGCTTCAAAAATAGTTCTCTGCTTTTAAAAGGTTTTGAACCTACATAAGGTTTTAATGCCATTCGAGTAAAACGTTTTGCGGCTTTCAGTGTATCATCACTATTAAATTGGCGTTTTCCTAGTGCCAAAACTTGTTCACCTGTAAAACTGGTGCTGTTTTTTAATAAGCTACTAATAAACCCTTTTTCACTTTGATATTGATAATTCATCGATTCGACAATACTATCGCCAGTGGCACAGCAGTGAAAAAAATCAACACAATAGCCTAAATTATCTAATAAGGATAATTCAAAAGCTCGTAGCACATTTTCAGCAGAAACCTGTTGTGCTAATTGTTGCAAGCTTTTTAAGTAGTCATCAAAAAGTGTTGGCATTTCAGTTTCGGCGACTAAGACTCGGTGTAATAGTTCATTTAAGTAAAAAGCACTATATAAATAAACAGATGCTAATGGCAAAGAGAGAGACATTGCTTCAACTTGACGCAATGTTTTTATGTCACCTTGACCTGAATATTGTACAATTAGTGGAGTAAAAGGTTGCAACATCCCTTTTAATGATGAACGTTTTCTTTTTGCTCCCTTAGCTAAAACCGTTATTTTTCCAACATTTTCAACAAACAAATCAACTAATAGGCTACTTTCAGTATAAGAACGAGTGTGTAATATAAATGCCCTTTGCCAACTTTCCATCAAAAATACCTGTTAATTAATTCGATTATTTTCTAATTAAAATTTGTATCTGACCAAAATTTAGATGATTCTGCGAAATTTTCACCTGAAATTTAACTAAAGATCCTGTATAATCAATATAATCAACAGGATTATAGGATAAATAGAAGGAAAACTATGGAACTTTTTTCAATAATTTTACTCTTGGTACTAATTGTATCACTTTCTGGTGTCGTTGTTAAAATGTTGCCAATTCAAATTCCATTACCTTTAATGCAAATATTACTAGGTTGTATATTGGCAGCATTTAATGTTTATGTAGAATTTGATCCAAAATTATTTCTCGTTTTATTTATTCCCCCTTTGCTTTTTGCTGACGGACGCAAAACGTCAGTGAAAGATTTTATCTACAATGGTAGAGAAATCATCGGATTAGCTTTAGTTTTAGTTGTTATTTCGATTATTGCATTGGGTTACATTCTTTATTGGATACTACCAAATGTTCAGTTAGCTGCATGTTTAGCCTTAGCTGCTGTGTTATCGCCAACCGATGCTGTAGCATTAAGTGGAATTGTGGGTAAAGGTCGAATAGAAAAAGAAAAAATGGAAATCATTGAGGGCGAAGCATTAATGAATGATGCTTCCGGCTTAGTTTCTTTAAATTTTGCTATAGCAATTGCAGTTGGCACATTACAATTTGACTTATTACAAATTAGCATGACCTTCTTTATCGTTGCCATTGGTGGTTTAGCTATTGGTGTCTTATTTACTTGGTTATATGCACGTATTTTACGTAAAATAAATCAGCTGACTCACAATGATCCAGCTATTCAAATTGTATTACTATTCTTACTTCCATTTGCCGCTTATATCATTGCAGAAGAATTCCACTGCTCAGGTATTTTAGCTGCTGTAAGTGCAGGTATGACAGTAAACCATTCAGGTATGATGCGAAATGCACCGTTAACTGCACGCTTACAATCAGATAGCACATGGTCAATGTTAACTTTTGTGTTTAATGGATTTGTATTTGTTTTATTAGGCATTCAACTACCAAGTATTTTAAATAATACTTTTGCAGAAAACCAAATAGATAAATCAATTGAAGTGTGGCAATTATGTTTAATTGTTTTATTTGTCTTTGCAGTGTTAATGGGAACTCGATTTGCTTGGTTATGGGCAATGAAGCATATGCCTGCCATGCCTTTTGGAACCAAACGTCCACTTGCATTTAGAGCATATTCAACAAGAGATCTTTTAATTTCGACATTTGCAGGCGTTCGAGGTGCTATTACTCTAGCGGGTGTATTATCCATACCAATAAGTATTAGTGGTCGTTATCAACTTGTTTTTATTGCAGCAGGTATCATTTTAATTTCATTAATTACAGCAGTTATAATATTACCTATCTTATTACGAGGTAGTGTCATTTTAGATAATTCTGAACAACACAATGAAATTTTAACAGTTAAAGGACATATGGCCGAAGAAGCTATTACTAGTCTTGAAAAAATGCAAAACAATTTATTACAAGAAACATCAGAAACAGGTTTAGATCAAGAAATTATTCATGAAATTGGCTCTCGTGTTATTGGTTCGTTAAGACGGAGAACGGGTCTAAAAGACTTAGAACAAAAAGCACTTGAGGCAGAAAATCTAGAAAGGCGTATGCGTCTAGTAGCAATTGGTGCAGAACGTACAGCTTTACTACAAATGAAAGTTCGTAATGAAGTTAGTGAAGAAGTTTATGAACATTTAAATACTGATTTAGATATCTATGAAAAAATGATTTCTGGAGATGCCTAAATGATTGGATCAAGAAGCGAAATTTTAAGCAAGATTCATTCACAGTTTGTTAATAAAGCGCCCCATATTTTGGGGCTTACTTTACGACACATTCCTTTTAATATAAAAAAGCAGGCCATAGAGCAATTATTACAGTTACAATTTGAACATTCTCTTGAAGATGGGGATCTCGACTTTTTAGAAAATCGATGGCTTAAAATTCAAGTTACCGATCTTGGCCTTATTTGGTTTGTAAGCCTTATTGACAATAAACTTGTCGTAAGCAGAGAAGAGATTGCTGATGTAAGTTTTATTGGTAATGCTAATGATTTGATTATGATAGCAACCAGACGTCAAGATCCTGATACCCTATTCTTTCAGCGACGTTTAATTGTTGAAGGTGATACTGAGCTGGGTCTTTACGTTAAAAATTTAATGGACTCAATTGAATTGGAGTCTATGCCAAAATTATTAAGACTGACACTTGAAAAATTGGCTGATATTATCGAAAGTGCTCCCAAAGACTAAACTAGTATATAAGAAAGATGATTATAATGCATCACAATCGCCAAACCGTTGTGGTGCGAAGAAAGTATAAATCACCTTTCTACTTTCTTCGCTTCACCGAGTCTAAAATTGTAATGCATGTTTTAATCTAGGTTCTAGGATTAAAAACTCAATAAAATCAATAACTTTTCTGACAGTTTTTTTATTATGCTTATTTACGGTTCTTTTCAGATGCATTATAGCCTTGCCCTGAATGTCATGAATTAAGCTTGGTGTTCTTAATGTCTATTTGATTTTATTTCACATTTAAGCCAAGCGTAATGTCTGACATGCTAGTAAAGTCTCAGTATAAATACCTGTTAGTAATTAATGGCGCTTAGTACCGAAATAATCATAGAATGATCCTGCAACTTAGGTTGATCATAGTAAGCACAATGGCTTAAGCCAACAATTACACCGTTCGTAGCAATAGCAATAAAATAATTTTTCTGAAGTTGTTTTAATCAAATTTTACGTGACTTTGTGGCCTTTAAAGTTTTTTCATAATTTCCAACTGACGTTATGATTTTAAGCTAAGTTCGGTAAACATCTGTTTAAGGTTAACCTGATGTCTAAAGTTTCCATTCCGCCACATTTTTCTCACCATATACAAAAAGATAAATTACCCCATGCTATATTTACGGCACAGTTCTTTAACAAGAACGCTTGCCTTGGTTTCTTTTAAAATAGATAAAATTTGATGTTCAGTCATTTTTTCATACTTACATCCCCTTTTACTTTTATCATCGAGAATTTTCTACCTTTTTACTGTACTGTTTTATAAGATAGTTATAATCAGTAGCAAAATTGAAATGCAATTGTCCCTTTTTGTGATATTCTTACGCCTAAACCATCGGTTAGCTCAAACAACCCTGTATAAGGTTTATTTAATATTGATTTGGTATCACTTAACGCCATTTTTTACATTCTGTACACATATAAAAAATAGTTATGTACTCAATCGGTGCGCATTTGCAATGTGAACAAATCAAGACACGTAAATAACTAAAACAAAAATGAACAAATATCAATTTAATTAAATTTAAATAAAAAACGATACTAAGCAAAAACTCACCATGAAAAACAACTTAGAACAGCCAACTTTTTACTTTCATGATTATGAAACATTTGGAATTCATCCAGCATTAGACCGCCCTGCTCAATTTGCTGGAGTTCGTACTGATGCGGATTTTAATATTATTGAAGACCCACTAGTGATATATTGCCGTCAAACACAAGATTATCTACCTAGTCCAGAAGCTGTACTCATCACTGGAATTACACCTCAAAAAGCCAATCAAGAAGGTATTTGTGAAGCAGAATTTACCCGACTAATTCATCACGCTTTTTGCCACCCCAATACCTGTATTTTAGGCTATAACAATATTCGTTTTGACGATGAAGTAACGCGTAATATTTTATATCGCAATTTTTACGATCCCTATTCTTATAGTTGGCAAAATGGTAATTCAAGATGGGATCTTCTTGATGTTGTTCGAGCGTGTTATGCACTAAGACCTGAAGGTATCAACTGGCCGATTAATGATGCGGGATTACCTAGCTTTCGTTTGGAGCATTTAACAAAAGCGAATCATATTGAACATGAGCATGCACATGATGCAATGTCTGATGTGTATGCAACAATTGCCATGGCAAAATTAATAAAAACAAAACAACCTAAACTTTTCAATTACTTTTTTACATTACGCAACAAAAATAAAGTTGCTGAGCTTATTGATGTAATTAATATGAATCCTATTGTTCATATATCGGGCATGCTAGGTAGCCATCGAGGCAATCTATCATTAGTTTGCCCTATTGCTTGGCATCCGTTACAAAATAATGCCGTTATTGTTTGTGATTTAACTGGAGATATTAACTCAATTATTGATTTACCAGCAGAAAAAATTAAAGAAAAACTTTATACAAAAACAGAAGATCTTGAACTTAATGAATCACGAATTCCTTTAAAGTTAATTCATATAAACAAATGCCCTATTGTTGCTCCGTTAAAAACACTATTACCCGAAAACGCAACAAGGTTTGATATTGATATAGAACAATGTTTAATCAATCAACAACGGCTATTGCAAAATCAAACAATATTGCAAGATAAAATGAGAGAATTATTTGCAATAGATAATCATTTTTCGATTAGTTCTGATGTTGATGGTCAAATATATAGTGGTTTTTTAAATAGCCAAGACAAATTACGCTGTGAAACTATTCGAACAACACCGCCACATTTATTAGACAGCTTATCATTCACATTTGATGATCCTCGCTTAGCAACACTATTTTTTAGATATAAAGCACGTAATTACCCACAAATACTAACAGAGCATGAACAGATTATTTGGAAGGATTATTGCCGCGATAAATTTAATATCCAAAAAATTCAAGATTATTTACTAACCTTAGAACAGCTTGCGGAAACTTATATAGAACAGCCGGAAAAGCTTTTAATACTAAAACAACTTTATCAATATTGTCATTATTTAGTTGGATAATTAGATTTGACGGGCGTATGATATGCTTTATTCAATTTATGTCAACGCTAACTACAGGCATATAGTCATAATTAAAAATTAAGATTAATAGCATTCACGTTATGAAACATTTTTTAGCGAAGCACGCCACAATAAGACATCGACTTTATTCTTTGTACTATACACTGTTCAGTTATAGCCGAGGGTTGATTATACTGACTATTTGCTTATGGGCAGGAAACATTATTTCTAAAATATTACCGATAATGATCCCTGGTAGTATTATCGGTTTGTTGATTCTATTTTTCTTACTTGCTTTTCAACTTATTCCTACTTGTTGGATTAAAAATAGTTGTAACCTTTTCATGCGTTACATGACATTACTTTTTATTCCCGCAGCTATGGGAATAATGGATAATTATTCACTCTTATTGCAAAACTGGATACCTATAATATTTAGTAGTGTAGGAGGATCATTTATTGTACTGCTACTAACTGCATTTTTAACTGAACATTGCCATCGCTTACCAACTAAGAGCTCAATTGTTGAATCCGAAAAAAAGGAAAATCAACCATGATATGGATGTTACCTTTAACACTTGGGGTTTTTCTCATTGTTCGTCGGGTTGCATTGAAACTAAAAAATCCGCTATTCAACCCTTTAGTGATTTCAGTCATTGTATTAATTCCAATTTTACTAATAACCAACACAAGTTATGTGGAATATGTTAGTAACATACAAATTATTAATGACTTATTACCTTACTCCGTGGTTGCTTTAGCCTACCCTTTATATGAATTGATTCCACAAATCAAAGCGCGTTGGAAATCGATAATGCTTATTACCTTTACCGCATCAATTGCTTCAATGATAACAGGCGTTTGTATTACATTTTGGTTAGGTGGTAATGATGAAATAGCCGCATCGGTTTTACCAAAATCAGTTACAACGGCAATTGCAGTGACTATTGCCAGCAATCAGGGAGGAATTCCGTCTATTGCAGCATTATGTGTAATACTTGTTGGCACATTAGGTGGCATATTTGGACATCAAATATTAAATTTATTTAAAATAAAATCGGCCTCAGCTAGAGGATTATCTATTGGTGCTGTATCGCATGCTGTTGGTACTGCTCGTTGTATTGAAGTAGATTACAACGAAGGCGCCTATAGTTCGTTATCTTTAGTATTATGCGGTATTATGACATCATTGACAGCGCCTTTTTTATTTCCAATAATGGTAATTATTTTTGACTGGTTATAGCATGAACTTAAAAAAGCTTATTGCTTATTTTACTGGATTGTGCTTGATTACAATGTCTGCAATATTGGGGTTAGACTATTGGATCAGCTACAAAACGGCACCTTATATTTACCATGATGAAAACAAACTGCCATACCGTCCGATCGGTGTGGTACTTGGTACAGCAAAATATGTTCGTGGTGGCGGAATAAATGGCTTTTATCGGAATCGTATTGATGGAGCCATCGATCTATACTGGCAAAATAAAGTTGATTATCTATTATTAAGTGGCGATAACGCGCTTTTGAGTTACAACGAACCCATCACCATGAAGAAAGATTTAATAAAAGCAGGTATTCCTAGCGATTCGATTGTTTTAGATTATGCCGGCTTTAGAACATTTGATTCGGTAGTTCGAGCCAATAAAGTATTTGATGCCAATGACTTTACTATTATTACGCAAGAGTTTCACTGTGAACGGGCTATTTTTATTGCGCTTGCACATAACATTCAAGCACAATGTTTTGCTGTACCAGCACCAGCAAGCATGAAACTAGTGCGCATTCGTGAAATGTTTGCACGCGTCAGTGCCTTTATTGATCTCTATATTCTTAATAAAGAACCCAAATATCTTGGCCCAGTAATTCCTATCATTACTAATAGTCATTAGTTTTATTTAGCCTAAATTTTTTGTAAAGAAAATTCAGGTAATACGTCTATTTTGGTATAAAAACACAGCAAAGAAAAGATTGTCCAATAAATTAGATTGCATTTTTATGCAAAAAAAAGTAATATTTAATCAATTATACAGTCAAGAAAAAAATATAATGAATATTGAATTAAACCATATTAACTGTTTTTATGGTGCACATCAGGCCTTAAATGATGTTTCTCTTAGCTATCCACTTGGCGAAACAATTGTATTACTTGGTCAAAGTGGTGCTGGTAAAAGCTCTTTATTAAAAGTATTCAATTTACTTGAAATACCGACATCAGGTAAAATGACTATTGCCAACTCACATTTTGATTTTTCTGAAAAAATCAGCGAATCCACAATTCGACACCTTCGCAAAAATGTCGGCATGGTTTTTCAAAATTACAATTTATGGCCACATTTAACGGTGCTAGAAAATTTGATTGAAGCGCCCTGCCAAGTTTTAAAGTTATCAAAAAAAGAAGCTAGCGATAAAGCAATGGCAATTTTAGCGCGGTTACAAATTGATAATATGGCTCAGCGTTATCCCCTTCATCTTTCAGGAGGTCAACAACAAAGAGTGGCTATTGCAAGGGCATTAATGATGGAGCCACAAATATTATTATTTGATGAACCAACAGCCGCATTAGATCCAGCGATCACATCACAAATTGCTGAAATTATTAATGAGCTTTCGCAAACAGGTATTACACAAATTATTGTGACTCATGAAGTCGATTTTGCGCGCAAAGTAGCTTCACAAGTCATTTATATGGAGCATGGCAAAATTATTGAGCAAGGACAACTTGAATGCTTTGCACATCCTAAAACCGAGCAATTTAAAGCTTATTTATCACATTAATTAAAATAAAATTGGGTGGATATATGAAAAAAACGTTACTAGCCATTTGTCTTGCAGGAACAACATTTTTAGCTCAAGCTGTAGACACTTTAACCATCGGCACTGAAGCAACTTATGCGCCTTTTGAATTTACTAATGAAAAAAATGAAATTATTGGCTTCGATATTGATGTCATAAATAAAATTTGTGATGAAATAAAAGCATCTTGTAAAGTGGTTAATCAATCATTTGATGGCCTAATTCCTAGCTTAAAAACACGTCGAATTGATGCTGCTATAGCGGGTATTGACATTACGCCAGAACGACAAAAACAAGTTGATTTTACAAAAATTTATTATGATGATAGCTCAATTCAGTTTATTACATTAAAAGATACACTAACGGATCTTGAACAATTAAAGGGTAAACGTGTTGGGATCCAAAAAGGCACAACTTATCCAAAATACCTAAATGAAAAGTACCCAGATGTCAAACAGGTAAGTTATGACAGCTATCAGTACGCTATTTTAGATTTAAAAGCTAAGCGAATTGATGCAATCGTTTCAAGTTCAATTGTTGCTGGTGAATGGTTAGGTAAAGATGCAGACATCGTTCCTTTAAGTGATAAAATTATTGACCACGACTTTTTTGGTGAAGGGCTAGGAATTGCGATACGTAAAGGTAACGAGAAGCTACTTAACCAATTTGATCAAGCAATAGATAAACTGAAAGCTAACGGTGAACTAGATGCTATCTATAAAAAATGGTTTAACAAATAAACTTTATATTTAAATATATATTTTATAATAATGACCTCGCCGCATTCACTTGCGGCGAATTTATTTTTTAATTTAATCTTGGTTTTTTTATGTTTGATTTTTTTGCAAATGAAATGAAATGGGTTTTGTCTTCAATGGATGGTTATATTTTGCCGCTTATTGAAGCTACTTCTACCACATTATCATTAGCCTTTGTATCATTAATTGTTGGGATTATATTTGCTTTTATTTTCTCAATATTAGAATCCGTTCCATTCAAACCCATTGCATGGACCATGTCTTTATTTAACTTAACTATTCGAGCATTACCCGAATTATTAATTGTGATAGCCATTTATAACGGTTTACCTTTATTATTGATATTATTAAATGATGGCTTCACCATTGATCTGTATTTTACCTCTTTAACAATACAGCTAAACATTGAAGATTTTAATGTTAGCCCTTTTTTATGTGGTGTTGCCGCACTTTCTCTTCTCTATGCTGTTTATGCCTCTCAAACTTTACGTGGTGCATTTAAAGCAATTTCTAATGGACAACGGCAGGCCGCGCAAGTTTTAGGACTAAGCAAATCTCGCACATTCTTTCGCATTATTATGCCACAAATGTGGCGCCATGCTTTACCGGGCCTAAGTAATCAATGGTTAATATTATTAAAAGATACGGCATTAGTTTCAGCAATTGCCATTAATGATTTAATGATGCAAACCAAAACCATTGTTGCACGAACCAATCAACCTTTTTTATGGTATATCGTAGCTATGATTATTTATCTAATTATCTCAATTTTTAGTCAAAAAATTATATCGCGCATTGAAAAACGCTCAACCTATTTTGAACAACCTACCTCAGCGAAAAATTAGTAAGGTCGCATTATGTTTGATAATTTTATTCATTACCTAAAAATAATCTGCCAAGGTCTTCCTGAAACATTAAGTTTAAGCATTTTAGGTATTTTATCTGCAGGAGTTATTGCTACTTGCTTATCATGTTTATTATCACTAAATCACTTTATACTAAATAAAGTAATACGCACATATATTATTATATTTACCGGTACACCTTTACTTGTACAGCTATTACTTATTTATTATGGACCATCACAGTTTAAAGATATTTTAATCAAAGTACCATTACTTTATAATACCATCTCATCACCTTGGTTTTGTGCCTATTTGGCATTAACACTTAACAGCGCTGCCTATACAACGCAAATTTTTTATGGCTCGTTAAAAGCCTTACCTAAAGGACAATGGCAAGCTTGTAAAGCACTTGGTATGGATAAAATACAAACGTTAAAAGTTGTTTTTCCTTATGCTTTAAAACGTGCACTTTCCACTTATTCAAATGAAGTCGTGTTTGTCGTAAAAGGTACTGCATTAGCCGCAATGATTCCTGTGATGGATGTGATGGGTTATAGTAATGATTTGAATGCGGATTACTACGATTTCACTATTTTTATTGCTGCTGGGCTAGTTTACCTCTTGATAAATGGTTTGCTTAGCACCATTATGAGGATAATAGAGAAAAAAGCCCTCACATTTGAAAACTAATATGAACTCATTTGATTCAGCATCTTTTTTAAAAACTGTCCCACATAAACCGGGTATTTATCAAATGTTTAATGATAAACAGACGATTATTTATGTGGGAAAGGCAAAAGATCTTAATAACCGTCTAAAAAGCTATTTTAACAATAGCAAAAAAACCTTAAAGACAGATATGCTAGTTAGTCATATCCGCCATGTTGAATTCACAATTACTAATACCGAAACCGAAGCTTTACTACTTGAACAAACTTATATAAAAAAGTATCAGCCACGATACAATGTGCTTTTAAAAGACGATAAAAGCTACCCATTTATAAAATTAAGTAAAGAACAACATCCTCAACTATCGCTTTACCGAGGAGCTGTAAATCGGAAAAAAGATGAGTTCTTTGGTCCTTATCCCAGTGGCTATGCTGTTAAACAAATATTAGCCTTGTTACAAAAAACATTTCCAATAAGACAATGCCTGAATTCGACATATCGCAATCGCACCCGTCCTTGTCTACAATATCAAATTAAGCGTTGTTTAGGGCCTTGCGTACCTGGTTTAGTGAGTGATGAAGATTACCAACAGCAAGTTAACTATGTAAGGTTATTTCTGTCTGGGCAATCAGAACAAATCTTACAAAAAATCACTGAAGATATGCAAAAAGCCAGCAATGAACTTAATTTTGAAAAAGCGGCAACACTACGCGATCAACTACAAGCAATAAAACATATCAATGAAAAACAAGCAATTTATAACAATAATGATAATCTTGATGTGATTGGCTTTCATTATGAATTAGGTTTAGCGTGTATATATGTTTTATTTATTCGCAACGGGCAAACCTTTGGTCATCGATCTTACTTCCCTAAAGTACCATCCAATACGGAATTAGAAGAAGTTATTGAAACATTTATAGGGCAATTTTATTTGCAAGGTAATCAAAACCGCAACATTCCTAAGAAAATTTTGTTGAATTATTCTTTATCGGATAAAAAACCTATAGAAGAGACACTGTCACTTATTGCTGAACACCAAGTTAAATTGGTTGATGAACCTAAAGGTGATAATCTAAAATTACTCAACATTGCAACGGTAAATGCTCAAACTGAAGTAAAAAATAAGCTATTAGCAAACTCAACCATAAAACAACGTTACGATGCATTAAAAGCTTTTTTAGGGATTGATAAAATTAACCGCATGGAATGCTTTGATATTAGCCATTTTATGGGCAAAAACACCATTGCATCTTGTGTTGTTTTTGACGATAAAGGACCTGTTAAAGCCGAATTTCGACGCTATAATATTACAGGTATCACACCAGGTGATGATTATGCAGCAATGGAACAAGTATTAACACGCCGTTACAACAAAAAAGAGCTTCCTGACGAAAAAATCCCCGACATCATTTTTATTGATGGCGGTAAAGGACAACTTAACCAAGCGTTGCAAGTATTTGACCAATTGAATGTTAATTGGAATAAAAATCATCCTATTTTAATTGGGGTAGCAAAAGGCGCTGAGCGTAAAGAAGGATTAGAAACCCTTTTCTTTGAGGCTCATGGCTCTGGGCGCTATCTGGATGATCATTCCCCTGCTCTATTACTCATTCAACAGATCAGAAATGCATCACACGATCATGCCATTGTCGGCCAACGAAAAAAAGGCATCAAACAACTTACCGATAGTGCTTTGGAACATATTGAAGGAGTTGGAGCCAAAAGAAGGCAAGCATTACTTAAACACTTTGGTGGGTTAAGAGAACTAAAAAATGCCAGCATTGATGAAATAGCGCAAGTGCAAGGAATATCTAAATCATTAGCTGAAAAAATTTATCTAAATTTAAAGCAATAACACATTGAAAAATTAACATTTTTCAGGCAACATAATCACCAATAAAAAACTATTTTTCGCTAATTACTAATGCATTGATTAATAAAATAAAAAAGAGCTTCTATCACATGAAAATTAATTTTCCAACAGCCTTAACACTATTTAGAGTCATTTTAATTCCTTTTTTTGTGATGGCATTTTATTGGTTTCCTCATCAATGGGCTGGTTTTTTTTCTGCATTGATTTTTTTAATTGCGGCCGTAACCGATGTTTTAGACGGCTATCTTGCCCGTCGCTTAGGACAAACAACTAAATTTGGTGCTTTTTTAGATCCTGTTGCTGATAAAATTATGGTGACAATTGCTTTAGTTTTAATTACACAATATTATCAAGCATGGTGGATCTCTATTCCAACAATTATTATTGTTTCACGCGAAATTATCATATCTGCCCTACGAGAATGGATGGCTGAAATTGGTAAACGTAAAAGCGTGGCCGTTTCGTCAATTGGTAAAATAAAAACAATTACCCAAATGACCGCGTTAACTTGGTTACTATGGCGTCCTTGTGATATGGTCATTTATGCTGGTCTCGTTGCATTATTTATTGCGACAGTTTTAACACTATTATCAATGTTACAATATTTATGGATAGCGCATAGTGATTTATTAGAAGAAGAATAACCAACTCTCTATATTTCTGAGCAAACACTTTTTTATATAAGTAATTTTGTTCAATCAAAACGTATAAACAAAATTACTTATCGCCTTATCAATTAACTGACACCCCTATTTTAATCATTAATTAGCTAAACATTGAGCAATTAAACAATTAATTTAAAATTTCTATTGACTGAAATCATAAGATAGGTAAAATGCACTGCATTCAAAGCGAATTACTTTTTGTAAGTCAGTTTTGAGCCCGGGTGGTGAAATCGGTAGACACAAGGGATTTAAAATCCCTCGGCCTTTTTGGCCGTGCGAGTTCAAGTCTCGCCCCGGGCACCAACCTTTACTTATGCGGGAATAGCTCAGTTGGTAGAGCACGACCTTGCCAAGGTCGGGGTCGCGAGTTCGAACCTCGTTTCCCGCTCCATCTCATAGTATAATACATTTCTATAAGTTTCTAAAACTGTTTTAAAATTATTGAGTTGTGTTTATTTTCATTCTTATATGTTCCTATAAAATCTTATGAGTTCCAAGAGATTTAAGTATAAGTAACTCTTAAATTTAAAATAAGTAACCGTCAATTCTCTTTTCTTTGTTAATGAAATCAATTTATTACTGTATTTTTTCTTCAATTGTTTTCGCCTTGGCTAACTTAAAAGCAAAATTCAATTTTTTAACGATAGAAGAGGATATATATGTCTAAATTATCTGATACTAAAAATTAAAGCAGCAAAAGCGAAGGATAAAGCCTATACACTAAATGATAGCTTGGAACTAATGATAAAAATTAAGCCTACTGGAGCTAAACTCAAGGACTTTAGGTTTTACTGGTATAACAAGCAACAACTCATGTCGTTTAGTCGATATCCTGAAATAAACCTATCTGATGCCAGAAAGCTTAAGGAGGAGACGCGTGAATATGTGGTTAAAGGCATTGATCCAAGGCTTCAATTAACAATAAAAAAGAATAAAATAGCACCGCAAGAAGATAAAAATACAACGCCCCTGTTTAGCGAATATGCTTTAGAGTGGAAAAAAATTAAAATTGAAAAACTCTATATCTATATAGGTAGAGAGGATGCATTAAAAAGAATGGATACCCATGATATTCGACCAGTTTATCTAAGTAACGGGTAATCCTTCCTGCTGGTAAGCTTACTGCAATATCAATACCTAACGCCTCACGATTAAAGTCATCGATGACATTGAATGTCCTAAAGCGACGTTGATTACGGCTACTGTCACTCATAAAATCCATTGACCAACATTCACCTTGTTTATTGGGAGCCAATAACTTTTCTGGCGCCCGAGGTGGAATTCGTTGTTTTCGTTTTGTTTTAAGATTCAGTTTTAACTCACAATACACCCGATATACCCGTTTATGATTCCATTGATAGCCGAGCTTTCTGATACGATTAAAACATTTAGGAAAGCCCCAGCATAAATGCCTATCTGTAATAGCATTCAACACCGAAACAATCACCGAATCATCCTACAACTTAGGTTGATAATAGTAAGCACAACGGCTTAAACCAACAATGGCACAACTCATAACAATAGTAACCGAATGATTTTGTTGTAGTTGCTGTGCCCATGTTTTACGCGCCTTTGTGGGCACTAAAGCTTTTTTATGATTTCTTTCTGAAGCTGGGATTTTAAACTTAGCTCAGCAAACATCTGTTTAAGCTTACGATTTTCAGCCTCAAGCTCCTTTAAGCGTTTGATATCCGACGTTTCCATACCGCCATATTTTCCCCGCCATTTATAGAAAGTTGAATTACCCATGCCATATTTACGACAGAGTTCCTTGACAGGAATACCTGCTTCAGCTTCTTTTAAAATAGCGACGATTTGATGTTCAGTCATTTTTTTCATAATTAAATCCTCTTTTACTTTTATCATAGAGAATTTTCTACTTTTTTGCTGTACTATTTTAGGGGATAGTTACAGTAACACATATTCAAGTTGTTTTTCTAATTCAAAAAGCTCTAATTTTGGTTTAATAATATTTACTGTTTGATTTACGTCGGGCACTTCTTATAAGATCATTTTAGCTATAAATTGGAACAATCTCGTGTTTTCCTACATATTAATCGCGCATTAATTCATTGGATTAATGTACTAGCGTTGCTTACCAACATCATCCAAAGCCTCCATCATTGGGCTTAATAAATAACTTAATACTGTCCTTTGCCCTGTTATTATTTCCGCAGAAATAGACATTCCAGGCTCTAAATTAACAGGTTGGTCATCAATAATTAAGTGGTTTTTGTTTAATTCAATAACAGCCTTATACACAAGCCCTAAGTCTTTATCTTCAATAGCATCGGAAGAAATGTTTAACAATGTACCTTCAATCCAACCATAACGCGTAAAATCAAATGTATCAATTTTTACAGTAACCAATTGGTTTTTCCTTAAAAAACCAATATCTTGGTTTTTTACCAAAACTTCTGCAATCAGCTTTTCATTTTCAGGAACAATTTTCAATAGCTCTTGAGGAGCTTCAACCGCAGCACCAGCATCTCGATAAGCTAATGCTTCCACAATCCCTGCAATTGGTGCTTTTAACTCATATTGTGCAATAAGCGCTTCTAGCTGTTTTTGCTGTACGGATAATATATGATTTTGATTCAGTTTTTGTATTTTTTCTTGCTCAATTTCTTTAATTTTATCGGCAATATGAGAATTCATTTGTGTATCAATTTGAGAATAACTTGCTTGCATTTCTTTCATTTTTGCTTCTGCTGCACTCACAGTAAATTTTGCTTCTAAATATTTTTTCTTAACCTCAAGTAAACTATCTTTACTCGTCATCTTTTTTTTATACAACAAATCCAACGCCCGATGTTGCTCTTCATAAATTGGCAATAGATTTTCCGCCATCTCTTTTTGAGCTTGATAATTTTCTATCTGAGCCATTAAAATTTGTTGATTTAACTTATAAACCTCTTTTTCATTATAATCATCCTCTACTTCAGCTTTAAGTAGCATAGAAATCTGTTTAGCAAGTATTGGCGACTCTTTTTGTAACTCGGTAGAAAGTATCATCGGTGCAGGACGATTGAGGTAATGTTCATAAAGTAATGTCAATCTAGCAATATGAAAGCGATTAATCTGTTGTTGTAATATATTCTCTTCTAATTGTGCTACCAATGATTTGCTATTTAATTTAATTAAAGTCTGTCCCTTTTCAACATGTTCGCCTTCTTTAACCAATACGGCAATAATTTCAGCTGTGACTGAAGTATTAACGGGTCTTGATAGCTCATTGACAACTAATTTTCCTCGAGCCATGGCAACAATATCAACTTTACTTAATGAAGCCCAGAAGATGACAATAACAAATAAAATAATAATCACCCATAGTAGCAACCGGCCAAGGGGAGATGGTGGAGTCTCTTGAACCTCTAATACAGCAGGCAAAAACTCACGGTATTTTTGTTTCATCTGTTTCATCAATGGCCTCCACTCTGTAAATCATACAGTTTATGGTAGATCCCTTTTATTTCTAATAACATTTGGTGAGATCCTTGTTCAACAATTTCACCTTTTTCCATCACAATAATGCGATTGGCATGCCTAACCGTTGATAAACGGTGAGCAATAATAAAAACCGTTTTATCATGACAAATTTTTGCCATATTCTCTTGAATAATCTGCTCTGATTCATAATCAAGCGCGCTAGTTGCTTCATCAAAAATAAGCAGTTTAGGATTTGTTATCAATGCACGAGCAATACCGATTCGCTGCTTCTGTCCACCAGATAATTGTCCTCCATTTTCGCCGACTGGCGTGTCATATCCTAATGGAAATTCACTAATAAAATCATGAGCCCCAGCCATTATTGCAGCATTAACTACAGCTTCAAGAGAAGCATCAGGAATCGCCAATGCAATATTATCACGGATAGAGCCATTAAAAAGCTGCGTTTCTTGTAATACCACTCCGATTTGTTTACGTAGCCATTGGGGATCAGTTTGTGCAATATCAATGCCATCGATAAAAACTTGTCCTTCTATCGGAACATAAAGTCGCTGTAACAGCCGAGTTAATGTACTTTTACCCGATCCTGAGCGTCCAACAATACCGATAACTTCACCAATATTAACCGATAAATTCACTTGTCGAATCACAGGCGCTGCATCTGGCCTATAAGCAAAAGAAATATTAGCAAAACGGATATGACCCTTAATTTCCTTCAAAACACTACTATTTTCTTGTTGCCGCTCTGCAGGTACATTTAGTATATCACCCAATCGTTTTACTGAAATCGAAACCTGCTGAAAACTTTGCCATAACTGTACTAATCGCAATACGGGGGCTGTAGCTTGTCCAGAAAACATATTAAAGGCGACCAAACCACCAACGGTCAACTTGCCTTCTATCACTAAATTAGCGCCATACCATAAAATAACAACACTCGTTAATTTATTAACGAGTTGAGATATTTGACCTGCTACATTCCCTAAATTTTGCGTTTTAAAACAACTTGTCACAAAATAGGCAATTTGCTCATCCCAACGACGCGTCATATGATTTTCAACCGCCATAGCTTTAACTTGCTCAACACCAGAGATACTTTCAACTAAAAATGCTTGATTTTTAGCCCCTTGTTGAAACTGCTCATCAAGACGCCTACGTAACACTGGGGTAATAAAAGTTGATAACAAAATGTAAGGAATCAATGAAACTAAAACAATTAATGTCAGGGGAATACTATAAAATGCCATAATTACAAAAAAAACAATCGCAAAAAGAATATCCAAACAAAGCGTCATTGCACTTCCAGTTAAGAACTCACGTACTGTTTTTAGTTCATAAACACGAGCAACGGTAATACCAACCTGACGAGACTTAAAATAGCTTAAAGGTAATGAAAGCAAATGTTTATATAGTAACGAGCTGAGCATAACATCAATACGTTGCGAAGTATGCGCCATTTGATAATTACGTAGTCCACCTAAAATCACATCAAAAATCACAACGGTTAACATTCCGATAGCTAATACATCTAATGTTGTTAAACTTTGATGAGCAAGCACTTTATCTACAACTACCTGAAAAAATAAAGGTGTAACCAGAGCCAAAATTTGGATAAAGAATGAAGCTAATAAAATTTCACCAATCAGTTTTTTATAACGCATAAAAGCTTGAAAAAACCATTGGATATTAAACTCTCTATTTATGGATTCCCATGTAATTCGTTTGGTAAATAAAAACGCACTGATTTTTTCTTGTAGCTGTGGAGCTATCACTTCTGGTTGTTTTTTATGGGGAGATTGTATCAGCCATTGCCCATCTTTTACGGCTAATAAAACGACATAGCCTTGCTGCTCTAAATAAACAATAATTGGAGTAGAAATTTTATTATTTAGATTTAGTTTATCAACATAGCGACATTTTAACCCTGTTTTTTTGACAGCCCTAACAAATTGGAGCGAGATATCATGTTCATCATCAAGATAGAACTGCTCTTGTAATGATTTAATATTGACCGCTACGCCATAAAATTCAGCGACAATCGTAAATCCTAACCATAAATCATTATACTTTTCTTTTTGCATCAATTTTTCCAAAATAATCACTTTTCCATGCAGACCAACGAAACAGATTTTTAAATTCAAAATAAAAGACAGCTATTATCAACTGTCTTTTGATGACTATGAAATCTAAAGATTACTAGGCTTTGATTGAATGATTAAAATGCGGCAATGGATTAGCCAACATTAACTCACATGTTACCGCATCACTATCATCATCTGATGCAACAAAAGCACTTACGCTCTGCGTTATCAATGTAAAGTTAGATATAGGTGCATTTGATGAAAATACTGGTAGTGGTATACCATCATTAATATGAGCATTAATATCAGCCGCTAACCACGATGAGCCATCAGCAAATTGGAAAATATCAATTTGGGAAGATAATTTAGTATCCAAGTTAGTTGAAAACCAATTCTTAATCGTAATGGAATCAGTACCAAATGTTAATAAAAGATCTGTAGCCGATTTTTTAATATCAATCATTTTTGCTGAAATTCCATCACCAAAACGAATCATATCAACATCCGATTTTATTCTATTTAAGAAACCGGTGTATCCTAACTCGCCTCGATTATCTATTGTATCGTGACCATCGCCCAGATTGAACAAATAGGTATCGTTTCCTGCTCCGCCTGATAAAAGGTCATTCCCTTTACCACCCGATAAGATATCATTGCCTTTACTTCCTAAAATGGTATCATTTCTATCTGTGCCAATCATATATAGATGGTTATTTAATACTTCATCCCACGTTAATTTTGTACCATCCGCAAAAATGAACTCTTCAATAACGTTATTTGTATTAATGCTTGCTCTTGCTGACGTTGCATCAGAAAAGATATTCTTAAAGGTTATACTACTGTTGCCTCCAATTAATGTTGCAATTATATCAGTACCTTGGCGTGAAAATCTAATATCACTTGGCATAATTCCATCAACAAATTCTAACTTATCGTTACCACCTAATTCAGTTATCTGATCATGCCCACTATTACGCCCAAATCGATAAATATCATTGTAATTTGAACTTAACAATGTTTCATCTTTTACTGTGCCTGAGGTAATAATCGGACTATTATTATACCAATCTTTAATATTAAGTTGGGAGCCATCTGTAAATTCAAAGAAATCAACTCTTGCTGCTAATTGAGTATCACCTGTTGAAAACCAATTTTTTATCGTAATTGAATTTTGGCTATTTATAGATATAACTAAATCTTTGTTTCTTCTAGCACAGCTTAACATATCAGCGCTAATACCATCACCAAAACGGATAGTATCAACATCCGATTTTATTCTATTTAAGAAACCAGTGTATTCTAATTCGCCTCGATTATCTATTGTATCGTGACCGTCGCCCAGATTGAACAAATAGGTATCGTTTCCTGCTCCGCCTGATAAAAGGTCATTCCCTTTACCACCCGATAAGATATCATTACCTTTACTTCCTAAAATGATATCATCTTTATCTGTGCCAATCATATATAGATGGTTATTTAGTACCTCATCCCACGTTAATTTTGTACCATCCGCAAAAATGAACTCTTCAATAACATTATTTGTATTAATGCTTGCTCTTGCTGACGTTGCATCAGAAAAGATATTCTTAAAGGTTATACTACTGTTGCCTCCAATTAATGTTGCAATTATATCAGTACCTTGACGTGAAAAAATAATATCTTCAGCACTAATATTATTCATAAATAATAGCTTATCAATCCCTGATGAGTCGCTAATTAATTCATGACCAGATCGACCAAATACATAAAAGTTATTACCCGTTAATGTATTTTCACCCAAACTATTTTTAATCGACTGATAATATTCATTAGAACTACTGTATGTCAAATAACCATCAATAACTTCTTTCAGTAAAAGTTTTTTTGTCGGATCAGTTATCTGATTAAGATGATGCTCTAACCCTGAAAAATCAATCACAACATTTCCATTATTAATATCTATTTTTAATAATTTAAATGCATCTTTAAATTCTGTTTGTGCTAAAAGGTTAGCTGTAACATAATGTTTGAATTTATTATATTCTCCCATTAATAAATTAGCAGCAATTGTACCTGCTGGAGGAGCATTATCTCCATAATAAACATTAGTATATTTTTCCCCCGTAATGATTTCCAATACGGTTAACTTTCTAGCATCTATATTACCTCGACTATTCGGGTCAACCTGAGTTACATTAGCCCAAGTAAAAATAATATCGTCAATAATCTGTAGAATGTCAGTTGTTATAGGATTAGCAATAAATTTATCGAGTAAATTTCTTAATTGTACATTTTGGCTTAATGCAAGAGATAAGTTAACAAGATTGCCAAATCCTCGAATAGCAGGATACTTTCCAACCTCATTAATATAGTGTTCTTTGCCAGCATAAATCGTGTTTGCTTGATTTGTTTCAAACCAAACGTCGGTAGACAGCCCTTTTTTTCCATCAGTGTAGGTGATTTCAGCTGTTAAGCGATGCTCATTTCCGTTATTATCCACATACTTTGATGTTGAATATTTTGTACTAATAGAGGAAATTCCCGCTTGTTCTAAAGTCAGTAGCTCATTTTCATCAGTAAGCCCATTGCTATTTTTATCTTGCCATACTTTTAATTTTTGCCAGATACTATCTTTAGCATCAATAACGCCATCACCATTTTCATCATATTGGGCTAATGCTTGGTAACCATTTTTAGCTGTTTTTCCATTTTGTAATAATGTGCTTTCACCAAACAATTCTCTTCCATTATCAATGACACCATTATTATTCAAATCTAACACCAGCAATCCATCGTCTGCACCAACCCATCCAGTATTTTCAGCGAATTGGTTAGCATTTAAATCAAAATGAATATTTTTATCTTTACTAATAGTTTCAACTCCATCACGATCCAGATCGATAATAATTGGAGACCATGCACTTTTTGCAAGATCGGGAATAGAAGGAAATAACGATAAAATAGGATCCAAAATAGCATTTCCAACATCATTAAGTAGTTCCTTTACCTTATCCCATAGATCAATTACTCCATTCTTATCTTTATCTCGAAATAGATGAGCAAACTCGTCTATTACCTTATCAGAGAGCATACCAGCCGCCGCCGCCGCACCAAAACCGATACCGATAGCACCTAAAGCTGGTGCGCCAAGTCCCAAAGCAATACTAGTGGCAACAGATCCAACCAATGACCCTAGTATATTGCTAGTAAGCGTTTTAACACCAAACTCAAGCAAAATTCCTCTTGCTTCATCAACATCCCCTCTATCAAGTGCAGCCTGAGCTCTTAATGATGCGTCAACAAGCCCAACGCCCGTCATAATATAGCCCAAAATACGAATGCGCATCTCGAATATTTTACCTGTTGATGCTAAATAGGTAGAAGTTTGATAAACACTTTTCTGCATTTCTGGCGATAAATTGAGATAAGCATTTTTAAGGTTATTAATATTATCATTATGCAAATTTCCGTCAGAATCACTAAGTTGTAACCAAGGTTCAACATTATTTGGTGCTAACGTAGTTCCTGCTGCATCCAAACCAGCAATATTTTTAATATGCTTAAAAACAGTATTAACTCCTTTTTCTGTTGCTAAAGAATTTAATTCTGATATTGGAAGACCATTGACTGATGTCACCTTTTGATTATTCAATAATGCCGGTAGATCAGTTGCACCAAAAACATCCCTAGGGTTCATTTCAAATCCACCAATTACACGAACATCACCGACTGTGGCATCAACAAACCGTTCAGAAATAGTATCGTATGCACCATTGGGTTGGCGGACACCATTAATATTGGTTCCATAAAGGAATTCATATGCTTGGTTAGATAACTGATTCTGTTCATTTTCACCAAATATCTGTTTTAACTTCAGATTTAAAGGTGAACCATTTACCAAAGCCTCAGATAAAAATTTAGCAGCCTCAGTATTATCAATGAGACGAAGAGTAGAGTTATTTTTTAATGTAGCGATAATCTCTGATGTATGTGTCCCAGAATCTAGTACACCTGAGTAGAGAATTGTCGTTTTACCATGAGTATTAATATCTAGTTGCTGTATTAAATTACGTAATCCATCTGCATCATTAATTTGAACTAATTGTTTTTCCGCTTCTTCTTTAGTAAATCCCACCATATTTTCCTATACCTCTAATATAATATATCGATTATCTGTTGGTTTATAACGTGCTAGAAATCAAACTTAATAAGTGCTTTCACTCTAGATTCTAAATTATCTCTAATTTAACCACTTTCATAGACCGTTAACATGTCTTTCAAAATGGCTAACAGCTCCTCCTTTGACATAGTTGGCAAAACAACAAGAAATTGATATTCAGGATAAATATCTACTTAGCGATTAGGTCAAGTATACCCGAATAGCTATTCACAATTCAGCACACAAACAATCACATAACTAATTCCTTCATGTTTTATCCATACACCAAATAACTAATGAACGCCAAAACTATCTAATAGTTCAGACATATTTGTATCCCTCTGATTGTACTTATTCCATAGATTATCTGACTCTTCGTCTGAGACATATTCATTTACAAATGGTATGAGTTATTCCTTAATTTAGTCGTTTTAAATGCTTTTGGATTTTCTACATAAAAACGATAAGTGTTAATAAACAAAATTATAAATAAAATAGGTAGTTTGTAAATAACCAAAAACAGATTATAACTATTAGTTATCAGTAAATGATTTTATTAAATAATTATTATAATTCGCTCAATAATTGATCGGCACAAATGTTAATACCTCTTTTATTCACTACCATTCGGTTTTAGCTAACTTTGGCTTTGATTAAGTAACATTTTAGTGCAATATTTGAATAACAATAGAACGTACAGTTATATTGGGGAGAAAACAAAAAATTGATTATCTTGTTAGCTTACAAACAACTAAAATTATATATGCTAAATGCTTGCTCATTAACCCCAAAATCAACTAAATTTACAGGCAACTAACTCCTCTTTCAAAATAGTTAATAAAACCTTCTTTCGGCACAGTAAATACACAAAAAAGGGTTGGCACAATGTCCCAAGTAATTTTTATAAGGTATGAGTTGATATATTCCAAACCGTTAACCTTCAAATCGCTAAGTTTCCAACTGTCAGCTTCCAAAATAAACTTTGCATAGGCTACACTAAATCATTCAACTTTTTTAAGGGGATAAAGTAAACTTATCACAATTAAAAAAGGATCTAATATGAATAAGAGTAAACGAAAAAAACGAACATGTAATGATGATTTTAAACACCAAATGGTCAGCGTTAACATATTAACACGGTAAATTACGTAGTGAAATCGTTGCAGAACTTGATTTGCCATCAGCATTGGACCATTAGATAACGCAAGCCAGTCAAAGTGGCTCATTTGAAACAAAAGATAATCGCAGTCTGCAAGAATAAGAGTTGATAGCTTTGCGCAAAGTGCTTAGACAATGCCGTATGGAAAAACGATATTTTAAAGCAAGCAACACTGATAATGGGAGCAAAAATCACTATCCTAAAAACGAAATTGTTCATAATTCTTGTCAGTTTAATCTACAAAGAGAGTACCTTATCAAGACGATTAGGGGGAAACATCATCAATTTTGACAATGATAAATTCCAATTTTGGATTGATGTTGTTCATTTTTCCGCATTTTGCAATCCCAAATACAGCAGATTGAGCAAGTTATTTTCATTAGGAACACCGTTTTTGGTCTTTATTTATTTGCGAAATTGTCAATGAATGGGCTCAGAATATCGGAAATAAGCCGATAAATTATTTCATTTACGGCACCACGATGGGATGACTATTAAATACTTATCGCCCCATATTCGCTCAAGTTCATTTAACGCATCAATTGCCACATCACGAGACATTGTCTTGTAGACAGGTTTCAAATCACTCATAAAGGCTTCATGATGCTTAGAAGCAACATACTTAATTGAATGGCAAATTTGATGAATAACGCAAAGCTGAACTACTGTTTGTGGGTAAATGGTATTCATCGCTTCAGAAAAACCAACCCAGCCATCAACACAAGCGCTTAAGATGTCATTTAACCCTCTGTTTTGCAAATAGACCAAAAAAGATAACCAAAAATGTGCCTCTTCGTTTTCAGATAAATATAAACCTAAATACGTCCTTTTTCCCGCTAAATTAAGGGCGAGTACAGAATAAGCAGTCTTGTTATGATAAATCCCATTTTCTTTTACTTTATAATGGATTACATCCATCAAAATAAACGCATAAATCGACTCTAGTGATCGTTGTTGCCATCATCGCAATTCGAGAATGATTTTATCTGTAATGACGGTTAAGATTGCAGGAGAGGCACGAAAAGCATAAATCTCTTCAATATGTTGGCTAATTCCTTTATAGCTCATCCCCAGCGCATATATACTCAGTTTTTTGCCCAATTTCATCGATTAATGTTTCCTGATTTTTTGATGAGTTGAGGTTCAAATGAACGATACCTATCTCTTGGTGCATCAATCTTGAAGCTGCTCGATGTGGTTTTTTATTGTTTTTTTAACTTTCACCGTTGCGTCGATTAGGGGTAATATCATTGGCAATATGAGAATCTAACTCCGCAGATAATGCTTCTTTGGTGAGCTATTTAATTAATGGCGTTAAAACGCCATCTTTACCCATTAACGATTGACCATCTTGTAATAACTTTAATGCTTTTTTTAAATCAAATTCTTGGGGCAGTTGTCATTTCTTTTTTTATACCTAGTTTACAGAAATGACACAGAATATTGAACAATCTCAATTAAGTCTCTTAAAATTGCTGTTTTTTACGCATTATATTAAACATGCCCCATTAAAACAGCATAATGTATTGTATAAAAACACTTTATCTTGTTTTAATGGTATAAAATAATACTAATAAAAATTCCATCCATATCATCAAATTTAATTAAAAGCTTTCTTCAAAAATACATAGTAACTTTCTACTGACCATTCTAACTTTCTGTATAGATTTTTTAACAAAAAATATTGCTTTTATGGATAAAAAGCAACATAAGGCACGTTAACATATTTATTTAACATTACAATTGTCTTATGTTTTCTAATTTAAATAGAAGATGAATTGGCTGAAAAATAATGTGAGTTAGCTAACAGAAATAAGTATAAAAATCAGTTCATTTTACACATAAAAATCATTCAGAAAAACCATTGATTTTATTTAATTTTTATTTTAGCATCGAATTTTTATTAAACCTTTATTCGCACCAAAATATGCTTTTAGCTTTTTGATAAAAAGCCATTTTCCTGCTTATAGCTTAAATGAATATCATTATACTAATTAATTAGTACCATCTTTTTAAGATAGATTTATAATAGCGAATATGATTAAGTAACCAGATAGATGGCTGTCGCCTATCTAACTGTGACTAAATAAGGAAATGATAATGAGCAAAATATTTGATGATAATTCACAAACTATTGGCCATACCCCACTTGTTCGTTTAAAACACTTTGGTCATGGTAATATTTTAGCTAAAGTCGAATCACGTAATCCAAGTTTTAGCGTGAAGTGTCGTATTGCATCGAATATGATTTGGGATGCGGAAAAGCGTGGTTTATTAACTTCAGATGTTGAATTAATTGAGCCGACCAGCGGTAATACGGGTATTGCACTTGCGGCTGTCGCTGCAGCTCGTGGTTATAAGCTAACATTAACTATGCCTGAAAGCATGAGTATTGAACGCAGAAAGCTGTTAAAAGCTTTAGGTGCCAACTTAGTATTGACTGAAGCATCAAAAGGTATGAAAGGTGCCATTGATAAAGCCGAAGAAATTGTTGCCAGTAATCCACAAAAAAATATCATGCTTCAACAATTTAGTAACCCAGCTAACCCTGAAATTCACGAAAAAACCACTGGTCCTGAAATTTGGAATGATACCGATGGTCAAATCGATGTGTTTGTTGCTGGTATTGGAACTGGTGGTACGTTCACTGGTGTAACACGTTATATCAAAAAAACGCAAGGTAAAAATATTACTGCAGTCGCCGTTGAGCCAACTAATTCACCCGTAATTACTCAGGCGCTAGCAGGTGAATCAATCAAGCCAGGACCGCATAAAATTCAGGGTATTGGGGCTGGTTTTATTCCTGAAAATCTAGATTTAAGTTTAATCGATTTGGTCGAAAAAGTTTCTAACGAAGATGCTATTGATACCGCTCGTATATTAATGGAAAAAGAAGGCATTTTAGCAGGCATATCGTCTGGTGCTGCGGTTTTTGCAGCCGATCGTTTAGCTAAATTACCTGAAAATGCAAATAAAACCATTGTTGTCATTTTGCCTTCTTCTGGCGAACGCTATTTAAGTACTGACTTATTTAGTGGTATTTTTACCGAAAAAGAACTTGGTTAAGCTGAAATCGCAATAAAATATCCGTAATAAAAAGCGCAAATCATCAAATCATTGCGCTTTTTGCTAATATACATTTATTGACACACTGGGCTAATTATCCTGAATAATGCCAAAATGGCGGTACGCATGTGGCGTTGCAATTCTGCCACGAGGGGTTCTTTGGATATAACCTTGTTGGATTAAAAACGGTTCAAGCACGTCTTCGATCGTTTCGCGCTCTTCGCCAATTGCCGCCGCAATATTATCTAAGCCAACAGGCCCACCCATAAATTTTTCGATAATAGTAAGCAATAATTTGCGATCCATATAATCAAAACCTTCGTTATCAACATCAAGCATATCCAGTGCTTGGGTAGCGATTTTTTTATCGATAACACCTTTGGACTTTACATCAGCATAATCGCGCACACGACGCAAAAGGCGATTAGCAATTCGAGGAGTACCACGTGAACGTTTGGCAATCAAATAAGCCCCTTCATCTGACAGATCCATGCCTAAAAATTTGGCACTGCGACTAACAATATATTCCAAATCCTCAACACGATAAAATTCAAGACGTTGTACAATACCAAAGCGATCTCTCAGTGGCGAAGTCAACGAACCAGCTCGCGTTGTTGCACCAATTAATGTAAAGGGAGGAAGATCAATTTTGATCGAACGTGCCGCAGGCCCTTCGCCAATCATAATATCTAGTTGGTAATCTTCCATCGCTGGATATAAAATTTCTTCAACTACAGGTGATAGGCGATGAATTTCATCAATAAACAATACATCGTTAGGCTCTAAATTGGTTAGCATAGCGGCTAAATCGCCCGCTTTTTCTAAAACAGGGCCAGATGTAGTACGTAAATTAACATTCATTTCGTTGGCTACAATATTAGCTAACGTGGTTTTACCAAGCCCAGGCGGACCAAATATAAGCACATGATCGAGCGCATCACTACGTTGTTTAGCTGCTTGAATAAAAATCTTCATTTGTTCGCGCACTTGTGGTTGGCCGATGTATTCGTCCAAATATTTGGGACGAATAGCACGATCTAACGATTCTTCTTCTTTTTGTACTTGTGGGGCAATCAAACGATCCGCTTCAATCATAATAAATCCCTATTTACAATGCCGATTTTAAGGCTTCACGAATCAGTGTTTCACAATCCATATCTGGGTTAATGACTTTATTAATGATACGACTGGCTTCTTGCGGTTTATAACCAAGTGCAATTAGAGCTGAAACCGCCTCGCTTTCAATTTGATTAGCCGATTTTTGAACACTATTTGTTTCAATAGCGGTGTTAGCGCTTGATGATTGTTCTCCAAACCGTTTAATGCGATCTTTCATTTCCACAATTAACCGTTCAGCTGTTTTGTTACCTACACCGGGTAGTTTTACTAAGGTTTTAATTTCACCTTGCTCAACAGCGCTAATAAATTGCCCTGCGGACATACCTGATAAAATGGCTAACGCTAATTTAGGTCCTACTCCATTGACTTTTATTAGCTCACGAAATAGCTCACGCTCTTGATCTTGATTAAAGCCATACAATACTTGAGCATCTTCACGAACTGCAAAATGGGTTAACACAATAACTTCTTGCCCATTTTCGGGTAATTCATAAAAACAGGTCATCGGCATAAATACATCATAACCGACACCGCCAACTTCAATCAGTACTTTTGGGGGTTGTTTTTCAATAATAGTGCCTCGTAAACGACCAATCACAATATATCCTTAATAATAAAGCGTAATAAATCAGCAAATAATTAAGCGTAGTTTACCCGATAGCAAAAAAATAATAAAGAAAAACTGTATAAATAGACAGGCAATAAAATAATATTGCCGACATTTGTTGACTATGTCGGCAACATAAATCGCAAAATTAATGCGTTATCTTAGAATGGCATTTTAAAACCTGGCGGTAATTGCATGCCGCCAGTAACTTGCGCCATACGTTCTTTCTGTGCTGTATCTAAACGACGCGCTGCATCATTATAAGCAGCAGCAATAAGATCTTCTAACATTTCTTTATCATCATCAGCCATAAGTGATGGATCAATTTCAACACGCTTACAACTGTGTGCACCATTAATCGTAACTTTGACTAAGCCGGCACCAGACTCGCCAGTAACTTCCAATTTGGCGATCTCTTCTTGCGCTTGTTGCATTTTTGCTTGCATTTGTTGGGCTTGTTTCATTAAATTGCCCAAGCCACCTTTTCCACCTGAAAACATAATTATTCCTCGTTAAAAAAATATCGCTGTATTATACAGGACGAACACTTGTCTCATCAATCTTAGCGTCAAAATATCGGCAAATTGTTGCCACTTTGGGATCTTCAGCAATGATTATTTTAGCTTGTGCTAATTTTTGTTGATACAATGCTTCGCGCATTTCCAATGGTGTTTTATCATCTTGATTGTCATCAATAATGATTTTTACATCAAGTTCTTGCTTACGTTGTTCACAAAGCGCCTTTTGCACTTTAGCTACGTTATTTGCCGAATTAATTAAATGCTTAACTGCCGAGCGCACACGTAACACAATAGTATTATCATCCACTTGTTGAAAAACGGCATTAACCACAATTTGTTTAAGCAACGGTGGCAAATTCAATTGCTCAATTTCGGCACACCAAGCATTTTTTTGCGCCATTTCTGTAATCAGTTTTTGGGTCATTTCGGGGGTTTTGTCGCCGTTAAGCGATTCACGAAAGGCCTTAGTATCAATAACCAATTCTTCCTTCATAGCAATTAAACCACTAGCTTGCCATTGATAATTTTCAGCAGTGATTTCTTCTTTACTATCATCATGATCCGTATTATGGGGATCTGCGCTAACCTCATTTACTGGTTGCTGAATATTCTGTTTAATTCGCGTCAGTGACTCATTAACGACTCGTTTTTTAGGTTGATTTACATCAACCAATTCAGACTTTTTTGAACTTTGTTCCTCTTTGATTAGCTGCATACGCATTTCTAAAATGCTTTTAGTCACCGACGGAGCATCATCAGGAATCGCTAAATCAACCGTTTTCGGTTTTGCATCAGCAGTTGGTTCCGCTTTTAAAGGAACTACATCTGCCATTAAATCGTTCTTTTTTTGTTCTTCGGTTTGTAACTTTGGTGGTAAACTCGAACTTGTTACTGCGTGTAACGAACGTTGTTGAGATGTAACCTGCTCAACATTATTTTTAGGTTGTTGTGTTTGCGATTGTTGATTAGTCTTAGGTTGTGCTTGGATTGACTCTGGTTGCTGCGTATTGCTTGCAGTCCGTAGCATTACTGATGATGTAACAGCATCAACCGACTTTGGTATAAAAGCTAAAGCACGTAAAAAGCTCATTTCCACGCCAATTTTTTTATCAGGTGCAAAACTTAGTTCTTTACGCCCCATCAATAGAATTTGATAAAAAAGTTGTACATCATTTGGCGCCATAGATTGTGCTAAAAAACGGATGCGCTCTTCATTATCAGTATAATCACCAAGTGCCGTTGGTACTACTTGCAATAAAGCAATTTGGTGCAACAGTGTAATTGTTTCAGCTAATAAATGATCCCAATTTGCACCTTGCATAGCTGCCGCTTCAATCTGTTGCATTAAGGCATTGCCATTACCATTATGCATTGCCTCAACAAGAGCAAATGGAATCGATTTATCAAGTGTGCCAAGCATTATTGCCACTGATTTTGCATCAATGATACCATTGCCAAGAGCAATCGCTTGATCAGTCAAACTCAAAGCATCACGCATACTGCCGTTAGCTGCTTTTGCTAATAAGCTAATTGCTTTGGGATCACTACTGATTTGTTCTAATTGTAAAATACGCTCAAGTTGCTGGCTAATTAAAGCCGTATCAAGCACATTTAAATGTAAATGCAAACAACGTGATAATATCGTAATGGGTAATTTTTGCGGATCGGTGGTCGCTAATAAAAACTTAACATGCTCAGGAGGCTCTTCTAAAGTTTTTAGTAGCGCATTAAAACTACTGCGAGACAACATATGCACTTCGTCAATCAAATAAACTTTAAATCGACCTTTTGTTGGCAAATATTGAATATTATCAAGTATTTCACGTGTATCTTCAACTTTAGTACGTGATGCGGCATCAATTTCTAAAAGGTCAACAAATCGACCTAGCTCAATATCACGACAATTATCACATACACCACAAGGAGTGGCTGTTATACCCGTTTCGCAGTTCAAACCCTTAGCCAATAAACGGGCAATCGACGTTTTACCTACACCACGAGTACCAGAAAACAAATAAGCGTGATGGACGCGTCCAAGTGAAAGCGCATTAGACAGAATTTTAAGGACATGTTGCTGCCCAACAACTTCGGAAAATGATTTTGGTCGCCATTTGCGTGCCAGAACTTGATAACTCATAATCACCATAACGCATTATTGCCATTGAATTTGGCGCTAATCATACCATAAACTGGCAAAATAGTCTTTAAACAGACAATAATAAAAATGGTTACACAAGGTGCTCTTTTTCATTTTCAAGCACTATTTACTTCGGTGGTCATTATTTTCGGTAAAAATCATTTCGCCTAATATTTTTATTCAATTTGCGAATTTTTCTCAATTGCTAGTATATTTTCGGCCTTAAACAAATAGCATCAATAATAGTTAACGCTGTTAACTTTGACTAATACCCGCTTTTATGACATAAAAGTATGACATAAAAGGCGTTTAGATTAATGATGGGTTTTATCTATTTTTAGGTTAACTAGCGATATAACATTGCACTAGTTGCCGGTAGTTATTATTAAGTATTGAAATGAGCGTGACACTAAAAAAATAGAACATACCGCCTTGCTTAACAAAAGAAAAACCAGATGAGATTTGCAAAAAACTTTTTATAAACGATTTAAATTCGTTATGGTAATTAATTTTAATGAATTGATAAAACAAGTTTAAAACGATTGTCGATTGTTCGGTATCTTGTTAATCGCCATCAAAAAACCGTCAGAAAAGACATTGATTTTATTGAAGTTTTTATTGATAACAAAAAACAAAAATAAATTAATAAGATACTTTTTTAGTCACAAATTATCGGAATCGTTTTAAGATTAAAACCAGCCTCTTTATATAACTTATACCTAACCCTTGCGAGCGACTTTAGTCGCTCATCGGTTGGCACAAAATCGATAATATCACGATAGACACCAGCAAATTCGGGAAACTGCTCTTGTAAATTAATCAGCAACTGACGGCTTGCGCTACTCCGTTTTTGTGGCCAACTAATTTCAACCGGCGATCCGCCTTTCATCCCTTCGCCAGCCAAATTATGAGGAACAAAATTATCCGTTTCGAGTTGCCAAAGGTATTCATCGATTCGTTCGGCCTGAGCCTGATCTTGACAAGCAACTTGCACGCGCTGATTCGCGTGCCATGCTTCAACAATTTTTTGACATGCTAACTTCTCAAAAAACAAAATGCCCGATTCGTCGGCTTGTGTTTGGTTTTCAAGTAAGTAGAAGATGACTTTTTTCATTAGATCAACGCTCAATTTATTGGTCTAGTAAGTATTGAATCAACATCGCCACAGGGCGTCCTGTTGCACCTTTTTTTGCACCTGAGCTCCATGCTGTGCCGGCAATATCTAAATGCGCCCATTGATATTTTTCGGTAAAGCGTGATAAAAAGCATGCAGCAGTAATGGTGCCCCCATCTCGACCACCTGCATTCACAATATCGGCACATATAGATTTAATTTGTTCTTGGAAGTCATTATCAATCGGTAGTGCCCATGCTTTGTCACCTGCTTTTTGAGAGGCGGAAACAAGTTGTGCTATCAATTGATCATTATTGCCCATTACGCCTGTATAGTGATGCCCCAATGCAACAATACAAGCTCCCGTTAAGGTAGCAATATCAATAACCGCTTTTGGATTATAACGTTCAACATAAGTTAAAGCATCACATAACACTAAACGACCTTCAGCATCGGTGTTAATTACTTCAACAGTGGTACCAGACATTGTCGTTAATATATCACCAGGCCGATAACTGTTGCCATCTGGCATATTTTCGCAACCTGCCATAATACCTACGACATTAATTGGTAATTTTAATTCGGCTACAGCTTGCATAACGCCATATACCGTCGCTGCACCACACATATCATATTTCATTTCATCCATACCTGCCGATGGTTTGATAGATATGCCACCAGAATCAAAAGTAAGCCCTTTGCCGACTAATACATACGGTTTGGCTTGTTTGTCTTTTGCTCCTGCATATTCAATAATGGTCATAATTGATTCATTTTCTGAACCACGCCCGACGGCTAAATAAGCATTCATGCTTAATTTTGCCAACTCATCTTCGCCAAGGCAAGTGACCTTTAATGACGAGTGTAATTTGCCTAGTTGTTTACCTTGATCGGCTAAGTATTTTGCGTTACAAACGTTTGATGGCATATTGGCAATGGTTTTTGTTGTGGCAATCGCATCAGCAATAATTTGACCTTGTAACAAATTACTAGCTAACTGTGGTAACTCATTTTCGTTGTGAGTGAATAATGTCACATTAGTTAAACTTGGTACAGGCGCTTTAGTCGTTTTAAATTCATCAAATTGATAAGTAATATCGCTAACAATTTGCGGTAATTGTTTAGCGATTTGAGCACTATTGGCTTGATTAATTGTTAACAAATCCCATGCAATATTTTTGATTTTTTTGGCAAGAACTTCTTTTATGACTGCTTGAATCACCTTTTTGGCTTGTGACAAATCAAAATTTTTGGCTTTATCACAACCGACAAATAACAGTTTTTGTTTTAAATTGTTGCTGTTGGCATAGAGTAACGTAGTTCTACCCAACTCACTGCTTATGTCACCCGATTTAATGAGTTGGCTAACTAAACCATGGGTTGAGTTGTCAATATCTTTAACAAAATCGGACTGATTTTTTCCTGAAGCAATTGAAATAACTAAACACTCTGCTTTTTGCTTGGTGATAATAGCACTATTTTTTATTTGAAATTCCATGGTGTTTCTCGTTTATGAATTGATAAAGATAATGAATATTCTATCGCTTCGTTATTGGATAGCAACAAAAAGATAACTAAAAGCGCTCAAATCAGATTATAATAGTCAGATTTTATGCCAACATATATAGGTAAGTTGTGATAATTCGTCGATATTTAGTTAAAGAGACATTGAAAACCCAAGGAGCAATTCTATTTATTTTATTGCTGATT
Source organism: Gilliamella sp. WF3-4 (assembly GCF_001690275.1). Classification (GTDB taxonomy): domain Bacteria; phylum Pseudomonadota; class Gammaproteobacteria; order Enterobacterales; family Orbaceae; genus Gilliamella; species Gilliamella apicola_C. The sequence continues at coordinate 82,473 of NZ_LZGW01000007.1, read as the reverse complement.
TTCTTTTCTCAAAAATTAATCAGAATTCTGTCAAGCGCTATTGATGGTTCGATCCCCCGAGAATTAATTATGCCATTATTAGTTTTGGGCGTGTCAAATATGGCTGATCTTATTTTACCGCTAAGTCTTTTTTTAGGCGTACTTGTTGTCTTTGGACGACTTTATTCTGACAGTGAAATGGTCGCTATGTATGCTTGTGGCATTAAAAAGAATTTAACTTATCAAGTGGTGCTTTTTCTCTGCATTCTAACCTGCATATTGACAGCGCTGAATGCACTTTGGTTTGGTCCTTGGTCTAACGTTAAGCAAGATCAGCTACTTGCAAATGCGAAAATAAACCCGAGTTTAGCGGGGTTATTAGCGGGGCAATTTCAACAAACGCCAGATGGTAATTCAGTGATTTATATTGGTAATGTTGATAATAATAACCTAGAAAACGTATTTATTGCGCAAATCAATCCCAAAGCCAATCAACGACCATCGATCATTCTTGCCAATAAGGGTAAAACAGGCCATGATGATGAAGGCAATCAAATCATTAAGCTTGAAAATGCCAACCGTTATGAAGGTACAGCGCAATTAAAAGATTTTCGGATCTCAAACTTTCATAATTATTTAGGTATCATTAAACCCAAAGAACTCAATATTACTGAAGAGGTCGATAAAACCAATGTTCAACAGTTGGGATTGTCTGAACTTACAAATCTTAATACCCCTAAAGCCAATGCAGAATTTTATTGGCGAATAACATTGATTATTTCGGTGCCTTTGATGGCATTTTTGGTTATTCCTCTGAGCGTATCTAACCCACGCCAAGGGCGCCTAGCTCAAGTTTTTCCAGCGTTACTGCTTTATTTGGTTTACTTTTTGTCAGCTAGTTCAATTAAGGCTAATGCAGGGAAAGGTCGATTAGATCCTGAATTGTGGTTTTATATGTTGAACTTAGGATATTTTGTATTGGCACTCATTTTAAATTGTTGGGATAATCTATTTATGCGTAAACTTCGCTTGAAATATTCGGCATCTTAAGGAGAAAAGTGTGTTTTCGATTTTAGATCGTTATATTGGTAAAACTATTTTAAGTACCATTGGTGTTAGCCTTTTTCTGCTGATTAGTCTGTCGGGTATTATCCGTTTTATAGATCAACTTCGAAAAATAAAAGTTGATTATGATGCGTTTTCTGTTGGTGTTTATACCTTTTTAATGGCGCCAAAAGACTTAGAAGTTTTCTTTCCTATGGCTGCATTATTGGGGGCTTTAATTGGTTTAGGCTTATTGGCATCACGCAGTGAACTAATTGTGATGGAAACGTCAGGCTTTAGTCGTTTCAAAATTGCCCTTGCGGTTATGAAAACAGCATTACCACTCGTATTAATTACAATGGCAGTTGGTGAATGGATTGCCCCTATTAGTGAACAAACTGCACGCAATATGCGTTCTGAAAAGCTTTATGGTAATACCTTAATGGCACAGCAAGGCAGCCTTTGGGCTAAAGATGGTAATGATTATGTATTTATTGGACAGGTAAATAACGATAATTCAATATCTAATGTTTATATTTATTCGGTTGATCAAAATAAATTGCTATCCATCACCCATGCTGCTTATGGCGTATATGAAAATGACAGTTGGACTTTATCGCAAGTGGAAAAAAATGATCTAACAGAGCTCAATAAAGTGGTAGGAGTCAATATGGTATCCATCCCTTGGAAAACAAACATTACCCCAGATAAATTAAGTATTGTCGCATTTGATCCTGACTCATTGTCAGCTTCTGGACTTTATCAATATTCGCAATTTCTTAAAAGCTCAGGGCAAGATACCAAGTATTATGATTTGCTATTTTGGAAAAAGATTATCAAACCCGTTTCTGTTGCTGTGATGATGTTGCTCGCATTGTCATTTATTTTTGGTCCATTACGTAGCGTATCGATGGGCATTCGTATAGTAATTGGTATTAGCTTCGGTTTCTTATTTTATATTGCTGATAATTTATTTGCACAAGTGAGTATTGTTATTGGAATTTATCCCATCGTTGGATCGTTGATAACCAGTGTTGTATTTTTGTTAATTAGTTATATTTTATTTAAACGAAACAACTAAGCTTGCAAAGATTTTATCAACCCTATCATCTTGTTAGATGATAGGGTTGTTATTTTATAAGTTCTATTTTATCGACTGTTATTTATTATTTATCAAATAGCTTTATGTACTGCCCATAACCAGCATATTCTAATTCATCTTTAGGTATAAATCGTAAAGCAGCCGAATTAATACAGTAGCGTAACCCACCTAGTTCTTTTGGACCATCAGTAAAAACATGTCCAAGATGAGAGTCGGCATTCGCTGATCGCACTTCGGTGCGACGCATAGCAAAACTGGTATCTTTTTTTTCAATAATACGACTCTTATCTATTGGCTTAGCAAAGCTAGGCCAACCGCAGCCTGAATCAAATTTATCTAACGAGGTAAATAGTGGTTCACCAGATACTATATCGACATATAATCCTTCACGATGATTGGCATTAAATTCATTATCAAACGGCGGCTCTGTACCATTTTGTTGGGTAACATAATATTGCATAGGTGTTAATATGGATAGCGCTTTTTCTTTCATGGTTTTATTCATAAATCACCTTCTCGTAGTTTAAAGTTACTTGTTTTAATTAATGTCGGTTAACATCAGTTTAACATTGATTGCAATACTTTATCTTTAATTACAAAATAATGATATAAAGCACCAGCTATATGTATGATAAGTAAAATACCAAGTAAATATGAACTGGCTTGATGAACGCTATGAAATATTTGATAAGCCTGATTTGGCAAATCAACAGCAGGTATAGAGATGATACCCCAAAAATTCAGTGGGTGACGACTCATCAAGTAACCAGAGAGCGGCACAATAATCAATAAAATGTAAATAAACCCTTGCGTTGATTTTGACAAGACCCGCTGTAATTTATGATCTTTGGATAAAACATCTGGTACACCTTCGCGCTTTATTAACACAAAGCGCCACAATGTTAAGATAAAAATCAATGCACCCAAAGATTTATGCAATAAGTAAATAACCGGCATACCCCCCAAATAGTTTGACAATCCCCCCTTAAATATAACCACTAAAAACGTGAACAAAACCAAGGTAAAAGTTAGCCAATGAACCCATTTTTGTTTACTGCCATAGTGCGGATAATTTTGCATGATTAACTCATCCTTTTATTTGTGTTTTTGCCAATGTTGAGCCAAAAAATGAGAGCGCCCTGATAGTTGATAGTATTGGTTATAGCGTTGCGGTTGTTTAGTGTAATAATTTTGGTGGTAGTCTTCAGCTACATAAAAACTCACAGCAGGCTCAATGGCAACACCAATTGGTTTATCAAACTTCCCGCTGGCTTGTAATGCTTGTTTAGAGTCCAGCGCTTGTTTATGTTGATATTCATTATGATAAAAAATTACAGGACGATAAGAATCGCCCCGATCGGCAAATTGTCCCTGAGAATCAGTGGGATCAATTTGTTGCCAAAAAATTTCTAGCAATTTTTTATAGCTGATAACTTTCGGATCAAACGTAATTTGCACGGCTTCAGTATGCCCTGTTGTGCCTGAACAGACTTGTTGATAGGTTGGATTAATTACATGCCCACCTGTATAACCCGATACAACATTGATCACGCCCTCATACTTATCAAAGGGTTTTACCATACACCAAAAACAACCACCAGCAAATGTTGCTTGTTCATATTGTTGCATAAAAACCTCCACATTTTGATAATGTTAAATTAAATACGCGCACCGCTGTAGTCAATAACATAATTTTTGGGTAATTAACGCCCTAAATTACTTGAAACAGCCCAAAAAAACACCATATCATTACCCTACTATTTCAGTTATAGGAGGCTACTTTTATGGCAAGTGGATGGGCATCTGACGATGCTGTTAACCAACAAATCGAAGGTACTATTGCCGATGCTATAGAAAACGCAAGGCGACAACTCAATTACGGTACAATTAGCGCTCACTTTTGCATTGAGTGTGGCGACCCTATCGCTGAAGCCAGAAAAATAGCATTACCCGGCGTACAATATTGTTTGTCTTGCCAACAAAAAATCGACAAGCGGATTGCTAAAGCATCAAGTTTATATAATCGCCGAGGCAGTAAAGATAGTCAACTGCGCTAATCACAACAAAAGCCAAAATAAATCAGCAAAAAAGGGTGGATTGCGCCACCCTAAAATACAAGTAATGTTTATTTTTTACCTTCACGAACCGCATCATAAGGATAAATAATTAACTTATTATCAAACCACTCAGCACAAAAAATATCTTCTATTTTTTCATAGCCTTGCCTAGAAATTTCACGTTTAACCCAATCTTCATCTTTTTTGAGTTGCTCAAGATTATCATGACTAATACTGCCGTTTTCAATAATAAGCAGGGCAATATCTTTATCACCTTGTTTGATAATGGTTAAAGAACCGTTTAACTCGTACCAAACTTCTTTTAACTCATCAAACGAAGCTATGCCTTGTATATTAACTAAGGTTTCAAAATCTCTTACTGGTAAATTAGCTTTAACAAAATTATCTGTGATTAAATGACCATTTTTAACTAATTGAATAGGCTCACCATCTATAGCATCTCGTAGACGTGAATTTTTAGATTTGATAAATCGGATCAAAACAAGCAAGCCAGCCCAAATAGCAACTAACCCCGCTGCCTCCCATGGTGATACCGTTGGGCTCAGCAACGCTCCCCCAACGAGCGCACCAATAACCATACTACCGACCTGATCAAGCTGTGACATTGGTGCAATTTGACTTTTACCTGATAACTTGACGTAAATAAGTAAAATAACTAGTGCTAACAAAAATTTTGGTGCCATTTCTAATAAATACATTTCCTTTCTCCCAGCTAACATAATATGTTGAACTACAATTCCAAATACAGAATTGAACAAAACTTCCAAATTGGAACAGGTAACAATTTATATAAAAATCGGTGTAACTTTTGTGTAATTGACAATCAACTCACATTTATTTTATGAGCAAAAACCAAAATAAGACATGATCATTAAGATAAGTAACTATTATTGTACTCTAAAATTTAAATAATTTATAAGATTATTGCTTTGATTGTGATAACTTATTTCTATTATGCAATATTAGTTAAAAATTACAACAATGAAAAACAATAATGATTGTGGTGATAAAATACCATTAATGATGACATAAAACCAACTCGAAATTGCTTTAGATTATTACTCAATACACTAAAGCAACAACGACTATCGTATTACCTTCCTTTAGAATCTTAACCGTTAAATTAACTGCAATATTAGCTGTAAATCTTTGCATCCATTTGCAAGCAGGTTTGAGAAAAAACAATTATATTATTTCCAATAAAAATAATATTAGTCGCGTTTTTATTGGAAATTTATCTATAATTTTTTATTACGAAAGAGCGCAAACCAATAGATTGGCCACTTGCTTTTTCCGATAAGATTATTGACAATGTACGCAATGATAACTAATGCGATAGAGCCTGATAACACGGGAAACAGCAAAAAGCTAAAATCATAATTAATTTGATTTGCTGTTAACAATATAACTAGCGGATTAGCGCCTGCTGGTGGATGCACGCATCGCAAAAACTGCATAGCAGCAATAGCACATCCCACAGAGAAAGCGATAACGAATACTGAATCACCAAGCAACTTTAAAAACAGCAACCCAATAAACGCTGAGATAAGATGCCCAAAGATCACATTTCTAGGCTGCGCCAAAGGAGATTGAGAAACTGCAAATAAAATTACACAAGAAGCGCCAAACGGAGCCATTATAAAATAGCTACCAGAGTATATTGTCAAATATACTAATGTTAAAATTGCCAAAAAGCCGCCTAACACCCCCTGTGTTAAGTCCAGTAATTTGGGTCTACTTGATAGTTTTTCGCCATCGAAAAAAAAGAATTTCATTCGCTATTGTCCTGTTTGGTTATAATAATGATTAAATAAAACTGTACCGATCTGTACAAAATTAATAGTAGTACAGATCAGTACACCTTGCAATTTATTTCAGGTAATTTATTTTGAAAAAAACATACAAACGAATAATGGAAACAGCTGAAGCGCTGTTTTATCGAAGTGGTTTTGCTAATGCTGGCGTCGATGAGATAAGAGATAAATCAGGATGCTCTAAAACAACCTTATACAATAATTTTGGCAGTAAAGATAAATTGATACTTGAAGTATTAAAGCAAAGAGATTTGAGGTTTAAAGCAAAACTTAACGAAGCTATCTTAAACCTTAATGGAACAGAAGCTATTATGAAGATTTTTGAATGGCATGAAAAGTGGTATTGCGAAGAAAACTTTAACGGCTGCTTGTTTATCCGTGCAATGGAAGAAATACCAGAAGATTCATCATGCATATCTGATATTGTGGTAGAGCATAAAGAATTTATTCGAAATCTTATTTTTTATAAGCTTGAAAATTACCCCAATAAGGCATCTTTAACAAATAAACTAATGGTAATACTTGAAGGGCTTGCCAATATTAGTGTGGTATACAAAAATAAGCCAAACCTGCATCAACAAATTCTACAAGACACGCTTAACCTCGTGCTAGAATTACTAAATAACGCCTTAGTATTTAAGAAAGATTAATTAAAAATAATGCATTATTAAGTATCTAGAAAAAGTAATGAATTTGTATTGATTATAATTAGGAATTTTATCCAAACTTTCAGGTAGGTCGTGTTTCAATATAAATTCGTTTTTTGCTTTTATAGAAGCGCTTTTGTGTTTTTTTACTCATTAAAGCGCTTGATCATCACCAACGTTAATCTTACTGAGCCACCTTGCATGAGCTATCTTTTTGGGCAATTAGCCTTAATTAGCCCCATAGTTTTAGCTATCGCTTAGGGATTAAGTGCTCAAGGGTTAAGAATAAGCACAATAATATAATGATCACTACGGGCACTCAAATGCGAAAAAACGTAATCACTCCATATTTAAGCACCTATTTGGGCAAACAGGTAATGATTACCTGTTATCATCCGTATCATGTTTTTTGATAAAAATTTCTACACAACTCGCTGAAAATGTGAATTTAAAACAGTAAGCATGAGTTATTATATATTTTAATAAATTCTACATGTTAATTTTAGGTAAATAAAAATGATTCAAGAAATATTGACTAATATAAGAAATGGCCCAACTATTTTAACGTTACCTGAAATAATAAATTTGATGAATTCTCTTCAACTACTAAAAACTGAAGAAATATTAAAAAATGATGAGGATTTTTTACAATTGCTAGATTTATTAGTCGAATCTTATTGTGATTCGGCAATATTTGAAGTTAATGCTGATAATAAAGCCTATTTAAATCAATTTAGTCGCTGGTTAATTAAATTAGGAAAAAGGCATCCATTTGGGAAAAACCAAGATAACTTAAGCTCATATTCAAATATATTTTTAAAAGAAATGTCGAATACCTTAACCTAATGAAAAAAGCTTATATAAATTTATTGTGCGATAGTTGTAAAAAATATTTAGAAATCGATATCATTTAATTGCGAAGATAATTTATTACATAAAATTCAAATTAACAATCTACAACCAACAAAGGAAGTAACCGAAGAATGACTAATCATTTATAAAAACCAAAAGTTTAATTAAACATTAAACAAGCTGATACCTATTAAAAGCGCTAGCAGCTGAGTTAGCTAAAAATATTAAAATTCAAGACAACTTGAATAAGTTAACGGTTTTTAAAATAAAATAATCATTAAAACACCTCTTAGTGCAGAAATGACTATTCATTATGCGAGCAACATCAAAGAAAATAGCTTATCTTATTAGTCAAACTATCAATAAGTTAAAACTTATAATCAAGGCTATTTTATTGTTCGCTTTGTGGACTTGCTCATACCGACCAATATAATGACTTAAGACACAATGCCGAATATAAAGATAGCTATCGAATTCCTTTTATCTTTTTTGATTCAGATAACAAACCTCAACAAAAAATTAATAAACAAATATCTGGATTACAACTTGTTTATTTATTAAGCAACTGGTTAGGAATTAAATTAGATGTACGACATGATTATATGCTAAATGAATTAACAGACATACCAGAACAAATACAAATACAAATACAAATACAAATACAAATAAAAGACTGGAAAACCAATAAACTATTTCAGTTTGATCAATTAAAAGAAGACCCAAATCCTTTTAATTGATACTAGTTTTGAATACGCCATCAACAAATCTAAATGATGGCGTTTTTTAGTGCATTACTGAGAGTGCTAATTGTTACCTATTTCAGCAAACTTTTTGCTTGTGTAAGTACGTTTTCAACAGTAAAGCCAAATTCTTTAAACAGTTGATCAGCCGGTCCTGATTCACCAAAAGTTGTCATGCCAATAACTTTGCCATTTAACCCAACGTATTTATACCAAAAATCACTAATACCCGCTTCAATAGCAAGACGAGCTGTCACTGATGATGGCAGTACTGACTCTTTATAAGCACTATCTTGTTTATCAAATGCGTCAGTTGATGGCATTGATACCACACGTACTCTCTTTCCTGCTTGGGTCAGTTGTTGATACGCTTCAACAGCAAGCTCTACTTCCGAACCAGTAGCAATAATAATCAATTCTGGTACGCCCGTGCAATCATTTAGGATATAACCACCACGATAAACATTAGCTAGTTGTTCAGCTGTACGCTCTTGCTGTTTTAGGTTTTGTCTTGAAAAGATTAATGCTGTCGGTCCTTCTTTGCGCTCAATACCATATTGCCATGCAATCGCTGACTCTACTTGGTCACACGGGCGCCATGTGCTAACATTTGGCGTAACACGTAAGCTAGCCATTTGTTCAACAGGTTGATGCGTTGGCCCGTCTTCACCCAAACCAATTGAATCATGAGTATAAACAAATAATGACCGAATTTTCATTAGCGCAGCCATGCGAATCGCATTACGTGCATATTCCATAAACATTAAGAAAGTCGCACCATATGGAATAAACCCGCCATGCAATGCAATACCATTCATGATAGCGGACATACCAAACTCGCGCACACCATAATGGATATAATTACCACTAGGATTAGCTAAAATTTCTTTTGATCCTGACCACATAGTTAAGTTACTTGGCGCTAAATCAGCTGAACCACCTAAAAACTCAGGTAAAGCAGGTGCAAAGGCTTCAATGGCATTTTGCGATGCTTTACGTGTTGCAATCGTTGCAGGATTAGCTTGTAATTTATTCACCACATCGTTAGCAATTTGTAACCAATTTTCAGGCAAATCACCATTAACACGGCGTGTAAATTCTTTGGCTAATTCAGGATAAGCTTTTGCATACGCATCAAAACGGGCATTCCATTCATCTTCACACTGCTTACCTTTATCTTTAGCATCCCAAGCATCATAATAAGCTTTAGGAATTTCAAAAGCAGGGAAATCCCAGCCAAGTGCTTTACGTGTTGCTTCAATTTCGGCATCACCTAATGGCGCACCATGGCTTTCATGACTACCCGCTTTATTTGGCGAACCAAATCCGATAACGGTTTTACACATTAATAATGACGGTTTATCAGTTACTGCTTGCGCTTGCTCAATGGCTTGTTTTAGCGCTTTGGCATCATGACCATCTATACCACTAATCACATGCCAACCATAAGCCTCAAAACGTTTAGCTGTATCATCAGTAAACCAGCCTTCAACTTCTCCATCAATTGAAATGCCATTATCATCGTAAAATGCAATGAGTTTTCCTAATTTAAGAGTACCAGCCAACGAACATACTTCATGCGAGATACCTTCCATCATACAACCATCGCCCATAAACACATAAGTATGGTGATCAACAATAGTGTGATCGGGCTTATTAAATTGCGCAGCTAAGGTTCTTTCGGCAATAGCCATACCAACAGCATTAGCAATACCTTGCCCTAGTGGACCTGTGGTCGTTTCAACGCCTGGCACATAACCATATTCAGGATGACCTGCTGTTTTTGAATGCAACTGACGAAAATTTTTAAGATCATCAATTGTCACCGCATAACCTGTTAGATGCAATAAACTGTAGATCAACATAGACGCATGACCATTTGATAAAACAAAACGATCGCGATCAGCCCATTTTGGATTAGTTGGATTATGCTTTAAAAAACCACGCCAAAGGACTTCAGCCATATCCGCCATACCCATAGGTGCTCCAGGATGGCCTGATTTTGCTTTTTGCACGCCATCCATGCTTAATGCCCTTATCGCATTCGCCAGTTCGCGGTGAGATAGTGAGGTTGCATTCATGTTGTAATCTCCAAAAAAATTTTTGAGTTAAAAATTGTTAATATATGCAAGGTAAAATTACTTGCGAAATCGTTAGTCAAATTAACAAAACAAAATAGTGGTAAAGATGGGGAGTTAACTCCCCTAGTGCTCAAAATGATTATAATAATGCCCCAATCATATCTTCTAATTTGCCTTGGTCTATGGCAAAAGCACGGATTCCTTCGGCTAGCTTTTCAACTGCCATAGCATCGCTATTATGTTGCCATCTAAATTCGGCTTCAGTCATTGGCTCTGGTCGAGCAACTACAGGTTGATTTGGATTAAGTTTTTGAACAACAGTGGCATTTGATTGTTGCATTTCAGCAAGTAAGTTAGGTGCAATAGTCAATCTATCACAACCAGCTAACGCTAAAATCTGATCGACTTTACGGAAGCTCGCACCCATTACAATGGTTTTATAACCATGCTGTTTATAGTAATTAAAGATATTACGAACAGAAATAACGCCTGGATCTTCATCCGCATTGTAAGGATCAATAGGTTTTTTAGCTTGATACCAATCATAAATACGCCCAACAAAAGGCGAAATTAAAAAGACATTTACTTCAGCACAAGCTCGTGCCTGTGCAAATGAAAACAATAAAGTTAGATTACAGTTGATGCCTTCTTTTTCGAGCACTTCAGCCGCTTTAATACCTTCCCACGTTGATGCAATTTTAATTAAAATGCGCGACTTATCAATGCCCTTTTCTTTATAAAGCGCAATGATTTTACGAGCTTTTTCAATACACGCTTGTTTATCAAAAGACAAACGAGCATCGACTTCGGTCGAAATGCGTCCTGGCACTGATTTTAAAATTTCAGCACCGATATTGACTGCCACTTGATCGCAAGCATTAATCAATTGCTGTTCTTTGCTACCACCTAATTTTTTAGCTGTTTCAATCGCAGAATCAATCAAATACCGATATTGAGGAAGCTGTGCCGCCTTTAAAACAAGAGAGGGGTTAGTTGTTGCATCTTCAGGCGAAAATTGTTTAATCGAATCGATATCACCTGTATCGGCTACAACTACTGTTAGTTTTTTAAATTCATCTAATTGATTCATATTTTTTATCCTCATACAGCGCTTTACTATAATGAAAGTATAATAACATTTATTCGATAATAAAACGACTTTGTCATCGGACGATGATTTCATTATATTGTTGGCAAAAACAAACAGCTCAAACTGTAAATAAGACGTTATTATCAAGCTTTACCAAGATAAATTCACTTATTTTTATTAGTTATATTTGCTATTTTTACCGTACAAATAATTTCAATTATGAGAACTAAATCACAAAATCAAATCTCTATTAATTTGTATTAATCTACCAATAAAAATAAAAACTAATGAATACTAAAATAGTCAGACAAATCTAACAAATGCATTTGATTACCCCCAAGTATATTCAATATGATTTGTTAAATTACAACTTGAGCAAGAATGGCATTTATCTGCTTGACAAGGAACTGATTGATTTTGCACGATTAATTTAATCATTCCTTTTTTTATCCAAAACCGTAACATCTGCTCGGTGGCACTTTCAGGTAAACGAAAGTGCCTTGCAATATCTTGCAATGATGCACGGCCTTTTAATTGCACATAATCACGAATTGACGTCATTAACATAACATTAATATGATTTACAGGGAGAGCCCTGCAAATCGCTCCTCTATTATTATTATTTTTACAAATTAACCCGCCATTTATTTAATGACAATACAATAATTTTCAACGATTTCATAAACTGAGTTCAACTTATTGATTTAAAGTTGAATATCGACCTAAAAAACGCATAAACAGCAAAGCCACAACAATAAAGATACAGCATCCTAAGAGCCACCAAGTAGCTACAGCCGAATGTCCAAGCAAAGTACATTGGTAATAAATTGTTGCTGCTAGCCACGCAATAGTAAAAGTCCAAATTGCCACAAATATCATCCATTTTGAGCCAGCCTCACGATATACAGCCCCTAACGCTGCGGCACAAGGAGTATAAAGTAAAATAAAGATCAAATAGCTCATAGCGGCAGAAGGCGAACCAAAAGCCATTTTAATTTGTGAAACCGTCGCCGAATCTACCTCTAAATCAACTTTTAACGAATCAATATCTTGCGAAACAGCAGTGAGCCCTAATGGATCTAAGACCGCATCAGACAAGGTCTGCAAATTTTGGGGAATGGTAGCTAATGCTTTTAAAACGCCTTGTGACAAACTGAATGGCTCAGCTTGTTCGTTATTATCATTCATAGAATAAAGTGAATTTAATGTTGCAATTACCGATTCCTTAGCGAAAATACCAGTAAAAATACCCACTGTTGCAGGCCAATTATTGTTGGTAATGCCCATTGGTGCAAATACTGGAGTGATCTCTTGGCTAATCACTGAAAGCATAGTGTCTTGTGAGCTTTCAGCCCTAAACGATCCATTGCTTCCCCACGAATTAAGTAAGCTTAGTACCGTTACCATTAATACAATAGCTTTACCTGCTCTAAATATAAATGACTTTAACCGTTGCCACGTCAAACTAAATAAGCTACTTAAAGTCGGAATACGATAGACAGGCATTTCCATAATAAACGGCGTTAATGAACCTTTTAATAGCGTAAATTTAAGCACAAACCCTGTTAGCATAGCCACAGCAATGCCGATCAAATATAAAGTAAACACCACTATCGAAGCATTCTTAGGGAAAAATATCACAGCAAACAACGCATACACAGGCAATCTTGCCCCACACGACATAAAAGGGATCATACAAATCGACATAATACGATCACGAGTGCTCTCTAGCGTTCGTGTACCCATAATAGCTGGCACCCCACAACCAAAACCAACTAGCATTGGCACAAATGCCTTACCTGGTAAACCAATAGATCGCATCAATCGGTCAATGACCATTGCTGCTCTGGCTAAATAGCCTGAATCCTCCAAAAAAGATAAACAAAAAAACATGGCACCAATAACAGGAATAAACGTCGAAACAGTTTGAACACCTCGACCAATGCCATTAGCTAAAATCGCGATAAGCCAATTTGGTGCATTTATAGCATGAAGTAATTCAGTTGTGCCATCAACAAAAACAGTACCACACAGTACATCAAAAAAATCAATAAATACTGCCCCAAAATTAATCGCCACCATAAACATGGCATACATAGCCAACAAAAAGAAGGGAATGCCAGTAATGCGTCCTAAGGTAATATTATCAAGTATTTCAGAAAACCGATGACTAAGCTCACGTGGTTTCTCAATCACCTTTTTACAAATTGCATCAATCGTATCATAACGAGCGCTAGCCAGTGCCACATCAATTTCATTATCGCACCATTGTGCAAGTTTTAAACGACAATCCACTAACATTTTTTTCTCACATCGCGACAAGTTATAACGCGAATCATCCAATAATACATCCATCAATTGCCAGCGATTAAATTGGCGTATAATGCTATCTTCGGGTAGATCGCAAACATAACGATTAATAACAGTTTGCTGCTCTTCACCAAGTAGATCAACCGACGGCTGAGCAATTTGTGGATTTTTCGACATGGTTTCAATTTGTTGATAAAAGTGCGATAAACCTTGTTTTTTTGTAGAAGATATCGCAACAACAGGACAACCAAGTAGTGTAGACAACATATCAACATTAATCTGTTCGCCAATAGCTTTAATAGCATCCATCATATTTAACACAACAATTATAGGGACTTGTAAATCAATTAATTGACACGTTAAATAAAGGCTACGTTGCAAATTTGTTGCATCAATAATATTAATAATAACACTGTCACTTTCAGATAATACAAATTGACGAGCAATAAGTTCATCTTGCGAAACACTGAGTGGATCAGGCTCTATCGAATATGTGCCAGGCAAATCGATAATCTCATATTGCCTATGATGATAAGTAAAAATACCCGTTTTACGTTCCACAGTCACGCCAGGCCAATTTCCTACTCGCTGTTTAGAGCCTGTTAATAAGTTGAACAACGTAGTCTTACCGCAGTTAGGATTACCAATGAGTGCTATCTTCACGCAGCGACCTCCATTACTTCAATAGCTTTCGCTTCATTACGACGTAAACAAAGCAAAAAACCACGCATTTTGATCTCGATCGGATCACCAAGTGGCGCAACACGCACAACCAAAACCTTACAACCCGGTGTAATACCCATTGCAAGTAACTTTCGACGAAAGGGTAACGATTCGGGCAATAATCTAGAAATAACCGCCTCGTGCCCTAAAGGTAGTTGGTTAAGGGTAAAAGATGACATTATTTTTCCTAAAAAAGATGACAGTATTAATAAAAAAGTAATAGCATTAAATTAACAACACGTATTTTAAAGAAAAGAAAAGTTATTTTTAGTATAAAAATGCGAATCACTCGCAACAATGACAAATAAAACGCGAAAAAACAACCAAACAGTTCAAATAATAAAAACATATGGCATCTAATAATCAAAAATCAATCCAAGAAGTTAAGCTTTTATTTAGACAATAAATTAATTACCACTAAAAACAATAAATACTATCTGGTTAGCAATTTTTAATTGGGAAACTCGTGGTAAACCTACATCAATCTAAGACAAAATTGTAAAATGAACGAACTATTCTAAAGAATGATCATTGCCACATAATTAAAATACGCACAAAGCTCTACTGTTAGAGTAATATTAACTATTTCTTTATCTTCAACATTAATGCTAGCGTTATTTTGTAATTAAAAATGTAACGCTATCAAAACTCGATAAATCACAATGTAAAAACTTTTAGGTGGATGCGCGTTTGAGTATAAAATTTGCTAATTACAAACCTAGAGCGCCAACACTATTCAACGCTGAATAAATAGCAATAATTATCTTCGAGTGTTGTAAAATATCAGCTTACTGCTTTATTAAATTTTTAATAATAAATCATTAAGCTATTATTTTTATATAAAATAAACACCTATACGGCGTTAAGCTATAAATTTTGGGAGGTGCGAGCCACCGCAATTTTCTAAACTGCCTACACGGCGTTAAACCATACGAATATTTATTTTTATAAACTCGTTCATTTCTAAACCGCCTACACGGCGTTAAACTAGAAACAAACATACTATAAACTTTGTTTGCCAAAAGGCAAATAGGATTTTTGTCTCCAAAAACCCTTTTTTGCAGAAAATCACTAACACAATGTTTTTATTTGTTTTATTTTACAGCTCAAAAAAAGGGTTATAAAGCTTTAGATGATTTGATAAGGCGTAAATTTTACTGTACAACAAAATTGACTTAATTGATTTATAGTGAGCATCAAAGTTTATTGCGGATATCAATGTAAAGCTGTGTCTGTTTGGCGGGTTTTGACCCCAGCAGGAATCGAACCTGCAACTAGCCCTTAGGAGGGGCTCGTTATATCCATTTAACTATGAGGTCATAGGAGGCTTATTCTAATAAATTTGCAAAGATAATGCCATTTAAATAACGAAAAATTTTTTATTTTTTTTATTCTAAGTAATCATGATACAATTGAACTATATTTAACCTCATTAAATTTAATTAAAGATACTATGAAAAAACGAATAGTTGGTATGATGTTTTCTGTGATGGCGCTTACCAGTTGTGCCACTTATCAACCTGAAACAAATTCCTATAGTGACCCATTATCTGGCTTTAACAAAACCATGTTTAATGTTAACTACTATGCGCTTGATCCTTATGTCTTACGTCCAGCTGCAGTTGCTTGGAAGGATTACGTTCCATCACCTGTTCGTACAGGTGTAGTTAACTTTTCATCTAATCTTTCCGAACCTGCATCAATGGCAAACAACTTATTACAAGGCGATGTTCACAAAGCGGGAACACATTTAGCACGCTTTTTCTTAAATACGGTTTTCGGTTTTGCTGGTTTGGTGGATGTTGCAAGTATGTCAGATCCACAATTGCAAAAAGGTGGAAAACGAACTTTTGGCGATGTTTTAGGTCATTACGATGTGCCTTATGGCCCTTATGTTGTATTACCATTTTATGGTTCCGCAACGTTAAGAAACGAAGGTGGTAGCGTGGTTGATACTCTTTATCCTCCGCTTGTTTGGTTAGATTGGCAATGGGCGTTAGTACGTGGTGTATTTGACGGTATTGAAGCTCGTGCAGTTGCGATTGAATATGAAGATTTAATTAAAAATAGCGATGATCCTTATAACTTTATGCGCAATGCTTACTTTCAACGTCATGACTTTGTAGCCTCTGGTGGTAAAGTAGACGAAAATAAACAGCAACAACGCGAAGAATCTATTAATGATTTTATTAACGATATTGATTCTCAATAATTTTTATTAAATTATACTAAAGGCTGTCAATTATTGGCGGCCTTTGGTTTTAGGATTTATTTAAACATGAGTTTCATTTCTGGCAAATAATGCCAAAATCGACTTGGCATTTGTTGCCTTTGTAATTTGGGGTTGATTCGTTCCTTGATAGTTAACGCATTACAATAACGTAACCACATGGTTTGAAATAATGCTTCATCCCTAGCTAGATAATTTTTATTCACTTGACTGTTAATAATCAAATCATCTTTATCAGTCAGCGAAACGGGTTCAATGCTATGTAAATTATAAATATAACCATATTCGCGCTTTTCATCATAAATAGCCCACTTTTGATCAGCAAAACGATCTTTAAAAAACTTTAGTACCAACGGCAATACGTTATATATAGGAGCAATGATTGAAAAATAGATTTTATCTTCTTTATCATTAAACACATCTTTAACAGGATTATTTATAGCACTAAAACGTACAAATTGGATCACACGATGCCGTTCTCGGCTAACTTTTTTAGCGATATCATGTACCGCCAGCACACCTTGATCGGCAAAATCGGTTTCGATTGATTGAGATGATTTAAATACCTTGCAAATATAGCGAAAAACGATTAAATCACTTTCGGGCAGTTCAGATAACCAAACATACATTAAATGGCGTAGAGCAACTTTACTAAGTTTGTTAATTAATGCCTTTCGAACACGCTCATACTTGGCATTATCAAATTCGACATGATGTGTGTCAGATACTAATAGTGGCTCTACCTGCTCTGTAGCTAACAAACATTCAGGCATTTTTTTAAGCTTAAAAGCCTCAAATACCGCACATAATAATCCTTCAAAGCTTTTATCGTAATAGAATGCTAACATGCTCTACCATCCCATGACTAGTTGATGTGGAATATTATCTTGCTTTGCCTCTAACAAAGGGCGATCTTGCAAAGAGAGTCGGATATACTCGGCCGATGAATCAAGCACCTTAAATTTCCTCATTTCATGACAAACAATAAAAAATTGCGCACGCTTTAAAACAACGCCAATGCGCTTAAGCGCATCAAAAGTAAGCTTTCGATGACGCCTTGCCATCACAATCAACTTGGCCGATTTAACACCAATACCTGGCACCCGCAAAATTTTTTGGTAGCTATCACGGTTAACATCAACTGGAAAGCATTGTGGGTTGCGGATGGCCCAAGATAGCTTTGGATCGACAGTCAAATCAAGATCGGGGTATTGATCGTTAACAATTTCATCAACATTAAAATTATAAAAACGCAGTAACCAGTCCGCTTGATATAAACGGTTTTCACGCACTCTTGGCACCTCTTGCACTACAGGTAAACGTTTATCGTAACCATTTACAGGAATAAATCCCGAATAGTAAACCCGCTTCATACTGGGTCGTTTGTAAAGTTTGGCCGTTAATTGTAATATCTGTTTATCTGATTCATCTGTCGCACCAATAATAACTTGTGTACTTTGACCGGCGGGCACAAATTTGGGTGTGGCACGAAATTTTTTGCGATCTTCAATATTTTCTAATAGATTTTGATGAATTTGACGCATAGGCTGATAGATGCTTTGGTGATCTTTATCAGGTGCTAATAATTTAAGATTTTCTTCGGTTGGAATTTCCAAATTAACACTCATCCTATCAACTAATATGCCAGCTTGATTAATTAGCTCGTTACTTGCACCAGGGATCGCCTTCATATGAATATAACCATTAAAATCGTGCTCATGGCGCAAAATTTTTACCACTCTAATCATTTTTTCCATGGTATGATCGGGACTTCTAACTATGCCCGAACTAATAAATAAACCCTCAATATAATTACGACGATAAAACTCAATGGTGAGGTTAGCCAATTCACGCGGAGTAAAACCAGCTCTAGGAATATCGTTACTTTGTCGGTTAATGCAATAAGCGCAATCAAACATGCAATAATTAGTTAGCATAATTTTAAGTAAAGAAACACATCGCCCATCAGCGGTAAATGAATGGCAAATACCAGATTTATATGCATTACCTATGCCTTTATTTTTATTATTTCTTGATGCACCACTCGACGAGCAAGAAATATCATATTTTGCCGATTCAGCTAAAATTTCCAGTTTGGTTATTATTTTTTCAGTCATATTGAACTTAATATTTACCTGTTTATTTATACAGTATATCGTAACCATAGTAGTTTTTGCAAGTATATATTGCTGACAAAAACCGTCATCACTCACTATTTTAATCATTTTTTTAAGCAGTAAATTTATTGTAATTGCTTTACCTATATAAATAATTAAGGCGATATTAGGATACAGAAATAAAAAACACGGCAAAGTATTGTTCAGCTTACAACTGTACGCTATAATCAACGCACTTTTTTGTATGAAGCCAGATATAACTTAGGAGCTAAATAGTAAATGAAACGTGTTGTTATTACAGGGTTAGGAATTCTTTCAAGTATTGGGAATAATACTAAAGAAGTTTTAGAATCACTAAAAATTGGCCGTAGCGGTATTACCTTTTCTCAAGAAATGAAAGATAGCGGTATGCGTAGCCATGTATGCGGAAATGTCAAACTAGATACTACAGGATTGATTGATCGCAAAGTTGTTCGTTTTATGAATGATGCTTCTATTTATGGTTATCTTGCTTTGCAACAAGCTATTGAAGATGCAAAATTAACCCCTGAACAAGTTTCTAACCCTCGTACTGGTCTAATTGCGGGCTATGGTGGTTCAACTAAGACACAATACAATGTCGTTGCTGGCATGAAAGAAAAAGGATTACGAGGAGTTGGTCCTTATGCAGTAACCAAATCAATGTCATCAGCAATTTCGGCTTGTTTAGCAACCCCATTTAAAATTAAAGGTGTTAGCTATTCAATGACATCAGCTTGTGCAACATCGGTTCACTGTATTGGTCATGCAGCTGAACTCATTCAACTTGGCAAACAGGATATTGTTTTTGCTGGCGGTGGTGAAGAGCTTTGCTGGGAAATGTCTTGCGAATTTGACGCTATGGGCGCTTTATCAACCAAATATAACGACAATCCAGAAAAGGCATCACGTGCTTACGATAAAAACCGTGATGGCTTTGTTATTGCTGGCGGTGCGGGGATGGTTGTTGTTGAAGAGCTAGAACATGCTCTTGCGCGTGGAGCTCATATTTACGGTGAACTTGTTGGCTATGGTGCAACATCAGATGGTCATGACATGGTGGCACCATCAGGCGAAGGTGCAATGCGCTGTATGCAACTGGCTATTCAAGACTTAGATGTACCTGTTGATTATATCAATACTCATGGTACATCAACCCCAGTTGGAGATGTCAAAGAATTGTGGGCAATCAAACAAGTTTTTGGTGATAACATTCCAGCGATTTCATCAACCAAATCAATGACAGGCCACTCATTAAGTGCTACTGGCGCACAAGAGCTTATCTATTCATTATTAATGTTAGAGCATGGCTTTATTACTCCAAGTATCAACATTGATGAACTTGATGAAGCGGCCATTGGTATGAATATTATTACCGAACCAACTGAACGTGAACTCACAACAGTCATGTCAAATAGTTTTGGTTTTGGCGGCACTAATGCCTCAATTGTAATGAAAAAATACAAAGCTTAATAAGCATTAAGTTAGTATCAATCAATAAAAAACCGTTTATTTAAGAACGGTTTTTTATTGATAACGTTATATTAGATAACTCCATAAACTCACCTTAATTTATGATATTATGCTTGATATTAAAGAGCAATTTTAACTGAAATTAATAATGCCAATAAATTAAGGTTTTGGATGAAAATCCTCAATTTCATCACGCCAACGATTATAGTTCCAACTTACAATTTTGGCTGTTATCTCTGTCAGGTAACCTTGCGCTGCTTGTTTTTGTGCTGGGGTGAGGATCTGTTCTAAATGATTTTGAATTTGCTCGTTATATTCCCAAACTGGGGGGAGTTGCTCAGAATCCCACGCTAAATTGTTACCTTGTTCCTCGATTTTTTGTTTAGCATAATCACTTAATAGCGACCATGCATAGGCTTTAACAATATCATGCTCACGGCCTAATCCATATAAATAGGCTTCGGTAACCCGTAATATACCAATAATCGAGCTATGCTCCGCCATTAACTGCGCATAATCAATCGACAATTTTAAATCTTCTGATTTTAAGGATTTTCGGTATTCAGTTAATTTATTAATCTTTTTATAATGTTCATCTTTATAATGGTCGCCTTGTTGAAATAACATTCTGGCTATCAAGGCCTCGTAGCAATGATAGCCCCCTTCAATGGCATAGTTTAGATATTTAATACTTTTTTCTAATTTATCATCTGGACATGGAAATGCCATTCCTTTCTCATTATATCCACAAGGGCTATACCGCCAGCTTTTCGGTAAGCAAAATAGGGATATTTTAAATCAGCAAACTTATCCCATAAATAACCTCTCATTTTAATACTTCTAAACACTTTAGGTTCAACTAGTGGGTTACCGGCATTATCCACTAACTGATCGCGATATTTACGTATAAACTCAGTAAAAGACATCATGATACCATCTTCTTTTCCCCTTCCATCATACAAATCTTCCCAATGAAGCAGTTCATAATAATAAGGCATTGCATTTTTATCCCATTGCCAAGCATGTTTAATAAATTTTACTAAGTTATCAGGATCAACTACTCCATAGAATACTTGATCGTCGAATGCATGCCTATATAGCTGTTCAGCTTCGTCTATGCGTAATAATTGATTTTCGGGAATAGTTGAAGGATAAATTGTATAGTCCATAGGTATAGCTTCCGATTCAACATAATTTTTACTTTGCGCAGAAAAACAAAAATAGAATAGACATATACTAATAACCATTAATGTACTGATAAATATCAGCATCAATTTTACTGCTTTGCGAGGATGATTCATTAAATATACTCCAAATTATTTCGATTAAAGACACTCACATCAATAATTCTCGCCTCTCACTTCACTTTTTTTTATTTTGTTATAGTAATTGCCTATTTTATCAATAACATTTTGATTAGCACGGATTATTTAATTATATATTTGAAATATAGTAACAAATTAAAAAATCAAATAAAATCAATTGGTTTTCTGACTGTTTTTATGTAATTCTAATTAATTTTATAAATTTCTCTATTTTAGCAATGCGCTAAATTATCAAAAACCATAAAACTAAATACGTATAAAACCTTGTTTTAATACTCTATCTACATCTTGCAAAATGTACTCATCTAGTTTACCTTACTCATACACCAAAAACTAAATAACTAGAGTGTAAACATGACGATATCATTTAAAGAGCAACAGCAGCGAATTAGCTTTGTTAAGCAATTTTTTGCCAATCAGCTTGCCGAGCGTTTATCACTTATTGAAGTGCAAGCCCCGTTATTAAGCAAAGTGGGCGATGGTATTCAAGATAATTTGTCAGGAACTGAGCACGCAGTACAAGTTAAGGTAAAAGCAATTCCTAATGCACAATATGAAGTTATACACTCACTTGCAAAATGGAAACGTAAGATTTTAAGTGATCACCAATTCGAAGCTGGCGAGGGAATTTATGCAAATATGAAAGCATTGCGCCCTGACGAAGATCAGCTTTCGCCAATTCATTCCGTTTATGTTGATCAGTGGGATTGGGAAAAGGTCATTCGCCCTGAAGATCGCAATTTAACTTATTTAAAACAAACTGTCGATAATATTTATGCCGCTATTAAAGCAACCGAAAAAGCGGTATCTCAACAATATCATCTTTCACGCTTTTTACCCGAATCAATCACTTTTATCGATAGCGAACAACTTTTAAAACGCTATCCAAATTTACCGCCCAAAGAACGCGAAAACGCCATCACCAAAGAGCTTGGCGCTGTATTTTTAATTGGTATTGGCGGTAAGCTCTCAAATAATGAAAGACACGATGTGCGTGCCCCCGATTATGATGATTGGAGTAGCAATAACGATTTAGGCTCTAAAGGTTTGAATGGCGATATTTTAGTATGGAATTCGGTATTAAATAGTGCCTTTGAAATTTCATCAATGGGTATTCGTGTCGATCCTGAAACATTAAAACGCCAATTAAAGTTGACTAATGACGAAGATCGCTTGCAATTTGCTTGGCATAAAGCTTTAATCAATGGGGATTTATTACAAACGATTGGTGGCGGTATTGGTCAATCACGACTAACCATGCTACTTTTACAGCAAAAACACATTGGCCAAGTACAAGCAAGTGTATGGAGCGATGATACCAAAGCAAATTACAACCATTTACTATAACTATGCCATAAAAATATAGGGCATTACGCCCTATTTTTTGACTCAAAAATGTGACTAACTACTGATAATTAATTCTGTACCGGTGCTGATTGATTATCTTGGGGAGTCGGTTGAACATTTTGTTCTTCTGTTGGATTAATTGTTGAGGGCTGTGTTAAGTTGTCGTCATCACTTTGTGTAGGCTCATCTTTTGCATTAGTTGACGGTGTTTGTGACGTGGTTGTAGAGCTATCTAAACGAACATAAATAATATGTTGCTGACCACGATCACATGATCCCACAATTTTACCTTCAATTTGCTGTTCTGGCTTATCAACCGATTCTAATTTCAGCTGAAACAGTGACGGATCTACACCATTATTTTTGATTTTTTCGGCAATGTTACGGCTAATTTCATCACAATTTGATGCCGCCGCCAACATCGGTAAACAAAGTAAAAACATGCCGATTAATTTTTTCATTTTTTTTCCTTTTATATGTAATTTAACGACCATCTGTAATAGAAAATGATTGGTAAATTTACTTTTTGAATTACAACTACAAATAACATTGCGCATAATTAAATATCCAATAAATCTGCTAACACAACTTATTCACAGTAAAGTTTGATAACAGTTTAACAAACCTGTTGATAACTAAAAATCCCATTGATTATTAAATAATTTTTAAAGGGATCAAATATTAAACTTCTCTAGTTATGATTTTATTTAGCTTAAAAAAGCTTACTTTTTCAACCTGATTCAAAAGACCTTGCATTATCATTGAGAGCAAAATTCCCACAAAAAAGCAATAACCCTATAATTAATTACCGTTCAATAGCTTTACCTTATTTATAAAGCGGTAAAAAAAGCCATTAAGCCAAAAAACACACCCGGCGAATTAGCAATTGCAATTGGCCAGTCTTTCTTTTCTCTTAATAAACCATAGCAAACCCAAAGTGAACAGTTAATCGCAGCTGCTAATGGCTGAGTAGGATTTGATTTAAGCCCATGTAAATTATCAATGATTTGAGGAATATAAGAAACATACATCCCTAATGATGCAAATGTAGCAACAATCCCTAAAACACGAAAAGCTTTTGGTGAAAGATGCAAAACAGCCTCCTAATATCATTTATTACTTATTAAAGTATGTATTAATTATAACCATTTAGGGCATGATCAGTAAACAACCCACTAAGGTTCAGTAGCCCTAAGAAGATCAACGTAAAACAATCCATTAACTAAATTTAACTTATTTAGTTAACATTCTTTACCAAGGATTTTTATTTAATCATTAAGTTACAAAACAGCTTCAATTATTTATAACACAATTTAATAATAAATAATAAGATGAAACTAATTTTAATAATTGGCAAAATGATTTAATTATGCTTAAGGAATAATTATTGATTGGTAATTTCCACTCATCTGAATATATCTCATATCAAAAAGCTAATGAAGACAAATATCAATTTTATTAATAATAACAATAAATTACAGGATTATACGCCAAAATAAAACAAGCAAATTAAGTTTAATCGTCAGAACAAATTTTGAAGCAAACCTTCATCACAGGCTTAACTAATAATGCCAAAGCTAACTTAAAATATTATTCACTGTTGGATTTAATAAGTATTGAATAAGCTTGTTGATAACTCTTTAATATTTTGATTATTTGACATTTTTATGAATCGATTAAAAAACAACCACTAAAGTAAATCAACATTACTTGCCAGTTTGATTACTAATGGCTTATTAAGGCAAAATGAAGGAAAATACTTTTTAGGACTTGCTTTTTACGAATTTGGCAATAAAGCAATTGAACAATTTGATATAAAAGAGCTAGCCATTGAGCCTCTTTCATTTTTGCGAGATAAAACACAACTTGCTTGCCATTTAGGCATATTAGACGGCAACTCAGCGATTTATTTAGCCAAAGTCGAAAGCTCTAGCGCAATTCAGGTCAAAAGCTGGCTAGGTCGCAAGCTTTCATTGCATAGCTCTGCTCTTGGTAAAGCGCTTTTAGCATGGGAACCTGAACAGCGTATTGATGAGTTATATCCAAACGAAAACTTAGTGATTAAAACACAATTACCACAAAAACGGCATACAAAAAGGAACTTAAAAAAATACGCGAACAAGGTTGGGCATTTGATAACGCCGAAGACTTTGACGAAGTGACCTGCTTAGCGGCACCAGTTTATGATAAAAGTGGCAAAGTCATTGCCGCAATTAGCACATCAGGGGTTCGATTTCAAATGCCAAGTGAAAGAATCAACGAGTTTGTTCAATATTTACTGAGTGCAACGAAAATGCTATCTGACAAAATAAAAAGCTAATCTATTTTATTTGTCCATATTCAGTTGCTGATCAAAATGACCAAAGCTTAACCTAATGGTGCCAAGTTCGTCACCAAAATCGGCACCTTCCGATACAATTATCCCTTTTGACAGCAATTGATTAAGCAAGGTTGATTCTTGCGCCACCGTGCTCACGGGCAAATGTGCATACAGATGAAAACCACCCAACGGCGCTTGATAAGTAATGTCACCACCAAAATAGCTATCTAACCACTGCATTAACTGTTCAGCTTTGATTTGTAGCGCTTGACGTAATTGTTGTTGGTGTGAAGCGTGATAACGTTGTAAATATTCTTGAGCTAATAATTGTGGCAATATACTTAAACCTGAATCAATATGGTGACGAATTTTGGCTAAATTTTCGATAATATTATGCGGAGCTAACATCCACCCGACACGAATATTACGCCCAATATATTTTGATAACGACCCTAAATAGATAACTTGATTATGCTGATCATACTTTTTCATTGGCGTTACAGCTAAATCAGAAGTAAATGCTAGACGGCTATAAGCATCATCTTCAACAATCCCGATACATTGTAGTCGGCAAAATGCCAATATTGCCAACTTTCGCTCATTGCTCATAACAAACCCTGTTGGATTTTGAAAAATAGGATTTAAAAATAACCATTTTATTTGATGTTGCCGTACACAATTTGATAGGCTATCAAGCGTTATGCCTTCATTATCGCATTCAATACCATATAAACGTAATCCCGCTGCTTGAAACAAAGGTAATGAGTAAAAATAAGAAGGAGACTCTATACCAACTGCATCGCCAGGTTTAAGTAAGCCCTGTGTAATAAGAAATAATGATTGTTGCGTACCTGATGTAATTAAAATTTCATTAATATCAACTTGCATAGCAAACTGGCTTTGCATATAAAGTGCAATTTGTGCTTTAAGTGATGGCAAACCTAATTGCAACATATCACTGTTTTTTTCGTGCATAATTAATTCATTTAACGAAATATTTGGCAACTGGAGCTTGGGGATTAAATGTGTTGGTAAATCACCATTAGCCAGATCACAAATACACAATTGTTGTTCGCGAATTTGTGCTACTTTTTGCTGATAAAATGATTGTTTATTATGATAAAAATGTGCAGGTAAACGCCAATTAATCGATGAATAAGTTTGCATGCCCCATTTTTGCTTATTAACATAGGTGCCACTCCCTTGACGGCGGATCAGCACCCCCCGTTCTGTTAACAACTCCAGCGCATGAACCACGGTTGAGCGATTAACACATAATTTTTTTGCCAGATCACGTTCTGAAGGTAGCCTTTCACCCGCGAACAACACGCCCTGCTCAATATAGTGTTCTATTAGCTGCGTCACCTTTTTAAAAAGCGCTCCAGTAAATGGTACCAGTTTTTGTTTATCCCACATTATTATTCCACTTTAATGGTTTAGCCCGTTTTTTAATTATTTTTGTTACAGCAAATTTACCCAAAATTGGATGGTTTTATTATAGTCCAATTGGCTGTTTTTTATTGTGCTTTATTTTTGAATAATACTCCACACTAATTAAAGTTAAACAATATTGCCATTATAAACCTAAAAAGGAGTAAAAGATGAACCAAGTTACAGGCACACAAACCGTTAAACGAGGCATGGCACAAATGCAAAAAGGCGGTGTAATTATGGATGTTGTTAATGCAGAACAAGCCAAAATTGCCGAACAAGCTGGCGCAGTTGCAGTGATGGCACTAGAACGAGTACCGTCGGATATCCGCTCGGCTGGTGGCGTAGCTAGAATGGCTGACCCAACCATTGTTGAGCAAGTGATGAACGCTGTGAGTATACCTGTTATGGCTAAAGCTCGAATTGGCCATATTATTGAAGCCCGTATTCTAGAATCGATGGGCGTTGATTATATTGATGAAAGCGAGGTATTAACCCCTGCCGATGAACAGTACCACTTACTTAAAGATGAATTTACCGTACCATTTGTTTGTGGATGCCGTGATTTAGGTGAAGCACTACGCCGAATTGGCGAAGGTGCATCAATGCTACGCACCAAAGGTGAACCCGGCACGGGTAACATTGTTGAAGCTGTGCGCCACATGCGTAAAGTCAATGAACAAATCCGCCTAGTGGTCAGTAAATCAAAAGATGAATTAATGACCTTTTCCAAAGAAATAAATGCACCTTACGAACTGATTTTACAAATCAAACAGCAAGGAAAATTACCCGTTGTTAATTTTGCCGCAGGCGGCATAGCAACCCCCGCCGATGCGGCATTAATGATGCAACTTGGTGCCGATGGTATTTTTGTTGGATCTGGAATTTTTAAATCACAAAACCCTGAAAAATTTGCCAAAGCCATTGTACAAGCCACGACTTATTTTGATGATTATCCACGCTTAGCTCAGCTTTCAAAAGGTTTAGGCGAAGCAATGAAAGGCATTGAAATTAGCACACTGACTCAATCTGAAAGAATGCAAGATCGGGGTTGGTAATAATGTATTCATCAAAACCAAGTATCAAGCATATTGGTGTGCTCAATTTACAAGGTGCGGTAAGTGAGCATATGACAATGTTAAGTAGTATCAACAATGTACAAACGTCTTTAGTTCAGAAAGCTGAACAATTAGCAAGGTTAGATGGTTTAATTATTCCAGGTGGAGAATCCACAACAATCAGCCGTTTAATCAAACAAAATGGGCTTTTAACACCCATTCAACAATTTGCTAAACAAGGCAAAGGTATTTTTGGCACTTGTGCTGGGCTTGTGCTTTGCGGTAAAAGCACAACACATAACGAAGTAGAGTTATTAAATTTAATCGATATAAGTGTTGAAAGAAATGGATTTGGACGCCAAGTTAACAGCTTTGAAACAACCTTAGATATACCAGTTGTTGGTCTACAAATACCCGCTGTATTTATTCGAGCCCCCTATATTGCCAAAGCAGGAAAAGCTGTTCAACAACTCGCATTTGTCCAACAGCATTGTATTATGGCAGAACAAAACAATATCCTAGTTTGCGCCTTTCACCCCGAACTAACTAATGATAATCGCATTATGCGTTACTTTGTTGATAAATGCTAAATTAAATAAGGGATTTTATATAAAATCCCTAAAGGCTATCCTTATCTAATAGCTAATTTATTTCAGTTAATTAATGGTTGATTACTCATGTTAATCAATAAAAATCTATAGCTAATTGTCCTTTAAATTCCCAATAGATTTTTACTGCCATTATAAACGCACCCGCCTACACGGCGGTAAACTGGAGTTACGCGCTATAAACGGGGGGAAAACTTTTCTAAACCGCCTACACGGCGGTAAACTAGAAGCAAATATACTATAAACTTTGTTTGGCAAAAGGCAAATAGGATTTTTGTCTTCAAAAACCCTTTTTGAAAAGGGTTTTATAACCAATTGTTTTTATTAGTTTTAATTTTTTGTTAAAAAAAAGGGTAGCAAGTTTTTAAATTTTTATATGATAACTTAATTTTTTCACCAAAAAACATCAGATACCATATTGGTTTTATTTCTATTTTAAGATAAAACCAAGGGATAAAAAATTAATGACACTAAATCAATCAATAATAAGATATCTAACCAAATAGTTTCTTGCAATTTGCTGCACAATGCCCATACTGCTATAATTTTGTTATCTTTCAAACTTGGATCTCTATTATGTACATCATCTATGGCATTAAAAACTGCAATACAATGAAAAAGGCCTTTACTTGGCTTGATAATCACCATGTCAGTTATCAATTTCATAATTATAAAACTGATGGTCTTTCTGAAGATCTTTTAGATATTTTTTTGCAATTAGTCGATTGGCAAAGTTTACTTAATATCCGAGGAACAACTTGGCGAAAATTAGATGAGTCCGTCCGTTCACAAATAAATGATGTGCAATCTGCAAAAAAGATTATGTTAACCAACCCATCCATTTTAAAACGCCCTTTGCTTATTGACGGTGGCAAGCGTGCTGTGTTGGGGTTTTCAAATGAACTTTATTCGCAATTTATTTCGCAATCTAAATAAAATCGAGACTATTATGACTGAACCTGTTATTGCGCTAACCAAAGCACTCATTGCTGAAAAATCAATAAGCCCTGACGATAAAAACTGTCAAAAGATGATTATTGAGCGATTAAAACCGCTTGGTTTTATTATTGAAGAAGTGAATATTGGGCAAACCAAAAATTTATGGGCTTATCATGGTGATGCCACCAGTAAAACTCTTATGTTTGCTGGACATACCGATGTTGTGCCAGTTGGTGATGAAAGCAAATGGCTATACCCGCCGTTTACACCGACCATTGATGAACACGGTGTGCTTTATGGTCGTGGCGCATCTGATATGAAAAGTGGTGTTGCAGCAATGGTTTGTGCCGCAGAAGATTTTGTTAAGCAATACCCAAATCATGCTGGGCGAGTGGCCTTTTTAATTACATCAGATGAAGAAGCCGATGCAAGTGATGGCACAGTTAAAGTCGTTGATTTGCTTATTAAACGAAAAGAACGTGTTGATTACTGTATTGTAGGCGAACCATCCAGTGACGTTGTACTTGGTGATCAGATTAAAAATGGACGCCGCGGATCACTCACTGCCAATTTAATTGTACATGGAATTCAAGGTCATGTCGCTTACCCACACCTTGCGGATAATCCTATTCATCGTTTTGCCCCTGCATTAGACGAGCTTGTTAACACTATTTGGGATGAAGGCAATCAATACTTTCCACAAACGACAATGCAAGTTGCCAATATTAATGGTGGCACTGGTGCTGAAAATGTTGTACCTGGTGATCTGAGTGTGCAATTTAACTTTCGTTATAGTAGTGAATTGACTGACATGGCAATTAAAACACGCGTAGAGCAGATCTTACAAAAACACAAT
Organism: Gilliamella sp. WF3-4; assembly: GCF_001690275.1. Taxonomy (GTDB): domain Bacteria; phylum Pseudomonadota; class Gammaproteobacteria; order Enterobacterales; family Orbaceae; genus Gilliamella; species Gilliamella apicola_C. Next base: position 52,291 of record NZ_LZGW01000007.1, on the reverse strand, counting down.
TTAAATTATACGTTAAATTGGCGATTATCAGGGCACCCATTTTTAACCCCACAAGGCGATTTAACTAATGCAGCGGTTAGTGCCATTAAAGAATTTACCGATATTGACACTAAGCTATCGACCAGTGGCGGCACATCGGACGGACGTTTTATTGCTCAAATGGGATGCCAAGTTATTGAACTTGGCGTACTTAATAAAACTATACATAAGGTCAATGAAAACGCTAATTGCCAAGATATTATTACCTTAACTGCGATTTATCACCGCATTTTAGAAAAATTGTTGCTAACATAGCTAACATAGCTATCATTGTGTCGTTATCCAATTAGTTTAAAAGGAAATAGCATGGAGTGGTTAAAAGATTACTGGTGGATGATTGTAGTGATTTTAATTGGGATTTTTATTAATGCTATTAAAGCACTGAATCGGCTAAGTTACAAAGCATATCTTGAAAAAAAGAAAGGGATAAAACCTATCCCCTATCAAGATGATGACGACGATTGGCCATCAAAAAATTCAACTAACAAAAAGTAACACCTGCCTTAGCGAAAATCTTGGGCACTACTATCAAATAGTGCTTGATGACGATAGCGATCAACCCACATTGCTGTTGCGCCACACACAGCAATAGGCATAATAATTAAATTAAGCACCGGTACCATAGTAAAAAAGCTGACTAATATGCCAAAAGTTAAATTATCACCCCGATCTTGTTTAAGTAACTCACTCATCCGCTGAAAAGTTATTTTATGGTTATCAAAGGCATAATCAGCATACTGAATATTAATTTGCCAAGCAGTAAATAAAAACCAAACCACAGGCGTTATTGATTGTCCAATAACAGGAATAAAATAAGTTAACAATATGGGGATCGCCCATAATAGATAATTGGCGAGTTTGTGTATTTCTCTGCCAAAAATACGTGGCAGATCTTTAATGATACTAATCCACGATGTATCTGGAGCAGGGATACCCGTTAACTGCGCCTCTACCTGCTCGGCCAATAAACCGTTAAACGGTGCGGCAATAATATTAGTTATAGTGCTAAAAAAATAACAAAATAGGACAACCAACATCAATATAACCATTAAAATGAGGATATACCCTAACCAATGTAACCAACTTGGCATATACGATAATCCCCAATCGACCATGCCCGAGATGGTATGAAAAAACCAATAAAATAATATCGACATAACCACCACATTGGCGATTATGGGTAAAAAAACAAATCGCTTAATACCTGGGCTAAACGCCAATGACCATCCTTTAAAAAAATACCCAACACCTGTTGTTGGTTGATTTTTTGGTTGATTGGTTTGTGAATACCGATGTTGCGATCGGATTTCTAAATTATTATGCGCCACATTCGATTCCTTTTTAATAAAAACGAATTGAGTTAAAACAAACTAAATTGAAACATGATGATCATTGTAAACATACCCCATAGGGGTCTGCAATAATGATCAGCTAACTTTATTGGGTATTTTGTTAAAAATCACATTATCGCCTTGCCTTACCAACCATGTTTTGACCTCGTGCTTAATGGCCTGCATTAACGCTGATTTACCCGCAAGTTGATATAAATTCACGATCAATGGTTGATTATTTTTGTTTTTTATCAATGCTGACAATATCTGCATTGATAATGGTTGCTGGTGGGTTTGATTATAGTGATTCAATCGGCACAGCGCCGCATAAGTCGCTTCAAACGGTCGGTGATAGTAAGCAAATCCAGCCAGTTCATCTAAATCTTGCCCATCTAAATCTTGTGAAAGCATGGCGTTACTGTCTTTTGTGATCATCTCGCTGAAAGGCAAATCGATGATATCTTTAAGCCAGTATGCGTTGCGCTGTAGTTTTTGCTCTAGCTTAGCGGTTAAATGCAACCCAGATTCAGTTAGTGGTTTAAGCGCCATAACAGAATAACTGCCACTACTTGCCTGTTTATGGCTACTAACGTGAACCAAAACAAATCCACAAGCAGTCCAAAATTGATAATTAGTCGGGCTATAAGCAAAACTGACTGACAAAAAATCATTATGCTGTGTTTTAGCATGATCAAATAGGGTTTGTATAAGTTGGCTGGCAATATGTTTGCGCCGATAGGTGCTTAGCACCGCAATGCGGTTAATTCTAACCGAACGCAGTTTAGCTGCCAGCCGTTCTCCCGCATGTGCAACAAGCGATTGCGCAACTAAATTGCCTTTAGGTCGACGAGTTCCTTTCCACACTTCATCGATCAGGCTGTCGGGCAAGTTACCTTCATCAACGGTGAGCGCTGCAGCAACTTGCTCATTGCAAATTGTCGCCTGCCAAACCGACAAGTTTTGTGCGTCAAACAAGCGCCTTAAATCCGTTAATGTGGTTTGATAATGCGCGATTTTTAATAAATAAAAGATAGATCTTAATGCATTAATATCATTGCGTTCAATCTTTGAATATTGTGCTAATAACACATTGAGCTCGGAGCCAGCTTTTTGCTCTAATAAACCATTTAGCAACAACCGATCACTAAATTGCTCCAACTTATCACCCGCATGCCAACGAATAGGTGTGTGTAGGTAGAAATATTGACATGAATTGTCTAACAACAATTTCAACAAAAAGCCCTGCCCAGTACCTTCATAACCTTCAGCTGTAGTAGTTAATAACACTCGGCTATTATTGGCAATTGCCTGTTGTAGCAATTTTTTTAGCATTGGCAAAGGGATCATTGCTGCTTCATCAATAATCAAATAATCCGCAAAATTATTATGAGAACATGCAATTAATTCATCAGGAGCAAAAAAGGGGGTATTCGGCTTAGCAAAAGTAAAAAAGGTAGTTAATGCTGATTTATTGGGTGCAGTAACAATGCAACGCCGATAGTGGCTAAACTGCCCAGCTAATGCTGATTTTCCTCGCCCACGTTTGGCAACTACAACACTAATAGGCTTATTGCTGTTTAACAATTGCTTTAATGTGTTTTGTTGTTCGGTTAAATCGCAATAATTTTCGGTAATAACGGGTAAAGATGGAATCGAGAATGTCGCGGGTTGGGGAAAATATCTGCAATTAGAAGATAAACCACATTCCGCCAAGGTCTGCATTAAATGTGCAATAAAATTAGGCACAGTGATAGCGGTTGGATTTTCGTTCCAGCGCAAGCTGTCCTGATCATGCCAACGGGAAAAGTCGTTAGGTAATAACAAAATTAGCATACTACCTTTAACGAGTGTGCCAACCAGCATAGCAAAGGCATCAAGATTGAATCCTGCTGTTGCATCAAATATAGCATGTCGAAACTGGCGCCCTAATAACTTTTTTGTTTGGTTAGGGGGAAGCATATTAAAAACAAATTCATTTGGGCAATTAGCCTGCGAGGTGATCGTTAGCCAATCTCCAGCATAATTACCGATAATATGACTAAGTTGTGCAAATAATTGCCTAGCTTCACCCTGTAGCACCCATAGCGTTCTTGTGCTGTTGGCGTTGTACATAGACTAACTTTTTCCAATCAATAACGACAACAAACCAGCCGCAATCAACGGACCAACAGGAATGCCTTTGAAAAAAGCCACACCAACTAATGTGCCAATAATTAAGCCATTAATAATGGTTGGGTGTGCTCCCATTAGCGATACACCACGAGTACCAAGCCACGATACCAAAATACCCACAAAGATTGCCAATAAAGATTGCCAAGAGGTAAACGATTTGGCAAGATCGCCAATCTTTAATGATCCATCCGCCAATGGCACCATCATAGCTGCCGTTAAAATAACAATACCGATAGTTAAACCATATTGATTTAAAAATGGAAAGTAAACAGCTAATGGCGTTAGCTTAAATAATAACAATAATAGTACTGCAAATGTCACTGTGTTATTATGTGTTAAATAACACAGTGCGGCTAACCCTAAAAGAAGAAAAAAAGAAATATCAAACTGCGCAAACATTACAAAGGAACACCTATACGTTTTGCCACTTCTTCATAGGCTTCAATTACGCCACCTAAACCTTGTCGAAAGCGATCTTTATCCATTTTTTTTAGTGTATCTTTTTTCCATAAACGACAACCATCGGGTGAAAACTCGTCACCTAAGGTAATTTCATTGTTAAATAAGCCAAACTCAAGTTTGTAATCAACCAATATTAGCCCCGCTTTATCAAATAAATCAGTTAAAATTGTGTTAATTTTAAAACTGAGCTCTTTCATTTTAACTAATTGATCTTCACTAGCCCAGCCAAAGGCTTTGCAATGCGATTCATTTACCATTGGATCATGCAATGCATCGTTTTTGAGAAATAATTCAAATGTAGGAGGATTTAAAACTTTGCCTTCCTCAACACCTAAACGTTTAACTAAAGATCCCGCTGCACGATTACGCACCACGCATTCCACAGGTACCATTTGTAGCTTTTTAACTAACACTTCATTATCTGATAGTAAAGCTTCAACTTGGGTTGGAATACCTGCTTCACGCAATTGAGTCATAATAAAATAGTTAAATTTATTATTAACCATTCCTTTACGTTCTAACTGTTCAATACGTAAACCATCAAATGCCGATGTATCATTGCGAAACTCAAGGATTAATAAATCAGGGTTTTCGGTTGTATATACCGTTTTTGCTTTACCACGATAAAGCTCAGCCAACTTTTTCATGCTTATAACCTTATATCAAATTGCCAATAAAGAATTAAGGAGCTATTCGCTCCTTAAATTCCAAACTTATTATTGATTTTCACCACTCACGGCTGTTGCGGGTTTCTTGCCCTCGGTCTTGTCTTTCGCAGCATCATCACTTTGCGCTTTTGGTGGTACAACGCGCAATGAATCTGGTGCAACATCATCCATTATGCCATTAAATAAGCCAACAACATAACGCTGTACTTCAATAGGCTGCGAAGTTAAATCATCAGCCCCACGCGTTAGCGAAAGCGTTGAAATCACTATCGTTTCGGTATCACCCACTAATTGTCGTTTGAATGAATAAGCCGCTTCAACGGTTTGATCTTCATCTGCACGTACCATAAATGCTTTGCCAGTTTTTAGCGTATTATGATCTTGACTAACAATGGAGATATTTCTTTTGCTTAAACTATTCGGGATACGCTCCCACACGTTATAACTTAATGGCACGTTAAACGTCACCGCGCCGTTATTATAAATTGCAAAGGCTTCTTGAATAGTCGGAATCGGTAAAATGGGTGGGCGGATATCCACTCGTTTGCCTAAATCACCGCTAAGTTCAGCATTATTAACATAAAATTCACCACTTTCAGCTGGCACAGAAATGCCATCAGGAATAATTAGCGGTTTTAATGTAGGCGCTTTAAGGTAATCTTCATTTCCATCGACTTCACGCTTATAGTTTTGATTGCTCCCACAGCCAACAAGAAATAAAGAAGTCATAATGGTTAAAACAGCCACTTTTTTAATGGCTTTGTTTTTAAATAAAGTTCTGTTCAATGTGTGATTTAACATAGATATCTACTTTTTAAAATAAAGGTTATACAACACTAATTAGAGTAAATTTGCTTCTTTTAACGCTTGCTCAACTGCGGGGATCGATGATGCACTGAGTGATACCATTGGCAATCGAATTGTTGCATCTTGCATTAAACCTAATTTTGCACAAGCCCATTTGACTGGAGTTGGGTTCGGTTCGATAAATAAATTATGATGTAAAGCCATTAAGGTATCATTTAAAGTTCGGGCTTCTTGAATTTGGTTATTGGCAGCAAGTTGACATACAGTTGCAACAGCTTTAGCTGCAACATTAGCGGTAACGGAAATAACACCATCACCACCTAAAATCATAAAATCCAAAAATGTTGAATCATCACCACTAAGTAACTTAAAGTCAGGTCCAACCAATTTACGAGTAGGATAGACTCTAGAAAGATCGCCTGTTGCATCTTTTAATGCAACAATATTTTTGATTTTAGCCAAGCGTCCAACCGTTTCAGGTTTAATATCACTACTGGTGCGACCTGGCACATTATATAAAATCTGAGGCAGAGCGGTGCTTTCGGCAATGGCTTTAAAATGCTGATACATACCTTCTTGAGTAGGTTTGTTATAATAAGGTGCAACCGTTAAACAACCTACAACACCAATATTTTCAACCCGATGAGTTAATTCAATAGCCTCTTTAGTTGCATTAGCCCCTGTGCCCGCAATAATGGCTATACGACCGTCAGCATAATCAATGGTTCGTTTAATAACATCAATATGCTCGTGATGATCAAGTGTTGCTGATTCGCCTGTTGTTCCAACCGAAACAATAGCCGATGTCCCATTAGCAATATGATATTCAACCAATTTTTTTAAGCTTACATGATCAACATTTCCTTTGGTATCCATCGGAGTAACAAGTGCGACCAAACTTCCTGTAAACATAAAATGACCTCTCATATTATTGGTTTATAACACAACGTAAAGAATAAAAAATCTGCGAACAAGTATGCGATATTTCTAAAGTAAATTCAACTTTTGTTACGCCGGATTATCAATATCAATAAAAATAACTTCAACACCATGATTATTAGCTAACCATTCGCCTAATTTTTTAATGCCGTAACGCTCGGTAGCGTGATGCCCAGCAGCATAAAAATTAATGCCGTACTCGCGCGCAATATGAATAGTGCGTTCCGAAACTTCGCCAGTAAAAAAAGCATCCACGCCATTTTGCGCTGCCTGCTCAATATAATCTTGCCCTCCACCACTACACCACGCAATACGATTAATCACTGCTGGTGCATTATCACCACAAAATAACACTTGTCGCTGATTATTGTGTAACACTTGCTCTAGGTGTTGTTTAAATTGTAGCGCCGTCAGTGGCATGTTTAACGTGCCAGTAAAAAGCAGATCAGCGATATCATTAGGCTTATCGACCGCAATCCCCAACAAATTAGCTAACTCAATATTATTACCAAAAATGGAGTGTCCATCTAATGGCAAGTGATAACTGTATAAATTAATATCATGCGTTAATAGTGTTTTAAGCCGTTTATATTTAATACCTGTAATGGTTTGTGGTTCACTTTTCCAAAAATAGCCATGGTGCACAAGTATAGCATCGGCTTGTAATTCAACCGCTTTATCCAATAATAACTGACACGCGGTCACGCCAGTCACAATCTTATGCACCTGTTCGCGCCCCTGCACTTGCAATCCATTTGGTGCATAATCACGATAACGGGTAATTTGTAGTTCATTATTAATTATCTTTTCTAATTCAAAGTTGTGCATAATTCACTCGGTTTTAAGATCATTTATATGATGATGATTGATTATAATCACTTTAATCAATCAGCGCATCTTCTTGTTCGTTTTAATCTCTATTTTGCCAAAATGGCTACAATCCTTGCCACAATAAAAGCGCATTAAAATTAACTATTCAATAGCAAATCTCAATGCCAATGCTAGGCGAAATAATCAAAAGCTGTCATAATAGTCTTTTTTTGACAAATTAAGATAGATTAACGTGCCAAACGCCAAATTATGTGAACGCTTTCGTGGGTTTTATCCTGTTGTTATTGATATAGAAACATCAGGGTTTGATCCAAAACTCAATGCTATTTTAGAAATTGCCGCTATTACTTTAAAAATGACACCCGACGGCTGGCTAGAGCCAGATCAATCCTTGCAATTTAATGTTAATCCATTTAGCGACGCGATTTTAGAGCCAACAGCACTGGCTTTTAACGGAATCGATCCGACTAACCCTTTACGCTCAGCGGTAGATGAAAAACACGCTTTAGACGAAATATTCAAAATGGTTAGAGCCGGCATAAAAAATAACGAATGTACCCGCGCAGTCATTGTGGCACACAACGCACACTTTGATCACAGTTTTTTAATGGCTGCCGCTGAACGCTCAAATATCAAACGTAATCCATTCCACCCATTTGCCACCTTCGATACGGCATCACTAAGTGGCTTAGTTTTTGGGCAAACCGTACTGGCCAAAGCTTGTCAAGTAGCACAAATCGAATTTGATCATAAACAAGCTCATAGTGCGCTATACGATACGCAAAAAACTGCAATACTCTTTTGCAAAATCGTCAATCGACTTAAAACGTTAGGTGGATGGCCTTTAACAGCTATAGATGATAGAGAAGTAACGTCAATCATGGATTGTGAAAATACTTAGTAACACGAAGCATTCATCAACACAATAACAAAAAATTACCGATAAAAAAGCGCGCTTAATCTGCACGCTTAATGCTATTTAGAAATTAAGGTTTATGTTTTTCGGCAGTTTGTTGAATAAGTGTTTGCAACTCGCCAGCTTGAAACATTTCTAGTAAGATATCGCACCCTCCGACTAATTCGCCTTCAACCCATAATTGTGGGAACGTTGGCCAATTAGCAAATTTAGGTAATTCGGCACGAATATCTGGGTTTTGCAAAATATCAACATAGGCAAATGGCTCTCCACATTGTGATAAAACCTGCACCGCCTGTGCCGAAAAGCCACAACTTGGTAATTTTGGCGAACCTTTCATATAGAGAATAATTGGATTATCGGCAATTTGTTTTTTGATTTTATCGAGCGTTGTCATTTCAGTGGTCATACGATTTCCTTTATCATTTTTCGTAATAATACTGGCTATTTTAACGTACAATGAGTATTGTTCCCACTGCTATCTTAAGTCCCCATTGTTTAATGCGTATTTTTAAAACAAACAAAGAACAATAAATAGCATCAGTTTATGATTAATCGTATCATTTTAAGACTTACTTCTCATTAGTAAAAAATAGCAAAATAATTTTTAAGCTAACAAAAGATTAATACGTTTTATTATCAAAAATCAGTCAGAAAACCTATTGATTTTATTAATGTTTTTATTCTTGATTTTTATTTGAAGTTTTTATATGAGGTTTTTAACGTTATTTTTTAGCCATAATATGACAGGTCGTCATTTGATTAACAATCCCTTTTCTTGCTACTACACTTGCTACTACAAAAGCGCTTAACTGGGATGGTAATTAACTAAAGCGCCACCTGACTACAGAACGTTTGGCGCTTTACTGACTTTGCTTAATCGAATTTGATATTGCTTTTTGCAAACTTAGAATTTTTATCAATACCCAACGCTAAGGATAAGTGCACAAGGAATACCAATTGTCGCCATCCCAGTGGGAATAAACAGTAGCTTCCGCTGGACTTACCACAAAATGGCTGCTTCTATCGAAAACGTCACTAGTCCAATGCCAATCGTAGTTATCGTTGAAAAAACTAGAACCAATGTAAAAACTAACATCGCCCCACTCCGTACTAAAGCCAGCATCGATTCTACGTTGGCGAAACCAAGAGTTTGATGTTGGCACCGTCCCATTGATGCCATTTACACAAGGAAAACGGTCATCTAAACCGCACTTGGCATTGGTTATATCCTTAATTTTTGGCTGACGATACCCCAAACTATTACACCATGCTAATGAGTCAGAATAGGAAGCCCTTTTTGTACCACGATGAACAAACCACTGCTTCAACACAAATCCATATTTGATTACCACATTATTACTTTTATCATAACCCTTTAGTACAAATAGTTGCGGTAAAGTTGGCTTAGCTATTGTCCCTGGATTGCTAGATTGTCTTTGAGCTGCCGTTACCGTAGGACCTGTAAGGGTGACCTTTACCCCGCCTAAACGCTCAAAGTGATAACCGTCACCGGCTGATGGTTTTGGCGGCTCTACTGTCATGCTAGCGGTTATCCCCCCCTGACTTACCGAAGGCCAACTTAATTCGCTTGGGTTTACGCCATCATCCATATCTAAATAAAAATACAGCCCATTAGCGCCTGTTGTCGGAAAATTTTGTTCATATGTAGCCAACTTAGTTGATTGGACTAAAAATCCGCCTCTATCATTGTCCGTGTACGGGTGGCTCCAAAGCGCAAGCTGATAAGAATGACCAACAGTCTCAAAAATGCCTAATGCACCTTTTGGTGCCAAATTATTATGCAATAAATTTGGCCTTACGTATTTGATGTCATCATCATGACAGCGGGTTGATCCCTTTGGTTTGATATAGTAAACAGCACTACCACTATCAAATGTACTATTATTGGGCATGCCATAACGTGTACTTAAGCTACCGTCACTGCTTGTTAATACTACTTTATAAGGTGCATCACATATATTTAATACCGTATTACGATTCACGGCATTATCATCTTTATCGGTGATATCAACCGTTAAAGTCCCTGTTGCGCTAGCCCCATTAGCGCCTTGACCGTCGCCATCATCATCGCCCCAATAATGATATGGCGGACCGAGTAATGCATTTAGCGCTATTGAATTCACGTCCACTGGAACGAGCATAGCAATATCACTAAAACTATCACCCAGTTGCGGTAACTCAATGGGATTTGTTGGACTTGACATATTTTTTTGTGGCGTGATAATTTGACCGTCTGATAGCTTAATACTTAATAATTCCTCGGTGGTTGAGATCTTCGTTTGCCCACCATCATACGTAAAATACGGCGCACTACCTTGTATTACTTTTGTGCTTTGCGCGGATAATGCCTGCACATCCAATGAACATAATAGCAACAACGGCAACAAGAAGCGTGGCGGTAGCAATTTTTTCTTTAACGAAAAAGACAGTTTTGTGAATTTAATTAAGTTGCGTGCATAAAAGCAATTTTTGGAACTAGCTACAAAAGTTAAGATATAGGACATCCAGTGTCTAAAATAATACTGCATTACATTTCACCCATCTCGTGATTTTTGTTTTATTTTAATTTTTTTCTGCGTGTAATATCACTGTCTAGTTTAGTTTTTAAACAGCGAAATTATAACCACTAAAATTTTTTTTGCTACCTTTTTGTTAATTTTTTGTTTGTTTTTTGTTTAATTATTGATAATAAATGGCGTAACGACTTTTAAGAATTGGCTTTGTGGGAAATCGCATTATTCTATTCGATTTTATGGGATACGTTTAAGAGATTAACGCTTCATAGGTTTTCACTAATAACACACGTTACTGACAAAACTTAAAACACCTTAAACCCTACAAACCTTAAAATAAACTATTGTCAGCCTAAAAAATCATTCAGAAAACCCATTGATTTTATTAAATTTTTTTCTTGGCATTTTTTTAAAATAAAAGAGAATAGAGATACCAGCAAAATATCGACCACAAATTCTTAACTGAATAGGCGATTTAGAAAAAGGCGGTAGCAATCAAGGCATAGGACTACTAGCATTGGTGCCCTAAATAATACAGCATCACATTTCACTTACCACACAAACCTTTTTTTATTTTTATGGTTTACCACTTACTTGATAAGATTGTCTTTCAACAATTGAAATTGTTACTTTTCAAAAAAATTTAGCCCGTTTTTTTGTCAGTTTTTTGTAAATTTTTTAATGGATGGCGTACCTTTTAAAATAATTAGGCTAAAGCGTTTTAAGCTCGTTATTTTAAATGGAAGTTTTTATTGTGACTTTTAGATATGATTGATTCTTAGCATATTATTGTGTCAAAAAAACCAACCGCCGCTTAGTAATGGTAAAAATGGGCGAATTTTTTTGATGAAAAACCAGTCAGAAAAACCATTGATTTTATTTAATTTTTTATTTTCGCTTTATAAAGAATGACAATTTATGCCTACTCTTCCACAAATCCCGACAATATAGTATGCTACCAACCACCATTTCAACTCACACTAAACCGTATACACCGTGCACGCATTCATTTTGACTTTACGTAAAGTCTTTTACAGCAGTAATCTTCTTTTTAGTCTTCGAATGTTAATTAGTTTAACGGGATCGACGTTGGTTCCGTGGTATTTAGGACACACTTCGCTGGTTATTCCGCTGACTCTTGGCGTTGTCGCGGCAGGTTTAACTGAAATCGACACCCGCCCATTAAGTCGCTGTATTAATATCATACTGACATTGTTCTGTTTTTCTATTGCGACTTTTTCGGTCGAATGGTTATTTGATTACCCGGCATTGTTTATTGTGGGGCTGATGTCTTCAACGTTTATTTTTATTATGCTAGGTACGCTTGGGCAACGTTATGGCGTCATTGCTTTTGGGTCACTTTTGATTGCTGCCTATACCATGCTTGGGCATAATTTATATACAGATAACTATACATTACCCTGTTTTTTGTTGTTAGGAACACTTTGGTATAGTATTGTTTCGTTTATTGAATCAATGATTCAACCAATTCGGACAACACAACAAGGCTTATCTTACTGTTTTTTAAAGTTGGCACAATATCTTGATGATAAAGCGGCCATGTTTGATCCCGATGAAACCAATCATTTTATCAAACAAACACAACAATTGGCCGATAGCAATAATCAGTTGGTTAATGCTTTTAATCAAACCAAAAGCACACTGTTTAATCGACTAAAGAGTTACAGAGGGCAATCTTCTGTCAAAAAGATGCTTAACTATTATTTTGTCGCACAAGATATTCATGAGCGGGCTAGCTCGTCACATAGCAATTATCAAACTTTAAGCCAGCATTTTAAGCATAGCGATATTTTGTTTCGGTTTGCCCGTATTTTAAATTTGCAAGGCAAAGCTTGCACTAAGTTAGCTGTGTCAATTAAGCTAAATCAAACTTATCAGCACGATCCCCTGTTTGTGCATTACTTTTCGTACCTTGAAGAAGCTATCAAACAATATCAAATTCGTGATAAAAACAATGCATTATTGGTTAAATCTTTGCAAAGCTTATATCAAAACTTGCTATCTATTGATCTATTATTAGCCAATGTTGATACTGAGCAACATCTATCAAAAGAACAAGAAGATAACCAATTAGTTGACGAAGAGTTAACAAGCTTTCATGATATTTTTAGCAAAATTAAACGTAATTTGACGGTTAAATCAGCATTATTTCGCCACGCAATTCGTATGAGCCTTGTCTTATTTGTTGGCTATATGGTACTTTCCTTTTTCCAACTTACTCATGGCTATTGGATTATCTTAACCAGCCTATTTGTTTGCCAGCCTAATTACTCAACGACAAAACACCGATTAAAATTACGTGTAATCGGCACTCTATTAGGTATTATTATTGGCATTCCTCTTACTTATTTATTTCCTAGCGTTGAAGAGCAGTTAGTGTTAATTATCATTACTGGTTGGTTATTCTTTTTATTTAAAAATTCACAATATGCTTACGCCACCGCCTTTATTACATTGTTAGTATTTTTTAGCTTTAGCCTGATTGGTGAAAGTAGCATTTCTGTGGCTATTTCACGCATTATTGCCACCTTAATAGGGTGTTTTATTGCGTGGTTTGCCGTTAGTTTTATTTGGCCTGATTGGAAATTTAGAAACTTACCGAAATTGATTGATCGAGTTTGTCATGATGACAGCCATTATTTAGCGCTAATTGGTAGCCAGTACTTATCAGGAAAAACCAACGATCCGCAATATCGATTAGCAAGGCGAGCCGCTCATGATAGCAATGCCGATTTATCGTCTTTAATTAGTTTGATGACAAAAGAGCCTCATATGAACCCAACTGTTATTGATCAAGGATTTCGTTTATTAACCCTTAATCATACATTGATTAGTTATCTTTCTACCTTAGGCGCACACCGAGATAAAGGGATTTCGCCCCACACACTTGAACTGTTTGACGATCTATCCGTGTATATTATCAATCTGTTAACAGATAAAAAACTGGATGAAAAATATCAATTAATAAAAAAATCGACCACAGATTATATTGAAACGCTCTCGATCAATGATAATCTAGCCAATAATGATTTGTTAGTTATGCAACAGTTGGTGTTAATTTTAGATATTCTGCCAGAGTTAATTGCTCTGGCTGGTAGCCTAAAAAGCTAAGTTATACTAAAGCAAGGTTACACTAAAGCAAGGCGAATTTTCTTATAACGTTTTTCATTATTTCTTTACTTACTAAAAAACGATTGATTAATTTATCAGATTGAATCACCACTTTTACTTTTTATAGAGTTTAATCATTTTTACGATTAATGCATTGGCGATTCATTTTGGCATCAATAACAACCATTTTAACGACTTTAAAATGATTTAGGATGAGAAAGCAATTGCGCCAAAAAAACTTCAATAAAATCAATAGCTTTTCTGAAGGATTTTTAAGCTAACAATTCGGCTTAATAAGCTGTATAGGTAATTGATAATGCATTTTTTTTAATAGATAACATAAATAAACCGCTTGTAATAGATGCGTTATCGAGATGAGTTGATTGCTAAGGATTTTGTTTAACACTAAACTTAACGAGTTTAATCCTAAAGTGTCACAATCATGTTGAATCGCTTTCAATCGCTGTTTTTGATCGATAAATAATTCAAGTCGTCCTGAACAAGCCACACTTTCAAGTATTGTTAATAGTGGCTGAATAATAAAAGTTGAAAGCGAATCTTTAGTGTAATTATTTTCGCTTAACTGCATTTTTCGCATTGTATAAGTATTTGAGAGAAACATGTGTTCGGCCACTACGGTTTTTCTTCGGCGCCAAGAATCTTCAAAATCAAGATTTAAGGTTTTTATTTCATTTGTTTTTTGTGCTTTATAAAGTAAAGCGAAAGGTTCTAAATCTAAAAAACTCTCGTTTTTTACGACTTTCACTAATATGGTTAAAGGCTGATTTTGTGTTTCTAGAAAACTACGTAAAACCTCAATGCGTGATTTTCTATATTCATCCCAAAACAGCCGTAAAAATAACTGGTTTTTCTCGGCATCTTTTACGCACCAAACTAAACTTTGCCTAATTTCATCAAAATACGGTTTATCGTTATTTTGTATATGAACAAATACTACCTCATTAAAAAGCACGTCATCCAAATGGCTATTTTGCAAATAACCATTTAATACTGACCAATTTTGGAAGCCTGTAGTTGCTTTAAATTTAAGATAATTTTCATCATTCCACCCGTTTTGTTGTAACGTAGCGGTCGAACCACTACTGGCTAACTCGCCATCTTGGGATATACGTGGGTGATGAAGTGTTATGGCATTTTGCATTAACCTATCAGGGGATGTTTGCCATATCGACATACTGTTCCAAATTGTTACACGGTTAAAATTGATATTATTTTTATCAGATCTGGCTAATGTCGTTTCTTGGTATTGTTGTTGTTTTATATCCCAAAAGTAAAATGTCGCACCAACGGCTCCTGTTCTACTTTGCCACCAACGTCCCCCTAATGGTAATAAGTCAAGTGCTTGCTCTGTTGTTTTATATTGGCGCGTTATCTTACCTCGCAATTTGCTAAGCGGTTCACCTTGATTATGTAATAGCATTTCGGTATAAGTTTTTATCTGCCCCAAAAACAGTAAAATATCTTGTTCTTCAACGGTAAAATGGCGGTTAGCCAGTAACTCAACCAATTGACATAGTTGCCTAAGCATTGCCGCCAACCGCGGTAAATTTTGTGTTTTGGCTGATATATTAAATAATTGTAAATGCGATAGTTGATTATGACTAATATGAGATAAGCCTTGATAAATAAGCTTATAAATATATGTTTGAATCTGTTTTATGAGGGTAATTTCTTCAGGTGAAAGTAGTTGAGTCTCATTTTTTATCTGATCTACGGTTACTGGCCATTGCCATGCTTGATTATTTTGCTCAAAAAGATAAGCAATAATGGCTAAATGCACAGCCATTTTTTGTTTTATGGGAAGTGCTGAGATCATCCCATCAAAACCTGTTCCTGCTATATAAATAATAGGTTCAGAACTTTCAGGTACCGTAATACGTAGTTGCGATTGTTGCGATTGTTGGTATTGAATTGTCAGTAAATTATTGTTTTGCCAATTGCATACAAGTTCATAAGCCGTCAGTGTGTTCGCTTTACCTGCTTTTTTTAAAAGCTTGCTGGCATCTAATGATAATAATTCAGTTAACACGTTAGTTAAAGGCGTGATTGGCTTAATCTGATCTTGTTTAGCCTGATTATTAACTTTATTCAAATCATCTAATGGCGTTAATGGTTTTATTGGGCTTTTATCATCTCGTTTAGTGCAATGAGGGGGAGTTTCTTCTGGTAATGAGTTATTTGCTGAGTTATTTGCTAAACTATTTGCTGAACCATTCGCTAAACTATGCTCTGAATTATGCGCTTGCAACCATAAAACAGCCGATATGATATGCTTACAATGCCCATGCGCTGGGCAACTGCAACTGGCAGCTTGAATCCCTTGTGCAGGCAAACAAACTTGTTGTCCATCAGCATTGAATTGCAAAACATTATTATTTTCTTGCTGAATAAATTCAATTTTATTTGCCTCAATATCTTTACGAGCGCGGCGAATTAAACCAATGTTAGCATAAAGCGCTAAAGCGTCTTGATCATAATTTAAATAAATTTGCTGCCAACTCATTACATAACCTCCGCTAACCAAGTAGCAAAATGTTCAGGCGTTAATGCAGCAATTTGCATACCTCGATTAGCTAATTGCTGTGAGATTTGCAAATCATAAACCGGCTCGGCATTGTCGTCTAATGCGGCTAATCCTAACATTTTAATGCGGTTACTATTCATCCTTGACACGGTGGTATAAAGTTCAATGAGTGATCCCCCTTCGCAAAAATCACTAACCAATACCATAATAGTTCGATGCGGGGTTTTGACTTTTTGTTCAGCATAATTAAGCACTTTTGCAATATTTGTTCCGCCACCTAACTGAACGCTCATAAGCACTTCAACAGGATCGTGAGCTAAATGAGTAAGATCAACAATTTGCGTGTCAAAAACAAACAAGTGCAAATTAATTGTAGGTAATTTCGCCAAAATACTTGCACAAACCGCAGAATAGATAATTGAGTTATTCATTGATGCACTTTGATCAACACATAAAATAATATCCCAAGGTAAATGCCTATTCATTCGCGAGTTGAAAATGACATTTTCAATCATCAGTCGCTGGTTGTTTTGATCAAAATGTTTTAAGTTGGCTTTCATTGTAGCTCGCCAATCGAAGTTTTGGCTACAACGTATTTGGGAAGGTCGAAATCGATGTTTTTTACCGCTTATCGCATTAATAAAATTGGGTTTAATTTTTTGTAAGATCTGATCAACAACCCTTTGAATCAATTCTTTTACTGCCAAATAAACCTCTTTTTTTAATTGCCCCCGAAAATTCATTAATAAATGCAGCGAATTCATATTGGGTTCTAACGCATTAATAACGCTAGGATCGTTTAAGATCTCGTGTAATTGATAACGTTCTATTGCCTGCTGTTGCATTCGTTCAAAAGTGCTTTTAGGAAATAGTTTTCGCGTTTTATTTAACCAACTAATGGTGTTAAACACAGAATGATGATTGCTACCGCCCTTCCCTTTGTGCTTTGTGTGATCTTGTTCATCCACGTTTAACCCTCGTTGACGGTATTCATGCCGATAAAGGAAATCTAATGATTGTGCTAACCTAAGATCATTTTGATCGAATGCTATTTGATTAAGGTGATGATCAGCATATTTACCTAAAATCAACCGCCATCGTTTAATATGATTAACGGTTTGCGTGTCGATTATTGGTTTATTATTATTCATGTTTATACCTTACCGTTTAAACCAATCTTGGAGTTGTTGTTGATTAATATACTGGCAAATAGCAAATTCTAAAGCGAGTGTTTTTTGTAAGTCGTCATCACTAAATTTATATTGTTCAAAGTCCATGCTCTGCTTTTTAATATGATATTTTTTAGCAATTTTTTCAGCAATTGTCGCATTTTGTTTCGGCGTCAACTTTGCAAAGGCATATCGTAAATCAGGCAGTATTTGTATAAATTTTTCTTGATCCCAATGTACCAACAATTCATCAAGGCTCATTAGCAGTTGCGACGATTGAATAAGTAATTCTGGTGAACATTGAATCAAGCCAGTTAAATAACTACTTACCTGTTCATATTGAGCACCTAAATCAAAAGCAATTTTTATTTTTTCATCAAGTTCTGATTGGCTAATTTGCGAATCTAGGTAGCAGAGACTATCAATGGCACCACGAATTAGTGGCGCTTGGGTTAATAAAGGCTGTAAACGTTGTAAATTAAAATAAAAATCCTGCTTAAGCTTTTTCGAGTTAAGTTGCTCAGGTAAATTATTGAGTAGATCTCTAAGTGATAATAATGTATTGAAATTTTCTTGCTGTTGTTGCTCATCTGATTGCTTTAATGTATCTAGTAAGAAAAAAGCTTGCCTTGGTACTTTAGCTAATAAAGCTAACAAAGTGGCACTATCATTAAGCGCTAAAAAATCACGCCCCTGCCATAAATAAAGTAATCGATGCCCACAATCAACTAATGATGACAACGTATTATCCGTATCTAAGTATTTTGATAGCTTTGTCAATAACGCTGTAAAATAGGATGGAAATCCCATTAAAGCCGCTTTTAGCATAATTTGAACAACAAGTTGGCAAGGTTGGGTTATGCCATCTTCGGTTAATGACTCCATCAATAGATGTAGTTTTTGTAAAGCGATGTGTTCTAACCGAGTGCCTTGTTGTGATAGCTCAATTAACTTGGCTTCAACCATTGGTGTCCATTGGTATTGCCAATCTTCAAACATGATGGTTAACCGTGTTCCATACTGGTAATTGGGACCATCAAGGCGCTCGGCAAAGCCAACATCTAAAAAAGCCAGTAGATGTAAAAAACGGCTCCGTTGCCGATGTTCAGGTTTACGGTAAATATCAATATGTGCAATTTTAGGTAATGTATCGTCTAATTTAAAACGATACTTTTTGAGCATTGCATAAACTTCATTGACTAACGGCGGTGAAGCAATGTTACTTGGGATTTTGCCAAATTGGTTGCCCGATAAAGTACGATGAATTATTTGCCAAAATTCTCCACGCACATCATGAATGCTACCCTTGATAAAGGCTGACTGTATACCATCAAGTAAATCATATCGTCCTGGACCACAATGCCCTCGTAACTCGGCTAATAAATAGGTTTGTTCAATCGCAGATTTTAAGGGTACCAAGCCAATTTCATTATTGGCACCATTATCAACACTTTGCTGTTTTCGTAATTGCTGCACAATATTTGATAAAAATTGTAAGGCTTGTGCTTGTCGGTGATCTTGTGTGGTTTGTGATTGATTTTGTTCATAATTTTGTTCATAAGTTAGCATTGACTGCCACACTTCTTGATAATAAGCAGGAGAAGGCATACCGGCAAAATAGCCGTTTAATGCATCAAGGCGCTCAAAACTATAACGAATAAGCCAAGTTCGATCACCATCATTTTTATTTTGCCATTGTTTCGCCTCGCGCTGTTGATTTACTTTATTAATTTTTGCTTTGTTCGGTACAATGAGTTTTGCGTTCGCCAATCCCTCATACAGTGCTAAAGTGTGAAATCCTCCTGTGACAACGACAATTTTTGCCTCTGGCATGGACTGTTTTAATTGCCTAATAGCCGTTATCATATGCTGTTCTCGTTGGCTAGAGCCCTCTAATTCAAGCGATGAAGCAGTATATTCTAGCCTTGCCATGGCACACCAAATGAAAGTATCTTCAAAAAAAGTGCGCCAGTTAGCAATATCAGCAAAATCACGTAATTCAAACAAATGTTCCCAAACTTCGTCATGATCACGACAGTGTAATTTTCTAGCTAATTGCGTAATATATTCACTGTGTTTCAAATAGGTTTCACATAACAATGATGCATCATGCTTTGGCATCATTTCTTGAACAGCTTGCTCAGCCCAAGGTAGATCAATAAATTGAATATTAGCATGGTATTTTTTTGCCAATTGCATTGCTTGCCATTCAGGTGAATAACTACAAAATGGGTAAAATGCGGTGCGCGTAATCAATTCCGTTTCTGATAGCAATTCATTATCGTTATCTTTTTCGTTATCTTGCTCGTTACCTATCGCCTGTTCTTCATTATTTAGGTATTTTGCTATTTGGATATCAGCTTGACAAAGTATGGCTATAGGTGGCTCAGTTTCGTGATGTAATAATTCATCGAGTATGGATGAAAAGCTCGCAGGCGCTTCAATTAAAACATGGGTAGGTTTAATTTGGTTAATCAGTTGCCTAACAGCATAGCTACAAGCAGGACTATGATGACGTACAGGCGCAAAATAGATCTGCTGTTGTTGCAAAGCATCTTTACCTATTAAAGCATGTTGTAGGCGTTGTGGTAATTGTGATCGGCTCATTATCATTATTGATTAATTATTTCCAAAAATGTTTAGATACCTGATAAAACGAGTGCCATTGCGATGAATGTTTAGCCCGTTCACGCACCACATTATCCATATAAAATTGAATTCGTTTGATATCGTCAGCATTATCTTTTAAAACAACACCTATCAGTTGTTTGGCAATCTGCCCCCCATTTAGTGTGCCATCACCAAAATAATAAGCATCTAATGCTGAAGCATACACAATATTCACAGCTTCAGCCGTTGACATCACGGCATCAGGCACTTTAAGGTGAGTGCCATTTTGCGTTTGCCCTTGTCTTAGCTCTTGAAATGTGGTCACTAGCAGTTCAATGACATCAATAGGGACAATGACTTGTGATTTTAATTCGCCTAATTCCTGATTAAGTTGTGTTTGAATTAATTCTATTTCGAAATTTTTATCTGTAATAGGATTAATCGTTTCAAAATTAAAGCGACGTTTTAATGCAGCCGACATTTCGTGCACACCACGATCGTGCAAGTTTGCCGTAGCAATAAGATTAAATCCAGGCTTAGCACTCATTTTTACACTTTGCCCCATTTCAGGGATCATCATTTGCTTTTCAGACATTAATGATACCAGTACATCTTGAATTTCGGGTGGGCAACGCGTGATCTCTTCAAAACGAACAATTTTACCTTGTTGCATACCATGGTAAATAGGCGAGCCGATTAATGCGCGCTCTGTTGGTCCTTCAGCTAATAGTAAAGCGTAATTCCAAGCATATCGGATATGATCTTCACTGGTGCCAGCCGTGCCTTGAATAGTCAGATTTGAATCGCCACTAATTGCTGCCGCTAGCAATTCAGACAACATCGATTTAGCGGTCCCCGGCTTACCGACTAACATCAAACCTTGTTTACCAAGTAAAGAAACAATTGCCCGATCGACCAGTGGATCATCACCAAAAAATTTACGACTAATGCCCAGCTCTTTATTACCTAAAATAAATTGCCGTACTAATTTGGGTGATAAGTTCCAACCTTGAGGTTTATTGTTTGCATTATCTAATTCAAGTAGCGTATTTAGCTCATCAGCATAACGTTGTTCAGCACTTAAACGAATAGCTTGTGCGTTTTTTACCATAATAGCTTCTGCTCCCATTTTGGATCAAAACCACTGCTGGCCTTAGCAACAGCCATATAATCAGCATAGCCTTCTGCAAGCAATACGGGTGGCACTTGATTAAGTTCAATTGCTCGGTGTTTTAAACCGGGTTTTTTACTAAAATACAGGTTAAAAAGTGCCACAGGAACATTTTCTTCGGGTACCATACTGCCGCTAAATTCAATATTGATATACAGATTAAGGCCAACAAAATATTTATAGTAGCCATAAAAACAACCTGCGTCTTCAACAGCATCACGTTTATAGCCCAATTTTGTTAAAATGCCACGTAGGGTAAAGCTATCAGTTAACCAGCCAAAGCATTCATTGATAATATTATTTTCAACTTTACTCACATCGGGTAATGAGTGTGTAAACTGCTCAAATAGTTGCGTGACTTTGTAGTCTTTAAGATGATGTTGCCAAGCTTTTATGTTATCACTTGATAGCAATGCCGAATGTGCAACAACGATTTTATTTACTTGATTTAATGAAATTTCATCATCGTCTGTAGTAATTAAGCTACCATCTTCGGTTGGCCTGAAGCTATTTACAATTTGCCCTTTGTCATCTAATTCAAGCCAAATTAAACGTTGAACAAGCCTTCCCACAATTGGATGTGGTTGCAAGTATTTTTGCCAATCCTCAACTCGCCAATGGCGCTGTGCGCACATGGCTTCATAAAAACGGGTCATTTGCATATTGAGTAATTGCGTTAGCTCTTTTTTACTGTTAGTAAACTGTTTTTTAGCTTCTTTCACTAACGTTACATCTTCACTTTTACGTGCTTCAGGTAACGCTTTAATTTCATCACCATCTGAATTTTTTAAATGCCATTTAAATTTATCATCGAAACTCGCCGTAAAAATTCGTTCGCCATAATCGAGCGTTAACACCCCATTATCATCTAACCCTGCGGTAGAAATGGTGCGATCAGCGAGTTCATCGGTCGTCCAACCATTACGCTTCGCAATATTTTCCACCAATAATCGTGCTTTTTCTTGTATCGATGCGGTACGATAACGGCGTGCAAGCGATAAGAGGAGTTGCGTAATAAGTGGATCATCACTATTTGCAAGTGGTTCAAGCATGGCCTCAATTTGTGCTCGTCGTTGTTGATGATCTTTCATATAGTTACGTACTAGTGAAACCGCAACACGACCTTCAATACCACGAGTTAATGCTAATAGACCTTTTGCTTTAATGGCCGATCCAAGATAGACGGCAAGTGTTTCATTTTTTATCTCTTCAAATACTTGTTCAAAAGTGATATTGGCATAACTTGGGTAATATTGAGGATATTGTTGATACCACTTGATACATTGTTGTAAGCGCTTATCCGCCAATAAATTGGCTTGTGCCTCAGCCTCTTCCACTGTTGGTCTACGAGTATCTTGTTTGATAAAACTTTGTAAAATAAATTCGCCTAATAGTTGTTGGCTTGACAAACTTAATAAACGGCTATAAATGCCTAATAATGGGTTAGCGGGTTCTTTCAACTTGACAGCTAACCATACCCACCATTGCACAATTTGTGGATCAACATCTTCTCCATTTTGCCAAGTTAATGATGGTATTAGCGTTACATCAAACCAATCAAAATCAGTAGGTTTTTTACCTTTTAAGCCTTTTTGTGCATCGGCTAATAGTTTTTTAGTGGTTAATTGCTGGCTAATATCTTCACCAATTTTTTCAAGCGCAATTAATAATGACGCTTGTACGGTTTCGCGCTTTTCTTTTTGTAAAGCCTCATTTAATGCTTTAATCGAAGATTTTTGCCCTAACTGTGCAAGCCAATTAGCTGCTGCAATACGCACTTCTTGTTTAGCCGATGATAACGCCTGCTCCACTTGGTTGTGAATATTTGGTATTACACTTAAAGCATCTTGCGCTGTATAGCGTATTTGTTTGCTTTCTTCCAAGGCTAATTCACATAGATAAGAAACATATTTAGCAGGCAAAGTTGGAAAAGTTTGTAATATTTTTATAGCGCTCGCTTTATCTATATTGATATACGACCAGATTTTGTTGGCTGGAGCAAATCCCAACGCCTCATCAAGCAAAAATTCATGTTCGGCAAAAAATGGCCATAATTTGTTTGGCTCATTTTCATAGATCTCATGATAAGTGTCTGTGGTTAAAAATGGCAAAGCAATAGCATAGAGAGAACGTTCAGGATCATCAAGTTTTGCTAATACATAGGCTATCTGCCTAAGATCAAAGTCTTTTAAAAATTCGTTTTTTTCATATAATTGTTGAAAATAATAAATGCCAGAATACTTATCAGCCAATCTAACCGCACGCAAAAAATGAAAAAGTGTACATTCAGGTAAATTTTGTAGCCTATTTTTAGCCAATACAAATGACGTACTGAAGCTATTATCTATTTTTTTAAATAACGCCGAAAGCTCAATTTTACCATTTAAATAGTGATATATATCATCTAAATCTTTCGATGTGACCGCTTTTAAAGCTTTATATGTTTCTGCTTCTGTCGTCCAATTTGTTAAATATTTTTTATTATATTCAGCCTCTTTTTGCGCTGCTTTTTCACATTCTATCAAATATTCTTCATAATTTTGTTGCAAAATATCTCGAGCATTGATTGGTAAATCAATATCTTGTATTGGCTCGAAATCAGCAATGACCAACGTTGCTTGTTGTTCAACGGCATTGGCACTTTCAAGCCGAGACAGTGCACTTTCAATTGCCGTAATAACGGTTTTATTTGTTTCGCTAGCTAAGGCTTGTTGTAAAATTGTCGGATCTGATGACATTCTAGCTTGTAATGTCGCAGCACTGCTACGTTGTTTAACGGTACCTGAGGTTAATAACCGTTGTAAATGTGGTTGTACTATTTCGCGCGGAGAGCTAAGTAGCATTTCCGTTGCTAGCTGGCTAACTTGTTTTGAGCTATTTAATGACTGTACAGCAATAAAGTCAATCATCAGTGTGTGGAGCTCAGGATGTTGTTGGATATATTTTAATTGCTCAACTTGCCCTAATACCGCCATACCTTGCTCGGGTAATTGTTTGAAAATCTCGATATGCTCAATAATATAAGGTAATAAATCATTAATTATAAAGAAATTTCTGAAATAACTCTGATAGTTAATTGAAATATTTTGACGATCAAAAATAGCCATTAGTAATTTCTGGCTTGATTCTGGCTCTTGAGCATCAAGCAATTGATGTAATTGTTTAATTGACCAATTTTGTCGTTGATCCTCGTTAATACAATCTGTCATTGTGGTAATCAAACCATCATATAGCAGATATAAAAACCAAGATGGTACCTGTGAAGTAATGAGTTTAATAAAGTGTAAGTTGCTACAAACTGCGGCTAAAACTCGGGCAAAACGGGTTATCTGTTCATTAGAATACTCATCAGTCCAACGTTGGTAAAAAGCTATTCTTGCATCTTCCGATGAATTCGCTTTGTCATCAAGGCTAATGATATACAAATCACAAGGTCTTCTAAGTAATTCATAAAGATTTTTCGTCGAGTTTGAAGATTGGCTTAACTGATTTAAATCAACCAACACGTTTGGGTCTTCACCATATAAAATATATTGAGTAATACGTTCTGGCATGGCTTTATTCAATTGCTTTACAGGTTCAAATATGGCGGTAATTAGTTGTTGTGATGATAATTGATTTATTTTATTCATAGTTCTTTCTCCATCCATTCTGGATTCAATCTGTCTAAAGCGTTCGCAACGGCTATATAATCAGCATAACCTTCAGCAAATTAAAAAGGTAAAGAAAATTTCGTTAAAAATATCTGCGATATATCGCTTTGCCTTTTGCTCGCTTAGTATTATTTTGGCTAATAAGTCAGCAAATTGTCGCAAATCTGCTTACTGGAGTTATTCCTCTTTTTCAAAAAGTAAATCTAAATTATGGGTAATTTGCATATTTGTTTCAATATAATATGCCCGTAATAAATGCTGTACATGGCATTCTGGTAATTTTTGGAGACATTCTCGGTACAACGTAAGTAATAGTAGATTGTTTTGGCAAATAAATTGATTATTATTGTTTAGATCTAAACTGGCTTCTTTTTCAGCGCCATTTAAATAAGCAAAAACATCATCAAGAGTATCTGATGTCCATGCTTTTAATTTTGCATTACGTTCATGAGCATAATGATAATTTCTGCTCCAAATCGCATTATCATCAGCTTCGTTTTTTGCTTTTGCGGCTAACATGACTAATTGCTGCGCATAATTTTGTTGCATAGTCTGCCTAAAACTAGCTGGTAAAGGGCTTTCTTCAATTGGGTAATAAGGTGGAATATTAAGCTCTGTTAATGGCAATACGGATTGATTCAAACTGCTATTCCTTATTTTAACTAATTTGTTATTTATATAATTATTGTAGCTATACTAAAAATAGATAATCTTTTTAAAAAGAATCCTACATAAAATTTACTCTATTAACATCTTCTTCCTCTCAAGAACGAGATTTTACGGTTTTTCAGATAAAAATAATTTATCGGATATCAGTGCCGAGCATCACACCTTGGGACAAAATAGTCGTGCAATGGGTGCATAAATTGAAAAACAGGAGTACAAGCAAACGATGATGATTTAAAACCAAATACAACAGGTGGTTCATTCTTTAAAATTTTACCTGTCCATTGATATATAGGCTCATCTTTGCTATTTAAGTTATTTAACGGGTAAAACATGTCGCCTTCCATTATACCGTCAATCACATTCGTTATTATATTGGAGTCAGAGTCTAATATAATTAAATGTCTTGCGATGATTTCACCACTATGAAAAAATGCACTTTCGTTTTTTATTGTATAATTTTCTATAAAAAAACGAAAACCATTTGCTTGAGCCAAATAACTATCCACTTTTTTTAAATCTTTCAAATCGCCATCAAATGCTAAAGAGGTAATGTCATCATTTTCATCAAGAACAGGAGAATCCTTTTCATCAATTTTGTTCCAAAATAAAGGCGTTAAGGGCTTTTGAACAAAAGGATTTTCTTTACCAATATAAACAAGATTGCTATATGAATAATCTTTCAATCCTTTTGAATCTAATTTAAAACCAAACATATAATCAGATAAATAGAAAGGACCATCATCTGCGTCTTTATAAGGATTAACAATAGCTAAAACTTTTAAGCTATTAATAGGAAATGATTTTAAATAATTTTGATCATAATCATAAATAAAAACAGTATCGTCTTCAGATATCCCCACTTCAGAAAAGAACTTAGCTCGATACGAATCAGTTAATAAATATTCTTTCTTTTTATAATTTTTTCTTTTGCCTTCAGGAATCAAAAAAACACTTTCCTTATTTTCTTCATCATATAACTTAATATCATCAGATAATGAAACAAACATAAAGTTAGGATCATCTTTAATATAATCAATAGATGCTAGTGAATATACTCGAATATCCTTCCGATAACCACTACCATCAAACTCTATCAAAGTGTTGTTTTCAAGGTTTTTTGCATAATTATAAAAACTAGGCATAGCTAAAGTAAAAATACAAAAAAAGTAGAATACTTTTTTTATCATAAGTTCACTTGCTCCTTTAACCAAGCAATTTCTTGTGCCCAAATATCCGGATCAATGGTTTCCAATATAAGCGGAATTTCGTCAATTCTTGGATCTTGCATGATATATTTAAATGCCTCTTCGCCAATATTACCTTTGCCTAAGCTATGGTGGCGATCAACATGGCTGGCAAATTCGCTTTTGGCATCGTTTAAATGCATGCCTCGTAAATATTTGAAACCAACAATTTTTTCAAATTCGGCAAAGGTTTCTTGGCACGCTTTTTCAGTACGGAGATCGTAACCTGCGGCAAAAGCATGGCAAGTATCAATGCAAACGCCCACTCGATTTTTGTCTTCTACTTGATCAATGATTTGCGCTAAATGTTCAAATTTGTAGCCCAGATTAGAGCCCTGCCCTGCGGTATTTTCAATCACTGCCACAACGCTACTTGTTTTGTCTAGTGTCATGTTAATCGATTCGGCAATACGTGATAGACATTCATCAACCGATATTTGTTTTAGATCGCTTCCAGGGTGAAAATTCAGTAACGTTAAACCTAATTGTTCACAACGTTGCATTTCATCTAAAAATGCCGTGCGTGATTTTTCGAGCTGTTCACGATCAGGATGGCCTAAGTTAATTAAGTAGCTATCGTGCGGTAAAATTTGCTTGCTGGTAAAGCCATATTTTTCACAACGCTTTTTAAAGCTGTCGATAATTGCTGATTCAAGCGGTTTTGCGTGCCATTGTCGTTGATTTTTGGTAAATAGCGCAAATGCGGTTGCGCCAATTTGATAGGCATTAATTGGGGCGTTATCCACCCCACCTGCGGCACTGACATGTGCTCCAATATATTTCATTTTTTATCCTGAGAATGCTGTTTGTGTATGATTAGTGAATAATTAGTTAGTGCCACTATTGCGTTGTAGCTGATCACGTAAATTAGGTGGCACGCCTTTAATTACTAGCGTATCCGTTTGCGGATCCCATTTAACGCGTTCACCTAACAAATTCGAATCAAAACTTAATGTTAACCCACCGCCGCTACCCGAAAATTTTTTAAGCTGACGCAGTGCACTGCGATCAACGGGGAATGTTTCTTCTAAGTCATATTCGCTATTTTTAATAAATTCAACAAAATTATTTTCACCATTTGTTGGGAGCTCATTGGCTAGGTTTTTCAGCTCAATTTCTTCACCTGCTTGTAATTGTGCCTGACAGTAGTTGTAAACATTTTCGCGTGCGCTAGTTTTGTCTTGTTTATCAAATTGCATTTCTTGACAATAATCATCAACTGCTTTAACCAACGTTTTGTTTTGTGCTTTAGCATCTAAACCTTCACTAGCACCTAAATAGTCCATAAAAAAGTCAGACACTTTGCGCCCTACTCGTCCTTTTAAAAAAGTTAAGTACCGTTTTGAGTCAGCTTCGGTTTCCCACTCGGTAATGTCAACTCGAGCAATAATGTCAGCATGAGCGATATCGAGGTATTGCGTTTCGCTAATATCTAAGTCTTCATTAACTAGCATACTTAAACAGCTGTTTAATACCGCAATAATCAGGTATTCAACCGCTAAATAGCGATACTGACAAAATACGACCGTGCCCCCTTCAGCAAAAGGATATTTAGCCAATTCGTTACGCAGTTGTTTGGTTGATTCCTGACTAAAATGTAAAAAGTCTTGATTACCCAGGCGTAACTCTTTTAGCGATTGCTCAAACAAGCTGTCGCTATTAAATAGCCCATAGGCTTTGCTTTTGTTGTTATAAATACGGTTGATATCTTCAATTAGATTAACAACCGCCTGCTCATTATTTAGCATTGAATCACGAAGTTGTAATTCGATTTCTGTATCACTTTTTCTAATTAATTTATGCAGTATGATCTTTTCTATCTGTACGCTCATTGGTGAGGTTCCTATTGGATCGCAATAATCATTAAGAGCGTTATTTTATCAAAGCGTTGAAAAAGTGCTATTAACAATTTACCAGTCTGTTAAACTAGCACAGTCAAATTGCATCAAATAGATACTAAAACGCATCATTACCTAAAATTTTTTGACAAGATTTAACCGCCATAATGGCAATGAATAAATTAGGGTAGTTGCTATAAACCACTGTCAGCAATAATTAAAAATAAGTAAAAATAGCAAACCGTGTTTATTATTTTGGTAATATAACCAACAAACTGGCATGAATAAATCATAACGAATTTCAATAATGATTATATTCTTTTAACTCAAACACATAGTTATCTGTAACTTCTGTACAATATTTAACAGCAGGAAATTAAAAGCAATGGCTCACTCTCTTGATGTTTATAACGATTTTAAAAATAAAAAAATTAGTGCATTATTTTGGCAATATGCACTGCCCGCTGTAATTGGAACCATTGTCAATACGCTTTATAACATTATTGACGGCATTTTTATTGGCCACTGGATTGGCCGTGAAGCATTGAGTGGTGCAGGGATCATTTTGCCAGTAATGAACCTAACGGCAGGCATCGGTATGCTAGTAGGCATTGGTTCTGCTAGCCGAATTTCGATTTTTTTAGGTCGAGGCGAAAACGACAAGGCTGAAAAGGTTGCTGGCACATCGTTTATGCTAACCGCAGTTTTAAGTGGTTTTACTTTGGCGTTATTGCTCTATTTTGTTGATCCTGTTTTACATTTTGTTGGCTCTAGTGCAACCAATCATGTCTATGCCAGAGAGTTTTTAGAAGTTTATTTACCAGGTAGTATTTTTATTACGTTGACGTTTAATTACAATAATATGATGCGAGCCAGTGGTTATCCATTCAAAGCAATGGTAACTATGTTTATTAGTGTCATTGCCAATATTATTTTAGCACCTATTTTTATTATTGGCCTTGGTTGGGGAATGCGTGGCGCGGCTTTTGCAACCACATTATCGATGTTTATTAGCTTTTTATTTGTGATGCAACACTTTATCAGTAAAAACAGCAGTATTAAGCTATATCGGCGCAATTTCACTCTTAACTTAACCTATATTAAATCAATAATATCAATTGGAATGTCACCATTTGCCATGCAAGTAGCTGCCTCGATTGTGGTAGTATTTATTAATTGGCAACTAGTACATTATGCGCCTTTATCTGAAGTTTCGAGCGATGATGCCATTGCGGGCTATTCAAATGCTAATAGGTTAATTACATTGATTATTATGGTTGTAATTGGTATCAATCAAGGTATGCAACCAATTATTGGTTATAATTATGGCTCCAAAAACTATCCACGTGTTAAAGCCACCTTTTTCTATGCGGTTAAAGTTGCCACGGTGATTACCAGTATTGGGTTTCTTCTTGGATTTTTTATCCCTGATATTTTAGTACGAGCTTTTAGTTCAGATGAGGACTTGGTCTCTACCTCAGCAATAGCGCTTCGATACACAACACTTTCTTTTGCATTTGTTGGTTTTCAAATGGTGACAACTAGCTTTTTTCAATGTATCGGTATGGCAAAAATTTCTATTTTGCTCAGCCTTTCCAGACAAATTTTAATTTTGTTGCCAACACTTTACCTATTACCTCGTTTGTTTGATCTCAACGGCGTTTGGGCATCATCACCTATTGCGGATCTGTTATCGGCGGGAATCGCTTTGACTGTACTGATTTGGTATTTTAAATCGATAAGAAGTCGGCATTACCCAAAACAAGTTAATCAATAATATTCTAAAACAAAAAGGGAGCATTACGCTCCCCATTTACTAAGATTCATACAATGCATCTGTTAAAGATCTCAATAATGAATCGGTTTTATCATCAACATAGGGGTCTTTAACTAATATTCTACTAGCAACATTAATCGCTATTTTTTAATTAATGCTTGGGTTGGTTAAAATTTTTTAAAACCAATCAGTAAACAAAATAATCTCGTTAATTTTTCGTTATGTTTGATAATGACACCATTACCAAACAAATAAAAATAAGTAGCATGCCAACCCAACCGATTAACGACAATGTTTCACCCACAATTAGCATGGCAAGGGTCGCTGCAATGACTGGTTCTAACAAGGTGATCGTAGTTGCCATGCTGGCAGGTATTTTTGATAATCCATATCCATAACAAAGATAACCTAAAAACATAGGTATTAATGCCATATAAAAGCCAACAGCAATATTATTCCATGAATCAAAAAAAACAGCGCCAGTGATTAACATCACCGGAATCAGTAATAATCCGCCACAACCAAAGGTAGCCCCCATTGCCGCTTTACTGTTAACCTTTTTTAACATTAATTGCCGTGCTGTCCATGAATAAAGTGCATAAGTGAAACCGGCAACTAACCCCAATAAAATTCCCAAACTGATATGGTTATATTGAATTGTTGTTGCCGAATTGTCTGAAAAAACCAACATGCTCATGCCGATAATCCCCAAGGCGGAACCGATAACCCATTGCTTAGTGGGTATAAAATCACGACTTCGGTATTCAATGATGGCGGATAAGATAGGCGCTGAACCTATGGAAACAGCCGTTCCAATAGTGACACCCGATAAACGCATAGACGAATAAAAAGCTAAAGGATAAATAGCCACAGCTAATGCACCCACGATTAAAAACCGATAGTATAATCTTAATAAAGCACGGTTTTTGACGATGTAAGAAATGGCTAACCCACATTGCAATATTCCACCAATCCCCATTGCGAACGCACCAATAAATAAAGGCGATAACATAGGGGCAAAAGTCGCTGCTGTGCCTGTTGTACCCCATAATAGTGAAGCCAGTATAACGGCTAAAATACCTAAAGACTTGTTCATTAAATCATAAATTACTCATTGTTTTGTACGAAATTTTTTGTTGTTTAATCAAGGTTGAATCCCATTTTATTCACTTTAATATCTCGCTCACAAGATTCATCTTCCACATCTTTTTCATACGACTTTTTGAACCATTCATCTGCTTTTTCTTTGTCCCTTTTGACGCCTTTACCTCGATAATACAACAAGCCAAGATTCCATTGTGCTTTAGTATTATTCTGCGCAGCGGCTTTTTCAAACCAATATTTAGCTAAACCATAATCTTGAGCAACTGCTTTACCTTCAATATACATAGCACCTAAAGCATATTGAGCATCAGCACCACCATTTTCGGCTCCTTTTTGATACCATTCTAGTGCTCGCGTTAGATCTGATTCAACTCCTTGACCTTTTTCGTATAGAACACCTAAATTATATTGAGCAACCGCACAACCATTTTCGGCCGCTTTTTGATACCATTCAAAAGCTTTTCGGTGATCTTGCTCTACACCTTCACCTATATAATATAAATGCCCAATATTAAGACTGGCTTCGGCAAGACCTTGCCCCGCAGCTTGTTCATACCATTCTAACGCTTTAGTTAGATCTTGTTTAACACCTTGACCTTTTTGGTACATAAACCCTAAATTCAATAGAGCCCCCACATCACCATTTTCGACTGCTTTTTGATACCATTCAAAAGCTTTGCGGTAATTTTGCTTTACTCCCTCACCTGCATGATACAAGTTACCAATATTCACAGCAGCTCCTAAAATACCTTGTGCCGCAGCTTTTTCGTACCATTCTAGCGCTTTTGTTAGATCTTGTTTAACACCTTGGCCTTCTTGGTACATAGCCCCTAAATTCAATTGAGCACTCGCACAACCATTTTCGGCCGCTTTTTGATACCATTCAAAAGCTTTTTGGTGATCTTGCTCTACACCTTCGCCTACATAATATAAGAGACCAATATTAAAACTGGCCTTTGCAAAACCTTCCGCTGCAGATTTTTCGTACCATTCTAGTGCTTTAGTTAGATCTTGCTCTACGCCTTCGCCTACATAATATAAGACACCGATATTAAAACTGGCCTCTGCAAGACCTTGCGCTTCAGATTTTTCGTACCATTCTAGTGCTTTAGTTAGATCTTGTTTAACACCTTGACCTTTTTGGTACATAAACCCTAGATTCAATTGAGCAATCGCATAACCATTTTCAGCCGCTTTTTGGTACCATTCAAAAGCTTTTCGGTGATCTTGCTCTACGCCTTCGCCTACATAATATAAATGACCAATATTAAAACTAGCTTCGGCAAGACCTTGCTCCGCAGCTTTTTCATACCATTCTAACGCTTTAGTTAGATCTTGTTTAACACCTTGACCTTCTTGGTACATAGCTCCTAAATTCAATTGAGCCCCCACATCACCATTTTCGGCCGCTTTTTGATACCATTTAAAAGCTTTTCGGTGATCTTGCTTTACTCCCTCACCTGCATGATACAAATTACCAATATTCACAGCGGCTCCTAAAATACCTTGTGCCGCAGCTTTTTCGTACCATTCTAGCGCTTTTGTCAGATCTTGTTTAACACCTTGACCTTCTTGGTACATAGCTCCTAAATTCAATTGAGCACGCGCATAACCATTTTCGGCTGCTTTTTGATACCATTCAAAAGCTTTTTGGTGATCTTGCTCTACACCTTCACCTAAGTAATATAAATAACCTAGATAAAAAGCGGCTTCTGGAATGCCTTGCGCTGCAGATTTTTCATACCACTCTATTGCTTTTTGTGCATCTTTCTCGACAGAATCCCCCTGGACATACCTAACACCTAAGTAAAATTGCGCTTCTGGACTATTTTCTTCTGCCGCTTTTTTGTATAACTCCTCAAAACTCATATCTTGAAAATTTTGAGCATAAGAAAGGGGTACCATACAGATAAACAATAAGAATAATATTATTAGCTTTTTCATATAAATTCCCTTTCTAACCAAAACAAACTTCTTTAATTATAAAAATAAAAGGAGGGAAAAAAGCGCGTAATTATATCGTACCTATATCCCCCTATAGCAATACCGCAGATAATACCAAGTGCATTATTTATTAACTAAATGATTACTCAATATTTTGTACCTGCTCACGTATTTGCTCAATCAACACTTTAAGTTCAATTGCGCTAGCTGTAACATCTGCATTAATTGATTTTGATGCAATAGTGTTCGATTCGCGATTAAATTCTTGCATCATAAAATCTAACCTACGTCCAACCGCTTCGTTTTTCTTCAAAATAGAATAGGTTTCTTTAACGTGTGTCATTAGTCGATCAAGTTCTTCGGCGACATCTATACGTTGAGCAAGCATTACTATCTCTTGTTCTAAGCGAGAATGGTCAAGTTCGATATTGGCTTCTTGCAATTTGCCTTTTAAACGTTCTTTTTGCCACTCTAGTATTTGAGGCATCCAATTGCGAATCTTATCAACTTCGATAGTAATAGCTTCTAAGCGTTTAACAATCAAATCGCTAAGTGCTTTACCCTCACGCTCACGCACGGTAATAAAATCATCAATCGCAGTATCTAATAAGGCTATAATTTCTTGGGAAATCGCATCCAGATTTTGCTCTTTAGCCGATAAAACCCCCGGCCAACGTAACACATCAATAGGGTTAGTTTGCCCTGATTGATGTTCGGATTGCACCCAACTTGCTGCATTAAGTATTTGTTTAGCCAAATCTTTATTTAACAAGAGTTCTTGATGTTGCCCCGCAGGATCTAGCTCAAAACGTAAATTACATTCAATTTTTCCTCGAGTTAAACGACTCCGCAATTTTTCACGGATGATAGGCTCAAGTGAACGAAATTGTTCTGGCAAGCGAATGTAAGTTTCTAAATAACGTTGATTGACTGAACGTAGCTCCCAAGAAGCGGTTCCCCATGATTGACTTAATTCTTTTCTTGCATAGGCGGTCATACTGCAAATCATAATAACACCTTAAAATTATAAAAACTTGCTGGGCATTGTATCATATATTCTGTATAATGCGCTCTTAGCTTAGGCTAAACATTAACCCTATCTTGTTGATGTCCTCCTAAATAATGAGTTCAAAACGATATTTTTTAATTGTAACAATTGGAGAATTGCATGCGCCCGTCTGGTCGATCTGCGGAACAAATCCGCCCTATAAAAATAACCCGTCATTATACTAAGCATGCAGAAGGCTCTGTACTAGTTGAATTTGGTGAAACCAAAGTGCTTTGTAATGCCACTGTTGATGAAGGGGTACCACGTTTTCTAAAAGGTAAAAATCAAGGTTGGGTAACAGCCGAATACGGTATGTTACCACGAGCAACCAATTCACGTACCCAACGTGAAGCGGCTAAAGGCAAACAAACAGGCCGAACCATGGAAATTCAACGACTTATTGCCCGATCATTACGCGCAATGATCGATCTAGAATTATTAGGTGAATACACTATCACGCTAGATTGCGATGTTATTCAAGCCGATGGTGGTACAAGAACAGCATCAATTACTGGGGCTTGTGTTGCGCTGAACGATGCCATTAATAACATGGTTGCCGAAGGTAAAATTAAGCAAAACCCAATTAAATCTTTAGTTGCAGCTGTATCTGTCGGCATTGTAGATGGTCAAGCGCTTTGTGATTTGGAATATATAGAAGATTCAAATGCAGAAACCGATATGAATGTTGTAATGACAGATGACGGACGAATTATTGAAATACAAGGCACCGCGGAAGGTGAACCATTTAGCCATGAAGAGCTGTTAACGTTATTAGGATTAGCAAAAAATGGGATAACCGCCATTATTGATGCACAAAAACAAGCCTTGAACGACTAAACAGCTAATTGGAGAAAACCGATGAAATCATATAAAAGTGAATTTATTGAATTTGCTTTAGATAGGCAAGCATTAAAATTTGGCGAGTTCACATTAAAATCGGGGAGAAAAAGCCCCTATTTCTTTAATGCTGGATTATTTAATACTGGTAAAGATCTGGCTTTATTAGGCCGTTTTTATGCAGCTGCGTTGATGGATGCCAACTTAGAATATGATGTCATTTTTGGTCCTGCTTATAAAGGTATTCCGATTGTTTCTTCAACCGTTGTTGCACTATCAGAACACCATAATGCCGATGTACCTTATTGTTTTAATCGCAAAGAGGCTAAAGACCATGGCGAAGGTGGCAACCTAGTCGGCAGTTCAATTTATCAGCAACGAGTTATGCTAGTTGATGATGTTATTACCGCTGGCACGGCGATTCGTGAATCGATGAGAATATTAGAAGATAACCAATCTAAACTTGCTGGTGTACTAATTTGTTTAGACCGACAAGAAAAAGGCCGTGGTGAGTTATCAGCAATCCAAGAAATTAAACAAACTTATCATTGTGATGTGATTTCAATTATCACATTAGATGATTTGATCCAATACCTCTATCAATCCCCAGAGCGACAAGATCAAGTAAAACAAGTTGAAGCTTATCGGGCTGAGTATGGCATAAAATAATCACCATTCATTTTTCTTTCTTTACAAAAAGCATCGTAAGATGCTTTTCATCATCGCCTATCATGTCTTTATTAATATCGCATTTTTCATAATAAAAAATGCTCTTTTCAGAAAAAAAGATTTTTACCTAATGTTAAATAAAAATAGCTGTGATATAACAATATGGCAACATTAATTCTCATAATTAGGAGTGAATCATGTCATACCATACAAGTAATGAAGAACACGCTATAGAGATCGTTAATATTGCTTCATTAGAAGCATTAGTTAAGGCAAGAATGGAAGCTGGTGCTTTTGGTTATATCCGCGGTGGTGCAGAAGATGAGTGGACGATGAGAGAAAACACCTTATCTTTTAACCGCAAAAAAATTGTTCCCCGAGTATTACAAGGGGTTGATCATGCCGATTTAACAACAAAATTATGGGATATCCCACTAAAAACCCCAATTATTCAATCACCATCAGCCGCACAAGGTTTAGCTCACGAAAAAGGCGAAATGGATACAGCTAAAGGGGTTGCCGCTGCGGGTTCTATTTTCTCCATTAGTACTTATGCCAATACTTCCATTGAAGAAGCTGCCAGTGCTGCTCCTAATGTACCGTATTTTTTCCAACTTTATATGAATAAAGATGATGGTTTCAACCGTTTTATTGTTGATAAAGCAGTTAAAGCCGGTGCAAAAGCAATTATCTTAACAGTTGATTCAACATTAGGCGGATATCGTGAAGAAGATATTATCAATAAATTCCAATTCCCTCTTCCTATGAAAAATTTAAGCGCTTATAGCCAATCAAGTGGTAATGGTGATGGTTCAGGTAAAGGCATTAGCGAAATTTATGCAGCAGCTAAACAAGGTATAGTGCCATCTGATATTCAAAAAATCAAAGAGATGGCCAAGTTACCTGTTATTGTCAAAGGCATTCAATCGCCAGAAGACGCCGCCATCGCAATATCTGCCGGTGCAGACGGAATTTGGGTATCTAACCATGGTGGACGTCAATTAGACGGTGGTCCAGCCTCGTTTGACGTATTACCAAACATTGCCGCAGTAGTTGCCAAACGGGTACCAATTATTTTTGATAGTGGCGTTCGCCGTGGTGAACATGTATTTAAAGCCTTAGCAAGCGGTGCTGATCTTGTTGCTATTGGGCGCCCTATTCTTTATGGACTAAATTTAGGTGGCGCAGAAGGTGTTAAATCCGTTTTTGATCATCTCAATAAAGAACTATCTATTACCATGCAATTAGCTGGCACAAAAACGATCGAAGATATTAAAAATACCCCATTAATTTAATGGTAGAAATTACTCGCATCGCCTACCGTACTTAAAAAACGACGGTAATGAATATACATAAAACAAAATTATCGCCATATTATCAACAAGTGAGATGGCGATAATACCCTAAAAAACCATCGCTATTAATTTGGCTAAACGAATTATGGATCAATTATCCAACCATTGATAACCCCAAAAGACCTAATCAAGCATCAACTAACATAATACCCATTGCATATACCACACAAAAAACAAGCAACGTAATTTTTACGTGGTTGTATGATCATTATGAATATATTTACACAATTGTCACGTTTTAAGTTATTTTTTTGTAAAAAATATTCAGGATTCTATGCCGTTTCGAAATAAATAAAAACTTACAGTATCTTATTTGTTAATAACATATGATAACCATGGTATTAATCAAATTTGACAAAATCCCCCCCATGCCCACAAACGAATAAAACAGCCCAAAGAGATAGATATTTCACGGAGATATGGCAAAAACAACAAATAACTAGCGCCTCATAACGTTGACAACGCTCTATTCGCTTTTATCATACGGTAATACTGCGTAAAGTATTTTTCAGCAAAACAGCTTATCGTTATTAGGAGATCATTTATCATTTCTAAACTGCCTACACGGCAGTGAACGGGAAAACTGCAAAATGGACTTAGTCGATAAATTTCTAAACTGCCTACACGGCAGTGAACGATTTTTCAAAAATAAATGTCGAAGGTGCGCATTTCTAAACTGCCTACACGGCAGTGAACTAGAAGCTAATATACTATCAATATTGTATGTAAAAAGGCAAATAGTGATTTAGGTATTAAAAACCCTTTTTTGAGGAAAGTTTTTAATTATTTGATTTTCTTTACTTTTAAAATATGGCGAAAAAAAGGGTTTTGGCTTTTAGTTTTTTGACTTTGTCATAACATAGCACAACCTAAACCTAAAAACCAAAGACTAATTTGCTTCGCTTTTTTACATTCGTTTTTTAATAAAAGCCATTAAAAATGGCGTTAAGCGTTTTCTGATTCAAGTTTTATCTATCTATAAATAGATAATCTATATCAATTAGCTTCTTCATTAAAACGCAAATATGCAACCGAAAATGGCACTGAATTAAACGAAATGTTACCGAAGATGAGCCCACTTAATCCACAATATTTAATCAAAAAACGTCGGGTTTTTGAAAAAATAGCAACAATGGTTGAAAAATTTAAAGGGGTTGGTGGCAGTGATAATATCTAATTATTAACGATAAAGGGCATGGAATTGCACACTGACTTTTCCCTGCCCGATAAATAATCAAGCAATATGGTTTGCTATAATCTGCTATGTCTTAATTTAATATGTGTTTTAATTTAATCTATTTTTTAATAGATGAAGTTCTTATCCGTTCTATTTTTTGTAAAAAAGTGATCGATATCACATTAACCCACATTCAAATTTACTATAAAAATAAAAGCGCAATATAATAAGGCGCATTAGTGGTTTCTGTTTTAAATAGAGGAAAGTGATCATGCAATACACTAAACTGGGTAATAGTGATTTAACTGTCTCGCAGATTTGTTTAGGTTGTATGGGATTTGGCGATCCTACAACAGGCATTCACAACTGGACACTAAATGAATCAGAAAGCAGCAAAATTATTGGATATGCTCTTGAGCAAGGTATTAATTTTTTCGATACCGCAATCGCTTATCAAAATGGCTCAAGCGAAAGATATGTTGGCAAAGCATTACGCGATATGAGCCTGCGTGATGAAATGGTCATAGCAACAAAATTTTTACCACGTACAGCTGAGCAAATTGCTAATGGCATAACTGGGCAACAAGCTATCAACCAATCACTCAATCAAAGCCTAAAAAATTTGGGGGTGGATTACGTCGATCTTTATATTTATCACTATTGGGATTACAACACACCTATAGTAGAAGTTCTTGAAACCCTTCATCAAAATATTTTGGCAGGCAAAATCCGTGCAATTGGCATTTCGAACTGTTATGCATGGCAACTGGCAAAAGCAAACACCATAGCAAAATATGAAGGCTTAACACCGTTTGTTTCAATGCAAAGCCACTATAACTTAATTATGCGTGAAGATGAGCGAGAATTATTTGGATTATGCCAAGAAGATAATATTGCTATGACGCCTTATAGCGCACTTGCCAGCGGTCGCCTTGCTCGTCCATATAACACCCAAACTGTACGCGCCAATGCGGATAACTATGCGAAGAAGAAATACGACAAAACCGCCGAGCAAGACCATGTGATCATCGATCGAGTTGCAGAAATTGCTGAACGCCACCAAGTATCCATGACGGAAGTTTCATTGGCATGGCTATTAACTAAAGTTACTGCTCCTGTTGTGGGTGCAACAAAAACCGAACAAATTCAAGATGCCGTTAAAGCAACCCAATTACAATTAAGCAATGACGAGCTAAACTACTTAGAAGAATGCTATAAACCTCACGCATTAGTTGGTATCATGGCAGATAACAAACCACAAATAAAACAAGCTAATTAACTTAGATATAAAATTGTTATCGAAAATAATAAGAATTAGTGCCTATTTACCGATAATTTAACAACGTAGCGCTGGGTTTTGTCTATGTTAAGTGGCTTATTTTGAATGATTTTGTATGCAAAATCTTGCATTTTCATAATGGTAAATAATTTTCGAGAAATCAAACGGCTCACCAGATGAGGTATAAAATATTTCTTCAACGCAAAGAGCGGGATCGCCCGCTTGTAACCCAAGATATTTTGCTATATTTGCATCAAGTTTGATCACTTGAAAATATTTATCAGAAAAACCAATATTGATATTGTAATTTTCTTGAATGTAGCTAAAAATTGAACGTTCAACAATGTCTGTATTTAAATAACAAATAAGCTTTTTGCGATAATAGGACTGTTCTAAGCAATATAATTTATCATCAACATAACGTAATCTTTTTACAAAATAAACATGTTCACTATCACCACATTGTAAATTTTCTTTCACTCTTGCACTGGGTTTGATAATGTCTACATTAAACACTTTAGATGAACCATACACATCATCTAAATCAACAGTAAAGCCATGACTTTGTAAAAAACTGAGATAACCTCTTTTTTTGCGCTCACGAACAAAAATACCGCTACCTTGCACTTGATAAATAACGCCTTGCCGTTCAAGGCAGTTAAGCGCTTTAATAATTGTGCTACGGCTTACTTGATACTGATTAATAAGTCCGTCTATATTCGCAAGTTGGGTACCTTTAGATAATTGCTGCTGATAAATCATTTGCTTTATTTTTTTTGCAACATTTTGATATTTTACCATTTATATCTCTTTGCTATTCGCCCAATAATTTACATATTATTTTATATTGCTTATGTTAAGTTAAGTTAAATAGTATAAAAAGTCGATCTAGATCACAAACAATATAATTGGTCATTAACAATTATAAAATTATCTATAAGATAAGCTTACTGAATTGATTTTAAGGAGCTTAATGGATGTCATCGAAAATAAGAGATTACAACAAGCTAGCAGTTGATATTTTAAATGAGCTAGGCGGAAAAGAGAATATTATCAACGCCTCTCGTTGTGCAACACGTCTACGCCTTGTCACAAAAACAACGCCAGAACAAGCAAAAGAAAAAATCGCAAAACTACCTGGTGTGATTACGGTTGTTGAAAAAGGTGGGCAAATCCAAGTTGTCATTGGTACGCATGTTGATAAAGTCTACAATGCATTTATTCAACTGGTTGATATTAATAACCAAGCTGTTAATAACAATGAAACCAATATTTTAAACCGTATCATTGCAACCATGTCGGCGGTATTTGCACCGTTTGTTTATATTTTAGCCGCATCAGGTATTTTACAGGGGATTTTGATCTTACTAAAATTAGCATTTGAGGGAATAGAATCAACTGGAACCTTTAGAGTATTTGATTTTATCTCTTGGGCGCCTTTTACCTTTTTACCTATTTTTATTGCTATCACCGCTTCACAACATTTTCGTTGTAATCTTTATATCGCGGTTGCTTGTTGTGCTGCGCTGTTGTCCCCGACTTGGGCTGAATTTGCCAAATTAATCAGCGATGGTCAAGAAATCGATCTATTTGGCATTGCGCTATCTAAAACAACTTACGCTTCAACTGTGTTACCACCACTATTTTTAGTCTGGTTACTTTCTTATTTAGAGCGCTTCTTAGAACCTCGCCTGCACAGTATTATAAAACCGGTGCTATTACCATTATTTAGTCTTGTCATTATGGTGCCTTTAACATTACTTATTGTTGGTCCATTAACTGCCAATGGTGCACAATATATTGCTGATGGTTATAACTGGTTTGTTAATTTAGCCCCATCGTTTGCTGGTGGAATTATTGGTGCCGTTTGGCAAGTGTTTGTTATTTTTGGCGTGCACTGGGGGATCACACCAGTTATCGTTGAAAACTTTAAACAATATGGTCAAGACTCTTTCCAAGCATTTCAAACCATCGCCGTTATTGGTCAAGTCGGAGCAGCATTTGGTTTTTATTTAAAAACCAAAACTCAAGAGATGAAAGGCATTTCATTATCCGCTTTTATCACTGGCTTATTTGGGATAACCGAACCAGCTATTTATGGCGTTAACTTACGTTTTAAAAAGCCATTTATTTATGGCTGTATTTCGGCTGCTTGTGGTGGTATTGTGGCTGGGTTCTTTTCTCCTCACTACTTTGCTTATGCTGGTTTACCAGGTCCATTAACTATCGTCAATGCAATT
This sequence comes from Gilliamella sp. WF3-4, assembly GCF_001690275.1. Lineage (GTDB taxonomy): Bacteria > Pseudomonadota > Gammaproteobacteria > Enterobacterales > Orbaceae > Gilliamella > Gilliamella apicola_C. The sequence continues at coordinate 10,128 of NZ_LZGW01000007.1, read as the reverse complement.
AGCCCTAACAGCCCTAGCTCATTTATTGGTGTTGCAATTGGGTCACTTATTGCTTTGGTGGGACCTGTCGTTTTAATTCAAATCTTTGGCACTGGTGAAACTAAACAAGATGAGTCTGCTATTGAAAATGATACACCTAAAGTCTTGCTTGACGAGCTGGATATCACAAGCCCAATGACAGGACATGCTTTACCCCTAAGTGAAGTGCCTGATCCTGCTTTTGCACAAAAACTGATGGGTGAAGGGATTGCCATTGAGCCTACTGATAATCATGTTTATGCACCTTTTGATGCCGAGGTAACTGCGGTATTTGACAATTCCAAACATGCTATTGGGTTAACATTAGATAACGGCGTTGAACTATTAATTCATGTGGGGATTGATACGGTTAATTTGACTAATAACGAGTTTGCATATCACGTTGAATTACACCAAAAAGTGAAAAAAGGCGATCTACTAATCAGCTTCAACCCTGAGGCAATAAAACAAGCAGGCTACCCACTAATCACCCCAATTATTATTGTTAATACCGATCAATACCAATTCATTTCATTAACGGATAAAACAGAAGTGACAGTTGATGATATCATATTTAAAATTAAGCAATAACAAGGAATCAAAAATGACTAAAAAACCATTTTTATGGGGCGGTGCTTTAGCCGCTCATCAATTTGAAGGTGGCTGGAACGAAGGCGGCAAAGGACCAAGCGTAGTTGATGTCATGACAGCAGGTGCGCATGGCGTAGCAAGACAAATCACTCAAGATATTGAACCCGATAAGTTTTATCCAAACCATACGGCCATTGATTTTTATCATCATTATAAAGATGATATCAAACTCTTTGCTGAATTAGGTCTTAAATGTTTACGCACATCAATTGCTTGGACACGTATTTTTCCAAAAGGTGATGAGCTTGAGCCAAACGAAGATGGCCTGCGCTTTTATGATGATGTTTTTGATGAGCTCATTGCCCATGGCATAGAGCCTGTTATCACGCTATCACATTTTGAAATGCCATTACATATAGCTCGCCATTATGGCGGTTTTAGAAACCGTAAAACCGTGGAATTTTTTGAACGTTTTGCGACAGCATGTTTTGAGCGTTATAAAAATAAAGTTAAATACTGGATGACATTTAACGAAATCAATAACCAAATGGATACCAGCAATCCTATTTTCTTTTGGACTAATTCTGGTGTACAAGTTAAATCAGGCGAAAATCCGCAAGAAGTTCTGTACCAAGTCGCTCATTATGAACTTTTAGCAAGTGCCAAAGCAGTCATTGCCGGTAAAAAAATCAATCCTGATTTTCAAATTGGTTGTATGATCTCGCACGTGCCAATTTACCCATACTCTTGTAATCCTGAAGATATGATGGCTTCTGAAATTGCTATGCATCAACGCTTCTTCTTCCCTGATGTTCACGTTCGTGGCTATTACCCTGCATATGCATTAAAAGAGTTCGAACGTGAAGGCTATAAACTTGATATTACCCAAGAAGATCTTGCTTATTTAAAACAAGGTACAGTTGATTACATTGGTTTTAGTTACTACATGTCAACTGTCGTTAAGGCTGATGCGAAAAATGACAATCGTGACAACATTGTTAACGGGGCCCTACCTAATGCGGTTGAAAATCCTTATATTAAAAGCAGTGACTGGGGTTGGCCTATTGATCCTGAGGGATTACGTTATACCTTAAATCGTTTATATGATCGTTATCAGTTACCGTTATTTATTGTCGAAAATGGATTTGGTGCCATTGATGAGCTAGAAAATGGTAACCAAGTGCATGACAAACCACGCATTGAATACCTAGGTGCTCATATTAAAGCGATGCAAACAGCCATGGATTATGATGGTGTTGATGTGATGGGCTATACCGCTTGGGGGATTATTGATGTGGTGTCATTTACCACTGGTGAAATGAAAAAACGCTATGGTGTAATTTATGTTGACCGTGATAATGAAGGCAACGGTAGCATGAAGCGTTATAAAAAAGATTCTTTTGAATGGTATAAAAAAGTCATTAGCACCAATGGTGCAAGTTTAAAGTGATAATTATCCATTAATTGATAAATGATTATGAGGATGAATACAGGCTTTGCCTGCATCCTCTTTTTTATAAGAAAAAAGCTTAAAATGGAAAAATGAGCTGTTTTTCAACTTGTGGATCGATTAACGTGACATGAAAACCAATTAACCGAACGCCACGCCCGTTACGACGTTCTAGCCAAACTTTATGGGCTTGTTTAATTAAATCGGCTTTATCTAATTTTGACCAGACATGCTCTTGAGTGGTAAGTTGAAAATCATCGAACTTAAATTTGACCCCCTGCCGAGCGATCGATAAATCAGAACGCACTTTACTTAATCGTTTTTCAAGCTCTTCAAATAATGGATCAAACTGTAATAAACACGCTTCCCAATGATGAATATCATCAACTAAAGTGCGCTCGACACCAACCGATTTGCGTTGCCTGTCATTACACACTTCTCTTTCATCAATACCTTGGCATCGTTCATACAAGACTCGCCCAAATTTGCCAAAATGGTTAAATAATTTAGTCACATCATAATTGACTATATCTTGACAGGTAAATAATCCCAAATCAGCTAATTTTTTTTCAGTCACTTTGCCCACACCAGGAATTTTTTTTAAAGGAAGCTGTTCAATAAAGCTATCAACTTCATCAGGTGTTATCACATATTGACCATTAGGTTTGTTCATGTCAGATGCGATTTTGGCAAGAAACTTCAATGGGGCAACACCTGCCGATGCGGTTAACTCAAGTTCCTTAAAAATAGCTTGGCGGATATCTTGCGCAATCAAGGTTGCCGACCCGTGACACAGCTTACAATCGGTCACATCAAGATAAGCTTCGTCAAGTGATAGCGCCTCAATCGCTTGAGTATACCGCTTAAATATTTGGTGGATCTGGTTTGATACTTCTTTATAGACTGCATGTCTGCCTGGTATAATTTTAAGATTGGGGCACAGTTTTATAGCTTGTGCCATTGACATTGCACTGTGCACACCATATTGGCGTGCTAAATAATTGGCAGTAGCCACCACACCGCGCTTACGAGGATCGCCCCCCACCGCAATAGGCATATTACGATAACGGGGATTATCTCTCATTTCAACAGCGGCATAAAAACAATCCATATCAACATGAATAATTTTTCGCATAAACGGTATTACGGCAAATAAAATATAACTGTATAAATATACAATATCACACCTTAAGTGGCGGTGTAAACACCGACGATAACTACTTTTCTAATTTATCAAAATCAATTAACCCTTTTTTATCATAAGGATCACCAATCCAACAGATCGATTCATGGAAAATTTCCGATTAACTAAAATTTTTTCAGTAATATATAAGCTATCACTTAATCCAGCAAAAACTAATCATGTGTGAATTACCTTTTGTGTGCTAAATTTTCGATTGACACAGTTTGGACATACCAGTTTGATAATGGTTTGTATACGTTGATATTCACGCTAGCGATAACCAAAGCAGAAAACACAGTTCAAGTCGGTGTTTTCTCGTTTCTTACTAATATATTCTGGGATGGTATTTGATAAACATCTTCGTCGTGATCATAAATAAAAATATATAGCGGTAAAGCACAAACAAATAAGTGAAAAATAAGCTATCAGAGCTAAGTGCCGAACAACTAAACTTATGGCATATATGGCCATTTTGCATAAATAATTAATTAAAGTTGTTAATAATTAAGGTAATTTAAGCTAAATAGATTAATTAAATCTTAAGCGTTGACCAACAAAATAGAGATAGTGCAATTTATAAATATCTAATTAATAAATTTGTAATTAGTCAATTAATCGCAATTTTTTAACTCAATAAAATTACAACTTGTTTAATATTGAATAATAAAATAGGCAGGTAAAAGTGTTATTTCCAAGCTTCAACCCTTTTTAAGAATAATTAAAACCCAACATTTTGGCAATTTCGTTATGTTTAGATTGTGCAAGCTGTGTTGGTAAATCGTTAAAAACAATGTTGCCATTATCAACCACCAAACAACGTGAAAAATAATTAAGTGAATCATCAAGATAGTGTGATACCATCATTAAAGTTAAATTGAAATCATCACAAATTTGATCCACTAACGCCAACATTTCAAAACGCAGAGCTTGATCGAGCGCTGAAAATGGTTCGTCTAACAATAAAACAGGGCGATGCTGAATTAAACAACGCGCTAATGCCACACGTTGCCGTTGCCCGCCTGAAAGCTGATTAGGATAACGATTGTTAAAGCCTGCTAAACTAACCTTAACTAGCATATCTTCTATTGTTTGCCGTTCAGATGCATTCAGTTTTAAACAAGGTTTTATACCTAAACCAATATTTTGCTCAATGGTTAAATGGTTAAATAAATTATTACGTTGAAATAAAATCGAAACGGGGCGTTTGCCTGGCAAGGTGCGAGTCATATTTTGATGGTTAAGTAAAATTTGCCCCGAGTTTGGTGAAACAAATCCAGCAATCAAATTTAACAAGGTACTTTTACCAGCACCACTGCGTCCAATAATGACGACTTTTTCTTTTGCTGCAATTTTGAGATTAAAATGCATTTTAAAATTATCGTAATGATAATTAATTTGATTTAGTTCGATCATAATCCATCACAACCAATAAACTAAAAGATAAGATTAACAATAATGCGGCCGTTACGGCGCTTTCTTTATAATGATAACTTGATATTTGTTCATACAAATAATACGGTAATGTGGTCACTGATTTTCCACCAAATAAAGCAATAATACCAAAATCACCCAATGATAATATTGCAGATAAAGCAAAACTCTGGATAATTAATCTTTTTAGTGCTTTATATTCAATCAAATAAAAGTGAAAAAAGCCATTAATATTAAGTGATTGACTTAATTGCCAATAGCGCGATACAACATCAAACATAGGTACAGCAAGATTTTTCAATATAAAAGGCAATGCCATCAAACCATTACATAGCATAATTAAAAAGCAAACAACGATAAAACTATGCGCAAAGGGAAATAATAATAAAAATAGACCTGATGAAAATACCATGCTTGGAATAATTAAAATCAGCGATCCAACTAACATTAATTGATTACTCCACTGTATTTTGTGATTAATTAACAAACGGCTATTAGTATAAAGTAATAACAATGCTAGCAACATGGCAATAGTAGCAGAGCCAAAAGCAATTAATAATGAAAACACAACTGCCTGTTGAAAAGACTCAGTTAAAAATGACCATTGAAAAAAATATCCCCCTTCAATGAGTAGGGTCATAATCGGTAGCAAAATAAATAACCCACCAATAACAATAATAATCATACATAAAAAGGCTAAATGATTTGAAACAGGCAAACGGTAACTTTGCCTAACATAGCATGTATTAGGTTTTTGATGGTGGTTATTGTTATGAGTAAATTTTTGCATCAAACAAATAAAACAAACACAACAAATAAACTGTAAACAAGCTAAAAGCACAGCTTGAGCTAAATCTAAATCACGAATAGATTGATAAATGGCGACTTCAAATGTTGTATATTTTGGTCCGCCTCCTAGCGCTAATACGATCGCAAAGCTAGAAAAACACAGCATAAAAATAAGCGCAGCCATCGGGAACAGTTGCCGACGCAGTAATGGCCACTCAATCAATTTAAAGTAAGTAAAACTTGAAAAGTTTAATTGTGCTGCTAGCTGTTTGTGTTCAACTGGTGCACTATTTAACGTTCGATAGAATAGACAGCAAGCATACGGAAAATTTAAAAATACATGTGCAAGTAAAATGCCTGTTAATCCATAAATCGATGTCATAAATGGCACACCAAAATAACCGAAAACAGCCGCTAATAAGCCCTGTTTACCATAAACCGACAACAGCCCAGTGACGACAACAAGTGTCGGTAAAATAAAGGTAATTGGCATAATGCGCAATAATAATCTTTTACCTAAAAAATCAATCATCGACAAAGCTTTAGCCATGATAATTGCCAATAATACAGATAATAAAGTCGATAATGTTGCTTGAAATAAAGTTATCCAAATAACATGTAATAAATACTCATCAAAATAGACGACTAAATTATTAAATTTAATCGCAGTCAAACAAAGCGCAAAGAGTGCTGCGCCTAATATCATTAAGATCAGGCTAGCAGCGCTAATTCCTGGGAGTAATATTCTTAACTTCAACATTAGGTAAAATAAAACTACTTGCTAATGGCAGATTGCCATTCTCGTACCCACGTTTTTTGATTATGTTCAACTTGCTTTGCATCAAACTCAAGCGCTTTATTTATAGGCTTAACTTGCTTAAAAGCTTCGGGTAACGATGTATTAATAATAGGGTACATGGTATTTTTCTCAGCAAATTGACGTTGCACATCGGGGGTCAATAAATATTGTAAAAAAGCCCGTGCTAATTCGGGTTGCTGACTATATTTAGTAATACCAGCAACTTCAACTTGACGATAATGCCCTTCATCAAAAATAGCCGCAGCATAACGATGATCATTATCATTCATAATATGAGCAACAGGTGAAGTGCTATAGCTAAGCACAAAATCAGCTTCACCCTTTAAAAATAGCCCATAAGCTTCACTCCAGCCCTTAGTTACTGTCACGGTGTTTTTAGCTATTTTTTGCCATGCTGATGAGGCATCATCACCATAAATATTCTTTATCCAAAATAATAAACCTAACCCCGGAGTGCTAGTTCTAGGATCTTGATAGATAATCTTCCAGTTGGCTTTATTATCAACTAATTCATGCATAGAGCGTGGTGGATTGCTGATTTTTTGTTGATTATAAATAAAAGCAAAATAGCCAAAATCATAAGGCACAAAATCATCATCCCACCAGTTGGTATTTAAATTATCGGGTTTATTGATTTGGTGAGGAATAACAATATTGGCTTGTTTAGCCTGTTCTAAAAGATTATTGTCTAATCCCAAAACAACATCGGCATTGGTCTTATCGCCCTCAAGACGCATTCGATTTAAAATCGACACGCCATCGCCTAATGTAACAATCTCAACTTCGCAACCACACTGCGCTTCAAATCCCTTTTCAATTGCCCGCCCTGGTCCCCACTCAGAAATAAAAGAGTTGTAACTATACACAATCAAGGTAGGTTTTATGTTGGTAGCATTTGCAATATTTGCCATAAAAAGTGCAGATAATACCAAAGATAATAACAATTTTTTACAAAACATTTTGCCTCCAAAATAGCAAATAAAAGACAAAAGGTTTGAGTAGGTATAATAACTCAAATCCCTCCGCTGGCATGATCCAGTTCAGGTTCGACGGGTTACGTTAGTTTATCTAACATTCTCAGCCCCACTGGGCACCCCGTTGAGAACATTGACTAGTGTAGTGTTTAGGATTATGTTTGTAAACAACCAAGCAAATAAAGCATTGTGAGCGAAACAACAAGAAATTAAAACAACCATTGATTTTATTGTTTTTTTTATGATTTTGCTTTAAAACCAAAAAGACACTTACTACGCTGAATGCTCGAAAACGAATCGATATCAATTTTTCATCAGCTTATCCATAACGTAACAAGCTACGGTGATGTTAACATTTTCTAACTCTGAATAAATAATAATAACCTTTGACTTTTATAAAATGTGAATGCGCTATCAATAAAAAAACAGTCAGAAAAGGCATTGATTTTATTGATGTTTTTCTGATTGTTTTTGGAGGAATCCTTAATAAAACACAACAGTTAATTGCTTCATTAAACAACACTTTTACGCCAGCGTTAAAAACATATGCTGGCTGTACAAACGCACTTAACGTTAGCTCGCTTGGCGACTTAGACTAACTAACGTTGAGCATTATACGTTAACAGCTTTACCTTTGATTTATGTCAAGTTGCATATCCTTTTATATAAGAATTAAGAAGTCAGTATTAAGGGTGAACGCAAATACCATAATTGATACTAGAAACAAAATTTGAATTTGGATTTTTTACTTTACCATAGCCCGAGTCTACGAAGAAATCGCTATCGCTAGTCCAGTAGAGGTCGTTCTTGAAGCCGGCATTACTAAGCAAAGACCCCCACTCGGTTATAAAGCCAGCATCAACATGACGTAATAACGTATTATAATCTGATGATTGGGGTAAGGCGCCATCTATTCCATTTCTACAAGGAAAATCGTCGCGAGGGCGAGGGTTGGGGCGACACTTCGCATTGGTCAAGTCTTTTACTTTTGGCATACGATAATTTATCGCACTACACCATGCGGTTTGCTCTGATTGGTTACCTTCTCTACCACCACGGTGGACAAACCAGTGCTTCAACACAAAACCATATTTTACAATCTCTTCATTATGTCTATTTCTACCCACTAATTCAAATGTTTGTGGTAAACTCGGCTTAAAAAATGGAATAGGATTACCGGAATTTATCTGAGTATCATCGGCAAATGGGCCGTTTAAAGTGACACGTACAAATACTTTTGCTTCTAACTGTGGTTCACAGGGAATCAAACTCACACTCGAACAAGCTGCATGAATCCAAGAATCATTCGCTGTTATTTTTGGTTACAGTGGCAGTAATTTCTTCGTGTGTAATGGGTGTATTCCATATCAAATCATTGGCATCGTGTAACTATCCCCTAAAATAGTACAGCAAAAAAGTAGAAAATTCTCTATGATAAAAGTAAAAGAGGATTTAATTATGAAAAAAATGACTGAACATCAAATCGTCGCTATTTTAAAAGAAGCAGAGGCAGGTGTACCCGTTAAAGAGTTGTGCCGTACATATGGAATGGGTAATTCAACTTTCTATAAATGGCGAGAAAAATACAGCGGAATGGAAACGTCGGATATCAAACGCTTAAAGGAGCAGGAGGCTGAAAACCGCAAGCTTAAGCAGATGTTTGCCGAACTGAGCTTAAAATCCCAGCTTCAGGAAGAAATCATAAAAAAGCTTTAGTGCCAACTGGGGCACGTAAAACGTGGGCACAGCAACTACAACAAAATCATTTGGTTACTATTGCTATGAGTTGTGCCATTGTTGGCTTAAGCCGTTGTGCTTACTATTATCAACCTAAGTTGCAGGATGATTCCGTGATTATTTCGGTGTTGAATACTATCACAGACCGGCATTTACGCTGGGGCTTTCCTAAATGTTTTCATCGTGTAACTACCCCCTAAAATAGTACAGCAAAAAAGTAGAAAATTCTCTATGATAAAAGTAAAAGAGGATTTAATTATGAAAAAAATGACTGAACATCAAATCGTCGCTATTTTAAAAGAAGCAGAGGCAGGTGTACCCGTTAAAGAGTTGTGCCGTACATATGGAATGGGTAATTCAACTTTCTATAAATGGCGAGAAAAATACAGCGGAATGGAAACGTCGGATATCAAACGCTTAAAGGAGCAGGAGGCTGAAAACCGCAAGCTTAAGCAGATGTTTGCCGAACTGAGCTTAAAATCCCAGCTTCAGGAAGAAATCATAAAAAAGCTTTAGTGCCAACTGGGGCACGTAAAACGTGGGCACAGCAACTACAACAAAATCATTTGGTTACTATTGCTATGAGTTGTGCCATTGTTGGCTTAAGCCGTTGTGCTTACTATTATCAACCTAAGTTGCAGGATGATTCCGTGATTATTTCGGTGTTGAATACTATCACAGACCGGCATTTACGCTGGGGCTTTCCTAAATGTTTTCATCGTGTAACTACCCCCTAAAATAGTACAGCAAAAAAGTAGAAAATTCTCTATGATAAAAGTAAAAGAGGATTTAATTATGAAAAAAATGACTGAACATCAAATCGTCGCTATTTTAAAAGAAGCAGAGGCAGGTGTACCCGTTAAAGAGTTGTGCCGTACATATGGAATGGGTAATTCAACTTTCTATAAATGGCGAGAAAAATACAGCGGAATGGAAACGTCGGATATCAAACGCTTAAAGGAGCAGGAGGCTGAAAACCGCAAGCTTAAGCAGATGTTTGCCGAACTGAGCTTAAAATCCCAGCTTCAGGAAGAAATCATAAAAAAGCTTTAGTGCCAACTGGGGCACGTAAAACGTGGGCACAGCAACTACAACAAAATCATTTGGTTACTATTGCTATGAGTTGTGCCATTGT
>NZ_LZGW01000006.1 GCF_001690275.1 Gilliamella sp. WF3-4 | reverse complement strand
TCAACGGCGAACGGCACCACACAGGTCAACATACAAACGCCGAATAATAAAGGCGTTTCACATAACAAATACCAACAGTTTGATGTCTCAAAGCAAGGTGTAATTTTAAATAACAGCAGTAAAACCAGCAAAACCCAAATTGGGGGTTATATCCAAGGTAATGAACTGTTAAATGCCAGTGGCAGTGCCAAAATCATCTTAAACGAAGTCAACTCACGTAACCCAAGCCAATTAAATGGGGTCGTTGAAGTTGCGGGACAAAAGGCTCAAGTGGTTATAGCCAACCCATCAGGGATCACCTGTAATGGTTGTGGTTTTATTAATGCGAGTCGAGGCACATTAACGACGGGTAAACCGATAATTGAAAATGGGGATTTAACCGGTTATCAGGTAGAGCAAGGTCATATAGCGGTAACGGGTAAAGGTCTGGACAGTTCTGGGCAAAGTTATACGGATTTAATTGCTCGCACGGTATCGATAAATTCTGCGGTATGGGCAAATGATTTAAATGTGGTGGCAGGGCGTAATAAAGTCAGCGTTGACGCACAAACGGTAACACCGTTAGGTGAAGATGATAACCCAAAACCGGAAGTTGGCTTGGATGTTTCGGCACTGGGGGGGATGTATGCGGGTAAAATCCAGCTAGTCGGGACAGAAAAAGGGGTTGGTGTACATAATGCAGGCGAGTTAGGGGCAAGTGCTGGTAACCTTATAATCAGTGCGGATGGGAAAATCAGCAATACTGGTACCTTACAAGCTAAAGGTGATATTCAGCTAAGCAGTCAACACACTATTAGTAACAGTAAACAAATTTACAGCAAAAAAAACCTTCAATTAAACGCCAAAAAAGCGATTGCTAATGAGGGGGCATTAATCGCTGAAAATAATGTCGAGCTTAAAGCCTCAACGATAAATAGTGGTAAAAGCAGTACCGTTGCGGCGGGGATTGACCAACAAGGGCAGTTGACTAAACAAGGCAATATTGCAGCCAAGGCTAAAGATGTTTTATTAACGGGCAAAAATTTAGCGGGTCAACAGATTGTGGTGAATGCGCAAGACAATGTTGACCTTGCAAACAGCCAAAATATAGCTAAATCGCTGGCGGTGACGGCTGACAATATCAATCTCAATGCGGCTAAAATTAATAGCAAAGAAAGCATCAATTTAAATGCCAATAATTTGATTGATAGCCGTTATTTACAAGCTAAAACTAATGCAACCTATTTTGCTAAAGCAAACGTAATTGATAACCAACAAGCGATTATACTGGCTGATAAAGATGTGGTATTGAATGCTAATAAAATAAATAACGCACAAACAAAACTCAATGTCGGCAATGCAATTCATTTTAATGGCAAACAAGTTATTGACAACAATAATAGTACCTTGCTGGCGAAGGGCGCGATTAATCTTCAAGGGGAATATATCACCAATAATGGCTCATTATTAGTAAGTCATGATTATTTGCACATAAAAGCCAATACATTGGAAAATCGCAAATCAACCTTGCAATCCAAAAAATATTTAACAATTGATAGTCATCTTTTTGATAATCAACAGTCTAAATTCTTGACAGAAGACACGTTAACAATTGATGCTAATCAAATTAACAACCAAAAAGTGGCTTTTAGTGCGAAAGGAACTATCACGATTCACGGTGAGCTAGTTAATAATGATTCTTCGACATTCATTTCAGACGACACAATTAATATCAAAGCTAAGCAATTTTTTAATCAACACGCAAAGCTCACTGCACAGCATAATATGGCTATTGATGGTCAGCAAGTGAATAACCAATCAGCAGAATTAAAATCCAATGGTCATTTATCAATTTATGCAACCGAGCTCGACAATCAATCTGCACTATTACTAACGAATTCGACCTTAACGTTACAAGGTAAAAATATCAATAATTATCATGCCGAACTCAGCGCAAGCGATCGCATTGCTATAACCGCAGAGCAACTATGGGTTAATGAGGGGGTATTGGTCAGTAATCATGATATCAATATGATAAGTTCGCATATTGATGCACAAAAAGTAAAAGTTAAAGCAAAAGGGGATATTAACCTGAAAGCGTCCGATGGCATTGATGCAACTGAAGGGTTAATCGTGAGTGAAAAACAATCCACCCTTGAAGCAAACACGGTTAAATTAAATGCAGCAACGTTAAGTGCTAAAGGTGACATAGCTGTTACAGCAAATTCACAATTAGACAACAATAATGCGAAATGGATTAGTGAAGGTCATATTACCGCAAATGCACAAACGATAAATAATCAAAATTCGTCAATATCGAGCTATAAAAATATTTACCTTAACGCACTGTATTTAAATAATCATAACAGCAAATTACAGAGCTATGGAACAATTGACTTATTGTCAAACAAGGTTAATAACCAAAATACCCTCGTCAATGCATTAGCGGCTATTCACATTCAGGCTCACGATATTGACAACCAACATGCACAAATAATTAGCCAGCAATCGATAAAGATAGATGGTAATAAGATTAATAATCGTCATTTAGCCATGCAATCGGGTAAAGCCTTATCTATAACGGCTACCGACCAATTGGACAATGCTGATGCGACACTCATTGCTGGTGACAAACTGGAGCTTAAGTCACAGCGCATTGATAATCAACGTTCAAAAATCAAGTCTGGTCATGACCTGACTATGCAGGGAAAAAGGATTAATAATCGACATAGCACCATGGTTGCGACGGGCGATGTTGGGTTTAATGGTGATGAGCAATTAGATAATCAAAACGCTGATATTCGAACACAAAATAAAATCACTATGGCTGCCAAGCAAATAAATAATCAAAATAACTTATTGGCAGCCGGTAACGAAGTTATGCTTAATGCAGATGAACTTAATAGTCAGTCATCCATATTAAAAACTGACGATAAGATTCGCATAAAAGCCAAAAAGCTTAATAGCGCATCGGTCAAATGGGTTAGCCAAAATGCCATTATTATTGATAGTGATGATATGGATAATCATTCATCTGTATTCAAAGCCGATAAGGGTATTGCCGTCAAAGCCGATAAATTAAATAATAACGAAGCAACCTTAATATCGGGAACCCAATTATCATTAACCGCTAAACAATTAGCCAATCAATCGGCCTATATTCATGCTGATAAAGGCATCGACATCCAAAGTACCGAATTTAATAATCAATCCGCCACGTTAATTACTAATGGCTCTATACATATTGATGCCGACAAAACGAATAACCAAGATAGCACCTTATCGGCTAAACAAAATATTACCGTAAACAGTAACGAAATAAATAATCAGCACGCCCTTGGGTTAGCGGATAAATATATTTCGATTCATGCCAATAACCTTGACAATCGCCATGCCTCCTTACAGGCCAAACAAGGTATGCAAATGGATGTCAATGCCCACCTAGCTAATCAACATGCGATGCTAATCTCAGGGCGAGATGGTATTATCATTCATGCAGATGCTTTAAATAATGAAGATTCTGAATTAAGCAGTAAAGGGAAATTGGCAATAACCGCCAACGAGGTCAATAACCACCAAGCACAATGGGTTGCAGAAAGTAACCTCACGGTCAAAGCGAATCACATCAATAATCAGTCTGCTGATATTCAAGCTAAAGGGGATATCACCTTAGATGGGCAAACCGTTGATAACCAACAAGCGAAATTGTTGAGCATGGGTAATATTCGGCTACATGCAGAGAATAATTTAACCAATAATCATGCCAAGCTTACTGCGATGCAACAAATTCAATTACAATCTCATGGCACGATTGATAATCAATACTCAATAACAGAGGCCAATAAGGGGATTTTGATTGAAGCGGATTCAATCAATAATCATCAAGCCAAATTGAATGCTGGAAAAATTGAGTTAAAAACCCAATCGCTTAAAAATCAACAAGCCGATATTGTAGCGAAAACGTTATTACATCTTCAAGCGGGTGACATAGCTAATAGTCAAGCTCGTTTATTAGCCAATGATATTACCATTACCGCAAATCAACTCAGTGGTGATGGTGAACTCCTTGCTGAACATAATATTGCGCTTAATTTAACTAATGCATTTGATAACAAAAACAGCTTACTGGCAAATAATGCTATTTCAATCAACGCCAGCCAAATTACCAATGACGGAAAAATCTCATCGGGTCAAGCCATCACCCTTAACAGTGACGAAATAAAAAATACAGAAAAAGGCATTATCGAATCAGAGGAAATCAACACCAATGGGCAAATATTGGAAAATAAAGGACTGATTGATGGTGGTGACGTTCACCTAAACGCATCGCAGCGTTTTGACAATCTGGACGGCGCGCGCTTATATGGGAATGGGATTGATATCCGAGCTCATCAGGTGAACAACCGAGCGCCTTCTTTAACCAGCCCGCTTGCGCCAACTATTGCAGCAAGGGACACGCTTTTATTGGATGCCAACACAGTAAATAATACCAATCATGCGCTGATACTCAGCTTAGGAGAGATGTATATTGAGGGTGAAACCTTAAACAATCACTCAGCACGGATTGAAGCGACTGACGATATGGCATTAAAAGTCAAGCAAATTAACAACATCAATGACCATATTGAAACCGAAGAGGTCTTAGTCGATAGTCAACATCTTATTGAATATTCACCAACCGGAGATGCTCGGCGATTTAAACCCGATGAAGTAAGTATTCGTACTAGCCCTAAAGAGCGGCATCGATACCCTGTTTTGCATTCCAATAATGGCGCTTTTAATTCCACTTATAAGTATTACAAATATGATTACACAAGGCATATTTATGAAACTAAAATCAAAAATACTGCACCAGCAGAAATCATCTCTGGTCAAGATTTGCATATACAATCCGACCATTTAGAAAATGATAACAGTAAAATTATTGCGGGTAATGCCTTAAATATTGAGACTGGCACACTCAATAATCACTCATTAAAAGGCCAGCACACGGTCACTGATATGGGTAATAAAATTTACCATTACCGCGAGAAAGAGACTAAGAAAGGTAAAGCCGTATATAAAAAAAGAGCAAAATGGAGCGACTATAACGACCAATCGGTCACCACCATCGATCTTGAGCATGCCAAAATAAAAGCGCACAGTAAAGAGGATAAAAGCCAAGTTGATTTACAACCACGTAAAGAGGCGAATGTTAGTATAGATATTATTGTTGATCCGATTAAGGCCGAGGTCAAAAACGACAAACACCTTAATAACTCACTGAAAGACATCATTAACCAAGGTGAGGAAAAGGGTAAAATCAGCATTTTACCGGAACATCAGGTCAATGATTTACCGATTATGCAACCTATTTATCAACCTGATAACGTTGACACACCAGCGCTTGATACCCCAGTTATTGACGCTAATCAAAAAGTGACCAGTGAAGATAGTCAGCATTATGGTGATTCAATTATCCTTGTTGAGCCTAATTTGACCTTACCGCAAAACAGCTTATCGATAATAAATAAAGCGCCACAAAGTCATTATTTAGTGGAAACTGACAGCCGTTTCACGGACCGAAAAAAATGGTTAAGCTCTGATTACATGCTCAACCGCTTAAAGGTCGATCCGAACAATATCCAAAAACGGTTAGGTGACGGTTATTATGAGCAGCAGCTGATTCGAGAGCAAATTATAGCCTTAACGGGGCATCGATATGTGGGTGATTATACCAGCGACCTAGAACAATATAAGGCATTAATGAATGCAGGCAGTGTTTTTGCGAAAAAATATGGCTTAGCTGTAGGTGTAGCACTTTCAGCAGCGCAAATGAAACAACTCACCAGCGATATAGTCTGGTTAGAAAGCAAAACGGTCATGGTTGATGGGCAAGCGGTGTCAGTATTAGTACCCCAAGTTTATCTGGTCAATAGACCACAGCTGACGGCGGAAGGGGGCTTATTATCAGGAAAAAATGTCACGGTAATCGCGGAAAATGACATTGAATCCTCGGGGGCGATATTAGGGAAAAAACGGGTTGCGCTATTAGGGGATAACGTCAATAACCAAGGCCTGATTGATGCAGGAACCCTCATCATTCAAGCCAAAGACAGCATAAACAGCCGTGGCAAATTACGTGCAGACAAATTGGCGTCTTTACAGGCCAATAACGACATCAACTTAAACAGCACCACGGCTACTACCGAAACGCATTACGGCGCAAGTAAAAGCAAAAATACGGTAATAGACCAAGTTTCAAGTCTCAACGTTAAAGCGGGGGATATCTACTTAAAAGCGGGTCATGATATCAATCTGGGTGCAGCTTTAGTGGTCAATGGGGGTGAAGATGGCACAACCAACATGATAGCGGGACACGATATCCATTTAACGACATTAAAGACAGAAAGCCATCAAGCATCGGTATGGAATAAAAACCACTCACACAAAGTGGATATAGACAACGTGGTAGGGAGTGAAATCTTAACCGATGGCGACCTCAATTTGATTGCTAGCAATGATATCTTGGCAAAATCGGCGCAGATATCGAGCAATAAGCGCTTAAATTTATTAGCAGAGCATGATATTGATATTGGTAGCGAGCAAGAACGCTTGCAATTAACGGAACATCACAAAAGCAAAACCAAAGGGATACTTAACAAAGGTTCGATTACCGAAGATATTGAAGTCGATAATATCACGCAAAAAGGCAGTGGCATTTATGGTGATAGGGTCAACATCAATGCGGGTAATAACCTTAAGGTCACGGGCAGTGAAGTGATTGGCAGCAATAATGTCGCGCTTAACGCAGGCAAAGATATTGCCATTGATGCGGCGGAAGAGTCTTACTACCACATGCAAAAAACCGTCACCAAGAAATCGGGATTAATGGGCAGTGGGGGTATTGGTTTTACGGTGGGTAAAGAGAAAGAAAACCTCAAACAAACCGATAACGAACAAGCCTTTTTGGGTAGTGTGGTGGGTAGCACGGATGGCAGTGTTAATATCCAAGCGGGTAAAGACGTGAACATCAAAGGCAGCGAAGTCATTGCGCAGCGTGACATCAAACTGCAAGGTGAAAACGTCAACATTGAAGCATTAGATGCCAAAACGACGTATAAAGAAGAGTACAGCTACGAAAAATCAGGTTTAACGGTGGCCTTAACGGGCACGGCCGCAGATATGTATGAAGCGGCCAAAGCCGTAGAGCGAGCCAAGAAACAAGGCAATGACAAACTCCTTGCCCTACAATCCATCAAATCGGCTTTAACAGCGGTCGAAGCGCTAGAAGATAGCCAGCTCAAAAACCAACAAGGTCAAAGCCAAGCTTCAATTGGTGTTAGTGCCATGGTAGGCACTCAGCGCACAGAGCGAGAAGTCAACCAAGCGCAACACAACGTCATCAGCAGTAGCATCTCGGCAGGGCGAGACATCGACATTATCGCCACGGGTGACGCCAACAAACAAGGCGGAGACATCACTCTTAAAGGCAGTGAAATCAACGCAGGGAACAATATCAACATCACGGCGAATCGGGATTTAAATGTGATTGGTGCGGTCAACACCCAGCACAGTGACCGTGATGAAAAAAGCTATGGAGGAGGGGTTGGTATCCAGCTTCAATTTGGTGGTGATGAAAGTGGCTTACGCTTTAAAGGCAATGCCAACTTTAGCCGAGAGCGAGAAAATGCGGATGGTAGTGCTTGGACAGAAAGCGTGATTGATGCGAAAAACAAGCTCACCATCAAAACGGGCAACGACACTAACATCATTGGCGGCCAATTAAAAGGCAACACGGTCAACATGGATGTGGGTAACAACTTAAACATCCAATCACTGCAAGATACGGACGACTATGATTACGAAAAAATCAGTGCTTCGGTCAGTGGCAGTGCTGGCTTTGGTGGCTTTAGTGCCAACGGCTCATTATCAAGTACGGACATCGACAGCAAATGGGCAAGTGTCACCGACCAATCGGGTATTTTTGCTGGCAAAGGTGGCTTTGACATCAAGGTAGGCAACAACACCGACCTAAAAGGGGCGGTCATCTCCTCGGAAGCCGAAGACCCGAGCAAAAACCGCCTTGATACGGGCACCATTAGCTTTAGTGACATCAAAAACAAAGCGGAATTTAATGTTAGCCATATCTCGGTCAGTGGCGGCACGGGTGGCGCAGGTGCACCAGCGGCATATCAAAACAGTGAAAAAGACTCAAGCATCACCCACTCAGCGGTAGAGCAAGGTCAACTCATCATCCGCAACAAAGACAAACAACAACAGGATATTAATGATTTAAGCCGAGATACGGAGCATGCGAACCACACGTTAAAACCGATATTTGACAAACAAAAAGAGCTCGACAAAATCGAAACGGTAGAGCTTATCAAAGACATAGCCCAACAGACGAAAAGCATAATGGGCAAATATGACCGAATACAGGCACAAAACAAAATAGACAACGACGAAGAAATTAAAAAAGGCCTAAAAGAAAAAACCACAGATCAGCTAAAAAAAGAAAAGCTTAAAGCTCAACAAGAGCCAAGCTATACCCCAAAAAGCTACGACGAGCTTTACCAGCAAAATTATTATAATGCCGTCAGCGATGCAGTGGTAAAAAATGCAAAAAACAACCTTGGCACCATGGGTGGAGATGTCAGCAAAGGCATAGACTCAGCGGCTTCAATCATTACCGGCATCATCACTGGCGACGTCACGGGTGGCCTTGCAGGTGCTAGCGCACCATGGCTAGCAGAGCAAATTAAAATACATGCAGGGGATAACGAAGTAGCTCGTTTAACGGCTCACGCCATATTAGCGGGCACTATAGCCGAACTACAAGGCAACTCAGGCTTAGCGGGTGGCGCAGGCGCAGTAAGTGGCGAACTTGCTGCAGAAGCCATCCTCAATCTTTATAAAGATGATAACGGTAAAAAGAAAGACATCAAAGACCTCACCGAAGCAGAAAAACAAAACATCAGCGCATTATCGCAACTAGCCGCAGGTCTTGCCACGGCCAGCGTTGGTGGTGATATGGGTGATGTTGGTGCTTCGATAGCTGCGAGTAAGAATGCGGTTGAGAATAACCGTTTAACTACGCGTAGAGAGAATAAACGAATTAGAAAATTGGCTAAAGGAGATAAGCAGGAAGAATTACGTTATCTAGCAGCAGCATGTGCACTAATTAAATGTTCGTCCGAACTGGCTGATAATGACCCGCAGAAAGCGGTACTCCGAGAACTAGAAAAGTTAGGCAGTAGTGACGAGTTACAAGCATATAGAGAAACGCTTGAAGCTCAAGAACACACAAAAAATAGATCTATACTTGGAATACCTTATCAAAAAAATGAAAAGTTATTTCAGTATACATTTTTTGATGGTATTTCAGATAACGTAGTATATATTAATAATGAATACAGCATAACCACTCGAGCAGGAGGTGTCCTTCAGGTTGGGGCTGCTGTTTTGGATGGGGTCGGAGCAGTCGCATTATCACCAGCTTGTAGCTCAGTGGTGGGATGTATACCAAGTGCATACCTAACATGGTCAATGGCTGATAATGGCGTAACGGGATTAAGGGTCATTTATAATGGCAAAAGTTATCATACGCAAACCGCCGAGGGACTTTCTAAGATATTAGGCGTGTCAGCATCAGATGCTGAACTGTTATTTTCACTCTCAACAGGTGGCGTTACCGCAAAAGGTTTTAGTGATTTAGCTTGGAAGTCTAGAGCTATAGGGAAGTTATCGGCTAAAGATGTAGAGCAATTAAGTAAGAATGTTAATAAAGCAACAGCTGGGGGTGCTGGAAAGGGAGCAAATGGACAAATAATAAAAAATAGTGAAGGTTTGAATGAAGTAAAAATCAATCAAACACCGCTTGAAGGACAAAATCGTCTCAATACGCCAGATCTGGGCGGTAGTGGTAAATTAAAACCCGCTGAAGCAGCCGCTGCAGCGCAGCTTGAGCCAGTATTAGGTAAAATGGAGCGTTATACGCCGCCTGAAGGAGCCACAACTGGTTCTTCACCAGACTTTATTATTACTTCAGGTCCCAATAAAGGTAAAACTGTTGATGCAATGTATACAACTGACAAATTGTCACAAAAGGAAATTGATGGTTTAAATAAATTTTATGAAAAAAATATGGCATCAGGTAGTGGTAAAGATGTTATTCAAGATCATTTGAAGAAAGCTGATTATGTACCTGTTGATTTTAGGGTGTTAACACCAACTAACCAAAAGATCTTTATTAATTACATAAAAACATTATCTAAGGCACAGCAAGATAAAATTATAATTATGAGGTAAGTACATGGGGGCAAGTTTATTTATTGGTTGGAATGATAAAGGGCAAAGAGAAGCTAATTTTCAACGAACAGGGGGATTTATTAATAGCAGTTATTGGGATGCCTTTGGTGATTTGCTAGATGCAGTATTTTTACCTAACTATCCTAAATTACATGAAATCATAAAATCGGAAGAAGGAGAATACTTAAAGTTTTATTCTTTTGTCGAGTTGGACAAGGAACAATTTAACCAATCTGTAAAATTAATAAGGGATTATATTGCAAAGCAGAGTAATCCAACCGAATGGCAAAAAATGGCTCAGGTGGTATGGAATGAAATAGCGGAGCCTTATATTATTAAAGATAATCGTTATCAGCCCAGTTAGATTAATTCCATCTTGAATTTTACATATTAGCAAGTTAAAGGTGACGGTTAACACCGTCACTAAATCCTATAATTCCAATAAAACAAAAGTCTAATAAAACATTAATATCAAAATACTAAACAATAACCAATATTGAATCTTAATCAAACTAAACGGTATATACTCCTGAATAATTTTT
>NZ_LZGW01000005.1 GCF_001690275.1 Gilliamella sp. WF3-4 | reverse complement strand
TGAGTCTATGCCTTTGCTGACATCTCCACCCATGGTGCCAAGGTTGTTTTTTGCATTTTTTACCACTGCATCGCTGACGGCATTATAATAATTTTGCTGGTAAAGCTCGTCGTAGCTTTTTGGGGTATAGCTTGGCTCTTGTTGAGCTTTAAGCTTTTCTTTTTTTAGCTGATCTGTGGTTTTTTCTTTTAGGCCTTTTTTAATTTCTTCGTCGTTGTCTATTTTGTTTTGTGCCTGTATTCGGTCATATTTGCCCATTATGCTTTTCGTCTGTTGGGCTATGTCTTTGATAAGCTCTACCGTTTCGATTTTGTCGAGCTCTTTTTGTTTGTCAAATATCGGTTTTAACGTGTGGTTCGCATGCTCCGTATCTCGGCTTAAATCATTAATATCCTGTTGTTGTTTGTCTTTGTTGCGGATGATGAGTTGACCTTGCTCTACCGCTGAGTGGGTGATGCTTGAGTCTTTTTCACTGTTTTGATATGCCGCTGGTGCACCTGCGCCACCCGTGCCGCCACTGACCGAGATATGGCTAACATTAAATTCCGCTTTGTTTTTGATGTCACTAAAGCTAATGGTGCCCGTATCAAGGCGGTTTTTGCTCGGGTCTTCGGCTTCCGAGGAGATGACCGCCCCTTTTAGGTCGGTGTTGTTGCCTACCTTGATGTCAAAGCCACCTTTGCCAGCAAAAATACCCGATTGGTCGGTGACACTTGCCCATTTGCTGTCGATGTCCGTACTTGATAATGAGCCGTTGGCACTAAAGCCACCAAAGCCAGCACTGCCACTGACCGAAGCACTGATTTTTTCGTAATCATAGTCGTCCGTATCTTGCAGTGATTGGATGTTTAAGTTGTTACCCACATCCATGTTGACCGTGTTGCCTTTTAATTGGCCGCCAATGATGTTAGTGTCGTTGCCCGTTTTGATGGTGAGCTTGTTTTTCGCATCAATCACGCTTTCTGTCCAAGCACTACCATCCGCATTTTCTCGCTCTCGGCTAAAGTTGGCATTGCCTTTAAAGCGTAAGCCACTTTCATCACCACCAAATTGAAGCTGGATACCAACCCCTCCTCCATAGCTTTTTTCATCACGGTCACTGTGCTGGGTGTTGACCGCACCAATCACATTTAAATCCCGATTCGCCGTGATGTTGATATTGTTCCCTGCGTTGATTTCACTGCCTTTAAGAGTGATGTCTCCGCCTTGTTTGTTGGCGTCACCCGTGGCGATAATGTCGATGTCTCGCCCTGCCGAGATGCTACTGCTGATGACGTTGTGTTGCGCTTGGTTGACTTCTCGCTCTGTGCGCTGAGTGCCTACCATGGCACTAACACCAATTGAAGCTTGGCTTTGACCTTGTTGGTTTTTGAGCTGGCTATCTTCTAGCGCTTCGACCGCTGTTAAAGCCGATTTGATGGATTGTAGGGCAAGGAGTTTGTCATTGCCTTGTTTCTTGGCTCGCTCTACGGCTTTGGCCGCTTCATACATATCTGCGGCCGTGCCCGTTAAGGCCACCGTTAAACCTGATTTTTCGTAGCTGTACTCTTCTTTATACGTCGTTTTGGCATCTAATGCTTCAATGTTGACGTTTTCACCTTGCAGTTTGATGTCACGCTGCGCAATGACTTCGCTGCCTTTGATGTTCACGTCTTTACCCGCTTGGATATTAACACTGCCATCCGTGCTACCCACCACACTACCCAAAAAGGCTTGTTCGTTATCGGTTTGTTTGAGGTTTTCTTTCTCTTTACCCACCGTAAAACCAATACCCCCACTGCCCATTAATCCCGATTTCTTGGTGACGGTTTTTTGCATGTGGTAGTAAGACTCTTCCGCCGCATCAATGGCAATATCTTTGCCTGCGTTAAGCGCGACATTATTGCTGCCAATCACTTCACTGCCCGTGACCTTAAGGTTATTACCCGCATTGATGTTGACCCTATCACCATAAATGCCACTGCCTTTTTGCGTGATATTATCGACTTCAATATCTTCGGTAATCGAACCTTTGTTAAGTATCCCTTTGGTTTTGCTTTTGTGATGTTCCGTTAATTGCAAGCGTTCTTGCTCGCTACCAATATCAATATCATGCTCTGCTAATAAATTTAAGCGCTTATTGCTCGATATCTGCGCCGATTTTGCCAAGATATCATTGCTAGCAATCAAATTGAGGTCGCCATCGGTTAAGATTTCACTCCCTACCACGTTGTCTATATCCACTTTGTGTGAGTGGTTTTTATTCCATACCGATGCTTGATGGCTTTCTGTCTTTAATGTCGTTAAATGGATATCGTGTCCCGCTATCATGTTGGTTGTGCCATCTTCACCCCCATTGACCACTAAAGCTGCACCCAGATTGATATCATGACCCGCTTTTAAGTAGATATCCCCCGCTTTAACGTTGAGACTTGAAACTTGGTCTATTACCGTATTTTTGCTTTTACTTGCGCCGTAATGCGTTTCGGTAGTAGCCGTGGTGCTGTTTAAGTTGATGTCGTTATTGGCCTGTAAAGACGCCAATTTGTCTGCACGTAATTTGCCACGGCTGTTTATGCTGTCTTTGGCTTGAATGATGAGGGTTCCTGCATCAATCAGGCCTTGGTTATTGACGTTATCCCCTAATAGCGCAACCCGTTTTTTCCCTAATATCGCCCCCGAGGATTCAATGTCATTTTCCGCGATTACCGTGACATTTTTTCCTGATAATAAGCCCCCTTCCGCCGTCAGCTGTGGTCTATTGACCAGATAAACTTGGGGTACTAATACTGACACCGCTTGCCCATCAACCATGACCGTTTTGCTTTCTAACCAGACTATATCGCTGGTGAGTTGTTTCATTTGCGCTGCTGAAAGTGCTACACCTACAGCTAAGCCATATTTTTTCGCAAAAACACTGCCTGCATTCATTAATGCCTTATATTGTTCTAGGTCGCTGGTATAATCACCCACATATCGATGCCCCGTTAAGGCTATAATTTGCTCTCGAATCAGCTGCTGCTCATAATAACCGTCACCTAACCGTTTTTGGATATTGTTCGGATCGACCTTTAAGCGGTTGAGCATGTAATCAGAGCTTAACCATTTTTTTCGGTCCGTGAAACGGCTGTCAGTTTCCACTAAATAATGACTTTGTGGCGCTTTATTTATTATCGATAAGCTGTTTTGCGGTAAGGTCAAATTAGGCTCAACAAGGATAATTGAATCACCATAATGCTGACTATCTTCACTGGTCACTTTTTGATTAGCGTCAATAACTGGGGTATCAAGCGCTGGTGTGTCAACGTTATCAGGTTGATAAATAGGTTGCATAATCGGTAAATCATTGACCTGATGTTCCGGTAAAATGCTGATTTTACCCTTTTCCTCACCTTGGTTAATGATGTCTTTCAGTGAGTTATTAAGGTGTTTGTCGTTTTTGACCTCGGCCTTAATCGGATCAACAATAATATCTATACTAACATTCGCCTCTTTACGTGGTTGTAAATCAACTTGGCTTTTATCCTCTTTACTGTGCGCTTTTATTTTGGCATGCTCAAGATCGATGGTGGTGACCGATTGGTCGTTATAGTCGCTCCATTTTGCTCTTTTTTTATATACGGCTTTACCTTTCTTAGTCTCTTTCTCGCGGTAATGGTAAATTTTATTACCCATATCAGTGACCGTGTGCTGGCCTTTTAATGAGTGATTATTGAGTGTGCCAGTCTCAATATTTAAGGCATTACCCGCAATAATTTTACTGTTATCATTTTCTAAATGGTCGGATTGTATATGCAAATCTTGACCAGAGATGATTTCTGCTGGTGCAGTATTTTTGATTTTAGTTTCATAAATATGCCTTGTGTAATCATATTTGTAATACTTATAAGTGGAATTAAAAGCGCCATTATTGGAATGCAAAACAGGGTATCGATGCCGCTCTTTAGGGCTAGTACGAATACTTACTTCATCGGGTTTAAATCGCCGAGCATCTCCGGTTGGTGAATATTCAATAAGATGTTGACTATCGACTAAGACCTCTTCGGTTTCAATATGGTCATTGATGTTGTTAATTTGCTTGACTTTTAATGCCATATCGTCAGTCGCTTCAATCCGTGCTGAGTGATTGTTTAAGGTTTCACCCTCAATATACATCTCTCCTAAGCTGAGTATCAGCGCATGATTGGTATTATTTACTGTGTTGGCATCCAATAAAAGCGTGTCCCTTGCTGCAATAGTTGGCGCAAGCGGGCTGGTTAAAGAAGGCGCTCGGTTGTTCACCTGATGAGCTCGGATATCAATCCCATTCCCATATAAGCGCGCGCCGTCCAGATTGTCAAAACGCTGCGATGCGTTTAGGTGAACGTCACCACCATCAATCAGTCCTTTATTTTCCAATATTTGCCCATTGGTGTTGATTTCCTCTGATTCGATAATGCCTTTTTCTGTATTTTTTATTTCGTCACTGTTAAGGGTGATGGCTTGACCCGATGAGATTTTTCCGTCATTGGTAATTTGGCTGGCGTTGATTGAAATAGCATTATTTGCCAGTAAGCTGTTTTTGTTATCAAATGCATTAGTTAAATTAAGCGCAATATTATGTTCAGCAAGGAGTTCACCATCACCACTGAGTTGATTTGCGGTAATGGTAATATCATTGGCTAATAAACGAGCTTGACTATTAGCTATGTCACCCGCTTGAAGATGTAATAACGTTTTCGCTACAATATCGGCTTGTTGATTTTTAAGCGATTGGGTTTTTAACTCAATTTTTCCAGCATTCAATTTGGCTTGATGATTATTGATTGAATCCGCTTCAATCAAAATCCCCTTATTGGCCTCTGTTATTGAGTATTGATTATCAATCGTGCCATGAGATTGTAATTGAATTTGTTGCATCGCAGTAAGCTTGGCATGATTATTGGTTAAATTATTCTCTGCATGTAGCCGAATATTACCCATGCTCAACAATTTCGCTTGTTGGTTATCAACGGTTTGCCCATCTAAGGTGATATCCCCTTTAGCTTGAATATCAGCAGACTGATTATTGATGTGATTCGCTTTGACCGTGAGGTTACTTTCTGCAACCCATTGTGCTTGGTGGTTATTGACCTCGTTGGCGGTTATTGCCAATTTCCCTTTACTGCTTAATTCAGAATCTTCATTATTTAAAGCATCTGCATGAATGATAATACCATCTCGCCCTGAGATTAGCATCGCATGTTGATTAGCTAGGTGGGCATTGACATCCATTTGCATACCTTGTTTGGCCTGTAAGGAGGCATGGCGATTGTCAAGGTTATTGGCATGAATCGAAATATATTTATCCGCTAACCCAAGGGCGTGCTGATTATTTATTTCGTTACTGTTTACGGTAATATTTTGTTTAGCCGATAAGGTGCTATCTTGGTTATTCGTTTTGTCGGCATCAATATGTATAGAGCCATTAGTAATTAACGTGGCGGATTGATTATTAAATTCGGTACTTTGGATGTCGATGCCTTTATCAGCATGAATATAGGCCGATTGATTGGCTAATTGTTTAGCGGTTAATGATAATTGGGTTCCCGATATTAAGGTTGCTTCGTTATTATTTAATTTATCGGCTTTGACGGCAATACCCTTATCGGCTTTGAATACAGATGAATGATTATCCATATCATCACTATCAATAATAATGGCATTTTGGCTAACCCATTTGACCGATGCGCTATTAAGCTTTTTGGCTTTTATGCGAATCTTATCGTCAGTTTTTAATATGGATGACTGACTATTAAGTTCATCTGCATTAAGCATAACTTCGTTACCGGCTGCCAATAAGTTATTTTGATTATTTATTTGCTTGGCAGCCATAGTGATTTTATTTTGTGTTCGAATATCAGCGTTTTGATTATCTAATTGCTCATCACCATTAAACCCAACATCGCCCGTCGCAACCATGGTGCTATGTCGATTATTAATCCTTTTTCCCTGCATAGTCAGGTCATGACCAGACTTGATTTTTGAACGTTGATTATCAATGCGCTGTGACTTAAGCTCCAGTTTGTCACCAGCAATGAGTGTCGCATCAGCATTGTCCAATTGGTCGGTAGCCGTTATAGATAAGGCTTTACCCGATTGCATGGCTAAATGACGATTATTAATCTTATTACCATCTATCTTTATCGATTGCTGGCTAATTATTTGTGCATGTTGGTTGTCAATATCGTGAGCCTGAATGTGAATAGCCGCTAATGCATTGACGAGGGTATTTTGGTTATTAACCTTGTTTGACAATAAGTCAATTGTTCCATAGCTCTGTAATTTGCTGTTATGATTATTTAAATACAGTGCGTTAAGGTAAATATTTTTATAGCTCGATATTGACGAATTTTGATTATTTATCGTTTGTGCATTTGCGGTAATATGACCTTCACTAATCCATTTCGCATTATTGTTGTCTAATTGTGAATTTGCTGTAACAGCTATGTCACCTTTAGCACTTAACGTTGCTGCATTTAATTTAACCGTGTTTGCTTCAAGGGTGGATTGTTTTTCACTCACGATTAACCCTTCAGTTGCATCAATGCCATCGGACGCTTTCAGGTTAATATCCCCTTTTGCTTTAACTTTTACTTTTTGTGCATCAATATGCGAACTTATCATATTGATATCATGATTACTGACCAATACCCCCTCATTAACCCATAGTTGCTCTGCGGTTATAGCAATGCGATCGCTTGCGCTGAGTTCGGCATGATAATTATTGATATTTTTACCTTGTAACGTTAAGGTCGAATTCGTTAGTAATAGTGCAGATTGATTGTCGAGCTCGGTTGCATAAATTGATAAATGACCATTGGATTTTAATTCTGCTGATTGGTTATTCACTTGCTGACCATCAATAGCCATATTATGCTGTGCAGTGAGCTTTGCGTGTTGATTAAAAAATTGCTTAGCTTTGATATTAATTGTGTCGTCTGAAATGAATGTCGAAGAATCATTATTAACTAGCTCACCGTGAATCGTGATAGTTCCTTTCGCACTAAAAGCCACTTTTTGGTTGTTAATTTGATTAGCATCAATTGTTAACGTGTCTTCTGTCAAGAATTTAGACTGTTGATTATCAAAAAGATGACTATCAATTGTTAAATATTTTTTGGATTGCAAGGTTGATTTGCGATTTTCCAATGTATTGGCTTTTATGTGCAAATAATCATGACTTACTAATAATGAGCCATTATTGGTGATATATTCCCCTTGAAGATTAATCGCGCCCTTCGCCAGCAAGGTACTATTATTGTTGTCAATAACTTGTTTGCCATTAAAATGAATTGCATTGCCGACATTGAGTTTTGTTTGTGCGTTATTTATTTTATTAGCATTCAATACCACATCTTTATCAGCCAGTATAATCGCTTGTTGGTTATCAATTACGTTTGCTTTAGCAAAATAGGTTGCATTAGTTTTAGCTTGTAAATAACGGCTATCAATCAAATTATTGGCATTTAAATTGATGCTTTCTTTGCTATTAATTTTAGCCGCATTGAGATTGATATTGTCAGCCGTCACCGCCAGCGATTTAGCTATATTTTGGCTGTTTGCAAGGTCAACATTGTCTTGCGCATTCACCACAATCTGTTGACCCGCTAAATTTTTGCCCGTTAATAAAACATCTTTAGCCTTGGCTGCAATATTGCCTTGTTTAGTCAACTGCCCTTGTTGGTCAATCCCCGCCGCAACGGTACTGCTTTTACCACTATTTATCGTTGAGGCTTTAAGCTCGACATTATTTTCAGCGATTAATGCCCCCTCATTAGCAATCGCTTTTTTGGCGTTTAATTGAAGGTTTTTTTTGCTGTAAATTTGTTTACTGTTACTAATAGTGTGTTGACTGCTTAGCTGAATATCACCTTTAGCTTGTAAGGTACCAGTATTGCTGATTTTCCCATCCGCACTGATTATAAGGTTACCAGCACTTGCCCCTAACTCGCCTGCATTATGTACCCCAACCCCTTTTTCTGTCCCGACTAGCTGGATTTTACCCGCATACATCCCCCCCAGTGCCGAAACATCCAAGCCAACTTCCGGTTTTGGGTTATCATCTTCACCTAACGGTGTTACCGTTTGTGCGTCAACGCTGACTTTATTACGCCCTGCCACCACATTTAAATCATTTGCCCATACCGCAGAATTTATCGATACCGTGCGAGCAATTAAATCCGTATAACTTTGCCCAGAACTGTCCAGACCTTTACCCGTTACCGCTATATGACCTTGCTCTACCTGATAACCGGTTAAATCCCCATTTTCAATTATCGGTTTACCCGTCGTTAATGTGCCTCGACTCGCATTAATAAAACCACAACCATTACAGGTGATCCCTGATGGGTTGGCTATAACCACTTGAGCCTTTTGTCCCGCAACTTCAACGACCCCATTTAATTGGCTTGGGTTACGTGAGTTGACTTCGTTTAAAATGATTTTGGCACTGCCACTGGCATTTAACAGTTCATTACCTTGTATATACCCCCCAATTTGAGTTTTGCTGGCTTTACTGCTGTTATTTAAAATTACACCTTGCTTTGAGACATCAAACTGTTGGTATTTGTTATGTGAAACGCCTTTATTATTCGGCGTTTGTATGTTGACCTGTGTGGTGCCGTTCGCCGTTGAAGTCACCTGCGGTTGATGATGTTTACTCGCTTGACGGTCCGGCACAATACTACTGCCATAAACTGGCGAACTGATACTGACAAAACCCAATGATACAGAAATAAGAAAGGTTATCGGACTTAAATTGGCAAAAAGTGATTTTAATGCGGTTAGGCTTGAAGTTGAGTTGCTTTTTTCACCACCTATCGGTGTCTTAGCAATATCAGCAACCACCATCTGCATGTTACGCTTTTTGTTAAAAATAACTCGATATAACTTCTTATTCATTGCTAATTCCTTATCCTTGATTTCTTGATTTTATTCGATATTGCCTCTGTAGTTCTAATACGGCATAGCTGACCGCGGTCTTGCCGTTTACTCATCAATAAGCTAATTACCTAACCTTCCAAGCAGCCACGCTCTACCTGTTATGTCAGTCTCTTTAATGGAATAAACCACGGTAATTGGTCTCGCTCCATTAACGCTACATGATCAATGTTAAAACAAGGTGCTTCAGTCGGAAAATCTATCCCTTTTGTGGTAACGTTCGGGGGGTAATAAACGAATAGCGGGGGCGGTAGAACTAAGCCAATCTTGTCGTGCTTTTTGTCGTTCTTGCTGGTGAGGCAACTGCTGATCGCCCCGTGCCTGTATTGGGTGAACTTCAGCCAATACAGGGGTAAAGGGTAAGATCACAAAGACTAAACTTACTAGATATTTTATAGAAACTTTCATCGGAAAACTTATTATCGTATCAATTTTATTCAAATGCTAGACAAAATTTGATCAGGATATTAAACAGCATTAGGCTCAATGTCCATATAAAATATTATTAAATAATATCTTTTTATATTATTTTTAAAGATATTTTTATTGCTTATGCAAGTTTACCTATTTTGGTTTTTATTGTAATTTTCTTGGATTAAAACATGAGGTGCAATTTTAAACTCGGTGAAGTGAAGACAATAGAAAGGTGATTTATACTCGCTACTTCGCACCACCACAGTTTAACGACTGCGATGCATTATAACCACTTTTCTAGGAAGGTATGATACCCGATTTTCGTATTATTCCAAGTTGGAAAAAATAAAAAAAGGTAGTTCAACGACTCAATAGATATCCTTCGACAATAGATTGTGAGATAACATAATCAAGCCTATCAAGCACATGATTCGTTAAATCGATATGGTTTAACTAATTGTTGTGATTATATTGAATCTTTTTTACACCAAATAGATAATAGGTAAACTAAAATTAGTTACTTTTTCTGTTAATACTATGATATAAGAAGAAAAACTTTTCGGCCTCGACTAAAGACGTATGTTATTACTTAATTATATTGGCTTTACTAAGTCAAAAAGATGTTGTTTAATTTGCAAAAAAAATTAATAATTACTGACAACTTTACAATTTGTTATTTTTTGTATAGAATAAATGCGCTTTCCTGAATCGTGCTGCTGCAGGAAAACAGTAATTATCTTCTCAACAGAGGAGACCGTTTTTTATTGTTTTCTAGGTGGCAATGATGTCTACATTTACCCGTTTACAAAAACGTTTATCCCGACTAGGGATTGAAAGTCATTTTTATAATGATATTTATACTTTTAATCAACAAAATACGACCGCTCAAGTTTTATTACCGCAGGCTTTACCTTTAGAAGAAAAAGCTGTCAAGCAGTTACTGGATTTTGCATCGGTCAAGGTACCTAATAGCTTAGGACACGTGTGTGCCGCTCGAGCTACTCCCGATTTTCACCCAGGTGCAATTGCGCCAGTGGGCAGTATTGTGGCAACAACGGAAGATTTAATTATTCCAGCAGCTATTGGCACTGATATTAACTGTGGTATGCGCCTTTTAACAACAGGCTTAAGCTATGATCAAGTGCATGACCAAAAATCAGCAATTATTGCGCAACTAAAACGTGTATTACTGCAAGATGAGCGAGATGTTCCTGTTACACCACAATCTTTTCAAGCGTTGTTTGATCAAGGAATCGCAGAATGGATTGCAGCATTACCACAACAAGGTTTGTGGCAAGAGGTTAATGTTAAGCGATTACTTGCCGAAATTAATCAAATATCAGGACAGTCGTTAATCACTGCCGATAGCAAATACGCGCCAGAGGCCTTTTTTGAGTCACGCAGTATTATCCGCCCAGCAAGCTTAGGTACCGTTGGTTCAGGTAACCATTTTGTTGAGTTACAAATTGTTGATGAAATCCTTGATCGACACTTAGCTTATCAAATGGGGCTAAAGAAAGATGCTGTTGTGATAATGATTCATACTGGTTCACGGGATGTGGGATTTTATATTGGCAAGCGTTGGCAAGATAAAGCCAAAGAATTATGGCCAGTAAACGAAAAATATCCAACATCAGGATTATTTGGTTTGGCCGATGATAATGCTGAAAATTACTTACAAGCTATGGGCGTTGCTGCACGTTATGCTTGGATCAATCGAATTGTTATCACTGAATTGATACGTAAAGAATTCATGGCGATTTTTAAACACGATAATAGCCAGTTAATCGTGGATATTTCGCATAATATTATTTTACCTGAGCATGGCATGAATATTCACCGCAAAGGGGCAACGCCGGCTAACCAAGGGGAAATCGTATTAATTCCTGGCTCGATGGGCGATTACTCTTATGTGGTGGTTGGCAAAGGGAACTCAGATTGGTTATGGTCTTGCTCGCATGGTGCGGGTAGAGCTGAAAGACGGCAATCAATGCGTAGCAAAAAAGTGGTGTCTGATAAAGTTAATTTGCCATGGCAATGTGTTACCTTAAAAGAGGAACGTCTACGTGAAGAAGCTCCTGCGGCCTATAAACCGATTACGCCTGTAATCGAATCGCAAGAAAATGCTGATCTAATTCAGTCTGTGGTAAAACTTAAACCTTGGATCACGTTTAAAGCGTGATTAAGCAAACAGCCCAAGCTTTGTTAGTTTGGGCTGTTTTTATAATCAATTGCTATTTTTTAATTTTTACTATTGTATTATGTTTATGTTGCCGTATCACTAGGTATTGAGTGTGGAATAAATTGCGTAGTAAAAAGTTTTAAAGATTGAGCTTGTTTTACTCATCCAGCTCTCAGCATTATTACTTAATAAGTTTGAGGCAATATTTTTTAATCGATTTGGCATTCACATATAACAATCGGCAATTTCTATGTAAGTAAGAAAAATACAATAAGTAGGTTTATTATAGAATTTAGTGACAGAATTAACTGTCACTTTTATTATCCATTATTATTTTTTTCCTCTATACAGAAACAAGCAATTTTATGTTCGTTATAATTAATAAGTTGCGGTTGTTCAATTGTGCAACGTGGAAATGCTAAACGGCACCGAGCATTAAAAGCACAACCCAAAGGAGGATTAAGAGGACTTGGTAATTCCCCTTCTAATTTGATTCTATCTCGTCTAAGATCTGGATTTAATCTTGGTGTTGCTGATAATAGCGCTTGAGTGTATGGATGTTCAGGGTTACGATAGATTTCATCTTTCCGCCCTTGTTCAACGCAGCGCCCTAAATACATCACCATGACGTCATCAGCAATATGTTCAACAACCGAAAGGTCATGAGAAATAAAAACATAAGATAAACCTAGATCTTGCTGTAGATCCATCATCAGATTTAGCACTTGTGCACGCACAGAAACATCTAGTGCTGAAACGGGCTCATCAGCAACCACTATTTCAGGATCAAGCATTAAACCTCTTGCGATAGCAATGCGTTGACGTTGTCCCCCTGAAAACATATGTGGATAACGATTATAAAACTCTTCTTTTAACCCAACTTTTTTCATCATTGATAGTACTTTTGCTTTACGATCATTTGCTGTTAAATCGGTATTGATAATTAGCGGTTCTTCTAATATGGAACCGATTTTCTTGCGTGGATTGAGTGATGAGTATGGATTTTGGAAAACAATTTGGATCTTTTGGCGACGCAATTTTTTAGCTTGCAGATCATCATCCAATAGATTCTGATCTTTAAAATAAAGTTCTCCTGATGTGGGTTTTTCGATCATGGTCAATAATCTTGCTAATGAGGATTTACCACAACCCGATTCACCAACAATCGCCAGTGTTTTGGCTTTACCTAATGTGAAAGATACTCCATCAACAGCTTTAACTTGTTTAGCTTCAGAAAAGAGCCCCGTTTTAACATGATAATATTTTGTCAAGTTTCGAGCATCAAGCAGTAATTCTTTATTTTCCATATTATTGTTCATATTGTGGTAGTCCTTCGCTTGATAATGGATAATGGCATTTTACTTTTCTAGTTGTAGAATAACTCATTAATGCAGGTTCTTCGGTATAACAGCGTTCAGTAGCATAAGGGCAACGCGGATTGAGTAAACAGCCCGTTGGCCGATCATATTTTCCTGGTACGACACCCGATAACGATGCTAATCGTTCTTTGTCTTGCGTAAATTCTGGCAGCGAGCGTAATAATGCTTGTGTGTAAGGATGTAATGGTTTTTTAAAGATGATTTCAGCATCACCTATTTCAACAACTTGCCCAGCATACATCACAATAATTTTTTGTGCCGCTTCAGAAACTAACGCTAAGTCATGCGTAATAAGAACTAATGCCATGTTATTTTTGCGTTGCAATTCTAGCAATAACTCGATAATTTGCCCTTGAATTGTAACATCAAGCGCAGTTGTTGGTTCATCAGCAATTAAGAGCTTTGGGTTACATGCAATGGCTATTGCGATCATGACGCGTTGGCTCATTCCACCAGATAACTGATGCGGATAAACATTTAATCGATTTTCCGCATCAGCAATACCCACTAATTTAAGCAGTTCAATCGCTCTTGCTTTGAGTGCCTTTTTACTGCCACCTTGGTGAATTTTTAATGTTTCAATGATTTGGTAGCCTATGGTAAAACATGGGTTTAAGCTTGTCATCGGATCTTGAAAGATCATTGCCACATCTGCACCCACAATTTTACGACGCATTTTGGTTGAGATCTGTTGCAGGTCTTTACCATCAAAATGTAATGCATTGGCATTGACTTTACCCGGTAAATCAATTAGCCCCATTATGGCGAGTGAACTCACTGACTTGCCTGAGCCTGATTCACCCACAATACCAACAACTTGTCCTTGTTCAACGTCATAACTAATGTGGTCTACCGCTTTAAATCCACCAAATTGAACAGATAATTCTTTTACTTCTAATAGTGCCATGACTGTATCTCCATTACTGCTTCAATTTAGGATCAAGTGCGTCTCGCAAACCATCTCCCATTAAGTTGAAAGCTAACACTGTCATTAAAATTACTAAGCCCGGAAAGGTAACTACCCACCATGCAGATTGTGCAAATTGCAATACGTCAGCAAGCATTGTTCCCCATTCTGGGATCGGTGGCTGTGCCCCCATTCCTAAAAAACCTAATGCCGCCATATCTAAAATCGCATTTGAAAATCCTAATGAAGCTTGCACAATTAATGGTGCTAAACAGTTTGGCAGAATATTTATAAACATCTGCCGTAAAGCACCTGCCCCAGCAACTCGGGAAGCAATCACATAGTCTTTATTAATTTCAGCAATCGCCGCTCCGCGGGTTAGGCGGATATAATGAGGTAATGCAACAAAAGCTAATGCGATTGAGGCATTCACAATCGATGGACCAAATATCGCGACTAAAACAAGTGCAAGCAGTAAACTGGGTAAAGCAAGCATGATATCGACAGCACGCATAATGATGTTGTCTAAAAAACCACCTACATAACCCGCAATCAATCCCACTGAAATTCCTAAAATCAATGAGATGATGACGACTAAGCAACCAACTAATAAAGATAAACGGGCACCATAAATGAGCCTCGATAAGATATCTCTCCCCACATCATCTGTCCCTAATATAAATTGCCAGCTACCATCTTTCATCCAAACAGGTGGTGCTAATAAAGCATCTCTAAATTGTTCAGAAGGAGAATGTGGTGCAACTAAATTAGCAAAAACAGCAAGTAAAACAACAATAATAATAAAGGCTAATCCAACGACAGCACCTTTATTTTTTGAAAAATAAAACCAGAATTCACGCATAGGCGTTAATGGCTTAGGTTCAACCAAACTGATGTCTTTCGTATTGGTTGATTCAGTAATAACCTGTTTATTCATTTGTAAACACACTCTTATTTATGCCTAATACGCGGATTGATAACGCTGTACAACATATCAACTAATAAATTCACCAAAATAATCATGACCGCAACAAGTAAAACACCACTTTGTACTACGGGGTAATCTCGACGTTGTAGCGCTTCAATTAACCAACGACCAATTCCTGGCCATGAAAAGACTGTTTCGGTCAGTATTGCACCAGCAAGCATTGTACCAACTTGTAAACCGATGACAGTCATCACAGGGATCATCGCATTGCGTAATGCATGAATAAGGATGATTCGTATTCGACTAACGCCTTTAGCTCGTGCTGTTCGAATATAATCCTCACTCAACACTTCTAACATAGAAGAACGGGTCATGCGGACAATAACCGCTAATGGAATGGTACCTAATACAATGGTAGGTAAAATTAAGTGAGTAACTGCGTCTATAAAATCTTCTTCTTCACCCCATAATAAAGTATCAACTAACATAAATCCGGTTAAAGGTTTACTTTCATCTAAGAAAAGCATATCACTAACACGACCTGATACTGGCGTTAAATTTAAATGCACAGAAACTAACGTAATGAGCATCATTCCCCACCAAAAAATTGGCATGGAATAACCCGTTAAAGACAACCCGATAGCTGTGTGATCAAATATTGATCCGCGTTTTACTGCTGCAAGCACGCCAATTGGAATCCCAAAACTAATTGCAAACAACATCGCGCAAAATCCAAGCTCAAAAGTTGCTTTAAATCGGGGTACAAATTCATCCCATACTGGGATTTGGCTTTTAAAAGAGATGCCTAAATCGCCATGAAACATACCTATAATGTATTGAAAATATTGCTCATACAGTGGCTTGTCTAAACCAAATTGTGTTATTAGTTCAGCATGGCGTTCTGGTGTTAAACCTCGCTCTCCTGCAAGTATTGTAATCGGATCGCCAGGAATAAGGTGAACGAAAATAAAAGTCAGCAGTGTAATGCTGATAAAAGTCGGGATAAGTACACCTAACCGTTTTAAAATAAATTGAAACATGTAGTGGCTCTTAAATATTGCTTCTAAACTATCGTTTATAAAATAGATAATTTTATATAAATATATTTATAGTACTCAATCAAACCTAATGTAGCGATTAACCACCTATGTGGTTAATCGCAAGGAATGTTATTTTTCAAGCGTAACTTGGTTAAAATTATGTAATGCTAAAGGAGCCATAATATAACCTTTAACCTCTTTACGTATCGGTAGATAAATCATTGAATGAGCAATCATTAGTGCAGGCGCTTGGTTATGCATCTCAACTTGTGCTTGTTTGTAAAGCTCAACCCTTTTTTCATGATTAGACTCAACGCGAGCTTGCTGTAATAAATCATCAAATGGTTTATAACACCAGTGTGAATAGTTTGGGCCTGCTTTAACCGCATCACAACTCATTAAAACAGAATAAAAGTTATCAGGGTCACCATTATCTCCCGACCATCCCATTAGTACTGCATCATGTTCGCCATCCCGAATACGAGATAAATATTCTCCCCATTCATAACTCACAATTTTAGCTGTTACACCAATTTTAGCCCAATCGGCTTGAATCATTTCAGCCATACGGCGTGCATTAGGGTTATATGGACGCTGCACAGGCATTGCCCATAAATTGATAGTAAACCCTTTCTCTAATCCCGCTGATTTTAATAACTCTTTTGCTTGTTCTGGATCATAAGGATAATCTTTTACTTCATCGTTATAACCCCACATTGATGGTGGAATAAAGTTTTTAGCGGGTTTTGCCGCACCCTGAAAAACAGCTTTTATAATCGCATCTTTGTTCACGGCCATATTTAATGCTTGACGAACTTGTAAGTTATCAAGTGGTGGCTTATCCATATTATAGGCTAAATAACCAATATTAACTCCAGCCATTTCTTTAACAACAATATTCTTGTCAGATTTCATTCGTTCAATATCAGCTACATTTGGATATGGCATCGCATGACATTCTCCTTTTTGTAACTTGGCATAACGAATTGCTGGATCTGGTGTAATTGAAAACACTAAACGATCAAGCTGGGCTTTAGGTCCAAAATAATCGGGATTGGCTTTATAAAGAATTCTTGAATCTTTTTGGTATTGAACAAAAGTAAACGGTCCTGTGCCAATGGGGACTAAATCAACTTTTTCGGGTGTGCCATTTTTAAGCATAGCATCGGCATATTCAGCTGATAAAATGGAAGCAAATGACATTGCTAAATCAGCTAAGAAAGGGGCTTCTGGATGGTTTAATTCAAATACAACAGTATGGTCATCAATCTTTTTAATTTCTTTGATTAAATCTGGGAACCCCATGCTTTCAAAGTATTCATATTGTCCACCAGAAACTTTGTGATAAGGATGATTTTTATCTTTCTGTCGCATAAATGTAAAAATAACATCATCAGCATTTAAGTTTCGTGTTGGTTTGAATTCTTTATTACTATGCCACTTAACATCATCGCGTAGATGGAAAGTATAAGTCAAACCATCTTGGCTGATATCCCAAGATTTTGCTAAAGCAGGTTGGATTTCGGTAGTGCCTAATTTAAACTCCACCAAACGGTTAAAAACAGGCACTGCACTAGCATCCATTGAAATACCACTTGTCACTAACTGCGGACTAAATGTTTCAGGTGAAGCCTCTGCACAATAAACTAACGTTCCTGCAGCATGAAGTTGTGCGCTAGCAAGCATCGTTATTAGCCCCGCGCCCAATAAAAATTTACGTTTATATTTCCTTTGATTACTCATAAAACCACCCCAATTATTTAACTGTAAACCTATTTTGTAATAATTAAATAGAGTTAAGATCATTGTATTTCTAATATTTTTTAAATACAGATTTAGTAAAACACGCTAATTTTTATTTTTACATCAATTAGCTTTTACTTTGTTTAAATACATATTTTTGCTATCCATTGCACTAATGTAGTGCAAAATGCACCATAATTAAAATTACGATATTGCCTAGGAATTTACAATATCATTCCATTTTTGATTGAAAATAATTTCTAACACAAGCATAACGGTAGTTCAATACTGTGTAACCGATATAAAATGCAAAAATCGTGCCATTTTCAATTCATATTAAAGGTATTACTAAAAAAGAACATATAAATAGATTCTTTGATTTGTTCTAAATTTATTATAGAGCTTGTGAATTAATAATTGATTTTTATAGAATGTATTATAATTATTGTAAATAAAATAATCATTAAATTAATCATGTAAAATTAACTTATTACTTGATTTAACTTAATTTCAATTGAACACAGTTTAGCGGTAAAACAAGGTGAAAGGCTTATCTGAAAAGTATTTAGACATAAAAAAATACTAGACGCAGGTCTTAGAATTTGGTGATTGGCGCCTGGACGCGGAATCAAAGATGTGGGTTTAAGCCTTGTGGTGACTAGATTTGAGAAATTTAGATGAAAAATGTACCCGTATTTGTATCCTTAAATTAATCTGCTTTAAAAATGTACAGTTAAGCTCAATTTTATTACCATAAAGAGATTAACATTGTTCTTTCCTGAATTCCAGAATTAACAAATCCAAATTTAATATAAAACGCATTGGCTTCATCTGTTAAGCTATGTACCAATAGTGCTCTAAAACCAACTTGTTTAGAGACTTCTTTCGAGCGTAATATAGCATCTTTTAATAATGCCGCACCTAATCCTTTTGCTTTGTAATTTTTATCAATAGCCAAACGGCCTAGAATAATAACAGGAATAGGATCGGGCATATTGCGCTTAAACCTACTCAATGTTAGTTGTCGATGCAGGATACTACCTGTTGATAAACAATAAAAGCCGATTACTTTGTTATTGTCACAAATTACAAATGTGCGCGAAGCACCACTTTTTTGATTTTTTAAGGATTTTTTCTTCAACCATTCATTCAAAGACAACTCTTCACAATCAAATGACGTAACATCATGATCTTCATTCAATAAGTACGGCGCTTCTATTTTCCCCATGGTGACTTCCGGGACAATAAAGCTTGAATTTTTTCATTACTATCAAAAGAGGCTTCTATTGCATGATTGAAAGCATTTATCTGTTCATCGTCGATTAAAAAAAGACGCTGATCAAGCAAAACATCTTCAGCCTTTGAGCAGGCCGCTTCTAAAATAAAATCAGTGCGTGATTTAGATAGCAAATGCGCTGCAATATCAATCAATTCTTTTTGAGATGCCTTAGCTCTAATATTAATAGGCGATTCT
Source organism: Gilliamella sp. WF3-4 (assembly GCF_001690275.1). GTDB lineage: Bacteria > Pseudomonadota > Gammaproteobacteria > Enterobacterales > Orbaceae > Gilliamella > Gilliamella apicola_C. Next base: position 39,117 of record NZ_LZGW01000005.1, on the reverse strand, counting down.
TTGGTTTCAGTTCTCATTTTAATTGCCGTTTTTTATTTAGTATGAATACGCATTGTATATCAAATTGATATACATGTGAAATAGTATTGTAACTACCCCCTAAAATAGTACAGCAAAAAAGTATAAAATTCTCTGATAAAAGTAAAAGAGGATTCAATTATGAAAAAAATGACTGAACATCAAATCGCATCTATTTTAAAAGAAGCAGAGGCAGGTATTCCCGTTAAAGAGTTGTGCCGTAAATAGGGCATGGGTAATTCAACTTTTTATAAATGGCGGGAAAAATAGAGCGGAATGGAAACGTCGGATATTAAACGCTTAAAGGAGCTGGAGGCCGAAAACCGTAAGTTTAAACAGATGTTTGCTGAGCTAAGTTTAAAATCACAGCTCCAGGAAGAAATCATAAAAAAGCTTTAGTGCCCACAAAGGCACGTAAAACGTAGGCATGGGCGCTAAAAAAAATCATTCAGTCACTATTACGAGGCATTAGGCATTGATATTGGCGTGAGTTTACCCGCAGGTAGAGCGACTCGTTATTTGGATAAACTGGGCTAAATCACATGATATAACCATTGATTATATAGCGCCTAGTAGCCCATATCAAAATGGCTATATTGAACGATTTAATCGTACCTATCGCACTGAGGTGCTCGATTTATACCTATTTAATAATCTAGAACAAGCAAGAAAGGTAACCGAAGAATAGCTAACCCTTTATAACACCGAAAGGCCGTATGAGGCACTAAATAACATGACACCGATTGAATACAAAACACTAAAACAGGCTGCTTAATTTTCTACGTGAGTTGTGTACTAAGTTTGGGGTATTTACAATTGAAAAGCATGATTATCAACTTTATCCGGCGATTAATGATATTGACCATACTAAGACAAAAGCTATGTTGCCACAAACGAATGGGATCTGCGAGCGCTTTCATAAAACTATTTTACATGAGTTTTATATGGTGACATTCCGTAAAAAAGCGTTATTCAGATTTAGAAACACTCCAAACAGATCTGGACAATTGGCTGCATTATTACAATAATGAACGAACTCATCAGGGAAAAATGAGCTGTGGTCGAACACCAATTTAAACATTGCTTGATGGAAAACGGATCTGGGAAAAAATCTGAACCAGATTTAACCTGACAGACACCCAATAAAAACTGGTAACTGTCAGATTAGGTTTGAGCTAGTACATAGTGTATTGGCCTGTACATCATAAATAGTCTTGCTACAAAAGGATTAATGTTACCATTTGTCACCACTCAAAAAACTTCAATAAAATCAATAGCTTTTCTGAATTACTTTTATCGTACTCGATTCCCCGTTCTTTTTGACACCGCATAACCTATCTCCCTGATTGGTGAGCTTAACCGTACTTTATGTTGTTAATAGAGCGTTTTGATATTATCAAATAACCGATTTGATTTTGATTCACGTTTACGCCAAGCGTAATAATCTGGCACGCTAATCTTTAATTGACGGCTGATCGGAGGTACAAAATGCTATGACAAATGTTGTTCCCTATATTTATACTTCACCGATTTGGATTATTGATAAAGCACACTGACACTTTTTTAAGATGCTATTTGTCATTTTCAGTTTTTTAGCAAGCTGCATATTAGATAAGGCATAACTCGCCGTCTATTGTTTATAATCTGTCCTAAACTTTCGGCACTATAATGTATTCTTGTACGATTTTTACTTATATTCTAGAGAAGGCATTTACCCATTTTCTTGGCGAGTATTACAATACTGTGATGTTATATTGGAGCGGGAAACGAGGTTCGAACTCGCGACCCCGACCTTGGCAAGGTCGTGCTCTACCAACTGAGCTATTCCCGCTTATTTGAATACTTCGGAAGAAGTGGAGAGCATTATACAAAAAATTTTTTATTTGGCAACTATTTTTGCTTTCATTTTTTATCTTTCCAGCTAAGTGATTCAAAAACACCAAATAAGAACAAACGTAATACTTTAAATTTGTCTTGCTGCTTTTCTTGATTGGTCATGGTAGAATTTAACATCAACGCTTGCAAACCATGAGTAACAGCAAACGCAATTAAACCGACATTGGCGACCACATTGGCTGGCTTTGGATAAGGATGAATAAGATTAAATAATAAAAACAACCATATAAACGAATATAATACTTTACCAATAAATATAAACATTAAATGCCTTCTTGTATAAAAAGATAACTGTGAACCTGCCCAGCAGTTTTTTCGCGATGCAAATGCCAATTAGTTGGAATATAAGCTGTTAAATCATGCCCTATTTCTGTTTCAATATAAATATAAGCTGATGGTTTTAACCAGTTGTTATTACCAAGCGCACTCACCGTTTTTGCTACCAATGCTTGATGAAATGGTGGATCGATAAATACAATATCAAACTGTTTTTCAGCAGGCTTATTTAACCACTGTAAGGTGTCAGTATGATAGACATTGATAGTATCTTTATCAATAAGCTGTTTGTTTTTATTAAGTAGTTGTGCTACTTGCTTATCTTTTTCAAGCAAGGTAACACTTTTAGCGCCTCGCGATGCGGCTTCAAATCCTAATGAGCCGCTCCCTGAAAAACAATCCAAACAATCACTATCATGTATCACTGGCATTAACCAGTTATATAGAGTTTCTTTGATACGATCCGTGGTTGGACGCAACCCTTGTTTGTCTAAAACTGGCAATTTACGCCCACGCCATTTTCCGCCAATAATTCTTATTGAACCATTCATTTTAAATCCTTTATCAGAAAAGCTCTGAAGTATTACCCTCTGAATCTGTTACACTAGTACCAACTTCCTGCGTAGCATAACTTGTTGGTTCAGTCCCTTTGATAAAATATTCTGACATTGTTTTAGAGCCAGATTGAGGCAGTAATCCTGTTTTTTCATCGATAGTAACAGAAATGACATTCTCTGGTTTGACATCTTCTCTTATTGGTACATCTTTTAGGGCAACTTTCATATAATCAACCCATACAGGATTTGCAGTCACAGCCCCTGCTTCAGCTCGGAAAGTTCGCCCTAACTCACGCCGGTGATCATCAAATCCCATCCAAACAGTCGTTACAATATTGCCACCAAATCCAGAAAACCAAACGTCTTTAGATGCATTGGTTGTTCCTGTTTTACCGCCAACATCTTTCCTACCCAATGCTTTTACACGCCATGCAGTACCTTGCCAATTTGAACCACCGAATACAATAGAGCGAAGACCATCTTTCATAATAAATGCGATTCCACTATTTACCGTATGCGGTGCATATTTTGGCGTTACATCAATCGTTTTATTATCGAGGTTTATATCTGGCAATACGATATTATCATCTGATTTAAGGTTGGCTTGTTCTGGTTCTTCATTATCAGATCCATCAGATTCATTCTCAACATTATCTAATGATATTGATTTTGCTTCTTCTGTAACAACATCATCATTACAATTTTGACAAGCAATCACCGGTTGATGCTGATAAATTGTACCAGATCCATTATTGTATTCTATTTTTTCAATTAAGTATGGGGTAATTAAATAACCACCATTAGTGATAACAGAATATGCTCTTGCTACTTGTAACGGTGTAAATGAAGCAGAGCCTAACGCTAACGATTCATTATGTGAAATATTTTCTTTAGGGAATCCAAAACGCTCTAAATAAGTCGCAGCATAATCAATACCAACTGCACGCAAGGCTCTTACCATCATTACATTTTTAGACATACCTAGCCCTATTCTTAAACGTAATGGACCAGCATAATTAGGTGGCGAGTTTTTCGGGCGCCATGTAGCACTACCTGTAGAGCGGACAATTGGTGCGTCATTAAGAAGTGTAGCCATTGTTAAACCTTGCTCTAACGTTGAAGTATAAATAAACGGTTTAATATTCGAACCTAATTGTCGAAGCGCTTGAGTTGCTCGGTTAAATTTACTTAAATTGAAATCATAACCGCCTACAATTGCTTTAATGGCGCCATTATCTGAGTCAAGCGATACTAAAGCAGCATTAACTGCTGGGATTTGTGCTAACTCCCAATTATCAGCAGATTTTTTCACCCAAATTAGTTGTCCTGCTGTTAACGTGTCAGACACCTTTTTAGGAAATGCCCCCTGCCGAGTATCACTAATAAATGGTCGAGCCCATTTCATATTTTGATATGTAATAGTAATATTACTTTTATCAGATAATACAGCCGTTGCTTCTTTATCTGATGAAGTCATGACAACCGCTGGGCACATACCGCTATAACAAATATATTTATCAAGAGTTTGTTGAATTTGCTCCGAATTCCATGGCGTTTCATTTTGCTTCCATAATACTTTTTCAGCACCTCGATAACCATGCCTGATATCATAATCAATAATATGTTTTTGTACTGATTCAGTAGCCGCTATTTGATCTGTTTTCGAGATAGTCGTATAGACTTTATAGCCGTCCGTATAAGCATTTTCACCAAACTTATCGTACATAAATTGGCGCGCCATTTCAGCTACATAAGGAGCAGAAAATTCAATTTGTGGTGAGTGATAACTTGCTCCTAAAGGTTTTGTAATCGCTTCATTATATTCAGCTTGAGTGATATAGGATTGATCTAACATACGACCTAACACCCAATTACGTCTAGCCAATGCACGATCAGGGTGTGAAATAGGGTTAAACGCAGATGGCGCGTTTGGTAAGCCTGCTAATAAAGCAGCTTCATCAATGGTTAACTGTTCTGGTGTTTTACCAAAAAATGTATAAGATGCCGCTGCAACACCATATGCTCTAGAACCAAAATTAATCATATTAAGGTACAGTGCCATGATTTCTTCTTTCGATAACTCTTTTTCCATACGAATAGCCAAAATTATTTCTTTAGCTTTACGGGTTATGCTTTTTTCAGGAGTTAAGAAAAAGTTTTTTGCGACTTGCTGAGTGATTGTACTACCACCTTGAGAAAACCCTTTATGTTTTAAACCAATATACATCGCTCGAGCAATACCAATTGGGTCGATACCAAAATGTTCATGAAAACGAGCGTCTTCGGTTGCTATAACGGCATTAACCACAATTGGTGGAATTTCGTTATATTTTAATGGGGTTCTACGACGTTCACCAAAGGTAGCGATTAGCTCGCCATCTTTACTTAATACTTGCATTGGTGTTTGTAATCGAACATCTTTTAATGTTGTAACGTCCGGAAGGTCTTTAGAATAATAAGCATAACCAGCAATACCAATAACCAAGCCACAAAGAAATAAACCGATGAATAATTTTAGAAGAAATTTTAACACTTTAATTAATATCACAAATCTTTCCTATCTAAATTTTTAAGGCAAAAATAATGGCATCAGAGTTATCTCTGCGCCAAATTTACTCAACCTATCTTTCGATAAGGATCTTCACATTGACATTAAAAGAAAATGCTAATGATTGATCGCTCACCCATTAAAACACACTAAAATTGTGTGCATTATCTCCCATCTTTAGCATTATTTTAAGCAATTTTTAAAGAAATCGTGAAATAATTCTATTTTAACCCAATACATCTTACATTATGTGGAGCATAAAACTTAACATATCCAAGCTACAATTAATGATTTCAACTCTGTTTTATTCAATACTTATGATGCTTTGTCTAGTCATGTTTGCTAATACATCCTTAAATACTTATACCTTTATTATTCTAATCTTATTAATAATTCAATGGTGGCATAGCCTATGTTATTTCAAAACAATTAAAGGTGAATTTGTGTTATTTCACACTATCAATCAAATTTATTGGCATAAACAGCGCTGGTATTTAATGCATACACCGCTTATATTCCGCTATGTTATTATCCTGAATTTAAAATCCAGACATGACGGTAAGCACTGTACACTTTTGTTAATGGCCGATAATCTTCAAGCCAATGACTGGCGTACATTACGTTTTTACCTAAAACAAGTTGATCTAACTTAACTCAAGTGCTTTTTTTATAAAATTTTTCATCAACATAGCTGTTTAACTAATGTGATTTTTTAATCCAGTACTGATAAGGTTGAGACTCTATTTGTGATGACAGCAATTGGTGCTCCATATGGCGACAAAAGCTAGGAACATCACGGGTCGTCGCCAAATCATCGGCAATCACATAAAGGACTTGCCCGATAGCCAGATCTCGAATTGCTTTCCTGATTAACATAATCGGTTCAGGACAGCGCAGTCCTAATGTATTGAGTTCTTTATCAAAAATTATATTCATTTTTTGAATCTGATCATTATAAAAATAATTTACTTAGGTAATGTGGCACAGCCTCTTCAGCATTTGATCCAATAACCTCTAATTTTGGTAACAATGCCTTTAGCTCAGCACTGCCATTTTGCATTATGCAACCTTTACCGGCAGCTTTTAGCATTTCGTAGTCATTCATGCCATCACCAAAAGCAATACTGTCTTGTAAACTGTAGCCTAGTTTTTCAACAACCTTTTTCAATGCACTACCTTTAGACACATTTTCAGCCATTACTTCAAGGCAATTTAATGTTGAAAAGGCAATGCTAATTTTATTACCGAATTTTGCTTCTAACCGATTTTTTAACTGAACCAAATGTGGGTAAAGCGCATCGTCAGTAGTAGTAAAATAAATTTTAGCAATATCATTAGTATCAAAATCAAGTGGGTTAAATAACTGATAAGTAAACTGGGTGTCTTGGTAAAATTCTAATGAAAATGTATCTTCTTTATTGATTAACCAATGATCACCACGATATAAATGAGTATAAACTAAAGGGTCATCCATACTCATTTTAGCTATTTCACAAGCAAGCGATGGCTCAATACTTTGGCTAAAAACTAAATTGCCCGCACTATCATGCACTCTCGCACCGTTAGAAGTAATCATAAAAGCATCAATTTCCATATTTTCCCGCATTTGGGCAACATCAATGTGGTGCCGGCCAGTTGCAAAAACAAAATGGATACCTTTTTTACGAAGCGCTTGAAGAACTTGTTTGGTATAAGGCGATAAGCTATGTTCAGGTGTTAATAAAGTACCGTCTAGATCAGAAGCAACAACATGCATAATATTCTCTACTTTTATAATAAATGGTAATAATAACGACTAAAATTATAGACTTTAAAACAATAATTACTTATCAAAGCCAAAGCTAAAACAAGTTAAAATATAATACAACTCCATTGACATTTACTCAACCAATTGTGGCGTAATAAAAATAACCAGCTCACGTTTTTGTTGTTTGTTACTATTGTGTTTAAATAAACGACCAATTAATGGTATGTCCCCAGCACTAGGCACTTTTTGCTTATTTTTAGTATTAACTTGTTGAACTATACCACCTAATACAACGGTTTCTCCATTTTTTATCTGAACTTGTGTTTTAATCTCTTGCGTATCAATAGCTAATACTTCACCGTTATCACTACGTTTTATTGAACGCCCAGCCGTATTTTGTGTGATATACAAATCTAAAACCATAAGCTCATCAGATAATATTTTAGGTGTCACTTCTAACCCCAAAACAGCATGCTTGAATTCAATTGAAGTAGCACCATTACTACCGCTAGAAACCTCATAAGGAATTTCAGTACCTTGTTTTATCGACGCCATATTTTGATTAGCTGTAAGTAAATTAGGGCTGGCTATAATCTCAAGTTGATTCTCAGATTCAAGCGCTGACAGCTCTAAATTGAGTAAATGTCCCGATAGTTTAGCTAAATTAAAACCAACTGTAGAGGTTGAATGGCTGACCCCAAGCCCAACATCAAACTTATCTAATAATTGCGATGAAGACCCTTCATACCCCCATTTAATACCCAGTTCTGACATACTTTCATCACTCATGGTAACAATATGCGCTGAGATATGAACTTGGGGCATCGGTTTATCCAGTGTTTTAACTAATTTTTTGATATTTGCAAATTGTTTTGGCACATCAGCAATAACGAGGGAATTTGTCCGTTTATCAAATGTAACCCGGCCTCGTTGTGATAACAAATCTTGCTGTTGAATCATTTCAATTAAAGTTGTTGGATCTGCATAATTAACAGCTATAAATAAAGAACTAATAGGTTGGTTTAATTCTTTTTCTCTTTGTTCTGATTGTTGTTTTTGCAATAAAATTTCAGGATCTATCGCTTTAGAAATAAGCAAAATATTATCATCAATTTCTGCTTGTAAATTCGCTGAATCTAATATGATTTTTAGCGCTTTATGCCAATCAACATTATTGAGTTTAATGGTCTGTTTAATTGATATATCTTCTGACATAACCAGGTTCATTTGTTTACTATCGGCTAACGCTTGCAAGATAATTGCAATATCCGTTTGATAAAATGCCATTGAAATATTTTTTTGCTGATCAGCGTTTGATGATGGGAGTATATTGGCATTACTAACATTTGTGTTGATTGCTAAAAATATAAATACTATCAGCAAACGGCTTTTAACCTTAGTTAATATGTAAATAACCAATTGTAAATATTGATATTTTTGGTTTTCGGCAATTTTATTACTCATTTAGCAACATCGTCCATAATACAATATTATGGCAATAATCAGGTAAATCTGCTTGCCATATTATTTTATCGTTTAGTGAAGATTGTACATACCAAGGAAACAAAACATTTGGCACTGTATTATCAGTTATTGCTAGCCAATGATTATCAGAAGCTAACCAAATTTGTTGATAATTCGGATCAATTTGTTTCATAAACCCTCTAAAATGCCAAGCTTGAATTTGCTCAAGTAGTAATGTTGTTTGTTCACTACAAGAAACTCGGTAATGTTGTTGAAAAGGATCGCTTTCCAACAGGATATTAGCTTTTAACTCAAAACAGATAGCACAAAATAAAACGATATATTTATAAAGATAGGGCTTCATTGATAGTCCTTTTCAAACAATAAAGTAAACATTATTTGTAACTGCTGATCTTGCTTGCTGATTTTAAGATTTTTAAAATCAAGATAGTAAAAATCATCGGTTAATGATGAAATTAAATTCATAAAATCAAAAAACTGCCCCTCTAACTCAATCTCCCAATTAGCTGTTTTATCTGTTTGATAATGCTTAAAAGATACTAATGAAAGATGATTTTGCTCGATCGCCAATGCGAATTCCTTATCTGATATCAAACTATATAAAGTATTTTTACTTGCCTGATAACGACTAGCTTTTGCTTGTAATTGCTCATTTTCAATAACTATTTGCTGATATGACTCGACTGCTAGCTGTGCTTGTTGCCGAATATCTTTAATAAACAACAGATAAACGATTACAAAAAACGCCAAACCAAATAAAACACAAAGCATATATTGTTGCCAAATTGGGCGTTCAAAAAAATCACTATTCACTAAGCATTATTTCCATTTCAAAAAATAAATGATTTTTATGGGATAAGATTGTTTTAACTTGACTGTTACTTATATTTTTTAGCGTTAACAAACTTTGATTAAATTTAGTTAGCTCAACATAACTAAAGCTTTGCCCTTCAATCTTTACTTTTTGTGGTTCATAATAAAAACAATCAAGCCAAATTACAGAAGGTAACTGCTGTGAAAGCAATACTAAAGATTGCTGAATTTGTTTTTGGCTTAATGATGGATTAGGCAAATCATGCATTAGTTCTTCAGTTAGTTTTTGTGTTATACCTTGTTGTTGCAAGCGTTTTTCATCATAAGTTTGTAGCTCGTTTTGAGCTTGCATCCACAAATAACAAAGCAAGCAACCGATTGCGCCAATAACACTAGTCGCCACGAATATCAGTTGCCGTTGTTGCTTTGTTTGCTTCTCTTGCCGCCAAGGTAAAAAATTAATTTTAGTATTTTCAAACCCACACCCCACGAACGTTAATAACAATCCATACTTATTAAAAAGATTAATCCAATTTTCAATATAATGACGTTCAGCTATCACCACTGTAATTTGCTTTTTTTGTTCAGTTGCATAAGCAAAATCAAAAAACACGCTTTTAGCTGGTAATTGAAATAATTTATGGATGTTAGCTTCAACATATAAACTCAATTCATTGAATTTGAGCTTTACATCTGGCAAAGCTAGTTGTTGCATTTGGGTTAAATTAATGTCCAAATTGAGCTCAAATTCAGTGCGAGCAGAAAATTTTTTTTGTAGATCATCAATGAAAACCGCTAAATCAGCCTCATTTTGATAATTCCATACAATTAGATCTTCGCTAGCATTTGATGTAGTGTGTTGCTTAACTGCGTTCACTATCCTATAACGTAAAATAGTAGGTTCGACATAAATAATGATGCGTTTTTTATTAAAAAGCATGATGGGTTATCTTTTTATTTTTGCTAACAACATGGCTTAATCCTAATCGTCCTTTTTAAAATAAGAATGGATAAAAGGTATTTTTGCGAACTATTACCCAAAAAATGTTTAAAATTAAATCGAACGAAGCAAATTTTAGAGAAATTTAAAAAAAAGGGTTGACTGAAATAAGGCGTGCCTTATAATGCACATCCACACGGTAAGGGTGATTAGCTCAGTTGGGAGAGCACCTCCCTTACAAGGAGGGGGTCACTGGTTCGAACCCGGTATCACCCACCAATCTTTACCGTGACGTTTCTGTAATGAAACACTTGGGGTGATTAGCTCAGTTGGGAGAGCACCTCCCTTACAAGGAGGGGGTCACTGGTTCGAACCCGGTATCACCCACCATCTTTAGATGGGTCGTTAGCTCAGTCGGTAGAGCAGCGGACTTTTAATCCGTTGGTCGAGCGTTCGAATCGCTCACGACCCACCATTTCATCATATTGACACTCAGCAGATAGACATTACCTAATATCAAGTAAGAAAAGTAATAGAAATGCTAACTAGTATCTAGCAAATTTATTTAAAATAAACTGTTATAATTGATAGTGCTGCCTTAAACGAATAAAACTCATAACGCGCTGAATAGTTAAGATCACAATTTACTATTTTCGCTTTAAAGTCTAATCAATACTCATTCCCTAAGCTAAAAAGTCATGGCTAATTACAGTGTATTATTGAATAAATAACAATATTATACTTCTTTTACAATCGCGATTAAGGTTGAAACAAACTAATTAAGCTATACTAAACAAATAAATACGATAAAATACTCGGTATTTATTTTTGAAGGAAGTTGTATGCTAAAGTTTTTTGCTACGTTATCACTAGTTTTATGTTTTAGTATTGCGGCAAATGCCGATCAACAAACTATGTTTGATTTTAATCAAGAGTATCAAAAAGCAACAGAACAAAATGATGCTGAAGCGCAGTACCACGTAGGTCTTATGTATGCCGATGGTTCATACGCTAAAAAACGCCAATTTAAAGGGATCGAAAATGGATTCGAACAGCAATCAGAAACACAGCCTGACTATATTAAAGCAAAAGAGTGGTTTGAAAAAGCAGCCAATCAAGGCAATATTGCCGCTCAACATAGCTTAGCTTTATTGTACTTTAACGGACAAGGCACAAAACAAAACTATTCAAAAGGAATTGAGTGGGATACAAAAGCTGCTAAAAAAGGGGATGCAATTGCCCAATATACATTAGCCATGCTCTACTACCAAGGCACAGGTGTAAAAAAGAACTATTTTAAAGCAAAACAATGGTTTGCTAAGGCTGCAGAACAAAATTATTCTGATGCAAAAGATCATTTAATTGTTGTAACAAAAAAGGTCAATGCCATTGTAGCCAAACAGCAAGCTAAGAAAAAACAAGCTAGTGATAATGATTGCGGTTGTGACTAAAGCCAAATGTACTCAAATCAAATAATAGCAACGTATTGATTTAATATTAACTTATAAGTTAGAAGAAGTTAATGCAATGTTTTCCAGCGCAACAGATAACCAAAGCGATATTGAGAAAGAATCAGATTATTGGCGCGCTAATTATCAATTTCCAATAAATGGTAAGCAGCCAGAATTTACCAATTTAATTGATGACAACAGTACCGAAAAAAATAATTTTATCGAAACAGATTAATCGATTTTTAAATGGCAATAAAGCAGAAAAAGGAGATAAGATTATAATGCAAGATGATAAGTTTATAATAAGAAAATTAAGTTTATAAACTTATCACAGATAGAATTTTAAAATTAGTGGATCACTATATTAGTTCCAACTTGCATTACCAACTCTATTTTTGGAAACAATTGCTTTGTGAGAGTTTTGACAATTTAAATTATCCCCATCTATTTCACCGTTCTCACATTTTTTACGGTATTCATCTAGTAGTTCTTTATTATTTTTGAAATCGTCAACTGTATAGGTTTTCTCATTACATCCGAATAAGAACATGGCAGTAATCAATATTAGTATTTTTTTCATATAAATTCCTTACAATCGTTGGTTAATATTAGATAAAGTTTTATTGTGTTTTATTAAAAAATCATTTACAGCTAACCTAAATAAATCAGAAACTGTTTTCAAAGTCAACTTTGCCAAGAAATAAGATGACTATTCAAAATGGTGAAATGTTTATAATAAATAAGAAAAATCAATTTATTATAAAAGCGTCATCACAAAGAATATTAAAAGCCACAATGTAGTTTCTTAGTTAAATTAATCCCGTGCGTGAGGATTGTGTTTTGATGAGTTTAAACTTCAAATAGCTTTGAAAAAGTTTTGACAATTTAAACTATCACCATCAAGTTAACCATGCTCACATTTTTTAAGGTATTTATCTAATAGTTCTTTGTTATTTTTGAAATCTTCTACAATATAGATCTTCTCATTACATCCGAATAAAAATATTATGATGCTTTTTGGTGCTTGTTTCTATACGGTATACTGTAATTCTTTATCTTCACGTTCCATCACGTAAACTTGAAAACTAGACAGCAATAATAAATGAACATGTCTGCACATTAAAATAAATCGACATGTAATCAGATAAAGATAAAAAAGATATTTATGCTTATTAAATAATCATAAATAAGCTTGCAAATAAATAAAAAAGATCCTTTAATAAAAACAATCTTCCCCAATTAACACAGGCAGATAAATGAAAAAATTAACATTGATAATTTGCTTATTAATATCTGTAAACATTTCAGTTTTCGCACAACTCAATACAAAATACAATTTTAATGTTGAATATAAAAAAGCGACTGAACAAAATAACGCTGAAGCACAATACAATTTAGGTTATATGTATAACTATGGCCTAGGTGTTAAACAAGATTATGCAAAAGCTATTGAATGGTATCAAAAAGCAGTTAATCAAAATCACTCTGACGCCCAAGTAGCTTTAGGCTATATGTATGCTACAGGTCAAGGTGTAGAGCAAAATTTACTAAAAGGAAAAGAGTTATATGAAAAAGCAGCATTGAGTGGTAATGCTCTAGGCCAATATAATATGGGGACACTTTACGAATTTGCAGAAAAAAAACATTATCGTAAAGGAATTGAACAAAATTTAAATGATAACAGTATCAGTCAAAATTATTTTAAAGCCAAAGAGTGGTATGAAAAAGCAGCAAAACAAGGTAATAAAGAGGCACTCAATAATCTAGGCGTTTTCTATTATAACGGAACTGCTGTAAAAAAAAGCTACACGACAGCCAGAAAACTTTATGAGCAAGCTGCCCAAAAAGGCAATATGATGGCAAAACATAATTTAGCTAATATGTATTACAATGGATTGGGTGGGTTAAAAAAAGATTTTGCCAAAGGCGTTGAGTTAGATACTGAAGCTGCGGAATCTGGCAATCCAGATGCGCAATGTAGCTTAGGCTGGTTATATTATCAAGGGTCATGGTTTGCAAAAGATTACAGTAAAGCATTAGCGTGGTTTCAGCTTTCCGCGCAACAAAATTATGCGGAAGCTCAATACTATTTAGGTATCATGTATCAAAATGGCCAAGGAGTTGCACAAGATATTTACAAAGCAAAATATTATTTTCAGCAAGCTTGTAAAAATAACCATAAAGATGCTTGTAAATATGTAAAAAATATTCTTTGATTATGATTATTCCCAAACGAATTTTTCAGACCTTATTGTATTGCTAATAAATAACTTTTTATTTAAACAAGCAATGATATAAATGATTTGTGGATGGGAAAATAACTTTGTATCGGCAACATTATTAATTACCCTATTTCTGCATTGAGGGTAATTTTGATGATTTAATTTATTCAAAATTACCCAAATCGTCTTAATTTTTAATATTTTAGTTTTAATATCTTCGCTAATTCTATTATCAAGCCTATTAATCTTTTTTCATCCATGTTTATTGGCTTTCTTTGTGCATTAGAATGCGTTAAAAACAGGCAAACACACAAAATAATTTACAAAAATAATTTATAAAGCCAATGCGTTATCCCTTACTGCGTTAAACCATAACCAAGCGGATAGAGTGCTTTCATATCATTAGGCAGATCTGAAGATTGTTGCTGTACGCTATCCATCGAGTCTGGTAGTGAAAATGGTATTTTAGCTACGTAAGGTTTGTCATCAAATAATCTATCAAACAACACTTCATCATTTACCCCAAAATTAGCAATAACAGCACTAGCGTATTGTTTTAATGGGGTGACAATTGCTGGTCTATCTAAATAAACAGTAACAACAACAGGATGCGTTTTACTTGCTTGCGCAATAAATTCAATATCTCTATCCTTAGGAGGAAATGCTAAAGATCCCTCATGATGCTCTAAGCCAAAAAAGTAACCTTTATGATTTTGCTCATAAGGTGCATTTATTCGGGCAACAACCACATCAGCTTGCTCTAATTTATCAACAATATTCACTTTATTCTTTAACAGATTTTTAACATTTGGTAAAAAGCCATATAAATAGATTTTGTTATTGGCGTTTAGTGGTAATGTTTTTTGTGCGTTTTCAAGTAATACCAAAGAATTATATTGGGCCTGACTCGCCATCTTTTGAAAATCTTTGTTGCCAACAATACTTGTTTTGTTTGGATCTACATATGGTGTTTCAAATTGACCTAGAGAAAATTTTTGAATCAAAATCGCTAAAACGGCTTTATCGATATCTTTTTCGGCAATTTTTTTATTCTTAACAGCAGTTACAATAATTGAACTATCGCTAACCCCGCCAAACTGTTGAATGCCAGCATGAAAAGCTTTAATAAAGCGTTGCTCTTTAGTAAGATCCTCAACTCCCCATGGCATGCCTTCAACTTTAGGTTTACCCCCCGGAGCTGTTCCATTGACACAAATATCATTACAATCATTAGTAATACTCCAATCACTTATAACAACACCTTTAAACTGATAGGTATTACGTAATAGATCTTGCAATAAAAATGAATTAAACCCACCGCCAACAGCGTCAAACTTATGATCACCTAACTGAGCATTTTTTAATATAGAATAAGTTGGCATGACACCTGCAACATTTACCTCAAAAGCGCCTGTAAATGGAATAATATGTTCTTTTAAACTATCTTTATGGGTAAAAAGCGCATATTTACCATAAGCACTATGACTATCAAATCCATTTTCGGCAGCACCATATCCCACCCAGTGTTTCACAACAGCAGCGACACTTTGCGAATTTAGACCTTTGCTACCATTTTGTATTCCAGATATATAACCACGAACCATTTTTTTGCTTAACTCAGGATTTTCACCAAATGTCCCCTCAAATCTAGCCCAACGCGGTTCTGTACCTAAATCGGCCATGGGTGACAAGGCTTGCGTTACACCTAATGATCGGTATTCTTGACGAATAATATCGCCATATTCATTGATATCTTTTTCACGACCAATAGCCGCCATGCCTAATGTTCCAGGCCACTGACTAAAACCACTTTTTATACCTAACTCATTACCATAATAAAACGTATTTCTAGGATCAACACTTATTGTCAATGGAATGGATAAACGAGAAGATTCAGCTATTTTTTGTAACTGATTATTCTGCTCTGCAAAATCTTTAGGATTAACTTCTAATCTGGTTATAAAGCTATTAACTTTATCTTTCAGAATCAAAACAGTCAGCTTTTTAAAATCATATTTATCACCACGCCCTATTTCATTATTTACACTTGGCGCATTGCCATGCATCATTATCCCTGCTTTCTCTTCTAATGACATTCTTGAAAGCAAATCCTGTGCTCGTTGCTGTGGCGATAAACGCCAATCTTCATATGGAGTTAATTTTCCATTTTTATCCATATCTTTAAACTCAAGACCATCCACAGTCATTTTTTTTAATTGATTGCTTTCAATTTTGACTTGGTCAATAGCAAATAATGGACTTGTGGTAAGAACCGCACTAATTAATAGTGTTAGTTTTAAAATATTACTTTTCATTGTTTTCTCCTTAAGTGATCTATTACGCATTTATTAATAGTAAATTTATAAAATAACTGAATTGAATAAACTGTAATAAACCATCTTATATCTACGCTATAACTAATCCATACGCTTCAACTTTCCTTTATATAAAACAAAACCCTTATATAAAAAAACCTAAACACTTTATTAACCAAAATGTTTAGGTTTTGCCTGTATAAACAATTAGCTGTACAGTAACAATCCAAATTTATACTATGTAAGCTAACACTAATTATATAAAGAAGATATCTTATAATTTAACAAATACATGTAATTGTGATAATAGTCACATTATTATTTCATAATGTTATTTGATAATTACTCTCAAGGGGGATAAAAATGCCCAAAAGAGCCTTTATTATTTAAAGATCTTAAATGGATGTTTGATGAGCAAAGTAAGGATGTTTATTAATAGACCGAACGCTCTTTGAATCATATAGGCTATAGCCTATTTACTGTTCTAGCTTTAATTGTTATAAACGACATAAAAAACTAGTCGGTAAGCGATGTACAACATGACAGTGCCAACTAGGCAATCTAAGATTATCCACATCTTTTTTTGTTTAAATAATGGCGCTAACAATCTTGCACCATAACCAATACCAAAGAACCATACAAAAGAGACACAAACAGCGCCAATCAAAAATGCCAGTTTTTGTTCACTATTTAGTGTGCCAGCTATTCCCCCAACAATCACAACCGTATCTAAATATACATGTGGGTTAAGCAAAGTGACCGCTAACGTTGCAACTACCACCTTGATTAAACGGCTATTATTCACATCTTGAGATTCTATTTGCATATTACTTGTGCCTTTAATTGCACTTTTAAACGCACTAAAACCATACCAAATTAAAAAAAACGCCCCCAATATTGCTAGCAGATTTGTGATTAAAGGATTACGACTAATGAAAGAGCCCACCCCTAAAATACCAATCGACATTAATACAAAATCACAAATAAAACAAATTGCCGACACATAGAAAATATGGTTTTTTAATATTCCCTGTTTGAGAACAAATAAATTTTGTGCACCAATAGCGATAATTAGGCTAGCTGAAATTAACGCGCCACGTAATATTTCTGATAGCATTTTATTATAACGCCTGAGGAAAATAGGAAAATATTGTCATTTTAATTAAGATGCAATAAATCTTCAATAAATGTATTAAGCTTATTATTCATGTTTTTCTAAGCAAACTAATTGGGCCTGCTCTTTGTTTAAATAGAGAATAATCATACCAATTGCTAACCAAATTACACCGACAATTTTTGCATCATTATCAATATGTAGTAATACAGGTAATAACACTATAATACCAATAATAGGCATAAAGATATTTAAAACCCAAGAACGCCAACCCTTTGAATGTCTTTTGAACTTAAAGTAGCCGATTACAGATAAATGTAACATAATAAATGCCGTTAACGCACCAATATCAACAAATGACACTAGAGTTGCTAATCCTTTATCATGATTGGCGGCAATAACAACTAAGCATAAATTAAATAGCGCAGAGCATAAAATAGCCATTGCCGGCACGCCACTTTTTTTACCCACTTTAGCAAAAAATGAAGGTAAACGCTTATCGCGCCCCATACTGAATAAAAGACGACTTGCGGCAGCTTGCCCAACCATTGCAGCAAATGATGCACCAATGGCTTTCATCAAACTTAGCGCCCATCCTAGATATAAGTTAATTTCTTGATTAACAATATTATAGTAAGCTTTACCCTGTAGTTCAGGATGACTACGCAAATATTCTGGATTATAAGGATTAAGTAAAGCACCAACATAAATTTGAATTACAAATAGGCAGCCAGCTAAAATTAAACAGCTCATAATGGCTTTACTCACTAAATTATGGGAGCCACCGTTTTCTTCAGAAAAAGTCGCAATAGCATCAAATCCCAAATAAGAGAGTACCGCAATAGATACAGCATTAAACAAATTAGCCCAGCTAAATAAATCACCGCCCCAAAAAGGTTTCAACCAATCTCGACTAATATCACTAGTTGCTATTAGCCAAATACCAACAAATAGCACAGCAAACAATACAATAATTTCAAATAGTAAGATAATTAATGTAATTTTAGCCGATTTTTTGATGCCAATTAAATTCAACGTGGTAGTTAATACAACCGCCAAACAAGTCCATCCCCATACCGGTACGTCAGGCATTAAGGCGTTGAACGAAATACCGCTAAATAAGTAAGCAACAGCAGGAATAAACATATAATCAAGCAATAACAACCAACCGACTAAAAATCCCACATTAGCATGAATACCAATCGAACAATAAGCATAAACCGCTCCTGCATGAGGTAAAGCGTTTGCCATTCTAGCGTAAGAAAATGCGGTAAATGCCATTACCAAAGTTGCTACAATATAAACTAAAACAACTGCACCATCACTGATTGCATCTAAAACACCAAATAACCCTATTGGTGCTGCTGGACCAATAAAAAGCAAACCCAGAATAACCATATCCCGAAATCGCATAGTTTTACTTAATTGTTGCATAACCACTCTCTTATTGCTCTGACTAATAAAATGTTAAATGATTAATGCAAAATACACTAAGATCAGCTTGTTATTAGATTATAATTATTCGTTATAAGAATAAACTTTAGTGATATTCTCTAACCTCATAGGTATAAGACATTTTTGCGGTTTTTCCTAGCATGATAGAGGCACTACAGTATTTTTCTGAAGCAAGTTTCACGGCTCTTTCTACTGCTTGATCATCTATATTGATACCTGTAATCACAATATGGAAATTAATAGATGTATAGACTTTTGGTGAAGATTCTGCTTGAGTTTTATCAATTTCTATCCAAAGATCGCGAATATCTTTTTTATTATTTTTTAAAATAGCGATAATATCATAAGCCATACAACCTGCTGCACCATGTAACAAAAGCTCCATAGGGCGAGCGCCACGATTACGCCCTCCATGTTCAATACCGCCATCCATAACTAACGAGTGCCCACTGGCTGTTTCGCCTAAAAAACCAAAATCATCAATCCACTTTAAACGATCTTTCATTATTCACTCCCGTCAATTTATTTTTAAACTTTTATTCGTTACCGTCGGCTAAATAACATAAGATTTTTTAACCATCTTGTCATCTTTTAATTTACTATTTTGCAATCAAACCTGATAATGATATTAAACGGTAGATCAGTAGAATCAATTATCTAATCTTAATTTTTACTTAACAAAAAAGATGGGGTATTAGTGTTACCATACTTTAAGGATTAAACATGATTCTTGAATTTATTATATTCCTTTCTATAGGCGCTGTTGCGGGATTATTAGCTGGTATGTTTGGTGTTGGCGGTGGTGCATTAATAGTGCCCTCCTTAATCTTTACCTTAAATTATTTTAATCTAGGTAATGCTTGGGTTAACCATATCGCGATTGCAACCTCATTAGCAACCATCATTGGCACAAGTTTATCTTCAAGCTATATTTATAATAAAAACAATGATATTCAATGGAATATCCTTAGAAAAATGGTTTTAGGTTGTATCATAGGCACTTTAGGTGGTTCGTATATGACGCCTTATATTCCAGGGGTTTGGTTAAAATGGATATTTATCATTTTTCTTATTTATGTTAGTGGCCAATTTATTTTACAAGCGAGTAAAGTTTCACAAAATCATACTAGTAAAAATATTTCTATTAATAACAGCATTTTTATATTTGCAGGAACCTTAATTGGCATTTTTGCTGCACTTGTCGGCGTGGGTGGTGGTGTTTTAGTTGTACCATTTTTACAAAAATGTGGCATAGATATGCGAAAAGCAATTGGAACATCGGCTGCTTTCACTTTACCCGTTGCTATCGGTGGTACAGTTGGCTACATCATTGCGGGTTGGCATACCCCACAATTACCCCAATATTGCTTAGGCTTTATTTATTTACCTGCGGCATTAACTATTATGCTGGCGAGCATTCCTATGGCAAAAGTGGGGGTACAAATTGCACAAAAATTATCAATAAAAAAGCTGATCAAGTTTTTTGGTGTATTTTTATTATTACTTGCAATAAAACTGATTATTTCTTAAATATTATTGGCAGATATAAAAAAGGTCGCATAACAACGACCTAATAAAATTTGATATTAAATATTCGATAGTTATCTTGCTTCTTTAACTGCAAGTCCCAATTGCCAAACTGCCATGGCATAATGCATGCTATGGTTATAGCGGGTTATGGTATAAAAATTCGGTAAGCCATACCAAAATTGGTAACGATCACCCATATCAAGGCGCAATAGACTCACCTGAGTATGACCATCTAGTGAGCCTTGTGGTTTCAAGCCAGCTTTTGCAAGCGTTTCAATTGAGTATTTAGTGCTAAAACCTGAGTTAAGTGATGGAGCCTGACCATCAGCCATTACCGCCACTTTCTTACCTCGTTGCCAACCATATGACTTAAAGTAGTTTGCTACACTACCGATAGCATCAACTGGATCCCACAAATCAACATGACCATCATGGTTAAAGTCAACGGCATGACGTCTAAACGCTGACGGCATAAATTGACCATATCCCATTGCGCCAGCAAATGATCCACTTAAATCAAACGGATCAACGCTTTCATCACGGCACATCACCAAAAAGTCTTCTAATTCGTTAGAAAAATATTGTGCACGCCTTGGATAGTAAAAGGCAAGCGTTGATAGCGCATCAATAATTTTCGTTTTACCCATTACTCTACCCCAACCTGTTTCGACACCGATAATGCCAACAATAATTTCAGGTGGAACACCATATTCGGTATAAGCACGCTTTAACTCTTTTTCGTATTGGTTCCAAAATTCAACACCACGAGGGAGGTTGCTTGCCGTAATAAATTTATTTTTATAACGAATCCAAGCACCATTTGGTCCTGTTGCAGGTCCTGATTTTGGTGCTTGTTTATCCATTAAATTAATTACCCAATCAAGTTTATTGGTCTGAGCAAGCACATTGCGAAGCTGTTGACGGTTAAAACCATGCTTGCTCACCATTCTATCGATAAATTTTTCTTTATCTATTTCTAATAACGGACTTGCGGTTTTAGATGGGTTGTGATCTTTTTCGAGATAAACACCGCCTTTGACATTTGCATGCCCACGGTGTTCTTTCATTGGCGATGTTGAAGATCTATTACTGCTACAAGCTACAAGCAATAAAATTAAATTAAGACAAACGATAATACGGCGCATAAAAAAATCCATATCTTAAGTAATTAAAAAATCGACAACATCATAAGGGATTTCTTATTATTTAACAATATTTGAGCATGATTTACCTTCCGCAACTTGCTTAATATTGCTCAAAGTGGTGTCAGAAATATTCAACAATGCTTCTTGCGTCAAAAAGGCTTGATGACCTGTAAAAATAACATTATGGCAAGAAGACAAACGACGGAATACATCATCTAAAATGACATCATTTGATTTGTCTTCAAAAAATAGATCACGTTCATTTTCATAAACATCCATGCCCAAAGCACCAATTTTGGTTTGTTTTAATGCTTCAATAGCAGCTGTTGCATCAAGTAATGCTCCACGGCTGGTATTGATAATCATCACGCCATTTTTCATCTTTTGGAATGAATCTTTATTTAATAAATGATAATTTTCTGGTGTCATTGGACAATGTAATGTGATCACATCTGATTTGGCATATAGCTCATCTAATTCAACATATTGCGCTCCTAATTCAACCACAATATCATTAGGATAAGGATCATAAGCAAGAATATGCATACCAAAACCTTTCAATATACGAATAACCGCTTGACCAATTTTGCCGGTACCAATCACGCCAGCAGTACGATTGTGCATATTAAAGCCAGTTAACCCATCTAACGAAAAGTTAGCATCACGAGTGCGTTGATAGGCTTTATGCGTTCTTCTATTTAGCGTCATCATTAAAGCCACTGCATGTTCTGCAACGGCTTCTGGCGAATAAGCAGGCACTCGCACTACAGTAATCCCCAATTTTTCAGCTTCTGCTAAATCAACATTATCAAAGCCAGCACAACGAAGTGCTAAAATTTTAATGCCATAACTGGCTAATTTTTGTAGTACTTTTTTATCGACTTCGTCATTAACAAATGCACAAACAGCATCATACCCTTGAGCTGTAACAGCCGTTTTATGACTGAGTTTATGTTCATAATATTCAATATCAAAACCAAACTTTTTGTTTGCCATTTCTAAGTGTTCTTTATCGTAATGCTTGCTACTAAAGACAGCGACTTTAATTGAACTTTTCATATTACTAAACCCCTCTTAATGGTAATTAGTTATTTTTTACTGGTTGTTGGCGTTAATCTTTATACTCAAACAATTTTTATACTGAAACACAACACATAGTCTTTACAATTTTTAACAAAAACGACTTTTAGCTTTCAAAAAAATATTGCGTATCAATTTGTTATGTTGGCAATATCACTTTAGGTAACAGTGTTTACCTTCGCTTATCGAATTATTTTTATAGGTTATATGCTATGATAGCAC
Organism: Gilliamella sp. WF3-4; assembly: GCF_001690275.1. Classification (GTDB taxonomy): domain Bacteria; phylum Pseudomonadota; class Gammaproteobacteria; order Enterobacterales; family Orbaceae; genus Gilliamella; species Gilliamella apicola_C. The sequence goes on along the minus strand of NZ_LZGW01000005.1, from coordinate 16,303 downwards.
TTTGCTAAAAACTAACAATAAAGATAGATAATGAATAATGCGCAAAATTCACTTTTGAAAACAATTTTTAACACCAAGATGCTAATCTGCATTTTTACGGGTTTTGCTTCTGGTCTTCCTTTTTATTTATTATTACAACTATTACCTGCTTGGTTAACAAGCGATGGTGTAAATATAAAAACAATTGGTGCTTTTTCGTTAACGCAAATTCCTTATATTTTGAAATTTATCTGGTCGCCATTTATGGATAATATTTCACCGTTTAATTTAGGGCGACGCCGCGGTTGGATGCTGGGTTGCCAAATTATACTTACTTTTTCAATCGCAATATTGGGATTTTTTTCGCCTAAGTTAAACATCTGGTTAATTGCGATTACCTGCTTTATTATTGCGCTATTTTCCGCCACTCAAGATGTTGCGCTTGATGCATTTAGACGAGAATTATTAATTGATAAAGAATTAGGGCTCGGTAATAGTATTCATACAAACGCTTATCGAATTGCAGGTTTAGTACCTGGTTCATTATCACTTATATTATCAAACTATTTACCGTGGAATAGTGTTTTTATCATTACAGCACTATTTATGCTACCGGCTATCATAATGACATTGCTGGTCAAAGAGCCTCTTAATCAAATGCCAAAAAATCACCATTTTAAAGATATCATCATTGAACCATTTAATGAATTTATTACTCGAAATGGGCTTAAAACAGCAATTTTAATATTAGCATTTATCTTTTTATATAAATTAGGCGATAGTATGGCTACTTCATTAGCCACACCTTTTTATTTACAAATGGGCTATAGTCGCCCCGATATTGGCTGGATAGCAAAAAATGCCTCTTTATGGCCAAGCGTATTGGGTGCACTAATTGGCGGTATTTTGATGATAAAAATAGGAATAAACCGCGCACTATGGTCCTTTGGTCTTGTACAAGTTATTTCAATTTTAGGATTTGCTTGGCTTTCGGTGGAAGGTCCTTTTAATGCTATAGGGACATACCAAAAAGCTTTATTAGCAATAGTAATTGGTTTCGAATCACTTGGCGTTGGCCTTGGTTCCGCCGCATTTGTGGCGTTTATCGCAAAAACAACCAATCCGCTTTATACTGCAACACAATTTGCTTTATTTACTAGCATAGCATCAATTCCAAGAACATTAATTAATGCGACAACAGGCATTATGGTTGAATATTTGGGGTGGACAACATTTTTTAGTTTATGTACGATTCTCGCCATCCCAGGTATGTTATTATTATTAAAAGTTGCCCCATGGAATACCAAATCATAAGGAGAAAATATGGATAAGCTAACCCAAGCATTTGATTTTAGACATGCATGTAAAAAATTTGATCAAACAAAAAAAATCAATAATGATGATATTGAATATATATTAGAAGCTGGCCGACAATCTCCCTCATCATTTGGTATGGAGCCTTGGCATTTTGTGGTCATTGACAGTGATAAAATAAAGGCACAATTGCGATCGGTTTGCTACAATCAAGAGCAAGTGACAAGCTGTTCACATTTTGTGATCATACTTTATCGCAAAGCCAATAACTTCACTTCGCAAAGTGATTACTTACGCCGAGCTATTGCTCGTACTTTACCTAATCCCAATGATCAAACAGCAATCGACATTGCTTGCCAAGCATTTATTAATTTTTGCGAGCAAGGACTTGCTGATGGTTTAACCATTAATCACTGGTCAGAAATGCAAGATTATATCGCTAGCGCCAATATGATGACAGCAGCTGCATTTCGAGGCATTGACTCATGTGCAATAGGTGGATTTGATCACGATAAAGTAATACAAATTTTAGAAAAATATATACCGCAATTAAGTAGTGAATCATTTGGTGTTGGGCTATGTTTAGCATTCGGCTATCGAGCCGGAGAGCCTACAGCACGTGTTCGCTGGCCATTGCTAGATATAACAACATATTTATCGGATGACAATTCAACGAGCTAACCAATTGAATACCTTCAATCGCCAAACGGCGAATGAAGGTATAAATGAAAAAACAGCAGAGCTTTATTTAATTAATTGTTTATTTAATTAATTGATAGAGCGCTTCAGCTTCAGATGAAGCCGAATCCATGATAAAGGCAACACCAGATAAAATATTACCAACTTGAGGATCGCTAATATTTTGTTGTACCGAATTTAAAATCTCTTGTGCCCAACCAATTTTTCTAAGCACTGCTTCTACATTTTCTTTTGAAGGATTGTTCATCTTATCTCCCCCTTGTTTTGTTAGGATGTCGAGTAAACTAATAATTAAAATGTTATTGCTAAATGATAGGAAAAAATTTAAGAATAAGAAAAGCGCATATTTTAAACACTGAAAGTAAAAAACCAAAACAAACAAAGTTTAAAAAGGAATAAATATCTTTAAAATAATTGAAAAGAAAAAGATAACCAATTAATTCGCAAAAAATTAACTCAACGCAAATAATACAAATACAGCCTGTTATGATTGCCTATTGATACAATAATCAATTTTTTTTACACTATAAGGATTAATAATGTTAGACTTATCTGCTATAAATTGCACTAGTTTTGCTAAAAATGACCAAAGTCAAAATAAGTAAGGATTTAAAATGAAAACCAAACATGCCCGTTTGTTAATACTTGGTTCTGGCCCTGCAGGTTATACCGCAGCAGTTTACGCTGCACGTGCAAACCTTTCCCCCGTATTAATTACAGGAATGCAACAAGGTGGACAACTTACTACAACCACAGATCTTGAAAACTGGCCTGCTGGCGCGCCTGACTTAACGGGATCAGAATTAATGGTCAAAATGAAAGAACATGCTGAAAGGTTTAACACCGAAATTATTTTAGATCACATCGATCGTGTCGATTTTAGCGAAAAACCTTATAAGCTTTATGGTAGTGAAACGCAATACAGCTGTGATGCATTGATCATCGCTACAGGGGCTTCAGCACAATATTTGGGCTTACCATCAGAAGAGGCTTTCAAAAGCAAAGGGGTATCAGCTTGTGCAACTTGCGATGGTTTTTTCTATCGTAACCAAAAAGTGGCCGTTGTTGGCGGTGGTAATACTGCCGTTGAAGAAGCCCTTTATTTAGCCAATATTGCTAGCGAAGTACATTTAATCCATCGTCGAGATAGCTTCAGAGCTGAAAAAATATTAATGGATCGCTTAGACCAAAAAATAAAAGAAGGTAAAGTGATCTTACATACACACCGCATCGTTGACGAGATTTTAGGCGACAACATGGGCGTTACAGGCGTTCGAATCCGTAGCACACAAGATACAAATTTAACTGAAGAAATTTCTGTTTTAGGCGTATTTATTGCTATTGGACATAAACCCAATACGACCATTTTCGAAGGACAGCTTGAATTAAATGAAGGCTATATTAAAGTGCAATCAGGCACACAAGGAAATGCAACACAAACCAGTATCGAGGGAATATTTGCAGCGGGTGATGTAATGGATCATATTTATCGTCAAGCGATTACTTCAGCAGGTACGGGCTGTATGGCGGCTTTAGATGCCGAACACTATTTGGACAACTTAAAATAAACAGTAAAGAGCTTCATGTCATTAGATAAAAAACGCCAAGCCTATTTACTTGGCTGGTTAAAACAGTATGCAAAAATGCATAAAAGTAATTTGTGGGCTTCGATTTTAACTGGCTTTGTTTTAACAATATTAGTGATTATCCAAGCTGCGTTGCTTGCAATCATTTTACAAAAAATCATTATTGATCAACACCATTTTACGGATATCTTACCTTTTTGGGGCGGACTAATTGGGGTATTACTCGGTCGGGCATTTTTTATTTATCTGCGTGAAAAAATCAACTTTGCCATAGGTCAAAAAGTTCGCAAGCAAATTCGACACCAATTAATTAACCAACTTGAATTGCATGGTCCGGCTTACTTAAATCAAAGCACGATCGGCGCATGGAGTACGTTACTTATTGAACAAGTCGATAAATTGCATGACTTTTTTGCACGCTATTTGCCACAAATGCGATTGGCAAGCATGACACCGATTTTAATTTGTATAGCGATATTCCCTTTTAATTGGGCCGCCGCTACAATTTTACTTTGCACAGCACCACTGATTCCTATTTTTATGATCTTAGTCGGAATGGGGGCTGCCGATATCAATCGTCGCCATTTTAAAGCCCTCGCTTATTTAAGTGGTCACTTTTTAGATCGTCTAAAAGGTCTCAATACCATTCGACTATTCAACCAAGGCGAAAAACAAACTAACGAAATAGCTCGTGCTTCTGAGGATTTTCGTATAAAAACGATGCAAGTACTCAAAATTGCATTCTTATCTTCTGCTGTATTAGAGTTTTTCACATCAATTTCAATCGCCATTGTGGCGATTTATTTTGGTTTTTCTTATTTGGGAGAATTTGATTTTGGCGCATACAACGGAACTGTTACCTTATTTGCTGGTTTTTTTGCGTTAATTTTAGCACCTGAATATTTTCAACCATTACGTGATTTAGGCACCTACTATCATGCTAAAGCAGAAGCAATCGCAGCGGCTGATAATATCGAAACTTTTTTAAGTAAAAACATTGTGCAAAAACAACCTAACATTAAAGCAACTAACATCAAATTGGATGAACCATTACAAACCATTGAAGCAAATAACTTAATTGTACTATCCAGTGAACAACAATTTATCGTTGGTCCACTATCGTTTAATTTGCAAGCACCGTTTAAATTGGCTTTGATTGGTACCAGTGGCGCAGGAAAAACGTCGTTAATGCAAGTGTTGCTTGGTTTTTTACCTTATCAAGGTTCGCTAAAAATTAATGGCATTGAATTTAACCAATTAGATATAAATGATTGGCAGCAAAAGGTGAGTTGGATAGGGCAAAATCCTTATCTGCTAAATAGCACTATTCGCGATAATATTTTACTTGGTAAGCCAAACGCCACAATGCAAGAACTTGAAGAGGTAATCACCAAAACACAATTAGCCGATGTAATTGCCAAATTACCACAAGGAATTGAAACCCAAGTTGGCGAAGATGCCGTGCGTTTATCTGTTGGACAAGCGCAACGAATTGCTTTAGCTAGAGCTATGCTAAAACCTTGCCAATTAATTATTCTTGATGAGCCAACGGCTAGTTTAGACAAGCAAACCATGCAAAATCTAGATCAACAACCTATTGCCCCCAACAGCATTACCATTACTCACCAAACAGATGATATGCAGAATTATGAACAAATCTGGCAACTAGCCCACAGCAAGCTACATCAAGGTAAGCTGCCTTGTGATAGCGAGGAGGATTTATGTTAGCCATATTGCGCCCTTATATAGCTCTTTATAAACACTATTTTTGGCAAATTTTAGCTGGTTTATTGTTATCAATTCTTACCCTATTTGCTAGTGTCTTTCTATTATCTTTATCAGGATGGTTTTTAGCTTCTACCGCTTTTGTTGGCGTTGCTGGTTTGTATTCGTTTAATTATATGTTGCCAGCAGCCGGCGTACGTGCGGCAGCGATTGCTCGCACTGCTTCACGTTATATGGAGCGTTTGGTTGATCACAACACTACATTTAAAATCTTAGCTTATCTAAGAACGCTTGCTTTTCGTAAAATTTTGCCATTAAGTGCTAATCAACTTGCCCACTATCAACGAGCAGATTTACTTAATCGCTTCATTGTTGATATTGATGCGCTTGATCATTTATACCTAAAACTCTTTGCCCCTATTGTAACTGCTTTAGTGACCATTGGCATTTTATTTATTGGACTTGCAACTATCAATTTACCCATTGCACTAATCATTACTATCATACTTACAACTACGTTACTTGTCGTGCCCGTTATTTTTTACCAAGCAGGAGAGCAGCTAGGAAAAACGCTAGCTAAACAACAAAGTGAGTACCGAACATTATTAATCAATTACCTGCAAGGGCAAGCTGAACTGACTCTATTTAATGCGCAACTGCGCTATCGTACTCAGCTTGATGAACTGGAATCAGATTGGTTGTATAATCAGCAGCGCCAATCAACATTAATGGCGCTATCAAGTGCATTAGTCTTACTAATTGCAGGCTTTTTAACGTTACTTGTGCTATGGTTAATTACCCAATACACCTTATCACCTTTAGTGGCTTTATTTGTATTTGTTAGCCTTGCTAGTGCCGAGATCCTTATGCCAATTCCTGGTGCATTTATCTTTTTAGGACAAGTGCTTTCTTCTGCCACACGCACCACCGCTATTTTCAATCAAACACCAGATATTAAATTTGTGCCAAAAGGCAGAACGATAGATCTAAACGTGGCAAAATTACAATTTAAGCAAATTAATTTCACTTATCCCAATCAGCCTTTTGCGGTATTAACTGATTTTTCATTGACAGTTGAACATGGTGAGCATATTGGCATAATTGGTAAAACAGGTTGTGGTAAATCGACATTGCTAAGCCTAATAAATCGCATATGGCAACCTCAATCAGGCAATATTTATATCAACAATGTTGAACTCAATCAACTTGATGAAAAAACATTACGGCAAACGATTGCTATGGTGCCACAAGTGATCACGATATTTAGTGACACCTTAAAGCAAAATTTACTCATAGGTAATCAACAAGCGACCGAGCAACAATTAATAGATGTATTACACCAAGTTGAGCTCGACAAATTATTAGCTACGGATCAAGGCTTAGACTTACTTATTGGACAAGGTGGACGAACACTATCCGGTGGCGAAATTCGCCGTATCGGCATTGCAAGAGCCTTACTGCATAATTCCCCATTAATTTTAATGGACGAACCAACAGAAAGTCTTGATCGACAAACCGAGCAACAAATTATTCAATTAATAAAGAAAACCTGTAAAGATAAAACATTGCTCATGGTCACCCATCGCCTGACCAACAATCCGCTATTTGATCGAATTATTTCGCTTTAACAAATATAAGATCTTAAGAAACGACATCAAAACGGGGATTTTATGCGAAATCCCCTACTCACACGCATAAATTAAATAAAAAACCACCAATTTTTACAAAATAAAAACTTAAATAAAATCAATGGCTTTTCTGACTGATTTTTAGGATGAAAAACAACTTATAGGAAAGCTGTGGTTTTGGGCATTTTAGCTTTTGTAAATAAAATAAGCGATTAGTAATAATATCAAAGCGGGGATTTTGTGCAAAATCCCCTAACCTCAAGCATAAATTAAATAAAAAATTGCTAATTTTCATAAAATAAAAACCTCAATAAAATCAATTGGTTTTCTGACTGATTTTTAGGATGAAAAACAGCTGATAGGGAAGTTGCGGTTTCGGGCATTTTAACTTTTGTAAATAAAATAAACGATTAATAATAATATCAAAGCGGGGATTTTATGCGAAATCCTCTACTCACACGCATAAATTAAATAAAAAATCGCTAATTTTTATAAAACAAAAACTTCAATAAAATCAATAGCTTTTCTGACTAATTTTTAGGATGAAAAACAACTTATAGGAAAGCTGTGATTTCCGGCGTTTTAATTTTTGTAAATAAAATAAGCGATTAATAATAACACCAAAGCGGGGTATTTTAATTCCTGCACATAGCACAGAATGCGCTCTACTTATAATTACTCGTATCATCCATGATACTCACCTCTTCTAGGTCATCTTAGTATAGCTAAGATGTTCAAATTTTTTGCAGAAAAATTTGCTCCACTTTTGCCACAGAGACTTTAACGAAATGGTGCCGATTTTACAAACCACTTAGCCTTCAGGAAAAACAGTAATTTTGGATGATATTAAGGCTTCCTATCTTCCTCATGTTTTTATTTACTTTTTAGGGATTGATTTGGCGTGTTATTTTTATTGATAATGTTAAACCGCAGTATAAGCGGTTTGACATTTTTGATAAGCATTATTTTTTAGCATAAAGTATAAATGGTATTTTTTTATATTGTTTAGTTCTTTTATCCCATTCTTCTAGCTTGAGTAAGCAAAGATGATATTTTTCGTCTTGTGCTGGTTTAGCGCCAACGGAGAATAAATAATCTTTGCCTGCTTCAGGAGTAAATTCAAATGCGCGGTTAATCCCGTTGCAAACAAAAAACTTGGTATAACCTTGACGAAACCATCCTGGTTCAACTTTAGTTGACATTCCAACTGTAAAACCAAAAATAAATGGTTTATTTGGAATGACATTAATTTGATTTAATGGTTTGACGTAATCACCCAAAACCGTTACGCCATGAATATCTGTAACTGGAGTTACGGCCTCTGTATCACCAAATCGAAAAGGAACCAGACCACCATTGTCATAATGGGTTGCTTCATCATATATCCGCATCTTTACGTTAACATCACTTGCCCCTATTTGAATAACGGTAACTCTTGCTTTAGTTTGATTACCCGTTGGTTCAACTTCAGAATAAAAACGACTTTTTGATAAAAATTTAGCATGAAATTCTGCTTGCCATTGCGCTATATGATATTCGGCAGAACTTTTATAAGTGGAGCATGATACGATAAATAGCGCAAATGCCACTACGCATAACATTCTAAAAAATTTAAACATTTATACTCCTTAATTTAAGTTAGATTTATAAAATAACACCTATACAAAACTAATTAAAGGACTCTAACTTTTACAATAAATAATAATCAATATGTTAAATATTTGATGCAATTTGTTGATTATGATATAGATATTGATTTTATAGCTGATGCCATAAAATAGCTTTCTATGATAAACTAATAATCAGTTATAATATAAGCACTACATATCATTTTATACATTGCAATAATGCGTTACGAAACTTGCTTATTGTTTTACCAGATTGGAACATAACGAAATTTAAAAAATAACGCCATGATTAATGAAGACAATTTTTCCGACCACACACCCATGATGCGGCAATATTTAAAACTGAAAGCCGAAAACCCCGATATTTTGCTTTTTTATCGCATGGGTGATTTTTACGAGATGTTTTATGACGATGCTAAACGTGGCTCGCAGCTTTTAGATATTTCGCTCACTAAACGCGGCTCTTCAAATGGTGAGCCTATTCCTATGGCGGGTGTGCCCTATCATGCTGTTGAAAGCTATCTAGCCAAATTGATTTCACTCGGTGAATCCGTCGCTATTTGCGAACAAGTTGGCGATCCGGCTACCAGTAAAGGTCCCGTTGAACGTAAAGTTGTTCGTATTGTTACCCCAGGTACTGTCAGTGATGAATCGTTACTAGAGGATCGCAAAGACAATTTACTGGCTTCAATTTGGCAACAAAACCGCCATTATGGTTATGCGACACTCGATATCAGCTCAGGTCGATTTTTTGTTTTTGAATGTGATAATTTCGAGGCAATTCAAGCCGAATTGCAACGAACAAGTCCCGTTGAATTGCTTTACCCCGAAGATTTTCAATCCATGCCATTAATTGAACATCGTCATGGTTTGCGCCGTCGCCCACAATGGGATTTTGACCTTGAAACGGCAAAACAGCAACTTAATTTACAATTTGGTACCAATGACCTTGTCGGATTTGGTGTTGAAGACTGCCATTACGCACTTTGTGCAGCGGGGTGCTTATTGCAATATGTTAAAGATACCCAACGCACGGCGCTGCCTCATATACGTTCAATTATCAAACAATCAGCCTATGATTTTGTGGTATTAGATGCAGCCACTCGGCGTAATCTAGAAATTACTGAAAATCTAGCTGGTGGCACTGAAAATACCGTTGCTGAAATACTCGATAAAACCCAAACGCCAATGGGTAGCCGAATGCTTAAGCGTTGGTTACATGCACCAATTCGCAATTTGACAATATTACAAAATCGCCAACTTGCGATCAGTGAATTACAAAATTATATTGATGATGCCAACCCATTATTAAAACAAATTGGCGATTTAGAACGTATTTTGGCAAGGCTCGCGTTGCGAACCGCTCGCCCTCGTGATTTTGCTCGTCTGCGTGATGCTTATAATTTATTACCACAGTTACAAAATCTATTGAGTTGCCTTACTTCGCCCGCATTAATCACATTGCGAGCCAAAATAAACCAATTTGATCGCATAGCAGATATTTTAAATCATGCTATTGTTGATGCCCCGCCCGTGATTATTCGTGATGGCGGTGTGATTGCAGGTGGATATAATGCAGAGCTAGACGAGCTACGAAGCCTTGCTGATGGTGCAACTAATTATCTAGAACAGCTTGAAATACGAGAGCGTGAAACGCTTGGTATTGACACGCTTAAAGTGGGCTTCAATGCGGTGCATGGCTACTATATCCAAATCAGCCGAGGTCAAAGCCATTTAGCGCCAATTCATTATACTCGTCGTCAAACACTGAAAAATGTTGAAAGATACATAATCCCCGAGCTTAAAGAGTATGAAGATAAAGTCCTTACAGCTAAAGGACGAGCATTAGCACTCGAAAAACAACTTTACGAACAGCTATTTGATCTATTAATGCCCGAACTCGCCGATATGCAAATTAGCGCTGATGCCATTGCCGAGCTTGATGTTTTAACCAACCTTGCAGAGCGCGCATTAACACTTAATTATCAAACACCAACACTATCAACCAACGCAGGTATAGAAATTAAAGATGGGCGGCATGTGGTTATTGAACAAGTATTACAGACGCCTTTTATTGCCAATTCACTATCATTATCGCCAAGCAGACGCATGTTAATTATTACTGGACCAAATATGGGAGGGAAAAGTACTTATATGCGTCAAGCGGCTTTGATTGTGTTGCTTGCCTATATTGGTAGTTTTGTACCTGCATCAAAAGCAACAATTGGCCCAGTAGATCGCATTTTTACCCGAATTGGCGCTTCAGATGATTTAGCTTCAGGGCGTTCTACGTTTATGGTTGAAATGACTGAAACGGCTAACATTATGCATAATGCCACAGAACAAAGCCTTGTTTTAATGGATGAAATCGGTCGAGGCACCTCAACTTATGATGGGCTTTCTTTAGCTTGGGCCTGTGCGGAAAATTTAGCTAATGAAATCAAATCAATGACACTGTTTGCCACCCATTACTTTGAATTAACCCAACTACCTGAACATCTGCAAGGTGTTTATAACACCCACTTTGATGCTATTGAACACGATAATACTGTTGCTTTTATTCACGAAGTATCTGAAGGTGCGGCTAGTAAAAGTTTTGGTATTGCTGTTGCTGGGCTTGCTGGCGTACCCAAAGCAGTATTAAAACGAGCTAAACAAAAATTGAAAGAGCTAGAAATTATTTCCAAACAATCTGCTGGTAGCCATATTGATAAATCGCAACTTTCGTTGATGATCAGTGAGCCAGCAACGTCAGAAGTCGAAGAAGCATTAAAACAGATCGATCCTGATGCTTTAACACCTAAACAAGCTTTAGAAATGCTATATCAATTAAAAAAATTATTGTAATGTGCAAGCGCAATAATCGTTTTATCACATTACAATTTAACAACTATCAATAATCACTGCCAAATTGACTTTTGGCAGTTAGATTTTTAGGTGTGATTACGCCCAATGCTTTTTCTTTGATGTTTTACCAATACCAGGGTTAAAGCTATTTGTTGGATCGAGCTGTTGATAGAATTTTTTCAAATCATCATTCGCATGATACAAATGCCCAACATTATGCTCTGCTGGATACTGAGCCCCTCGCTGGTCGAGTAATGCTAAAATATCGTGCTTAACTTTATCGCAATCCACGCCTTTTTTGGCAATATAATCTTGATGAAAAACATAACAGAAAAAATGCCCATAATACATTTTGTGAATAAAATGTTGATCGATATCTTTTGGTAGCGTTTCAAACCAATCGGTATCATTGCGTTTTAATGCAATATCAAGTGCCACAATGTCTTCTACTGTCTTACTATGCACATTGCGGTAAGCCGTTGCAGCCCCTGCGGCAGCAAAGCGGTGTAACATCGCTGCTTGTGCTTCCTTTTCATTGCATAAAAAATAATTACCATTTTTATTTCGAAAATAGCCTTTTAAAAAAGCTTCGGCCTCAGCGATTCCATCATCTGCCATTTTTAAGATAAGATGATGCTGATAACAATCACGATAATTGCGTAACGACTTAGGCAAGTGCTTTGGTAATAATCGACAAACAAAAATAGAAAACCGATCCGAAAAATTCTTAGGGAAAAACGGAATTTTAGCGGTAATGCGATCTACAACATTTTTAAAAACAAACAGGCGTGGCATCATATCTGTGCCTAATTTCTGAATAGCAAGAAAGGTTGGTTTACCATAAATAGCTGCAATATCAAAAGCCACACGATGCATATATTCGCCCGACACAGGTAAGGTTTTAAATTGACGCAAAATATGGCGGCGAATATCATTTAATTCAGTAATATTATTTGTGCCAATATAAAATACAGCCGATTTATTTTCTAAAGGAAAGGTATCTAAGCGCACGGCAAAAACCATTAAACGTCCGGCACTGCCCGACGCTTCATAATGGCGGGTTGGATCGGCATTAAACCGAGCAGGCGTATTAGCATCAACTTGACGAACATGCTCACAATAATGATGATCATGACCTAAACCTGCATCTGCATTTATATCTTTATCGGTATAAGTATGATTTTGCAAATTTTGCAAAATCGTTTCTGGCTCATCCCCCAGCTCAATACCTAAATGATTAACTAAGTGCAATTGTCCTTGCTGATCTAATTGAGCAAAAACAGCCATTTGAGTATACGCAGGTCCTCGCTGAATAAGCGCACCGCCAGAATTATTACAAACGCCTCCCATCACTGATGCACCAATGCAAGATGAGCCAATCACCGAATGTGGGCCTCGATGATATTTTTTTAATTCTTTTTCTAGCCGATAGAGCGTGCTACCTGGCAAGCAAACAACTTGCTCACCATTTTTAATAACATTAATCCCGTCCAATCTGCGAGTGCTAACAATAACGATGGGGCGATCATAATCATTGCCATCTGGCGTAGATCCACCTGTTAAACCTGTATTCGCTGATTGTGCAATCACAATCACATCAGCCTCAACACAAGCTTTTAAAACTTGCCATTGCTCAACAAGTGTGCCTGGCAAAACTACCGCCAAGGCATCTCCCTTACCAAAGCGAATACCCTGACGGTAAGGGAGTGTTCGGCTAGGAGTAGTTAAAGTATATTTATGTCCAACAATACTTTGTAGCTTCTCAATGAGTTTAGCTGTTTGATTACTTTTCATATCGGTATGTCCCATGTATATTGAAAATTGTATTGCGTTAACACTGGTTATTTAATAATCAACCATCTTAACTAAAAGCTACACAATTAGCTATCGGTATTTCATCAATCTTTACCGTGCGTTAATCGTTATTTTTCATGAAAAATAGATTAACCGTGAAGTATAGTCGTTAAGTTTAAGCGTAAATAATGGATAAGTTATCGGTTATCATTGAGCATCAAGTGCAAGGATTTACGCTTTCTTATACATTCACTTTTTTATGATGGAGTGGGCATATGCAATTTTTATCATTAACAATAAAAAAGTTATTTGATATGATTTACCTTATTTTAAGATGTATTATTACTTTCTCGCTTAATCATTAACTTTAATCTTAGAAATAACAACGTAACATCCGTAGAAATAAGTCAAGAAAATATCCTTATGGAAGGTTGAGAGGCGTAAGATTAAATGCATACCAAATATGACTAACAATAATTCTTATTTTGCTTAAAACTTTCCTCAAGTTTTTGCCGTTGCTGATGAGTAAATTCGTCATAAAAAAGAAAATAAAAAGAATATTTTTGTATTTGTATTAAATAGCCTTTCTTTAATTTTCTTATCTTATAAAATTCCGAATATTTAATTTTAACTCCAGATAGTTTTTCTTTATATGTGCATTCTAATTTATCATTATAAAATGTGATAATTGCATGGCGGTAAACGCTATTCACCGATTTAACAATGCGATTCACCGATAATCGCAAACACAATGGATACCCAACCAAGGCAAAAATAGAACCCAATAGCATAGATAGAGAAATTTGATCAAAAATAAAACCTATCAGTATAATAAAAAGTATTACAAACATTCCGATCGTTATATTACGGTACAAATACATGAGCCCCGTTAGGATTCTTTGTGTTGTCACTTCGTAATTTTCAATAACAGCTAATGGTGCGTCACACTCTTTTTCGTAATATGGCTTTAAGTTATTGTCTAATATTATTAAATGTTCGGGCTTAAATAGTTCAAATTTAACAAAATAAAATATTGTGCAATTAACAAAAAATAGATACCCATCTGCTTTTTTATGGATTTGATAAAAGTCTTGATAATAGTAAGTATTGGTTTCACTTTTATCCTGATTATGTAATATCATTTTTTCATCATCAAATGTGATTAGAAAATTTCGCATATTGTCGGCTATTGAGCGGTCTAAATTCTCGGCAAACTCTTTATCTAGCACGCCTGATTGAGCATAGTACGAGTCTAACAAATATTGCGAGTTGATTTTATATTCTACAGTTATTTTTTTATTCATTGTTTAGCTCTTTTGTAAATATCCCAAACTTAGTACACAACTCACCTAGTACACAACTCACCTAGAAAATTAAGCGACCTATTTTAGTGCTTTATATTCAATCGGTGTCATGTTATTTTATTTAATGCCTTTGCGGTCTTTCGGTGTTATAAATCGTTAACCATTCTTCGCTTGTTTTCCTTAAAAGTTGAATTATGCCCTATTTACGGCACAGCTCTTTAACAGGAATACCATCCTCAGCTTCTTTTAAAATAGCTACAATTTGATTCAGCCCTTTTTCATCATTAAATCCCATTTTACTTTTATCATAGAGAATTTTCTACTGCACTATTTTAATGGGTAGTTACACTGCATTTTTTCTTTTTGAAATGCAATTGGTGATTGTTGGTACCACTTTCTGTTTTTTTGTTTATCATAGCAATGACCTTATAAAACGGGTACTAATTAGTGTAACCTATCCACTATACAATCAGCTTAAATAGTGACCTCGCCCAAAGGCATGGATTAATCTGACTTCTTTTTCAACTAATATAATTGTCTTTTCACTCTCCAGTAATCCATCTGCTAATGCTCGTTTCATGGCAAATCATTAATACCTTTGTGCTACTGAGTATACACTAACTCCTCTTTTGTTGGTTGTCTGTAAGCCACAAAATAATCTTTACCTACAATAAATAATGTATTGTTCATATAAATGGCTTGATTGTCATTTAATAAAAATTTAGCTATAGGTAGTTCATCAATATTTTCAAATGTGACATATTCCAATTCGTTACTGATATCAATGTGATATTTTTTAAAATTTTCTACTTGCTGTTGATATAATGCCTCATTATCAAAAAATTGTTTTGAATTAGTCTTACCAAAGTTTACCGGATAAGATTGTTGATAATTAATACAAAGTTTTTTTTCATTAGCATTTAAAGTTAATGTCGCACTATCAAGCTCTTCTAATTGACCACCCTCAAAACGTAAATAATTATTAGCTTGCTTACTTGTTAACAAAAGGCTTCTAGCCGAATGTTTATTTGGATCTTTAGTAGCCCATTTGCTATAGCAATTAGACGTAACCGGTATTTCTTGAAACTTTCCTTCTTTTGTAATTTGAAAATGTTGTATTTCTATTGTTTCATCTTCAAAGCGTTGTTGGCGTTCAATAAAATAGTTTTTGTCTATATTGTAACCACCAAAACCGGCTGGATACATATTTGTTGCCTCATCTCTTGTTGCGCCATAATAATTTTTTAATATTATCTTATCTAAAAAATCATATTGTTCTGATAAAAGGTAAAGATAAATTATTTGCTCTTCATTTTCTTGTGTGCCAGTTATTAAAATTGGATTTATCACATTATTAATTTGAGGTAGCTTTATTCCGTTTAAATCAATTAAATAATTATTTAACTGTTCATATAAACTATCGTTATCGAATAAGTTTAAATAGTATGCAAAACTTCTTGATATATTTTGAGGGTAATTATAATAATTCTCATCCTGAATAAATTTCGCTGATCTTTTAGAATTAATTGGTAAATCTAATGAGGGAAATCTATTACTTAATTTTTGAAATGAATACTTGTTTTGGGGTTTTAAAAAAGATGCAACAAAAGATTCATTGATAAATAATAACTGATCATTTCCAAAAATTAATCTATGCTTTGGCAATAATAATTTAGCTAAATCAGCATCTAAAACATCATCGAATTGTAAATAATTTACATCACCATTCGGTAAAATAAATTCGTTGATAATTGGATTTTCAATTAGATTTTTTGTGAGCAATTGGGATAAATCAGATG
>NZ_LZGW01000004.1 GCF_001690275.1 Gilliamella sp. WF3-4 | reverse complement strand
TATCAGAAAGCTCGGCTATCAATGGAATCATAAACGGATATATCGGGTGTATTGTGAATTAAAGCTTAATCTCAGGGTAAAGCGTAAAAAACGCATTCCTCCACGATGCCCAGAAAGGTTATTAGTTCCCAATAAACAAGGTGAATGTTGGTCAATGGATTTTATGAGTGACAGTAGTCGTAATCAACGTCGCTTTAGGACATTCAATGTCATCGATGACTTTAATCGTGAGGCGTTAGGTATTGATATTGCAGTAAGCTTACCCGCAGGAAGGATTACCCGTTACTTAGATAAACTGGCCGAATATCATGGGTATCCATTAAAAATACGGGTCGATAATGGGCCAGAATTTACAGGAAAAACCTTTACCAACTGGGCTAAATTACATGGTATAACCATTGATTATATCCAGCCCGGTAGCCCTTATCAAAATGGCTATATTGAACGATTTAACCGTACCTATCGCACTGAGGTACTCGATTTATATCTATTTAATAATCTAGAACAAGCAAGAAAGGTAACCGAAGAATGGCTAACCATTTATAACACCGAAAGACCGCATGAGGCGTTAAATAACATGACACCGATTGAGTATAAAACACTAAAACAAGCAGCATGATTTTCTACGTGAGTTGTGTACTAAGTTTGGGGTATTTACATTTTCATTAGGAAATCCGCTTTTTGTCTTTGTTAATTTGCTAAATTGTCGATGAATTGACTCAATAGCATTGGTGGTATAAATCACCTTACGAATAGGCTCAGGATAGCGGAAATAAGCCGATAAATTATCCCATTTACGACGCCATGATTGGATGACGATTGGATACTTATCGCCCCATTTTTTCTCAAGTTCATCTAATGCATCAATTGCTGCTTCACGAGAGGCCGCCTTGTAAACAAGTTTCAAATCGCTCATAAATGCTTTGTGATGTTTAGAGGCAACATACTTAATTGAATGGCGGATTTGATGAATAACACAAAGTTGAACCTCTGTTTGTGGGTAAATAGTATTAATCGCTTCAGGAAAGCCAACTAATCCATCGACACAAGCAATTAAAATGTCATTTAATCCTCGGTTTTGTAAATCGGTCAACACCGATAACCAAAAATGAGCCCCTTCGTTTTCAGATAAATACAAGCCTAATACTTCCTTTTTTCCGGCTAAATTAAGTGCAAGTACAGTATAAACAGCCTTGCTGCGATAAACCCCATCTTCTTTTACTTTATAATGAATTGCATCCATCCAAACAAACACCATTAGAATTTATGAGCCGAATCTAACTTTACCTGATAATAGCTTATGGATAATCAACAAAGAGACTGACAAAAATTATATTGTCGAAAGCGATCCGCGTTTTACTCAACGCAAAAAATGGCTCAGCTCTGATTACATGTTAAGCCGTTTAAATGCCGACCCGAATGCGATACAAAAACGATTAGGTGATGGTTATTACGAACAGCAATTAATACGAGAGCAAATTATTGGCTTAACAGGCAACCGCTATTTACATGGTTACCGTTCTGATTTAGAGCAGTATCAAGCTTTGATGGATGCGGGAATTAGTTTTGCTAATGCCTATGGTATTGTTCCCGGCGTTGAATTATCAGACGAACAAATGCGCGCACTAACCACTGATATCGTTTTATTAGTGAAAAAGACCATCACGGTAGGTGGTCAAACGCAAGAGGTATTAGTGCCACAAGTTTACGTAGTTAACCGTCCTCAGTTGGGAACTGATGGGGCATTAATCTCAGGCGAGAACGTGTTTGTTAAAGGGGATGAACTTAATAGTAATGGCTTAATTAAAGCCAAAAATGACATACTATTAGATGGGCATAATGTCACCAATAAAGGCACTATTTATGGTGGTAGAGTATCTATCAATGCGGAAAACGACATCACCAATTACGGCAAATTAGTGGGGGATAAACTAGTTTATTTGTCGGCAGATAATGATATCAACCTATTATCAAGTACACGCACACAGACTCGGGGGCGAAATTTAACTACCAATATAGACCAAACAAGTATTATTCAGGTAAATGATGGCAATGTTGTGATTGATGCGGGTCATGATATCAATACTAAAGCGGGATGGATTATTAATAATGGTGAAAGCGGTAATACTTGGTTACAAGCGGGTCACGATATTAAATTTAATACCGCAGATATTGAAGAGAAATTAGATTTTAGGGTCAAAAAAGACTACCGAAAAACGGAT
>NZ_LZGW01000003.1 GCF_001690275.1 Gilliamella sp. WF3-4 | reverse complement strand
ATCAGGGTTCCCCCCATTGTGCAATATTCCCCACTGCTGCCTCCCGTAGGAGTCTGGACCGTGTCTCAGTTCCAGTGTGGCTGGCCATCCTCTCAGACCAGCTAGAGATCGTCGCCTAGGTGAGCCCTTACCCCACCTACTAGCTAATCCCATATGGGTTCATCAAATGGCGCATGGCCCGAAGGTCCCATGCTTTGGTCTCTCAACTTTATGCGGTATTAGCAGTCGTTTCCAACTGTTGTCCCCCTCCATTCGGCAGATCCCCATACTTTACTCACCCGTCCGCCACTCGTCATCAAGTGCAAGCACTCATGTTACCGTTCGACTTGCATGTGTTAAGCCTGCCGCCAGCGTTCAATCTGAGCCATGATCAAACTCTTCAATTTAAAGTTTGATGCTCAATAACTGTCTCTGACATATTCAAATGAATCTTCAGTGTCACTTATCAAGACTTAATTTTTTAGTCCGTAGACTTTAATCTTTTGTCTCGCAAGTGCCCACACAGATTGTCTGTTTCTTATTTTTAAAGAGCTAACAGCCTTTTTAAATCAACTAACTTTTCGTTAATTTACTTCGCTGTCTCAAGGGTTGCGTATACTACGCTAACCTTTTTTATTCGTCAAGATCTTTTTTCAAAATTTTTGATCTTGCTTTTTTCACTAACTTGCCTCAGCTTTTCGCTGACGCCGTGTCAGTGGATGCGCATTATAGGGACTTCATTTTTTTTGGCAAGCAAAAATATCCAATTACGTATTTGAATGAATACTCTTTAAACACCATGAACATTAATGCATTGATAATTATTGAGATTATATTTAGCTAATTTCAAAGCTAATTTTTCAACATATTGATTATGTG
Source organism: Gilliamella sp. WF3-4 (assembly GCF_001690275.1). Taxonomy (GTDB): domain Bacteria; phylum Pseudomonadota; class Gammaproteobacteria; order Enterobacterales; family Orbaceae; genus Gilliamella; species Gilliamella apicola_C. Next base: position 170,121 of record NZ_LZGW01000003.1, on the reverse strand, counting down.
CTGTGCTGATAATAATATTTTCTTTTAATGGCGCTTGAATTTTATTAAGGTGAAATTTTTCATTTAGCAGATTATAAGCTCGATTCGCAATTGCACTACCTGAATCAATAAAGGTCGCATTAGGGAAAATGATCTTTAATTCATCTTTAATAAATGGGTAATGAGTACAACCCAATACGATTGTATCTGGGATGATTGGTAAATAGATCCATGGCTGTAATAAATCTTTAAGTTGTTGCATATTTACGGCAATACCTTGCAGCTTATTTTCAGCAATAAGAGCTAATTCAGATAAACCAAGTAGCTCAACGTTGCAATTAGGCGCAAATTGTTGAATTAAATTGGCAGTATAGGATCTTTTGATTGTCGCTTTTGTCGCTAATAGTCCTATGCATTTATTTTTAGTTATTTGACTAGCTGGCTTAATTGCTGGTACAACACCAACAATAGGAAAAGAAAATTTAGAACGCAAACTCGGCAAACAAATAGTACTAGCCGTATTGCATGCAATAATCGCTAAATCAATTGAGTAAAATTTAGTAATAGCTTCTATAACCGAATTGACTCTATTAATTAAAAATGTCGGTGATTTATCTCCATAAGGAAATTCTTCATTATCAAATGCATAAATATAACGCGCATTCGGCAATTTATTATAGATCTCATTATAAATAGATAATCCGCCAATACCTGAATCAAACACTAGCACTGAAGGTGCCCGACTTACAATATTCATTTTAGCTCTAGGTCATTAGATAATTCAAAAACCGCAATATCGTAAATTGATTAAAAATTAATGCAAGCCATTTTATTTAAACAAGCATTACATTTTATCTATGACAATTATTTGGCTAGACGTCTAGATGGTAAAACTGCTAAAATAGTTATTTAGATTAAAGCCGAATATTATATTTTAAGCAATATACAAAAATAATGCTAAGGGGGGGTATTCCATGTCAGAATTTTTATTTACTTCAGAATCCGTTTCAGAAGGTCACCCAGATAAAATTGCCGATCAAATATCTGATGCAGTGCTTGATGCTATATTAAAACAAGATCCAAAAGCACGAGTCGCATGTGAAACCTATGTAAAAACAGGCATGGCTTTAGTCGGTGGAGAAATTACTACTTCAGCTTGGGTTGATATAGAAGAGTTAACTCGGAAAACCATTAATGATATTGGTTACACTAGCTCAGAGATGGGATTTGATGCTAATTCATGTGCTGTTCTTAATGCAATTGGCAAACAATCTCCAGATATTAATCAAGGAGTAGATAAGCAAAATCCACTTGAGCAAGGCGCTGGTGACCAAGGTATTATGTTTGGTTATGCAACAAACGAAATGCCAAACTTAATGCCTGCGGCAATTACTTATGCACATGAGCTTATGCGCAGACAATCAGAAGTTAGAAAAAATGGCACGCTTCCTTGGTTGAGACCGGATGCCAAAAGCCAAGTCACGTTAATTTATGAAGATGGAAAAATCAAAGGTGTTGATACAATTGTTTTATCGACACAACACTCCACAGATATTGAGCAAAAAGCATTACATGAAGCTGTTATGGAAGAAATCATTAAACCAACATTACCAGCTCAATGGTTAACAGCAAGAACAAAATACTTTATTAATCCAACGGGACGCTTTGTTATTGGAGGACCAATGGGAGACTGTGGACTAACTGGCCGCAAAATCATAGTGGACACATATGGAGGTGCTGCGCACCATGGCGGTGGCGCATTTTCAGGAAAGGATCCGTCAAAAGTTGACCGCTCAGCGGCTTATGCTGCCCGCTATGTTGCCAAAAATATTGTTGCTGCTGGGCTTGCTGACCGATGTGAATTACAAATATCTTACGCAATTGGTATTGCAAATCCTACATCAATTTATGTCAATACTTTTGGTACCGAAAAAATCAATCACGATAAAATTGTTTCATTGATTAAAGAATTTTTTGACTTAAGACCTTATGGATTAATTCAAATGCTTGATCTTATTCAACCAATTTATCAACAAACGGCAAGTTATGGTCATTTTGGCCGAGATATTTTTCCTTGGGAAAAAACTGACAAGGCAGCACTACTTCGCGATGCAGCAGGATTATAAGCGCATACCAATTTATTTACATAATCAAATAATGGCTTGTTTAAGAACTCACTTAATGCAAGCCAATCAATTTTTACATACCGAATATAAAGAACCTAACATCATCTACAAACCCAAAGGTAGCATTGCAGGTAGTGCGCTTTTAATGCGTTGGGAAATTCAACTTAATTCAGTTATGTTACTAGAAAATGGCACCCAATTTATTGAAGAAGTCGTGCCCCATGAGCTTGCTCATCTCATTGTTTTTAAAGAATTTGGCAAAGTCAAACCACATGGTAAAGAATGGCAATATGTTATGTCAAAAATTTTCGACAAGACACCTTCAACAACTCATCATTTTCAGGTAAAGCGCAACACTCATTTATACTACTGCCAGTGCCAACAACATCACTTAACATCAATAAGACACAATAAAATCCAAAAGAATAACACTAGTTATTTATGCCGCAAATGCGGTACTATACTCAAATTCAAAAACGTCACTTAATATTAAGATATTGTATGTGTAAATTAGATTTCCATTTTTATAAAAGCTCTTTGTTGATTCTTACTCTTGGTATTATTCTTTACATTACAGGCAATTTCTTTATACCTTTATACAATGGGCTTACCGTCACTCTTATTGAACATGTTCAATCACTTTTTTTATTATTCATGTGTGGCTACACTTATTATTATGCTCAGCGAGTAGCTGAACATTCACAACTATATAAATTTTGGATTTGGACAATATTTTGGTGGTTTATGCTTTTTGGGCGAGGAATTAGCTGGGGAAGAGATTTCTTTCCCGATGTGCCACGTTTTTATTATAAAATTATTGCTAGCACTTTAATCTCTATCCCAATGCTAAGTATGTTTTTACCAACTATTCGCCAAGAAATTGCACGTCGCTACAAATTTGAACAAATTCCAGTTTGGCATATATTTTTAGCTTTTCTATTCTTAGGAATAGCTGATATTGCTGAGCATCATCGTATGGGGCATGAATTCTTAGTTATAGCAAAAGAACGAAAAGATTTAATCGAAGAGTTAATGGAGTGCCCCTGCCTTCTTTGTTTAGCTTTAACGACATTTTATATGCAAAAAAATGAACAAAAAAAGAAGGAGAATTTATAATGTTAAGCTATCGCCATAGTTATCACGCAGGCAATCACGCTGATGTGCTAAAGCATGTAGTTTTAACACTATGTATTGAGTCATTAAAAGAAAAAGAAAAATCTTTTTTATATCTAGATACACACTCTGGCGCAGGAAGGTACTTATTACGAGGCGAACATGCCGAAAAAACAGGCGAATATTTATCAGGAATTAATTTGATATGGCAACAAGCTAATATTCCGGAATTGCTTAATAGCTATATATCAGTATTAAAGCGCTATAATCCTTTTGATGAATTAAAATATTATCCTGGCTCGCCTTTAATTGCTAAACAATTACTACGCGAGCAAGACAAACTTAATCTTACCGAATTACATCCAACAGACTACCCCTTATTGAGACAAGAATTTAATAAAGATAAACGAACAAAAGTATTACGTGAAGATGGTTTTGCACAATTAAAATCAAAGTTACCACCAAGTTCACGACGAGGGATTATCCTAATCGATCCTTCCTATGAAATAAAAGATGACTATCAAAAAATTCCTGCTGCACTATTTGAAGCTTATAAACGTTTTGCTACAGGTGTCTATCTAATTTGGTATCCGGTGGTATCTCGTACCCAAACGCAAAAAATGATTGATAATATTGTTAATTTAGGTATTAAACGTATTTCTCAGTTTGAGCTTGCCATCAAACCTGATAATAATCAAAAAGGCATGACTGCATCAGGAATGATAGTGATTAACCCACCATGGAAATTACATGAACAAATGCTTACAATCATGCCGTGGTTGAAAACCACCTTAGACATTCACAAAACGGGAAGTTTCATCATTAAAGAGTTAGTTACGGAATAACTTTTTGTTATTGGTTATCAAACACTTTCAGAAAAACCTATGCTTAAGTAAAAAATCATGAAAAAAAATGGCAAGAAAATAGATAAACCCACAAAATAACCGCCAATAATAACGATAAAAAGACTGCGGCTGAGCCATAGTCTTTTGCTCGACCAGATAAATCATGTCTTTCAGTGCTAATGCGATCAACAACACACTCAATCGCACTATTAATTAACTCTGTAATCATCACAACACCAATTGACCCCAATAACAAAATTCGTTCATAAATAGAAAAATCGACCAGCATTACGATAATATAAGCCACAACCAATAAAATGAACTCTTGGCGAAACGCTGTTTCATATTTGATCGCCGATTTTAAGCCTTTTAAAGAGTATTTTGTTGCATTAAAAATGCGCAGTAGTCCTGCCGTTTTTTTCATTATAGTATTCCAAATCTAAAATTACCTTACATAACCATAGTTCATCAAACGTTGGAATCGTCTTTCTAGTAATGTAGATAAATCCATATTTTCAAGCTCATCAAGATCACTAAGTAGCTGTGTTTTAAGTGAAACAGATACAGTAGCATAATCTCGGTGAGCGCCACCTAAAGGCTCTGGCACGATTGAATCAATTAAATTTAATTTTAATAAATTATCTGCCGTCATATTCATGGCTTCAGCAGCAATTGGTGCTTTATCTGCACTTTTCCATAAAATAGAAGCACAACCTTCTGGTGAGATAACAGAATAAGTACTATATTGAAGCATATTAACCTTATCTGCCACACCAATCGCTAGCGCTCCACCAGAGCCACCTTCCCCAATGACGGTGCAAATGGTAGGAACTTTAAGGCGTGACATTTCTCTTAAATTACGCGCAATAGCTTCTGCTTGACCTCGCTCTTCGGCACCAATCCCAGGATAAGCTCCAGGAGTATCAATAAAAGTAATAATGGGCAATTTAAAGCGTTCAGCTAGTTGCATTAACCGTAAAGCTTTACGATAACCTTCTGGGGCTGGCATACCAAAATTTCGATAAATCTTCTGTTTTGTTTCACGACCTTTTTGATGCCCAATAACTACCACCGAACGCCCATCAATACGCGCGATCCCACCAACAATTGCTTTATCGTCAGCATAGGCTCTGTCACCAGCCAATTCATCAAAATCGGTAAAAATTTCTTTTATATAATCTAATGTATAAGGGCGATTTGGATGCCTAGCTAGTTGCGCAATTTCCCAAGGCGTTAAATTAGCAAATATTTTTTTTGTTAACTCACGGCTCTTTTTATGTAATTGCTTAATTTCTTTATCTAAATTAATATCTAATTCTACTTGTTGCGAATCTATATTCTTCAAGGAATTAATTTTTGCTTCTAATTCCGCTATCGGCTTTTCAAATTCCAAAAAATTATTCATAACGCTTGTAATTGCCTCTTAATTTATTCGGTATTTTAAAAAAATACACTACTTAATACAATATACTGACTAACTCTTAAGATAAAATTAAATCAATTCTACTATGTAACACTCATTGAAGCCACCTACATTTGTATTATTAGGCTTCAACTATTATGTCTCTCACATTGACTGAAATATAACTTTATTTATTCAATAAATTTATAATGCTTACTATTATTAATAAGTTTATCTGATTTATTCAAACTCAAATTCTATACGCTCAACACCAAGTAGAGTCTTTAGTTCAACAATCAAAGCATCTTCCGGGATAATTCTCCATTTCGTGCCAAATTGGATCCTCACAACAGAATCGTCTCGATGATAATATAAGTTAACAGGTACACTTCCATGCCGATAAGGTTCTAACAACTGTTGCAAACGTTGTAATATTGCTTGATTTGTTTCGTTTTCCGTTAACGTAATGGACAATCCTTTTACATATTTAGTTCGAGCATCTTTTAAATCGACAATATCGCGCACCGACATTTTAAAGCCACCATTAAAATCGTCATGGCTAACTTGCCCCGTCACAATTAAAATTTTATCTTTTACAAGTAAATGCCCAAAATTTTCTAAAGACTCCGCAAAAAGCATACCATCAATTCGACCAGAACGATCATCTAAAGTAAATAAACCAATCTTGTTCCCTCTTTTGGTAATTCTAACCCTAGCATCTACTACAATACCTGCAAAAGTGACCACTTTTCCCCATCCTGTCGGCGATGCTTCACTAATTCGTAGCCCACCTGTATAACGATTTAATTCTTTTAAATATTGCGTTACAGGATGCCCTGTTAAATAAAGTCCTAAAGCCTCACGCTCTCCATCAAGCAAAACTTGATCAGGCAATTCTGGAACCGCAGCATAAGCATGTTCAACTTGTTCGGGCTCTTCTGCCAACACACCAAACATATCTTCTTGACCAATATGTTGCGCTTTAGCATATTGATCTGCTGCCTGCATTGCATCATTGATACTATGTAAAATAGCTGCTCGATGGGGTCCTAATTTATCAAAAGCCCCTGCCATAGTGAGTTTTTCAAGCACACGGCGGTTAACCTTTTTCATATCTGTTCTGGCACAAAGCTCAAAAATATTTTTGAAGTACCCACCACTATTACGTGCTTCAACAATTGCCTCTATAGGTCCTTCTCCAACACCTTTTATCGCACCTATTCCATAAACAATTTCTCCTTTATCATTTACATGAAAATGATAAAGCCCACTGTTAATATCAGGAGGGTTGACTTTTAATCCCATTCGTAAGCACTCGTCAACCAAACCGACAATTTTATCAGTATTATCCATATCAGCAGTCATAACCGCAGCCATAAATTCGGCGGGATAGTGAGTTTTTAGCCATAACGTTTGATAAGAAACAAGTGCATATGCCGCCGAGTGAGATTTATTAAAACCATACCCAGCAAACTTCTCAACCAGATCAAATATTCTCATTGACAATTCGCCATCAATGCCCTGTTTTTCTGCCCCTTCTTTAAAAACAGAACGTTGCTTTGCCATCTCCTCGGGCTTTTTCTTACCCATAGCTCGACGTAGTAAATCAGCACCGCCTAGTGTATAACCTGATAAGGTCTGTGCGATTTGCATAACTTGTTCTTGATATAAAATAATACCGTATGTTGGCTCTAAAATAGGTTTTAATGATTCATGTTGATATTTAATATCGGGATAAGAAACCTCTTCTCGACCATGTTTGCGGTCAATGAAGTTATCTACCATACCTGATTGTAATGGACCAGGGCGAAATAGTGCAACTAAAGCAATCATATCCTCAAAACAGTCCGGTTTTAACCGTCTGATTAAGTCTTTCATCCCTCTAGATTCTAACTGGAATACGGCTGTGGTTTCAGCTTTTAACAATAATTCAAACGATTTTTCATCATCTAAAGGAATTCTAGTGATATCGACTCTTTCTTTTCCAGTTCGAAGCTGGCGATCATTAATCATTTTGATGGCCCAATCAATAATGGTTAATGTTCTTAGCCCTAAAAAGTCAAACTTGACAAGCCCTGCATATTCAACATCGTTTTTATCAAACTGAGTAACTGGGTGATGACCTTCTGGATCACAATAAATTGGTGAAAAATCAGTAATCTTAGTTGGGGAAATGACTACTCCCCCAGCATGCTTACCTGCATTTCGAGTTACGCCTTCTAATTGGCGTGCAATATCGATTAATGATTTAACTTCTTCATTATTATCATATAAATCTTGAAGCTGAGACTCAATTTCAAAAGCTTTAGCGAGAGTCATGCCTGGATCTAAAGGTATTAATTTAGAAATACGATCAACAAATCCATAAGGATGTCCAAGCACTCGACCAACATCCCGTATTACCGCTTTAGCTGCCATAGTACCAAAGGTTATAATTTGGGAAACAGCATCTCGCCCATACATATCAGCAACATGATCAATAACCAGATCGCGTTTTTCCATACAAAAATCAACATCAAAATCGGGCATTGAAACACGTTCTGGATTTAGAAAACGTTCAAAAAGCAAATCAAACGCAAGTGGATCTAAATCGGTAATTTTTAAAGCATACGCAACGAGAGAACCTGCACCAGAGCCTCGCCCTGGTCCTACAGGAATATCATTATCTTTTGACCATTGAATGAATTCCATAACAATTAGAAAGTAGCCAGGAAAACCCATTTGATTAATAACAGTTAATTCCGTTTCTAAACGTTCATCATATTCAGATCTTCTTTGTTTTCTGATTTCAGGATCAGGAAATAAAAACGTTAATCTTTCTTCTAATCCTTCACGCGATTTATGCACTAAAAAGTCTTCAGTTGACATATCGCCAGTTGGAAATTTAGGTAAAAAATACTCTCCCAACCGGATAGAAACATTACAACGCTTTGCTATTTCAACACTATTTTCAAGGGCTTCTGGAATATCAGAAAATAACTCACACATTTCCTGTTCTGAACGTAGATATTGCTCGGCTGAGTAATTTTTAGGCCTAGAAGGATCATCTAATGTATTACCATCATGAATAGCAACACGAATCTCATGAGCTTCATAATCAGAAGCTTTTAAAAAACGAACATCATTAGTTGCAACGACTGGTAACAAATATTGTTCAGCCAAACTTACAGCACGATGAATAAATAGTTCTTCATTGTTGCGTTTAGTTCGTACTAATTCAAAATAAAAATGGTCATGAAAATTTTCAAGATAAAAATTAATCGCATTATCAATGATAATTTGATTATTGCGAACAATGCCAATACCAATATCGCTTTCACGCCCAGCTAATACAATTAACCCAGCTCGATGCTCAATCAACCACTCATTATCAACAACGGGAAAATCACCAATATACCCTCGTTGATAAGCTTTAGAAATTAATAAAGTAAGATTTTGATACCCTTGATTATTAGCCGCTAATAGAGTTAAACGATAAATATCATCAGGCATTTGGGGGCTTCTAATAGCAAGATCGGCACCAATGATCGGTTTAATACCTTTAGACATTGCTGAGCCATAAAACTTAACTAGTCCACAAAGATTAGTAAAATCAGTGATCGCAAAAGCGGGCATCTGTAACTTGCTCACTTCATTTACTAATGTGCCAACTTTGGCAATCCCATCAATCATTGAGAAATCACTATGCAAATGAAGGTGAATAAATTTAGGTTGCGCCATAATTACCAAAATTAAGCTATAAAATTAGTTTGTAATTATAACACAAGCAGGAAAAATATTCTTATTCTCTTTAATTACGAGTTCTAATTGAAAATAAAAGAGGGAAGCCATTTTTATTATAAATTTTATCAGTGAAAATATATATTAAAAATATCCCACCAATAATAAACTATTGGCGGATAATAAAATATTAGATTTTCTTAAACAGCACTGAACCATTAGTTCCACCGAAACCAAAAGAATTACAAAGTGCATATTCTAAGTTTTTAACTTGACGAGCAGTATGTGGAACATAATCAAGATCGCAACCATCATCAGGATTATCTAGATTAATTGTTGGTGGCACGGCTTGATCGCTCAATGCAAGTACAGTGAAAATTGACTCAACTGCGCCCGCAGCACCCAATAAATGCCCTATCATTGATTTAGTTGAACTAACCATAACTTTGTTGGCATTCGCTTTAAATATGCTTTTTACTGCTTGAGTTTCAGCTTTATCACCAGCAGGTGTCGAAGTGCCATGAGCATTGATATAACCAACTTGCTCAGGGTTAATACCCGCATCACGAAGTGCACATTTCATTGCTAAAGCTGCACCACTGCCATCCGCAGGAGGAGAAGTCATATGATAAGCATCACCACTCATACCAAAACCAACAACTTCAGCATAAATTTTAGCGCCGCGTTTTTTGGCATGCTCATATTCTTCTAAGAACATAATTCCTGCACCATCTCCTAGTACAAAGCCATCACGATCTTTATCCCAAGGGCGACTTGCTGCTTTAGGATTATCATTATTAGTTGATAAGGCACGAGCAGCCCCAAAACCACCAATACCAAGTGGTGTACTAGCTTTCTCTCCACCACCAGCTAACATAGCATCTGCATCACCATAGGCAATCATACGTGCTGCATGACCAATATTATGCACACCAGAAGAACATGCTGTGGCAATAGTAATACTAGGTCCTTTTAATCCATAAATAATGGATAAGTGACCAGCAATCATATTAACAATTGTTGACGGAACAAAAAATGGGCTAATTTTACGTGGCCCACCATTGACTAATGCGCTGTGGTTTTCTTCAATTAACCCAAGTCCACCAATACCTGAGCCTATCGCGCAACCAATTCGTTCAGCATTTTCTTCCGTGATCTCAATGCCCGCATCTTGCATTGCTTGCATACCCGCAGCAATACCGTATTGAATAAAAAAATCCATTTTACGAGCATCTTTGCGTGAAATATTATAATCTTCGCCATTAAAGTTTTTAACCATCGCTGCGAAGCGTGTTGCGAAAGGGGCTGTATCGAAGTGTTCTATGAGTTCAACGCCACTTTGCCCAGCGAGTAAAGCTTGCCAAGTGGATTCAACTGTATTACCTACAGGAGATATCATGCCCATTCCAGTAACAACAACTCTGCGTTTAGACACATTGTCCTCCAGGAAAGGATTGAAATGAAATTTGAATCATTGAAAATTTTATTTTGAGTTTTCTGCCAATCTATACCGCTTTTCTTTTAGAACTAAATAGGTAGATGCAAACTAGGCGATCATATGACCGCCTATTATGAAAACTCTGCTAAACCTTATTGATTCGCAGTAATATAATCAATTGCTGATTGAACAGTTGTAATTTTTTCAGCTTCTTCATCAGGAATTTCAGTATCAAATTCTTCTTCTAAAGCCATAACTAATTCAACTGTATCAAGAGAGTCAGCGCCAAGATCTTCGATGAAAGAAGATTCATTTTTAACTTCTTCCTCTTTTACACCAAGTTGCTCAACAATAATTTTCTTAACTCGCTCTTCAATAGTGCTCATACTCTTTTTTTTCCTATAAAAATCGCCGAAAGTGGCGGTGAATGTAAGTTTATAAAATGTTGAAAAAGATGCCAATCATTTTTCAACCCAATTGCTTATTTTTTATACAAAACTTCAATATATTGACTTATTTTACACTATTCTAAACAATTACACCATATACATGCCACCATTGACATGTAAAGTTTCGCCAGTAATGTAAGATGCTTCATCGGAGGCCAAAAATGCTACAGCATTTGCAATTTCTGTTGGCTCACCTAAACGCCCTGCAGGTACTTGTGCTAATGTTAAAGCTTTTTGCTCATCAGTTAATGCTTCTGTCATGTCTGTTGCAATAAAACCAGGTGCAACTACATTAACAGTTATACCGCGCGATGCAACTTCACGCGCTAATGATTTACTAAAACCAATTAAACCAGCTTTTGCTGCAGCATAGTTAGCTTGACCAGCATTACCCATTGTACCCACTACTGAGCCAATAGTGACAATTCTGCCATAACGCTTTTTCATCATTGTGCGCAATAATGCTTTAGATAAACGAAAAACAGACGTTAAATTTGTATCTAAGATATCTTGCCATTCATCTTCTTTCATTCGCATTAACAAATTATCACGAGTAATACCAGCGTTATTAACTAGAATATCAATATCACCAAATTCAGTTTTAATTGCCGCAATAACAGATTCAATTGATGTCTCATCGGTCACATTTAAAACAAAGCCTTTCCCATGTGAACCTAAATATTGGCTAATGGCATCAGCACCTTTTTCTGTTGTCGCTGTACCAATAACGGTTGCGCCACAAGCAACTAGTTTTTCTGCAATCGCTTTACCGATTCCACGGCTTGCACCAGTTACTAACGCAATTTTTCCTGATAAGTTCATAACAACCCCTTTTTTATTTTTTATCTTTTATCTAGTATTTTCTAATGCAGCATCTAATGAAGCTTTATCATTAACAGCACAACCAGACAAGGTATCAACAATGCGTTTAGTTAGTCCTGTTAACACTTTACCAGGACCAACTTCAACTAAAAGCGTTACACCTTGTTTCGCCATTTCTTCAACAGTTTCAGTCCAACGAACAGGGCTGTAAAGCTGAGCAATTAGTGCAGCTTTAATTTTTTCAGCTGATGTTTCAATTTTAACATTAGTATTATTGATAACTGCAAAATTTGGCGCACTAAATTCTATATCGTTTAATGTATTGGCTAATTTATCTGCTGCAGGTTTCATTAACGCACAATGAGATGGCACGCTAACAGCAAGTGGTAGAGCTCGCTTTGCACCAGCTTCTTTACACAATGCAGCAGCCCGTTCAACGGCTTCTTTATGCCCAGCGATAACAACTTGACCTGGGGAGTTAAAATTTACTGGAGCAACAACTTGACCTTGAGCTGCTTGTTCACATGCTTTATTAATTGAATCATTATCTAATCCAATAATGGCATACATTGCACCTGTGCCACTTGGCACAGCGTCTTGCATTAATTTACCTCGTAATTCAACTAATTTTATTGCATCTTTGAAGTCAATAACACCAGCACAGACTAATGCTGAATATTCTCCTAAACTATGACCAGCCATAAAAGCAGGTTGAGGACCACTGACACTTTGCCATACTCTAAATATTGCAACAGAAGCAGCAAGTAGCGCTGGTTGTGTTTGCCATGTTTTATTTAATTCTTCTACAGGGCCTTTTTGTACCAGCTCCCATAAATCATAACCGAGTACTTCAGAAGCTTCATCAAAAGTTGATTTCACAATTGAATAATTATCAGCAAGTTCTTTTAACATGCCGACAGCTTGTGAACCTTGTCCTGGAAATACCATTGCAAATTTGGTCATTATTAAATCCTTGATTATAAAAACAAACTAAAATCTAACTAGTGCTGATCCCCAAACAAATCCACCACCAAACGCTTCTAGCAAAACTAAGTGGCCTCGTTGAATTCGTCCATCTCGCACACCAGCATCTAAAGCGCAAGGCACAGAGGCAGCTGAGGTGTTACCCTGCTTATCTAATGTAACAATAACTTTACTCATGTCCAGATCTAGTCGTTTAGCAGTCGCAGAAATAATTCTCAAATTTGCTTGATGTGGCACAAGCCAATCCAAATCGGCTTTGTTAAACGCATTCTCAACCAAAAGTTCATCAACCAAATTTGAAAGCTCTTTAACTGCAACTTTAAATACTTCATTACCATGCATAGTCATATAGACTGGATCGTCCATATTACGACGATCAACATATGGGTACTTTAATAAATTGCCATAACGACCATCAGCATGGAGGTGTGAAGCGATAATACCAGGCTCTTCTGATGCGCCCACAACAACTGCCCCTGCACCATCACCAAAAATAATAATGGTTCCTCGGTCATTTGGATCCACGCCACGTGTTAACATATCTGAACCAACGACTAAAGCGTATTTAATAGCGCCGCTTTTAATATATTTATCTGCAATATCAAGTGCATAAATAAATCCAGAACAAGCTGCAGATACATCAAACGCAACAACATCACCAATGTCTAATTTGGCCTGTAATTCTGTTGCAGAACTTGGAAATGCATTGACCGAGGTTGCCGTTGCAACAATAATCATACCGATTTCTTCTTTATCAATATTGGCCATTTCAATTGCATTCATTGCGGCTTCATAAGCCATGCTCGTTACCGTTTCATTTGGTTCTGCAATACGTCTTTCTTTAATACCAGTACGCGTTGTGATCCATTCATCACTAGTATCGACCATTTTTTCAAGATCTGCATTAGTTCTTATCTGTTTTGGAAGATAACTCCCAGTTCCTAATATCTTTGTATACATCTAATTATTCGCTCTTGGGTAGTGCGGAAGAAAGACTCATTGCAATCTTCTCTGGTATATTTGTTTGTATAGCCAAAATAGCTTGTTCTATTGCTGCATAAAATGATTTTTGATTGGCACTACCGTGACTTTTAATCACAATACTTCGAAGTCCAAGCAAGCAAGCTCCATTATATCTTCCAGGATCTAAATAACCAAAATTTTTCGCGATCTTTCTTTGTAGCCATTTACTTAATAATTTCATTAATAATGAATGATGAGATAGGGATAATTTAAACGAAGACATAAAAATTTTTATTAAACCTTCGACTGTTTTTAACGTTACATTACCCACAAAACCATCACAAACAAGTACATCTGTTTTACCTGTTAAAAGTTCGTTACCTTCTAAATAGCCAATATAATTCATTTGGTTATTTGATTTTAAAATAGAAGACGCTAAACGAATCTTATCCAAACCTTTACTATCTTCTTCACCAATATTAAGTAACGCGACACGGGGATGGTCAATCTTAAGTACTGTTTTAGCTAAAATTTCGCCCATTATCGCAAACTGCACTAACATATTGCTATCGCACTCTGCATTAGCGCCTAAATCCAATACTACGGTATTTTGATTATTTAATGCAGGAACTGTGGCAACAAGTGCTGGGCGATCTATACCAGTTAATGAACGTAATAATAGTTTTGACAATCCCATTAACGCGCCAGTATTACCCGCACTTACACATGCTTGAGCTTTATTCTCTTTAACTAGTTCAAGCGCCATTCTCATAGAGGATCCTTGACTATGACGAATTGCATAAGAAGGCCTCATATCATTGGCAATAACTGTGGTCGACTCCGTTAATATTAACCGACCTTCTTGTTGATATTGAGTAATTAATTTTGCTTTTTCTTTAGGTAAAAAAAGATTGATTTCTGTTGGGCATCCCACCAGAAAGATAGATAGATTTGGATAACAATTCAGTGCGTGTATTGCAGCAGGAACAACAACACGAGGACCGAAGTCCCCGCTCATAGCATCTAACGCAATGGTTAGATTATCCAAAATGTCACCTGAGAATTTCTAAATAATTACTTAGTAATTATTTAGAAATCACTTTACGACCACGATAATAACCATCAGCGGTTACGTGATGACGTAAATGTGTTTTACCTGATTCATCAACTGAGATATTAGCAACAGTTAATGCATCATGAGAACGACGCATACCACGTTTTGCACGAGTTTTACGATTCTGTTGAACAGCCATGGATTTACCCCTTAATTCTTTAAACTAACTAAAATTGCAAATGGATTTGTTTTTTCATTCTCAGTTGGAATTTCACCAAATACCATATCTGCCTCTGACACTTCGCAGTGTTTACTATCATGTACCGGCGCAATCGGTAGCGAGAGAATAATTTCGTCCTCAAGTAACGTTAATATATCTACTTCGCCAAACTCGTTCATCAGAACGGGCTCATAATGTTCCGGTAGTGCCTCTGCTTGAGCATCGCTCTTAACAGGACTAAATTTATTCATCACATGAACTTCAGTGACAAAAGGTTCAAAACAACGTTGACAAGTTTGTTCTAACGTCATTTTTGCATCAATAGCGATAACACAAAGCTTTTGTTCATCATAATGGAAAGATAAACTACAGGCGATATCACTTTTTGGATTTTCAACCCTCTTTATCGCTTGAAGTGGATAATATCCAGTATAATCAAGTCGTTTTTGTGCTGCTTTAATCGGGTCAATAGTTAATGGTAATCTATTTTGCATAAGATATGCATACTACCTTAAAAATTTATTTAGCGTAGCTAAAAACTACACAATGCCATAAGGCGCGCATATTACCTTTAAATCATGGTTTCGTCAATGGGCATAAGCAAGATAATTTGTTTTAGCTATTGATTATTACCTTAATATTTATTCTGAATATTTTTTTATTTTTAGAAAATTTTTGCTAAAAACACGATTTAAGACAAAAACAATAAATAAACTAATCAGACATTATATTATGACAATCGACCAAAGCTATCTTTGACAATTGCACGAAAATCATTAAATGTTTTGCTATCTAATAAACGCTTAGTGGATTTTTCTTTGACAAAGTTAACAAATAAATTATAAATACGCATTGCATCTTCATATTCATTTTTACTAATTGCCAATAAAAAAATAACATAGGCAACTTGATTTTTATCCCACACGATCCCCTGTGGAGCCAATATGGTAGTTACTATCGTCTTTTTAGCTAGCAACCCAACAGAGTGAGGAATAGCAATATTTTCACCCAATAGCGTAGAAACAATTGCCTCTCGCTCAATAACAGAAGGGTAAAAATCAACATCAACATACCCCATTTGTTCAAGTTTTTTGCAAACTTTGTTAAAAAGTTCCTCTTGGGTCATGGGTTGGTTAATAATTAGAAAAAATTTTTCACTAAAAAAACGCTCAATAATATAAGGCATCTTTCTATCTATCATTGCCAATCGTCCCAATTGTTCAAGCTGATAAGATGTAGGAAATGGTGCAATTTTAACTATTTGTTTATTTTTTTTTGTTAAACGAACAGTTGAAACAACAAAATCTTCTTCAATATTGGAAAGCTGTTCATACTCTCGATAAGAAAGTGTGCGATTTATTTTAATATGAGGAAAATCCCTTTTAATTTTTGCCTCAATCATACGCAATGCTGCATTACCAAGCTCGCTAACAAGTAAAATGTGCGCACATCTTTCATGCCCAGCGCTATAATTACGCTCTAATGCTACACCGATATGTACCGCTAAGTAGCTAATTTCATCTTCTGTCATTTTTGCTCCAGTATACTTTTCGGTATTAGCAAGAGCAGACAGCGTAATATCATAAGCAAAAGGATAATACTTTTTTATTTCATGTAATAAAGGGTTAGTTGTACGAATTTGGTATTTAATCCTAGATAACATTGATGAAATATGTATTAATATATCTTGGTTTAGCTTCTTATCTTCTAATAAATTATAATGATACGTATCATTAATATAAGATAATATATGTTTAACCATTGCTAAGCTTTGTGCCTGATTTGGCGATTCCATAACCGTTCTAGAAATAACCTGAGCACATAAATAATTAAATTCCGCATCGGAAAGCACACTGCCTAGGAAATAGGAAACATCTTCAGAGATTTGAGTCACTGCGCTGATAACAGTAGTATTAATTTGATCTACATCATATTCAAGTAACTCATGCCCTTGATTAATTCGAGTAATTGAAACCGCACAGCTATAAAGTAGATATCCTTGCCCTTCAGCATTTAATTTTAACTCAAAACATTCAAGTTGATTTTGAAGAATTTTTTCAAGATACTCTAAATCGATATCATTTAAAACTGTTTTACGTAGTCTATTAACCGTAATGAAATCTTCAGCCATATGCCGTTGCCATAAAATATCGGTTAAACAGGTACGAATTGATAACTCATCACCAACTAACCGCATACCATAATAAGGACGATTTTCGATTAATAAATTGTATTTATCTAAATATTGTTTAACCTCAATAACATCATTTTGCAACGTGCTACGGCTTAAAAACCATTTCCCAGCAATATCATCCAATTTTACTGAATTAGATTGCGTTAAAAAAGCAATCAATAAAGCCGAAACTCTTTCTCTACTTGTTCGGGGGATGCGCTCAATTGCCTGAGTGATAGGCAATGTTGCATAAAGAATGGGATCGGTTACCACAAGTTGATATCCAATATTTTTGGTATAATCAACTTGTGCTCCATAATCGCTTAAAATACCATTAAGTGCTGAAATATCAGTGCGAATAGTGCGAGTAGAAACCGAAAAACGATTCGCTAACTCTTGTTGTGGCAGCGTTTCATTTTTTATGGTATCAAATAAATACGCTAATCGCTGAGAAGAGAATAGCACTTTAGATGACATTATTTATCCTACAAGCTTTTGTGTGATAGCTAAAAGTTGTTTGACATCATTAGTGCGCGTTGCGCCTGTTGCTTTATCAATAATAGAACTATAGATGTGTGGGATAATTTTCTTCACACCTGCATCTAAGGCGATTTTTAAAACTGTTTCATAATTATCTAGATCAATGCTACCAGTTGGTTCAAGATAGAAATCATGTTCAGCGCAACATTTAGCTACATACGCAAATTCATCTTTATGTTTTAGCCCACCCATAGGAAAGTATTTTATTGAGCTACCACCCATGTCTTTTAATAAAGCAATAGCCGTTTCAACAGGAACAATTGCAGCTGGAGATTTTGAGCTTAGCGGACCTGTTGCAATATTGACTAAGCCAACTTTTCCCGTTGGCGAAACTAATCCATTAATGATAGATTCTTTTTGCCTTAGCAAAGCTCGACTGGTTGCAACCCCTGTAAACACTTGGTTAATATGTTGTGGTTGGAGTATAGCTGATATTTCAGAAACCATCATTGACTGATTAGGATCACCAGCACCAAGTCCTATTGAAATAGCATTATCAATGGCTACTGCATACTTTTTCATATCAGCAATTGCTGCTTCATTATTGGCGTAATTTTTAGATAAAATGCCAACAACAACATAAGTTTGTGCTGCCTCATAAATCGCTTTCGCATTATCAATTGAATTCGCTAATACATTTAAACAAACACGATCATTATAATAATTTGGAGTCAGTTGCATTATTGTGCTCCTTGAGTAATATTTTTAATTTTTTGGTAAATAATGTCGAGTTGTGTTGATGTCACACTACGCACATCAGCATCAACTTTGCCTTCATTGGCTTTATATTCTCTAAAATATACTGCAATCTCACCTTGTTTCATCAGTTCAATTATCTCGACTGCGGTTTTACCTATTACACTTGCATCAAATGCTATTTCGGCTCGTGCAATATCACGCCCAGCTCCATCCCAAACCACTTTAGCCGATATACCTTTAAGTGTATTTAGACTTTCAATAAATGGGGTCATCTTAGCAACCATCTGTTGTCCTGTTTCTGATTGTGGATCGGTAACATAAAGCTCAATAGCTTTTGTTAATCCTAAAATACCTTCTTTGCCTATCTTCATTGGCCGCCCAATACCTTGTGACTGTAATTTTAACCATTCCACCGCTTGATGACGCCCAATGACTAAACCACTGGTCGGCCCTTCAATTGCTTTAGCGCCACTGTAAATCACTAAATCAGCCCCTTGTTGATAATAAGTTTGTAAATCTTCTTCCGCCGCTGCATCAACAATCAATGGGATATCATATTCTCTAGCAATAGCAGCTGTTTGCGCGACCGACAACATGCTTTTTTGTACACAATGATGTGATTTAACATATAAAATCGCAACAGTATCTGGATTAATTAGTGATTCGATATGTTCAGGTTTACACTCATTTGCATAGCCTGCTTCAACCATAATCCCACCACCTAAAGAAACCATTGTCCCAATTGGTGCACCAAAATTAACATTATGGCCTTTAGGGACAATAATTTCACGAGGAACATATTTATCAGATGAATGTAAATTAAATAATAAGTCACGATCATCTTTGGTAATCAAGCCTGCAACCGCTTGAACAATACCAGCGGAAGCGCACGATACTACCACGGCATTTTCAACATTGAGCAATTGCGCAATATATTGGCCTGTTTTATCTACTAAATCCTTAATTTCAAAATATTCATTTAGCCCACATGATACCGTATCAATCACTTCAGATCTTGGAGTTGATACACCTAAAATGGTCATTCTTCCTGACGCATTAATTACCTTTTTTAAGTGATATTTATTATAAATATCTTTTTTAGTTGGAGATTCTGAGCTCATTTTTACTACCTTCCTCTGTTAGTTCAATGCGTATCAAATGCTTTCCCGTATCAGCGACAATAGATGCTAAAGGAACAAACTGTTCATCACTTTGCCTAACTTCGCCTTCAGAATCTAATAATGAAATAGTTTGCCGTTTAATATCAAAAATGGTCAAATCTGCATCATAACCAACCGATAAAACACCTTTATTTTTAATATGCAAAATTTGAGCCGCATTTTGTGTCACACTATCAATAATTCTTTTTCGGCTATAACCAAGACAAATAAACTTTGTCATCACATTAGCCAAGCTAAAAACTGGACCATGTAGACGGTTTTTAGAGTAAATATCAGAGCTAATCGTATTGGGGTAAATACCCAAGCATTTAGCACGTTCTGCTACTGAAAAACTAAAACTTTCACCACCATGGCCGATATCTAATATCACTCCACGTTCGATTGCTCTTTTGATTGAACCACGCAATTGATTTTGTTTATCAAAGATTTGATTGGGTTTACCATTAAAACAATGTGTAATAATGTCACCTTTAGTTAATAAATCGGCAATTTCATCGAGCTCAGGAGGATTATTACCAACATGAATCATTAGAGGCAAACCGCTCTTTTTTTGCATTTCTTTGGCTTTAACTAATGGTAAAATGCCATTTCTACCCACGACGCTACCACTCATTCGTACTTTGATGCCAATAATAAAATTAGGATATTTAGCTAATGCTTCATCAAATAACGGCGCGTCAATATCCTGCATATCGGCGAGCTCACTTTGTCTTAATAAACCAATTTTAGAAATATTTAAAAAAGAGTAAACATGTGTACTTGCTTGCTGAGCTAATTGATAAAACTCATCAACATCAATAGCGCCAACACTACCAGCATCAACAACAGCGGTGACACCCGCCTTTACACCAATCAAATCTGGCTCATCATGATAGAGGGGGGATCGCGCAAAACAATGCGTGTGTGAATCAATCCACCCAGCACTAATATAATGTTTATTTTTTAGATCCAGTACACGTTTAGATTGCCCTATAATAGAACTAGCCATCGCAACTATCTTACCATTAGCAATAGCAATATCGGTTACTGACTCATCAATCTGTTTGGCATTTTTGATAATTAAATCATACATAATTTTTCACTCTTCTCTACAATTGAATAAATTATAGAGAGTAATTAATATTATAGGATTGGGAATACACCGCCAAAAATCATTGCGCCTAAAATAGCCCCACCGGTGATCGGTTTTTTCCATACATAAAAAAGCAGTGCTCCCAATAAAGAACCAATACCAATAGGGATGGAAGCGACCATAGCAGATAAAATAATCATTGGGCCAAGAAAACGCCCAGAAGCATTGCCCGCACCCATCATAACATCGGCACCAAATGTTGAACCAGAACCACCATTAACCGTAAATTTACGGATCAGAATAATGATTAAACCCGTTAGGATCCCCAAAACCAACCCCGTTATTAATGCAACAAAGAAATTTTCAACAGGTAATGTATAACCTCCCGCTAGCAATAATGCTGGTATACCAAGCCCAATACCGGTTTGCAATGCGCCACCGATATCCAATATACCCACTAATGAGCCTTCAATAACTCGAGCAAATAAAAAGCTAGCCCCAAAAGCCGCAACTGCACCATAATCCCCCGTAGTCATTCCTGATTTAAGCATGGCAACGAAAGCAATTTCGTTAAAGGCACCAATACCATATACATAGAAAGTATGCGTTCCAGCAAAAATACCAGCAGACAATAATCCACAGATAATAGGGAATGACCAATCAGCATACCAAAAACTTTTATTGATCGTTGTTTGTGTGTTCATAACATGTTCCCTGTATTATTTAAACCAATAAGATAAACCGTCTCTAAATGAATTTATCATCTTCATATCAAAACCACGAAAATACCCACTCATAACAAATAGAATAATGACAGACACCAGCATGATTTTCATCACACGATTCCAGCCACTATCATCAACACCTTTCCCAATCAATATCCCTAATACCAGCCCAGGTACAGCATTCCCCATAATTAACTGCGCAAGCCCTCCAAACAATGTTCCCCAAAAACCACTACGGCGCCCAGCATCTAATGCGGCTAACCAGAAAATAACTGGCATAACAGTTGCAACTAGCAAGTTTGCAGCAGGAACCAGAACTTTAGTTGCAGTAATTTTTAGCGAATCGGGAATGACAGATGTTGTCGTATTTAAAAACAACACAACAACCATACCAACAAATGCACAGGCAAAAGCCATTTTTTTAGGATCGTGTAAGGTTTCGTCAAGATTACGATTTTTTATCATCAATAAAGAAGCGCCCCAATTGGGAATGATTCTATGATCGACATCTTGAGTAAAAGAGCCTGCTGCAACTGATGATGCCCATGCATTAAAAAAGAATCCTAAACCAAATGAAAAGTGCGCCGTAGGATCGCCTTCGCATGAGTTAAGCTCCCCCAATGTACGAAATGCCCCCATGCCTTGACACGTTGGCGCATGAAACATTCGAGCAGCCCCAACACCAACGCCAAAACCACAAAGTCCACCGATAATAATAGACTTAAATGCAATAATTAAAATTTCCATAACTTTCCTTTTACGTTATGTTATTTAGAAGTAAATTCAATATCATTTAAATCAATAAAAGTTACATTAACAGATACATCAAGGGTGATTTCATAAAATGTCTTTTTTCTTGGTAAAAAAATAAATAAAAAACGTTCCATTACTATCTTTTCTATTGCTGATACCACTTGAATATCAATCGGCTCTATACGCAACAGAATGTTATTAGTATTTTTCAATACTTCTTTCTGAACCTGACTTAAAGCATTAGAAAATGTTCGTTGCTTAGAATCTCCATGGCCTTTTACTCTCACAAGTATCTGTTCTTGTTTTTTCATATTCATTTTTCGCTTATGAACGTGGGTATTTTTTCAGAAATGCTTTTGCAATACGCAGTCCTAATTCTTCCGTATCCATAAACCCAAAACCAAGGACTTTACACCCTTCATTGATAGCCGTTTCACCTTCTTCAATTGAACGCATACCATGACGCTGTGGGTAACCATATTTATTTTGTGCCGTAATAGCACCTGCCCCACCACTACCGCAGAAAGAAAGCCCTAAATCGGCATTTTCCTTATTCATTACATCACCTAATTTCATATCTGCAGCCATACCAGGAATAACAATTGCACGGCAACCTGCTACTGAATCAATTCCCGTGGCAATTTTTTGCCCTTTTCCCATTCTATCGCCGATAACAATGACCACCTCTGCCATAACATTTCTCCTATTAATTATTGTTTTTTAGTTGTTTAGTAATCGTTTAATTTGCTTTAGCAACTTCATAATGAACTGCCAATAAATACGCTTCTTCTATTGGTAAATTATCAAATAACGCTACCGTCTTTCGTGCCAGCTCTAATGATTCTTCTGAAAGTTCATCAAACAATGCAGGATCGATTTCAGGTAGTTTTTCTAATGTTTTAGCCCTTTCAACCATCGCTTTTACATGTGAAAATAACATCGCTTTTTGAACATCATTTTGTATAATTTGATGCTGCACTAACCAACTGTTGATAATGTTAATGGTTTGTTGGGTAACTAGCTCTGGTTCAAGATTGTCTTCAAACATTCTAAATTTGATTTGGGTCATAGCTAATACATTTCTCTTATTGTTATTTTAGATTGGATGGATTAAGCGTAAAACAAACGTGTTTGAATGTGGATAGAGAGTTTTTCCTTCAGAAAGAGGAAATTTGTTACAAAGTTAGTTAAACATAATAAT
This sequence comes from Gilliamella sp. WF3-4, assembly GCF_001690275.1. GTDB lineage: Bacteria > Pseudomonadota > Gammaproteobacteria > Enterobacterales > Orbaceae > Gilliamella > Gilliamella apicola_C. Next base: position 146,662 of record NZ_LZGW01000003.1, on the reverse strand, counting down.
CAAAAGGGATTGCTATTTTATATGGTGGATCATTTGCGAATCTTGATATTCAATTTTGTGAACTAGATCATAAAAAAATATAATAAGATTTGTTTGTTAGACACTGAAGAAAGGTAAATCTGAAATTTCATAACGCAAGCAAGTTGAAACCTTACTTGCTTAAAAATAAAAAATTCAATAAAATCAATGGTTTTTCTGAAGCATTTTTAGTCTATTATTACACCTTTTTAATGTGTAACGTTCTGTGTAAATAGCATTATCTGTAGCTAGAATGTTGGCTTGCAACGCCTGTAGAATGAAAATAATGACAACTATAAACAGATTCCACTCTTATTTGTCATTGCTCATAAAGCTTTCTGCTTATCATAAGACTCTATCGTTATTATTACTGGCGACTATAACTGTTTTTTGATTTATAAAATAACTTCAAAACATTCTAGTTGTGCTGAGTCGAAATAAATATCTTTATTATTTGGTCTATTATCTGTGTTGCGGTGTGTATGCTTGAAATGTGGTGAGTTTACCCAAGCATCAAAATCATCTTTTGAATCCCACTCAACAAATGAAGAAAATAATGTGTAATCTTCTTCTGTTTTTCCTTGTAAAAAGTAAAAACGATTAAACCCTTTCATTTCTTTCAAATGGCTATCGCGGTTGCACCATATTTCAATAAAAGCATCTTCACTACCTCGTTTAATTTTAAAACGGTTCATTACAATATACATCCCTATCTCCTTTTTACATTTCTAAATTAGACATCATATAAAAAAATAGCACGCCATGCGTGCTATTTGTAAATTGAGTTCAAAAAATTATTGATTCTCTTCGGCAGAATTTAACAATTCAGCTAAGTTAGCTGTTGCTTCTTCTGCTGAAATGGTTGCTGGAGCCTCATCGACTGATGGCATTGCGCGTTTACGTAAACGTTCTTTATGGTAAGCATAACCAGTACCTGCTGGAATTAATCGACCAACAATAACGTTTTCTTTTAAGCCACGCAGTTCATCATTCTTACCAGCCACCGCAGCTTCAGTTAATACACGAGTCGTTTCTTGGAACGAAGCAGCAGAAATAAACGATTCAGTCGTCAATGATGCTTTAGTAATACCAAGCAAGTCATGCAAGTAAACAATCGGCTCTTTGCCTTGTGCTTCAAGTTCACGATTAATAATCTTCAAGCGAGAAACTTCAAGCTGTTCACCTTCAAGCAGACGAGAACCACCTGGATGAATAACTGTTGCCTTACGTAACATTTGTCGTACGATAACTTCAATATGTTTATCATTGATTTTTACACCTTGCAGACGATAAACTTCTTGAACTTCGTTAACAATATAACGTGTCACCGCATTAACACCACGTAAACGCAGAATATCATGCGCTGATTCAGGACCATCCGAAATCACATCACCACGCCCAACTTGTTCACCTTCAAACACGTTAAGTTGACGCCATTTTGGAATCATCTCTTCGTATGGTTCACTACCATCCAATGGCGTGATAATTAAGCGACGTTTACCTTTTGTTTCTTTACCAAATGAAATAATACCATCAATTTCAGCCAAGATAGCAGACTCTTTTGGTTTACGTGCTTCAAATAAATCAGCAACGCGTGGTAAACCACCGGTAATATCTTTGGTACCAACAGATGCTTGAGGAATACGAGCAAGTGTGTCACCAATATTAATTTCAGCACCATCTTCCAACTGGACTAATGCTTTACCTGGTAAGAAATATTGAGCAAGCATTTCTGTACCAGCCAAATAGATATCATCACCTTTAGCATCAACAATTTTAATTGCTGGGCGCAGATCTTTACCTACACCAGTACGTTCAGCTACATCTAATATCGCAATAGATGATAAACCTGTTAATTCGTCAGTTTGACGAGTAATAGTTTGACCATCAATCATATCCACAAAACGAATATACCCTTTAGTCTCAGAGATAACAGGCATTGTATGTGGATCCCAGTTAGCAACAGTTTCACCTGCTTCAACTGCCTCGCCATTACCTTTGCTTAAAATCGAACCATAAGGAACTTTATAAGTTTCTTTCATTCGACCTAAATCATCAATAATGGTTAGCTCGGCATTACGCGAAGTAATAACCAATTTCTTGTCTGGGTTAGTTACAAATTTAGCATTAGTTAATTTAATACTACCTTTGTTTTTAACTTGGACACTTGATTCCGCTGCTGCTCGCGATGCCGCACCACCGATATGGAACGTACGCATGGTTAACTGTGTACCTGGTTCACCGATTGATTGTGCAGCAATAACACCGATTGCTTCACCTTTATTGACCAAGTGACCACGAGCTAAATCACGACCATAGCATTTTGCACAAACACCAAAGTCAGTATCACACGAAACAACAGAACGGACTTTAACACTATCTACAGATTCAGCTTCAAGTAAGTCACATTTACTTTCATCAAGTAACGTGTTGCGCGGAATTAAGATATCTGCACTGCCTGGTTTTAACACATCTTCAGCAGTAACACGACCTAAAACACGTTCACGAAGTGGCTCTTTAACATCGCCACCTTCGATAACTGGCGTCATCACCACACCTTCTAAAGTACCACAGTCATCTTCGATAACCACTAAGTCTTGTGCAACATCAACTAAACGGCGCGTTAAATAACCTGAGTTCGCTGTTTTTAATGCGGTATCGGCAAGACCTTTACGCGCACCATGGGTCGAAATAAAGTACTGAAGTACGTTTAGCCCTTCACGGAAATTTGCTGTAATTGGTGTTTCAATAATCGAGCCATCTGGTTTTGCCATCAAACCACGCATACCAGCAAGCTGACGAATCTGTGCAGCAGAACCACGCGCACCAGAGTCGGCCATCATATAAATACTATTGAAAGAAGACTGAACTTCTTCTTCACCTTTACGGTTAATCACTTTTTCAGTTGATAAGTTATCCATCATGGCTTTAGCAACACGTTCATTGGCTGCTGCCCAGATATCAATAACTTTGTTATAACGTTCACCTGCCGTTACTAAACCTGATTGGAACTGTTCTTGAATCTCAGCAACTTCAATTTCAGCCTCATTGATGATTTGTGATTTCTTCGCTGGAATTTCCATATCATCAATACCAACCGATACACCAGAACGTGCAGCGTAGGCAAACCCTGTGTACATAATTTGGTCAGCTAAAATAACTGTATCTTTCATGCCTAATTGGCGATAACAGATATTTAAAATTTTAGAGATTGCTTTTTTACCAAGTGGTTGATTGATAACAGAGAAGCTCATTCCTTTTGGCATAATTAACCATAAGATCGCACGACCAACAGTTGTATCAACAACCGAGGTAGTATCTTCCCACTCACCCACACTATTATGTTGGCTTTCAGTAATACGAACTTTAACTTTAGCGTGCAATTCAACTAAACCTAAACGATATAGTTTTTCAGCTTCTTTAGGCCCTGTTAAAATCATCCCTTCGCCTTTAGCATTGACTTTATCACGAGTCATATAGTAAAGACCTAAAACCACGTCCTGAGAAGGAACAATAATAGGCTCACCACTTGCTGGCGAAAGAATATTGTTAGTTGACATCATTAACGCACGAGCTTCTAATTGTGCTTCTAACGTTAATGGAACGTGAACCGCCATTTGGTCACCATCGAAGTCCGCATTAAATGCCGCACAGACTAATGGATGTAATTGAATCGCTTTACCTTCAATTAGAATCGGTTCAAATGCTTGAATACCTAATCTATGTAATGTAGGTGCACGGTTTAGTAATACTGGGTGTTCTCGGATAACTTCATCTAAAATATCCCAAACAACTGCATCTTCACGTTCAACCATTTTCTTCGCTGCTTTAATGGTTGTTGCATAACCGCGACGCTCTAATTTTCCGTAAATAAATGGTTTGAATAATTCAAGTGCCATTTTTTTCGGTAAGCCACATTGATGCAAATGTAAGTAAGGACCTACAGTAATAACCGAACGACCAGAATAGTCAACACGCTTACCTAACAAGTTTTGACGGAAACGACCTTGCTTACCTTTAATCATATCAGCAAGAGACTTCAGTGGACGTTTATTTGAACCGGTAATAGCACGACCACGACGACCATTATCTAATAATGCGTCGACTGATTCTTGTAACATCCGTTTTTCGTTACGTACAATGATATCTGGTGCGGCTAAATCTAATAAGCGTTTTAAACGATTATTACGGTTAATAACTCGACGGTAAAGATCATTTAAATCTGATGTTGCAAAACGTCCACCGTCAAGTGGTACCAATGGACGCAAATCTGGTGGTAACACTGGTAATACGTTTAGAATCATCCATTCAGGTTTATTTTCTGATTGAATAAATGCTTCAATAATTTTAATACGTTTCGTCAGTTTTTTACGTTTAGTTTCAGAATTAGTGGTAGCAAGTTCATCACGTAACGCTTCACATTCTGCTTGCACATCAATATTACGTAATAATTCTTGAATCGCTTCTGCACCCATGCGCGCATCAAATTCATCACCAAACTCTTCTAACGCATCTAAATATTGTTCTTCCGTTAAAATTTGCCCACGGTCAAGATTTGTCATGCCACCATCAAGAACCATAAATGATTCAAAATACAGTACGCGCTCAATATCACGTAGTGGCATATCAAGTAATAAACCGATACGAGATGGTAATGATTTTAAAAACCAAATGTGCGCAGTTGGTGATGCAAGCTCAATATGCCCCATGCGCTCACGGCGCACTTTAGCTTGAGTCACTTCCACACCACATTTTTCACAAATTACACCACGGTGTTTTAAACGTTTATATTTTCCACATAAACATTCATAATCTTTTACTGGTCCAAAAATACGTGCGCAAAACAATCCATCACGTTCTGGTTTGAACGTACGGTAGTTGATTGTTTCAGGCTTTTTAACTTCACCAAAAGACCATGAGCGAATCATATCAGGAGAGGCTAGGCCTATCTTAATAGCATCAAAATCTTCTGTTTTTGTTTGTGCTTTTAGAAACTTTAGTAAGTCTTTCACAATTGACTCCTATGGAGTTAAACCAATTAGATAACTTATTATTGCTAATAAGTTATCCCTATAAATAGAAATCATTTAAGTTAGCAAAATTACTCTTCATCTAACTCGATATTGATACCTAGCGAACGAATCTCTTTTAATAGTACATTAAATGATTCAGGGATCGCAGGCTCCATACGATGATCGCCATCTACAATATTTTTATACATCTTCGTACGACCGTTTACGTCATCTGATTTGACAGTTAACATTTCTTGTAAGGTATAAGCTGCACCATATGCTTCAAGTGCCCATACTTCCATCTCACCAAAACGTTGACCACCAAATTGAGCTTTACCACCTAAGGGTTGCTGAGTAACTAAACTATATGAACCAGTAGAACGAGCATGCATTTTGTCATCAACTAAGTGATTCAATTTCAGCATATACATGTAACCTACAGTTACCGGACGTTCAAACTGCTCACCTGTACGCCCATCGTATAAGGTAATTTGACCAGATGTTGGTAAATCGCCTAAATCAAGTAGTGCTTTAATTTCTTGCTCTTTAGCACCATCAAAAACAGGTGTTGCAAGTGGCATACCATTACGTAAGTTTTGCGCAAGCGTCATAACTTCTTGATCCGTAAATTCGTCCACATTCACTTTTTGTGCAGCGCCTAAACCAAGATCGTACGCTTTTTGGATAAATTCACGTAATTTAGCTAATTCTTGCTGCTCTTTTAGCATAGTGTCGATCTTCTGACCAATGCCTTTAGCGGCCATACCCAAGTGAGTTTCTAGTATTTGTCCGATATTCATACGAGATGGAACACCTAATGGATTTAATACAATATCAACTGGGCGACCCTGGTCATCATATGGCATGTCTTCAATTGGATTAATTTTAGAGATAACCCCTTTGTTACCATGACGACCTGCCATCTTATCACCAGGCTGAATTTGACGTTTAACCGCCAAGTAAACTTTAACAATTTTAAGCACTCCTGGCTGTAAATCATCGCCTTGAGTGATCTTCATGCGTTTAGCTTCTAGCTTTTTATTAAATTCAGCTTTGATTTCTTCATGTTGCTCAGCAAGTTGTTCTAATTGAGCTTGCTTATCTTCGTTAGCTATACCGATTGTCAGCCATTTTTCACGAGGTAAAGCATCCAATTTATCTGCTTTGATGCCACCAGAAATAAGCACATCACGAATACGAGCAAATAGCGCAGCTTCTAAGATTTTAAGCTCTTCAGTTAAGTCTTTTCTTGCTTGTTTAAGTTGCATTTCTTCAATTTCAAGTGCACGTTTATCTTTTTGTACACCATCACGAGTAAACACTTGAACATCAATAACTGTACCTGAAACACCATTTGGCACACGCAACGAAGTATCTTTAACATCAGATGCTTTTTCGCCGAATATGGCACGCAGTAATTTTTCTTCTGGGGTTAATTGTGTTTCACCTTTAGGCGTTACTTTACCAACCAGAATATCGCCACCTTGGACTTCAGCACCAATATAAACAATACCTGACTCATCAAGTTTAGATAATGCAGCTTCACCCACATTTGGAATATCAGCAGTAATTTCTTCTGCACCTAACTTTGTATCTCGAGAGACACAAGATAATTCTTGAATATGAATAGAGGTGAAACGATCATCTTGTACTACTTTTTCAGAGACTAAAATAGAATCCTCAAAGTTATAACCATTCCATGGCATAAATGCCACACGCATGTTTTGACCTAATGCTAATTCACCTAAGTCAGTAGATGGACCATCGGCAAGTACATCGCCACGTTCAACTTTCTCACCTAATTCCACACATGGAATTTGATTAATACAAGTATTTTGGTTAGAACGGGTATATTTAGTTAAGTTATAAATATCAATACCTGTTTCACCAGCGTATATCTCATCAGCGTTAACATTAACAACAATACGTGATGCGTCTACATATTGCACTGTACCACCACGGCGTGCTACTGCTGTTACACCAGAGTCAACCGCTACAGCACGTTCCATACCAGTTCCAACAAACGGTTTTTCCGCTTTTAACGTAGGTACTGCTTGACGTTGCATGTTCGCACCCATTAAGGCACGGTTCGCATCGTCATGCTCAAGAAATGGAATTAATGAAGCACCAACTGATACGATTTGTTGAGTTGATACGTCCATATAATGAACTTGTTCAGGACTATATAAACCTGATTCACCATTTAAACGACATGTCACTAAATCTTCTTTAAAGCGACCATCTTCATCAAGGTTTGAGTTTGCCTGAGCAATCACAAATTCACTTTCATCAATCGCTGATAGATAATTAATTTCATCAGTTACGATTCCATCAATAACTCGACGATACGGCGTTTCTAAGAAACCATACTCATTAGTCCGCGCATAAACCGCTAATGAATTAATCAAACCGATATTTGGACCTTCCGGTGTTTCAATCGGGCAAACACGACCATAATGCGTTGGATGCACGTCACGCACTTCAAACCCTGCTCGTTCACGAGTTAAACCGCCTGGACCTAATGCAGATATTCGGCGTTTGTGCGTAATTTCAGATAATGGGTTATTTTGATCCATAAACTGCGATAGCTGACTAGAGCCAAAAAATTCACGAATCGCAGCTGAAATTGGTTTCGCATTAATCATATCTTGTGGCATGAGCGAATCGAGATCACCTAGAGATAAGCGCTCTTTCACTGCTCGCTCAACACGAACTAAACCAATACGGAATTGGTTTTCTGCCATTTCACCAACGCTACGAATACGACGATTGCCTAAATGGTCAATATCATCAACTTCACCGTGACCATTTCGAATAGCAATCAATTTTTTCATCACGTCAACGATATCATCTTTCGTTAAAACGCTTTCGCCTTCAATGTCATCACGACCTAAAGAACGATTAAACTTCATACGACCAACAGCAGATAAATCATAGCGCTCGTCAGAGAAGAATAAATTATCAAATAATGCTTCAGCTGCTTCTTTTGTTGGCGGCTCACCTGGGCGCATCATGCGATAAATTTCAACTAACGCACCTAATCGGTCACGCGTTGAATCAACATTTAATGTTTCAGAAATAAATGCACCATGATCTAAATCATTAGTGAACAAGGTTTCTATTCTTTTATATCCCGCATTGGTTAATTGAAGTAATAACTCTAGCGAGATTGGAGTATTAGCAAAAGCAATTACCTCGCCCGTTGCTTCATCAACATAATTTTTAGCAAGAACTTTATTAACGATATATTCAACAGGTACATCAATTTTACTAACATTATCTTTTTCTAACTCACGAATGTGACGAGCAGTAATACGACGACCTTTTTCAACATAAATTTTACCTTTTGATTCAATATCAAATAGTGCTGTGTCGCCCCGTAAACGCTCTGGAACAAGATCCATTTTTAACTTAGATTTACCAACTTCAAAAATGGTTTTCTCAAAGAAAATGTCTAAAATTTCTTCCGTTTCAAAACCTAACGCACGTAAAATAATTGTTGCTGGAAGCTTACGGCGACGGTCAATACGAGCGAAAAGATTATCTTTTGGATCAAATTCAAAATCAAGCCAAGAGCCACGATAAGGAATAATCCGAGCATTGTATAGAACTTTACCAGAAGAGTGTGTTTTACCTTTATCACTATCAAAGAACACACCAGGACTACGATGCAATTGCGATACGATTACACGCTCTGTGCCGTTGATCACAAATGTACCATTGTCCGTCATCAAAGGAATTTCGCCCATGTAGACGTCTTGCTCTTTAATATCTTTAACTGTTCCTTCTGGCGCATCTTTATCATAAATCACTAAACGTAATTTTACACGCAACGGTGCTGAGTAAGTGATTCCTCTAATTTGACATTCTTTAACATCAAACACAGGTTCGCCCATCTTAAAGCTCACGTATTGCAACTCAGCGTTACCGCTATAACTTTTTATCGGAAATATTGAACGAAATGCGGCTTCTAAGCCATATTGGCCTTCTGGATCTTGCTCAATAAATTTCTGGAACGAATCAAGTTGAATAGAAAGAAGATACGGTATATCCAAGACTTGTGGACGCTTACCAAAATTCTTACGAATTCGCTTTTTCTCGGTATAAGAGTAAACCATTAGTTCCTCAACTTGCTTATCTGCTATTCTAGCATGATTAAATATTCATCAGGATTACTATCGCTAACTGATGGCACCTGACACCTCATCGAAAATATCTATAAATATCAATTGATTAGGCTTAATAAATATACTATTTCTTTATTACTTTTATTGATAATCTTCAAATAAAATTCTTTAACTTATTATAGCGCAAAAAGGCTGGAGGTATAAAACCCCCAGCCATTTGCTGTGTTATCGATAAACTTATTTAAGTTCGACAACCGCACCAGATTCTTCAAGTGCCTTTTTAAGCTCATCGGCATCAGCTTTACTAACAGCTTCTTTAACAGTTGCTGGAGCTGATTCAACAAGATCTTTAGCTTCTTTTAAGCCTAAACCAGTTGCACCACGAACTGCTTTGATAACAGCAACTTTGTTAGCGCCAACATCTTTTAAGATCACATCAAATTCAGTTTTTTCTTCTGCTGCTTCAGCAGGACCCGCTGTGGCTACAGCTACAGCTGCTGCTGCAGAAACACCAAATTTTTCTTCCATCATCGATACAAGTTCAACAACGTCCATAACAGACATTTCAGCAACTGCATCTAAAATTTGTTCTTTAGTGATAGACATAATATAGTTTCCTAAATTTACATTTTTTTAATTAATAAAATTCACAATCAAGCTGCTAATTAAGCTGCTTCTTTTTGATCGCGAACCGCTGCAAGAGTGCGAACCAATTTGCCAGCTGCGGCTTCTTTCATGGTCGACATCAAGCGAGCTAATGCTTCTTCATAAGTAGGTAATGTTGCTAAGCGATCAATATTCGCTGCAGTAATTAACTCACCTTCAAAGGCTGCGGCTTTTATCTCAAATTTATCATTTTCCTTTGCAAACGCCTTAAAAATACGCGCTGCAGCACCTGGGTGCTCACTTGAAAACGCAATTAGAGTTGGACCAACAAACGTATCTTTCAAACACTCGTATTGAGTGCCCTCAACAACACGGCGTAATAGCGTATTACGAACAACACGCATATAAACACCCGCTTCGCGAGCAGATTTACGTAATGCAGTCATTTTTTCTACAGTTACGCCACGAGAATCAGCAACAACTGCAGATAGCGCACCTTTGGCGATTTCATTAACTTCAGCAACAATTTCTTGTTTATTTTGAAGATTTAGTGCCATTGGTATTGCTCCTGGATTATACTAGGCAAAGCCTAGACTTATTTTAACTAACTACAATATGTAGCTAGCACAACCACGATGAGCAGAATCCCTCTATTATATCTTATCAGGCTCTGTCACCGTCTACGTAGGAAAATTAAGTAGTCAAAACTCAACTACACCTACGGTCTTGGACGGGGTCTGGTTAAGGCCAGACACCAACCGATCTTTTTGTTTAATTATTAAATTAATTAAACACTTGCATTTAATGTTGCTTGATCAATTGCAACACCTGCACCCATTGTAGTAGAAAGGCTAACTTTTTTAATAAATACACCTTTCGAAGATGCTGGTTTTGCACGTTTTAAAGCAACAAGTAATGCCTCTAAATTTTCTTTAAGCTTATCTGCATCAAAATCAGCTTTACCGATAGTTGTATGGATAATACCATTTTTATCATTACGGTAACGAATCTGACCAGCCTTAGCATTTTTTACCGCTTCAGCAACGTTAGGGGTTACAGTACCAACTTTAGGGTTTGGCATTAAACCACGAGGTCCTAAAATTTGACCTAATTGACCAACTACACGCATAGCGTCAGGCGATGCAATAACAACATCAAAGTCCATTTCACCTTTTTTGATTTGATCAGCTAGATCATCCATACCGACTAATTCAGCACCAGCTTCTTTCGCTGCTTCTGCATTTGCTCCTTGAGTAAATACAGCAACGCGTACACTACGTCCTGTGCCATGTGGAAGCACAATTGCACCACGAACATTTTGGTCTGATTTACGTGAATCGATACCTAAATTTACAGCTACGTCAACACTTTCTGTAAATTTAGCAGTAGCTAGTTCTTTTAATAAGGCAATAGCTTCGTTAATGTCATATTGTTTAGTTGCGTTCACTTTTTCGCGGATAAGTTTAGCTTTCTTAGATAATTTAGCCATTGATTAACCCTCCACTTCCAAGCCCATTGAACGTGCAGTTCCTTCAATAGAACTCATCATCGATTCAATAGTAGCACCATTCATATCAGCTGCTTTTAATTCTGCGATTTCGCGAATTTGCGCGCTCGTTACTTTACCTACTTTCTTCTTGTTAGGTTCGCCAGAACCTGACTTGATTTTAGCCGCTTTCTTCAATAAAACAGCTGCTGGAGGTGTTTTGGTTACAAAAGTAAATGAGCGGTCAGAATATACCGTAATTACAACTGGAATTGGTAACCCTTTTTCCATGCTTTCTGTTTTTGCATTAAATGCTTTACAGAATTCCATGATATTAACACCATGTTGACCAAGTGCTGGACCAACTGGCGGACTAGGATTTGCTGCACCAGCTGCAACTTGCAACTTGATGTAAGCTTGTACTTTTTTTGCCATTTTTAGTTTCCTGTGCTCGGGTGCAAACGCCTCTATTAATAATAACTATTAATAAATAGACAGCTCCCCTAAGTTAAATGAGGGCAAAATTATCCTACAACTCGGATAAAATTACAAGATTTATTTAAAAAGAAATAACCAAAGCAAGGTAAACACCTTGCTTTTAAGTTACAACTAAATGAAATAACAATAAATTTAAAGTACGTTAACTGCGTTAAGCTCTTTAAACGCAAGCTCTAAACGAGCAACTAAAGAGTCTTGACCTTTACGTAACCATACGCGAGGGTCGTAGTATTTTTTATTTGGCGCATCAGCACCTTCAGGATTACCTAATTGCCCTTGTAAGTAAGCTTCATTGGCTTTGTAGTAATTCAACACACCTGCCCAGTTAGCCCATTGAGTATCTGTATCAATATTCATTTTAATGACACCATAACTCACTGCTTCAGCAATTTCTTCTGGTGTAGAACCAGATCCGCCATGGAACACAAAGTTTAATGATTTTTCAGGTAAGTTAAACTTCTCTGATACATATTTTTGTGAATTATCTAAAATTTTTGGCGTTAATTTCACATTACCTGGCTTATAAACACCATGTACATTACCAAATGACGCGGCAATAGTAAAACGAGGGCTAATTGCACTTAAACGTTCGTAAGCATAAGCCACATCTTCTGGTTGAGTATAGAGTGCTGAACTATCCATATGGCTATTATCAACGCCATCTTCTTCACCACCAGTACAACCTAATTCTAACTCTAAAGTCATTTTCATTGCTGACATACGAGCAAGGTATTGACAACAAATATCAATGTTATCTTTTAATGACTCTTCTGAAAGATCTATCATATGAGATGAAAATAATGGTTTACCTGTTTTAGCAAAATGTGTTTCACCTGCATCAAGTAATCCATCAACCCATGGAAGTAATTTTTTAGCACAATGATCAGTGTGGACAATAACCGGCACACCATATTTTTCAGCCATAAGATGAACATGTTTGGCACCAGAGATTGCTCCTAAAACAGCGCACTCTTGCCCTTCCAGTTTTAACCCTTTACCGGCGATAAACTGAGCACCACCATTAGAAAACTGTACAATAACAGGTGAGCCAACTTTAGCGGCTGTTTCAATTACTGCATTGATGGTATTAGTATCAACACAGTTTACAGCGGGTAATGCAAAATTATTTTCACGTGCAACTTGAAAAACTTTTTGAACATCGTCACCAGTTACAACACCAGGTTTAACAACATCAGAAATCTTTGTAGCCATTTTATTACCTATAAATTTATTTATATAAAAAGTAAAGGATGAGTAACTATCTCATCCTTTTCACTGAACCTATATTATGCTTTTGCTCTAGCTTCTAGCATTGCAACAGCAGGAAGTTTTTTACCTTCAACAAACTCAAGGAAAGCACCACCACCGGTTGAAATATAAGAAATTTTATCTTCAATGCCAAATAAATCAATTGCGGCTAAAGTATCACCACCACCAGCAATTGAGAAACCTTCGCTATCTGCAATTGCTTTCGCAACAATTTCAGTGCCACGGCGGAAATTTGGGAATTCAAAAACACCCACTGGACCATTCCATAAAATGGTTTTAGCGTTCTTGATAATATCTGCTAATACTTCAGCTGATTTATCGCCTAAATCAAGAATTTGTTCGTTTTCTTTAACGTCTTTTACTGATTTTTCAGTGGCAGTTGCAGTCTCACTAAACTCTGTTGCAACTCGGACATCAGTAGGTACTGGAATTTCACAATTTGCCATTAATTTTTTCGCTTCAGGAATTAAATCGGCTTCATAAAGTGATTTACCAACATCATAACCTTCAGCTGCAATAAATGTATTTGCGATACCGCCACCAACAATAATTTGATCGGCAATTTTTGATAATGAATCAAGTACAGTTAACTTAGTTGATACTTTTGATCCAGCAACAATTGCAACCATTGGTCTTGCTGGATTATCAAGTGCTTTACCTAAAGCATCAAGTTCAGCGGCTAATAATGGACCAGCACAAGCAACTGGCGCAAATTTACCTGCACCATGAGTTGAGGCTTGGGCACGGTGAGCCGTGCCAAATGCATCCATTACATAGATATCACAAAGCGCTGCATATTTTTTAGATAAAGTTTCGCCATCTTTACCTTCACCTACATTGAAACGAACATTTTCTAGAACGACTAATTCACCTTCTTTTACATCAACACCATCAAGGTAGTCTTTGACTAAACGGACAGGGAATGACACATGTTCTTTTAAATAATCAACAACAGGTTGTAAAGAAAATTCTGGGTTATATTCGCCTTCTGTTGGACGGCCAATATGAGAGGTAACCATTACTTTAGCACCTTTTTTAATGGCATCTTCAATAGTAGGTAGTGATGCTTTAATACGCGCATCTGAAGTTACCTTACCATTTTTAACCGGCACATTAAGATCTGAGCGAATAAATAAGCGTTTTCCTTTTAGATCAAGATCTTGCATTCTAATAATAGACATGAGATTTCCTCTTATAAAATATAATAAAAATAAAACTCTCTTTATTCTAACATAAAATTTCTTTTTAGGTTATAGACTTTAATGAACAAATAATAAACATTTATTATAAACAAAAAATTACCAATTATATTTTTTTTGTGCAACGGCATTGACAAAATGGATAAAATCAGGCATATTTTGCCACCTTAATTAATATGTAATTTTTATACAAACTTGGGAGTTGACTTTGGCTAATATCAAATCAGCTAAGAAACGTGCGGTTCAATCCGAAAAACGCCGTAAACATAATGCTAGTAACCGTTCAATGATGCGTACTTATATTAAAAAAGTTTACGCAGCTGTTGCAGCTGGTGATAAACAAACAGCTGAAGTAGCATTCAAAGACATGCAAGCAGTTGTTGACCGTCAAGCGTCTCGTGGCTTAATTCACAAAAACAAAGCGGCACGTCATAAAGCAAATTTAATTAAACAAATTAAAGCATTAGCATAATATATTTATCTGTTAACTATCATAGTTAAAGAAAAATAACAAAAAGTGGTGTAAGCCACTTTTTTTATTTGTATACTAATCATTCACGCAATATTAATAAAATAATAGAAGAGAGTTTATTGTGGTTCAGCGCGATTATGTAAGAAAAAAGAGCCAACCCAAAAAAAACAAGCAAAAAAATAAGCCTAATTTGATGATGTTCTTGGCTATTATTATCATTATTCTATTTTCCGCTATCCTTTATCTTATTGCAAATAATTCTCCTAAAAAAGCTATTGAACGACCAAAAGCAAAAACGCAACCGCCCGTGATGACTTTACCAGAGCAACCACAAGAGCGCTGGACATATCTAAAAGAATTAGAAGCGCCTAATGCTAGTTCTGGCTTAGCATCAAGCTCAATTGCTAATGAAAGACAAAAAATATTAGATAGTTTTATTAATAATGCACGTATCGCTACCCCTTCCTCACCAGGAAATACAATACAAAATCAGACTTCGAACGTAGCATCACAAACAGCGCCAACTATTAACAATAAATGGCTATTACAATGTGGAGCATTCAAGGATAAATCTAATGCCGACACACTCAAAGCCAAGCTTGCGATGACAGGCATTAGTAGCAACATTTCTTCAGGCCAGTTATATCGTGTCACCGTAGGACCATATACGAGTAAAAAAGAAGCGAATAGCGTATTAAACTCATTAAATAATAATGGGATTAATAATTGTGTTATTTCTAACTAGAAAAAAACGATGAAACTACTTAATAAAATACAGCTATTTACCCAAATGTTATGGGTTAGGATCAATAACGATCGCCTAACAACCTATTCTGCTGGGCTTGCTTATACTACGATACTTGCACTAGTTCCCCTTATTACCGTTATATTTTCATTACTGTCCGCTTTCCCGATGTTTGATGATGCTAGCCAATCATTAAAACAACTAATTTATAATAACCTTGTTCCTACCGCTAGTGATACCATCCAAAGCTACCTAGAGCAGTTCATCACTAATACGAAAAAAATGACCTTTGTTGGCATAATTGGATTGATTGTTACATCTCTACTGCTCATCAATTCCATTAATACAACACTTAATCGTATTTGGAAAACTAAACGAAAACGTTCTTTTATGTACAATCTAGCTATATACTGGACCATCTTAACGTTGGGACCCATCTTAGTGGGCTCTAGCATAGCTGTCAGCTCTTACATATTTTCGCTAAAATGGTTTTCAACAGCAGCAACAAATACTATTTTACTTAACATGCTGCCATTTATAATTTCGGTGATCGGATTTTGGTTACTTTATAGTATTATTCCGACCGAACCTGTGCCATTAAAAGAATCACTCATTGGTGCGCTTGTCGCTGCAATATTATTTGAATTAGGCAAACGCGCTTTTTCGCTATATGTTACTTCATTTCCAACATATCAACTTATTTACGGTGTTGTATCATCCATCCCCATTATGTTAGTTTGGGTTTATTTTTCTTGGTGTATTGTGTTGTTCGGTGCTGAATTTGCTGCAACTTTAACTGACTATAACCAACAAAAAAAGCATGGCGTTGATAACCAACCATTATCGGAGTAATTAATTTATGATCGCCTTAATCCAACGAGTTAAACAAGCTAGTGTTACAGTAGAGAATAATATTGTTGGGCAGATTAATCAGGGTTTACTAATTTTACTCGGTGTTGAGCAAGGTGATGACGAACAAAAAGCAATTCGTTTATGTGAAAAAGTATTAGGTTACCGTATTTTCAGTGATAGTGAAGGAAAGATGAACTTAAATGTTAGCCAAGCTAACGGCGAAGTATTGGTTGTTTCTCAATTCACACTGGCAGCAGATACTAAAAAAGGAATGCGTCCCAGTTTTACTAAAGGCGCAAAACCTGATGAAGCAAATAAACTTTACCAATTTTTTGTCGAACAATGCCAACAAAAAATATCAACTAAAACAGGACAATTTGCCGCCGACATGCAAGTATCTTTGATCAATGATGGCCCAGTAACATTTTGGTTACAAGTTTAACCATATAATCAAAAATACATTTTGCTAATATTTGATAAATTATCGCTGTTTTTTATATTTCATTAACAACAATTGAAATGAGTTCTTTTAATTTCCTGTTAATTTTAACATATCGGATACTAGCAAAGTAGAAGATGAGCATTAACTAAATTAATCATCAATCGTTAAATTACGAGTAGTCAAATCATATGGCGTTAACTGATAAACATAATAGTTAAGCCAGTTACTAAATAACAAATATGCATGGCTACGCCACGTTGCTTTTGGTGCAATATCAGGGTTATTATCAGGAAAATAATTATAAGGAATATCTGGATTCATACCTGCCTTTACATCACGAACATATTCATTAGCTAATGTAAATGAGTCATATTCTGGATGCCCTGTTACAAATGCCATACGTTTATCAGGGGTTGCCATTAAATAAGGCCCTGTGATATCGGACTTTGCCAGGATGGTTAAATCTGTATAATTGCTAATTTTATCAATTGGAAAATCCGCATAACGGGAGTGTGGAGCTAAAAAAGTATCATCAAATCCACGTGTTAAAATTGCATTAGCCTGAGCAATTTGGTGCTGATAAACGCCTGACAGCTTATGCGCACGAGTAAATTTAGGTAAATCATATAATATATTCAATGCAGCTTGAACGGCCCAACAAACAAACATAGTCGATGTCACATGATCTTTTGCCCACGTTATAATTTCAGTTAATTTAGGCCAATAAACAACATCAGAAAAAGCGACTTTACCCAAAGGTGCACCAGTAATAATTAATCCATCAAAATTTTGTTCGCGAATATCATCAAAATCACAATAAAAACTGTTTAAATGCTCAACTGGTGTATTTTTTGACTCACGTTGATCGATACGTAGTAATTGAATATTTATCTGTAAAGAGGAATTAGATAGTAAGCGTAAAAATTGATTTTCTGTCTCTATTTTTTTAGGCATTAAATTTAGAAAAAGAAGCTTAAGAGGGCGAATTTCTTGTGTATTAGCACGTGATGAAGTCATAACAAATACATTTTCATTACGTAGCACGTCAACAGCAGGTAATGAATCAGGAATGCAAATAGGCATAACAAAAGCTCCTAACAACGATAAATTATGTTCAACATTAAAAGCAGACGTCTAGAAATCTATACAGCTAAATATAGTGTGTTTTGGATCATTTGTCGAGGTTTTTTATTAGACAATAATAAACATAATATTTTAAACAAAATCATGCCAATAGCTAATTAATAAATATTATCATTACTACCATAGGTTAATAAAAATAAAGAGAGCTTGCTTAAAAAGCGCTTGTATCAGTACGCCAAGTATCAGCCGTAAGAGCCTCACCAAAATAGCTATTGATTAATTTTTGGGTAATATCACTGAGGGGGGAAGCTAACACCTCCGCTGTATTGCCATACTCAACAAGATCGCCATTATGCATAACTAAAATTTCATCACTAATATGTTTCATCATACCAATATCTTGAGTTACATAAACATAAGAAATATTTTGCTCAACTTGTAATGACAACATCAAATTAACAATCTGTGAACGCATGGAAATATCTAACGCAGCCAAAGCCTCATCTAAAATAATAACTTTAGGCTTTAAAATTAATGCTCTAGCTAATGCGACACGTTGTTTTTGTCCTGCCGCCATTACCGAAGGATAATACGAAGCATGTTCAGGCAATAGCCCCACTTGTTTTAATACGCTATTAATGAGCCTTTCACGTTCATGAGCATCATAATTCGCATTGCGTTTAAGTGGAATTTCTAGTAATTGCCCAATACGTAATCTTGGATCAAATGAACTTTCTACGTGTTGAAATATCATTCGGATCAACTGATAGCGATGGCTGTAATCACCATATTGAACTTTATTACCATCAATCCAAATATCACCACTATCGGGTTTTATCATACCAACTAGCATTTTAGCTAAAGTAGACTTTCCTGAGCCATTTTGCCCAATAATAGCCAGAGTTTTGCCTTCATTTAATGAAAACGAGATAGGATTAACCGCATTAATTTGCAAATGACCAAAAAGCCCTTTGGGGATTTTAAATCGCTTTGATAAATTGCGTACTTTTAATATTGGACTCATCTTTATATTCCTATTATTTATGGCAACTCATCAGTATTTAACGGAAAATGGCAAGCAACAGCATGATCTTTTAACGATATAAGCTCAGGTGCTTGGATACATTTTTTTTGTGCATAAGGGCACCGAGGACCTAAACGGCAACCGATGGGTAAATGCTCTAAAGATGGAATAACCCCTGGCAAGGTATTTAATGGGCTTTTATGAGGCATTGATTTACCAAAATCAGGAATCGCATAAATCAAAGCCTGAGTATATGGATGATAAGGTGATTTAATTAAATCTTCACTATTCGCAATTTCAACCGTTTGACCACAATAAAGCACATTAATACGATCAGTCCATCTAGTTACCATTTGCAGGTCATGATTAATAAGCAAGATAGTTGTGCCCAAATTCTGATTCATGCTAGCCAATAGCCTAAATATTTGCGCTTCGGTTGTTGCTTCCATTGCATTTGTTGGCTCATCGGCGATAAGTAGTTTTGGCTGATTAGCTAATGCGATAGCTATCATAACTTTCTGGCATTCACCTTCAGTCAATTCAAATGGATAAGATTTTAATATTTCCTGATGATTTTTAATTCCTACTCGATGTAATAGCTCAATGGCTCGATGTTTACGCCAAAATAACCTTTGCCACCAATGCCCCTTAAATGTTCTTCTCGGTATAGCGTCTATTAACTGTTGCCCTACTTTCATAGAAGGATCTAAACAAGATTGAGGCTCTTGAAATATCATGGATATATTTGCACTAATGACTTTTCGTCGCTGCCTAGGCGTTAGCTTAAGAAGATCAATATCATTAAAATAAAAGCGATCTGCTGAAATTTTCCAGTTATGATTAGTAACGCCTAAAATAGCTTTAGCAATAAGGCTTTTCCCTGAACCAGACTCTCCAACAAGGCCACGAATCTCACCTTCAGATAATTTCAGATTAATCCGGTCAATTGCACGCAAAAGACCATCAGGGGTAATAAATTCAATGGTTAAATTTCGAATATCTAACAAAGCCATCGTTAATGTCCTGCTCGGCGACCATACAATCCAAAGTTGAATAAATAAACCAAAATAATTGTTGCTGAAACCGCAATGCCTGGAGATAAAAAGGCCAAATAATTGGTTGCAATGATATCTTTCATTTGAAACATCATCATTCCCAAATCTGGACGGGAAACATCATTAGCAAAACCTAAAAAAGTTATAGTGGTGATAGCTAAAATAATTGAAGAAAATAATGAAACAATTTCAGTCAAATAAACAGGTAAAATGTTAGGTATAATATAATGATTTAAGATTGCAAATGAAGATAATCCATCAAGCCTATAAGCCGTAATATACGTTTTATTCCATTCGTTGATAGCGCGTTGATGAATATTGTAAATAAAGCGAGGGCTGTAAGAAAATCCAATCACCAATAACATATTAGTAATATCATCTTTTAATAATAAACTAATTACAATCACACCAAGCAGCGGCGGTACAACCATACAAAATTTAAAAATAAATAATACGAAAGGTCGTATAAATGATATAAAAAACATTAAATAATTAATTAATCCGCCAACAGCAACCACATAAAATACTACTTTTAATGTCATTGACATAGTCGAACGATAACCGATTAACAAATAATCAAAAATATCTTGCCCTTTAGCATTCGTACCTAATATATGATTGATATCACCATTGGGCCACCAAGCAGGCGGTAACCAAGAGGGATAGATAGGATTTAAATGGGCATGAAAAAACCATTTAGTTGATAATGCTATAAATGCGATCGCTAATATGCCATAAAAACCAACAATTAAGTAAAGATTACTATGTAAGCGATTAAAGCTTAATTTTATATTTTTAAGTAATCTAGCTAGCCTAAACATAATGTTCCTTATGACGCAAAGGATAAATAGCAACTGCCAAAATTTCACCTAATAACGTTAATAAACTAATGACAGAACCACAAGCCAGAATTGCAATAGATATAATAAAATAATTGTGATGACGATACGCGATCATCACCCATTGCCCTAATCCTATTCGATTAAACAAAATTTCAATTACCATAGTTGAAAATAACAGTGTAGTTGTATTATATGTCAACTGAGGAATAGTCGCTGGGATTGAATTAGGCAACAAGTGTCGACGCAAAACTTTAAATGGCGATCGCTCACGAATGATCGCCATTTTTATAAAATTCTGGCGCGATATACTTTTCACATTTTGACTGATTAATTGAATCGTCATAATGCACGGTTGAATGGCTAAAATAATGATAGGCAAAAACAAATAGTGCAGTTGCTCAAATAATACGTGCCATTTAAAAGTTTTTGACGCGCCAAAAATATCCAATAACGAAGTGCCAGCAGCTACTGGTGACACATCAAAATTCATCGATACTGACCAAGTTGGTGATAACCAATACATGATGACAACAACCAACATAACGATAGGGCAAGAATACAATAATAAAGATCCCAAACGAATCATATTATTTAGCCAATTAATATGACTAAGACCAAGAAAGATCCCCAAAGGTAACCCAATAAATAAAGCCACGAATAAAGCGAGAATACAAAGTTCAAATGTAGCCAATAAGGTGTGAAAAAACGGCACAGTTTCACCCGTTAACAATCTAAATTGCCCTTGCAACAACTGTTTAAAAAAAGCGCAATAACTATCGACAAAACTTAGATTGTTAAAATTAAACATTGAATGGGGGGCAAAATAAACTAAACAAAAACTAATCTGAGCCAATACGCAGATAATAAATAAACAGGTTACTATTTTTTTGAAAATATAGATAATCATTATTTATCTTTATTGCTATTTGAGTAAATAAAACACGGTGGCATAAAAATAGCTCACCGTGCTTTAATTTACTTATTGATTATCCGGTATCACCGGTTTACTTGCTGCAGCATAAGCATGATTTTGTGCGCTTAAACCACCAGCATGGCCTTTACCCTCAAAATGATAATTTGATTCTTCACGCGATTTTATTCCAACATCACAAGCCACATATTGTGGCGCAGGTGCTTTAGTCATCACAGAAGAAGAATAGCCTGTTGATGGTGAATCATTAATTGCCAAATCATTATGATTACTATTTTTCAAGTGATCTTGCGTTTTTGCAAATAAAGAACTTTTTGGTTGCGTATCGACAATAACGCTATCAACACTAGCAACACGATTTACTTCCTCTTCATTTTTTACAATAACAGGAAGTAAGAGCGAAGGGATAACAGGTACCACAGTATTTGGTGCATCACTTACTATTTGGCTGTAATCAACTGCCACTCGACCTAATGCTAATTCTAATGATGCTGCTGCAAATGGAAGCGGCATTGGTGACTGCTTTAGCTCCACATTACGGGATCGGCGCTTATTCCGTTGTCCATTCATGCGTAAATGCCGTGAAGTACGGCGCTGGCGCTTCGGTTGAGCTTCCGATGCAATATTATTGTATTGCGCTGATTCAGAAACAATAATTGGCAACAATAAAGAAGGAATAACGACTCTTTCTTGTTCAATTGGTCTGGTTATATCAACATTTTTTACGCGAACACTTTTCGTTAATGCGCGTTGTTGGCGCCTTGGTCTAGCCTCACGCTGTTTGGGGGGTACCGCCTCATCCAAGGTTTTATCAGCTTTAAAATGATTTGCTGAGTTTGCAAGGTTAGCATTTGCATTACTATTTTGTTTAGCTCTGCGATGATTATTTCTACTCGACGGTTTGCCCTCTTCAGTAGAACTTGTTGCAACGGTATTCGTGTTACCAGCCAAATTGTTGTTTCGGTTATTACGTTGACGTCGATTGTTTGAACGTTGATCGCGTCTTTTGGTCGTTTTCGGTTTAACCTCTGGCTGAATTTCCACTTTTTCTGTGACAAACAGTTTACGCAATTTACCAAATAATCCACTAAATAGGCTACCTGATTTTTTAGCTTTTGGCTCAGCCTTTTCTTTTGGTGCGACACATGCCTCAACTTTTGGACCTGATAATACCGCTTGCTCAACAATAACTTCAACAGCTTGTTGCTCATCTTCCTCTTCTTCAAGCTCACGAATCAATTTTGGAAGATTATAGCTTAACACATCAGTCTCTTCACCGACACGCTTACGAATCACTTTATAGAGAGGCGTTTCCATCTCTTCATCACCAGCAATCACAATTTTGACATCAGGGTGCATTCTTTCAATATTAGTAATTGCCCGACGTTTTTCATTAAGTAAATAACTGGCTATTGGTACTGGAACAATAACATCAATTTGTACGGTATTATCTTTCATCGCCTCTTCTTGAATTAACCGAAGGATAGATAAAGACAATGAGTTACTATCACGAACAGTGCCCGTGCCTTGACAACGAGGGCAAATATGATGAGTTGCTTCTCGTAATGAAGGACTTAATCGTTGGCGAGACATTTCGAGCAAACCAAAGCGTGAAATGCGGGTTGTTTGGATACGAGCACGATCTGTCTTCATTGCTTCTTTCAGGCGATTTTCCACCTCACGCTGATTACGAACAGGCGTCATATCAATAAAGTCGATAACAATCAAACCACCTAAGTCACGTAAACGTAACTGACGGGCGATTTCTTCAGCCGCCTCAAGATTAGTATTAAATGCAGTTTCTTCAATATCACTACCACGGATTGATTTAGCTGAGTTAATATCGATAGCTGTAAGCGCTTCAGTGGCATCAATCACAATTGAACCGCCAGAAGGCAAGCGAACTTCACGTTGGAATGCCGACTCAATCTGACCTTCAATTTGGAAATGATTAAATAACGGTACATCTCCCTCATAAAGCTTTAAGCGGCTCACGTACTCAACTCGCCCTAAATCGGCTAACCGTTTTTTAGCAATTTCAAGCACTTTAGGATTATCAATTAAAATATCGCCCACATCATCACGTAAATAATCACGAAATGCTCGCGTGATAATATCGCTTTCTTTGTGAATTAAACTGGGTGCTTGATGCTTTTTAGCTTCATTCTGAATTGCCGTCCAGTAGTTAACCAATGCATCTAAATCTTGTTGTAACTCTTCTTGGCTTTTGCCAACACCCGCAGTTCGAGCTATTACCCCCATACCTCTAGGTTTTTCGATGGCATCAATAATACGTTTTAAATCAGCTCGTTCCTCACCCTCAATACGGCGCGACACACCACCAGCACGAGGATCATTAGGCATCAAGACTAAATAACTACCTGCTAAGCTAATATAAGTTGTTAAAGCCGCGCCTTTTTTACCGCGAATCTCTTTTTCAATTTGGATAAGGACTTCTTGTCCTTCTTGCAGATGTTTTATACTACGACGACCTGAAATATTAGATGGGAAATAACTTTCAGCAATCTCTTTTAAAGGTAAAAATCCATCGCGCTCACCACCATAAGAAACGAACGCAGCTTCTAAACTTGGGTTAATTTTAGTGATTTTACCTTTATAAATATTCGCTTTCTTTTGTTCATGCCCAAGGCTTTCGATATCTAAATCATACAAGCGTTGACCATCAACAAGCGCAACACGCAGCTCTTCTTGCTGGGTTGCGTTGATTAACATTCTTTTCATTATTCTACACTCTTCATTAATCTTAATTAACTGTAGGTAGAATCTTATTATTGATAAGTGATTATTTTAACAATGATAAATAATGGTACTTAACTAAATATTTGTATACGGCATTCATTATTTTATTTATGTTATTTTTGTTATTATTTTATGTGAACCCGATACCGCTTACACAGCATCAACATAGCGCATCAGACACAACGCTTTGTAAAATGCTAAGTATATAATTTATTGAAGCTATTAATATGGTTAATTTGCAAACCTGAATATTTTACTGGTTTTAGCAAACAAACTTAATCTTTCTGCAATTGTTTAAAATAAACATATTATCTCATTATAATGATTCTACTTACGCTATTTTATTTTGACAAACTGTAATGTCTAACGCCATTGCTGCATTACAAGGGTAAAACTACCCGCCACTATTATTAACGTTTCAGCCAAGGATAGCAAGAAAATTAAATTCGCTATTTTATAAACAGTTAAAGATTTATTTTTTGCTTATTTTTAACTATGTTACCTCATTATAAATAATTAATTTGATTTCCTTAACTTTTTATACTGAAACGTATCGTTCACTAAAACTTCTTTACACTTTTTTGTTTTATTAATTAGTTAAACATTTAACAAAAAATAAAACATTGAAGCAATTATGCATAACAAAACTTAATTAGTATAATTATGATTAGATAATAATTTAAATACCAAATAGGGTTGTTTATGAACACTACCGATAAAATCGCCTTGCTTAATTTTACCACTCGCTGGGTTAACCAATTCAGTTACGCACCGCAAAGCGAAGAACTGCATGCTATACCTTCGCCTTGTATTTTAAAAACAGAAAATCTCACTGTATTTTGGCAACCCTTTTTATTAAAGCCGCCAAGAGATCTTGCTATTGCTGAGCAAATTGTGGGCATTACTTTACATCCTAACGCACATATATTTTATGGTACACAATATGCTGCCAATATGACGGCTAAATTGCATGACACCCACTTAACATTAATCCAAGCATGGAATGATGATGATTTTTCCAATTTAGAACAAAATTTAATAGCCCATTTATCCCAACAAAAAAAATTAAAACGAACACCAACGACTTTTATCGCGTCAACAGATGAAAATACCGAAATTATTGCAATAAATAATTTAACTGGCGAAGTCGTAAAAGAAGATTTAATTACAGGTAAACTTTCTATTCTAGCTCATGATTTAACCACTTTTTTAAGTAAACTAATTGTTACTTGTTAAGCTAATGCTGCTCAACAATAACGCAATATATGTTTATATCAATAGCAATCGTAAATGCTATCAAAATTGTATCTTATAAAATAATGTGTATATAATGCGTTAAAAGTCATTAGATCAGATAGGTGAATTATGTTTGAATATTTAACAGCAGCGCCGGCAGATCCTATTTTAGGACTGGCCGATCTTTATAATAGAGATGAACGCACCAATAAAATTAATTTAAGTGTCGGTGTTTATAAAGACGAAACAACCCAAACACCTATTTTAGAAAGTGTAAAAAAAGCGGAACATTTTTTATTAAATGATGAAACCACCAAAAGCTACTCACCTATTGATGGTATTAAAGCATTCAATACTGTAACGCAAATTTTGCTTTTTGGATCTGAAAACGAACGAGCAAGAACAGCACAAGCACCGGGCGGTACTGGCGCTTTACGTATAATGGCAGATTTTTTAGCTCGCCGAACCAAAGTTAAACGTGTTTGGGTCAGCAATCCGACTTGGCCCAATCATCGTAGTGTATTTCAAACTGCTGGCCTTGAAGTGCGTGAATACCATTATTACAATGCACAAACACACACACTTGACTTTGATGCCCTGATAAATAGCTTAAGCCAAGTTGCCGCTGGTGAAGCAGTATTATTCCACGGTTGCTGTCATAACCCAACAGGCATCGATCCAACACCAGAACAGTGGCAAGCCATCTCAGATTTAGCCATAAAAAATGGTTGGTTACCCCTATTTGACTTAGCTTATCAAGGCTTGGGGCAAGGTATAGAAGAAGACGTCTATGGACTACGATTATTTGCTAATCATCACCCTGAACTCCTTATTGCTAGCTCATATTCTAAAAATTTCGGCTTATATAACGAGCGCGTTGGCGCCTTCACGCTCATTGCCGCAAATACTGAAATTGCCGAGCGCGCCTTTAGCCAAGTCAAAACCATTATTCGAGCCAATTATTCTAACCCTCCTGCCCATGGCGCTAAAATCGTCTCTTATATTTTAAATAATGAGGAATTAAAAGAAGAATGGATTGACGAACTAACTAATATGCGTCAACGCATTCACCGCATGCGTCAATTATTTGTCAAAACACTGCAAGACAAAGGGGCAAATCAAGATTTTAGTTTTATTGCTAAACAAAATGGCATGTTCTCGTTCAGTGGTTTAAATGAAGAACAAGTGCTTAAATTGCGCGACGATTATGGCATATACATTGTTAATTCAGGACGTATTAATGTGGCAGGGATGACATTGGATAACATGTCTAGACTTTGTGAATCCATTGTAGAAGTGCTTTAATACCGCTAATAAGCAAATAGATTATTAGCGCGGCTTTTTATACCATAACACTAGAGGCACTCCAATGGTGAGTGTTTCTACTTATTCGTTTACATTCAACATCATCCTACCTTTAAAAATCATTCAGAAAACCCATTGATTTTATTGAAGTTTTTTGATTATTTTTTATACAAAATATAGCTTAATAAACTAGCGTTATTTAGCGCAAAAAACCGCTTTCTTATAAACTATTTCATGCATTTATTCTATTTAGTTATATCTATATACAAACTGATTATTAGACGATAACTCAATAATTACTAATAATTGTTTAATAACGTAATAACAATGATTAAGGATAATGTCGTGGCGTCACATGTTTTGGATTTTTTAATTTTGGGAAATAACTTCGGCACTAGTGAAATGCGTTCCATTTGGTCGGAAACAAATCGTTTGAAAAGGCAAGTGGATGTCGAAGTTGCTTTAGCCAAAGCTGAAGGCGAGCTAGGTGTTATTCCAATTGAAGCGGCCAACTCAATCATTGCTAATGCCGATGCTTCAAAACTATCAATTGATCAAATTGCCGAAGAAGCAGCAAAAGCGAAGCACTCATTAATGTCGACAATTAATGCACTACAAAAACAAGTTGGCGAGGCAGGCCAATATATCCATTACGGTGCAACCACACAAGATATTGTCGACACAGCAACCGTTTTACAATTAAAACAGTCTTTTACTGTCATTGAGCGAGACACTAAACGGGTGGCACTTGAGCTAAAACGTTTAGCCAAACAGTACCAATATTTACCTATGGTTGGGCGAACTCATGGCATGCAAGCACTACCTACAACTTTTGGATTTAAACTTGCGGTGTGGCTAGATGAATTTATTCGACACTTACAACGTTTAACCGAAATCAAACAACGGGTATTAGTCGGCAATATTAGTGGAGCAATTTGCACTTATGCATCAATAGGCAAATTAGGACCACAAGTTGAATCACGTGCTTTAACTTTACTCGGACTTAATACCCCTAACATTGGCTGGCAAGCGGCACGAGACCGTTTTTCTGAATACTCATCGGTAATAGCACTAATCAGTGGCACATTAGGAAAAATTGGGAATGAATTTTACAACTTAATGCGTACCGAAATTAACGAAATCGAAGAGCCTTTTTCTGAAGGAAAAATTGGATCAACAACCATGCCACATAAACGCAATCCAGCAGCATTAGAAGGATTAGCCAGCCTAACGGCGCCACTTTTAAAAAGTGTTGCGTTAATTCATGAATCAATGAAAGTTGAACATGAGCGTGATGCCATGAGCTGGCGAGCAGAGTGGATAGCACTACCTGAAATAAACCTTTATATTTCAGCCCAATTACAAATCGCATTAACTGTACTAAAAGGTCTAAAAGTTAACGCTGATCGCATGATAACTAATTTACAACTACAAAATGGCTTACTGCTGTCTGAAAAAGTCATGTTTGAAATAGGTAAACGATTAGGCAAACAGACTGCGCACCATTTAGTTTACCAAAGTGCAATGAAAGCATTTGAACAAAATCGACCATTTAAAGACATCCTATTAGAAGATCCCAACTTGAACAACGAGTTTACCGAATCTGAACTTGATGCTTGGCTTGATCCTATTAACTATCTCGGCTCTGCTCCTGAAAAAGTAGAACAAGTGATTAAATATGCTGATTATTGTGGAGTGTTAGCATGAGTTTTCGCTTAATGACTCATAATGACATTCCAGCTTATCAAACACTATTACATCGTGCTTATCATGCCACGACTAAATTAGGCATTCATTTTGCAGCTGCAACCGCCAATCAATCACAAATTGCTGAGCATCTTGAATCTAATGCGGTGTATCTATTTGAGAAAGAGGGACAGTTACTATCCACGTTAAGTATTCGCTTTCCATGGGGAAATAATCCTGGACCTTATGGGTTACCGCATTTAGGTTGGTTTGCAACCGATCCTCAATATAAGGGTAAAGGGTATGGAAATACATTATGGAATTTTGTTGAACAGCAAATCCTGATTAATCAACTCAAATTACCTGCTGTGACCTTAGGTACCGCAGCAAATCATCCATGGCTTGTACAAACTTATATAAATAAAGGTTATAAAAAAATAGGGCAAGCAGATTTAACGCCCGATCATACGACCTTCTATTTTGAAAAAATCTTAAACCATAAAAGCTATACCCAATGGAAACAAAGGAGTAATAAAGCATGAAAAAAATAAGTACGTTATTATCCGCTATTTTATTAACCAGTCTAGCCTTAATTGGTTGTGATAATAAATCCAACGACCAAGCAACAAAGCAAAATATCATTAAAGTTGGCTCTACAGGACAAAGCTATCCAAATGGTTATAAACAAGATGACAAATTAGTGGGATTTGATGTTGAAGTAACTCAAGCCATTGCTCAAGAACTAGGTTATCAAGTCGAATGGGTGATTGCTGAATTTGGCGGTTTAATGGGGCAATTTGATTCAGGGCGATTAGATACCGTTGCAAATGCGGTTGCCATAACACCAGCCCGTCAAGATAAATATGACTTTTCCAACACCTATAGCTTTTACGGTAGCCAGATTGTAACCCATAAAGATAACAAAGATATTAATAAGCTATCTGATTTTAAAAATAAAACTATTGCTGGTGTGCTAGGATCGAATCATATTAATAACCTAAAAAAAGCTTTCCCTAATAACGACGTAACTATCAAAACCTACGAAACCCGTGATGGCGCAATGTATGATACGGAATACCAACGAGTTGATGGTTATGTCAATTCTAAACCTATTTTACTTGCTGAAATTAAACGTAAAAATCTACCGTTCAAATTAGTTGGAGAGCCAATTACTATTGAGCAGGTTGCTTTCCCATTTAGTAAAGACGAAAAAGGCCAAGCGCTGCGTGAAAAATTCAATCAAGCCATCGAAAAGCTACGTGCCAATGGTACATTGAAAAATCTTTCAATTAAATATTTTGGTGAAGATATTACATCATGAATTTTAATGTAAATTATTTCTTAAGTGTATTTCCGCAGATCTTACCTTATCTGCCCGTTACACTTTTTATTACCATTGTATCGATTACGATTGCCATTATATTAGGGCTAGCCATTGCGCTATTACGCAACAACAAAATAATCATTATCGATTCTATTTTTGCACTATTTATTTCACTGTTTCGTGGCATACCATCCGTTGTTTTACTCTTTATTATTTATTATGGTCTACCACAAATTTTTCCTATTTTAAAACAAATGGGCGCAACTACCGCTGCAATTATCTGTTTCAGCTTAAAGTACTCATCCTATTTAGCCGAAATTTTTAGAGCAAGCTTAGAGTCAGTCGATCATGGGCAGAAAGAAGCAGGGCTAACGGTTGGGTTAAGTAAAATGCAAGTCTACAGAGGCATTATTCTTCCGCAAGCCATGATCAATGCCTTACCAAACACAGGAAACATGTTTATATCATTACTTAAAGATTCCTCTGTCGCCTTTTTTGTTGGCGTTCAAGAGCTATTAGCCGCAGGAAAAATGTTAACCGCTAATTCTTTTCTCTACTTTGAAACCTATTTAGCTGTTGGCATTATTTACTGGCTTACTGTTGTGATTTATTCATGGATACAAAAACAGTTAGAACAAAAACTTTCTGCGCCATATCATCGTTAAGGAGAATGTTATGATTACAGTATCGCATTTATCTAAACGTTTTGCTAATAATGAAGTCTTAAAAGAAATCAACTTAAATATCAAGCAAGGTGAAGTAGTTGCGATTATTGGGCCATCAGGATCTGGCAAATCCACCTTATTACGTTGTTTAAATTTATTAGAAAAACCGAATAATGGCACAATTCAAATTGGCTCAGCAACGCTTGATGCAAAACATTATAGTCATAAAGAAGAGGCCAATTTACGCAAACAATCAGCAATGGTCTTTCAACACTACAATTTATTTAAAAATAAAACAGCGTTAGAAAATATTACCTACCCGCTTATTGTTGGGCAAAAGATAGATAAAAAAGAAGCGGAAAAACTCGGCTTATCATTATTAAAGCGCGTTGGTATGTTACCTTATGCCAAACAATATCCCATTACCTTATCTGGTGGTCAGCAACAGCGCATCGCAATTGCAAGAGCACTGGCAGTCAAACCCAAAGTACTATTATTTGATGAGCCCACTTCTGCGCTCGACCCTGAACGAGTACACGAAGTCTTACAAGTCATGCTACAGCTGGCAAAAGAACGAACCTCTATGATTATCGTGACACACGAAATGGAATTTGCCAAGTACGTTGCAGACCGCGTTATCTTTATGGCTGATGGCGTGATTGTGGAAGAAGGGCTAGCAAAATCAGTCATAGACAACCCACAACATGAAACTACACAACGTTTTTTGCGCCAGCTAACAGATGAAATTGACTTCGAAATTTGAACAATAGCCACAACGACTTTAACTCATTGTATTGATGATTAAATTGTACTAGTGATTAAATTGTATTAGTGATTAAATTGCCTTGCTGATTAACATATGAAAATTAAAGCGTAAAAGAATAAGATAATAAAAATTGGCGAAGATCCAAACCTGTTGCCAGTTGCTGAATATCTGTTAATAACCGTGCTGTTTTCGATTTATCTTTAACTGCGGAAAGTAACTTTAACGACATTTCACTCTGGCTATATGGATTTTTAGGTGAGCCTTTAGGAATATCAACACGTTGGCTTATTGTTTTACCGTTTTTGAGACCAATATCAATAATCACATAACGTCCATTATAAGCATCAGGATGTGGCGCAAGCTGTATTTGATAACTGCGCGTCATCTTTTGCATCAATTGTTTGATTTCATAAGGAATAGGTTTTGCAGAAAACTGCTCGAAACTTAACGGTAACCCTAACAAGGTTAAAGCCAAAATATATTCAGCCGAAAAACGCCCTTGTTGCGCTAATGAAGGTGTCTTATATATCAATGCCGCATCACTATTTGATGGCACAAAATAAATCGTAATATCACTAACATTATCAAGATTAAAATCAGGATCTTTATATAATAATTGACCTGCATCGGCAACATAGGCCGCAGCTGAACAATAAGAATAATTTTTAAACCATAAACCAGGTTCAACAATCTTCCAAACATCCCCCCAATGACTTAAATCAAAATGTGTATTACCTTGCCCATAAATAGCCAAAAAACCTAATTTATCGTCTAAAAAATTCTGATCAGCATCTATGCCAGCTCTTAACCATTCAACGGACTGAATGGCATGTTGAGCGGCTAAGCCTGCATGCAAAAACTTAATTGGCGTGCCCATTAACAAACGCATCCCCGAAGCTTGAGTTGCTGACAAAGCTAAAGCTTGCGATAAAAACGGTTCATCATAAAGGTAACAAATCGCAGCCGTTGCCGCGATCCCCCCCAAAGTAATAGTTGCATGCCAACCTTTTTCGTAATGCTCAGGATTAACACTTTTACCTAAGCGTGCCATCACCTCAACACCAATAACATAGGCTGTCAAAAAACGCCGCCCGTCAATCTTTTGCTTATCATTATCTAATCGAACGCTGGCAATAAGTGCCGACAAAATGACCGATGAAGGATGACCTCGAACATCTGAATGTACATCATCATAATCTAAACAGTGCGCTTGAAAGCCATTAAAAAGCGCTGCTTGCCTTGCCGTAACTAGCTTCTTTTGGCCGATTAACCACGCTCTAGCATTTCCCCCCTCATCTGCTATCCACGCTAGCAATTTCTGAACGTCATCTTCATGGCAAGCTTGCAAACTACAAGCAAAATAATCCGTTACCCCATTAATCGCACAATTAATAACTTGGGGATCACTAATTATTGGCGTGTTTTTTATCAAAAAACTTAATTGTTGCCCTAAATTCATTTTCATTCTCAATAAATGCAATAGCGATTTGATAATTGGGTTTACTTTACCACAAGTAAAATAGTGAACAATAAATAATAAGCTAAAGATAATATGATTAAATTTTAACAACTCGAAGCCAGAAACAATAAGTATTAATCTATTTATATAATCATGTTTGCCTATTACATTATATGCTAAAATAGCCTCATTCAATTGAAATCGAAAATTAGCGCAACTATGTCAACTTGTTATATTGCTTTAGGCAGCAACCTTGAAGATCCATTAGCACAAGCCAATCGTGCAATTGTTGCATTAAAACAGTTGCCAAACACAAAAGTAGCAGATATTTCACCTTTTTATCGAAGTAAACCTCTTGGACCACAAAATCAGAATGACTATCTGAATGCAGTAATAAAACTGACAACGAATTTATCCCCTATTGAACTACTTGACGAGCTACAAACAATTGAAAAAGCGCAAGGCCGTGTGCGTAAAGACAACCGCTGGGGCGCAAGAACCTTAGATTTAGATATTTTGCTTTATGATGATTTAGTCATTAACAGTGAAAGGCTAACTATCCCTCATTACCATATGAAAAATAGAGAATTTGTACTCTATCCACTATTTGACATCAGCCCAGAGCTGATTCTACCCGATAACGATAAATTATATGACTTAGTAACTCGATGCCCTAAAAATGAACTAACGAAATGGGATAAGTAATTATCTTAATTAATAACATATAGTTGTATTATTTTATTTAGTTTTAAGCAAAAAAATGATAAAAAAAATTTGCCAAAGGCTGAATTATTGCTATAGTTTAGCGCTTTTAAATAATCTGCACTTAAGGGGATTGCTGTGAAAAAAGAACAAAAAGCAAACACATCTTCACTTAGCCTGCTTTCAGTTGCTGGGCTTGAGCCTTATAAAGAGGCAAAAGGTGAGGAGTACATGAATCCTAAGCAATTGGAACATTTTAAGCTTATTTTAGAAGCTTGGCTTGCACAACTAAAAGATGAAATGGGTAAAACCGTTTCGCACATGCAAGACGAAGCAGCGAACTTTCCAGATCCTGCTGACCGAGCAACACAAGAAGAAGAGTTCAGTCTTGAACTACGCGCTCGCGACAGAGAAAGAAGGCTCATCAAAAAAATTGAAAAAACATTAAAGAAAATCGAAATAGATGATTTCGGTTATTGTGAATCATGTGGTGTGGAAATCGGGATTCGCCGTCTAGAAGCAAGACCAACGGCTGATTTATGTATCGATTGTAAAACACTTGCAGAACTTCGCGAAAAACAAATGGGCAAGTAATTGCTACGTTATTAATTACCACCGCCATTCAACCCGATATGCCTAAGCGTTATATTGGTCGTTTTGCCCCGTCACCATCAGGACCATTACATTTTGGTTCATTGGTGACAGCGCTTGGTAGCTATTTACAGGCTAAATCTTGCCATGGCAAATGGCTAGTTCGTATCGAAGATATCGACCCACCACGAGAAGTTAAAGGCGCATCATCTCTCATTTTAAAGACTTTAGAAACATTTCATTTATATTGGGATGATAACGTATTATATCAATCGGCTTGCCACGAACGTTATCAAGCAGTATTACAATCGCTATTGAGTCATCAGCAAGCCTATTATTGTGATTGTACAAGGCAACGAATACAGAAATTGCCTAACGGGCATTATGACGGTTATTGTCGCCATAGGCATTTAAAGATTAACCAATCACAGTTGGCTATTCGCCTAAAACAAAACCACCCTATTTCTGAATTTACAGATAAAATTCGTGGCTTGCAAACAGTAGAAACAGCTAGTGCACAAGAAGATTTCATTATTCACCGTAAAGATGGTCTATTTGCATATAACTTAGTGGTAGTGTTAGATGATCATAAACAAGGAATTACCGAAATTGTGCGCGGAGCCGATCTTTTACCGGTTACCGCTAAACAAATGTCACTCTATAAGCTTTTTGGCTTTTCTCTGCCAAACTATTGCCATTTACCACTAGTACTAGATAACAACGGCAATAAGCTTTCAAAACAAAACCATGCAAAGCCCATTGAGCTAAATAATAGCAAATCATTAACGGCGCACGCTCTGCAATTTTTAGGGCAATGTCTACCAAAAGACTGGCAAGATGCCAGCCAACAACAGCTATTGCAATGGGCAATACAACATTGGCAAATTGCGAAAGTACCCAAACAAAATACCCAGTTACCCACCAATATAGGATAAATTACCAGTCATACCGACATTATGCACATGTAATAAATGCTTTTCTGGTTTTATTTTTAACGAAGCAAAGATGCGTGTTATAAGTTGTTGTTTTTGCGCTGAGCTTTGAAGTAAATCACGCAAATCAACCGCGGCCTCACCAAATAAGCAATAATGCAATTTACCAATTGATGACACACGCAAACGATTACAACTTTTACAAAAATCTTTTGAATACGGCATAATTAGCCCAATTTTACCTTGATAATCGCTATGAGCATAAACTTTAGCTGGGCCTGATAGTGGATTTTTGAGTTGCAACTGCCAACCCTGTGCAATTAACTGTGCCTCAATAACATGGCCAGATAAGTGATAACGATTAAATACATCGCTACTTTCACCTGTTTCCATAAGTTCAATAAAGCGTAATTCTACGGGTTTATCTTTAATCCATGACAAATAATCATCTAAATTATCGTTCATGTTTTTCATTAACACCGTATTAATTTTGACTTTTTTAATACCTACTTCTAACGATTTTTCGACACATTGCATTAATTCTTTAAGCTTATCTTGACCCGTAATTAATTTAAATAAATGCGGAGAAAAGCTATCAATACTAATATTAATTGCATTTAAACCTGCTTGATGCCAGTGATGAATATTTTTTAATAAACGTGAGCCATTAGTGGTAATGGCCAGTTCTTTAACACTAGAGTAAGAAGAAATGAGCGACAAAATATCCACAAAATCGCGACGTAAAGTCGGCTCGCCACCCGTTAAGCGAATTTTGCTTACCCCAAGTTCAGTAAATGTTGCCACAACATGATCAATTTCACTGAGCGACAAAAAATTATGCCCTTTCTTGGGTTGATAACCATAAGGTAAACAATATTGACACTGAAAATTACACAGCTCAGTAATCGACAAACGCAGATATTGAAATCGACGTTGATAATAATCAACTAATTGCATATATACATTAAACACCTTATCCAAATCGGGAAGCATAGCCATTTCTGCGCTATACCGCGGCTAATTCACCTTATGAAAAATCACTTAGGTAAAAGAGCTTCAGAGTTTGGCTCAGTCTAACATAGGCATTATTTTTTGACTATGAACAAATTAACCTTTGCAAGCGACCTAGGTACCCAACAATAAAGGCTTACTTATAGACAAGGTATTAATAAGCAAAATATTTATATATACCTAATATTTTATTTGTTATGAATAAATTTACATTATGTTAATTTATGCTATCTTATGCGGTTTATTTAATTCATTGGTCATATTATATGATTATGATCAACAACTGGTAAAAACCAAGGAATAGTGTTTAAGTTGTCGCATAGCAGATGTTTTCAATAACAGCGTGTTTATATAAAACTAATTAACTATCAATAAATCGTGCAATTAAATCATTCATTTTCAAATGAGTATCGTTTATCTAACAACTTAATCAAAAATAAAATTGAAAAGGAAAATTACTTATCATAATGAATAAAAAAATAGTCAAGCTCGCTCAATATCTAACAAACTTAAGCTTATTACTATCTTCAACATTAGCGTTAGCTAGTAATGCTAGCCAATATATTACTTATAACAACCTACTATTTGATCGTGATGGCACAGTAATTATCGATAACAGCCAAAAAATTGATTCAATAAAATACCGAGATCATTATTGGATTGTACAGTTAAACAACAGCCACAATAGCCGCCTCTACAGCAATATAAGAAAGATAGATAATTTTAAATTTGCTTTTGAAAAAAAAGGCGACATATTGAAATTTAAAACCATTGACACCTTAACTTATTTAGGCGAAGAACGAATAGCCTATTATTATCAAGACACAGCATTATCGGTTGTCATTGATACCGATGGTAATCTAATTACACCTAAAGGGCATTATTATCGCACAATTAGCCCCTTCATTAACGGTTATGCCGAAGTAACTACTCCAGAATATGAAGAAGGCTATTTAAATCTACAAGGTCGATTTTTCAAAAAACGCCCTAAAACAACATTGATACAAAAAATGCAATCCCAAACTGAACCAAAACCACAATGCAAAATAATCACATCCGATGCAATAATGCAGCTATGTAAAAAAAATAATAGCCAATATCTAATTAATAGCAAAACAGGCAAAGAAACCGATGTTGGTTCCAAAGCGCATATCAATAATTTTGACAACTATAAAGAAAACCTTTCAGCAGGTTATTTTTGGCTAGAAAATTACCAAGATAGTTATCATGTTTATCAAATTTATGATTATGATGGAAAAATGCATTATCAAAATCAGTACGATTCCACATCGCCTTTATATGGTACAGCAAGTTGGGTAAAAGATAATTATAATTCTAAAAACCGTTTGATCGATATTACGGGTCGAACAATTGGCGAATATGATTATTATACGCTTTTTCAAGTTGGCACAGAAAAACTCTACTATGCCAAAAAAAACAATCCCAAAAATAATAATGAAAAAACGTTATTATCGATTTTTGATGTAAATGGCAACATCTTACTTTACGAAGACATCGTTGGTTCAGAACAAAACAGTCACTGTCATCGCGATGTAACAGTATTAAAAAATGCAGAAAACAAAATAGTCTGGCCAACAAACCTAGAACGAGAATGCCTTTTAGAACGTTATATTCAACCAACAAAAACTGAGGACGACAACAATTATCGACATAAAGCGCAAGAAAGTGAAGCGATTGAAATACCAAAAGATAAAGTTCCCGAAATCAGCCGCTATTTTACACAAATCCAATCCAACAAAGATACCAATCCATTTACATTCAACGGAAGTAATATTTATCTTACAGGCCCCAACACAACTAAAATTGAGGGTATTGCAGAACTAAGTATACCTGAAGGGTATATATATAGTGAAAGATACAACCCATCTAATACAGCACATTGTGACAGGTTTGTCGCGCCAGCTTATGACAATCAAAACCGATTATGTATAAATGTTTATAACCTAGGATTTATTGACCTACTTGAGGTCAAAAAGTTATTTGACGACAAAACCAACATTGATAATTTAAAAGCAAAAATTTCTTCAAGAGTAGAAGATTATAAAGAATACAATGACTATCAAAAATTTGAATGGTTAATTGACCCTGAATTTGATTTTGAAAACCAAAGTTTAAAATTCGGCTATCGATATCACATAGCAGAAAGCAATCAAAACATAACCAGTCAAATTATAGAATATATAAAATTTGCCAAAGACCACATCATTGTGTTTAAAAACGATTATCACGACGATTATAACGATTTTAAGCCCATGGAATTTGATTGGCTTAATCGCATTAAAGTTTTTGAAAAAGCCGATATTAGCTCGACTTATCCTTGCAGCAAATTATCAATAAAAGACTCGGCATTATCTGCCAGTGAATTTACTTATTTAGATAAAGATTTTTGCTTTCCACTACCAATAACCAAACTTTTTAAAAAAGATCCTACGCAAACTGAATTAAATGGTTACCGTGAGTTATTTTCCTTCAGGGAAAACAAATACCCGATAAAAGAGAGCAAAACCTTATGGAATTAATAAAATATCTTCTCAGCACAATAGCAGTAACAATAATCGGACTCACTCTAAATGCGTGTGATACTCCGCCGTCACAAAGCCAACCGAAACTTGAGAAACTGCCCGAGGTTTTTAATTTAACTGAACAACAATGGCAAAACGAAATCCAACAACGATTCGACACCATAAACGGTAGTGGCGAACCAATAAAATGTATATCAATATTAATGACTGCGCCTTATTACTTATTTGATAGACAATACATGAACCTATTACAAACGTTAACAGAAGCAGGATTGCTAACAGAACAAATTGAAATTAGAGAAATTCATCAAAATCGCATCGTTTATATCTATAACCTTACCGATGAAGGCAAAAAATACTATAGAAAATGGCCTAACTTGATGTCGTCAGGATTTTGTTTTGGCAAAGTGATTGTCAAATCGGTAACCAAAATAACGCCGTATAGCAATTATATTGAAATTGAATATCAATATGTTATTGATAAATTACCGCCAAAATTAATGCCCCAAAATGAATTAAAAACCGGTACTGTAAGGTTTGATTATGATGAACAAACAAAAAAGCTCTATAGCAAATATGGTATTGGCTTAATTGTTAAAAAATATTGAGATTAATTATCATGAATCTAAAATATCCACTGATAACCACTTTCAGCTTACTACTATTTGGTTGCAATAATGTAGATTATAAGCAATCGCTACAAGAAGCTTTAAGTAGAGAAGATAATCGTGCATTATGTTATTTCCTACCAAATAACCAAAACATCTTTCCGAAAGATGTGTTTTTTGATAAACAAACTGAAATACTCGACCTATTTGTCGATCTTAAATTCTTAAAAACCAAAAACATCACGGCCAAATATTATAATGCCAATACAGATATAACCGATCTGCCTAGATCCCCCACCGAAATTGAAGGATTAAGATATCAATTAACCGAAGAAGGGAAAAAATACTTTATCGGCAGTAAAGGTGCATTCTGCTTTGGTAATATAATCCTTGATAAAATCGATGAAACTCAAAGCGTCAAAATAGAATATACTAACAACCAAGTCGAGTCAGGAAAATGGATCGATTATTACTATCATTATACGAATATTCCCGTTTGGGCACAGGATAAGCGGCTGGAACAATACTATAAAAGAATTTCACTCAACAACGAAATTCTCTTTGAGGCAAGAGCAACGTATTTTAACTCCCAAAAAAACTACAACACAGGAATTAAAAAAACAAAGCTCATCACCTTAAAACATTAACAAAATAAGCTAAACAATAGCACGGACAAAAAGTAGAAAACATACCGTGCTATCACCAACATTAGAGTATTGATTATTATTGTATTCCGTTTTCATATTAAAAAACTCTTCGCTAGGCAACTATCCTTTGTTTACTTCATCTTAATTAAATCAGCGCGCCATTCACCTCTCAACGATGAGCAAGTAGAAACACGAAACCCTAAGGATAGACACATACCATTATGAACAGCCTCTAAGTGGCGAATATCATTTATGGCAGGAAAATTATCTTTCCATTCAATCTTTTTCCCTATCAAGGAAAAAGTGGCAAAATTTATGATACACGTCAAAAATCTTATAGCTCTAAAGGTCAAACAGTCATATTTAAATGCATTGTATCGTTCAAATATGATGATAACCCAGCAAGTATAATTTTTTCGAGCTATAATGATGAGCAAAAATTGCTTGAAAATTGTATACTACTATAAAACCAAATAACAACAAACACGGGATTTTGCCCGTGTTTGTGTTTCCAGAGCTGAATAAAACACTCAACAACTAAAACCATTATTGTCCATGGCTGTCGTTGTGATTTTCGGTATGAATAACGTTAATATAGCTAGGAATAGTTGGCGTATTAAGATAAAAGAATGCCCATTGAATCCCGTCTATTTTTTTTGTCTGGCGTAAATATTGTTTTAGTAATATATCGTCCTGAGAATCATCTTCTGATTGCTGATGCATATAATGATCAATAAACTCATTATATGCATCTTCATCAATCATTGAAGATCCCTCGTGATTTTCACAATACTGTTTATATAAATCGAATAATTTGTCACTAAAAATATGATATTCTTTCTCAATATCAAACGCTTTAGGATCACTATACCCCAAAGTCGCAAAAATCTTATCAGCAATAGCAGAACCGGAATTTGATTTTTTTAATGCAGAAAAGACTAGATAAGCAGGTAAAAGAAAGAGTAATCCCATAGCTGCCATAAGAAGTAGCGAAAAATCATTTTTAGAAAAGGCCATTACTACAAAATAAAAGATAATAAATACCCCCAACCCTCCAGCACCAATAAGGAAAATAAGCGGTAAAATAGGCATATGCAGCTTGTTATTGCCAGCTTCTGTTCCCTCTGTTGCATAAGGATGTAACCATAAAAGCTTATCGGCAGGACGGCGTAATGCATAAGCAAAATAGGTTCCACCTGCTAGTGGATCAACAACTACCTCTACGTAGTCGCCCTCATTAAAAAATATTCGACAAAATGCGCCTTCAATCACCTTATCACCTAATTTGCAGCAAAAATACTGTTCAATATCGGCTGTGTCGTAATCAATGTTTTTGATTTTTGCTGAATTTATTCTCATTTGATTAGCCATAGAAACTAAATCTAAATGCCCTATTGTTAATACATTGATATCAGGCCGTCCAGCTAGTTTGCGAGCATTAAGATAACTTTCTTGCGTGTCATAGATCTCTAGATCAGTAATATAACCAGTAATGATTTGGTAATAATGACTATCGCCTATATTCTGTTCCATATTTTTATTCCTTATATCTATCAATTTGATTATTTGTTATTTTTTGTTTAGCTCATCAATAATTTTAACCCAATTAGGTAAAATTGGCGTTCTACAGTAGTAATATGTTAATGCTTTAAATTTTTCGAACTTTTCAAAGTCAGGGGTCTGTGGGTCGTTAAATATTTCAGGATCATTGCTTCGATACAGCTCCTTAAAGCGTTCCTTTTCTTTTGCAGAATCATACTTCCACGGTTTATCATACCCAAAGCAGGCATAAATTTGATTGGAAAAAAAAGAGTATCCACCTCCACTTATAAAAAAAACAGCAATAATTGCAATGATCCAGCCCCAAAAACAATATTTAAATATGTTTAAAATATAATTTAATGAACAACCGTTAAATAATTCAAAAATTAACAAAAAAAGCAGGATAATAACGGCAAATATCGTCATCAAAATAAAACTAATTTTTAAAAGTGCGAACGTTGTTAAACCAATATCTTGCGGAAAAA
This sequence comes from Gilliamella sp. WF3-4, assembly GCF_001690275.1. Taxonomy (GTDB): domain Bacteria; phylum Pseudomonadota; class Gammaproteobacteria; order Enterobacterales; family Orbaceae; genus Gilliamella; species Gilliamella apicola_C. The sequence continues at coordinate 104,739 of NZ_LZGW01000003.1, read as the reverse complement.
TTATCGCATGTTGTCTTGGAATTCGTACCGCATAAGGTTGGTAAACATCATTTTTTTTTGGCTTAACAAGCATTTCAACATAATCACCCTCATTAAAACCAATCGTGTTAAGCCTTCCCTCTACTTTTTTATTGCCGATATGGCAACAAAAGTATTGCCCCCTTAAAGGCGGGCGGCAACAAATAAAAAAGCAAATAAATGCAATAATTGAACAAATCACGGCATAAAGATCTTTTTCCATTCGATCCGTCGCTGTCAGCTTAGTGCCAGTTTGTTGCGAATTTTCATCTAATTGTAAACAGCTTACAGTTCCTTGTAATAAGTAAAAATCATTCCTCATTAACTCTACCCCTTGTTGAGTTCCATAAGTATAATGGTAAATAATTCTATATTATGATTAAATTATCAACAACAATAAAAATTAATTCATTTAATATCTTACTAAAAAATAGATTGATCAATTCTGAACGCTTATTCAAAATTATTAATTAAAAACAATGTATTGAATTGATTAAATTGATCTACTTTACTTATTCAATCAGTTTAAGTATATAATACTCCATTTGCTGATAAAACCATCAAATGGAGGTTGTGATGATAACCCATATTAGCCCTTTAGGATCAATGGATTTGCTTGCTCAAGCTGAAGTCGATATTCTAAAAAAATCTGCCAATAGTGAGCTTTATCAATTATATAGAAACTGTTCGCTAGCAACACTCAATGCAGGTAGTAAAACCGATAATACTAAAGATTTGCTAGATAGATTTAAGTCTTTTGAAATTAATGTCATTAGTAAAGAACGTGGCGTAAAATTAGAGCTCATTAATGCACCTGAAAGTGCCTTTGTTGATGGGCGAATTATTCGTTCAATCCAAGCAAACCTTTTTGCCGTGCTGCGCGATATTCTTTTTTTAAATAGTCAAATCAGTGCCATTAAAGAACTTATCTCTAATATCAAATTTGAAAGAGATCATTCGTTTTATATCACAAACCTTGTTTTCTCAATTTTGCGCAATGCAAATGCGCTACATGTGGGTGAAGAGCCTAATCTGGTTGTCTGTTGGGGTGGGCATTCAATTAACGAAAATGAATACTATTATGCACGACAAGTCGGTATGCAACTGGGTTTGCGCGAGCTGAACATTTGTACTGGTTGTGGGCCAGGTGTGATGGAAGCCCCGATGAAAGGCGCAGCGGTTGGTCATGCTCAGCAACGTTATAAAGAAAGTCGCTTTATTGGCATGACTGAACCGTCAATTATTGCAGCCGAGCCACCTAATGCATTAGTAAATGAGCTGATTATTATGCCTGATATCGAAAAACGCCTTGAGGCTTTTGTACGTATGGCGCATGGTATTATCATATTTCCTGGAGGCCCAGGAACAGCCGAAGAATTACTTTATATTCTTGGTATTTTATTAAATCCAGCCAATAAACATCAAACATTACCGCTGATATTAACGGGGCCTAAAGAGTGTGAGGAATATTTTACTGCTATTGATAATTTTATTCGTAGTACATTAGGTGATGAGGCAACCAAATTATACCAAATTGTGATCGACTCACCTGAACAAGTGGCTCGTATTATGAAAGAGGGTGTTAAGCATGTTAAATCTTCTCGTTTAAAAACAGGTGATGCTTATGGATTCAACTGGCTACTAAAAATTGATGAACCACTACAACACCCTTTTGAGCCAACCCATGCCAATATGGCTTCATTAAATCTTCATCGAAATCAACCTGTTGAATTATTAGCAGCCGATTTACGCCGAGCATTTTCGGGAATTGTAGCGGGTAATGTAAAAGAATTCGGTATGAAGGAAATTGCTAAGCATGGCCGATACAAATTGCAAGGCGATCCCGAAATCATGAAGCAACTCGATAATTTATTACGTAGTTTTATTAAACAAGATCGAATGAAATTACCAGGAGGAAGCGCCTACCAACCTTGTTATGAAATTTGTTATTAACAAAAATATTAGCGAGTAATTTAATCGCGGGTAAATGTTATCTTACCGCCGATACGATTATCGGCGGAGTGATTTAATCGATTGATAGTTAATGTTTTATTAATCATTTATATCGCTTTTAAAAATCACCTAAAATATCTAGCGCTTCAGACACTTTTTTCACGGCAAAAATCTGCATATTTTCGGGCTTCTTCTTAGGCATATTCGCAATAGGTACAATCGCTTTTTTAAAGCCATGCTTAGCCGCTTCAGAAATACGTTCTTGCCCACTTGGTACGGGACGAATTTCACCACCAAGACCGATCTCGCCAAAAATAACGACATCTTGTGGCAATGGGCGGTTACGAAAGCTTGATACTAATGCGGCAATCAATGCCAAATCAGCGCTAGTTTCAGTGACTTTAACGCCACCAACAACATTCACAAAAATATCTTGATCGGCCATTTGTAATCCGCCATGCCTGTGTAACACTGCAAGCAATAATGCCAGCCTATTTTGATCAAGGCCTACTGTCACACGCCTTGGGTTGCCATACATCGAGTGATCAACCAATGCTTGGATTTCAACTAGCAATGGGCGAGTACCTTCCCACAATACCATAACCGAACTGCCGGGTAGCATTTCCTCACCACGACTTAAAAAGATGGCGGATGGATTGCTGACTTCTTTAAGCCCTTGCTCGGTCATCGCAAACACACCTAACTCATTTACCGCCCCAAACCGATTTTTATGGCTACGCAATGTTCTAAAACGAGAATCAGCATCACCATCTAATAAAACGGAACAGTCAATGCAGTGCTCAAGCACTTTAGGCCCTGCTAGCGAGCCATCTTTCGTCACATGCCCAACCATTATAATGGCAATACCTTTTGTTTTTGCAAAGCGCGTTAAATAAGCGGCGGTTTCTCGAACCTGCGCAACACTCCCCGGTGAGGATTGAATATCAGCAAGATGCATCACTTGTATAGAGTCAATCACCATTAATTTAGGTTGCGACTGCTCAGCCAATAAGCAGATTTGTTCTATACTGGTTTCTGATAACATATTAAGATTATCAGCAGGTAAACCTAATCGGTGTGCACGCATGGCTACTTGCTGAAGTGATTCTTCACCCGTCACATAAAGCGTATTCATTTGTGATGAAAGCTTACTCATGGTTTGTAGTAATAAGGTACTTTTACCTGCCCCGGGATTACCACCAATTAAAATCGCACTACCCGGTACAACGCCCCCACCAAGCACACGATCAAATTCGGAAAAACCGGTTGAAAATCTTGGTAGCGCTTCTAAACTGATTTCGGATAATTTTTGAATTTTTGTTTGACCAACACCGCTACCTGCGTAACCCGTTAATCGATCATTGCGCGTTGAAGTACTTGCTAGTCTAACTTCAGTAATGGTATTCCAAGCATGACAAGCACTGCACTGGCCTTGCCAACGAGGATAATCTGCTCCACAATCATTACAAACATAAGCACGTTTAACGGTTTTTGCCAATTTAATCTCCTAACCTTCACTTAATAAACTGGTTGATAAAATACACCATAATCCAGTTAAATCTGCATAATTAATGCTAATTTTAGCCTTTTCAACCACTTTAGGTTTTCCATGATAGGCAACGCCTAAACCCGCAATACGTAGCATCATTAAATCATTGGCGCCATCACCAATAGCCACCGTTTGCTCAATAGGTATATCGAGTGATGCCGCTAATTGTTGTAAAGTTCGCGCTTTATACTTTGCATCGACAATTTGACCAATTACTTTGCCCGTTAATTTATTATGTTTGACTTCTAATTCGTTAGCATAAACATCCGCTAATTTTAGTTTCTGCTTTAAATGATCAGCAAAATAGGTAAATCCTCCTGATGCAATAGCAACATGCCAATTTTTTTTATGCAATTCTTTGACTAAATAGGTCAATCCAGGAGTAAGCGGTAAGTTATCTTTTACTTGTTGTAAAAGATCTTGATGTGCTCCTTTCAACGTTGCCACCCGATTTCGTAAACTGGTTGCAAAATCAAGCTCACCATGCATTGCTTGTTCAGTCACAGCCGCAACTTGCTGACCTACACCATATAATTTAGCCAGTTCATCTATGCATTCAATTTTGATTGCCGTTGAATCCATATCCATAACCAATAATCCTGGTGAATGGAGTGTTGGTAAATTGTCAATTGGCGATACATCGATGCCTAATGTTAATGAAATAGCCTTGGCTTTTTTAGGCATAACACCAGCAATACGAACAATCTGATAAGTTTTTATTTTCCAAGATGAAACAATTACCATTGGCATAGCAAGTTGATTTTGGAATTTTGACAATACTGTTTTATTTAGCTTTTTGCCATAAATAATCCAACCTGTTTTACCTGCATTATAATCTAAAGGCACCACTTCGCAGCCATTTAATGAAAGTGGTAAGCCTTGCCAGCGTTGGATATTTTCAGGTAAATCATTATAGGTGAGGGTGTAAGCCATATCAGAAAGTCTTCCTAACATAAAACGGGCTCAAAATTTACCATAACTGTTAAAGATTGTCCAAGTTAGGATTGTGTGATTTTTTTAGTTTTTTATACTTAAACACATAGTTATCTGAAACTTTTTTAACAAAATAGATAAATCCGTAGGTTGCCTTTAATCATTCCATCTCAATGCTTATATCAATCTTAAATATTCAACGCCCATGAACAAAGTTGCTCTAATACAGGCCCTAATTTTTCGCCAAATGGCGTTAATTTATAGAAAACTTTTAAAGGGGGTTTATCACCAAAAACGTGTCGAGTAATTAACCCATCTTCCTCTAATTTTTTAAGTTGTATACTTAATGTCATATCGGTAATATGAGGAATAATGGTTTTCAATTCGCTGAATCTTTTTTCACCAAAAAGCAAATAATAAAGTATTACCCCTTTCCATTTTCCACCAACTAAATCCATTGCCAAACTAATAGGGCAATAATAAGTTTTATTGTTATAACGTTTTAATGGTCTTTGTTCATCTATTTGCATTAATTCACCTAACTATCAAGTTTGATAGATATTGCTATAAGTTTATTTACAAATAAACTAATTAGAGTAACTATCATTTTAACAGCAAAAAAGGAAAAAAGTATCATTATGACATTAATTATTTTAGGTCACCCCAATATTAAACAGTCTATCGCCAATAAAACAATTATCGAAACATTACAAGATAAAGTTGAGGATATTGAAATTCGCAATATTCACAAGCTTTATCCAAACTATCAAATCAATGTACAAGAGGAGCAAGCCGCATTACTCAGACATGACCTTATCGTTTTACAATATCCAATGTATTGGTTTAACATGCCGGCAATATTAAAAATATGGTTTGATGAAGTATTTACTTACCAATTTGCTTATGGCTCCAAAGGCGATAAATTAAAAGGTAAAAAACTATTACCAAGTTTAACCATAGGACAACAAGAACAAAATTATAAAAAATATCACAACGATTTAATGGATAATTTATTAGAGCCCGTCAAAGTATCAACTTTATATACGCAAATGGAATATCTGCCACCAATACTTTTATATGGTATTTCACCAGAGATTGAAGAAATGCAAGCTAAAATAAAAACAAAAGCACGACAACATGGGCAACAGTTAGTTGAAATCATAAATAAATATAACCAATAAAAATCAATATGATGATTTATAATAATTGATAAATCATCATATTTTATGTTGTATTAACTATGCTTTTTTAAAACCGCATAAAAAAAACCATCACCACCATTTTCAATAGGTAAAAATTGTTTAAGTTCACCTTGTAATTTGGCGCTGGTGTTTTCTTGTAAAAAACGCTCAATTTGTAATTTATTTTCGTCTGGTAGAATTGAACAAGTGGCATAAACTAAAGTACCACCAATTTTTAAATAAGACCAAATATTAGTTAAGATTGCATGTTGTAGCTCAGTTAATTGGGCAATATCATTATCTCGGCGTAACCATTTTATATCTGGATGACGGCGAATAACACCTGTTGCAGAGCAAGGCGCATCCAATAAAATACGGTCAAACGAACGCCCCTCACACCACAGCTCTGGCGTTAAGCCATCGCCAACTTTGACGTCAGCATGCTGTTTCAAACGAGTTAAATTTTCATCAATACGTTTGGCTCGGTTTGCATCCACATCCACAGCTAACACTTGTGCCTTTGGCGCTACCTCTAAAATATGCGTGGTTTTACCACCAGGTGCCGCACAAAGATCCAGAATTTGCTCACCATTTTGTGGTGCTAATAAATAAGCAGCATACTGAGCAGACAAGTCTTGTACTGTCACTGCACCGTCATCAAAATGAGGTAATTTAGCAACATTGACGGGCGATAATAACCGCAATGCACAAGGTAATTGATCATGTGGTTCTGACTCAATGTGCTGTTTTGCTAACAGTTTTTGATATTCTTGAATTGAATATTGGTTTTGGTTAACCCGCAACCACATTGGCGGTTTTTGGTTATTCGCATCAATAATTGTTTGCCACTGCTGTGGGTAAGCTTGCTTTATACGAGTCAATAACCAACTTGGGTGTAATGTTCGGCTATTTTGTTGCTTATCATCTTGCATAAATCTTTGTTGTAATGATGCTTGCTGACGCAAAAACTCACGTAACACGCCATTAACTAATCCTTTTAATGGCGCCTTTTGCAAAGTATTTACTGCATCAACTGTTTCACCAACAGCGGCATGTTCGGGAATACGTGTATAAAGGATCTGGTAAATACCCACTAACAATAAATAGTGCAAAACCCTATTTTTACCTGTCAAAACCTTACTCATTAAGGTATGGATATAAAAATTGAGCTCGGGTAATACTCGCATCACACCAAAACACATTTCTTGCACTAGTGCTCGATCTTTATCCGCTATTTTGTGATGCAAAGCAGTCAGTGTGGCACTTAATGATTGCCCTTCTTCTAATACATTAAAAATAGCTTGCGCACAAACAGCTCGTATATTTTGGTGTAATTTTTTATTCATAAATCATGACAACCTTAATTTATCTATTGTGATTAGTTTATAAAATTAAAGATCCAATCCAACCAGCAATAAATAACGGAATATTAAAATGGGTAAATGTTGGGATAACACTATCTCGAATATGGTCATGTTGCCCATCACTATTTAATCCAGACGATGTCGCTAAAATAGTATCTGATGGTGGTGATCCTGCATCACCAATCGCACCCGATGCGCCAATTAAACATACCGTGGCAATCGGTGAAAAACCAAGTTGTACACAAAGTGGCACATAAACAGCTGCAATGATTGGGACGGTTGAAAATGAAGAGCCAATCCCTAATGTAATAACCAAGCCAATTAGCATCATTACAAAGGCAGCAATCACTTTATTTCCTGCAAATAAAGCTGCACTATTAATAACAAGCGGTTCAATTTCATGCGTTTGTTTTAATACTTCGGCAAATCCTTGCGCTGAAATCATCACAAAGCCGATCATTGCCATCATTTTGATGCCGTCAGTAAAAACACCATCCGCTTCGCCCCATTTAATCGATCCCGATACAATAAAGCAAATAAAACCAATTAAGGCACCTAAAATCATTGAGCCGGTATAAAGTTGAACGGAAAAAGATAACGCAATTGCCAATAATGAAACAATAAGTGAATGCTTATTCACCTCTTTTACAGCACCTTGATTCGCTTCGCTACGAATAATTTTATATTCTCTTGGTTTACGATAACTAACAAAGATAGCCCATAATAAGCCAACAAACATACCTAACGCAGGAATAGCCATGGCATGCATTACATTAACATGGCTTACATCCATGCCAGATGCGGTAATATTTTTTAATAAGATTTGGTGCAAGAAGATATTGCCAAATCCCACCGGTAAAAACATATAAGGAGTAATTAATCCGAATGTCATAATACACGCAATCATTCTTCTATCAAGCTGTAGGCGTGACATCACATATAATAGGGGCGGAATTAAAAGAGGTATAAAGGCGATATGAATCGGAATTACATTTTGAGAAGAAATACTTACTAGTCCAATAATAACAATCAAAATCCATTTGATACGTTTTTTAGCATCGCTTGATGTCAGCTGTTTAATCGCTTTATCTGCCAATAATTCTGGTAAGCCAGATTTTGATATCGCCACAGCAAATGCACCTAGCATGGCATAAGAAAGTGCAATATTTGCCCCATTGCTGATGCCTGTGTTAAAGGCATCAATAGTTTCTTTTAACGATAAATGGCTAAATAAACCGCCAACAAACGCCCCAATGATTAAGCTAATAACAACATGGACACGGCAAAGCGATAAAATTAACATACAAATTACCGCAACCACAACTGCATTTATTGACGAGAACAAATCAAGCATTGTATTCATAAGATAGATTCTTAGTTAAGAAGCAAAGCTTATTATTGTAGGCGATAGGTATTGAAAGTGCAATTGATAGTGTATACTCACTGTTTTGCAATAGACAAAACCAAATTTGTGTTACTGAAGTCATTTTAAGCATAAAAGCTTTTATATTAAAGTCAATATATTAAAGTCACGTTATTGTGGAGCGTTGTTAATGAGAAATAATATCGACGGACATTTTTTATTAATTGGTTTAATGGCCTACCCTATTCGCCATAGTTTATCCCCGCAAATGCAAAATACGATTTATTCAAAATTGAATGTTCCTTATGTTTATTTAGCATTTGAAGTTGATCAAGAAAAACTTGCTGATGCAATTAAAGGACTTAGAGCATTAGGTTTGCGTGGCAGTGCGGTATCAATGCCCAATAAGCAGCTTGTCTGCCAGTACCTTGATAAGTTAACGCCGGCCGTTGAATTAAGTGGCGCGTGTAATACGATTTCCAATGATAATGGTGTGTTAACTGGCTATAACACAGACGGAATGGGTTACATGCGTATGCTTAAAGAAGCCAATATTGATGTGATAGGCAAAAAAATAACCATTCTTGGAGCGGGCGGTGCGGCAACCGCCATTGTTGTACAAGCGGCACTTGATGGAGTAAAAGCAATCACCATCTTTAATCAAAAAGATGAATGCTATACAAAGATAGAAGCCATTGCGAAAAAATTGAATCAAACGAGTCAATGCCATGTGCGTGTTATCGATCTCGCCGATAAAGATCAATTACGCAAAGAGATTGCAGATAGTGTTGTGCTTTGTAATGCAACAGGTGTTGGGATGAAGCCGTTAGAGGGGCAAAGCTTAATTACTGATGCCACGATGTTAAGACCTGATCTTATTGTTACCGACTGCATTTACAGCCCACGAAAAACCAAGCTATTAGAAATGGCTGAGCAACAAGGTTGCCGAACATTAAACGGTATTGGCATGATGCTATGGCAAGGTGCTGCTCAAATAAAAATTTGGACGGGTGAAGATGCACCGATTGAATATGTGAAAGAACAAATGGGTTTTAATGATTAATGAATAATCTAAGTTTTTAACGATTTTATTCATGATGGATAGTCAGTGATAAATATTGTTAAGCGTTATAAAATCACCATCTATTAATGCAATTGCTAGCTAATGGAATATGAAATGAAAACAATTACCATAAAAGAACTTGAGATCGGTTTGGGTGCACCTAAAATTATTGTACCTATTGTGGGTAAGACTCAAGCAGAATTAATTGATGAAGTTAAGTTTTTACAATCTATTGATTTTGACGTTTTAGAGTGGCGTGTTGATCACTTTACTCAAGTTGACAATATCAATGCCGTAAAACAAGCAGCTAAAAGCATAGCCGATTTACTGCCCAATAAACCGATTTTATTTACGTTTAGAACCGCAAATGAAGGGGGGGTTAAACCTTGGCCACTCGCATCTTATATTCAGTTGAATAAAGAAATGGCGTGTAGTGGGCTTATTGATCTTATTGATGTTGAGCTATTTATTGGTGATGATGATGTAAAAGATATTATTGCCGTTGCACACAAAAATCAGGTATTTGTTGTCGCATCAAACCATGATTTTGAAAAAACACCATCCAAAAGTGATATTATCTACCGATTAAGGAAAATGCAGGAACTGGGTGCTGACATTCCTAAAATTGCCGTCATGCCACAAACAACAGATGATGTATTAACACTACTTGCAGCAACCACCGAAATGAACCAACAACATGCAACCACCCCCATTATTACCATGTCTATGGCTGGGCTGGGTGTGGTGAGCCGTATTGCAGGTGCGACATTTGGCTCAGCAATGACCTTTGGCGCTGCCAAACATGCTTCGGCACCGGGTCAATTAGACGCCAAACAATTACGCTCTATTTTAGATACCTTGTACCAAAGCCATAGCTAATTTAACATCAATCCGTTAATAATGAATTGGCGTGCCAATGTAGAGCGGTGATGAAGTGTTTGCGCTTCATTATCAAAATCTTCATTTACAACCACATAGCGAATTTTACTCCCCCAAATTGTTATGTGGTTGTACAAAATTTAAGTTTTAGATATGTATAATAAAAATAAATTTAGCTCGCTTGATATCAATTATTTTTTTAATTCAGATCAACGCAATACCATTAAAGATTTTGCCTATGCCGATATTCTAGGAACAGCAGATATTTGTGGTTATCAAATTATGTTTTTTTATCTTGCCGATAATATTGAAGTTTTATTAATTGATGAAGTGATAGATAATATATTGTTACTTGATAAAGCCAATCAAATTTTGAATTTCTTGGGCTTTGAGTTTAAATTAGGCTCCCCGTTTATTTTAACCGATACCTTTAATCATAATTATATTCTTAAAGATCATCTTTATGAAGATCATATGCGTTACTACTATAAAGTCGATGAACAATTAATTGTCCTTGGCATTAATTATGAAGGCATTTTGCTATCCTTTGAATTAATCAATAATAAAAGCATTATTGACAATAGGTTGGCATTTTCTTGCTAGCTAGTTGTGGACGTATACCTATCCCAAACAGGTTATGTACAATAAGCAACTTTAAGCAACTTTATTACAGCTAATTGATTACACAATTTGGTAATAAAATTAATCATCACTTCTAACCGGCAAATGCACAATTACAAAATGCGGTGATTATGGCATACCGTCATATTCCCAATAAAAATCACTCGCTAATTTATCAAAAGCGGGGGTGCCATCAGCAGGTTTTATACAAGCCAGCTTTTCATCTATGGATTGTCTAACTTTATCCCAATCATATTGATTTAATAATAAAATTTTATATCGTTTTGGCTGTTGAATTCTGCCCTTATTTAAATTGAGTATTCCTTCTGGAGTTGCGACAATGATTGAGTAAATATCAGAATTATCCTCGCCAGTAATACCGATATTCATCTCTAATAAATAAAAAACTGCATTATCTTCTGGCTGCCACAGCCAAGGATCACCGATATCTGGAGACCAGTAATATTTCACTTCAAATTTTTGTTGTTTAATTTTCATTTATAGCCCGCATCAAAATAAACATTATAAGGCGCTCACTGTAATTATAATATCGAGAACGCCTCAATTATCATTGCTTAAATCTTATTTTTTTACCAATATGGTAAAGCTATCGATCGTATTAACCTTAATATTTAGCTACTTAGGTATTCCATTAAACCAATGATAAAAATCAAGACACAATGAATTATTGACAATCTATTGAATTGCAATGTTAGATACATCTTATCTTCGTAATCAATAACATTATTTTCGTAAAGTAGAAAAGCATATGTTGATACCAAAGATAAATATAAAAATAGACAAAAATACAAACTTATTTACAGGATCGAGTTTGTATTAATTTTAAATTTTGTTTTAATTCTATGACATCTTTTAGTTTTTCGGCATCCATAGGTAAGCTTCGAATTAATAAATTTGCATTTTTCTTTAATAAATTCAGTAAAGATGTGTATTCTATTTCACCACTATATACGACTTCTTTTTTATCAAACCGATTATCTATAAATTTGATTTTACAAATTTTATTAATACAAAAAACTTCAAAATAAAAAGGTCCATCCATAAAGTAAAAATGAGTTATGTTATTTTGCTGAATTTTACAAGCTTCTTTTAACCACCAATTTAATATAACTACGGTAAAATCATCCCATTGTTCATCAGGAAAGAAAATGTTCCCGATCTGAAAATATATTTTTGAGAATATTTGCGTTGATATTTTACTTTTTGATACGCGAATAGAATCAGGGGGGATAATTAAATTAATCATTAACAATATCCTTTAGGATAAACCGTTGCAATTGTTTTGACATTGGCCATCATTATCGTATGGCGAAGCATTTGATGTATATCTACATGCTCGCATTTTTACTCAATATTATAATAACCCATATTAAAAATATTCATACTGTTATGGTGCTAGATTCAATATTTTTTCCAAAAATTGTTTTATAAAAATTTGTTTTATAAAAAAGCACACTTTATTTAAATCAATTCACGCAAATATTATGTTTTGTCATAAATTATTTATGATTTGGATATTTACTTTAGAATCTATTTGTAAAAATTATTCAGGATTCTATACCATTTAACCTAACCAAAGCCGATAGCCACTTCAATTTTTCTGTGAGCCAATCAGATCCTCGCCAAAAAATTGGGTATAGCGTTTAAATAATAGGTAGCGAATCATGCTTTAGTTAATTCCATGCTGTAACACTAATCACTTAAAATCCGCACTGTAATATTTAGTTTCATTGGCTAGTAGGTATAATATCCCTTTAGGAAATTGACGACAAAATAAGGAATTTTGGGTGAATGACAAACTAAATACTTATCAATATGCTTAATGTATTAGTCCGCACATCATAATGATAGACTTGTAGCAAAAAGATTAATGCCATTATTTTTCGTCGCGTTACAAATAAAAAATCAAATAAAATCAATGTCCTTTCTGACTAATTTTTATCATGCTCAGCTAATCTTTCTTTATGATACATCCTAGCCCTTGTCCCTGATATCATGTACTAAGCTGGGTGTGCTTGAGCAGGATTTATGTTAACAATAAAGTGCTTTGATATTCTCAAATAACCCCGTTGATTTAGGCTCAGGTTTTAGCCAAGTATAGTAATCTGATACGCTAACTTCTAAGTGACGGCAGACTAGCAATAATGGGTATGGTAACAAATGTTGCTTTATATATTGGTACTTCACCAATTTGTGCGCTAAATTTTTTGGCCACAATGTCCTCCTATGATTGTTAGTTATATCATAAAGGTGACATAGGTTCATTTTTTGGCGAGGATCTCATTTTGTTAAAATGAATTCTGATAAGTCGTTAGCGTCTGTTAGATTAAGTTTAAACTGCTACCTAATCTGGTAATTACAGTTTTGACTGTCGCCTATTTATGAGTAATAAATAATAAATTCTATGTTATTCTACACGGTATTTATTGTTTAAAGAGAAAAATAAAAAAACAATGAACGCGATAAAGCGATGTTTGGAATTTATTCTATTTCCTCCTATAAAAGTAAATAAAGCACTCCTTACCCAGCGATTACATCATAAAACCGTGTTGATTACTGGTGCTACTTTTGGTATCGGTAGCGCTTTGTTATCAGATAGCAGACATTGATTGTAGACTCATTTTAGTCGCGCGCACAACAGAAAAACTAGAAACGATAAAGCAACAGATAACCAGTCAAAAAGCAACGGTGCACGTTTTTTCTGTCAATTTATCCGATGAGCAACAGCTTAACGAGTTTATAAAAATATTATCTCAATTTACAATTGATATTTTTATTAATAATGCTGGTAAATCTATCTGTCGTCCAATTATGCAATCATTAGACAGATACCATGATTTTCAAAGAACAATGCAATTAAATTATTTTGCTCCAGTGAAACTTTGCTTAGCATTAATTCCTGAATTACAAAAAAATAAAGGGCAAATTATTAACGTATCAGCAATTAATGTATTATTAGCGCCAACCCCCTACTGGGCAGCTTATCAAGCTTCTAAAGCCGCTTTTGATCAATGGCTGAATTGTGCCAGTAGTGAGCTTGCTATCAACAAGATCACCGTTTCCAGCACCTATTTGCCGTTGGTTAAGACTAGAATGATAGCACCAACTAAAGCATATCAACAAGCGCCAGCAATGCGCGCTGAACAGGCGGCAATGCGTATTAATAACTTATTGATTAACCGTAAGACATATTATAAGCCTTGGTGGAGTATATGGGCGCAACTAACTTCCGTTTTATTATATCCATTATGGTTAAAAATAACACAGTATTATTTACGGAATAAAAAATGATTAAGACTTTAAAAATACTCTATCAATGTAACTTATTAACCTTTAGAGGAATTTGGTATTTAATTTGTGCAATAAAAGTTGTCGGCATCAATTTAATGACGTTGCTTTATATAAGCAAACGGTTCTACCCACAAAAAATTGCGTTTCAAGATGAAAAAGATAATATTAATTTTTGTACCCTATATAAACAATCACAACATTTAGCTGATCAACTAGCTACTTTTTATGGTGTTAAAGCTAAACAGAAGATTGCAGTGATGGCTTATAACCACATTTATTTAGCACACACTCTCTTTGCTTTATCTGTATTGGGCGCAGATATCTATTTATTAAATGCACAGATGTCTGCGACACAATTTAAAAAACTAGACGAAGCGTATTCATTTGACTTAATTATTCATGATCCAGAGATTAAATTTTTACAGAAAGAAAATAACCTATTAACTTATCACGACAATTTTCCTTCTATTCAACGATTAATAAATGGTCGTTTAATGAAAACAACACAAAAAAGAAAAGTGTGTCATTTTCCCAAAATCATTGTATTAACCAGTGGCACAACAGGCAATTTTAAAATAGCGGGGCGCAGCACAAAAGCTAAAGGGTTTATCATTCCTTTTACTGCTTTATTTACAAAATTAAAACTTAATCAGTATTCAAGCATTTATATCGCAACACCAATTTACCATGGGTTTGGTATTGCTACATTTTGCATAGCTGTACTGCTCGGCTCTACTATTTTTTTACATAAAAAATTTACAACACAAGAAGCTAGTCAGTTATTAGATAAACATAAAATAGAGGTTATTACTTTAGTTCCGTTAATGCTAGGTCGTTTACTTAAGTATGATCACACCAAGTTACTAAGTTTGAAATGTATTATTAGTGGTGGTTCACCTTTAGCAGAAACGCTTGTTCAAGAAACACAAAATAAATTGGGGCCAATGCTATTTAATTTATATGGTACATCTGAGGCCGGTATATGTACAATTGCCACACCTGAAGATTTAGAAAAACAACCCAGTTGTATTGGCCGCCCAATTAACGGATTACATATAAAATTAATGCAAGATGGGCAGGAAATAGTTAAAGGAATAGGCGAATTATGGATTAAGTGCGCATGGTCGATACAAGCTAACAAATGGATCTCAACAGGTGATTTAGCGTATAAAGATCAACATGGATATTTTTATTTACAAGGTCGAAAAGATGACATGATTGTATCAGCAGGAGAAAATGCATATCCTTATGATCTTGAACAACAGTTACTAGAGCATCCAGCAATTGAAGAAGCCACAGTCATACCCATCAACGATGATGAATTTGGACAACGATTTGTTGCTTTTATTATATTAGGAAAAAACCAAGTTTTATCTAACGAAGCATTGTTTACTTGGCTGCGTAGTAAAGTGGCTCGTTATCAAATGCCGAAAAAAGTCATTGAGCTAAATGAAATGCCTATAACGGCTATCGGTAAGGTTGATAAGAGGCAATTACATACTCTATTATACAATGAAGATATTGGAACATTTTATTAGAAGTAATGATGGTTTAGTTTATTATACAAATAATCATTATTAAATTAGGATGATAACTAAACATTGATAATATCTCGTGGGTGAAAATAGTTCCAACTTCATTTAGTTTAAAATTACCTAAATTAAAATTATAAACAAGGAGATGATTTTTCTTATTAGGATCTTTGGGATCTGTAATAGAGCATGCTTTGGTTAAATCTATGCTTTAACACTAACCGATTAAAATCCGCACTGCAATATTGGTTTCCCCAGTCACTAGGTAACTAAACTAACCATTATTATCTGTCTAAAATTGATTTATTGTTCCAAGTTTACTTGATCATCATAGCATGAGGGAATTTCGCTATCTAAAGCAGGCAAGTATTTATCATTCACAATATTATATGCTTGTTTTCTATAAGGGTATTTAGCAATTATGTTTTTAATGTCGTTATATAAGTCTTCTTTTTTAAACCACACATTACCACATTGACCACAACCAAAAAATGGGGGGACATCTTCAATATAAGAAACAATACCTGCACATGTTTCTTTAGGGCACTTTAATCCATTTACAACAGCAGTTTGTTTATCCTCCTGCTTATTTAATAGCATCGAATTAATGTCATAACTCATTGAGCAATAATGGCATTTTATCATAATGAATTTCATATTCTTTTGGCGAGAAACCGAGATAAAATGGTCTTGCTCTTCTGATGTTATAAATTGTTTTTTACAATGATTACATAATAACTTCATACAAACCCTTTTATTTTTATCATGAAGAATTTGCTACTTTTTTCTACACTATTTTAGCGATAGTTACGATTATACATAAAACTAATAATAACTAGGACACATGCTAACAAAAGTCGTTATAAATATATTCTTTTGGCATTATTATCAACAAAGAATTGCCTTAGCTTATCGGAAATAACGACATGTTTTTGAGATTCCTAATATCTTGCCATATAAAAGTTTTCTTTGATATTTTTTTAAAGACAATTCTATGAAACTTCTTTGATTTATTAGGCAAATAATTTAATATTGGTTCACTATCAGGCTTATGCCTATATATGATAATGAATGAAGAATATTTAAGACGTTATAGTCTGAATTGCTCTGACCATTGATAATGACATTGGCATCAAGGCATTTAACCTCTTTTAAAAAACCTTTATAACCTAACAGCAGATTTGCAAGCTTAACTGAAATAAAATCCGACCCACCACTAAAACAAAAATCATAATTTGAAATCTGATCTGATTCAGCTTCGAAACCATAGCTATTAGGATAATCAAATATTTTTAATTCATATATCATATAAAAATACTTTGGATGGAATGATATTTTTGTTCAAAACAATTTTTCTGTTTTTAACGTTGCAAGAGGTCGCCTGCACTGTCTAGCTGATGTTTTTCGATAAGGTGGTCGTAGAAATAGCGGTAACGCTAGCTGTAGTTGGCACTTTGTTTGCTTTGGATGCAGTTAGGTTTGTTGCGACATTTCATTGTGAAATTCACCAGTAAACCTGATGCTATAAATCACGATCCTACACATATCTAATTATTGAGCCAGCTTCTATCATTTTATTTTTTAATAATATTTAATTTCGTATCGACCCATTACATCAAAAATAGGATCATAAATACTCTACACTATTCAAGAATAGCCCTACGCTTTAGGCTTTAGGCTTTAGGCTAACTAAAACAGATCCAGTAGTAGATAACATGTAACACTTTTTTACAATTTCATTTGCCATTTTTTTGCGAGGATCATATCTGCTGTGTTTTTATGCTAACTAACCCGCCGAGGTTGTCGTACTGGTAGATGCGCTCTGTCAGGATGTGAGTAGGATGGGATGCTAACCTCGCAGGGGAGTGTTTGTGTTGCCAGCAGCTGTTATAGTAGTATTTGAATTCGATGCTCAACCATCCTTAGGGGCATAATACTTCGTGGTGCAGACTGGCGCATTTATTTTCGAATTTATGCTATTTTCTTATATAGACATCCTGATATTGCAGTACTTTTTCTTTGTATAAAGAAGTGCTTATATAAGAGGTTAAATAACTTTGATTTAATTTACTATATCCATCTTCATTTAATTGGTCTGTTTGCCAATCACAAACTGGACATATTTCAAAAATCGAATCTTCATAATCCTTGAAAACAAGGTATCGACATGAGATACAAGCAACACCAGTAATTTCACTATCTGGATGATCAATTATTTTTATATCATTACCGGTAATGTCTTTTATTTTGTTTTCTAAGTATTTATTTCTAATTAACGATGATAATTTATAACTATCTAAAATATCATTGTTGTAAATCTGTTTCTTAGAAAGAGCCATAGATTGCTCATCAAGTATTCCATTTTCATATAAAAAATTTGTTCTAGCATCCAATTTTAAAGTAAATAAAGAGTGGTAATTTAAAAAGTTAATGACTTCACTATGAAAGAATTCTATACACATTATTTTTCTCGCGCTAAATCAATTGCCTCTTGGAATGGGCTTTTGCTTCTTCCACCGTCTTTATAATAAGTCCTATTCGGAGCGGTTACATTAAATCATACAACTTTTTTAAGGGTTTACGCAAAGCGCTTAAAAAAGCGCCGCATAGAAAACGATATTTTAAAGCAAGCCGCACTGATAATGGGGTGAAAATGACTATCCTAAACGCAAACCGACATCATTATAGCCCGACAAAACGATGTCAATATTTCGTATTATCAAGATATTATGCTTATTACCAATGTAAATTGAATAAACAAAAATCAGTAAGACTTTATGCAGATAAAGTAGTGACGCTATTTAACCGAAGCTATCATTGTTATGGTACAAGGCGAATTGGTTTTGATTTGCAAAAAGAGAACATTTGGGTATCACGCTGTTACATTGTTCGGCTGATGAAATTTTTATTGCTCGTATCAAAATACGTCGTTAAACGTTATTGTAATTATCGCCTTAATTTTTGTTTGAAATGTGTTGCCATTCCAATTTTCTACTTTTTTGCTGTACTATTTTAGGGGGATAGCTACCATTTGAGAGATAGTTACAACGTCAATTGAGTAAAAAATTCGGCATCATAGACAATATTTAGACAGATAAACGGGATAGCATTACAATATTTTTAGGTAATATAATCCTGCTATAGAAGATTTATCTTGCTAGAATGGATTGAGTTGCTGAGTGATCTGAATCTTAATTAGTATGCTAAACTGCAAAAAACGAGCTTAGTTTTAGCATCGACACGATGATTATGATTACAACAATTTATTTAGACGTAAGCAAAAATATAAGGAGTATTCACTTATGATAGTCTTATCAGCCAAAGAAGTTGAAGTTATGTCAAATAAAGGGAGCCAAGAAAGATACATTTATTCCATAAAAAAAATTGTTGATAACGAAGTAGCTTGGGTCTTAGACGATGACGGGTTTGCCTTAACCGGTAGAAATGATAACAATAATGAAGTTCTTATATTATGGCCTGCTCGTGAATATGCTGCAAATTGTGCTTTAGGTGGCTGGAAGAATTATAAACCCAAGGCATTATCGCTTGATTATATAATGAATAAATTATTGCCTGATTTATCAGCCAAAGGAACTCAAGTTGGTATTTTCTCCATTCCTACGCTATCAAGCACTCCTATTGTTAATGCTGAGAGCTTATTAATTGATTTAGAAAACGAATGTAGTAATTATATTTAAAACTAACCCCGAATGAAGTAATCCAAACTTGTAATCGGACAAAAGCAAAGACAATTTCTAACTGAGTAATTCATTGTATATAACTTGTGATATCAAATTAGAAGAGTGCTTATTATTGGTGAAATAACCTATGGAAAAATTTCTCGAATTACTAACTAAAAAAGGGGTAAAACACGTTGTTCAAGATAATAAAGTTATCATTAATGATAATTTGCGTTTAAGAAACAAAGAAATTAGTGTCTTGCCAGACAATTTACTTATCCATGGTGATTTAAATTTAAGTAAAACAAAAATGCAAATACTACCAAAAAATATGGCTATTCATGGTAGTTTGAATTTAACAGACTCCGAAATCCAAGCCTTACCGAATGATTTTACAATTAGTGGGGATTTAAATTTATCGATCACTAAAATTAAAGTCTTACCGGATAATTTATCTGTGGGTGGTAATTTGTATTTAGAATTTACAGACATCAAAGCGCTACCTGAAAATCTGGCTATTGGTGGTGATTTGAATTTAGCTCACACAGATATTCAATCATTACCTGAAAACTTATCAATTAGTGGTAATTTAGATCTTACCTATTCAATGATTAAAGCATTACCAGATAACTTATCAGTTGGCGGCAATTTAGATCTTACCTATTCAATGATTCAGACATTACCGGATAACTTATCGGTTGGTGGCAATTTAAATCTAGCAAATACAGATATCGAAACATTACCCAAAAACTTATCGGTTGGCGGTGACATATATTTAATAAATAGCCAAATTAATAGATTGTCTGAAAATTTATCGGTTGGCGGTGATTTAGACTTAGCAAATACCAATATTCAATTATTAGGCGAAAACTTAACTGTTGGGGGAGATCTTGATCTAAGAAATACCCATATCAAACAATTACCTCAAAAAATTTCTGTTAACGGTTATCTAAATTTAAGAAATACCAGAATAAAAACATTACCAGAAAATTTATCGGTAGGAGGATATTTAAGTGTTGCTAATACAGACATTCAAGTATTGCCTAAAAATTTATTTATTGGTGGTCGCTTGAATATAGAGTCAACCAAAATCAAATTATTACCTGAAAATTTATCCGTTGCTTGTGGTATATATTTAGATGTAGATAAAGTACAGAATATAGTTTATCGCAAAAGCAACCAAGGCAACTTAACAACCATTTTTGCTTGTTGGGCTAATGGGGGATTTGCTATTCAAGCAAATGGCTTTTTTGGCACAGTTGATGGCTTTTATAAAATGATTGATGAAAATTTTTCTATAGAAAATGCGATAAAATACAAAAAAATAGCTCAGGAATGTGTAGAGGAGCTAGCCCAAAAGCTTAACAAGCCGTCGCCGAGATAAGTAAGATGGATTAAAAGCACAAATCTATCTAGCTGAAGTAATATCGCATCTTAATATGATAAGTAGGCAATTAAGATGCCTAATTTTACGCCAAGGTGGTCTGTTAAGATAGATCCATTTTGATATTAAACAACACATTGGTAATATTAAAAAAACTTGCTAACATACAAACAATGGATCTTGTGATGTGGCAAGAATGGAATATTTTTATAAGATCATAGTTGAAGTTGATACTGTGATATTAAATTGGCTGGTAAGGTTGATAGTTCTATGAATATAAATACAAGGTGGTTAACTTTTGTATTAGTTGATAATAATGAATCATTCCAAGAAATACAGGCTAAGATAGCATCAGCATTTCAATGTAAATTATCCTGTAAAGATGAAAAAGGTCGTTATATTGCCAGAGCTGAATTGGCCAATTTTAGCATAGCCGTTATAGACAAAATTGATATGCTTAGTGAATTATTGTGTGATGAGCATTATACGCTTGAAATAACAATAATATCTGATGAATATTTTAATTCTGAATTTGAAAGTTATATCAAACAAATTCTAACTAATCATTTTATACAGTGGAAATGTTCAGTTTGGTCTCCTGTCGAAGTTACTCCACAGATTTAAAGTAAACTTTATCTTTAGCACCTAACAAATTAGCATACCAATACATGATGTTGATCCTCGCCCTAAAATCGGCAAATGTCACCTTTATAATATAACGAATATGCTATAACGAACAATCATAAGCGAACACATTATGGCACAAAAAATTGAGTACAAAGTTCAAACAGCAGACGGTGAATTATGCTTTATCTAATGCCCATATTTCATTAGCTAAAATCGTTAATCATTTAGGTATTGGTAAATCAACGCTGGATAAATGGGTTAAGTAACTTAATCCTAACCAGTAACCATGAGCTAACTAATGAGCCACCAAAAATTATCGCGCTAAAAACAGAAAACAAAGCACTAAAAATAGCCAATGAAATGCTAAAAAAGCGCATGTGTACTTCATCAACCGCCCAAGACGGTGAAGCACCAATATATGAAGCAACCGTTGTCATCGTATCTGGCACTGCTGGTCTGTCGTCAGTTGAAAGTAAGTGTATCTGGTATGCACAAGAGCTTTATTTGTGTTCTTCGGGTTTAAATAAAGAAGTCAAAGAAATTGATGATAAAAAAGGATAAACCAATGAAAATTATTAAACGAGTTGTTAGATTATTTGCATTGAAAAATACATAACAAACCTATTCATATGATGAGGTCATCTTAAACGGTATTGAGATAACCGATACGGTATGCCCATTCAAATCAAGTTCTAGCACAATAAAAATCAGTCAGAAAACCCATTGATTTTATTAATTTTTTTATTTAAAAAAATAATAACATTAATCCTTTTATTGCAAGCTGTATCTTATGGTTTACTGATTAATACATTAAGTATATTGATCAGTATTTAGTTTGTACCACGCTCCAAAATACCTTATTTTGTCGTCCATTTCTCAAAGGAAAGCGACGACCTAGTGGCCCCAAAAACCAATATTGCAACGCTAATTTTAAGCGATTAGTGTTACAGATTAGTGTTACAGTATGGACTTAGCCAAAGTCTGAAGCAAACGGGCAATTGTTGAAATAATGCCATTGCTGAAAGTTTTTCCATCCGTTAACACCCATGATTCATGATGATAACAAAACAAGGAAGAAGCCAATAAAGCCTATTCGCCTATATCAAAACCGATTATAAGTAGGTTTGCCGACACGGAGTTAATAACTGGGTATCGCCTAAGCAATATGAAAAGTCGTATGACCTAAATAACACTTTTATAGCAGTGAGTTTTGTCTAATACTTTGGCAAGGATAACTTGATTCACAAAATACGTTTTATGTTGGCAATTTACAAGGTGTCGGTCGAATTTATCCATAAACTTTTTAATCTGACAGACACAAAATAAAAACTAGTAGCTGTCAGATTAGGTTTGAGCTAACACAGGCAGATTACGTCAGAACTAACAAATCTAATTAACAAAAAGCAATATTTCTGCTTGAAATATTACTTTTTTATTTATTATTAACCTAAAAGCAATGCATCGTCAGTCACTTTTTCACCGCGTGTTTTTTCAAACATATCTAATAAATCGGTTACGGTTAATTTTGCGCGTTGTTCACCTGATACATCAAGTACAACTTGACCTTGATGCAACATGACTGTTCGATTTCCATATTCCAATGCTTGTTTCATTGAGTGGGTTACCATCATCGTCGTTAAATGGTTTTTTGAAACAATTTTATCAGTCAGATCTAAAACAAACTGTGCTGTTTTAGGATCAAGTGCTGCGGTATGTTCATCAAGCAATAATATTTTAGAGGGTTTTAATGTTGACATTAACAAACTAATAGCTTGTCTTTGACCACCAGAAAGTAAGCCCATCATATCCGATAATCGATTTTCAAGCCCTAAATTTAAAGTCGCCAGTTTTTCTTTAAATATTGATCTGATATTGTTATTAAGTGCTGAAGCGAGAGTAAAACGATGACCTCGATTGTAAGCAATAGCCAGATTTTCTTCGATGGTTAAGTTTTCACAAGTTCCAACCATAGGATCTTGGAATACTCGTGCCACCATGCTAGCCCGCTTCCATGCTGGCCAGTGGCTTACATTTTGTTCATTGATAACAACACTACCTGAGTCAGCAAATAGATCTCCGCTAATGACATTGAGCAACGAGCTTTTTCCTGCACCATTACTACCAATTATGGTAACAAATTCGCCTTCACTAATTTTTAGGTTTAATCCTCGTAGCACATAATTTTCAATTGGTGTACCTTGATTAAAAGTTAATTGTAATTGTTCAACTTTAATCATGCTTATTTCCCTCTTCTTTTAGCGTGTTTTTTTAGTTGTTTTGGTACCACAAGAGCTAGCACAACCAATATTGCGGTAATCAGATTTAGATCCTCTGTTCCAACGCCGATTGTTTGTAGGAATTCATTGCTTAATGCAAAAGCAATAAATAAGCGATACAAAATAGAGCCTAAAATAACTGAAAGCATAACAAGCCAGATACGTTTTGTTGGAAAGATGCTTTCACCCAGGATAATTGAAGCAAGCCCGATGACAATTGTTCCAACACCAATGGTAATATCTGCGCCACCTTGAGTTTGTATAAATAACGATCCACCAAGTGCAATTAAGCCATTTGATATTGCCATACCGAGGATGGTTATTCCTCCAGTTGGTATGCCTTGGGATTTTGCCATTCGTTGATTGGTTCCCGTTGCTCTTAATGCTAATCCTATCTGGGTCTTCAAAAATAAATTGAGTAATGCCCAACACACAATGACAAATCCCAGCACCAAAAGCGGTTGTATAATATATTGATTACTGTAATCATCAGCAATAAATGGTGAAAATATGGTTTTGGCATCCAGTAAAGAAAGGTTAGGTGAACCCGCCATTCTTGGTGTTTCATCCATAATATAAGGTGCAAGACCTAATATTCTTAAATTAATAGAATAAAGTCCTATCATTACAATAATGCTCGAAAGTAATTGTAGAATATTGAGCTTAACGTACAGTATGCCTGTCATTGCGCCAGCAAGGCAACCAGCAAGCATGCCGAATAACGTCGCAATCCAAGGATCGATACCGATATAAATACATAATCCACAAATTGCGCCCCCAAGAGGGAAGCTGGCATCAGCTGTCAAATCAGGGAAGTCAAGTAAACGAAATGAGATAAATACACCTAAACTCACTAAGGCATAAATAAGCCCAATTCCAATTGAGCCTAATAAAAATTCAAAAGACATGAAAAAATCCATTCAAGTTAACCGCCAAAATGGCGGCATAGTTATAAAAGAGCAATATTATTTTTCGATAATTTTTGCCGCTGATTTCAATATATCATCAGATAACGTAACACCTTGGCGTTCAGCCGCCTTTTTATTTATCGTTAGTTGAGTAACATTGCCCACTTGTGATGGGATATCACCCGGTTTTTCACCATTCAGTATGCGGATAACAATTTTACCTGCCTGACGACCAAGATCATAATAACTCATTCCCAAAGCCGCAATCGCCCCACGTTCTGCTGATTCTGGGTTTGATGCTAAAAGAGGTATCTTGCTTTCGTTTGCTATTTTTACTAGCGCTTCATAGGCAGAAACCACATTGTTATCAGTCGTGGTATAAAACATATCAACTTTACCTTTTAAACTTCTTGCGGCTGTTGATATATCCGAAGTACGTTGAGCTGGGGCAGCTATTATTTTCATACCTCGTTTTTCTAACTCAACTTGTAATTGTTTTAGTATAATTGTTGAATTTATTTCACTTGGGCTATAAACATAACCAATATTTTTAGTATCAGGTTTAATTTTTAGCATCATGTCAATTTGAGCATCTAATGATAACGCATCAGACACCCCAGTTACGTTGGTTTTTGATGCATTCCAACTTGGAATTAATTTTGCTGCTACAGGATCGGTAACGGCAGTGAAAACAATTGGAATTTGTTTGGTTGTCGCAACTAAAGCTTGTGAACTTGGTGTCGCAATGCCAACAATAACATCAGGTTTGTTAGCTACAAATTGTTTAGCGATTTGCGCTGCATTAGCGCTACTACCTTGTGCACTTGCAAAGTGTAATTTTAAATTTTCGCCAGCAATATAACCGCTATCTTTTAGTTCATCCTCAACACCTCGACGAACATTATCTAATGCTGGATGTTCAACAATTGCGGTAATAGCCACAAATTTTTGCTCAGATTTAGGATCTGCTGAAGAGTTAAATACTGCCAATGATAAGCTAAGTAGCATAAAAAATTTTATAATAGAATTACGCATATGGCACTCCTGTAATATTTTATTTACAACTAAGATAAATTCCAAGCTACTATAAAGCAAATTTAGATAATTTTCTAGAGTTAAAAAATAGCTGTGAATGTAAACATTTTTTTACATTAAATGTTGATTGATGAAACTAAAGTACACTTTGTTGTGTGGATAAAATTTTGTTATTTTATTAGCCCAAGGCTGTCGGTAATATTATTGACCTTAAATTAATTATGTATAACCTAGCTCTTTGCCCACCGAAATGAGCAAAGTTTTGTTGGTTACAATAGATTGGAATTAATTATTAGTCTATGACTTTGTAAGCGGATTGGATAACTTCAGGAGACAATGTTACACCTTGTTTTTTAGCAGCACCAATATTGATGGCAAGACGTAATGATTGTCCTATTTCTGGAGCAATGTTACCTGCTTTTTCACCCTGTAAGATTCGAACAACAAGTTTGCCTGATTGGCGTCCCACATCATAGTAACTCATGCCATATGCGGCAACAGCGCCTCGTTCAATTGCATCAGGGAAAGAGGCTAACAGCGGGATTTTATTTTCATTAGCAAATTTTACTAATGACTCATAAGCTGAAACAACATTGTTATCGGTTGTTGTGTAGATTAAATCAACTTTTCCTTTTAATGTATTGACGGCAGTTGAGATATCAGCGGTTCGCTGAGCAGGTACCGCAACTAATTTGATATTTTGTTGCGATAAAAGTGCTTGTAGGTTTTTTAATACCACAGTTGAGTTAATTTCACTTGGGCTATAAATGTATCCTACCGATTTAACATTGGGTACGATTTTTTTTATAAAGTCGATTTGTGGCCCTATTTCTTGATAATCTGAAACGCCAGTGATGTTTGTACCTGTAGGTTGCCAGTTTTTAATTAACTTGGCTGCAATTGGATCTGTAATACCGGCAAAAACCACCGGGATCTGTCTGGTGGCAGCCGCAGTTGCTTGAGCACTCGGTGTGGCAATTGCGACAATAACATCAGGTTTTGCTGCGACAAATTGTCTGGCAATTTGTGCAGCAGTTGCGCTGCTGCCTTGTGCACTTTTGTATTGAACCGTTAAATTTTCGTTTAACTTATAGCCATTGTCTGTTAATTCATCTTTAACACCATCACGGATTTGGTCTAAAGATGGATGTTCTACAATCGCGGTAATAGCGACATTTTTTATTGTATCTGCAAAACTAAAAAAAGGGGTAACTAAAAGAATTATTAGCGATAACAAAAAGCGTTTCATAATAAGAACTCACAAACTAGTACAATGGTGCCAGTTTAACTTTATCAAGCTAAAAAGTGAAGTTGTATTTTATTAATAAATGAGCTTATCAACGATAATATTGTAACAATAAACCATTCACCCAGCCGTTTTGCCGCTATTTTTATATTCATTAAGAAATCTTAATTTTTAGTTTTTTGTGTATTAATCTTGCTTTTGAGCAAATATAAACGGATTAACGCCACTTTTAGCAAAACCTTCTTCTTCTGTTTTTATATCTAAAATCAATGAGGCAATATCATCAGCGATGACTTCAATATGGGGATCTTTATCTTGATCAAATATTTTTAAATAACTATGGCAAGTGTCACAACACTCCGTTTTAGTTGCTGCAAGTTCCTGTTCTAGTGACAGATATTGTATATCCTTCATATTATCGCAACAGGTGCACTTAATTCTAGGCACGTACCATTCACTTTCACATAAACTACAATGTAAATAGCGTAAACCACTGTGGCTACCTAATTGAATAACACTGGCTGAGGGCATGCTTTTGCAAACTGGGCACAACCAAAGTTTGTCTATATTTTCTGCGATGGCTTTGCCTTTGATTTGACTGGCCAGTTGGCAGTAGTAAACCGATAAAGCTGACCAAATAAAAATTGTTTCATCGCCATTAACTTGATCAAATTCACCTGTAAGTAAATGTATTGCTTTATTTTGCAACGCTTGAGAGCTATTTTTTTTTAGTTGCTCGATGACTAAAGTAATTTGCTCTGTTGTGTTGGCACATGAGTCCAACAATGATGCTAAGTAATCTTGCCACGTATTTGTAAGTGGTAAATTATCTAAACTTAGCGGGGGATGCTCACTATTTAATAAACATGCTACATCAATATCTATTGGTTTTTGCTTGAGTAAATCGGCTTGTTGTTCAACAATTTTTGCACAAAAGTTTAAATAATCGCTAATTGGGCTATTGTTTGCAAGGCTTTTCAAACGCTCAACTCGATGCGTATAAAGTGTTTTAGGTGATGGATATAAAAGTAATGGAATTTGCCGAATAACGGAGCTACTTGCTTGTTGTTCAAGTTGATCTTGAGGAATGATTTTTATATTCATTATAAATGCTCATTGATTGTGATTTTCGATTGTCACTGGTTTTTTGCTTTTAAAATAATACCGCTGATAGTAACTATCAGCGGTAAATACAATTAGAGATAGAGAGTGTTATCATGCTGGTTTATGTTTAACATCCGCTGATTCTACTTCAGACTTTGCTTTTGTATTGAGTTCATTTTGATAAATTTTATCCATTTCTTCTTCATACCAAGCCGAATGATTTTTGCGAGCCCAAGCTCGTGATACATAGCCTGTTATCATTCCTTTAATAGATCCTTTAACCCAAATTGCCATATAAGCATGACCAATAGCAAGTAAAATTAAGCCAATAGCAGCAAGCGAGTGAAAGAATATCGCAATACGCACAACTGGTATTGGAAAATAATCAGAAAAGTATCGTCGCCACATGATCATTCCAGTTACAAACAAGACCAAAATTAAGCTCATAATGCACCAGAATAAAAATTTCTGACCGACATTATATTTACCAATGGGAATACCTTCTTCTTTACCCATAATCACTTTTTTAAAGTTTTTTATCCATAACAGATCTTGTTTATTTGGAATATTATGATGAGCAAGTTTTAAAAACATAAACATCAGCAGTACAAAGACAATACAACCAATAATGGGATGTAATGCTCTGACTAACTGTGGAGTGCCGAGCACCAACCCAAATAATTTAATGGATGGGAAAAACAAGGATAGCCCCGATAGTGCCGTTAAAATGAAAAGGCAAACCATGCACCAATGACAGAAGCGAACAAGAAGAGGGGTTCTTAATATCATGTTTTGCTTATTCATGATGATTCTCCTGTTGTGACAATGGGGAACTATGTTTACGCCGAAAAATGGGTAAACCTAGGCGTTTTCGAGCTTGGTTATCGGCTTCTTTTTCTTGTTCAATGTCTTGTTCATCTACCTCAATTGCGCCTACTCCCATATAATGGAATAGTAAGCCGCCAAATGTTGCAATAAATGCTGCCGCCGATAGCGGTTTCCAAATACCTTTCCAGAATTTAACCACTTCGCTAATTTGCGGATCTTTAGGTAAGCCATGATAAAGTTCAGGTTGATCTGCATGGTGTAAAACATACATAACGTGAGTGCCGCCTACGCCTTGTGGATCATAAAGCCCAGCCTGTGCAAATCCTCGTTTTTTCAAGTCTATAATTCGATTCTCTGCATGGCGAATCATATCTTGTTTTGTACCAAAATGAATGGCGCCAGTTGGGCATGTTTTTACACAAGCAGGTTCTTGCCCAACTGCCACACGGTCTACGCATAAAGTACATTTATATGAATGATTATCTTCTTTACTAATTCGGGGAATATTAAATGGGCAACCTGCGACACAATAACCACAACCTATACAATGTTCAGATTGAAAATCCACAATACCATTAGCATATTGAATAATAGCACCTTCTGATGGGCAAGCTTTTAAGCACCCAGGATCAGAACAGTGCATACAGCCATCTTTGCGAATAAGCCATTCAAATTTGCCGTTAACTTCAACTTCTGAATATCGCATGACAGTCCATGCTTTGGGCTCTAAATCTGCAGGATTGTCATAAACACCAACGGTATTACCAACTTCAGCTCGAAGATCGTTCCATTCGCTACAAGCTACTTGGCAAGCTTTACAGCCAATGCACGTTGTCACATCAATTAATTTAGCTACTTCTTGTTGATAATCGCGAGCCCGTGGCGCTGGAGTTAATGTATTGGTTGCAGAGCGGCGAATAATATCTTGAGTTTGTAATGACATAATATAGTTTTCCTCCCTTATGCCGCTGTGGTGACTTTTTCGATATTGACTAAAAATGATTTATATTCTGGTGTTTGTGAATTCGCATCACCTAAATGTGGTGTTAATTCATTAACCAAAAATCCTTTCTTTGTCTGACCAGTGAATCCCCAAACAATTGGAATTCCAATGGTTTCGATTTGTTTACCATCAACAGTTAATGTCGGAAGTCGTTTAGTGACAACGGCTTTCGCTTTGATATAACCTCGGTATGACGTCACTTTTACGGTATCACCTACCTTTATGCCTTTTTTATTTGCAAGATTTTCACTTAGTTCAACAAATTGCTCAGGCTGAGTAATTGAAGCCAGCCTTGCATGTTGCGTCCAAAAATGAAAATGCTCAGTAATGCTGTACGTCGTGCCCACGTAAGGGAATTGGCTAGCCTTTCCTAAGCGTTCCAAATCTTCTTTAAATGCACGTGCTACAGGGCTACTTACTTGATTTGGATGTAATGGATTATTAGTAATAGGTGTTTCAAACGGTTCATAATGTTCTGGGAATGGACCATCGACTAATCGGTTTAAGCAAAACAATCCACCTAAACCATCGTTATTCATAATAAAGGCGCCTGCCCCTGTATTTGGTGATAATGTTGCAGTAAAATCAGGCACATCATTACCAACCCAGCTTGAGCCGTTCCATTTTACTAAAACTCGTTTAGGATCCCACGGCTGACCGTTTTCATCTGCTGAAGCGCGATTATAAAGTACGCGTCGATTCATCGGCCATGACCAAGCCCAACCTGCATGAATGCCTTTACCTGATGGATCACTTGGATCGCGTCGTGCCATTTGGTTGCCTTGCTCAGTCCAAGATCCACAGAATATCCAAATGCCTGATGAGGTTGTACCATCTGCTTTTAATTGTGAAAAGCCACTGAGTAGCTGTCCTTTTTTAAGAATCACATTGCCATTGGCATCAGTGATATCAGCCAGCGCACGCCCATTGTAATCTTTGGCTAATTCTTCAGCCGCTGGCCCTTGAGGATCTTCATAGTCCCAAACTAAGTTATCAATTGGATCGTGATAGGCACCCCCTTCTTGAGCATATAGTTCTTTGATTCTTAAAAAGATACGAGCAATAATTTCAGGATCATATAAAGATTCATAAGGCGGGCGAGCTGCTGCCCAATGCCACTGTAGCCAGCGAGAAGAGTTCACTATTGTTCCGTTTTCCTCAGCAAAACAGTTTGACGGCAATCTAAAGACTTCTGTTTGAATTTTACTAGAGTCAACATCATTGGATTCACCATGGTTTTTCCAAAACTCAGCCGTTTCTGTTGGCATTGGGTCAATGTTAACTAAAAATTTTAAATTAGATAAGCCGTCACGGATGCTATTTTTATCTGGGAGTGCAGCAAGAGGATTAAAACCTTGGCAGATAAAGCCATTAGCCTGACCATCACGCATCATTTTACTGAATCTTAAGATATCATAGGTTTTATCCCATTTGGGTAACCAATCAAATCCCCAATCATTATCTATAGTCGCTTTATCACCATACATCGACTTCATAAAACTGACAAAGAATTTTGGGTAATTTCCCCAAAAGTTCACTTCACTTGGACCAAGTGGTTTTGGTGTTTTTTCTTCCAAATACTGAGTAAGTGAAACTTGAGAATCTTTTGGCAAATCAAGATAGGCTGGTAAACGATTGGATAACAAGCCGACATCGGTTAATCCTTGAATATTTGAATGCCCGCGTAGCGCATTAATTCCCCCCCCCATGACACCTATATTGCCTAAGATTAGTTGGATCATCGCCGCTGTGCGGATGATTTGTGTGCCATAAGTATGTTGAGTCCAACCTAATGCATATAAAAAGGTTGCGGCTCTATCATGGGTTTTTGTGCTAGCGAGTGAACGGCAAACATGTAAAAACCCATCAATTGGGCTACCAGTGACCTTATTTACCATTTCAGGGGTATAACGGCTAACATGCTGTTTTAATAGATTCCAAACGCAACGAGGGTGGCTTAGTGTTTTATCCCGAAGGGCATAACCATTTTCATCTTTTTGATATGCCCAACTGCTTTGATCATATTGGCGGTTAGTTGCATCATAGCCACTAAATAAACCGCTATTTGCGTCAAAATTAAAATCTTCACGCACAATTAAGCTAGCATTACTGTGTGTGACTAAATAGTCGAAATTAACTTCATTATTAGTAATAAGATAATTAATAATACCGAGCAAAAATGCAATGTCAGAGCCCGCACGAATGGGAACATAATGATCTGCAACCGAAGCGGTTCGATGAAAACGCGGATCAATTGCAATTAATTCTGCACCATTATTAATTTTTGCCTCTATTGCCCATTTAAAACCAACAGGATGAGCTTCTGCCGCATTTCCTCCCATCACGATAACAACGTTAGCATTTTTGATATCATTCCAGTTGTTGGTCATAGCGCCACGACCAAAGGTGGCAGCTAAACTTGATACAGAAGGACCATGACAAACCCTAGCTTGGGTTTCAAGGCTTAACATACCTAAAGCGCGAGCAACTTTAAATGCTAACCAACCCGTTTCGTTACTAGCCGCTGATGTAACAAGCCAACCAGTGGTTGTCCAGCGATTTACTGTGGTGCCATTTTTATTTTTTTCAATAAAGTTTTTATCTCGGTCTTCTTTCATTAAACGAGCGATGCGGTCAATGGCTTCATCCCAACTAATGCGTTGCCATTTATCTGAGCCTGGGGCTCGATATTCTGGGTATTTAACACGTTGTTCGCTTTTTATAAAATCAAGTACACCTGCCCCTTTCGGACAAAGTGATCCTCGGCTGACAGGATGATCGGGATCGCCCTCTACGTGAAAAATAGATGATTCAGCATTTTTTGCACCATCTCCACGACTATAAAGTAACATTCCGCATCCAACAGAACAATAGGTACAGTTATTACGGGTTTCTTTTGATTTGAGTAATTTAAATTGGCGAGTTTGTGCGAGCGCCACATTTGGAGCGAGTCCTAATGTGGCGACGGTTGTTCCTGCCATACCACCAGCACAGATCTTAAAGAACTGTCTACGGTTAAATAGCATATGGACTCCTTAGAAAACTGACATTACATTATTTAATTTATTATATTTTTAAAGCTATAAACTTTCCTATTTATATCAATAATAATCGTTTCTTATGCAGAAATAAAGGAAAATGCCAGTATGAATTACCAAAGTTTGACATATGTCAAAAAATAAGCTCATGCTCGTTTTAATTGCCGAAAAGATGAAAAGGAAATCATATTGATATAAATAAGTTGTAGGTAAAATATACACCTTAATTTGACAAGCTTTCGATTTGATTATGACAAGTTAAAAATATTAACTAAATGGTTTAGTCAGATCTTTCTTTCGTGCATCCCTATCTAATAATGGGCACTTTAGCAGTGTTTTAAGTGGATATAGTTAAGTCACAGCACCTAATTAGTAATGCATATTAGATTATTGCTTATTAATATTAAAAATAAGAATAAGGTTTGGCAATTTTGCGCTTTTTAGGCTTTTTCTTTTTTTGTGGCTTAAGCTGCCAGCTGGAATTATCCGCTACGTAAATTTCATTTAGCTTTAAATCATAGGGGATGTCTTTTAGCGTGTCGGCAATTTCGTCATAAGGCGAGGGTAACGTAAAATATAAGCCATAATCGTTATCAACAATCAGTGTGCCATATACAATCTTCTGAAATTTGCTCAAAGAGCATAGCTCTTCCATGGTAATACCAGCATATAATTCATTTTTATATTGATTTTGGTATTTACCTTGGTAGTTTTGGTTGCATCCTATGCCAATGATATCGCCATCAAATGTGGTTGTTAGCGTCAATGTATCATCATTTAATGAATAAAAACTCTGTCTAGTCATCTCACCCATTGAAAAATGAAGCTCGTGTTCTTGGTAGTTAACATCAAAATATTGATACATTTCATCGAGATAAGAAAGAATGTTATCACCAATTTGAATATTAGCCATTGATTTATAACTAATAATATCAGCAGTAAAATCAATCATTGATTACCATCCTGAAGTTTGCACATTGCTGTCTCATTTTTGCTATCAGTTTGATTGCTTATCGACATAATTATCAAAACCAGCCAGATAAATTGTATATTGTACAGTTTGCCTCAATTTATGTCATTCATGATAAAATTGATAGAGCTATGGGGATGAGTGGATAGTAATCTAAGTATGACTAATCGCTAGTAACGCGTAATAGTTTGGCATTTTTCTGACTCAGTTTAGTGATAAGCTGTTGTAATTCATCTTGAAAATCATCGATTTGTTGGGTGATTTGCATCAAATCTGCTATTAATGTTGTTAGCTCGTTGCTATTAAAAACGGCATCAGTTTTGTAATAATCACTGATTTTTTTTAATTGTTTAAAGCTACGCCAATTTGTTGATTTGCTAAATATTTTACTATGTAGATCTTCGTTCATAACAAATTGTACCTGCCGTTGATTATCAATATGGATAATAAAATCTAATCCCATTTGTTTAAATACCTTATTGAGCTGGTCATGTAAGTGATTATTTTATGCGTTTATAAGATGATTTGTTGTGTGATTAATCTGATTTTATCATAATAGTCAGATATGTCATTGGCGGTTAGTTCATCGCCATAATTGCTGATATGAAAGTAATCATGCTCAGCATGATGGCAATAAAATGAAAATAGTGTATATTCAAAAATCAGTAAAATGCCTTTTACTACCTCGTTATAATTATTCGTTTTTCCTAACTGTTGATAGGTTTTTGCTAAGGCTTGGCAATTATTTAATAGTTGATTAAATGTTGATTTATCAAAAAAACTTAGTTCATGCAATTGATACAAAAATGATTGTTCATCTTCTGCTTGAGCTTGATGGATTATGGCGTTTTCCAATTGAGTGATGTTTTGTATATGGCTCATTTTCTATTGGCTTTTCTATTTATTGTTTATCTACCTTCACTTATAGTTTACTTATAAATGATACTCTAAAGTTTAATCCCAAATTATGCAGTTTTAAATTATCAAATAATAGTAGCTAATCATATACTTTAATTAAATTTTTTTAGTCTTCATTATTGGGTCATGTCCATTTATATCAGTCAGCCTTTAGTGAAAGTTGTTAAGTTACTTAAATCATTTTCGTGGGTTAAGCTATTTAGTTGCTTTGGGTCAGCAAGCTAATATGTGATGTAATACATGACAATAATTCTATGAAAATTTTGTCGAAGATTGCCAGCTCAAAATCATCTAGATCGTTTTGGTATTTCATTACATTATCGATACCATAATTTGAATAAACGGTGCAAGTGGCATGTATTATACCCTCTGTGATTTGAATATTGATGATATCGTTATCAAATAGCTCAATGCCGTTAATTGATAATTTGAAGCGAAGATAAATTCGGTGTTTTAAGATATCAATATGTACATAGCTAGCCATATTATGTACTGTAAATTGATCAGCAATATTGGTTTGTAATAAAATGCCTAATTGATTAAGTTGAGTTGATAAATGTGATATCAATTCGATCACTTTTTTATTAGAAGACATCACCATGCTTAAATGCTATAACATAATTTATGTGCTAGTACTATTTGTGTTAAACAAGCATATTGTGTAAAAAACATATGCCATTTATGTTTAATCAGCATATTGTAAAAAAGCGTCATTTTCAATATAGAAAATAAAAGAGTTAAATAAATCTTCTAATGTTGGATTACCTAATTCATTGTTAGCAACTTCAATAATATCTTCAATATCGGCTTTTTCTAGCGTTGGGATCCAGTCTTCTTCTATTGCTTTTTGGGAAAGACCTGAATCAAAATTATTTAACGCATCATCATCCAAAAACCGACCTTGTGTATCAAGTGTCCAAGAGGAGTGATCAGCAGGAAGATAAAAAAAATGATTTGGCATATCCTTTATGTTAGAAAGCACATCACGTATAGCGATAAAATCCATAAATTCCTCTTAAATAACTTGCATGAGAGCGTTGCATTTGTAATAAACGTTTGTAATAAATACACATTAGTTTAATGCAACTTGAGGTAAGTGTCATTATGGCTAAATAAATAATTTATCCATTTAATCACCATCAGCAAGAATTATTTCATCCTCACTGGATGCTTGCTTAAATAGCAAAACGAGTTTTTGGATCTCGCTGTCATTATGCTGATGTAACAAATTGATTAATATTTTTTGATGGTCTGGATAGATTCTTGTTTGGCCATAAGGATCAATCATAATGCCAGTTTTTTGTCTTAAATAAGTAAAAGCGTGATCAAGCAATTGGGCTTTTTTATCATTTAAAACCAGAGATGATTTACTGCCATCTTGATCCGATAAATAGGAAAAATCTAACATATTTTATATTTCCTAGCGTAGATAATATGTTGATTAATAAAAATTACATAAATCAATAATATATTGAGGCACATTTTTACGATAACAAATGCTCTTTTTTAAACCCATAGAGCCTTGCTTTGCACATTTTAGCAGATCATCATCACGAATAATAAAAGTACTATCTTCAAGAAAAATATCAATGACAGCTTCGGCAAATGAATTTGGAATATAGTTTAGAGCAAGATTAAAAATACGGTTTTTAGCTTCATTATTTTCTAATAATGATTCAATGATAACCGATGCATTTTGCTGCCATTTGTTAGCCAACAAGATAAAATCTTGCTCATTGATTGTTTCTTGCAGAATGATGTTAACTACCATGTTATAACCTTTAGCTTACAATGAACAAATAATATTGCACTTCATTAAAGTTATCTCCGAATTAGCGTATTTTTGAATTATTTGATTAATGGGTTTATATCATCGATAGTTTGCATTACTCTAGTTGTAATTAAAGGCTTAAGTGTTTTGTTCATCGTTTCAATTTTAGCTAAGTTTGAGCCATTTTTATCATCTAAATAACCTTGCTCTCTTAGTGATGCAACTAATGTGGAAAATACGCCTTTATCAAAGAATTCAGGGGCATTAATACCATGTAAAATGGATAATCGTTCAGCAATGAGTCGAGCCTCTTTTTCTAGTGTTGCACGGCTAATTGTTGGATCTTTTTGCAATAAAGAAAATGCAATAGCATAACGTTGCAATGTATCTTTAGATGATGAAGCAATTAATTGTAATTCCGACATTTTTAAGTAGTTTAGTGTTAATTTATCTGGCGAATAACAAATTAGGTTTAATTCGGCATAGATTTTAATAATTTTATCTACATATTCAGTGAGTTGTTCATCATTGTGATAAACAAATAGCTCTGATTTGATTAACGGAAAAAGTCGTTTTACTTGTTCTAAAACTTCATCCGATGAAATCCGGTTATGTTTGAGTAAAATTCTGGCCACAATAGCTGGAATAATCAGTAAATGCTGAATATTATTACGATAATAAGTCATTAAAACCGCTTGTTCGTTAGTTAAACCAACAATTTCGCCAGCTTCGTCTGTGGTAATAACAAATTTTCCCATTTCTTTGGCATGCTCAAACAATTCTTCTGGCGTTTGTTCTGGAATGGTTATCAACTCTGAATAAGGAATATTTTTTAATAATTTTAACAAATAATCAATCAGTTCAATTAATCTAACTTTCGTTAATGCACGTTGATCTGCCGCTAATAATATTGAACAGCATAAGTTCATTGCATTGATTGCAGCTGAAGAGTTGATGTGCTCCATAATTTGTTTAGCAAGTAAATTGGTTGTTGGTGTTAACCATTGCGGGCGTTGAGTACCAGTCGGTTCGATTGCATCTCGCCATTCTGGAACTTGTTGGTTTAAAAACTGATTTAACGGTATTGGTTGACCAAAATTCACATAGCCAAATCCCAATTTTTTTAATTTTAAAAATGCTTTTAGAGTACGCCACAAGCTTTCTTTTTCTTTCTTTGCTCCTCGTAACTCATTGGCATAGGTAGCGACTTCTAACACATGCTCATAACCAATATAAACAGGAACAACGGTAATGGGTCTTGCATCACCACGTAATAATGTTTGAATTGTCATCATTAACATACCTGTTTTAGGATCGAGTAATCTACCTGTACGAGATCGTCCACCTTCAACAAAATATTCAACAGCATAACCACGGATAAAAAGTTCCGCTAAATATTCTCGAAAAACGGATGTATAAAGTTTATTACCTCGGAATGAACGGCGAATAAAAAAGGCGCCTAATCGCCTAAAAATGGGTCCTGCTGGCCAAAAGTTCAAGTTAATGCCAGCAGCAATATGAGGAGGAACTAATCCTTGTCGATAAAGCACATAAGAAAGTAATAGATAATCCATATGGCTGCGGTGGCAAGGAGCATAGACAATTTCATGCCCATTTTGGGCAAGCTCTCGAACAGGATCGGCATTAGTGACTTTAAGACCTTGATAAAGCCTATTCCACGCCCAGGTCAGCACAAAATCGGTTATTCGTAGCATACGATAAGAAAAATTAGCGGCAATTTCATTTAAAATCGCTAATGCGTTTTTCTTTGCTTTATCAAGGTCAATATTTTTACTTTTTGCTTCTTCTTGTATTGCTTCGCTAATTACTTGCTTTTTTAGTAAGTTATTTAGCATCGCTTGACGAACAGGAAGCTTAGGTCCGATGGATGCCATACGTTGTTTGGCGAAATGGATGCGTGCAACGCGTGCTAGTTTATGCGCTAAAATAGGAAGATCTTGCTGTTTATCAACATGAATATCTTTAAATGAAACTGTACGAGAAAATCGAGTATAACAATCTCTGCCTGACGTGATGATTTTTAAAAATTTGCTAGTTGCGCCAAGTACCTGTAATGATAGTTTTTTCTTCCCTTCGATATCAGGCTTGCGACCAAACATAACCGAAACAGGTAACATTTGGACATCAAGATCATGATTTTGTTGATGTGCTGAAATATAATCTCTTAAAATTTCAATTGCTTTATTTTTTTGTTGGTTAGAGGCAAAAATACCAGGTCCTTTATCAATATAGATGTAAGCAGGAATGTTTTTACCATTGATATCTAAGCCAGCTAGTGGATCTGGTAAATTATATTGCAAACAAAGCGATCGCAACACCATCAAATCGATTTGAGAGTTATAAGGTAAGACATATAAAATTGGTTTATCGGTATCAAGGTCTAATTCTATTATTGGATCGGTAGGAACAGGTTTACTTTTCACAAAAAGTTTCACCAAGATTTGGATAAGAAAAAAATAAGCTTTAGCCCACCAAGAAAACATAAAAAATAAACCTCATACCTTTGTGTTATTGATATACTTAACTGACATTAATTGTTTACCCATCAACCCACCACAAGCAAGTATTTTGCTTGTAAACAGACATAGTGCTCTTTTGGGGCATCAAGATAAGCAATGAATTAAGTATATACTGTTATCGTTTAATCGTTAGCAAATTTGCACAACCTTTAGACTATATGATTTAAAATCCACTAA
This sequence comes from Gilliamella sp. WF3-4, assembly GCF_001690275.1. Classification (GTDB taxonomy): domain Bacteria; phylum Pseudomonadota; class Gammaproteobacteria; order Enterobacterales; family Orbaceae; genus Gilliamella; species Gilliamella apicola_C. The sequence goes on along the minus strand of NZ_LZGW01000003.1, from coordinate 65,466 downwards.
AAGATAAGATGATAACGATATAGTAACATGATAGTCATATTATATCGGTTTAATGCTATCAACGCCACGAATGTAACAGGCTTTTATTTCCAATGCTGATTTTATAAGTAAATTTTTATCTTTGATTTTTTTCTCAAGTTACTGAGTATAGCCTATCTAATTTATAAAAAAGATGATTATTTTTGTAACACTCTTTTATTTTTTGTAAAAAAGATTATCTTATTAAGCATCTCAAACAATTCCCCATAAGTCTATTAAACACAATGAAATTATATAGCCTTTCTCGCACCAAAATTAGCATTGCATTTATATCAGCATGTATAACGACCCCTTATAATACAACTCGTTTTATCAAGGATTTGATTGCTGGAATTACGGTTGGTATTATTGCTATCCCCTTAGCAATGGCATTAGCAATTGCAAGTGGCGTGCCACCGCAGCATGGGCTATATACCGCAATTATAGCAGGCTTTATTATTGCATTAACGGGTGGTTCTCGCTTTAGTGTTTCTGGCCCTACTGCCGCATTTGTCGTTATTTTGTACCCCGTATCATTACAATATGGATTATCAGGATTACTCATTGCAACACTACTATCTGGCATATTTCTTATATTAATGGGAATAATTCGCTTAGGTAGATTAATCGAATATATACCATTACCTGTTGTATTAGGCTTCACATCCGGTATTGCTATCACGATAGCAACTATGCAAATTAAAGATTTTTTTGGCTTGCAGCTCGAACATATGCCAGAAAGTTATATTAGTAAAGTGATTGAGCTAACTAAAGCACTACCTACCATCAATATAGCAGACACCTTAGTCGGAGCTGTAACACTAATAGTATTAATTATGTGGCCAAGGCTTAAATTAAGAATATCTGGCCACTTACCTGCACTCGTTGCCGGTATTATAGTCATGTTTATCTTTAATCAATTTGGCTATCAAATTGAAACAATTGGTTCACGTTTTACCTATACATTAGCCGATAATACCCTAGGGCATGGTATACCCTCTGTACTACCAGAATTTGCTTTACCTTGGCAACATACTGATTTTAAATGGGATTGGTCAACACTTAGCGCTTTATTACCGATTTCACTTACCATGGCGATGTTGTGCGCTATAGAATCGTTATTGTGTGCAGTGGTATTAGATGAAATGACGCATACCAAACATCATTCAAATAGTGAACTCATTGGCCAAGGGTTAGGTAATATTATTGCGCCGTTTTTTGGTGGAATTTCAGCAACTGCTGCTATCGCGCGGTCGGCAGCTAATGTCAAAGCGGGAGCAACTTCACCGATTGCGGCGGTATTACATGCCTTGGTTGTTTTACTGGCACTTATCTGTTTTGCGCCAGCATTATCATTTATTCCACTTTCGGCTATGTCTGCGCTATTACTTATCGTGGCATGGAATATGAGTGCGGTTCAACGTGTTATTTATATTATCAAATGTGCACCTAAAGACGATATTTTAATTATGTTGCTTTGTATGTCACTAACCGTACTATTTGATATGGTGATAGCTATTACATTGGGAATCGTGCTTGCATCAATTCTATTTATGCGCAGAATAGCCCGAATGACGCGTTTAGTTGAACTTAATCGCAGTAATGACAAAACTTTAGTACTTCGTATTAATGGGCCGCTGTTTTTTGCTGCTGCTGAACGTACCTTTTTAGAAATTTATCAAAAGATTAATGGATATCAACACATAATACTACAATGGGATGCGGTACCCATACTTGATGCTGGTGGGCTTAATGCTTTAATACATTTTATTGATGAGTTGCCTGAAAATGTTGATTTATCAATCTGTGAGTTACAATTTCAGCCATTAAAAACATTAGCTAGAGCTAAAATTGTTCCTATTTCTAACAAACTCATGTTCTATTCAACATTAGACGAAGCACTGAAAGATAAAGATTAATTGTAAATTTAGTTTTATTATATTGTCTAATTTATATGCACAGTAATTGTTTTGATAAAACAATTACTGTGCAATGAATTGTATCACAGCCTTTCTTTTCACTGATTAATCACTTGTGACAAAACCACCTGTCTTAAAAGTGATTTTAATTTCAAACCCAAATTTAACTTATAAAATAGGAAAGTAATATGATATCTAACCAAAATAATTTTTACGGTCTTAAACAAAAATCAAACTGGTTTATTTTAGTGGGTGTTATTTTAATTATATTAGGAGGCTTCGCATTAGGTTATCAGTTCATTGCAACTGTTTTTTCGGTCTATGTTATTGGTTCATTAATTTTGATCGCTGGTATTATCCAAGCACTACATTCATTTCAGGTTAAAAGTTTCGGTCAATCTGCACTATGGGCTGTAATGGGGGTACTATACATTTTTATTGGTTTAATGTCATTTTTTCAACCTGTTACCGTTTCATCCGCTTTAACTTTAGTGGTTTCCTTTTTGTTAATTATGAGTGGTTTTACGCAAATATTTGCTGCTATGAATAACCGTGATTTACCTCGTTGGGGGTGGATACTCACATCAGGTATTATCACCCTCATTTTAGGATTTATGATTATCACTGGTTGGCCATACGACAGCCTTTACGTTTTAGGTATGTTTTTAGGTATTGATCTTATTTTCCAAGGTTGGGCATATGTCGCTATTGGTTTTGCTTTAAAGACCATCAATAGTAAATAGGTTCATTCACTGCCCACAATCAAGCTATTTGCCATTAGCGGTGGCCACTGATTGTGAGCAGATCAATGTTTAATGTCGTTTAGGTTTTTAGTTTTTTAATTTTTGGTTAAAGCATTAATTTTTATTTAAAATAGTTAAATATTTAGAGCGTTACATGCAAAAACAATCTCTTATGACGACCTTTTCATATTTTAAGCAGGCAATTTACTTTAGGTATTGGCGCATTCCCATACAAAATAGCGACAATAATCACTTTCAGTAGGTATACAAATTGCGAATATACAAATTGTATGCATACTACCCTTAAAAATCATTCAGAAAAGCCATTGATTTTATTGAAGTTTTTTGCTTGGTTTAACTAGTCTACGCTGTTACAACCTAGTAACCCACTTATTTATAAGTAGATGATTTTTTAATTATATTTAGTTTTTTTTGCATATTTTAATGCCAGCAAAAGCGTTGCTATTGTAAAAAATAGCTAATTATTTATAGCTTTTGTTGGTTTTCGCTTTTACTTCTTGCATTGTTTGTAAAATTCGATGATAGTTGGCAAGCCTGGATGGTGCAATATTACCGTCTTGCACGGCTTTTTGTAGCAAACAACCTGGCGTATCAAAGTGATTACAATCACGAAAATGGCAACCGCCAAGATAGTTATCGAATTCTTTAAAGCCACTTATCACTTGTTCAGGCTCTAGATGCCATAAGCCAAATTCACGTATTCCTGGTGAATCAATAATATCGCCACCATTGGGTAAATGATAGAGCCTTGACGAGGTTGTTGTATGTTGCCCAAGACCAGATATTTCTGAAATACCACCAGTCATCGCCGATTGTGATTGATGAGGTAATAGCAAATTTATAATGCTTGATTTACCCACACCAGACTGACCAACTAAAATTGAAACTTTACCTTGCAAGATATCTTGTAATACCGCAATACCTTGTTGAGGTTGGCATGAAACATACAACACTTGATAACCAATACGAGTATAAATCGCCAATTGTTTTTCAACCTCAGCGCGTTGCTGATCATTGAGTAAATCAATTTTGTTTAAAACAATAATAGGTTGTATATCAGTACTTTCACAAGCGACTAAATAGCGATCGATAATATTAAGTGATAACTCTGGCAAAACAGCGGAAATAATCACGATTTGATCAACATTAGCTGCAACAGGTTTTACCCCATCATAAAAATCAGGTCGAACAAGTTCAGAATGCCTAGGGTGAACGGCTTCAATAATACCGTTGGTGTTTGGCTCTAAACTTTCACGCCACACCACTTTATCACCAGTCACTAACGAAGGTAACGTACGTCGAATACTACACCGATAAATAAGCCCACCACTATCTTCAACATCAGCCGATTTACCATAACGGCTTACCACCACACCATCACGAGGTGATGAAAAACTTGCTAGGTTTTCATCTTGCCTTATGGCTAATCGTTGTTGATGTTTTGCCGCCACACGTCTTTTTTGATTATTGGAAAGTCGATTTTTTGCCATAGTACTCATTTTTTGCTAAAACAGATTGTCAGTTATGCTACACTACTGCGTATCAAAAAGAAAATTTCTATCAAAAATTATGAACAACCAACCACAAATTAACAGTAGTCATCTTATTTGGATCGATCTTGAAATGACGGGGCTTAATCCAATAACCGATCGTATTATTGAAATTGCAACTGTTGTGACTGATTCTAACTTAACTATTCTTGCTGAAGGACCTGTAATTGCGGTTCATCAATCTGATGAGCAATTAGCATTGATGGATGAGTGGAACCAAAACACCCACGGTAAATCAGGATTAATTGAACGTGTTCGAAAAAGCACTATCACTGAACAGCAAGCCGAACAGCAGACTATCGAATTTTTAAAACAGTGGGTACCTGAAAACTGCTCACCTATTTGCGGTAATACCATTGGTCAAGATCGCCGTTTTTTATTCAACTACATGCCTAATTTAGAAAGCTATTTTCATTATCGCTATTTAGATGTCAGTACCATCAAAGAATTAGCCAAACGTTGGAAGCCTGAAATATTAAAAGGAATTAGCAAACAGAGCTCACACCAAGCGCTTGATGATATTCGTGATTCAATTGCCGAGCTGGCTTATTATCGTCAGCACTTTTTTGATCTATCAAGATAATTGATTGATATGCAAATTTTATATACCGTTTTATTATATTTGATTCAGCCCTTAGTGTGGCTAAGGTTACTTTGGCGCAGTCGTAAAGCTCCGGCTTATCGAAAGCGGTGGCGTGAGCGCTATGGTTTTTGTAAAAATAAAGTGAAAGCTAATAGTATTTTAGTGCATGCCGTATCGGTCGGTGAAACGATTGCTGCGATTCCACTCATTAAAGCGCTACAACAGCAATACCCTAATTTACCTATTACTGTTACTACCATGACGCCAACAGGATCTGAGCGAGTTAAAGCATTGCTCGGCGATAGTGTCAATCATGTATATTTACCTTATGATTTACCTTGCGCGATAAATCGTTTTTTAAAAACGACCCAGCCTAAGTTAGTTATCATTATGGAAACGGAGCTTTGGCCTAATTTTATTTGCCAGTGCCATAAACGAAATATTCCATTGGTTATTGCCAATGCTAGATTATCGCAACGCTCTGCTAACAGATATCACAAACTAGGATCGGCTATTGGTAAATTATTGTCAAAAATCAGTATAGTGGCAGCTCAAAATAAACAAGATGGCGAACGGTTTGTCGCATTGGGGTTGCCAAACGATCATTTAGCGATAACAGGTAGTATCAAATTTGACATTAATTTAACGGATCAACAGCGGCAAACAACCACAAAGCTAAAGCAACAATGGCAATTAAACCAACCTGTCTTTATCGCTGCAAGCACACATCATGGTGAAGATGAAATCATCCTAGCTGCCTTTGAACTTTTGTTAACCAAACATCCTGATTTACTATTAATTATTGTTCCTCGCCATCCAGAGCGTTTTAAAGCAGTTGAAAAATTAATTAATGATCACGGGTTAACTTATATAAACCGTAGTAGTAAGCAAGTTCCTACTAAACAAACGCAAGTCATTTTAGGCGACACAATGGGCGAGTTAGCCACGCTTTACGGTCTTGCCGATATCGCTTTCGTTGGCGGTAGTTTAGTGAAACATGGTGGGCATAACCCATTAGAGCCAGCTCTCCACCATATTCCTATCATTAGTGGCGAACATTTTTTCAATTTTAAAGTTATTTGTGAACAGCTTATTGCAGCTAAAGGGATGATCATTTGTGATAGCTCCCCAGCTTCCCTTTATTCAGCAATTAATGATCTTTTAGAAAATAACACCAATCGTAAACAGATTGGCGAAAATGCTTATCAAGTATTAAAACAAAATCAAGGCGCACTAGGTAGGCTTCTTGATGTTATCAACCCTTATCTTTGTGTCAAATAAGGCTCGCTTATGGACAAAAAACAAGGATTATTGCTAGTTAATCTAGGCACACCAAATGCGGCAACGCCAGATGCAATAAAGCAGTATCTAACCGAGTTTTTGCTTGATCGGCATGTAGTTGATTTGCCAAAACTGCTTTGGTATCCAATTTTAAAGTACCGCGTAATACCTAAACGAGTGCCTTATATTATTAATCATTACCAAAAAATCTGGATAAATAACGCCTCGCCTTTATTGCATTATAGCCGATTATTATGTGATAAATTACAACACCATTTACCTAATATTCAATGTGAATTAGCCATGACTTATGGCGATCCCAATTTGCAATCTGCGTTAAATAACCTGCGATCATGCACAAAAATTACAGTATTACCTCTCTTTCCACAATATTCAACAACCACTACACTCGCAGTACTTGATAAAATCAAGCAAATTATAACTTCGCTCAATATCATTGATCATATTGACTATATTCGAGATTATGCCGATCATCGAAGCTATATCAATGCACTTTATCTACAAATTAAACAGGCTTTTCACCACCAAGGAGAACCTGACGTGCTTGTGCTTTCTTATCATGGCATTCCTGAGCGTTATATCCATAACCGCAATGATGATTATATACAACGTTGCGAAATGACCACGCAGTTATTAGTCAAAAAATGTCGAGAAAATGGTATAAATATCCCCATTCAAATGGCTTATCAATCCAAATTTGGCAAAGGTAAATGGGTTACACCAAGCACCAGTAGCACACTACAAATTTTAGCTCAAAGAGGCGTTAAAAATGTGCAAGTCATCTGCCCAGGATTTTCGGTAGACTGTATTGAGACCATTTACGAAATTGACGAAGAAAATCGAGAAGTTTTTTTAAATGCAGGTGGCAAAAACTTTTATTATATTCCTGCATTAAATGACACTCATTTACAGATTAATTTAATTATAGATTTAATAAATTATATTCAACCAGTTAAACTTAAAAACTGATATTCAAAAACACAGTAACTTGAAAAGTTTTTACAACATAATACGATTAATAAAATAAAAAAGCAGATATCTTTCAAATAATTCAAATTTTAAACTAACAAATATTAAAACCAAGCAGTTATCTATCACCCGTATGATTGATAACGTATGATAAGCTAGTATTGAATAATTCTGTTTTTGAGCACTAAGGAGAAAATTAAGTGAAAATAATCATCATTGGCGCTCAAGCCGCAGGCGCAAGTGCTGCGGCAAAAGCCAAAAGAACAAACCCTGAGGCCACCATCCGTATTTATGAAAAATCGGATATTGTATCGTTTGGTGCTTGTGGGTTACCTTATTTCATTGGTAACCACTTTACTGATGCCAATGAAATGATATCCAGAACACCAGCACAATTCCAAAAAGATGGCATTGAAATCAAGACACAACATGAAGTTATTGCACTTGATGTTAATCAAAAAAAATTAACCATTAAAGATCTCAATACAGGCAATTGCTTTGATGATAACTACGATAAACTACTACTCGCGGTTGGTGCTAGCCCCATTATTCCGCCTTTTAAAAATAATCAATTAAAAAATATCTTCACCTTACGCGATCTACATGATGGGCTAGCAATCAAACAAGCGTTAACCAATCCAAATACCCAAAATGTTATTGTTGTTGGTGCTGGGTATATTGGGCTTGAAATAGCCGAATCACTCGTTGCCCTACAAAAAAAAGTTAAACTTATTCAGCTAGATGATAGAATTCTTGTTGATGCTTTTGATGAGCAAATTACCGAACTGATAGAAGAAAACATCAAACAACATTGTGACCTACACTTACAAGAACGCGTGTTAGGCTTTGAAGGGGCTCATACAGTCACTCATGTGGTTACCGATAAATCGCAATACCCAGCAGATGTTGTTATCATTGCAACAGGTGTAAAACCCAATAGTGCTATCTATAAAAACATGGGGATCAACACACTTGAAAACGGCGCAGTCATAACCAATCGCTTTGGGCAAACCAATATTACTGACATCTACGCCGCTGGAGATTGTGCCGCACTTCATCATAGAATTAGCCAATCAATGGTGTATATTCCGCTTGCTACAGGCGCAAACAAGCTTGGTAAAATCGCAGGCGAAAATTTAGGCGGAGGACATAATGAATACCCCGGTACTATTGGCACATCAGCCCTAAAGGTTTTTGATATTGAGGCAGGGCGAGCTGGTTTAACCGAAAGCGAAGCAAAAAAAGCCAAAATTCCTTATAAAACTGTAATGGTTAAAGATAAAAACCATAGCAACTATGTTGCTGGACAAACAAGTGTAACAGCAAAACTGATTTACCATGCCGATACTCGCGAGATTTTAGGAGGGCAAATAGTTGGTGGAAGTGGTGCGGTATTAAGAGTAAATACGTTAGCAACTGCAATATGGGCAAATTTAAAAATTGATGAGTTTGCCATGATGGATTTTTTGTATGCGCCACCATTTTCAAGACCATGGGATATTTTAAATATTGCCGGATCTATAGCAAAATAAAAATACTTGCTTATCTATATAAGCAATATTATTAAAGGTCGATTTTTAACCATATAATTGAATTATCAAAAGAGAGGCTAATTATGCCAGGTGCCATTTTTCAGGGAGCTTTTTTTGAAAAGTTCTTAGTAATTACCCATTATCAAACGCTCATTAGTATTGGACTATTACTTATTTGTTTTTTTGCGGTGATGAAACCGCTACAAGATAAAAAAGTTAATTTTTCAATTCGCATGTTAGTTGGTCTAATACTTGGTGCAGTGCTTGGCTTAGGGATCCAAGCTGTAGCAGGATTCCCAGATATATCAACAATCTGGATGCAGGAAACCGCAACATGGTATGGGCTTTTTGGTCGTGCTTTTATTGCCTTTATCCGAATGTTAGTGATACCACTCATTTTTGTTTCTATTGTTAAAGTCATCATCGATTTTTCTGGTAAAAAAAATCTACCGCAAATCGCATTTAGAGGGATTTTTTGGTTGCTGTTTACAACAGCTATTGCCTGTATAGTCGGTATTTTGTTAGCGAATCTATTTGCCTTAGGTACAATGAGCTCAAACTCTGTACATCAAGCTCACGCAAAACAATACACCAATATTATTGATACCTTTATCAATCTAATACCTAGCAATATTATTGCATCAATGGTAAACGAAAACATTGTGGGCTTAGTCATTTTTTCTGCCTTAATGGGGCTTGCCGCTAATAGAATGGAAAAGAAAAACCCACAGCCCATTGCGTTATTTAAAACATTTATCGAAGCACTTTACAAAATCGTCATGTCAATTGCGATGACTGTTATTAAATACATGCCTTACGCGGTCATTGCTTTACTGGCTCGCACCATTATTTCTAATGGAATACCAGCAATTATCCAGGTTTCAAACTTTGTTGTTGCAGTCTATATTGCAACAGCGATTATGCTAATTATGCATATTACGATTGTCTTGATCCATGGTATTTCGCCAACGATGTTTATCAAAAAAGCGTTAGGAACATGGCTATTAGCCTTTACTAGTCGCTCATCAGTCGGCACATTACCTATGACTATCTCAACGTTAACCGTTCGAATGGGGGTAAATACTGGCACTGCCAATTTAGTCGGCTCGCTTGGTAGCACCATGGGAATGAATGGGTGTGCTGGCTTCTTCCCTGCTTTACTTGCCGTGATGGTAGCGCACATGGTTGGTATTGAGACTAATATCCAGTTTTATATTATGCTTGTCATTGTGGTGGTTATTGGTTCAATCGGCATCGCTGGCATTCCCGGTACAGCAACGGTTGCCGCAACGGTGGTCTTATCTGGCATGGGTATGGCTGAATACTTCCCTTTAATTGGTATGGTGTTAGCTATCGATCCAATTATCGATATGGCACGAACTTTAGCCAATGTATCTGGTGCAATGACAGCGGCTGTTGTAACTGATCGAGAAGTAGGACTTATGAATATGACCGTGTATAACGATCCTAATGTCACTTTTGAAAATGAGCCGTCAGAAGTTTGACGGCAATGAGAAGGTTTTTCTAACCTAATATAAGTATTAATTTAAAAAAAACAAATAAAATCAATTGCTTTTCTGAGCGATTGAAATTTTTCCGGTAAAACATAAATTTCTAAAAGTTTTTTATCCAAAGATAAATTAATAAAGCGTTTTTACTCATATCATCAATGATATCGGTAAAAACGCTAGAAGCAATTTATTTACATAACTATCTGCTAACTCTAACATAATCATTTGTCCATCCAAAACTCAAACGTCAGGAACACCCCCGTCCTTCCTACAATTAGCCCATAAAAAAACAAATAATACATTGATTTTATTAATTTTTTGTTTGTTTTTTTAACTAAAAATATCCCCACACTGAAACTAACATACCCATTTCAAAATTTCTATTTGAAAAATAAAAAGAAATTAATCTCAATTTATTTTAAAATAAAACATTAATAAAAAATAATCATTAACTTTACTATTACCATTATTCAATAAACACAACCGTAAATCATGAATAAATAGAATATTATTACTGAGGAAAGGAAATAAATAAGTGATAAAAAAAAGATTAAAAAGAGCTTTATATCTAATAGGTTTGATCTGTTTTTCAATGTCGTCGTATGCTAATGATACAAGGCTTTATGTTCCTTATAAGCATCTTTTACTCGATCGTAGCGGTAAGGTGATTGTCGATAATGAGGGGGATGAAAACTCAATAACTTATAGGGATCATTATTGGATTATACAAAAAAGTAATGATGTTTTTTTTAATAATTTTAATCAAGTTAACAACTTTGAATATTCTTTTGATAAACAGGGTGATATTTTAACTTTCAAACCCGGTGGGTCGTTAACGTATTTAGGTAATGAAAGAATTGCTTATGACTATCAAGATACCGGGGTATCGGTTTTAATTGATACCGATGGTCATTTAATTACCCCCAAAGGCGTTTATTACAAAAAAATCAATCCATTTAATAATGGTTACGCCGAAGTAAAAACACAAGATAATAAACAGGGGTATATTGACTTGCAGGGGCAATTTGTCAGCAAGAATCCCAATAAGCTAAACACCAAATACAATCCACATTGCCAAGACGCCACCCTCGATAAAATCATGCAGCTGTGTAACAAAAAGAACAGCAAATACCTTATTAATAAAAAAACCGGTAAAGAAGTGGATATCGGTACACGAGCATGGGCGCTCGATAGCTATTATTTTAATGATAATGTAGACCTTTCTGGTCAATATTTTTGGGTGAAAAATTATCAAGATAATTATGCAGTATATCAACTTTACGATTACGAAGGGACAATGCTCTATGAAAATAGCTTTTATCAAGTCGCCCCTTTTTATGGTTCGGTAAGTTGGGTTAAAAAGGATAGTAATGAAGATAAGTATCGTTTAATTAATGCTACAGGCGAAACTCTCGACAAATACGATAACTATAGTACCGTTCAAGTCGGTGATCATGTGCTGTTTTATGCTAAAACCAAATTACCAGAAAAAGACTATAAAGATGGGGGATTTTTAACCAAAATTTTGGATCAGGATGGTCATGTTTTATTCTATGAAGATAAAATCGATGAAACTCAAAACAGTGCTTGTAAGCAAGATTTGATCGTTTTAAAAGATCCCCAAGATAACATTGTATGGCCTTTAGACATTGAAAAAGAGTGCTTATTAAACCGATATGTTGATGAATCGGTCGAAAGAGATACTTGGATGGATAAAAAAAATAAGGTCGTTGACATCCCTAAAGATAAAATCGGTGAAATTGCCAATTATTTTGTCACTAAAAAACAAAATGATAAAAACACCAATACAATCAATCATGCCAAAAATGAAACCTATTTAGCCGGCCCTGAAACGGTTAATATTAAAGATATTGCTGATTTAACTATACCAAATGGCTATATTTATTATGAGTGGCCTTTTCTTGAAAAGGATTGTAATCGTTTTTTGATGCCAGCATACAGCAATAATAATCAATTGTGTATTTCTGTACATAATGTTGGCTATATTGATTTAAAGGCAGAAAAAAAGCAATTTGATGATCCTCTGCGTCTGCAAGAAATAAAAAATAATTTACAACGCAAAGTGATAAATTACCGCAATCGCTATCAACATTTTGAATGGTTAATAGAGCCACAATTAGATGTTGAAAACCACACAATGAAATTTGGTTATCGTTATATTTTTGAACGTATCGGCGAAAATAACAGACAAGAAGTTATTACCGGTCAAATTATTGCTCAAGTCATTTTTGTTAAAGATCATATGATTGTTTTAACCAACCCCCCTAATAATATGTTAGCTAATTCTGCGCTAATGGAATTTGATTGGGCTAAGCAAATTAAAATACGACCAGAATATCAATTTGATAAGCAACCTGTTTATCGCTGTAGTCAATTTGCGTTAACAGATTCGGCACTTTCTATAGCAAATTTTGATTATCTGAATAAGGGACGTTGCTTTCCAATATCATTAACTGAACTTATTGATGCAACGGAACAACAAAATGATTCAAAAGAATTAACTAACTTGCAAAATGCATTGTTTTTTGAACCATTTTATTATCATTCTGATACAGGTATAGGGCGTTAAAACTTTATGAAATTTAAGAAATATATATCATCTTGTCAGTTATGTATGGCATTGATGTTAACCATCGTTAGTAATCAGTCACGTGCTGATGCGACACTTAATTTAACATCTGAACAGTGGCAAAAAGAAATTCAACAACGTTTTGATGCAATTAATGAGAATGGTGAACCCGTTGAATGCGTTGTATTTGCAAACATTGATAATTTCCCTTATCACTTTGATTATTCTGTCTTAGTATCAGAGCCTCTATTGATGGCGGTCGATGCCGAATTAGTTGATGAGTCGATCAAAGAGAGAAGTCACTCTGAGAAAGATTATCGATACACTTATCACCTCACCGAAAAAGGGAAACGCTACTATAAAACTTGGCCTAAATTACGGCATTCTGGTTTTTGTTTTGGTAAGGTCACGGTTGAAAAAATAAGCAAAACCGATAAAGATGGTAATTATGTTACTGTTGAGTACCAATATAAAGTGGAAGATTTTCCTGCCAATATTGAGCCTCTTTTATCAAAACAAAATTCGTATATTAATAATCCATCAAAGACCGCAATCGCTACATTTAGTTTAGATAAAAGCAATCAGCTTTATAGCGTGTCAGGAATTGGTTTAATTACCCACATCTACGAAGGATGGCATCAATAATGAAATTAAAAACACTACTTATGTTGCTTTGTGGTTTGTCGCTTGTGGCTTGTGATAACAACATTAATAAAGATGAATTACAATCGATAATCAATAATAATCAACCATTATGTTATTCTTTACCTGAAGAAGTAAGACAATTCCCTAAAGATATTTTTGATGACAATATCGTTGAAGATAATCTGAATGATGAACTAGTAGATATTTTTGTCGATTTAAACTTATTAACTAAACGTCAATTATCCATAACCAAGTTGGATGGGTCATTAACTTATGCCACAAGATATCGATTATCCCAAGAAGGTAAAACGTATTTTAATCCAGAAAAAGGGGGGTTTTGTTTTGGCAACATTAAAGTCAATGATGTGTATAAAACTGAATCGAGTCCAACAAGGTATAATCAACGCAGTAGAACATCAAGATTGGTCTATTATCATTATTCATTTAGCGATATTCCTAATTGGGCAAAAGATAAACGCCTAACACAATATTATATAACTCCTTCGCTAAACACCGAACGGCTTTATGATGCAAAGGCAATTCATTATCAACCTAGTTTATATTTTTCTTCGTTCGAAGTTGATAAAACTCCATTAATCCAACTTCGCTAAATTGATGGAAGATCGTTATCTATTTTGTAATTTAAACTTGAACAAGCAAGACATAATGAAATGAATAATATAAGAGTATTTTTTTTATTGGCCATATTTTTGGCTTTCCCAAATCATACATTTGCAAGCGTTATCTATCAAGAAGATTGGTATTTAGCTATCGAAAAGAAAGACAGCGTTGCCCAATATAAAATCGCTGAGGCTTATAGCCCTTTAACAAAAAACGATAGCTATCATTGTCAAACTAATCAGTTATATTTTAGTCATCAAAATAAAAAACTGTCAGGTTGTCGCGATAAATCTGCCGATAAATATATCGAGTTTTTAACAAAATCGGCCGAAAACTTATACCCTATCGCCCAAAAAGATTTAGGTATTGCTTATATTACAGGCGAATTGGTGCCTAAAGATATTAAAAAAGGGCTTTATTGGTTAGAAAGAGCTGCCTCACCGATTTCAGACAAAGCAAAATTTCGAATCGTTGAAGGCACATTTTGGTTAGCACAGCCAAATGGTAAAAAATTTGGTGTCGGTGAAGCCCATTATTGGTTAGGATTGCTTTATCACGAGGGGACAGAAGTTAAAGCCGATTATGCTAAAGCAATCAAACATTATAAAATAGCTAGTAAAAGTACCGATTGGGAGGTTGATAATCTAGCTCAATATCAACTATATAAACTTTATCAAGATAAGCTCAATGATCCCAAAAAATCACTCTATTGGCTTGAAAAGACAGCAAACAATATTGGTAAATTTGCTGATGAACAAACATTAGAAACACCAACGAAAATGGTTAGTTACTTTTTGGGTGGAGGACAACCCGATGGTTCTAAATTAGATACCCCTAATTACCTTTGGGCAGCAAAATGGTTATTAAAAGTAGTCGAACAATCTAACATACCAAAAGAGTCTAAACAAAAAGCGGCTTTCCAGTTAGGGTGGTTTTATTTAAATGGTTTAGGTGTAGAAAAAGATATTGGAGAAGCAATAAAATATTATCATTTAGGCATGTACCAAGATGACCTTACAAACTATCAGATGAACTTAACAGAATATAAAGACATTACATCTTCAACTGACATATCGTTACAAAATCAATTTTTACATCAAGTTATTACGCCATTTTATATAAACAAATTTGATACGGCTAAAGCCCAAAAAGTTATCGACGCTGTTTTTGCAAATAACCCTAAAGATAAAGAAGTTTTTTATGAAAAATTGATAGAAAATCTAGTCGAAACACTGCAAGTTGAAAGCTATGATTTCTTATATCAACTTGAATCTATTCCTCTTTTGCTGAAACTTGCCAAACAACAGGGAATAGCTTATGGTTTTTATCGTGATGCTAGAAATATTCAAGGTAAGACAACAGATGAATTAATGGCTCTTTATCAATCAGCATTAAAAATTGACCCCAACAACCCAACGGTACTTTATCAATTTGGTACGTTATATGACTTTATTCTTGAGGATGAAAAGACAGCAATAACTTATTACCAACATGCGGCTAAATTAGGTAATTCAAAAGCGAATTATCGGCTAGGTGTCATTTATTATTTAGGCAAAGGTGTTGAAAAAAGTTATCATGAGGCTTGGCAATATCTTGATTTGGCAGCTAAGCAAGATTATCAACCTGCTCAGGATTTTTTGATCACAATTGATAAATCTCATCCTGAATTTGATTGGTTAACAACCCAATATCTTAATCATCGACAAGTGTACCGTTCCCCAACGGTTATGGTTGATGGAGTGGATTGGTTACAAACTCAAAGCGAAGTGAACCAAAATGATAAGGCCACATATCACAAAATAAAGCATGATTCAAATGGAAATGGGCTAAAAACGTATCAAGGTTGCAAAGCCGCATTGTCACTTGCTGCTGGTGGAGATATCTTTGCACAAGATGAGTTGCTAAGCCAAATGGATAAAAAAAGAGATTCCTTTATTTGTACACCTAAAAAAGAATTGCTCTTTAATTGGATTGATAGCAGTAATAAAAATGATCACAAGAAAGCATTTTTAAAAGTAAAATATTACAAAATGTCAGGGCAATATAAGGAATTCCATGCAATGTTGAAAGCTCAAGTTACAAATAATAACCCTTATGCAATATTTGAACTGGCACAGCAACAAGTTATGGTTAATTTACCAAATAATGTAGTGCTACCTTATATAAAAACATTACTGAAATCAGGTAGCCCTGCTGCTGCTAAACTTTTGGTTTTTTATTATGAAAATATAAATATCGATATGTTACAACATACTAAATCAATTCTATTACTGAATGATTTAAGGTGGTACTATTTAGATTCAGAAATTAATGAATACTATCAAAATAATAAATTCTCTAAATATTTTTATGCAGATTCCAAATTAACCTCTTCCGATATTTATAAAATGTGGTTTGAACTTGCACAAATGCATGAACAAGGTAAAGAAATTCCTCAAAATAAAGTGTTAGCTTTAGTTTGGTATCGTTTATTAGTTGAATATAATCAAACCCAAGCAACCACAAAAGTAGCACAAATTAGTGCTCAATTAACCGAAGAACAACAAGCAGAAGTAAATAATATATTAAGCAACTATCGTAATTTATATCGTTTTCTTCCGTTAACACATTTAGATATAAATGAATAACTAGCTAAGTATGATAATGCTTAACTAAAACAAATAAATCAAACCACCGCATTCAATGCAGGCTCGTGTTGTGATAGTAAGTTAATATAGGTAATAAGATATGAGTAATATTGTTATTGAAAAAAAAAGTAAATCAATTAGCCACAAAGTATTTTGGGTGTTAGGAGCTATTTTTTTAGCATTGGTTATTAGTGGTGGCTATTATTTTTTTAAAAATAATGCTTTTGTTGCTAGTCAACCAGTATCTCAACAGCCAAAAAATATCAAAATTACTTATGTTATACCTCGATTTTTTGGTTATTATCGTCATCCTATCGTATTCAATTGTATTGATTCTATTGAATACGATGGAAAGCGCATTAAAACCTCCAAAATAGACTATTATAAAAAGGGTCAAAAGGAGCTACAAAATATACGCGAAAATTGCATACCTTTTTAAAGGTAAAATTGATATTAATAGAATATTTGCCATGCCAAATTTAAGAACGAAAAAAAGACGCAAACTGCGTCTTTTTAATATTGTTTGATGTTATTAAAACTAAAGCGTCTTTAACCATGCTTTAACATCTTTACCTAAACTTTTGTGGCGCATTGCGTATTGAACAAAGGTTTGCACATAACCGAGTTTGTTACCACAGTCGTGGCTACGACCTTTTATGCAATAAGCATCAACACTATCTTCTTCAAGTAGCATGGCAATTGCATCGGTCAATTGAATTTCACCACCAGCACCTAATGGTGTTTTAGCAAGTAACGGCCAGATCTTTTCAGATAGAACATAACGCCCGACCACAGATTGGTTTGATGGTGCATCTTCAATAGAGGGTTTTTCAACAACACTATACATTTGTGCAACATTGCCTGCAGATAATACTTCACCACGGCAATCAACAATACCATAAGAAGAGACTAATTCCTTGGGTACTGGCTCAACCATGATTTGGCTATGTTTGGTTTCATGATAATTATTAATCATTGCGGCTAAATTATCGCTGGTTAAATCACTTTCATACTCATCAATAATCACATCAGGTAAAACGACAGCAAATGGTTCATCGCCCACCAAAGGATAAGCACATAACACTGCATGACCCAGCCCTTTAGCCAAACCTTGGCGAACACTGGTTATTGTGACATGTTTAGGTAAAATACCTTGTACTTCTTGCAATAACTGACGTTTAACACGAGCCTCTAACATGGCTTCTAATTCAAAACTGGTATCGAAATGGTTTTCAATTGAGTTTTTTGATGAGTGGGTTACAAAAATAATCTCAGTTATGCCAGCTGCAATACACTCTTTAACCACATATTGAATCAGTGGTTTGTCAACAACCGGAAGCATCTCTTTGGGAATAGCTTTTGTTGCGGGCAACATGCGTGTACCCAAACCAGCAACAGGAATAACGGCTTTTTTGACTTTTTTATTGGTTGAACTGTCTAAATTTAATGTCATTTTATTTCCTTAAAACAAATTAACTAACAGTGGAGCTATAGGTATCGTCACTACGGCGATCATTAACAAATGTATTTTTGACTCGCACTGACTTTAACATATAAGCAATCCAAATACAGGTATAAATGATTGCTATAACAATATCTTTTATAAGAGAAAACTCGAATTTAAATTCAAATGGTAACACGATAAAAAAATACCAACATCTTTGAATTAGCTTAAAAACAATAAAACTGCTACTAAATATAATAAAAAAGTTAGGAAATTTATAACTTTTAGTAAAATATAAAAATATAATATAAGCGTTTAAAAGCAAAAATAAACAATTTAGACCGATGTCACATAAAATAAACAGCCCCAAATGAATTGTTTGCATTTCCGAGTAGGGATCCAATAATTGTATCCACACGTCGATAAAATTAATCACATTTAGTCTAGAAAAAATAACATATCCAATAAAAATAAAATAAAAAAATAATTCAATACCAACTAAAATTAGCCAACCGCCTAATCCTTTAAGTTCTTTTTCCTTGATCATTTTTGCGCCTTTTTAATGATTGATAAATCATTAGATTCAATGAGTGAAGGATTATCCCTATCTTTGGCTAAAGAATCAATAGCGATATAAACGATTTGGCAATTTTGTAAAATGGCTTGTCTTACTACAAATTTGGCTTTACGATCACGTGCTTCTTTTTGCGCTTTGCTAATATAAAGATCATCATAACCATCATCGTACAGAGAAGAGCTTTCAAATAAGTTAGGTGTTCGCCAGAATGTTTCTTTGGGATAATCGCGGATAAAAATTTGATCTGTTAATTTACCTTTTATTCCTGCATAACTACTCGGTAAATGTTTACCTTCTCGACTTTGGGTAATATAAACACGCTGATAAATTGGTATATTTGCAGGGAGGGGATTTAATATAAATTCAATGCCAAATAGGTTTGAGTATTGGCAATTTTCCATAGTTAAAGGTGTAGTTCGAAAGTTTAACGAACCACACCCAACAAGTAAAAAAAATATCACTATAGATAAAATACGTAACATTTTTATTCTAACTATATTCCAGATGTTAGAATGTTTATAGGCATATCTATATCCTTAATTACATTTTATCACTGACTTTTTCAGCAGTATGCGAAATGGCCTTTCCACCTGATTCAACATCTTCGCCAACACCTTTAACAGTGTTACATCCAACAATAAGAGTTGTCATCGCCACACCTAACATTAGAATTAGCATTTTACGGAACATAAAATATACTCCTTTTAGTAATATGATTATTTTAATGTAGCAAATGCTTCTGCCACACGGTCGATATTATGGTGATTTAAACCCGCTACACACATTCTTCCGCTGCCCACCAAATAAACAGCAAAATTATCTTTCAATTGTGTAACTTGCTCTTTACTAAAACCGGTATAACTAAACATGCCTCGCTGTTTAACCAAATAATCAAAATTACGCTCAGGAGCAGCTTTTTTTAATAATTCAACCAGCGTAGATCGCATTGTTGCAATTCGATTTCTCATTGCATCGAGTTCTTTAAGCCATTGTGTTTTAAGTTCTGGATTATTTAAAACATAACTAACTAACTGCGCACCATAAGCTGCTGGGCTAGAATAATTCTGGCGGACAGTGGCTTGCAACTGCCCTAATACGTGGCTAGCTACTTTGCTGTTATCACATAAAACAGATAGCCCGCCAACGCGTTCACCATAAAGTGAGAATGTTTTTGAAAAGGAGTTACTGATAAATCCACACAAGCCAACATCAGCCATCTTTCTAATCGCGTAAGCATCATCGTCAATGCTTTGGCCAAAACCTTGATAAGCTATGTCCATAAATGGAATAAGATTTCGTGTTTGTAAAACCGCTATCACTTTATCCCACTGTGCTTGCGTTAAATCAGCACCAGTTGGATTATGGCAACAAGGGTGTAGTAAAACAATGCTTTGGGCAGGTAATTGATTTAATGTTTCAAGCATTGCTTCAAATTTTACACCACAGGATTGTGCATCAAAGTATGGATATTTATTTACTTTAAAACCTGAGCCATTAAAAATAGCAATATGATTTTCCCATGTTGGATCACTGACCCAGACTTGCGAATTTGGAAAATAACGATATAAAAAATCTGCCCCCACCTTAAGTGCACCAGATCCGCCTAATGCTTGTATCGTTGCAATACGTTTGTTTTGATAAGCCACATGGTCGTCACCAAATAATAATGATTGAATTGCTTGGCAATAAGCGGGTAAACCACTCATCGGCAAATACAACTGAGCATCTTGGTTATGGTGATAGACATAATTGCGAGCCGTTTTAATGCATTGTAATTGAGGAACTATGCTGTTTTCATCATAATAATAACCAATACTTAAATTAGTTTTATTATCTCTACTATCATTAATAAATTCAGCTACTAATGATAAAATAGGATCCCCTGCATATGGCTCTACTTTTTCAAACATATTTACAATCCAAATTGACACAAAAAATAGTAATAAATTATTGTAGATTATTGCACCAACTAAATCAGCAATCAATCACTAAATAACAGGTTAACAATAAATAATTAAATTGATTTTTGGTTAGAAATTTGCAGCTTTTTTGCTAAAAAGAATTAAAGGTTAAAATAACTCAAAATGTAACGTTTTTTAGTGCAATTTATACTAAAACGCTTTATTTACTGAAAGTTTTTGACAAACATTAGCACCTTTTGGTGCTAATCAGATAAGTAATTTATTTAGCGGCAATAACTTCAATTTCAACTTTAGCATCTTTAGGGATTCGTGCAACTTGGACACATGAACGAGCAGGGAAAGAAGCATTATTTTCAGTAAAAAAGGCTTCATATACTTCATTTACAGCGGTAAAGTCATTCATATCGGCTAAAAAAATAGTGGTTTTAACGATATTATTCACTTGATAACCTGCTTTTGTGACAATCGCTTTAACATTAGCTAAACTCTGTTTCGCTTGCTCTTTCACACAACTTGGCATTTCACCTGTTGTTGGATTTAGTGGGATTTGCCCTGAGGCAAATAACATATTACCTAAATCGACAGCTTGAACATAAGGGCCAATAGCCGCAGGTGCTTTGTCAGTGCTAATTACTTTTGCCATATTCGATTTTCTCCTTTTTAATCTATTATTTGCTTTTTTAATTATTAAAATAATCAATGTGATCTTTTTCTCTTCCCTCATTTCAACAGGAACACAATTTGGTGTCAAGTCAACGCAAAATTATGATCGTGGGACTTATGGTAATTTTCTGATATGATAATCGTAATTTTTTATTTATTACGAGAGTTAATATGTTTGAGAATTTAACCGACCGTTTATCACAGACATTCCGCAATATCAGTGGCCGTGGGCGATTATCTGAAGACAATATCAAAGATGCACTACGCGATGTACGTATGGCATTACTTGAAGCTGATGTTGCACTGCCTGTGGTTCGTGACTTTATTAATCAAGTTAAAGAAAAAGCTGTTGGCTTAGATGTCAGCAAAAGTCTTACGCCTGGTCAAGAATTCATTAAAATAGTTCAAGCCGAGCTGACAAGCGCAATGGGGGAAGTCAATAGTTCACTTAATTTGGCAACCCAGCCTCCCGCTGTCATGTTAATGGCAGGATTACAAGGTGCAGGTAAAACAACCAGTGTCGCTAAACTAGCTAAATTCCTCAAAGAAAAACAAAAAAAGAAAGTGCTAGTTGTGTCTGCGGACGTTTATCGACCCGCTGCAATTAAACAGTTAGAAACACTGGCTAAAGCGATTGATGTCGAATTCTTCCCATCTGATATTACTGAAAAACCTGTTAATATTGTTAATAAAGCAATTTCCCATGCAAAATTGCAATTTTTTGATGTGCTCATTGTCGATACCGCTGGTCGTTTGCACATTGATAATGACATGATGGATGAAATCAAAGCACTACATCAAGCAATTAATCCAATTGAAACATTGTTTGTGGTTGATGCTATGACAGGGCAAGATGCAGCAAACACAGCTAAAGCATTCAACGATGCTTTACCACTCACTGGTGTGATTTTAACCAAAGTTGATGGTGATGCTCGTGGTGGGGCAGCATTATCTATTCGCCATATCACAGGTAAACCAATTAAATTTTTAGGGATGGGAGAAAAAACTGATGCGTTAGAGCCATTTTACCCAGACCGTATTGCTTCGCGAATTTTGGGGATGGGAGATGTCATCTCTTTAATTGAAGAACTACAAAGTAATGTCGATCGCGAAAAAGCTGAAAAAATTGCTAGAAAGCTAAAAAAAGGCGACAAATTTGATTTTAACGATTTTCAAGATCAACTCAAACAGATGCGTAATATGGGCGGAATGGGAGCAATGCTGGCTAAATTACCGGGTGTTGGTCAACTTCCAGATCACATCAAAGCTCAAATGGATGATAAAATTACCATAAAAATGGAAGCAATTATTGGTTCAATGACATTAAAAGAGCGCGCTAACCCTGAAATTATTAAAGGATCGCGCAAACGCCGCATTGCAAATGGTTCAGGAACTCAAGTTCAAGATGTCAATAAACTATTAAAACAGTTCGAAGATATGCAAAAAATGATGAAGAAAATGAAAGGTGGAGGCATGATGAAAATGATGCGCCAAATGAAAGGATTAATGGGCGGAGGAGGCATGGGATTCCCACCTCGTTAAATCACCATATACACTGTTTTTAGCTAAAAAATAGCTTGTCCTATCTTTAACTAAAAGTTTTCTGCAAAGATTACCGTGCTCGCAACAGCACGGTATTACCGTTAATTGCTTGGTCTAGTCGATTTAAGCTTTGTCGGTTGACTGATTGCAAGTACTGTCCCCATCGACGATATAATGATAAAAACAATTGCTAACCACTGATAGTAGGTTAATTGTTCATGTAACACAATTAGTCCAGAAAGTGCTGCAAAAACGGGCGATAAACTCATTAATGTACTAAATGTTTTAGCCGGTAATTTAGGCAAAGCCATCATATCTAACCCATAAGGAATTGCCGATGCTAATAATGAAACGACAAAAACCATCGGAATAAGTTCTAATGAAAACATGGCGCTACCAGTTTGCCAGATACCGATAGGAAATAAAAAGCACGAAGCAATAACCGACCCAATTGCGACACTTGATGAACCATGAAGGGCGCTAGCTTTACGCCCAAATAAGATATAACATGCCCAACCACTTCCTGCTAATAGCGCATATAAAATCCCAATGGGATCTAAATGGTTTGATGCTTGATGAATAGGCAAAAGCATAGCAAGGCCGACAATGGCAACACCTAACCAAATAAAATCAAGCACTTTTCGAGAAGAGCACATTGCCACTACAATAGGTCCAGTGAGTTCAATGCCAACAGCAATACCTATCGGAATTCTTGCAATCGCGTTATAAAAAGCTAAATTCATACAACCAATTGATATGCCATATAAAAAAATGTATTTCAATGCTTTTTTGGTCATGACTTTGCGCCATGGTTTAAATATCAAAACTAACAAAATTGCCGAAAAAAATAACCGCCAAGCAGTCATTCCTTGAGGCCCGAGAATAGGAAACAAATATTTGGCTATAGATGCGCTACCTTGAACCGAAATCATTGAAATTAAAATAAAAAAAATAGGCAAAAATCTTCTAAGCATACAGAATTACCATAATTGAATTTTGAAATTATTGCATATACAACGGGTGACAAAGCATTTTAAGTAGGCATGCACTTGAACATAAAATTAACTAATAACAGACTAGTTTATCTGTTAATTAGTTCTCTCTTTTTACTGACAATAAGGCAAGATCTTGTAATGCTTGTTTATAGGGTGAATCGGGTAAAATAGCGACAACATCAAACGCTTTTTGAGCCTCTTCTTGAGCGGTTTGTAACGTAAAATCTAGCGAACCACATTCATCCATGATTTGTAATATACGATCTAATAAATTTCGCCCATTACCTTGCTCTATTGCTTGACGAATTAAAGTTGCATCTTGAGCATTTTTAGTGTGGCGCATTGCATGTAAAAGCGGTAAGGTTGGTTTACCTTCGTTAAGATCATCGCCTAAATTTTTACCTAATTTTTGGTTGCTATCAGCGCTATAATCGAGTAGATCATCAATGATTTGAAAAGCTGTACCTAAATATTTGCCATATTCTTGCAAAGCAATCTCTTGCTGCTCGTTTGCACCAGCTAAGACCGCAGCAGAATGTGCGGTCGCCTCAAATAAACGTGCGGTTTTGCGATAAATAACATCTAAATATTGTTCTTTCGTGATATCGGGATCGTTACAATTAATCAATTGTTGTACTTCACCTTCAGCAATCACATTTGTTGCCGCCGACATGATCGTCAATACTTTAAAAGATTCTGTACGCACCATCATTTGAAAAGAACGTGTATAAATATAATCACCAACAAGCACACTTGCAGCATTACCAAAAATTGCATTAGCGGTCGATTTACCACGGCGTAAGTCAGACTCATCAACAACATCATCATGCAATAAAGTGGCAGTATGAATAAATTCAATAAAAGCTGCTGTGATAATATGTTTATCGCCTTGATAGTGAAGTGCTTTAGCAATTAATAATGCAATAACAGGGCGTATGCGCTTTCCACCACTACTAATGATGTAATTACCTAACTGATTAATTAAAGCCACATCAGAACTAAGTTCTGCTTGTATAGCTTGATTTACTTTTATTAAATCGTCTTTAACAAGATCGAGTATTTGATTCATTGACGGAGTGTTCATCAGCCTAACCATTATAAATAATAGATATCTATTTTCTATTATCTGATAAATATCATGATGCAACAAGGCCTTATCTATCATATTTCAAAAAATGCTACAAATGATAAGCATTTTCATCTAGAATACTTAACTTAAGTTAAAAATGATTATTGCTATGAAGATTAACTTTGATATAGACATAGATAATGCTAAGGCTCCTTTGAGCCCTACGAAAAAGAAGCCTAAGAGTCGCTATATATGCACATCGGCTTCCGTAGTGTCACATCTTGTATTATTTGCACTACTGTTTAGCTCGGCCTTATTTGCTGAAAATATTGTTATTGATGAAGGCGATAATGCAATTAAAGCTGTTATGGTCGATTTATCGCAATTGGCAGCTCCCGAGCAATCATTAGTAGAAAATACCCCCGATATTAAAGGTGTGGAAAATAGCGAACTTATTGATAATAAACCGATTGAAGAAATTCCCACTGATCCAGTTGTTGAACCAGAAGTTGTTAAAGAAGAAACAACCGATCCTATTGTTGAAAAAATACCTAACAAACCTACTGTAGATTCCCAAAAGAACATCGTGGTGAAAAAAGAATCAAAAAAGAAGAAACAACGCTCACCAGCCCCAAAAGCTTCACGTCAACAAGTCAGGCAAGAGGTTGCCAGTGAAAATGTCGCTAATACTTCCGTAGCTCCAAAGATTTCAGATAGTCAGCGATATTCAGGCAACCCTTCACCAATTAGACGAAATCAACCCGAATACCCACGGCGAGCGCTTGATATGCGTTTAGAAGGTTATGTGATTGCTATGTTTGATGTTAACAAAGATGGGCGGGTTGAAAATATTCGGATAATAGAGGCTAATCCTAATAATATTTTTAATCGTTCAGTAATCAACGCCATGAAAAGTTGGAAGTATCAACCAATTGCTAGCAAAGATTTAAAAATAAAAATTATCTTTAATCGCGATAAATCAATTAGTCTAGGTTAATAATGATGTCGATAGAAAAGCCATAACTTCAATTAAAAAATTATGGCAACGATACAACTAATAAGCAAAACAACTAATAAGCAAATTTGTTTGCCATCAATTTTTCAATTTTTACTGGATCTTTGGGCACATCAGAGGTCAATACTTCATTGCCTGACTCAGTAATTAAAATATTATCTTCAATCCGAATACCTATGCCTTTATATTGTGCCGGCACATTTGCATCTTGGTTAATATAAAGCCCTGGCTCAACTGTTAATACCATACCAGGCTCTAAAATGCGGTTGCGATCACTACCAACATCATGCACATCTATGCCTAACCAATGTCCTAAACTGTGCATATAATAGTGAGTGTAGGCTTTGTTAGCAATTAAAGTATCTATATCTCCTTGCATAATACCTAATTTAACTAAACCTTCTACCATCGTTCTAATAACATGATTATTCACATCCATAATTGATGTGCCTGGCTTAAATAATTTAATAGCTTGATATTGCGATGCTAAAACAATGTCATAAATTTCACGCTGAGCTTGGCTAAATTTACCATTAATCGGAAAAGTGCGTGTAATATCTCCTGCATAGTATTGGTATTCACAACCCGCATCAATCAAAACTAAATCACCATCTTTTAACTGATCACTGTTATTTTCATAATGTAAAATGCAACCATTATTACCACTACCTACAATAGTATTATAAGACGGTGAGCGGGCGCCATGCCAAGCAAACTCATGTAAAATTTCGGCCTCTAATTGATATTCATGCATATTCGGTTGACATTTTTGCATAGCGCTAATATGAGCTTTTGCACTAATCTTGCAAGCTTGACGTAAAAGTTCTATTTCAAAATCTGATTTAACCATGCGCATTTCATGGACGATAGGACGCCAATCAATTTTACAATTAGGCGCAGATAAATTCATTCTACTACCTTGTCGTAAGGTGTTAATCGCATGATCCACAATACCATCTGCATATGCATACTGTTGATCAGCATGATAAACTGCCGTTTTACCATTTAATAAATCAGGTAATATCCTATCAATTTCATCAAATAAATATGCCTCATCAATAAATATAGTCTTTAATGCGGCTTGCTGCCCTAAACGGTAACCTGTCCATATTTCTGCCAAAGCATCTTTTTTGCGGTTAAATAATACATATTTCGGTGTATTATCCTTTTGTTTAATGACCACAAAAACCGCTTCTGGTTCGGCAAAAAGAGTAAAATACCAAAAATCACTATTTTGTCGATATGGGTAATGCGTATCATTACTACGTACAACTTCTGGAGCTGCAAAAAAAAGAGCAATACTATTTGGCACCATTTCGGCTAATAATTTCTCTCGCCGTGCCAAGAGTTCTGTTTTGATATCGGTGTTTATCATTATAATGGCCTTGAGGTGTGTAATTACTATTATTAATGGATTGTTGGGCGAATATCTGGCTCATTAAATTCATCAAAACATAGCATCGAAGTTATGCGAACATACTCTTTTATTTCTTCAAAAGCAAAACCAAGTTCTTGCTGATCTTCATTTTCGTCATAACCCAATTTAACAATTTGGCGAAGATCATAAATAGCCTCACCAACATCACCTTTGATGTGATTAATTTTAGGTTGTACAAGTCCAATGCCAAGCAAGAAATGATTCACCCAGCCGACTAGATCATCAAGCTGCGCATATAAATCCTTATCACTTAGTAATAATTGGAAGCTGAAATCTTCTTCAAAGAATTGTTGTTTGGTAAGCGTATAAAGATGGCTTATTTTTTCATCTAATGATGCGGGCATTTTTTGACCATTGTTTAACATATCTTCAACCAATGGATGCCAACTTTCATCAAAATTACCGCCAGCTAATATGCCTGAAAGAAAACCGTGCAGTTCGGCTGCGGTAATACCTATTTTATTTTGAATTAGTTGACCATTAAATTCGTCATAATTAATCGCATTTGACATAAACTTCACCTTAGTCTTATTGCATCATAAAAAAATGTACTCTGCACTTTCTCTGATTATTAGTATATAATTATAAATAATAAACAGGTTCCTGCACTTTATAAAGGAATTATTTTGAACATTGTAGAATTAACCATGAAATTGTTTCTGCAGCTATTATTTTTTGTAGGATTATCATTATCATTAACTGCCTGTGGCTTATTTCTATCAAATAAAGGTATGATTGTCCTTGATGTGCGAAACAAAATACATACTAATGTAACAGGTCAAGATTTACCTAAAGCTTATAAATTAGGTGATAGTGAGCAAGAATTACAACGATTTGAAACTTTCTGTAGAGAAGAGATACGAGCATCACAGCTTGATGGTAGTGAAGAAATGGTTTTTGAAAATATAAAACATGGGATTCATGGACAGGTAGAATTTAAAAAATGCAGTGATAAGATCACGCGTATCTATCAGTATTGATCAAATATGACTATCTTAATAAATTAAGATAATACGATTGACCTAATATAAAAGATATATGAAATCTTACTAGCCTTTCAGGCTGTTTTTATTTATATTGGTCGCTAGAATGAAAATATTTTGGGAGTAAAATAATATGTATAAACAAGATGTAACCATTACAGCATCTAACGGTCTTCATACCCGCCCTGCTGCACAATTTGTTAAAGAAGCAAAAAACTTTAACGCAGAAATCACGGTCACATCTAATGGCAAAAGTGCAAGCGCTAAAAGCCTATTTAAATTACAAACATTAGCTTTATCACAAGGCACAACTATTACTATTGAAGCTGAAGGCGAAGACGAAAAAGAAGCTGTTGATCACTTAGTAAAATTAATTCCTGAGTTGGAATAAATAACTCCCGATTAGCTATGAATGGTTTTAAAATTGAATAAGGATTAAATGTTATGGTATCAGGTACACTTGTTTCCCCAGGTATCGCTTTTGCTAAAGCGCTATTATTAAAAGAAGAACCTATTGTTATTAGCAATAGACAAATTCTTGATAACAAGATTGACGCTGAGATTGAGCGCTTTAAGGAAGCTCGAGAAAAATCAAGCAAACAACTTCATGCGATCATGGAACGGGCGAAATCAACATTAGGAGAAGATAAAGCGGCCATTTTTGAAGGGCATATTATGCTTCTTGAAGATGAAGATCTTGAACAAG
The DNA here is from genome assembly GCF_001690275.1 of Gilliamella sp. WF3-4. Classification (GTDB taxonomy): domain Bacteria; phylum Pseudomonadota; class Gammaproteobacteria; order Enterobacterales; family Orbaceae; genus Gilliamella; species Gilliamella apicola_C. Next base: position 36,481 of record NZ_LZGW01000003.1, on the reverse strand, counting down.
AAGTTATTTCTCGTATTCAAAGTAAGCACTCAAGCGCTGATGCTGCTGTTCAATCTGTTTTTGAAACTCAAGCTAAAGAGCTCGAAAATCTAGATGATGAATATCTAAAAGAACGCGCTGCAGATATTCGTGATATCGGTAAACGATTACTAAAAAATATTTTAGGTATTGAAATTGTTGACTTAAGTGCTATTAGCCAGCCATGTATTTTAGTTGCAACTGACTTAACGCCGTCTGAAACAGCTCAACTAAACTTAGAAATGGTATTGGGTTTTATTACTGATGCTGGTGGGCGCACCTCACATACCTCAATTATGGCTCGTTCTTTAGAAATCCCTGCTATCGTTGGCACATCTAATGCAACTCAAGCAATCAAACAAGGTGATTTCATTATTCTAGATGCGATCAATAATGCTATTTATATCAACCCAGATCACACTACTCAAGAAAAGTTAAAACAAGTTCAAGCTAAATACCTTAGTGATAAAGAAGAACTTGCTAAATTAAAAGATCTACCCGCTGTAACCCTTGACGGTCACCAAGTAGAAATTTGTGGCAATATTGGTACAGTACGGGATATTGCTGGTGCTGAACGTAATGGTTATGAAGGTGTTGGTTTATACCGCACGGAATTCTTATTTATGGATCGTGAAGCGTATCCTGACGAAGAAGAACAATTTAAAGCATATAAAGAAGTAGCTGAATCAACCAATGGCTTATCTGTGATTGTACGCACCATGGATATTGGTGGTGATAAAGATGTCCCATATATGCATTTACCAAAAGAAGAAAATCCATTCTTAGGTTGGCGAGCAATTCGTATCTGTTTAGATCGTAAAGAAGTGCTTCATGCACAATTACGTGCAATTTTACGTGCATCAGCATTTGGTAAATTGCGCATTATGTTCCCAATGATTATTTCTGTAGAAGAAATCCGCATATTAAAGTCTGAAATCAATATCCTTAAGGAACAATTAAATGCTGAAGGTAAAGCGTTTGATAAAAATATTGAAATTGGTGTAATGATTGAAACGCCAGCAGCCGCTGTAATTGCGCATCACTTAGCCAAGGAAGTCGATTTCTTTAGTATTGGAACCAATGACTTAACACAATATACGCTTGCCGTTGATCGTGGTAATGAATTGATTTCTCATCTTTATAATCCATTTTCACCTTCAGTACTAACACTAATCAAAAATGTTATAGATGCTTCTCATAAAGAAGGAAAATGGACTGGTATGTGTGGCGAACTTGCTGGTGATGAAAGAGCGACAATTTTATTACTTGGTATGGGGCTTGATGAATTTAGTATGAGCGCAGTATCAATTCCTAAAATTAAAAAATTAATTCGTAATACAAATTATGAAGAGGCGAAAAAATTTGCTGATACTGCATTAGAAAAAGCAACCGCCAAAGAAATTATTGATTTAATTGAAAATTACACTGCTGAAAAGCAAATTTGTTAGGAGACAATAATGGGTCTATTCGATAAAATTAAACAATTCGTATCCGATGATAATAAAAATGGCATCGAAATTATTGCCCCCTTAAGTGGCGAAATTGTCAAAATCGAAGATGTACCAGATGTGGTTTTTGCTGAAAAAATCGTTGGTGATGGTATTGCAATCAAACCTTCTGGTAACAAGATTGTTGCGCCATTAAATGGTAAAATTGGCAAAATATTTGAAACCAATCATGCTTTTGCTATTGAATCAGACGAAGGCATTGAGCTTTTCGTTCACTTTGGTATTGATACAGTAGAACTAAAAGGTGAAGGTTTTACTCGTGTTGCCGAAGAAGGCCAGCAAGTTAAAATTGGTGATACAATTATTGAGATTGATCTACCTCTACTTGAAAGTAAAGCCAAATCAGTATTAACACCTGTGGTTATTTCAAACATGGAAACTGTTGCCGAACTAACTAAGTTATCAGGCTCAGTTGAAGCGGGTCAAACACCGATAATGCGAGTTAAAAAGTAATAATCATTATTGATAAAAAAACCTTCAGTGGAAACTGAAGGTTTTTTCTTTATATTCAAGCACTTTATTTCTTGAGACTTTTTAACGCCATTTTTTATATTGGTTAATTAAGTTGTTTGTCGACTCATCATGAGAGCTCACTGGTTTATTGTCCGCTAGCTCAGGTAAGATACGTCCAGCTAATTGCTTACCAAGTTCTACCCCCCATTGGTCAAAACTAAAGATATTTAAAATAATACCTTGGGTAAAGATCTTATGCTCATACATCGCAACTAATGCACCAAGTGAATAAGGCGTAATTTTTTTGACTAAAATTGAATTGGTAGGTTTATTGCCATCAAACACTTTAAATGGTACCACGGATTTCACTTCATCAAGATTTTTGCCAGAAGCAATAAATTCTTGCTCAACCTGCTGTGCTGTTTTACCAAAAGCTAAAGCTTCAGTTTGTGCAAAAAAGTTGGACAATAATTTTGGATGATGATCACCAATAGGATTATGGCTAATCGCTGGCGCAATAAAGTCACAAGGAATCAGTTTAGTCCCTTGATGAATTAATTGATAAAACGCATGCTGACCGTTCGTACCTGGCTCACCCCAAATAATTGGACCAGTAGTATAGGCAGTTTTATTACCATTTCGATCAACACTTTTACCATTTGATTCCATATTCCCTTGTTGAAAATAAGCAGCAAAACGATGCATATATTGATCATAAGGTAAAATTGCTTCAGTTTCAGCACCGCAAAAATTATTGTACCAAATACCAATTAGTGCCAATAATGCAGGTATATTTTTCTCGATTGGCGTACTTTGGAAATGCTTATCCATAGCATGGCCTCCAGCTAAAAATTGTTTAAAATTATCAAATCCAATTGATAATACAATTGATAAGCCAATAGCCGACCATGATGAATAGCGTCCGCCCACCCAATCCCAAAATTCAAACATATTAGCGGTATCGATGCCAAATTTTTCAACTTCCTTAGCATTAGTTGAAAGCGCAACAAAATGTAAAGCAACGGCTTTATCATCTTGAGCTGCATCAAGTAACCATGCTCGTGCCGTTTGAGCATTAGTCATGGTTTCTTGAGTGGTGAAAGTTTTAGATGCTACTAAAAATAATGTGGTTTCAGGGTTTAAATTTTTAAGCGCTTCAACAATATGGGTACCATCAACATTAGAAACAAAATGCATATTTAAGTGGTTTTTATAGGGGCGTAACGCTTCGGTAATCATATGAGGACCCAGATCTGAACCACCAATTCCAATATTTACAACATCAGTGATCGCTTTTCCAGTATAACCTTTCCATTCGCCACTAATGATTTTTTTACTGAATGATTCCATCTTTGCCAGTACTGCATTAACATCATCCATCACATTCTTACCATCAACATAAATTGGGGTGTTTGATACATTACGAAGTGCGACATGCAATACAGCACGATCCTCTGTACGATTAATTTTTTCACCACTATACATAGCTTTAGTTGCACCAGCTAGATCGCATTCATCAGCTAATTTATAGAGTAGTTCTAACGTTTCTTGCGTTATCCTATTTTTGGATAAATCAACCAAAAACTCATCTTCAAAAGGAATACTGAGATTTTCAACTCGTTTAGCTTCCTCTTTTAATATTTGCGCAATTGTTTTGCTGTGATGTTTTTCATAGCTAGCTTGAAGAGATTTCCAAGAATGGGTCGTAGTTGGATCAATTGACTTTAACATAACTTATTCCTTAAATAATATGACTCTACATCCATAATATAACTATGCCCAGCATGATGCAAGATAAGGATCTTATCGGATAAATTAAGTGTTATTGAAAATAATTGATATTGGATAGGCTATGCTCATTCAAATAACTTTTTTAAGGGGCAAGATAAATTTAACTCCAAAAAAGGCAAAGTATATGAATCAACAAAAACGCCCAAGACAAACTTTCAGCGCTGATTTCAAATCGCGAATAGTGAAACGTTATCTGCAAGGGGAAATCACGCAATGATTTGGTCAAAAAATAGGATCTCACACCATTTGCTTTAGAACGCTAGATAAATCAATCTAGTAAAAGTAACTCATTTAGCTCTAAGGGTAATCGCACTCCAAAACAAAATGAATTAATGGCCTTACACAAAAAGCTTAAACAGCTACGTATGGAAAAAGAAATCCTAAAGCAGGCTGCACTAACAATAGCGCGAAAATCAAAATTCTAAAAAATAATCAACATCGTTATCCTATTGTGGCATTATGTCGCTACTTAGGAATATCAAGGCATCATGCCTAATATCAGTGCAAAGCTACAAAATATAAACCTACCTCATATTATGCAGAAGAAATATTGACGGCCTACAATTGTAGCTGTCAATCTTATAGCTCTAGGTGAATTCATTTTGCCTTAGAACAATTAGCCATCTGCGTTTCGCGTTGTCACATTGTTCGGGTAATGAAGTCACTATCATTGACATCTAAGTGCACAGTTAAACGTTACCAAATACATCAAACCGCAATTTTGTTGTTTGAATAGGTGTTGCCATTCCAAGTTGTATGAATTAGTGTAACCTATTCAAGATCGGCGAAGCTGGGGTGATTTTGTGAAAAATAAAAATACCAATCAATTAACACAATTAGATGATGTATCAACTGTTATTGGAGTAAAGTAATGAGCAAAATTGATTTTACCTTACATAATATTCCATTATTACTTACGAGAAATAAAAGTAAGCAATGGCAAGAGGATATTATTCAAAGTTCAACAGCCTTATTAAACTTTTTAAAAAATAATGAATTATTAATTGGTCTTGAACCTTTTGATGATACAGGAAAATTAAAAACTGATACTGTTATTAAAATGTCAAACGTTACTCAAGAAAGCTTAGAATTATTCAAAACTACAGTAGATGAATGGTATAAATATCTCGCTAAAAGTACAGTTCCCGATAAGTATAAAAATATAAGTCGCTTAGAAAAAGGTTTAGCTAAAATTCGAAAAACTAAAAGATAATGTTCCAATAAGATAATTGTATGTACTAGCTCAAACTCTAATGATTAGCATAATTCTTAATGTAACAACCTCAACCGACTGATGAGCAAAAAACACAGCAGACACGGGCAGACCGATTACTATTATGATCGCACCGGAAAAATTGTAGGCTGTCGCAATCAAAGATACGGGAAACCCTGCAATATGATGTCACCGCAAACATATTGGATCGCAAATACAGAGAAGAATACAGCAACCACAATCTGATCCGCTGTAACCAGCTCCTGAATTTCAGAGGAAACCAATACAGCTACGGCCAGTACGACCGAACCCAAACAGAACAGACCATCGACGCAACCCAGCACTACCACTACGGCGCCAAACACCGTCTGAGCGAAGTACGCATCGAACAAACAGACCGCAGCCAGCGTTACGGCTACGTCTACGACGCCCTTGGCCAACGTATCGAAAAACATCAGCTAGACAGCGTGTAACTACCCCCTAAAATAGTACAGCAAAAAGTAAAAAATTCTCTATAACAAAAGTAAAAGAGGATTCAATTATGAAAAAAATGACTCAACATCAAATTGTAGCTATTTTAGGGGATAGTTACAATATCTCTTCGAACTCGAAACTTTACACTGAAAAAGTTAGCTCAGAGCCTAAAAGTGTTAATAAATCAGAATTTAATGAAGACACAGTTTTCACTGTATTATTGACGTATGTTAGGGATATAAATGCTTGTGTAGTTTTTTACATTAACGACGTCTGCAGCTTTGTTTTTTTGCTTAAGCAAGATGGTTTAAAAGACAGTCTCTTTAATAATATTATTCAGACTATATCTTTTATAGTAGGGTATATTCCTTCGTTAGCTTTACTTTTTAAGTTGATCAACAATGGAACAAAAATAAGAGGTTGTGGAGTCTTCGTATTTTTAATTATTATATTTCTTGTCGTTTTACTTGTCTTGTCTTGTCTTGTCTTTTCTTTATTAATATTTTCATTATATAAGGTAGTACCTGACGTGCTAAGACTATTCAATGGAAATTGCATTCTTAATTAAGAAATTGAGATTTATTATATTAATAATGGATTTATTCATGATTCAAGATTTATAAATCATTATTTAATGAGACACGAAATTAATTATAAAATCAATTTAATTTGGTTCTTGATCATTTTTGTGTCTTCATTGTTGACACGAAAGACATATCGATCAATAATGCACCAAATAAATTTTTCTATGAGGTTTTTATGGATTATTCAATACGTAATTTTCTTGTGTTTTTAGATGAGTTAGATAAATATATCAATCCAGAGACTTCAAGAAATATAACTTTGACCGCTAAAAGATTACTCAGTAATACTGATAGTGGTTTAGCGCTTTCAACTGATATAAGAAATGTTGATTTTGAAAAGATAGTTGCTCGTGAATATGCTGAATCTAATATTAGTGAAAAAGCGAAAAAAACATATGTTGGTAGAATGAATAGCGGCTTAAAGTATTTTATTCAATACTTAAATGGTGACAAAGTACATGTTGTTAGAGGCGGTATAAAAGCAGTAAGAAAACCTATAAGCGAAACGGTCGAAAAAGCAGTACCTGAATCGACAAAAACATTTGTTTTGCCAATTCCAATTAGAGAAGGGTTAATTTTAAATATTAGTAATTTACCATTAGATTTAACAGAGGAAGAGGCGGACAAAATTTCGAGAATTATTAAATCTTACGCTGTTATAAAGAGTTAAGGCTCAATAATGAGCCTTAAGGGTCGGCATGTTATAACATGCCTAATATATAGAGACGCTAACCGCTATATAGAAGTAAGATCTCTACGAATGGACAATTCATAGTATCCTACTTTCCCTGAATTGGCAAGTGTTAGTTAACTAGCGTCATTTAGGAGGATTGAGGATGAAATATCCAATAGATTCAATTAAGGATGTGTTTGTTAATGCATATTACCGCTTTCGTAATGGTGGTTGGGAGTATGTTTGTTCACACTTCCGTTCTCGTCCAAACCGTTAATGTGTTCTAGATGCAAACCACCTGTGGGTGGTTTTTATCGTGAAAAACTATTGATCAATCAAATGCAGCTCTAGTTTTTAATGCGATGATTAATAATAATTTTATTATAACTGGGTAAGTATTTTAAATTTAAAATTGTTACTTATTAATAAGTTAACTTTAGATCAAATATTATTAGATCATAACCCGTTTCGGCGGGTTTTTTATTAAAAATCTAACTGTTCAAGCTTGATTTGTAGTGCTTCGGTAATTTTAATCCGTGTTACTTTTCTTAACTTTTGGCTTTTTTCATATTGAGAATACGCCGATTGGCTAATACCTATTTTATTTGCAACTTCAACTTGGGATAATTTCAAATACTCACGCCATGCTTGAACTGGAGAATAATTATTATCAAAAACCATGTTAACAACTTCGCTTGGTACATCTGTTTCAATATTGATTGTTTTATTCATTATGATTCTTATGACTAATCTCAATATAATCATTATATAAGTTCTAGCAAAAATATAAATAAAAAGAATTGATAACCAAAGTTGACAGTTTAGCAGTGTGAGATATAATAGTTTTAAATTAAAACAGGAATAAAGCATGATTACTGTAAGTTATACACCAGAGATGGAAAAATGGTTGAAGTCGCTAAAAAATAAAATTGCAGCAGCTAAAATTAAAGTTCGAATTCGTCGTATACAAGAAGGTAACTTTGGTGATGTTAAGCCTGTAGGAGGTGGTGTATCAGAAATGCGGATTCATTGCGGAAAAGGGTATAGAGTTTATTTTATTAATCGCAATAATGAGATTGTTATTTTATTGTGTGGCGGTGACAAAGATACACAGCAGGCAGATATTAAAATTGCTAAAGAACTAGCAAATAAATGGGGCTAATTATGACTACAAAGCTAAAAAATTTTGATGTGGTTGATTTTTTAAACACTGATGAAGAAATGCAAGAATATTTAAATGCTGCAATAGAAGAAGGCGATCCTAAGTTTTTATTTATTGCGCTTGGTGATATAGCTAGAGCTAAAAACATCAGCCAACTTTCACGAGAGACAGGTATAAGTCGTGAGGGTATTTATAAAGCGTTATCAGGTGAGGGGAATCCTACTTTTAATACAATCTTTAAAATTGTTCAAGCATTAGGTTTGCAAATGCAGTTTTCATCACAAAAACACACCGATTGTTGTTAATTGAATATGAAAATCTAATGTAGATATACAAAATAAAATCAAACCTAAAGCTCGCAAATGTGAGCTTTTTTATGTCTGGAGGAAAATATGGAAACATTTTATTGGAGACCGCAAATAACCATGATACTCCACCAATTTATCCAAATAACGAGTCACTCTACCTGCGAGTAAACTCACGCCAATATCAATGCCTAATGCCTCACGGTTAAAATCATCTATCACATTGAAGGCGCTAAAACGACGTTGATTGCAACGACTATCACTCATAAAATCCACTGACCAACAGTCACTTTGTTTATTGGGAGCCAATAACTTTTCTGGCTCCCTAGGTAGAATTCATTGTTTCCGTTTTGTTTTAAGATTCAGTTTTAACTCACAATACACCCGATAAACACGTTTATGATTCCATTGATAGCCGAGCTTTCTGATACGATTAAAACACTTAGGAAAGCCCCAGCGTAAATGCCGGTCTGTGATAGCATTCAACACCGAAATAATCACGGAATCATCCTGTAACTTAGATTGATAATAGTAAGCACAACGGCTTAAGCCAACAATAGCACAACTCATAACAATAGTAACCGAATGATTTTGTTGTAGTTACTGTGCCCACGTTTTACGTGCCTTTGTCGGCACTAAAGCTTTTTTATGATTTCTTCCTGAAGCTGAGATTTTAAGCTCAGTTCGGCAAACATCTGCTTAAGCTTGCGGTTTTCAGCCTCCAGCTCCTTTAAGCGTTTGATATCCGACGTTTCCATACCGCCGTATTTTTCTCGCCATTTATAGAAAGTTGAATTACCCATGCCATATTTACGGCACAGCTCTTTAACGGGAATACCTGCTTCAGCTTCTTTTAAAATAGCGACGATTTGATGTTCAGTCATTTTTTTCATAATTAAATCCTCTTTACTTTTATCATAGAGAATTTTCTACTTTTTTGCTGTACTATTTTAGGGGATAGTTACAATTAAACAATCTGAAACTAGGTTTCCAAGCGTAAAAATAAATAGACTTACAGGTAATTAAATGAATAAAAACAAATATATTCATATGATTGATAGTTTTATTTCTTTTTTAGAAAAAAAAGGGATTTCTGTTTTAGGCTGTAATGTAGAGCAGATAGCGCAACTGGAAAAAAAATATGGAAAGCTTCCTCAGTTTTATAAATTATATCTTGAAAAATTAGGATGTTATGCTGGTGATTTTAAGGATGGCACATGGATGCTTTATTCTGATCTTGATGATATTAATGAAGAAACTATAGAATTGATGCATCAAAATAAAATAATTCCACCTAAAAATATGTTTGCCTTTTTAATGCACCAAGGATATACCTCTTTATTCTTTACTAATAGAGATATAGATGATCCGAAAGTTTATTGTTATACAGAATGTGAGGATATAGATGATATAAATAAAACTTTTAGCTTATGTCTAGAATCTGATATTAATTAGTATGTTAAATATGCATAATTCATTAATTTGTTGTCTTAAATAAAAATATATGCAATATCCGATTACTCTATACACTTAGAGTAATTAATATGATCTTAGATTTTTTACATTTATCAAATATTGATGGAAATAAACTATCGGTGGCATCGAATAATAAGAAAATCCAGTTACCAAATAATGTTTTTTCATATTTTAAGAGATGACAAGAGTGTACGCTGCAAACAATGACATCATCTAGGAATGCAACTATCTGCTCTGGGGGATGAAACAGATTCAAGAAATCGAACACATACCAATACAACACAACCTTAGATATCAGGGACAATATTTAAACAGAAAAACAGACTTACATTACAATACATTCAGCTATTATGATCCGGATATAGGCCACTTTACCCAACTAGACACGATAGGCGATATTAATCTTTATCAGTATGCGCCTAATGGATTGGCTTGGATTGATCCGTGGTGAGGGAGTTGTGGATCAATTAAAGATTCATATCAACAAGCAAGAAATAACGCCTTGAAGTGACAGGAAAAAAGAGGTTTTTAAAGCTGAAAAATTTAATATGGGAAGATTTGATTCTACAAAAGAAAAGCCCATTGGAATGACTTCTGCTGATGGAAAAACTGGATTTAGGGTTTAGGATTTAGGATTTAGGATTGAGTATGATGAAAGAAGTGGTGCTAATATAAGCGTATTTAGTGGAAAAAAGAAAGGAGAACATTTTTTATTTGATGTTATAAAATCAATTAAACTTCAAGGCCTATTTAATCTTGCTTCTAAGCACCGGAGAGACACATGACTCTTGATGATGAAATAAAAATGAAACTTTCGCTATTATCAGAACCACCAGAACTGGTTGATAATTGGTAAAATATTGCACATAAATTATTTAATTCTTTTGACTGGAAAGGAACCAAAATTGATTGGTCAAAAACTCTTAAACACAAAAGTAATCAACTTTTTGGAAGTTATTCCAGTTGGTTATCCACAATAAGAAAATTTATTGTCGATAATGATATATTTACTAAAATTAGAGAAAGCGGGGATATTTACTATGTAAATGATTCCTCTTTAAATTTTGCAGTACATCTAAAATTTAATCAATTTGATAGTTTCCTTGCTCTTGCTATAGAAAATATTCCTCAACATCATTATTTTTTTGATTCTTCAAATAAATGGTGCCTTGTTATAAGTTCTGAAGGGTTTATTGATTTTGGATTATCACTAAAAGAATCTGTTTAATTTTATTGTCTGAAAATATTTACGATAAAAAAGAGTTTTCTTTTTAAACAATAGCAATTAAAACTTACCGGTATTTACGGCACAGTTCTTTAAGGCAATACAGCCTCAGCTTCTGTTAAAATAGCTACGATTTAATGTTCAACCATTTTTTCATCATTAAATCCCCCTTTTACTTTTATCATAGAGAATTTTCTACTTTTTTGCTGTACTATTTTAGGAGTTAGTTACAGTATAAAACGTATGCCTGCGGTTTGGGCAACTAAATCTGATTTGAAGTCAATTAACTTAAACAATATATTTTCAACAACAACTGGTGGGATAGAGATAAAAGTAAGATGCTAACAGTACATAATCAGGCTATTGAGACAATATATGGAGAAATATATGGAAGAGACGCTTTAATATTAAAAGACGTCATATTAAATATGTTTCCCCTAGAATTAAAGGTAATAGCTTCTTTGGAATTATCGCTTTGCCAACCAAGTAAAGGACTAGAAGGAGAGGCTTTAATTTATTTTAAATTTGAAAATATAAAGAGCTTAAATATTACAATGATTGATGAATCAAGTTATCAGCCAATGATGATATCATGCTTCGATAAAATATTCGATAAAGAGAAAGATGAGCATTATATTTTAAGTACTTATGATCATGTTTTTGATGTTATTGGCCAATGTGAAGTAAGCTACAAATAGTTATTAAAATCAGGATTGATATTTAAAATCTTTCCGATTTTATTTGCTGTTTATTCTATGGCTAGTAATAGCAGAGATTAATCTTAGCTTGAATCAAAAACTCAGCAAATAAAAACAGACCAATTACCGCTATGACGAGCACTACAGATTAGCTTGGGGGGATTAAGTAGTTACCATCTTAGATTCATGGGAAGAATACCAAGCAAGAAAAGCAAAACAGGACAGGAAGTTATTGAAAGAATGCTCACTAAGGGTCGCATTCGTGATAGCGGTAACAACATGAAATTCAAAAATTCAACTAATAACCAATGGTATTATGTTCAAAATGCTGATATGGCACATTTAAAAGATGCCGTTAAATATTGGAATCAGAAAGGTAAGTGTCATAGGTCTAAATCTAAGAAAGTAAGATCATTCATGAGAGATTTAGATAATTATAAATTAGAATATTTTGGTCATAATCCTTCTCAAGGAGCATTTTTAACAAGTAAGGTTATAAAGATGAAAACACTATCTGATAATAAATTGGAAAAAGAAATAATTGCTATAGTAGAAATTGGTAATCAATATCATGACAAGAAAGATTTTACCAATGCCTTAAATAAATATAATGATGCTTGGCAATTACTTCCCGAACCAAAGCTAGATTGGGAAATAGCTAGCTGGATTTCAAAATGTATATATAGTGCTTATTTTGACTTATCAGATTTTATTACTGCTAAAAAATGGGGTGTAATTTCATTACAAACAAGGGGATCTAATATAAATACGGGGCCTTTAATTAATCTAGGAATGGTTTGTTATGAATTAAACCAGTTAGAGGAAGCATATAAATACTTTGATGAGGCTTATAAATATGGTAAAGCGCGAGCATTCCAGGAAAGGCAAAAAAAATATATAAACTTTTATTTAAAAGAGGCAAAAAGAAAAAATAATTTATAACTGTCGACATTAAAAAGCAAACAAACCAACGGCGCTACTCAGTACTACAGCTACAACACCTCCCCCCTATAATCGTAATCGTTTCCTATGGGGCGGCTTAACAATAATTCAGGAAACCAGCCCGAATCAGTACAGTAGCCTGTATATTTATACAAAACAAAGTACGAATCACTGGCAAGTAGAGATAAACGAAGTAATCAACCACAAAGGGTAATATACTTCCACACCAACCTGAACGGTTATCAGAAAGAGCTTATCGATACAAACGGCATCAGGAAATCCTAAGTTCTATGATTTTAGTGAAGTAAATAATGCAACTGATATGATTAATCCAAGTTAAACAGGCAAACAAAGTTTAAGTGGCAGTCAAGTTCCTTTACCTGTTGACCCAAACGAGGTATTTGTAAATACTATTACAAACTTGGATAAATTGCCTAATAGACTTGCAGCGATTAATGATCATGGTTCTCATATATTCAAGCAAAAACATGACATTTGATGAATATCAGAAATTGCTTAATCAAATTAAATGGGATTAGCTTATAAATGACAAAACTTATTGTTAATGAAAAAGAGGCATTTGCAGATTTGAAAAGAATAATGCAATCATGGGATGTGAATGAAAACAATACATCACAGAAATTAATAGATTTATTTTTAAGGAAATTAATACAATCTAAATGGGATAGAGAAAAGATATATAAATTTGCATTTTTATATATAAAAAATAATTTATCCGATTCAGATTACGATAACATTCCCGAGGCCGCTTTTGACTATTTGGATGACATAAAATCATCGATTATTGGTCATTGTAGTTATGATTCAATTTTGAAATTTCCTAATGAACCAAAAAATAAAAATGAACTAATAAGTTATGTCAGAGGTGAAAAATGGAAAAATTGATGTTCTAAAAATAAATTAAATTACTCTATAGTATCTTCAGGTACTATGATCCGGATATAGGACGCTTTACCCAGCTGGACCCAATAGGATTAGCTGGTGACTTTAATCTGTGTCACTATGCACCAAATGGATTGGCTTAGGTTGATCCTCTTGGGTGGAGTTGTTTGTTATTTCAGGGGTTCAAAAAAGGGGAACCTGTTTCTTTTAAAGCAAAACTAGGAGAGTATAAAATTGGTAAATCAGCGTTTAGTAAAGACAACACGCGGTATTTCTGTTTTTGATAATCCTACTAGTGTATCTAGTAAAGGGTTTATTCCTCATAAAATATGATATGACTACTATTAGCGATAATTTGAAAATTATCAGGTTGCGCTATCAAAAATACAGGTATTAGATTAATGAATATTATATTTCCTGATTGGTATGACAATTTGTTTCAACTTGAATGCGAATCTAAAGGAGTTGTATTAAATTTTGAAGTTACAGTAAATGGAAATACATACACATTCAATTTTTATGATCCGATACGGTTTATTCAAGATGCAGAAGATCAAATATCTGATATAGGGTATTTTAAAGATGAATATGCTGTAATCCTTAAAAAGGTAACAAAAGATAATATTATCAGATACTTATTATCAATTTAGTTTATAATTAAAATTTTTCAACAAACCTGTCATATCTAAATTACCTTTGCTCATATTGACATAAGAAAGCTAAAGTATTTTTCGGCTTTATCTATCTGGAATCATAAAGATTAAAGAATATAATGTCAGCAGAATTTTAATTATTTTTTAATGATGAAAAATAAAAGAATATTGTAAATTAAGGCATTGGATTTTATGTGAGGTAATAGCTATATGGGTGATATTAAAAATCTTGTTACGCGTTTAAATCATGGCGCTCAAGACGAAGTATATTGGCTTGGAGCTTGTGATGAATCACAAATTAATATACTTGAAAATAAGCTAAATTTGTCATTACCAAATGAATTAAAAGAATTTATTTTATTGGTTGGTGGCGGAGGGGTTGTTGGTGAAGAAATATCAGGCATAGTTGATAATAATGCCTTGGCTGAGTCTGGAGGAGCTATCTATTATGATACTTGTCAATGTCGAAATGAATACTCATTACCATTAGATATGGCAGTTATTTATTTTAAAGATGACGATGTATGTTGCTGTGTTGATTGTAGGAAAAATACTTATGGACAAATAGTTAATTATGATCTCTTCTCAAGAAAAATATCAAACGTCCTTGCACCGTCATTCAGATGTTTTTTTGAAGAATATGTAAACTTACGGACGTAAATTAAGACTGCCGCAACCACAACCTGATGCGTTTTAATCATCTACTTAAATTCAGAGATCAGAGCTATAGCTATCACCCGTATGGCAGCGTCAAAAGCAAACAAAACAACGACGTAACCAGCACTACAGCTTACAATGCCGAACATCGCCTAAGCAAAGCACGCATCGAACATTCAGGCCACAACCAGCGTTACGGCTATGTCTACAACGCCTTAGGTCGACGTATCGAAAAACATCAGCTAGACACAAGTGGAGACCAACCCTACAACCGTACCCACTTCCTGTGGAATGGCTTAACAATGATCAGGAAACCAGCCAGAATCAGCACAGTAGCTAGTATATCTACACAGACCAGAAACAACTGCAAACCACGAGCAAGCATAGACAAAAGAGGCAGCGAAGATGAAGAAATAGCCTACTACCACACCGACCTTAACCGTTCTCGGAAGAACTTAACGATGCAAACGGTGAAATATTGTGGAAATGTAGCTGTCAGCTATGGGGTAAACGATTTCAGGAAATTGAGCAAGAATCAATAGAGCAAAATCACAGATATCAGGAACAATATTTAGACAGGGAAACTGGCTTATATTACAATATGTTCAGGAGCTATGATTCGGATATAGTAGATTTACCCAGCCAGACCTGATTGAGTTACTAGGTGGCTTTAATCGGTATCAGTATGCGCCTAATGGGTTGGCTTAGACCGTTCCGTAGGAGGAATTGCAATTTATTACAGGCAATTAAGCACATTAAAAAGCAGCTAACTAAAGGAAAATAAGCTCTTATAAGAGTACGAAATAAACCTGATGCAGAAGAAATATTGAGAGCGTTAATTTCCGCGAACGAAAAACATCCTCAACACAAAGGATATATGGATACCACTAAATCAAGAACATTTTGCCCACAAAAAGATGCATCTGACTGATTACCTCGTCCATTTAGTAGAAAAAGGAGCTTATCATTGGGATGAATTTAATCCAAATGAGAAAATTAGAGGTCATGCTTCTGAAAGTGCGCATTTGCTAATTCACATCTATAACAGTCGAATTATTAGAATATTTTATGAATAAGAAAAAATACAATAATCCTTACCATCCATTTCCCTATGAAATGAAAGGGCAATTCTTTGAAAGATTAGAAGAAAATAAAACTCGTTTTATTGAGATTTATTCTATTGAATATGCAAAACCTTGGGATGACGACGAATGGGAATTTTCCTTGTATTCGCTTTATATAGATCAACTTATAAAACCAATAATAGATGAGGAAGAAGTGTTTTTTTTATATAAGCTCCGCACATATTATGCAGATCCTGCATTAACTGATAATAATAATGCATTCAATCAATCAATAACTTCATTTGAACAATATGTTTTTTCTAATTTCGATGAATTATTAGAATATATTGAACAACGATGGAGAATAGGATTAAGTGATTTTGTTCCAATTAATAAAACACATATACCTTATTAAAAAATAAAAATATTTGTATAAAGATACTAAATTATTAATTGAAGTTGAAAATTTATCAACAGTGATAAGGGTAGAGCAATGAAGATATTGAATTACATAATATTCCAATGCTATTAACTATTAATAAAAGCAAAGAATATCGACACCAAATAATAAAATCGGCCACTAGCTTATAATAGATAAAATTAAGCTTAAGTGAAACACACATCAAACAATCCGATCACAGCTAGCGTTACGATTATATCTACGACACCTTATGCTTCTGTATCGAAAACATCAGCTAGGCACAACGAAGACCAACCCTACAACCGTACTCGCTTCCCATGGAATAGCTTAAAAATGATTCAGAAAACCAGCTAGAATCAGCACAGCAGCCAGTATATCTACACAGACCGGAAGCAACTACAAACCATAGGCACGCATAGGTAAAAGAGGCAGTGGAGATGGAAAAAACAGTCTACTTCCACACCGAATGGGGTTGCTGTATTCACTATACGGATTCGATTGGCCTAGAAAACATCATGCGAATAGGTGTCTTAGAATCTTATGTAAAAGGTAAAGTTTATATCACAGATATTTTAATGATCCCGAAAGATGTAATGGCTAATATTATTAGAATATATTTATAAAGGAAAGTTAACACTAAATGAGATATTATATTCTGGTAAGAATCCATATTCTTTTTTGTCAAGTTTAGGTTATGAAATCAGATTAAAACTGACAAACAATCAAATTAATTCTAGTGTAAAAACAAAAGGTTGATAA
Organism: Gilliamella sp. WF3-4; assembly: GCF_001690275.1. Taxonomy (GTDB): domain Bacteria; phylum Pseudomonadota; class Gammaproteobacteria; order Enterobacterales; family Orbaceae; genus Gilliamella; species Gilliamella apicola_C. The sequence continues at coordinate 19,502 of NZ_LZGW01000003.1, read as the reverse complement.
TAATGGATATTGAAAAAATAGAATTAACTAGAAGTGAAGTAAATGCTTTAACCAAAGCAATTCTTTATTTAAAGTTCGATTGTGAGGAAACAGACTCGTTATTTTATTGTAGCAGCCCCATTATTAATTCAATTTTTGAAAAATTGATAAAAATGTATGGGAATCAAAAAGATTGGAACAGAATTTTTTCAAATATTCCTGAAATGAATAAGAGTGTTGCTATTGATAAAATAGCTAATTATGAAAAACAAAACAATAGATATTTTGATGAGAAAACAAAAAATGAAATATTAGAAAAATATTTTTTCCCCTATAAATTAGACAAATAAAATTATTAATAGAGCCATGTTTCACATGGCAGGTATTATCAATATAAAAATGCACAAGGACATAAACGTGTCACAGTAGAATAAACAAATGATCCAATAGCTAAATGCGGACCAATCAAAACGTAGTGCTAATTCAATTACCTATGACTTCGAACAAGAACGATATCAAAAAATTATTGATTCGCTAACCAATGATCATCACATATATTATGAATAATAAACTTGAAAAAAAATTACTTTATAAAAAAGCAGAAGAATATGTTAGTCAATTAGAAGGAATTGAATCATTTACAATTTCGTCTGTTAATAATGAAGATTTCATTTGGTATAAAGAACAGCTTAAAATTTTTTTCAAGATTGATCAAATTGATAGCGAAATCAGGCTAGAGCACCCGATTAGCCAAAAAAAATTAATTGAAATTATAAATAACACTTTAAATAATAATTTTTTTAAATGCATCCAATTATTTGAAGAAAAATTTGCGATACACTTAAATATTAATTATCTTGATAATTTTTTAAAAAGTATATTTAAATACAACCAATCTTTTGATTTATCATTATTGTTTTTACAACCTGAAAGAATATTGGTTATTAATGATGATGAATATGAAATATATCTTCATTATCGTATAAACAATTAGGGATATGCAATCAGGGCTAAAAGGAAAAATTTACCTATGTAAATGGCGCAGTATTGTGAGCATACCGCTATCAGCTCTGGGGAAAACGGATTCAAAAAATCGAACACATCCCGATACAACAAAACCTTAGATATCAGGGACAGTATTTAGACAGAGAAACTGGACTGCATTACAATACTTTCTGATACTATGACTCGGATATAGGTCACTTTACCTAGCTAGCCCCCCGATTGACCAGCTGGGTGACTTTAACCTGTATCAGTATGCACCTAATGAGTTGACTTGGGTCGATCCATTAGGATTGACTGTACCGGGAAAATGCAACCATGTCATTTCGATAATGTAAGGATTAAAAGATTTTATTTAGATATATCTATAAATGGAAGAAAAACTACGGAAGCTAAATTAGGTTTAGATAAAGCTGACAATCTTATCTGGGAGCGGTTTAGTAACATGAAAGGTATTAGTAAAAAATCCATAACCCAAGCGAACAAGCATATAGACGGTTTGATAAACAATAAAAAAATTATGGGGAAAACTAAAACTCAAGTATCTCATGCCATAGAAGAATTTAAAAAGATATTAAATGACTCAAATAGTAATAAAAAGTCAATTGAATTGGCCGAGCGGGGTGTGGTTAAATTTTCAAAAATGCAGGAGAAAATTAATGGACTTAACTGATTTTCTGAGAACAGGAATATATTTGGAATTAAAAGTAGGCTTATCAGAAAAAGAAATATATTCTATTTTGCAAAAAAAAGATTTGGGTAAAAAATATTACTTTGATAAATTGAACAAAAGTGAAGGTTTTTCTTATTTTTATGATTCACTGGAAATAATGGTAGTTGATTCCAAGATACATTCCTTAGGATTTGATGTAGCTCGTCATCCAATTACTTTATTAAATAATGTAATTATATATTCTGAAACAAGTTTTGAACTTATTATGAAATATCTCGATATTGCTGATATAAACTGGTCTTTTGAAAAACAATATTGTTATAGTCGTGAATTAACGATCAAAACAGAAGGAAATGTTTTAATTGGTTGTGTATATGATAAAGGCAATTATTGGCTATCAAAATTCAAAACATTCAAATAGATTATTCATCTTTTTTATTCACAGCCAGATGGGTGCACCATCAACAGCCTGTATTACGGTTCCGACAACCTGCACCGCGAAGTATTACGCCACAAGAGCGGCTGAACACCACATTCAAATATGACTGCAACACAAACCAACCCGGCCCAGTATCTTAACAGAACGCAGCTACCAGTACGATCGCCTCGACCGATTGATAAGTACAGAATACAGCAACCTGATTCTCCTACATTTCAGAGGATATCACTACGATGGCCTGAAACGCCGTATCGAAAAACATCAGCTAGGCAGCGCAGACAACCCTACAACAGTACCCGCATCCTGCAGAATACCTTAAAAATGATTCAGAAAACTAACCCGAATCAGTACAACAGCCTGTATATCCATACCAACCTGAACGGCTCTCCAGAAAAGCTTACCGATACAAACAATGACATCGTCTGAAAATACTGCTATCAGCTCTGGGGTAAACATATTCAGGAAATTGAACATCAATCAATAGAGCAAAACCTCAGATGTCATGAATAATATTTAGGCAGAGAAACTGGACTACATTACAATACTTTCAAGCACTATGATCCAGATATAGGCCGCTTTACCTAGCCAGACCCGATAGGACTGCTGGGTGGCTTTAATCTGTATCAGTATGCACCTAATAGGTTGACTTGGTTGGATCCATTTGGATTAATGAGTTGTAAGCTAAATCATCAAACAGGGAAAGTTATAAAAAATATGGATATTCCCGTAATCAACATGGTTCTCAAATTAATGCACAAAAATTAATTGACCGAGAAAAAAATCCAAAAGACTCTGAGCCTATAAGGCATTTAATGATAACAAAATAATAGAGGAAGCGTTTGCTAAAGCACCAACACACATGGAGCACATGATGTTAAAGTATCACAATTATCAAAAATATATTATCCTGATAGAACAATAAAAATAATGGATATTGTAAGATTTATAAGAGTAGTCATTAGAGGCAAACCTATTATAGCCTGTCCCTATATTCCTGGAGATTAAAATGGAAACTATATTTGAGGTTAACTATCAAAATCCCATAGGCGATATTGATGATGATATTGATGACGAACTAACTCCTTTTCAATATGCATTGGAAGAATTGAGAAGATATGCTGAACCTGAGTTTTACATTAAACTGAAAGGCGACTATAGAGTACATTTTTACATTTATGCGGACATAACAGCATGTTATGAAGACATTGTTAAATCTGTCAAACGAGTAAAAAATAATTGGACAGGCAAAGATGATATTTGGTTTTGTGAGCAAGGCTCTGATTTTTACTTCTATTATGAAATTAAAGATAAAGGCGTAGAACTTGAATATAAGAAAGGACCAGATGTAGGCATATATAATGGAAAAATTCCTGATATGAAACTTTTTATCAGTAAATTAGAGTACATTCAGGTTTGGGAAACTTTATTTAAAGAATTATCGACACTTATTGAAGAAAAACTGAATAAAAAAATTAACTTACCCTTTTAATAATGTTTAAAAGTATTTAATTGGTTTGGAAGACATAAAAACCAATACAGTGTCCACGGACAAATCGGCTGCAAACAAACCAACGGCGCTACCCAGCACTACCACTACGACGCCTTAAGCCGGTGTATCGAAGAACATCAGCTAGGCAGCGCAGGCAACCCTTATAACCGTACCCGCTTCCTGTGGGATGGCTTAAAAATGATTCAGGAAACCAGCCAGAATCAGCACAGCAGCCTGTATATCTATACCGACCAAAGCAACTACCAACACTGGCACGCATAGTTAAAAGAGGTAGTGAAGATGAAGAAATAGTTTACGTCCACGCCGATCTAAATACTTCAAAACGAGAAAATAAATTTGATCGCGTTCCTCACTTTTATACTGCTGATGATTTGTCTGGTGATCCTCTCCAACCAAAAGTAAGATATAATCAATATGGTAGACATATTCCTGAAAATATGACAAAAATTACAAATGCTAAAGGCAAAAAATAATGTCATTATCTTTAAAAGAAAGATTGAAATTATCAGTTATTGAAAAAGAAAAAAAGGCAATTGTTCAAAATATCTCAAATAAATTACGGATTAATAATAACAGCTATTCGATAACGTTTGAGTCGCATGATTATAATGTCTTTTTGTCAAAATTTATTGATAATATTGAACATCAGCCAGTAGATTTATCAGTAAATGAAAATTTATTATTTAACCGATTTTGTGATTTTTTGAGTAGTATTGATACTAATGATTTAGTAGTTTTTCAAATTATCACTTGTAATACATATTATTATTTAAAATTGCATATTAATAACATTAAGCAAAATCCAACATTATTTTGGAATATGACAGTAAAGAATAGTAACAAGACGTTAGAGTGTTTGCTAGTTGCCATTAATAACTCTTTTGGATTTTCAATTTTACCAACAGAGAATTTTTATGAGTTAAGAATATGGAATGGTAATAATGAGTTGACTTAGATTGATCCTTGGGCTTAAATAATGAATTGTGTGCTTTTGGAAACAAAAACAAGCCCAAAAACCAAGAGCAAGCAAAGATATTGATACTGATAGCACTGGTATGGTAAAACCTCAGGTTGATAAAAAATTACCGCAAGGTGCATCAACCACATTAGATCCTAATAAGTCTCCATTAACTGAACATTACTATACAATACCTGAAGGAAAATCATTCCCTAATGGATTAGGTATTAAACGTGATATATTCATGAATGAATTTAAAAAATTATTTAACTCAATTTCTTGTGAGTATGGTAGTAACAAAATGAAAGATAATACAATTTTTTCTATAGAATGGTTTAATTTAAAAGAATCTGAAACAAATTTATTTTCTTCTAAATATTATTTTAGAAAATCAGAATGTTTTTTCCAACAATTACTATTAGCATTAAACACATTATCAGAACAAGGAACAGCGTTAAGATTCATAAGAGATGATGATTTTAATGACGAAGAATTAGAAATATTAATTCCTATAATTATAGACATATCAGTCGATGGCAATATTGATAATATTCCTATAGCTAGAGATATATTAATCAAATTTAAAGAGAATAAAATCGTAAAACATAAATTATGCAGTATGTTGGATCATTACCTTGCTTCTTTCGATGACTTTATATACCGAAGATTAGCTGAATTACTACTATACTTAAATTTCTCAGACTTAAAAATCAAATTAATGAATAAATGCCTAAAAAGTAACAATAATGACTTAATTGAACTATATCAAGATATTATTGAAAATTAAAATAATAGATTAGTATTTAGATAGAAAATTGAGAGACACCATTCTATATTATTTTGTGTATTTGCCAGTTAAAGGTAGCGATTGATTCTGCCCATCAAACTCTAAAAAATGAACGGGTGCCAAACCAGTTAAAATCCTATAACAGGTGAACGACATAGAGTCGACTTTGTGGTTAAAAGACAAATGGAAAATGGCGTCCTTATGAGATAACAAGTAAAACTGCCTCTAAGTACAAACAATTAGCAAAAGAAGCTCGGATACATAGTACAGGAAGTATATATGTGAAAAATAAAAATACTAACGAACTGATCGAAATTGAAAGTATATCAAAAGTTATAAGGCAAAATAATGAATAATGAAGATTTTGAATTACATAATATTCCTATGTTATTAGGCGCAAATAAAAGTAAAGAATATCAAAACCAAATAATAAGATTATCTACTAGTTTATTAACGTTTCTCAAAGAGAACCATTTACTAATTAATGTAGAGCCATTTGATCTAGAGGGAAATTTGAAAACTGATTTTATATTAATGAAATCTGCTGTTACGGAAGATGGTTTTGATTTATTCAGGAAATATGTATCTGGATGGCTTAAATATTTAGATAAAAGTACTGTAGAAAATAAGTATGAAAATATTAGTCGTTTGGAAAAAGGCTTAGCTAAAATTAGAGAGTTAAAGAATTTATAAAATTAAATACTACGATTATCTAAAATTTTATTATATTACTATCAAATCAAGGCATTTTAATATATAGATTAGTCGATTTGGCCAAAATCTAAGATTAAAATACAATGTTTAGCACATGTTGACCGAAGTATCCATCGAATACCCAAGCTAGTGAGCGTTACGGCTATGTCTACAACGCCTTAGGTCGACGTACCGAAAAACATCAGCTAGACAACGCAGGCAAATCCTACACCGTACCCGCTTCCTGTGGGATGGCTTAGCAGTGATTTAGGAAACCAGCCCGAATCAGCACAGCAGGCTGTATATCTATACCGACTAGAATAACTATGAAGCACAGGGAAGAGCTGGTGTTCCTGAAAAGAAAATTGGTATACTAAGAAAAATCGTAAAAATTCATAAAGAAATTAGCAAATGTTAATGGAGATATCATGCACCTAGTATATGAGCTTACACCTTCATCAAACGAAAATAGTGGTATCAAATTTGGTGGAGGAGCATTTATTGACGGCAATTGGCCCCAAAATCCGTTAGGTGAAAATTTAACATTATTATTCACAATCGATAATGATAAATTATCTGATTCTATTAGTGGAATTAATCTTCCTAAAGCTAAATATATTTCCGTATTTTCAACATATAATGAAAATAGGTATTTTTTGGACGATATTGTTTATTTCGGTGATGATGCAGAACTTGATCATTTAAAATCAGGATTTACCAGAGTTACACTAACTGAGACATCAAAATTACGTGAAAATAGTAATAGTCTTGTTCCTCAATATCTTGAATTAGAAAAGACACAACTAAAGAATAATGAGTACCCAGCATTTTCTTTTTTGTCAAATAAAATACCCAATGGCATTGTGGCTTGTGAAAAATTGCTAAATGAATATGATTTTATTGGCCAATTATATTCATCAGATATTCCCGTTCATGATGGTGGAGCTTTATTTTTATCTGATGCTATTGGATATTTGTTTCTAAAAAAGAAAATTGATGATTTTAATAATGCAGGACTTTTTTTTGTTCAAACGGCATAATTATTTTAATATAACTATCTAACAATAATTTATAAATGTGCTAATAGTAATAGTTTCCTTAATATTTTGTAGGGAGATAATGTATCTGTTTATTATAACCTAAGCTGTAACGCCCCTCTAAAATAGTGCAACAAAAGAGTAGAAAACTCGCCATGATAAAAGTAAAAAGTGATTTAATCATGATGATGATTGCCAAATAAACCTCATGGAAGCATAAAGCAATCCATATAAACACATTGGTTATAGTGTTATAAATATAGTAAGAGATGTTGATAAATGATAAACATTAATGAAATTCGAGATTTTATAAATAGCTCATTATATAAAACGGCATTAGATAAATTAGAGAAAAAATATAAAATTACGACAAACGGAAAAGAATTGCCATCGGTATTGTTTGAATATGATGCAAATGAAATAAATTTGTCTGGTGCCACTTTATCTGATTTAAAAAACATATTGTCGAATAATCTTGCTTCTTTTTTGAAATATATAGCGATTAAGTTTGTCGTTCTCTTTGATGAACCAGATGAACAAGAAGGGAATGATGAAAAGGATGTCACTATTTCAGTTAATGCACCCTATGAAAATTTTCTTATTATTCATTTATTAGAGTATTATTTACTTACTAACGATGTTGATAACCTAATTAATTATCTAAAAAAAATAAAAATACCGTATAGTAAGAAATATTGTGGACAATTAAAGAAAATATATGCATTACTTTAATCAAAAAATCGGCAATATTTACAATCTTTAACGATAAAAAAGTGAATAAACTTATACATAGCCTTATTATCATTCATACATAAATAATCGAGAGACTATTAGAAAAATAAAAAAGCTTGATTTACCCACTGATATACAAACAAAGTTATTATCGCAAGGTGCGTTTTTAGTTTGGATAATAGGCGCCTTTATACTGCTAAAAAGGCTGGAATTTCTAAGGCTCCATCTAGATGGGCTACTTAAGTGGATCTGTCTTCAGCTACTTTATGGTGGCGTTTTACAACTAAAACCAGTGGTAAATCAATAAAATTGAGGTGTAAATAATATGAATACAAAAGAAATTCAAACAAAATACGGTATAATTTATGCGCGAAGTGCATTAATATTATCTGACGTAAAATTAGAATGTATACCATTTACTTTAGTTGTTAATACGTCATTAGCATTATCAGGCTGTAAACCGAAGATATCGAATGTTCCAGAAGTTAAAGTTACATTTACTTTCAGTGATATTTATAGTTTATTTATTTATAGAATGGATGAGTATCCTTATGAGCAATATTTAAAATCTAGTTTTGATTTAGTTGATGAGGTGCATAAAAAAGGAAGGCAACGTATAGTACTCAGCACTTATGATCATATTTTTGATGTAATTGGTAAATATGAAATTAAATATTACTAAAAAATAAAATTATAGAAGTTAGCTCAATAATTAGATATATGTAAGATAGAGAGTTATTGCTTCAAAAACAAACAAAGTGCTAGCCACAACCAGCGTTACAACTACGCCTACGACGCCTTAGGTCGACGTATCGAAAAACATCAGTCAGGCGCACAGGCAAACCTTACAACCGTACCCGTTCCTATGGGATAGCTTAACAATAATACAGGAAACCTGCCCGAATCGGCACAGTAGCCTGAATATCTACACCCACTAGAGCAACGACTAGCCACTGGCACGTATAGGCACAGACGGCAATTAAAAACAATATATCCGCTGCTTCTACGCCGACCAGAACGGCTTACCGATGCAAACGGCGAATAACTCTGGGAATGTAGCTATCAGCTCTAGGGTAAGCGCATTCAGGAAATCGAACACAAACCAATAGAGCAAAACTTCAGATATCATGGGTAATATTTAGACAGAAAAACTAGACTGCAGTACAATACCTTTAGGTACTATGATCCAGATATAGGACGCTTTACCCAGTCCAACTCAATTGGGCTGCTAGGTAGGTGTAATCTGTATCAGTATGTGCCGAATGGGCTGACTTGGATTGATACACTTGGATGGTATAAAAATAGTAATGACACTAATTGAGATTGGGTTTTATATGATGTAATGGATAGGAATCTAAACGCCGTGCTAAAACAGGAATTAGTAAAGCAGAAGATGTAATGGTTGGCGGATAATAGACGTGCTTATACGAGTATAAGAAAAGTACGAAAAGCCCCTAACTTTGGCAATGCAGAATCGAAAGTAGTCCGTACTTATAGAGGAATAACTAAAGGTAAAATGAAAAGAATTGAGGCAAGAAGAGTTAGGCTTTTAAGAATATTAAAACATGAATTGCCACCCAATCGAGAAAAAGACAAACGTTATAGACCCAGTACTAAAAAGAACAAGTGGTGCTAACTATTTTACAAGGTATATTATGGGAAAAAAAATCATGGTGTCATTGCCTACTGAAGTACCAAAAATAAATGACAATGTGAATATGCATTTCATGTGGATAGAATTGAACAAATATATTGATAACTTGTTACCGCGAATAAATATTTTAGATTTAAATGGGTGGCGTATTTTAATAATGATTAATTCTCGGGCTACAAATGGTATTGGGGTTTTCAAAAGATCAATGCGCTATCCATCAGATAAGGAGTATGTTATTTCTATCTCTATTTGCATTCCTGATAAAAACCAGGCTCCATATGGATTAAGAGAAGTAAAAGAAAGTTTTTTTAAACCGTTAAATGAAAATTTTTTCATTTTAGATCCTGAATTTGAAAACTACGAGAGTTTATATAGTTATATTTTTGAAAGTGCAAAACGTGCAATAGGTTTAGCTTTTACGAAAGGTATTGTCTGTGGTGGCAAGAGAATAAAATTGCAGAATTGAAATCACAATAATGAAGTTATTAAGAATAACGGGCTTTCAAAGTGATACTATCCTGATACATGTAGATTCACTGATTTAGCCGGATTGCTAGGTGGCGTTAATCTGTATCAGTATGCGTCTAATGGGTTGACTTGTATCGAAGCATGGGGATTAAATTATTCAGACATATTTCGAAGAATGACAAAAAAGAAAAGTAAATCCAAAGTTGTAGACTCAGCTAGAACATTGAGTGCTAGCCCTAATAGGGATATTCCTGTATGTAACAGATCATTGGTAATGATTTGCAGCACGTACAAAACAAATCAGGACATGGCGCAATTCAACCTAAACAGTCGATGCTTCTTTTCAAAATACCAAACAGCATTGGCTAATTAAAAAAGTAAATGGATAAAATGCTAGAACAACAGAAATTCCTTGATTATATGAAAAAAGAAATATCTTCAAATAAAGATTTATTGGAAATTAGAAAGGTATTAGTTGATTTTAAAAATAAAGGCATGCCACAGATTTGCATGTATGATTGTTTACAAAACCTGAGGTATCTTGACGAAGAAGATATTATTTTAGAATTAATGGATTTTGTTATAGGTTTTTGTAAGCCTGAGTTAGCTATATATAGTTAATTTAGAAATATATTTTAGAATTTATTGAATAATAATCTTCATTACTCTTTCTTAATTTTGTTGTTTGAAAAGATATTGGCATTCCAATATCTGCGATGCTCTTGGCTAGCATATCGAAAAACATCAGCTAAATAGCACAGCAGCCTGTATATCTACCCCGGACAGAGTTGCTACGAACCTCTGGCACATATAGACAAAAGGGGCAGTGAAGATGAAGAAATTATCAGCTCTGGGAGTAAAGGGATTCAGGAAATTGAACACGCATCAATAGATCAAAACTTCAGATATCAGAGCCAATATTTAGACAGAAAAACGGATTTATATTACAATACTTTTAGGTATTATGCCTTGATATAGTCCACTTTATCTAGCCTGACCCAATTGGGTTGCTGGGTGAATTTAATCTGTATCAGTATGCGACTAATGGATTGACTTGGGTAGATCCGTAGGGGTTATCATGCAAAGTACGATTCAAAATATAAAAGAGAGGTGATGCTATCAATAAGTCATTGCCTAATGGTGATACCTCTTCATGGAATGTAGTAAGAACCAGATATTGGATGTCTTCGTGAGTTTACTAGAGAACAGCATACGGCTCTTGATAAATTTAGAAAGCTAGGAGGTAATAAAAAATGAATTCTATAGATATTATAAAAAATTATTTGGAGGGTTCGCTTTCTCCGCTGGATTTTCAAAAAGAACTTTATAACAATAAGGATATTGAAGATCTTTTATCTGAGGAAACCCAAATACCTCCATATACTAATTCACAAAATGCATTTTTGTATCTTATTGAAATTGATATTTTATTACCATCAGGCGAATTCGATAGTAAAGATTTACTTTCAAAATTGCTTACAAAAAAAAATATTAGCTTTTCGTTAAATAATGAATATAAGAAAAAATATGACCTGTTTATGAAAATTCAACCACGATGGTTAAATTTGACTGAACCTTATTTTCAGTTTATCTTTAATAAACATAAAGATAAATCTGGAATAGAGTTAGAAAGAGCTTTAAAATTAGAAATTAAAAATGATTTTAAATTTTTAAAAAATAAACCCAGATGGCTCCAATCTCCAGCATGGCCAACAGTAGAAAATAAACCGTTATTTTTTATAGGCCAATTGGATATAACCGAAATTAGGCATGATATTTCTTACTTATATATTTTTTTAGATGAAAAAAATAATACGTATATGACTTTTGAACAATCAACATAAATAATCATTGACTGACAATACTATCATTAGGCTTTGCACATAATCAGATAAATACCTAATGAGCATTACCAGTATCGAAATAACGATATTAGACTGTTAATTCTACGAACCGTTGGTACGCATAGACAAAAGAAACAGTGAAGATGAAGAAATAGTCTACTTCCATACCGACCTAAATAGTGCGCCAGAAGAGCTAACCGATGCAAACGGTGACATCATCTGGGAATGCAGTTTTCAGCTCTAGGATAAATGCATTCAGGAGATTGAGCTCACATCAATAGAGCACAATCTCAGATATCAGAGCCAATATTTAGACAGAAAAACGGGGCTATATTACAATACTTTTAGGTATTATGCCTTGATATAGTCCACTTTATCTAGCCTGACCCAATTGGGTTGCTAGGTGAATTTAATCTGTATCAGTATGCGACTAATGGATTGACTTGGATAGATCCGTAGGGATTATCATGCAAAGTACGATTCAAAATATGAAAGAGAGGTGATGCTATCGATAAGTCATTGCCTAATGGTGATACCTCTTCATGGAATGTAGTAAGAACCAGATATTGGAAGTCTTCGTGAGGCTACTAGAGAACAGCATACGGCTCTTGATAAATTTAGACCGCTAGGAGGTAATAAAAAATGAACTCTATAGATATTATAAAAAATTATTTGGAAGGGTCACTTTCTCCGCAGGATTTTCAAAAAGAACTTTATTACAATAAGGATATGGAAGATCTTTTATCTAAGGAAACTCAAATACCTCCATACACTAATTCACAAAATGCATTTTTGTATCTTATTGAAATTGATATTTTATTACCATCAGGCGAAATCAATAGTAAAGGTTTACTTTCAAAATTGCTTACAAAAAAAAATATTAGCTTTTCGTTAAATAATGAATATAAGAAAAAATATGACCTGTTTATGAAAATTCAACCACGATGGTTAAATTTGACTGAACCTTATTTTCAGTTTATCTTTAATAAACATAAAGATAAATCTGGAATAGAGTTAGAAAGAGCTTTAAAATTAGAAATTAAAAATGATTTTAAATTTTTAAAAAATAAACCCAGATGGCTCCAATCTCCAGTATGGCCAACAGTAGAAAATAAACCGTTATTTTTTATAGGCCAATTGGATATAACCGAAATTAGGCATGATATTTCTTACTTATATATTTTTTTAGATGAAAAAAATAATACGTATATGACTTTTGAACAATCAACATAAATAATCATTGACTGACAATACTATCATTAAGCTTTGCACATAATCAGATAAATACCTAATGAGCATTACCAGTATCGAAATAACGATATTAGACTGTTAATGCTACGAACCGTTGGTACGCATAGACAAAAGAAACAGTGAAGATGAGGAAACAGTCTACTTCCATACCGACCCAAATAGTGCGCCAGAAAAGTTAACCGATGCAAATAGTGACATCGTCTGGGAATGCAGCTTTCAGTTCTTGGGAAGCACATTCAGGCAATCGAGCACAACTCAGTAGAGCTAAACCTCAGATATCAGGGATAGTATTAGGACAGAGAAACTGGCTTACATTACCATACTTTATCAAAAGTAGAAAACATTTCATGGAAAGGAGGATCCCCTGATGATGCATTTGCACATTGGAAATATACAGACATCAGAACAATAGTAGCTAAATTAGATCCGCTAGATAAAGTGTTTTATACTATCATGCCATCAATATGATAAGGCAAGAAACTCTTTAAATATTAACGGTAACGTTGTTAATTCAAAGTCACCGGCTGATCATAAAAAATAAGTTGTTAAAAAATGAATATACAACATATAGAAATAGCAGATTGTAATATTTTGGAAACTAAAATATTTTCTAATAAAATTAAGATATATTTTGAGTCAGTCTACGATCTAGAGAAAAAACAGTACATCAGTAATATTAGTTTGTCAGTTTTTAATTGGTCATTTTTCCAAGCAAACGTTTTTATTGTCAATGATTTGAATAATAGTTTTGAACAAAAAAAGTTACTTAGACATGAATTAGAGTTTTTTGAATATATTCAGAAAATATTTATTGAAAAAAATAATCTTATATTACAGGGATACAGTAAAGAATCTGGATATTGGCTAGAGTATTGTTTCGTAGATAGTGATTTTTACTTAGAACCATATTTAATATAAAGATAGCAACATATATATTAGGGATAAAACCGGAAAAGTTAACCGATTCAAATAGCAAAATACTGAGAGTATGCCGCTACCAGCTCTGGAGTAAACGGATTCAGGAAATTGAGCACGGAATCAGTAGCGCAAAACCTTAGATATAATGGACAATATTTAGGCAGAGAAACCAGATTGCATTACAAAACTTTCAGGTTCGGATGTAGGGTCTTGACTATGCCCGCCCCAATTGGATTAGTCGCTGGGTTTAAACTGTATGAGTATACGCCTAATGGGTTGACTAGAGTTGATCATTTAGGAATGAATGCTCACCATATAAGGCAAAAAGCAATTATGCAAAATCTTGTCAAAGGGTATGATCCCTGCTACTTTAGTTCCCAGAGCTAGAACATTGGTTCCTTAAAGATGAAGTTGGAATTGTTGCACGTAGTAAAACTAACTCTAAAACAGGAAAACAATTTAGTAGTATTAGAAAGTTATTAGCTAGAGATATACGTAAGCTAAGAAGGGGTTACCCACAAATACCCAATAGCGCTTTTCAGAAATTAATCGCCAAAAATAAAGAAATGTATCCAGAAATGAATAAAGCAAAGCCTAATAGAAAAAGAGGTTGTTAAATGGTTAAAATAAGAAAAGATGAATTAGTAGTTACCTCACTCTTATCTGAACTTTTAGATGATGCACTTGAATATTATAAAATTCATTTAAGTGATTCAAGTGAATCTACAAACGTTAATGATCCTTTTGCAAGAGCAAGAAGTATTATCACAAAGCTATCAGATAAAGACCAAGAAAAGATTTTTAATTTTCTGCGTATAGTAATAGTAGATACAATGTCTGCGGTTTTTGGAACCATAGACGGTACACATTTCCCACCGAATATTAGTGGTGATTTCATGCTTGAGTATGATGGAGAAGAAATACAAGGTTCATTGCAAGATGAGTTAATTGCAAAAGCAGAAGAGATTGGTGTCTATGATTAATGAATTCATCATTAAAAAAAGTAAAAAATTTCTTTTACGATACCTCTAAACGACTGGTAAGCCAAAAACACAGTAGACAAGGTTACAACAATCCCATCCAATTAGAACATGAGGTATTTATGGCTTTGGATTTTATGGCATCAAATAATCAAAAGAAAATAGATGGAAACACACCGGTATTTTCACTTGAGAAGTCTGATTATGATAAACTTTTCAATAATGCGAAACCATTAAATCAATACCCAATAATAAAAAAATTTGATGATTACTATGCTGATACTACTATTTTATATGGAGAAATTCAGCCCTTAATAAAAGAATTAGAAAGCCTTATTAAAACAAAAAAGCTACAGCTTGAATCAATTATTCATTTTATTGATTTTCTGGAAAAATCATTTAATAATGGTTTAAATGTATATATATTCTGTGACTAAGCGACCTGATTAATACCTCAAAATCAAAATAAAGCGAGCTCTACAACCATACCTACTTCTTGTGAGATGGCTTAACAATAATTAAGAAAACCGGCCCGAATCATCCTACCAGCCTATATATCTATACCGACCAGAACAGCTACGAACCGCTAGCACGTATAGGCACAGACGGCAACCAAGAACAACATATCCGCTATTTCCACACCGATCTGCACGGCTGTCGGGGAGAACTTACCGATACAACAGAATCTCAGATATCAAGGACAATATTTAGACAGTGAAACCAGTTTACATTACAATACTTTCAGGTACGATAATCCGGATATAGGACGCTTTACACAACTGGGTTTGATTGGACTGTTGGGTAGCTTTAATCTGTATCAATATGCGCCAATCAAATCGTAGGGATTAATATGTAAAGCTCCAAATGGCTATAAAAAAGGCGATGTAAACATACATGGTAACTTATCGCCTAATGCAAATAGAGCTTCAGGCCATAAAAACACTAGATCTGATGCATTCGTACAAAGCCATCATCCAATACAAGCTGCTTGGACTAAAAGAAATATAACTAGTTATCGAAGAAATGTTGCACCAGCGGCATTATTACAATCTTTTTCTGGTTTACTACATGCTAACATTAGTCGTGCACAAAGAACTAGAAACTCACTTAATGGAGAATGGAATACAACCTTAAAACAAGAATTCAATATAAGTTACAGAGAAATACTTCACGCCGGTGTACCTAAAGCACAAGCAAAAAAGCGTTAAATGATTCTTACAAATATTTCGATAGCATTAGAAATGCTAATATAAATAATCCTTTTTTTGACTTATAGAATATTAATTGAATGGTAAATTTTTTATGGAAAAGAAATCAATTATAGAAATATTGTATACTCTTGAAAAAGAAATGAATATCAAATTTCCAAGTTTATATGTACGATTTTTGTCAGAAGAGGTTCAAGATAAAGAGCCGTATGAATTAATCACTGAAAAAGAAGAATATATATACATATATAACATATATGACATTCAAGAAAGAAATGATGTATATAGTATACAAAACATTGCACCCAATTATTTTTTAATAGGTCAAGATGGTGATGTAGGCTATTTTATATACGTCAAGAAAAATAATGAGTCTGATAATATATATAGTTTAGATTTAGGTGCTTTAGGCTCTTTAGAAATGAATAACGAGGCAACTGATATTTATCATTTAGGGAAATATATCGAATGACATATTTTTCAACATAAATAATACTAACAATATAATTTTCTTATAGAATTAAGAATTACAACTAAAATATAATGTCTTGAAAATGATTATGGAGAAGTGTCTTAACCGATAGAAAAGACACTATCCTCAATTTTGTGTATTTGCCAGTTAGAGGTAACGGGTAATTTTGTCACCAAATTCTACAATAAACCGGCTCATTGCGCTTTTCCAGTTTTGGATCGGTATAGCTCATTTTTTGATGCTTGTCGGATAGCTAAATAAATCACATTTTTCACCGAATCATCCGTCGGGAAAACTTGCGTTTTTTGATAGCATGGCGAATGATGCTGTTCAGTGATTCTATGGCATTGATGGTGTAAATTGCCTTACAAATATTTTTCGAATAGGCTGTCAAATTATCCCAATGACATCGCCATAATTGACTTATGTAGCTATATTTTTCATCTCACATCGATTCAAGTGAGATAAAGCTTGTAAGGCTTACTCTTCGGTTCTAGCTTGATTAATTGCTTTAAAATCTTTAGTAATGCTTTATAGTATTTCCAACTAACAAGCTTTAAACTATTACCCACCCTATGCAAGGTACAGACACGGGATAAACGGTGTTAATTGCATCAGGAAAACTTTTTTAAACTATCAATACAAGTAATTAAAATATCTTCCACTCCTCGATTCTTCAGTCCAGTTAAAACCGATAACCAAAACTTAGCCTTTTCATTTTCAGCTATCCAAGATCCTAATAGTTCTTTATTCCCCCTCAGAGTTGATGGCTAAAGCTAGAAAAATCAATTTATTGATAATACAGCCATCTTGTCTGACTTTGACCGCAATACAGCCTAAGTAAACAATGGGATAAAGCGTATCCAACGGTTTATTTTGCCACTCAATCACTTGCCTTTTAACCGCATCGCTCACCTTTGATATCAAGGCTAGAGAGATATCAACATCATATATCTGTTTAAAGTTTTTCAATTTCTCGTGCGGTCATGCCTTTGGCATACAGGAATAGAATTTGATGGTTGATTTTATCAATCCGAGTTTAATATTTTTTATTAACTGTGGTTCAAATGAGCTTTCTTTATCCCGTGAGATGGATAGTTCTAACTCACCATCATCACTAATGGCTGTTTTTTTACTATAGCCTTACGATAATTACTACCTAACTTTTTATGATGTTTATCATACCCTAAGTGTTGGATTATTTCCGTATTTAACACTGCCTCAATGATAAGTTTATTTAAAAAGCAGGTTAATTTACCCAAATCGTCTTGAATTTTTATGTTTTTAGCTAACTCAGTCGCTAACTCTTTTAATTTTTTTATCCATTTTTATTTACAGGGTCTATTTTTTATCTGTTACTGATATGTATTTAGGTTTTTTTCTACTTAAATTATCTAGTAAACTTTTATTGTCATCTTTCCACCAATATTCTTTATATATAGCTGGTTGTTTAAACTCATAAATACTAACTAAACCTAGTAAACCTGACGGGGGAATCTGCCATAAAATCCCAACCATTTCTTTCGGCACAGTACATTTTTAATCTTTTGTCATACCAGATTTGGTACCCTTTTTTATCCAATATATTGAATACAGTGTTTGATATATCTGAATATTCAGATAATGCCGGCATAAAATCAACCCCATCTAATAATTTCAATAGCTTCATTAGGAATTTTCCCTTTGAAGAGTCTTTCAATTGCTCTTGTAACTGCTCCTCTAAAATAGTACAGTAAAAAAGTAGAAAATTCTCTATGATAAAAACAAAAGAGGGATTTAATTATAAAAAATGACTGAACATCAAACCGTAGCTTTTTAAAAGAAGCTGAGGCTGGTTGTTCCAGTTAGAGAACTGTGCGGTAAATAGGACATGGATAATTCGGTTTTTTATCAATGATTAATGAACTCATTTCATTCCAACATCAATTCAACATCAACTTATCATCTTCAATACGTTATTCTTCGGGCTACTCACTCTAGATATTACTATACAAATAAGCGCTCCATTAAATAAAATACCAAACGTAAAAAAGCCCAGCATCACTGCTGGGCTTCACTAAATTTAAAAGTCTGGCGGCACCCTACTCTCACATGGGTAATACCCACACTACCATCGGCACTACGGCGTTTCACTTCTGAGTTCGGCATGGGGTCAGGTGGGACCACCGCGCTATTACCGCCAGACATATCCTGTCTTCTCTTCTCTCAATTACTGTGTATTATCTCATATCCACAACAATCTCTCAATCCGGAACAAACTGCTCTCTCATTTATTAAACAATTTAAAGTCAATCTCTATACAATCATCAACTTCAATCATCCTATCGCGTAACTCCAAAACAACTCCGAGTTGTAAGGTTAAGACTCTCGGTTCATTAGTATCAGTTAGCTCAATGTATCACTACACTTACACACCTGACCTATCTACGTCTTAGTCTCAAACGGACCTTACTGAATCTCTTCAGGGAAAACTCATCTCAAGGCTAGTTTCGTACTTAGATGCTTTCAGCACTTATCTATTCCGCACGTAGCTACCGGGCAATGCAATTGGCATCACAACCCGAACACCAGCGGTGCGTTCACTTCGGTCCTCTCGTACTAGAAGCAAACCCTCTCAATTTTCCTACGCCCATGGCAGATAGGGACCGAACTGTCTCACGACGTTCTAAACCCAGCTCGCGTACCACTTTAAACGGCGAACAGCCGTACCCTTGGGACCTACTTCAGCCCCAGGATGTGATGAGCCGACATCGAGGTGCCAAACACCGCCGTCGATATGAACTCTTGGGCGGTATCAGCCTGTTATCCCCGGAGTACCTTTTATCCGTTGAGCGATGGCCCTTCCATTCAGAACCACCGGATCACTATGACCTACTTTCGTACCTGCTCGAGCCGTC
>NZ_LZGW01000002.1 GCF_001690275.1 Gilliamella sp. WF3-4 | reverse complement strand
TCAGTTTCATCATTTAAACATTCCAAAAATTCACTGCTGTTATAATCGATAATATCATCAGGGTTAGGTACTACGCTGAAATCATCAGGATAAGTAATTTGATAGCTACCGTAATATATCTGTAATAAATCAAATTTTAATTTTTTCTCATCAATTTTATAATGCTTCCAAGTTTGAGGGCCAACTCCATTATCCATTTCAAATAAGGATAAAGTATAAATATCACCACTTGGTGCAATATAATAATATTGATAACCAACAGCAAGAAAATTAGTTATATTCGTAAAAGTATTAGCAAGCGTTATTTTATCTTTAATTTCATTATTTTGAATTAAAGATAAAGTCAATTTAGCACCAGAATAATCATCTCCTCCCTCCACGAAACTAACCCCTTCTTTGCTTAATTTTAGGGTTAAACCATTTTTTTGATAGATCACCTTACTTTTATCAACCGAATCAAGAACATGATCAAAATAATTACCAAATTTATATAATGGACAACGTTTATCCATTTCTACTTGTATGGAATAATCAGAATTTATATAGTCTTCACGTGAGCAATCTTTTTCTAATTTTTGCATATCTACTTTATTGAGAAATGAATTGCCTCGATATTTTTTTTCTATATTAAATTGTTGGCTGTAGCAGCATGTACTAAAGAAAGAAAAAATAATACCGATATAAAATAAATGTTTCATAAGCTATTCCTTAATTTCTTCAATTTTAGTGAGTGAAAAGTCGGCATGAAAGTGCGAGTCATGTAATTCACCTCCGTCTACAACACCTGATAATTTTCTAAACTCTTTAAAATGATCATGCTTTCCAACTCGAACCTTAACAAAAAATAGTAACATAGCCTTCAAAAAGGCTAAATCGTTTTTATATTGTTGAGAAGAATGATCGTGATAACGACCTCTACTCTTTTTCGAACTGTATTCAAAGTCAATAGCCATACCGTTAATATGCAATATACTTGGAAAACAAGAACCCAATTGAAAAGCGCTACCTGTAGAGATAACTGCTTTTTTATAAACAGCTAAACTCCCCAACATGGCAGCAAATAAAGCTGGATTGGCGTAACGGCGCTTTGTATTATGGAAACTATATTCAATCTTTAAATCGCCATATTGTTTATTTAATGAATCAGGCATTCTTATCAACTCTACTTCATTTGCAGTTACACCAAAAACGCGCCATGAGTTTTCATGCGGCAATTTTTTGTTTTTAATTTTATTTTTCGCATATCCAGAATGGTAGCCCCATTCAGCGATTTCACCATTGGCATAAATAATTCGATATTGAGTATCACCATCATTTACATCTGAAGCACTATCATTAGAACCTGGTTTAAAATAATCTTTCGTTTGATTAGGGATAACTGATTTTGAAACTTTTTCTTTAATTTTGATATATTCCAAATCACAAACCTTATACCTGTTATCTTTTCCATCGACAATGACATAGCGATACTTATTTTGATTTTCATTTTTAATAAATGAAGGAATATACTTTTGTATCCGTCCATCTAAATGAATATAAAAAACAATAATATCTACCTTTTTTTCTTCTTGGAAGTAATCTATCATCGCCACCGGATGAATAAACCACGCCTTGCCGTCTGCGGATAGATTGGACAGTTTAGGCGTATTGGCATCAGTGTTTGCGGTTGGGTTTTGAGCTTGTGCTTGTGCCACTTCTTTCCACCACAGTGACGGTTTAATGCGTTGCTCTTTTTCAAGTTGCCAGTTTGATTTGACATGCTCAAGGGCTTCGTCCACTTTTTTCATGGCAAAGTCTCGATGATAGGGCTCGATTATGCCTATTTTATCTAATATCGCTTCAATAGACTCTTTTTTTTGTTGCTTTTCTTCTTCAAACAGCTCATCTATCTCATTCCATTTACTTAATGCTTCATCGGCATACCATTCACTTTCATATTTGACCAGTAAATGCCCTATCCGCTCTGCGGCCCAACTTCGGCGTAAACCTTCCTTTAAATAGTTATCCGTAAAAGAAGGTAAGTGTGTTTTTTTTCGCTGATTGGAATAACGCAAAGTTCCCGTTAAGATTTGATGTAATTCCTGCATCGCTGGCGTGTAATCTTCTAAATCCAATTTCGCCGCTTTATTCTTACTAATCTTATTGGATAATTCACCTACCGTCGCCTTCTCTTCTACTGTTTTAAATTCAGGCCAGTACCATGGAGAAACCAATTTGATATGCGCTTGTGCGCCTGCTGTAATGTTTACCCAACCTTGTATCAGTACCCCTTGTCGATTCAATGCCTGAATATAACGCCATACCGAATCAGGGTTAGCATCATCGACCGCCATTAAACTCTCATCCCCCGATGTGTCAAGTAATATTGTGCGTGGAAAGTAGACAGTGTTGCTTTCGGTTGCTTTGGGTAAATTATCTAACGATAATGGAAATTTTTTCCAATAAGCGAGTTTTTGACTTAATTGCCCAGATTGCCGGCCTAGGTGGGAGACTTCATTAGCGTCTATCCAGTAAT
>NZ_LZGW01000001.1 GCF_001690275.1 Gilliamella sp. WF3-4 | reverse complement strand
AGAGACACACTTAAGTTACTTAGCCAATGTATATAACCATAAAGCTAAGGAATTTTATGCACAACATGGCGTAAAATTAATTGAAAGTGCGTATGAAGCACACGAAATAAAAGATGATGTCCCACTAATGATAACGAAACATTGTTTACGATTTGCGTTTAATTTATGTCCAAAACAAGCAAAAGGAATCCAAGGAGTAAAAACCAAAGTAACGCCAATGAAATTGATTCAAAACAATGAAGAATTATTATTAAAGTTCAATTGTAAAGCTTGTGAAATGCAAGTTTGGGGAAAAATCAAAAGCCACATCTTAAAAAAACCGTTACCTGGTAGTGATGTTATTTTTATGACAAAGAATTAAATTACTATAATAACAAAAATAACAAAAATAACAAAAAAATTTAGTTTTAAATTGATGAGAACAGATATAAAGCAGTAGTTTCAAAAAATAAAGTTAGTAATGCAAGCTGGAATTAATTCTATAATTACCTGTTTTGTAAACTAAGCTTATTCATTATCACTAAAGTGCCTATATGTGAAACTATACTTGGTTAATCAAATAGGCATTTGCCTATCAACACACTTTAATTAGCAACATAAAGCCTGTTTAAGTGACACCAAGCTTAATTGTAAATATCCGAAACAAAGGTGATGAGGTGGCAGAAAGTACGGTTGTAAATAAACACAATAAAAAACAGTCAGAAAACGCATTGATTTTATTTAACTTTTTTTAAACAACTTTGAAGGACAAAGTGCCCAGCATTAAAAAAGAAGAGCGACGATAAACGGCCAATTAAACAGCCGACAAGTTATAACATAATTGATTTTAATGGTCATTTATTCTTCATTCTTAATTCACAAATTGATTAATTTAATTTTTTGTTGGCGGGTTATGTTTTTTTATTTGAGGTCATGATTATGCTAGTTTCATCGTCTAGTTTTACGTACGTTTATCGTGGTACGCAAAATGCCATTATGCGTACCACGATAAAAATATCTATGAAACTTTAAGTCCTTTATCGTCCGTATCAGTTCTAATTATTAATTGCTACTTAACATCTTTTGATTGAGTATTTTGTCAATCAATTATTACTAGAACAGGAAAAATCTCATATTCAAAAGCTAATCGAATTTATACTTTTTATCGATTATTACTAAATGACGGTTATCAATTTGTTAAGAACTCTATGTCACAAAAAACTTTTTGGCTGTACGAAAAAGACTTGTTATTAATTGGTTTAAGTAAAATGTAATTATAAAACTTACAACAACAAAAAAATAACGTAATTCCGTTGCGCAGGGTTATTAATATTGATTTTAGTCATCAGTGTCCGAGCGGGTACGTAGAGCCGACATTATTTTACGATAATATAATTCACAACAACCTTATTTAACATAATATACATTATGCGAACCTAGATAAACGTACATAAAATTAGACAATGAAACCAGCATAATCTGACCTCAATTGAAAAAACACAACTCACTAGTAAAATATTAAATTAATCAATAAATTAACAAACATTAAAAATAAATAATCATTAAAATCAATACGTTAGAATAATGTATATTATGTTAAATAAGGTTGTTGTGAGTTGAAAGGTAAAGTTAATTGTAATTATCACCTATTATTAGAATATTTTTTAAATAATAAAATAATAATTAATGAACAATTGTTATTTTATTATAAAATATGATAACCTGCTCGTTTGATAAACTGTAATTATTCTATTTAGTCAATATGCAAAATATTTTTAAGACATTACGTTCAAACAGTTATTCTGTTCAATGTGAATTATGTAGCATAAGCTCTCTTTGTCTTCCCGCGTTACTTAACAATAATTTAGATAATGTATTAGAGCGTAAAATGTCTTATGCCAAAGATGAAATTATTGTTAAAGCAAATACACCATTTACTAAATTTTATATTATTCATTCTGGTGCATTAAAGACTTTTGTTACAACACCTGATAATCATCAGCAAATTAATGGCTTTTATTTACCTGGTGACATTGTTGGTTTAGATTCAATTTCAACAAAATTATATAACAACAATATCCAAGCGCTTTGCAATACACTTGTTTGCCAGCTTAATTATGATGAATTGATGTCACTGGTTGATCACCAAAAAGATATTAGAGAAATGGTACTTAATTTACTAAGTTCTGATATTTATAATTATCAAAAATTAGTACTTTGTTATTCTCAGAAAAAAGCCGATGAGCGATTAGCAACCTTTATATATTCACTTTATCAACGTTACAAACAAAGAGGTCATTCTTCATTAAATATTAAACTTATGATGAGCCGAGCTGATATTTCTAATTATTTGGGCTTAACAGTTGAAACCGTTAGTAGAAATTTATCAAAGCTTCAAGAGCAAAATATTTTATCAGTTAAAGGAAAACATTTATTTATTAAAGATTTAAATGCTTTGATGGATTTAGGCAAATAAATTTATTTATGTTAAAATAATCACAATAATTTATTGTAAGGTCTTAATATATGACAAGTTTAAAGAAAACATTTATTGCAGTAACTTTGGCCCTCACCCCTATTTCTTCATTTGCTGCCCAACAGTTAACTGAACAGCAGGCTAAAGATCTGCAGTCGTTTAAAAGCATAACTATCCGAGGGGCATTTTATACTGATAATGATTATGTTTTAGCTATGTCAAAAGCGGCAGATAAAGAAGGTGCGGCTTCTTTCTTTATAACAACAACCAATATCAGCCCATCTAATGATACTTTACGTATTGTTTACGCTAAGTTATATAAAGCAGATGCTGCTAAAGCTGAAGAAAAAGCCGAAAATTTACGTAAATTCGAAGGCGTATATGAATATCCAAAATCTAAAGCAATCCGTTTAGAGCCTTTCAATATTGTACGAATTCGTGGATATTTTCCTAGTGAATATGATATAAACCAAGCAATTGCCAAAGAAGCCTCAGCAAAAGGTGCTTATGCCTATTATATCGATTCACGTAGCGAGCTTGGTAGCAATCTACAAATTGCTGCTTATTTGTTTAAGAAAGATGCACCAGAACGTAAACTTCAACCTGAAGACGCAATTCCATATGATTCTGAGGCTGGCCAACTCGCTCTTGCACAAGGCGGAGATGCGGCTATGCAAGTTGAAAAACCGGGATATTATTCTCCTTCAGCTTTTAATGAAAAATTTTATGCTGATAAATTTAATAATAAAGTAAAAGTTATTCGTGAACCAGTAAATAATACAAAAACATCTACAGTAAACAGCACATCTACATCTGAGGTTACAGCAGTGACGACGGAGCCTCAACGCATAAATCGTTACACTGTAACGTTATCAGATGGGCGGAAAATTCAAGAATTAAATGATGCAACAGCGGCTAAAATGGTTGCCTTTGATACAATCAAATTTAGAGGCTACTATGTGACTGATCAGGAAATTTCTTATCAAGCAGGTAAACGCGCTATTGATGCTGGTGCCAAATATTATCATATCTCTCGAGTAGCCCATGACTCTAATGGGCCGAACATCACTGTTTTTGTTGATCTTTATCGATAACTTATACCAATAAATGGGCGCATTTCACTGCGCCCTACTTTTCTATCAAACAAAATTACTTAGCCAACTAACCACTATAATTCAGATTTGACTTTATCGATTTGTTGCTCAATACGTTTTGCGGAAATTGGATACGGAGTACCAAGTTGCTGAGCAAATAGATTCACTCTTAGCTCTTCAATCATCCAACGGATATTTATTACTTCTTCTTGCGATTTTGAATTTTCTGGCAAACTATTCACCCACGTTACATATTGCTTTTCAACCGATTCTATGATGTTCAGCGATTGCTTATCTTTGGTAAAATTTACCATTAGTTTTTCAATTCTTTTTTCAATTGCGGATAAATAACGATTAATATCTGGTAGCCGTTTATAACCTGATTTTGCAACAAACCCTTTATAAACAAGGTGATCAAGTTGTTTTTTGATATCAGATAAAGAAAAGGCTAATGATAAATCGATGCGACCTTTTAGTTTTTTATTGATGTTATTATATAAAACCAAAATGGACTCAACCTGTTTTGCAATATCAACCACAGTTTCATTAATATTGCCTTTGGTATAATTTAACAATGACTGATAATTATCTCGATTTTGAATGATCTGATTATTTTTTTCAATCAAATAGTCAACAGCACAAGCAATGCAATCGTCAATTAAACTAAGCACAGTGCCAAAAGCATTAAAATATAAGCTTAATTTAGATTTATTCGGCAATTTTTCATGTAAATATTTAATTGGTGATGGTATGTTAAGTATAAGTAGACGTCTTAATCCTAGTTTAGTTAGTCTTTGTTGCTCATATTGATTATCGATTAATTTAATGCTTACTGAATTTTGGTTATCAATGATTGCAGGGTAAGCTTTAATAGTGTAATTTTTATGAGTTTCTTCATACACACTTGGTAACAAATCAAAAGTCCAATCAGTTAAATCATTCTGTTCAATTTGAACTGTCTTTTGGGTTGTTAACGACGATAATGCCTGTTGAATTTCGTTTTTAAGCTGTTCTTTTAGCAAAATTAGATCTTTACTTGAAGCAATTTCTTTGTTGTTATTATCAACAATGCTAAAAGTTATTTTCAAATAGTCGGGGATTTGATCTAGTTGCCAATCTTCAGTGGTAATTTTTACTCCTGTCATTTTGTGAAATTCAGTTTCTAAACTTTCTAACAAAGATTGGTCTGTCGAAATAGCTCTACGTAAAAACGCATCAGCATAGTTCGGCGCCGGAACAAGATTTCGGCGCAATGATTTTGGTAATGATTTAATGAGTGCAATGATTAAATCTTTTCGGAAACCAGGTACTTGCCAATCAAACCCTTTATTTTTGATCTGATTTAATAAATTAAGAGGTATCTTAATTGTGACACCGTCACGATTATGCCCTATATCGAATTGGTAACTGAGTGCTAATTTTAGATTGCCTTGGTGCCAAAAATCAGGAAAATCATTTAAATTAACTAATTCTGCCGACTGTTTGATCAACATCTTTTTCTCAACACTAAGAAAATCAGGATCAGATTTTTGTTTTTGTTTCCACCAAGTATCAAAGTGTTTAGATGAAATAACGGATTTATCAATTCGTTTATCATAAAAATCAAAAAGTTCATCATCATCGATTAAAATATTTTGTCGGCGAGACTTATGTTCAAGATCTTCAACTTCGCTGATTAATTTTTGGTTCTTTTTATAAAACTGATGACGAGTAAACCAGTCTCCCTCAACTAAAGCATGACGAATAAATAAAGAGCGACTTAACACAGGATCGATTTTACTATAATTTACTATTCGGCTAGCAACAATAGGCAAGCCAAACAAAGTCACTTTTTCATTTGCTATAGTCGTTCCCTGTTTTTTTGACCATCTCGGCTCGTTATAACTGTATTTCACCAAATGTTTAGCTATAGGCTCAATCCACTCGGCTTCAATTTTTGCTACTACCCTTCCCCATAGTCGGCTGGTTTCTACCAGTTCACTAGCAATACACCATTTTGGCTGATTTTTGAAAAGAGCCGAATTAGGAAAAATGGCAAATTTAATATTACGCGCCCCAATATACTCATGCTTTTCAAGTTCTTTCATTCCAACATGAGATAGTAAACCACTTAGTAACGATATATGTAATGAACGATAATCTGCTGTATTGCTATTAATTGGAAACGCTAATTGTTTTATCGTTTGCCTAATTTGTGTATAGACATCTTGCCACTCTCGAATACGGAGATAATTTAAAAACTCTTTTTGACATAATCGCCTAAATTGGTTACCAGATAATATATTTTGTTGCCCTTTAATATAATTCCATAAATTAATCAAAGAAATAAAATCAGAATCCTTGTCAACAAAACGACGATGTTTTTCATCTGAGGCTTGTTGCTTATCAAAAGGTCTTTCTCTTGGATCTTGAATTGACAAAGCCGCAGTAATTATCATTATTTCTTTAGTACAGCCTAATCGCTTTGCTTCAAACAACATTCTGGCCAACCTTGGATCGATAGGAAGCTGAGCTAAAGTTTTCCCTATTTCGGTTAAATGATATCGATTATGTTTGGTATCAATTGCGCCAAGCTCTTCTAATAAACGAATGCCATCACGAATATATTTTGAATCGGGTGCTTCAACAAAAGGAAACGCTGCAATATCGCCTAAACCGAGTGAAGTCATTTGCAATATAACTGAAGCTAAATTGGTGCGTAAAATTTCAGGATCGGTAAATTCGGGGCGAGATAAGAAATCGTGCTCATCATATAAACGAATACAGATACCATCTGAGGTTCGCCCACATCGGCCTTTTCGTTGGTTAGCTGATGCTTGAGATATTGGCTCAATTGGCAATCGCTGAACTTTAGTACGATAGCTATAACGACTAATTCTAGCTAAACCAGGATCGATAACATATTTTATTCCTGGTACTGTTAACGATGTTTCCGCCACATTGGTAGCAAGAACGATTCTCCTTTTTGTGTGGGGCTGAAAAATACGATTTTGTTCTGCTGTAGATAGTCTTGCATATAATGGCAAAATATCAGTATGGCGAAGATCTAATTTATTAAGCGTATCAGCAAGATCTCGTATTTCTCTTTCACCTGTTAAAAAAACTAATATATCACCTGCGCTTTCGGTCGATAGCTCATCAATTGCATCAATAATGGGTTGAAAATCATTATTTTTATCGCTATAGCTCTCATTTTCATTTAATGCCAGAGGACGATATCTTACTTCAACAGGAAAAGTACGGCCCGATACTTCAATAATCGGCGCTTGATTAAAATGTTTAGAAAAACGTTCTACATCAATAGTTGCTGATGTTATTATGACTTTCAAATCAGGACGTTTAGGTAATAGCTGTTTCAAATATCCTAAAATAAAATCAATGTTTAAGCTGCGTTCGTGCGCTTCATCAATAATAATAGTATCATATTGCAATAAAAGTCTATCTTTTTGAATTTCTGCAAGTAATATACCATCGGTCATTAATTTAATCAGAGTAGTTTCACTAACGTGATCAGAAAATCTCACTTTGAAGCCAACTAATTGTCCGATTTCTGTCTTCAACTCTTCGGCTATACGATTAGCCACAGAACGTGCAGCTAAACGCCGTGGTTGAGTATGACCTATAAACCCTTTTACTCCTAACCCCAATTCTAAGCAGATCTTAGGTATCTGGGTGGTTTTTCCCGAGCCTGTTTCGCCAGCAATAATAACGACTTGATGATGCTTAATTGCATCATAAATTGCTTGTTTTTTTTCAACAACAGGTAAATTAGCTGGAAAATTAATTTTTTTTGGTAACAACGCTACTCTAGCTTGATAATGTAAAATAGCACTTTGTATATTGGCATCTATATCAGCTATAGTTTGACTTTTTTGGGCTAGTTTAATAATTTTGTGCTTATCTAAAAAAGTCATTGAATCAAGATTTTTTAGTTGTTTTTGCGTTAACATAGAGACCAAATATTTTATTTAAAGTAAAAATTAACTTCAATTATAGCAAATTTAACCTATTAGTAGGAGTTCAAATGAAAAAAACGTTATTGCTAATTTCACTATTTTCTTCTTCTTTACTTATGTATGGTTGTAATGAAGCAAAGAAAATACAAGATACCGATCTTATGCATCACCGTTTTGTGCTCACTAAAGCAAATGGCCAAGATATCTCTTTAGATGATCAAGCTGACATTATATTTGGTGAAAAGATGACTATAACAGGCAAAATGTGTAATCAGTTTTCTAGCCAGGTTACTTTGGATAGCGATAACATTAAAGGTTCAGGTGTTATAATGACTAAAATGCTTTGTAATGACGAACAATTAAACCAATTAGACTATATCATTGAACAGTTAATAGTTAATGGTGCAAAGATCGATTTAACCAATAATCAATTAATCTTAAAAAATGAAAAAAATGAGCTGATTTACCAACTTAAAGATTTAATGTAATTCAAACATTTTATTGGCTAGATACTATGGCTAAAATACCTCTCTCTAATGGCTATAATTAGTTTGTTTTATAAGCAAAAGTATGTATGATATAAAAAACTTTATTTAAAATACTGTTAAGAATATAATAAGGCTAATTTTTAAAGGATTTAACTTATTGATGAAATTATCATACTCTTCAGATATTTTATGTGACTTTTGTAGCTGTTTAAAGCTACAAAAAGTACTTTTAGCCTATCTTACCAATGCCTTGTCATTGGTTTTTTTTTGCATAACGTTGATTTATCGAATTTTTAAATTAAAACATTAACATTAACATTAAATACATTACTAAGTAGATACTATTATGAAAAAGACAAAAATTGTTTGTACTATCGGACCAAAATCTGAATCAAAAGAAATGTTAGCAAAACTATTAAACGCAGGAATGAATGTTATGCGTTTAAACTTTTCTCATGGTGATTATGAGGAACATGGTAACCGTATTAAAAATTTACGAGAAGTAATGCAGGAAACTGGTTTAAAAGCAGCAATTATGTTAGATACCAAAGGACCAGAGATCCGCACTATTAAATTAGAAGGCGGTAATGATGTATCACTTGTTGCAGGCCAAACTTTCACTTTTACAACCGATAAAAGTGTTATTGGAAATGCCGAACGAGTTGCCGTGACCTATGATGGCTTTGCGCATGATCTTAAGCCTGGTAATCGTGTACTTGTTGATGACGGTTTGATTGCTATGGATGTTAAAGAAATCAAAGGCAATGAAGTTATCTGTACGGTTTTAAACAATGGTGATCTTGGTGAAAATAAAGGTATTAATTTACCCGGCGTCTCAATTAAGTTACCAGCCCTTGCAGAAAAAGATAAAAACGACCTGATTTTTGGTTGTGAGCAAGGCGTTGACTTTATTGCTGCATCATTTATTCGTAAACGTTCGGATGTCGAAGATATTCGCGCACACTTAAAAGCCCATGGTGGCGAAGATATTAAGATCATCTCAAAAATCGAAAACCAAGAAGGTTTAGATAATTTTGATGAGATTCTTGAAGCTTCCGATGGTATTATGGTGGCTCGTGGCGATCTAGGTGTGGAAATTGCTGTTGAAGAAGTTATTTTTGCTCAAAAAATGATGATCAAAAAATGTAATAAAGCATCTAAACCTGTTATTACAGCAACACAGATGCTTGATTCAATGATTAAAAATCCTCGCCCTACTCGTGCTGAAGCTGGCGATGTGGCTAATGCAATTATTGATGGTACGGATGCTGTTATGCTTTCTGGTGAAAGTGCTAAAGGTAAATACCCTTTAGAAACAGTCAATGTCATGGCAACTATTTGTAAACGCACTGATGGCACAATTCCAGCGTCATTAGAATTAACATCAAAAGAAGAAAAATTACGTATAACAGCAGCTGTTTGCTGTGGCGCTGTAGAAATCGCTGAGCGTCTAAATGCCCCACTTATTGTTGTTGCAACCCGTAGTGGTAAATCAGCTCGAGAAGTTCGCCATTATTTCCCAAAAGCGCGCATTTTAGCATTATCATCTAGCCAAAAAACAGTTAATCAATTAGCTGTCACCAAAGGTGTAGAGCCTATTTTAATTGATTCAATCAACTCAACTGATGATTTTTATCGCTTAGGCAAAGAGATGGCGGTAAAAGTATGCGGTTTACAACAAGGTGATATTATCGTTATGGTTTCAGGCGCTTTAGTTCCAAGCGGCACCACTAATACAACTTCTGTTCATCGTATTTAAAAATTAAATTTTAATCTTATATAAAATAAAAAAGCTAGCTACCTGCTAGCTTTTTTTTTTACTTAAGCTATTCTGTACAAGATATTATTAATTGAGTTTGAAAAACTAAAATGATTGAAGAAAAAGTATATTTACCTAAAGAACTCAGTTGGTTGTCTTTTAATCAACGTGTTTTACAAGAGGCGGCAGATAAAAGTAATCCACTTATTGAACGTGTGCGTTTTTTAGGCATATACTCAAGTAACCTTGATGAATTTTATAAAGTACAGTTTGCTAACCTAAAAAAATATGTGCTTATTGAACAAGAACAAGCACATTCTTTGCCTAATGCTAAGAATTTATTGCGTCAAGTAAATCAAAAAGTTATCCAATTGGAATTACAATTTGATCAGCTCTACAATGAATTATTATTAGAAATGGCTAGAAACCAAATCTTTTTGATTAACGAACGACAACTTTCCGCCTACCAAGAAAATTGGATCAAAAATTATTATAAACAAAATCTTAGGCAGTACATAACCCCTATTTTGCTTGATAGCCATACAGAGCTTATTCAATTTTTAAAAGATGATCATGCTTATTTGGCTGTAGAAATTATTTGTGAAGATAATATCAGTTATGCATTACTGGAACTACCAACAGATAAGGTTTCTCGTTTTGTATTATTGCCATCTGAAGTGTCCACTAAAAATAAATCCATTATCTTTTTAGACAACATACTTCGATATTGCTTAACGGATATTTTTAAAATATTTTTTGATGCTAAAGAATTAAATGCTTATTCAATTAATATCAATAGGGATGCAGAATACGAATTAAACACCGAATTAGATAGTTTACTTGAGCTTATGTCTCAAGGTTTAAAACAACGTTTAACGGCACAGCCTGTACGCTTTACTTATCAAAAAGATATGCCAAAAGCATTATTTGAATTGTTAATTAATAAATTACGATTAACTGAACAAGAGGCGATGCCTGGCGGTCGCTATCCTAATTTTAAAGATCTGGTCAAGTTTCCTGATTTTGGGCAGAAGAAGCTATTAAATAAAAAAATTTCAAGTCTAAGTTACAATCGATTTAAACAATTTCGTAATGCTTTTGATACAATAAAAGATCGCGATGTTTTACTTTATTATCCTTACTATTCTTTTGGGCATGTTCTTGAAATTATGCGCCAAGCCTCATTTGATCCTTCTGTTACGCATATTCGTATGAACATATATCGAGTAGCTAAAGACTCTCGTTTTATTCATACTGCGATTAATGCTGCTAATAATGGTAAAAAAGTTACTGTAGTGGTTGAGTTACAGGCAAGATTTGATGAAGAAGCAAATATAAAATGGGCAAAACGGCTAATTAGTAGCGGAATTAAAGTCATCTATTCACAACCAAAACTTAAGATCCATGCCAAGTTATTTTTAATTGATCGTAAAGAAGATGATGGAATTGTTCGTTATGCTCATATTGGTTCTGGTAATTTTAATGAAAGAACGGCGGCCATTTATACCGATTTTTCACTATTAACTGCAGATCCAGCCATTACCGATGAAGTTAGAAAAGTATTTAATTTTATTGAAAACCCGTTCAAACCTGTATCATTCAACCATTTGCTTGTTTCACCGCAAAATACACGATTACGATTTTATGAGTTTATCGAACGGGAAATAAATAATGCAAAAGTGGGGAAACCCGCGGGCATTTATTTAAAGTTAAATGCAATAACAGATCAAGATATGATAGATCAACTATATCGCGCATCATGTGCTGGAGTAAAAATTAGAATGGTAGTAAGAGGAACCTGCGTATTGGTACCGCAAATTCCTAACTTAAGTGAAAATATCACGGTCACCAGTATTGTTGATCAGTTTTTGGAGCATGCTCGTGTCTATATTTTTGAAAATGATGGAAGAAAAGATACATATATTTCTTCCGCAGACTGGATGCCTCGTAATCTCGATAACCGTATTGAAGTGGGTGTAAAAATTTTCGATCCAATAATAAAATCAACTATTCATAATATTTTTGATATACAGTGCAATGATAACGTAAAAGCTCGCATTATTGATAAAGATGCCACCAACAATTATGTGCAAAGAGGCAATAAGAAAAAAACCAGAGCCCAATATGCCATTTATGATTATTTGAAACGGTTAGAATCATTTGAATAATGAATTGAGGATTTTAAAGTGAACAAATTCAATGAATATGCCGTAGTTGATCTTGGTTCAAACAGCTTTTATATGGTTATAGTCCGTATCATTGATGGCGCGATGCAAATTATTTATAAAAATAAAAAAAACATTCATCTTGCAACGGGGCTTAATGCTAATAATCAGCTCAATGAATCAAGCATTATACGAGGAGTGCAGTGCCTTGAATTATTTGCTGAACGATTAAAAGGATTTCCAGCTGAACATGTTCGTGTTATAGCGACACATACTTTGCGTGTTGCCAAAAATAAGCATCAATTTTTGATGGCTGCAGCCAAAGTATTTCCTTTTCCTATTGAAATTATTTCAGGTCAAGAAGAGGCTCGCCTTATTTATTTAGGTGCCATGACGACAGAATCAACATCGTCAACTGATACCAAATTTGTAGTAGATATCGGTGGTGGATCGACTGAAATTGCAATAGGAAAAGGAAATGATTTAAAACCATTGCTTGTAGCTAGCCGTCCCATGGGGTGTGTAACTTATGCTAAGCAATTCTTTCATGATCAAAAAATCGATTTTGATTCATTTCAACGAGCAAGGCTTGCCGCCGAACAACAAATTGAAAGTATGATTCATATTATTAAAAAGCAGAAAATCACTGTAGCATTTGGATCATCGGGAACGATTAAAGCTATTTATCGTATTTTATTAGACATTGGTGTCTGTGATGGAATTATTACGCCTAAAAGGCTAAATGATTTAATTCGTTATATTTTGGAATTTAAATCTTGCCAAGATATTAACTACCCTTCACTTTCTAATGAAAGAAAAAGCATATTTGTTAGTGGGCTGGCAATATTTTGTGGTATTTTTTATGCCCTAGGCTTAGAGGCTTTACGCTTTAGTCCGTGTGCATTACGTGAAGGCGTGCTTTATGAACTCATTGATGGTCCTAATTTTCGAGATATTAGACAAAATACAGCTCAATTACTTTCCGATCATTACAACGTTGATCAACGCCATGCAAAACAAGTGGTTAAAACTGCAAAATTTTTATTTTCTCAATGGCAACAACAAACACAAATCGTTATTCCACCTAATTTAGAATCTATATTGTATTGGGCTGCGCAATTGCATGAAGTTGGGTTAAAAATCAACTTTACTTCGATTCATAAACATTCGAGTTATATTTTAAAGAATAGTAATTTGCCGGGGTTTAATGAAGAACAACAATTACTTTTAGCAACGCTTGTTCGTTATCATCGCAAATCAATTAATATTGATGAAATCCCTTATTTCAGTTTGTTTGAATACAAGCATATAATATCAGCCATGCAAATGCTTAGATTATCTATTCTAATAAATAATCAGCGAAATACCGATCTAAACCTTGATGCATTTAAATTAAAATTATCAAAAAATAGCCCCACCCAAATAACGTTAGAAGTTAATCAAGATTTTGTCGAAAAGAATAAATTAATCTTATTGGATTTAGAACAAGAACAAAAATATTGGAAACCGATTGATGATTGGCAATTATCAATTAAAATTTGTCGCTATAAAATTAACTCCGTATAAAAATACCGCCAGTCAATGTGGCGGTATATAATCTTTAGTGTATATAATTAGTTATTAGCTAAGACCGATTATTTTCCACCATAAAATACCCACAGTAAATAAGATAGCCAGATTTATAATGCTACAAATAAACCCGACTTTCCACCAAGTTTTTACAGGAACAAAACCTTCAGCAAATAATAGCGGATTTCTTGCATTGGCAAATTGTGTAATTGAACCAAAATAGTTAGTACAAATAACTAAAGCAAAAATTGCAATAAATGTGGGTACGCCAAGAGCAATAGCTATCGATAAGAAAACTGGAAATAAAGCGGCGATATGCGCATTACCACTGGCAAAAAGATAGTGCAAATAAACATACGCAACACATAAAACAATCAGTACTAATAACCAGCTACTTTCACCTAAATAACCTTGCACAGCACTACCTATTGTATCACCTAACCATTTTGTCACACCAAGTTTATTGACTTGCCCTGCTATCATCAATAATGCCGCAAACCAAATTAATGTATCCCAAGCTGCTTTTTCACTTTTGATGTCATCCCAACTTAATACACCGGTTAAAAGCAAAATAGTCAAACCAATAAAGGCAGTTGTTGTTGAATCAATATTGAAGTTTTTACCAAAAATCCAAAGTGCTAATAATAGAATAACTGTTCCACCCATAATGATTTCTTTAACGGTGATAGATCCCATTTTTTTCAATTCTTCAGCAGCTAATTTAGGTGCTTCTGGTGTCTTTTTTAGCTCTGGGTTAGTTAAAAAGTAGATAACTAAAGGAATAATAATAAATGAAACTAAGCATGGAACAATAGCTACAATAAACCATTGTCCCCAGCCTAATGTGATATCTAGTGATTTTGTCACTAACTTAGCAGCTAATAAATTTCCAGTAAACGCCGTTAAGAACATTGCCGAGGTAATGTCATTGATATGGCTAATAGTTAACATTAAAAATGTACCAATACGGTTTCTTGATTCATCCTTAGGGCTAGAATTAAAATTGATAGCTAATGCTTCAGCTATTGGGTAAATAACCCCACCAGCACGTGCAGTTGTACTTGGAATCGCTGGCGCTAAGGCCATATCAGTGACAGCTAAACCATAGGCAAGTCCCAATGTATTTTTACCTAAGATCTTCACAAGATAATAGGCAATACGTTTACTTAAACCCGTTTTAATAAAGCCGCGAGCAATCATAAAAGCAATAACAATTAACCAAATTAACCCACTATTTAATTCGCTTAATGATACCTCTATAGCGTTTTTAGCACTTTCAGCTCCCGTTGGTCTCAATACTGCAAATACCGTAATGGCTAATAAGCCGATTGCACCAATTGGCATAATTTCAGCAACAATACACGCAATTGTTGCAATAAAGATAATGCTTGTTTGCCAACCTTCTTGACTGATGCCTTGAGGAGGAGATATAAACAACCAAAGTATTGCTGAAATTGCCGCAATAATTATAAATGGCAGCCATTTTACTGGCGGTTTTTTTACTACGTTCATAGTATTTCCCTTTTTAATTTAAATATAATTTTATTACACCGATGTAAATCTTTCTTTTTTAACCTTACAAACTTATCCAGAAAAAACTTCAATAAAATCAATGGGTTTTCTGAATGTTTTTTATCAACACAAAACTGCTATTAAATTAAAACAGTAAAAACAAAGATCTAATATAATCGTTATTTTTATCATTTTTTAATGCTAAGCCTGTTGATTAATCGGTGATTATTTTGTACTGAGTGTCAATTAGTTGAAAAACAAAATTATCTGGGTTTATTAATGCTATTGTTTTATTTTTTAACAAAAATATAGCTGATAAGTTTTGATGCTTTTGTAAATATTTTCTGCTGTTATCAAGTCCCCATCCATAAAATACCGTTGAGTAAATATCACCTTCTAATGAAGAGTTGGATATTACTGTCACACTGTCTAGTTCATTATCTAATGGATAACCTGTCTTGGGATCTAATATGTGATGATAAAGATGATTGTTTTGTATAAAAAAACGTTCATAAATCCCCGATGTTACAACAGACTTATTTTTAACTTTAATAACTCCTGATAACTTATCATCAGTTGCAAATGGTTTTTTTAGCCCCACATGCCAATAGCTGTTTTCATTGGTTAAAGGGCTACCTAAAGTTAATACGTTACCACCTAAATTAATAATACCTTGATAAACTTGATATTTATGTAAAATTAATTTGGCAACATCGGCAATATACCCCTTAGCAATTGCACCTAAATCAATTTCCATGCCGAATTTTTTCAAAAAAACAGAACGATTATTTGTATCTAGCTCAATATTATTAGGATCTGTTAACAATAACCGCTGTTTAATCAATTTTGCTGGTGGAACTTGTTGCCCGTTGAAACCAATTTTCCAAAGTTTAACTAAAGGACCAATGGCAAAATTAAAGCAGCTATTGAAATGCAAACTGACTTTTTGTGCTTGTTCAATCAAAGAAAATACCGAGCTACTCACAGTAACAGGGTGACTGCCCGCAGCTAAATTGATTGACATAACTTCTGATATTAACCTATTTACAGTCAACTTATCTTCAAGCAATTTAATGCTGTCAAAAACGGCCTGTGCAACGGTGTCATTAGGCTCTATAAGCGTTAATGACACCGTTGTTCCCATTAAAGTTTGAGTATATTTATAACTCGACCTTAACATACTAAACAAGACCCAAATCGCTACAACTCAATTAACTTTTTATATAATGGGCAGCTTTTTTACCTGCTTGCATACCGAAAATAATGATATCTGCAACCGCATTACCACCTATTCGGTTTGCTCCATGTATTCCCCCCACAACTTCGCCTGCGGCAAAAACACCTTGAATGACATTTTTATTAGCATCTAAAACTTGTGTTTGAGTATTGATAGTCACACCGCCCATAGTATGGTGAACACCAGGGGCAATTTTTATTGCATAAAAAGGTGCTTTTTCTATAGGATGACGTATGCCCGTTGTTCGGCCAAAGTCCTGATCGTGCTTAGTAATGGCAAACTGATTATAGCGCGCTACTGTGTTAGCTAATGTGCGACTATCAATTGATAACTCTTGTGCTAATTCTTCAAGAGTATTTGCTTGAGTGACCAGCTGATTTGAGACATATTCTTCCACCGATTTATTTTCATCACGAACTTGTTGATCAAATAAGATATAAGCATAATGTTCAGGTAAATGAATAATTTCTGCTGATACTTTATCTCGGGTATCAAGCTCATTAACAAATCGTTGGCCTTTTTGCGATACGAGTATCGCCCCACCACCTCGAATAGATTCAGAAATCAAGTAAGAAGATGTTTGTTCTACTGTTGGATGAATTTGGATTTCACCCATATCAACAGTTCCAGCCCCAAGTTTTTCCAATATCATAATGCCAGAACCCGTTGCACCTTTATGATTGGTGGTAACAAAACCTTTAAGATCAGGGCGATATTTTTCAACCATGGCAGTATTAGCACTAAATCCACCTGTTGCGATAATAACGGCCTTAGTTTTTATCACGCGAGTTGAGCCATCTTCTTCGGAAATTTTAACGCCAATGACTTTATTGTTCTCCGTGACAATTTCAGTAACCGCAGTATCTAACATAACTTCAATACCACGCTTATTGATATTTTTAACTAGACCACTAATTAAAAAACCACCAACTGCCGCCCCGCTTTCTGGGCGATGGGTTCGATCGATGCTCATTCCCCCTGTGGTTGTAATACCACTTAATTCAATATCATTATTATCTAACCAATCGATAGCCTCTGGTGCATTTTCAACAAAGTATCGTAATAAGTCAGGATTATTTTTATTTTTTCCACCTGCCATAGTTTCTTTATAAAAAAGCTCTTTACTATCGACAATGCCTTTGAGTTTTTGGAATTTAGTTTCCGCAGCATTCATACCTGCCGAAGCTTTATTAGTATTACCACCAATCACCGGCATTTGCTCAACAATAACAACCTTTGCCCCATGATCATGTGCTTGAATAGCTGAGGCAAGCCCCGCGCCACCACTACCAACAACGACAACATCAAAAGAAAGATCATCAGGATCCCCCCCTTCGGCAATAATTGCGTCTTTGTTAGATTTTGCCATTGCTTTAGTTACAGCTTTCTTAAATGCTTCACATTGTGTTGTTGCTCCAGAGATAGCATCAACATGTGGACTATTTGAATCAATAATTCTATGTTTAATTTCAGTAAAATTATTTAAAACTTCACTATCAAAATTTTGCGCATTAACTAATTGTATATCTTTTATAAAATCCTTACCTAACTCAACGTTAATCAAAAATTCATAAGATTCATCATTAACTTTCTCTTGATACTGACCTGGTTTGAACTTTTTCACATCAAGGTTAGCATCACGAATCAAACTTTCAACAAGGGAAAAATGCCATAAAGGCTCAGGAATATTAAGCTCTTCCCGTTTATCACTATTGATAAATAGTTCTAACCTTTCCCCTTTTTTAATGCGACTAACCCAATCAGGATAAGCAATACAAGCACGACCAACAGCAACTAAATCATAGCCATTTTTAAAAGCTGCATCGATATCACTTTGATTAACAATATTACCGACGCCCACAACAGGAATTTTAGCTAATTGCTCAGATCGCATTGCAACATATTTATTGATTAGTGGTGTTGTATCTTCGGTATCAACGATCGAAGGTCTTAAAATCGACCCCATTGAGAAATGAACATAATCAAGCCCTTTTGCAGCCAGTTTTTCAAGCAAATACATGGTATCATCAAAACGAATACCAGGGACTTCTAGCTCTTCGGGGGAAAACCGATATCCAACAATAAACTCAGGAGTTGCATATTGTTGAATCATATTATGTGTGATATCTAAAATCGCAAGCGGGAATCGAGTACGATTATCACGATTCCCCCCCCATTTATCATTACGTTGGTTTGAATTAGGTGAGTAGAATTGTTGAATTAAATAAGTATTTGCGCCATGAATTTCTACACCATCAAAACCAGCCTGAATAGCACGACGCACAGCTTGGCCAAACTTGTCAATCATTTCATCTACTTCTTCAGCCGTTAATTCAACTGGAGTTGGAGCATTCGGGCGTGGAGCAGCAATAGCACTCGGGCCTACTGGTGATTGGCCACCAATTAACTTTGGCTCAACCATTCGTCCACCATGATAAACTTGAATAATAGCTTTAGAACCTTGCTCTTTGATAACTTTAGCTATTTTTGCTAATCCCTCAATTTTATCATCACTATCTAAGCCAATTGCGCCAGGAAAAGCTAATCCTTTATTATCAACAAAGCCACATTCGACTATCACTGTGCCAATATCACCAGCTCTTACTCGGTAGTATTCAATCAAATCATGCGTAACAGAACCATCATAAAAACCTGAACAGGTTGTCATCGGCGCCATCATGATGCGATTTTTTAATTCTACCCCATTTGGTAACGTTAACGACTTAAATGTAAGTTGATTTGTCATTTGATATACCTAATTATTTTATTTGAATTCATTATTAGCAATTATGATAGCATCCCAAACAACAATTCTCTATGTAAATTCAGTCTATCAATACATTAAGTATCAATTTTTCGACAGTATTTTTTACATATTTATTAATGAATTAGGCATGCATCGTTTTTAGAATCAACAAAATTACTTCGTTTTCATATAAAAAATCATTAAATTTAATGTATCCAAGTAGAAAAAATCTAAAAAAAAACACTGTAACCATTTCATTTAGTTACATATTTCCTATTATTTTTATGTTGAACTTTAATTTTGTTTAGATAGAATGTCTTGAAACCAACACAAAGAGAATATCGTATATGTTTATAACACCGATTGAGCTTTTAACATTGCAACCGACTTTTAATTCTCTTTCTGCCCTGTTTTTTAATCCTCCTTCATGGAGGATTTTTTTTGTTGCAAAAATCTTTTCTTTTTATTCTTGTTATAAATTAAAAGCCAAAATCAATTTTACTTTAAGAAAGCGCATGATCAGGAGATAGCATGAAATCTTTAACACCTTTTTATAATCCAAGTATAAGCTATGAAGATAATTATGCTCAAGGACCCTTTGGGCTTTTTGCACAATTAGATAAATCACAACAGATTCCAACAAAACCCTCAACGTTCTTAAATATTGATGTCAATTTACCATTCGGTATGCCAGCAGGCCCATTATTAAATGCCAATTATATCAAAGCAGCGTTTGCTTATGGATTTGATTTATGTGTGTATAAAACAGTTCGAACTAAGTTTCATAAATGTCATCCATTACCTAATGTCTTGTCTGTTCATCCTAAAGGTAAACTATCGTGCAACTTAGATACAGTATTAGCAGATACTAATTATAATCAACCTCTATCAATTACCAACTCATTTGGTGTGCCTTCATTTTCACCCGACATTTGGCAACCCGATATGGCTGATGCGGTACAATCGGCGGGTCATGGGCAATGTGTAATCGGTAGTTTCCAAGGCACACAAGGGCATGGAGAAATAGAAAAAGATTATGCTCTAGCGGCAAAATTAGTGCATGAAACTAATGCACCTATTCTTGAAGCAAATTTAAGTTGCCCGAACGAAGGGGCAAGCAAGCTACTATGTTTTGATGTAGATAAAGTTGAACGAATTGTAAATGCGATAAAAACAGCAGTGCCTGATCGCCCTCTTATTTTAAAACTGGCCTATTTTCCTGATAATGAAAGAATTATTTCTTTATTAACTCGTGTGGGTACTATTATTGATGGTTTAAGCACCATCAATACGTTATCGGCAAAACCCGTTGATGCGAATGGTCACCCCGCCTTAGGCGAAAACAGAAAAGAAGGCGGAATCTGTGGTGATGCCATTCGTTGGGCCGGTTTAGATATGGTGAAACGTTTAGCCAAATATCGCAAAGAGATGGATCTAAAATTTGCTATTATTGGTGTAGGCGGCGTTAGCACTAGCGAGCATTATCGTCAATTTATAGACAATGGTGCTGATGCAGTTATGAGCGCAACAGGTGCTATGTGGAACCCATTGCTAGCAATAGAGATCAAAAAAAGTCTTTAATGTCAGCAAATCATAGCCTATAAAGGTTACAGTGTAACTTACTGCTGTAACCTTGTTTTCATAATTCGTATTAAATTGATAATATAAGATGATATATAGAATATATAACAATAAAGATGCCTAAATAACTAGTTACCATTTTTAACAAAATAAACGATAAATGGCTGTACAGGATTTTGACACCATTTACTCTTTAACTAAAAAACAGTATATCAATAATATTGCTTATCTATTACTGATTGATCATTTTTTAAAGCAAAAATAATAATCGCTAATGAAATAGACAATCACTTTGAAGAAAAAAGACTATCCTTATCCTCATAAATTAGAGATTTTGAATAT
This sequence comes from Gilliamella sp. WF3-4, assembly GCF_001690275.1. Taxonomy (GTDB): domain Bacteria; phylum Pseudomonadota; class Gammaproteobacteria; order Enterobacterales; family Orbaceae; genus Gilliamella; species Gilliamella apicola_C. The sequence goes on along the minus strand of NZ_LZGW01000001.1, from coordinate 196,797 downwards.
ATTCAGAAAATATTAATTGTAGAAAATCATTTCACATAACAAGAGGTGCAGCTTAGATTCTAGACATTGGTTAACATATCGCTTACTTAGATAACCAAGTTTGCTTAAAAAAGTTTAAATAAAATTTAGCAAATTATATATGGGCTGGGCAATGATTTTATACTAACACTCACATCCACCTGAAATTTTTGACGGAAATAACACGGATTTTTTATTTCTCAATATAATTGGATGAAAGCTAACTTTAAAAATTAGAAAAAACAATAAGCATGGCAACTTTTGACAAAAATTATTAGCATATGCGTAGAGGCCATTAGACTATATGGAAAATTTGATTAGTATAACTACTACATGTAATTGGCGGAACGGACGGGGCTCGAACCCGCGACCCCCTGCGTGACAGGCAGGTATTCTAACCAACTGAACTACCGCTCCGCTTTTTAGTCACTTAGATGAAGAACATCTAAAGTAGGCGCAATATTAAAGATTATTTTTAGTCTCGTCAATAAAAAATTTTAAATTGAAATTTAATTGAATACAAAACAATCATTGCAACGAATTCCATAATGCACCGCCACATTTTTTATCAATTTTCTTCAAAACTGCCTCATGTTCAAAAAGCTCATCTTCTGTTGCTTTAATGACTTTTAAAGGAACCCCATTACGCTCTACTCTTTTTATTGCATTAGGTTCAGATGAAGATAAATTATTGTCTTCTGAACTAAAAGATAACGTCGTTTGTCCCCCTGTCATAGCTAAATAAACTTCAGCTAGAATTTCGGCATCTAATAAAGCACCATGCAACGTTCGATGAGAATTATCGATCTGATAGCGTTCACATAATACATCTAGGTTGTTACGTTTACCTGGAAATAGGCGCCTTGCCATAGACAGGGTATCAGTAACAAGACAATGATCAGCAGTTTTAAAATCTAGCCCACAAAGACGAAATTCATAATCCATAAAGCCTACATCAAACGAGGCATTGTGAATGACTAATTCGGCACCATCAATAAATTTAATAAAATCGTGGGCAATATTTTTAAAAATAGGTTTATCTTTAACAAATTCATCACTTATACCGTGGACTTTAAAAGCATCCTGATCAATCAAACGTTCTGGGTTAATATAAACATGGAAATGATTACCCGTTAATCGGCGATTTATGACTTCAACGGCACCTATTTCAATAATCTTATGACCTTCATAATGATTATTACCCTCTTGATTCATACCTGTTGTTTCTGTATCTAATACGATTTGGCGTGTAGGATTATGTATCACTTTCTTCTCTTTTATATCAGTAATTGGGGAAAAACGTTTTTAATGGTATAGTCTAACACCAAAACCCTTTAATGTTGATACCTGATACCTATAGATGAAATAAGGTCAAATGGTTAAATTGGTGGGGGGAAATCAACAAACAAAATAAAGCCCAATTATTGCATGCTTTCAATTGGAATAAAAAATTTAACTAAAACAACAAACTTGATCAACAATATTGAGAAAAGAAATCAGAACATGCTAAAAAAGATAGAAATATATACAGATGGTTCTTGCCTTGGTAATCCAGGTCCTGGTGGTTATGCGGCTATTTTAAAATATAAAGAAACTGAAAAAATATTATCAGAAGGTTTTTTTAAAACAACGAATAATCGCATGGAATTATTAGCTGCGATTGTTGCTTTAGAAAAATTAAAACATCCCTGTCAAATTGAACTATATTCTGATAGCCAATATTTGCGTAATGGGATTATCAATTGGGTAAATGGCTGGAAAAAAAATGGCTGGAAAACAGCCAACAAAAAACCCGTAAAGAATGTCGACTTATGGAAAAGGCTTGATGAATTAGTGCAACCTCATAAAATTGAGTGGATTTGGGTCAAAGGTCATGCAGGGCATATTGAAAATGAACGTTGTGACATTATAGCTAAAACACAAGCTCAATCCCCTACTTTACAAGATATGATATTTGAACAATCTGTAGATAATTAACTTATAAAATAGTGTTATTCAACAAATATAAATTAACTTGCTTTAGAAAAATAACTAATGGTATAAACGTAATATGTATCAATTACATAGTATTAAATCCTTAAAAGACAATTATATTTGGATTCTAACTAATCCTAATAATCAAGCTGTGATTATAGATCCTGGCGAAGCTGAACCTGTGATTAATTATATTAATAAACATCAATTATTACCCCTTGGAATTTTAATTACTCATCACCATATCGATCACACTGGGGGGGTATATGAATTAAAAAATCAATATCAAAATATTGAAATCTACGGCCCTAGCGAAATTGATTTACCAATTAATTATCTTGTTAATCAAAATAGCGTTTGTATTGGTGATTTTAATTTTACTGTCATTGCTGTACCAGGGCATACTCTTGGTCATTTAGTGTATTACTGTAAGCCTTTTTTGTTTTCTGGAGATACTTTATTTTCAGCGGGTTGCGGTAGAGTTTTTGAAGGGACTTATCAGCAAATGTTAGATTCGTTAAATCATTTAAAAAAACTACCTAACGATACTTTAGTTTGTGCAGGGCATGAATATACTCTATCCAATTTAGCATTTGCCTCTCAAATGCTACCCGATGATGAAAACATCAAAAGCTACTTAAATTCGATCTCAAAACAATCGCAAACATTACCGTCTATTTTGTCTAAAGAAAAACAAATTAATTTATTTTTGCGATGCCATGAAAAGCAATTGCAAAATAAATTCAATTTTAACAATGAATTAGATTTGTTTGTTTTTTTTAGGAGCCAAAAAGACATTTTTTAGGTATAATACCGAACTCAATTTAGATGAAAACTTACGAACCAATGAAAAAGTTATTAATATTTACAGCGTTATGTTTGTTTTTAATCGCATGTCAACATAATGGACCGCGATATAATCCTATAGTTAAAATAAAGTATTCCAGAAACACAGCTAATAATATAAATAGTTCTCGTAATTATGCATCTATCACGCAAAATCCATGGCAATATATGCTTAATCAAATTGACGCATATATTCCAGAAAATAGTCGCGTTAATGCAGAGAGAGAACGATTATTACGTAATCCTAAAGGATTTGAAACGATTGCTTCACGTTCAGAGCCTTATGTCTATTACATAATAAATCAACTTCGTAAAAATAATCTACCTGCTGAACTAGCTTTAATTCCTCTTATTGAAAGTGCTTATGATCCACTTGCAACATCATCAGCACAAGCAGCGGGATTATGGCAATTTGTTCCAATTACAGCTAAAGAATACGGACTACAACAAAGTAGTTCATTTGATGCTCGTCGGGATCTTATTGCATCCACTAACTCGGCTATTTCTTTGTTGCAAAATTTAAATAACCGTTTTAACGGCGATTGGTTATTAACTTTGGCGGCTTATAATGCTGGTGAAGGTCGAATAAGAAGAGCCATTGAAAAAAATCAGGCTAAAGGTTTACCAACTAATTATTGGGCACTAGAATTGCCGACAGAAACTATGCATTATGTCCCTAAAATTTTAGCAATTATTGATATTGTTAAGAATAATAAACGATATGGAATTAAGTTACCTGATTGCAATTATGAAAACTCACTTGTTAGAATTGATATATCTAAAAATATTTCGTTAGCTAAAATTGCTAAATACTCTAAGTTATCACTTGATGAGTTAACAACATATAATGCAGGGTATGTGCAACAAACAGTAAATGGTCCTTTCCATTTGCTTGTTCCTTATGCTCATGCGGCAGATTTATTTAAAAAATTACAAGCAGATAACCTTGTTGTCAATGAGGTTACAGAACTTCTACAAGATACTCCTCGTACTAATATGCCATTTGAATTTAGATCTGGCTTTATGCAAAACAATAGTATTGCACGTAAAGAGAGTTTTTCTAGAAATGTGAAAAAGATTGCCTATCTTGTCAAAGCAGGTGATAGCCTTTACTCTATCGCTCAAAGTTATCGTGTAAAGATTACCGATATATTGCAGTGGAATAATCTTAAGAATTCTAAAGTACAAGAAGGCGATATCTTAACAATCAATCTTGCTAATGCAAATCCAATCTAAAATTGACTAATAGAGGATTATGATCTGAAGCTGTTGTACTAATGATTTCAGCAGCATTAAGTTGTAATCCTCGATAAAAAACAAAATCAAGTGGTCTTCCCATAAATGTTTTTCGAATATCCACAGGAAAATTAACAGGCTTAAGCTCAATTGAGCGCACAAGATGATACAACAAATTTAGTCGCTGTTTGCTCCATGCATTAAAATCCCCTGCTAAAATAACTGGACCGTTATGCTCTTTTATTCGAATTAATAGCATACGTATTTGTTGGCGGTAGGCTTTTACACCAATACTAAAATTTACAGCATGAACATTCGCAACTAATAATTGCTTTTTAGAATTGTTGATAGGATAAATAGTAATTAAAGCAGATTTAGGGACACGAATTAATGGCTCTCTTTCTCTGAAAGAAAAAAGAGAAGCTGGTAATACATCTGAAATTGTCATTACGCCAGCATAAATATCATTAAAACAATATGCTGGAACATGATCGGCAATTTTATTATGTTGTGAAATAAAATTAAGTAACGGTGATGTGGTTTGAGCTTCTTGTAATAAAATCAGTTTAGTTTTATCAGCATGTTGTTTAAGAATATCGATACAATCAGCTTTTTTTTGTTTAAAAATATTCCAAACTAAAACCGAAAAGGAAGTTTGATCGATTAACGGCTTATTTACTATAATTGGTTGATTAGGCAAGATTAACTCAACTTCATTACTTGCCTGATATCGTAATGTATAATGTCGTTTTTTAAACATCTTTTCCGTTCAACTTATTCTTCAAATATTCATCAAAAGATAAAGTATCACTCTGCTCTTTTTTATTCTGTTTTTCAATAGATAAATTACGTTGTTGAACAAAATCACCATCAGTTAATAATGCTAAAGGCTCAGCAATAAGCTGTTTTCTATATTGACTTGCTAAAGCTAAACCAAATTTTTCCGTGCCTAAATCACTTATTGCTTGCAATGTTCTTGCTGATAAAGTTAATTCGGGTTGATCAAACATTAAGTCTAAATGCTCGCAGACAGTGCGATAGCTTCTTTCATCGTCTTGATGATCTAAAACATCAGCAACACGTAATAAGTCTTTAAATAATTCATGCCCAACTTTAGCCAAAGGCTCTCGATAGCTATCACAACCCATACCGATTTCAAGCCCTGGTTTTCGGCCCTCCATAATAACTCTATTCCAATTTAGTTTAGCACATTCAAGCTCTTGGCTACTCATTTCAGGAGCAGGTGCTAATGCACACCAAATTAAGAAAAGATCAATAAAGCGTATTTGCTCTTCGGTAATACCCACCGGTGAAAAAGGATTAACATCTAATGCTCGCACTTCAATATACTCAATACCACCACGCAAAAGAGCATCTGACGGTGACTCCCCTGCCATTGGTACTCGTTTAGGTCGAATTGGTGCATAAAACTCATTTTCAATTTGTAAAACATTGTCATTTAATTGGCGATAGTGACCATCAACCTTAATACCTAACTTAGCAAATTCTACTGACTTAGTATGAGTTGCACGTTTTAGGCCTTCAACATAGGTATCTAAATGATTAAACGTAATACCAAGCTGTTTTTGTGCATTATTTGTATACCCTATGTCACTTAATCTTAATGAGGTTGCATAAGGTAAATAACAGTTTCCATTAGTCTGCTCAATAAATGCTTTAGCTTTTTGTGGATCTTGAATAAATGAAGAACACATCGATGGCGATGCACCAAATAAATAAGGAATAACCCAACCGAAACGATAATAATTACGAATTAGCGTAAAATAGCCCTCCGAAATGACCGCTTTACCTTCTTCGGTATTTTTTACTCCATCTCTTGCTTGCCAAAATGCAGTGGGCAATGAAAAATTATAATGAACCCCCGAAATTGTCTGCATCATTGCGCCATAACGGTTTTTTAACCCTTCTCGGTAAACTGTTTTAAAGCGCCCTTCATTTGAAGTACCATATTGTGCAAGGATAATATCTTCTTCATTAGCAACAAAACAAGGCATGCTTAAAGGCCATATCATTTCATCACCAATATTTACACTAGCATAACGATGCAAATCACGCAAAAATGTCAACATATAGTCAATATTGCTATTAACGGGGGTAATAAACTCTAACATTGATTCGGCAAAATCAGTCGTTATCCACGGATGAGTTAATGCTGCCCCAATTTTTGGCGGAAATGACGTTTTTGACAATGACCCATCAGGCAAAATGCGTAAAGTTTCACGTTCAAGGCCTCGTTGAATACCTTGTAAAATGGTATAGTGTTTTTCTAACCAACTAAGTGCTTTTGAGACATCAGGAATCATAATCTTGCTTTTCCTACATTAAGTTTTTATAAGGTTAATATTATCATAATTTACTCGTTACTATAGATCATTTTGGCATTTTGTGAATGGCTAAAATAAATAACGCGTGTTGTAGAAATAAAATAAAAAATAATGCTACCTATTATCAATAGTTAAAACTATCGAGATAAATTTTTATCTATTGCATAGATAGTATTTACTAATCATAATTGAAATCATGATCAATAGAGTAAACATTATGCCTACTTTGATGCCATTCTCTTGTGGTTATGTACTTAAGGTTTGAGGATATTTACATGAACACATTGTTTTCGACATATAGCCACTTTTTTGGCATTAATATTAAGAGAAATAAAGCAATAGAAATTAGAAAAGCCATAATTCATAATTTTAGAAAGCCTTTTATAAAAAAAGATATAAAAACGCATGGTCCTTTATGGAGTCAATATATTGCGTCTCAAGGGGCAATTGATATTAATCATCTTGATATAGATAAAAACATATCGGGTTATGTGTTAATTGATGGAAAAGGCAACAATCTACATCTATTTTTATCTTCTTTAGAAAAGTTTTTATCCTATCTTGAAAATAGAAATGATGGGATATTTCCGCCCATTTATTTTGTAAATAAAGATTTTACTTTTTGCCTTGCTGAAAATGGAGAACGTGGTTCAATGAGGCCAATTTATGTTTATAAAGGTACGATAATCTAAAATTAATAAAAAATAATTATCAATTTGGGCATTAAGGCACAGCTACTATTACCTATATATCAATATAGGAATCAAATGTATTATGTGGCAATGAACCAAGAAATATCCGATTTGAATCATTCCACAATGATTAATTGATAGTAATAGACTTGCTCGTTTGCTTCTCAATCATTTGCCGTGCAAATACGATACCACCTACCCCAACATCTTGTTAAAGCAATCAGTGCTCCATAGGTGGTTCAATAAATTAGAGACAATTTCATGAACTGGGATTATCGCTGTTTTATATTTAAATTTACGATTAGGTTGTCGCTTTACTACATAAAACTGGCGATTTAAAAAACTTGTTGGCTATGCTTTTTAAAACCAAAATTTAGATGATGCCAATAGTTACACCTAGCATTTATTCAACAACTCTAGCGCAGAACTTATGGAAAAATTAAAGCTTTTTATTTTCATGTGCACTCTTTTTTTTCAACAAAATTAAAACTTCCATATGAGCAGTATGTGGGAACATATCAAATAATTGCGATTTAGTAATTTGATAATTATTTAACCATTTTAAATCTTCAACAAGTGAAGATAAGTTACAACTTGAATACATAATATAATTAGGCGACATTTGTTCTAAATACTGTGAAAGCATTTTGCCAGCTCCCCGCCTTGGCGGATTTAGCAATACTAAATCAGGAATCTTTTGTTCAGCAATAGCATACTGGGTAGCATCAAGCGATTTAAAAATTAACTGTTTAAATCCCAGATTATTAGCAGATTTTGTTGCGCACTCAATTGCATCTGGGCTAATTTCAATCCCTGTTAATTGAATATTTTTCTTTATTCCTTGGCTGACACAACTTAATCCAAAACCACCTACGCCACAAAACAGATCCCAAATAGAATAGATAGGTAAATTTGCAATCCAGTCACTTGCTGTTTTATAAAGATTGCTAGCAACATCAGTATTAGTTTGAAAAAAGCTTTTAGGTTTAATAAAAAGAGGAACACCATTTAAGGTCATGGGTAGGAATGGGCTCTTTGTTAAAACTAACTCTTCGTCGCCTTCTAATATTGCCGCATGATTAGGTTGTATATTTATTGATACCACCAATAAGTTTTGAATTTTTTCTTGTAATTGTTTGAAAGAATTATTTATTCTATCAACAAACTTGTGCGATTTTAAAATAAATCGGATCATAAAACAGATTTTATCATCTATTTTACTTTCGGTAATGATAACAAATTTTAACTCCCCTTTCCGCTTATTGATGTTATAAGGCACAAGCTCTTGTTTACGGATGAAAGTTCGAACCAGTTTTAAAATATTTTGCATACTATTTGAGTAAAGAGGACAATCACATAAATCGACCATCTCATTTTCCGTTTGTATACCCAAAATAGGTTTTTCAACAGTACCTAGCACCGCCATTTTTGCTTTATTACGAAAAGCGGTTTCATGGCTAGCAAATGGCTCTTTGACGTCGGTTGGTTTAAACTGATTTAATTGTTGTAACAGCTTATTTTGTTTTTCGGCTAATTGTATGTGATATGGGCGGTCTAACCACTGGCAAGAAAAACATTTTTTTTGCTGATAAAAACGACATTGCATTAATATAAAAACCTTTTTTATAATGAATTATTATGGATTGAATTCACTCTAATAAATAAGTATTGTTTTTTATTTTATACTAAAACATATAGCTTCTTGAAACTTTTTTACAAAAATATTAAGTAAAATACCCATTTAATCCGCTAGTATGATTTGACGAAATAGCGGTGTATGATAGGATATTGTCATTACTATTACAGGAAGAATTTAATGTCTATTAAGTTAAAAACCCCCGCAGAAATCGAAAAAATGCGCATAGCTGGTAAGCTGGCGGCTGAAGTTTTAGAAATGATTGAAGCCTATGTAAAACCAGGCATTAGTACAGGTGAATTAGATAAAATTTGTTACGATTATATTATCAACGTACAAAAAGCCATACCTGCTAATATTGGTTACCATGGTTATCAACACACGAGTTGTATTTCAATTAATGATGTTGTTTGCCATGGCATCCCAAGTTTTGATAAAAAGCTGAAAGATGGTGATATTTTAAATATCGATGTGACTGTTATCAAAGATGGTTTTCATGGCGATACCTCTAGAATGTATATTGCAGGAAAGCCAACAATTACAGGTGAAAAGCTATGCCAAGTTACACAAGAAAGTCTCTACGAAGCAATTAAAATCATAAAACCAGGTATTCGTTTAAAAGAAATTGGTAAAACGATACAAAAGTATGTAGATAAGTTCGGTTTCTCATCGGTACGTGAATATTGTGGCCATGGTATTGGTGAAGTCTATCATGACGAACCACAAGTTTTACATTATGATGCAGATGATGGCGGTGTCATTTTAAAACCAGGTATGACCTTTACGATTGAACCTATGGTAAATACTGGTGACTGGCGCACTCGAACCATGAAAGATGGTTGGACTGTCAAAACGAAAGATCATGGTCTTTCTGCGCAATATGAACATACCATTTTAGTGACAGACAATGGTGTTGAAGTGTTGACGCTACGTAGCAACGAAGATTTTCCTCGTATTATTGAACACTAAGTAAAAAAAGATTCAACAATATGTTATTGTTGAATCTCTCCATTTTATAAATCTCTATCTATAATATTTATATTAGCGTTTTTTTGCGCTAACTTTTTATTTAACTCATCTATTTTACTTCTATGTATATCTTTTTTCAGAGATTTAATATAAGCAGCACAGGAAATTGCAGTCCCCTGATTTGTACTTAACAACATTATCAGCAATCTCTTAAAAATTCGTTCTAATTTAAATTTCATAGCGCTTAGTTTTTAATACAATTTAGTTTTTAATACAATAATGTGTATAACTTGCGTCGATAACCGCTTGCTAGTGGATTACTTGTACCTAGTGCTGCAAGTAAATCAAGTAACGCTTTTTTTAACTGTCCGTCACCAGCATTAAGATCTTTAGTTAATGGGTTAAAAAGCAATTCAAGTGCTTCCTCATGGCGGCCTACCGACATTAATTGTGACGCTAATTGAATCATAAGTTCAATATTGCCTGGTTGCTTGGCTAGTTGATTTTGTAACTGCTGAAGCTCTGGCGAATTAGCCGCTTGTTCAAGCAGTTCGATCTCTGCTTGCAAACTATGATAATCAGCACCTTGATCTTGCAAAGGGATGGTTGCAAGCACTTCTTTTGCTTCGCTTAATTGTTTTAATTGTATATACGCTTTTATCAACAATAGTGCAATATCAGTTCTTGGCTTACCTAGATGGTCAGTTAACGATTTCCACGTCTCTTTTAATAAAGGCAAAGCTTCTTGATATTTTTTTTCATTAAATAAATTTTGTGCTTCAACTAACTTAAGTTCATCCTCATTCGGCAGCACTTTTTTTAGAAAATCATTAATTGCTTCCTCAGGTTGTGGCCCCTGAAATCCATCAACAGGTTGCCCATTTTGAAATAAGTAAACGGTTGGGATCGCTCGTAATCCAAATTGAGCTGCGAGCATTTGTTGCTCATCACAGTTAACACTCGCTAAAATAAATTGCCCATGATGTTGATTAGCTAATTTAGTTAATATTTGAGTCATCGCCTCATAATTTGGACTTCTTGCTGACCAAAAATAAAACAACACGGGAGATTGAGATGATCGTTCAATCACCTCTTGAATATTTTGCTCATTAACATCAAAAATAAATTGATTTTGCATATTATGTCCTAGGGATATGATCGGTTATTACTTGTTGTTTAGAATTTTATCCATTAATCTATCAGGAAGCAAACGTTTAGCAATAGCTGCTATCTTAGTTATTTTTGTTACCCTGTAACGGATTTTTGGCTTAGCGTGCTCTAACGCATGATATAAATAAGGTAAAATGGCTTCAGGCGGTAAAGTGAACCGTTTAGCTATAGGCGGATTTTTTACAATTTTTTCCTTTTCAACCTGATTAACATTATTCGAAAAGTAAGTTTTTAATGGTCCTGGCTCAATTAAACTAACCTTGATATTGGTCTTAGCCAATTCCAGCCTTAATACATCAGACCACGCTTCTAATGCATATTTACTCGCTGAATAAGCCCCTCGCCCAGGCGTTGCAACTATTCCAACAATAGAACTTGTTTGAATAATACGCCCTTCATTTTGTGCCAGCATGGCAGGAAGTAATAATTGCGTCAACTGATGTACACCAAAAAAATTCGTAGAGAATTGAGATTCTAATTGTTCACGGCTGATCGTGTTTAATCGTCCATAAACACCAAAACCGGCATTATTAAATAACGCATATAATTTACCTTCTGTTAAGGCTATAACCGTTTGGGCAGCTTGTTTAACTGATTCTGGATTATCAAGATCAAGCAACACTGTTTCAAACCCTTGCTCGATAAGTTTTTGCTGATCTGATAATTTTCGACACGACGCTATAACACGATAACCGCGTTTTTTTAATGCAATTGCCGAAATAAGCCCTATTCCACTTGAGCACCCTGTGATAAAAATTGTTCGCAATTTCAGCTCCGATTGATTCATATATTGTCAAATTTATCTTCTCAAATTATGATAGCACATCTAAATTAAAGTTACCCAAACAAAGCCCAGAGGATCGTATGAAAATCGCCATTATTGCAGCCATGGAAGAAGAAGTCACCATTTTAAAAAGTAAAATCACCAATTATCATGTTGAGCACTATTTAGGTTGTGATTTTCACTGTGGGCAAATTGCGGGCTGTGACATTGTGTTACTGCAATCAGGTATTGGTAAAGTCGCTGCAGCATCAGGAACAACATTATTATTAAACAATTATAAAGTTGATGCCGTTATCAATACAGGGTCGGCTGGCGGGCTATCTTCTAGCCTCAATATTGGTGATATTATTGTTTCAAAAGATGTTTTTTATCATGATGTTGATTTAACCGCTTTTGGCTACAAACCAGGGCAAATGTCTGGTTGCCCTGTGGCATTTGCCGCAGAGCCTAAATATCAATCATTAGCTAAAAATTGTATCGAAAAACACGGCGTTAATGCAATTGAAGGCTCTATTGGTAGTGGCGATGCATTTATCAATGGGAAAAGCAATTTGGCAAGAATAAAACAAACTTTCCCTCATGCCATTGCTGTTGAAATGGAAGCGGCTGCCATTGGGCATGTTTGTTGGCTATTTAAAGTGCCATTTGTCGTTGTTCGAGCTATTTCAGATAATGGAGATAGTGAATCTGCTGTTGATTTTCAAGCCTTTTTAAAATTAGCCGCAAAACAATCGTCGTTGATAGTTGAAGCAATGCTAAGTGAGCTTGCGTGAATTATCTTTTCTGGTTTGACATATTAGGGACTATTGTATTTGCTATTTCTGGCGTATTATTAGCAGCCAAAAAAGAAATGGATCCCATTGGCGCTTTAGTTTTAGCTGTTATCACCGCCATTGGTGGTGGCACCATTCGCGATATAGTTTTAAATCATGGACCAATCTTTTGGATCTCTGATTCGACTGATTTGTATGTTGCTATCGTTACCTCGTTAGTGACAATGCTTTTATTACGTTATTCACCTTCAATCACGATACCTAAATGGTTATTTTCTGTATTAGATGCTATCGGGCTTGCAGTATTTGTAGGCATCGGTGTGAATAAAGCCATTGATTCTAATGTAAATAGCTTAGTAGCTGTATGTATGGGAGTAATGACGGGTGTTGGTGGCGGTATTCTTAGAGATGTGCTAGCTCGAGATATTCCAATGGTATTTAAAACCGACATTTATGCTACGGCTTGCTTAATTGGCGGTGCAACTCATGTTATCGCCTATAATGCACTCAAACTCCCATTGGAATATTCAACATTAATTGGTATTATTACCACGCTTATTATTCGATTATTGGCTATTTATCGTAAACTCACTTTACCTATTATTGGATTAAAAAATACTTAAACCTCAAAATAAAACCTACACGCAACCAATAATTAAGAGCAATATGGTTTAAATAAAGATTTACGCCAGCCTGTTAATAATTCAGGCTCATTGCCCTTTTTGTCTACTTTCCATTTTACATACTGATTAATTAAGCGCCTTGAAAGCAATAAATCCTCATTAAGCTTTGTTTTTAAAGAAATAGTCTGTGCTGCTTGTTTTAGTTCTTCGGTAATTTTTTTATAATCGGGGTAACTATTCACTCGGCAGATAGTTGAAATGTCGGGTGTAGGGGTCGCTAAAATATCTAAAATTGCTTGCCCATATAACCGAATTTCCTTCCCCTTTACACCTAGCTTGTCAAGTTCAGCTAATGAAGTGGGCAAGTAACGAGCTATTTTCCATAATACTTCTTCACGAATCACAAAATTTAAAGCAATATCTTGCTCTTTAGCCAGTCTGTATCGCCAACTCGCTAATTTATACAATTGCCCTAAACTTTTACCTTTCAGTTGCCAACTATTTTTAATGTTTAAATAAGCATCGTTTGGATCCATTATTTCACATTTCCGATCTACTGCCATTTGGCACTCTTGATAAGCTGCTTGTAAATAATGATTAGTAGTTAATTTTTCCTTTAAAATGTTGATTAATGGAAAAAGGTATAATACATCGTTAATAGCATAGTTACACTGCTTTTCAGTTAAGGGCCGTTTTAACCAATCTGTTCGAGTTTCACTCTTATCAAGCTCAACTTCTAAATATTTTTTTACCAAGCTAGCATAACCACTACTTAAAGGATTATCTAAAAAAGAAGCTAATATTTGGCTATCGATAATTGGAGTCGGCACAATACCAAAATGATGAAGAAAAACTTCGATATCCTCACTGCACGAATGAAAATATTTTTCAATTTTAGGATCATTTAACATCACTAAAAAAGGTTGCCAATCAGTAATATTAATAGGATCAATTAACGCAGCACATTTACCATCAAACACTTGTAATAGTCCTAAGTGAGGATAAAAAGTTCGAGTCCGAACAAATTCAGTATCTAAAGCAATTGCTGAGCTATTTTCAATTTTTGAACAATAATCAGCTAACTGATCATTAGTTACAATAAGTTGATAAGACAAAATCAAACTCCTATTAAAATATGTTTATTCTTTGTGTATGCTTTTTTCAAATTCTATATCAATTACTACAATCTCAGAACGTGTCATTAGCCGAATTGGTGGTCCCCAAAAACCATACCCGCTACTGACAATACTAGTAAAATGATGATCTTGATTTTGGTACAAACCATAAGTATTTTTATACATTAATTTTTCAACGAGATTGATCGGAAATATTTGTCCTGCATGGGTATGGCCAGAAATCATCAAATCAACACCTAATTCTGCTGGTTCATTAAGATCTTTGGGTTGATGATCGAGTAAAATAATTGGTGTATTGGTATCAGTAAACATAATCAAATCGGATAATGATGCCCGTTTCACATCATAGAGAAATGAAGAAAAATCATCTCGGCCAACTATCGTGATACCTAAATCATCAAAAGAAATAATATCATCCTTTAAGACTTTCATACCTGCTTGCCTAAAAGCGCTAATAATATCTTCTTCTCGGTTATTTACTTCATTTGTCGCTAAATACTCATGATTACCGAATATGACATAAGTACCATATTTAGCTTTTAATTGTCGAAATTGCAGATCAAAATCATTTTGGATAAAAGGTTTTAAGCGTTTATCCAATGTATCTCCAGTAATAACAATAAAATCAGCATTAAGCTTATTGACATCAACAACCATTTGTTGAATAAATTGGTGTGTAGTTAACTCATTAATATGAATATCAGAAAGCTGTACAATACGTAAATGCTCGGTATTAGCTGGTTTATTTATCTTAACCTGATAATAAACAATCTTGGGGTTAATTGCCATTTCATGACCAAAGCAAAATAATAATACTACTATAACGATATATGCAATTTTAAGCCATAGATTAGGTTTTACTTGTTTTTTACTTAGCCAACGTACAGTATCAAAAATAAGCAATACAAAAAAGCAACAAATTATTAAGCCAGTAATAGTATTACAAAACAAAGGTAACCAATAAGTTGAAATACCATTCACTATTTTTAAAAAAATGAGCGATAGTCCCGCTATAAAAACAACAATCCAATAAATAAACCGACAACAACCTGTGACATAAAAATCAAACCAAAACAGCCATCGTTTTCCCAGATAGATGGTTGCTAAAACACTAACCACAAATACTATAAAAATAGTAATAAAATTGACAAACCCCATAATTATCCGAGCAGTTGAATATAAAAAAATGCTATAATAGCAAAATTAATTTCTATAGTACCAATTAGTTTTATGAATATTAAAAAAGACCAATTGTTCTCAACACCGATTGATAAACTAGGCGATTGGACGTTTGATGATAAAGTTGCCGAAGTTTTTCCTGATATGGTGCAACGCTCTGTTCCTGGTTATTCTAATATCATATCAATGATCGGTATGTTAGCTGAACGATTTGTACAACCCAATTCAACAATTTATGATTTGGGTTGCTCATTAGGTGCTGCTACATTATCTATTCGTCGTCATATTACTCAAGAAAATTGCCAGATTATCGCAGTCGATAACTCCCAACCGATGGTTGAACGCTGTAAAAGGCATATTGAGTCTTATAAATCCAATACACCTGTGGATATAATATGCGATGATATTTGCAACATCAATATGCAAAATGCATCAATGGTGGTGCTGAATTTCACTTTACAGTTTTTAACCCCAAAAAAACGCCAACATGTTTTGAATAATATCTATAACGCACTGAAACCTAATGGCATTTTAGTGCTCTCGGAAAAATTTAGCTTTAGCGATACAACAGTCGATGAATTGTTATTTAATATGCATCATGATTTTAAACGTGCTAATGGCTATAGTGAACTTGAAATCAGTCAAAAACGTAATATGTTAGAAAACGTCATGCTAACAGATACAATCCAAACGCATAAACAGCGACTATCTGAAGCAGGTTTTAGACATATTGATACATGGTTTCAATGTTTTAATTTTGGATCTATTATTGCTATAAAATAGCCAATTAATTTCAGCGCAATTGATAAGGATGAAAAAATGATTGATTTTGGTGATTTTTACCAAATTATTGCAAAAAATAAACTTAGCCACTGGCTAGAAGTGTTGCCAGCTCAGCTCGCAAATTGGCAAAGACAAAATAACGATAACCGCTTCAATCAATGGCTAAATAGTATTAAACACTTACCATCTAAAATCCCTTTTCAAATTGATTTACTACATAGTGTAACTGTCAATAGTGAATACCCTATATCTTCAGGCGAGCAACAACGAATTACCCAACTACTGAAAACCATGATGCCATGGCGTAAAGGCCCTTTTCACTTATATGGTATCGATATTGATACTGAATGGCGTTCTGATTGGAAATGGGAGCGCCTAATTAATCATATCGATAGCCTAGAAGGAAAAATTGTTTTAGATGTAGGTTGCAATAGTGGTTATCATTTATGGCGAATGATTGGTGCAGGGGCAGAACTGGCTGTTGGAATTGATCCAATGGCACTTTATCTATGCCAATTTGAAGCTATTCGCAAACTTTTGGGTAACGATCAAAGAGCGCATTTATTGCCTTTAGGCATTGAGCAACTCCCTAAACTTAATGCTTTTGATACGGTATTTTCAATGGGGGTGTTATACCATCGTAGGTCTCCACTTGATCATTTATTCCAATTAAAAGATCAGCTAGTTGAAGGAGGTCAGTTAATTCTGGAAACTTTAATCATCGATGGAGATGAACATCAAGCATTAATGCCAGGTGATCGCTATGCACAAATGCGTAATGTCTACTTTATTCCATCGGTTCCAACCATGATTAATTGGCTCAATAAATGTGGTTTTTCGGATATAAAAGAGATCGACATTTCACAAACTAGCTTAGATGAACAACGCAAAACTGAATGGATGGAATCGGATTCGCTTGCTAATTTTTTAGATCCTGATGATCCAACCAAAACCATTGAAGGATACCCTGCGCCAATGCGGGCTGTTTTTATCGCTAAAAAATAAGACAAATCAGTATATAGGTAGCCACAGCTGTAATATAACATTACAGTTAAATGTGTAAAAATAACCTAAAACAAGAGTGGCTAGCTTATTACATTTTGATGAAGAATATACAGTTATCCAATGCAAAACACTTTGTAAAATCCTCTAACATATTATTAAATTAAAAGCATATTATTAAATTAAAAGAAAGTTGGTTAGCTACCGACCAGCTTGATGATAGCAATATGTTATCTTATTACCTAAGATAAGATTATCATATTTTAAATGTATGACTTACTTACGAGCATATCTAATGTCTATAATCATCTAACTCAATTATTGTTCTATTAAAATTCCTCTGATCACTTATTCATTTAAATTAGCTTAAAATTTCAGTTTAAATGGTTTGTAAAAATAAAAAGTTAACTAATGTTCGCTGGATATTTATATTCAACTCAAACAATTAGGTATATTACAAGTAGATTTTTTATCCATATAATTATACTATACAAAGATTTTCTGGAAATTATCACTCATTATAAAAATAAGCTGTCAGAAAATTTATAAAAGCTTTCAGAAAAATAAATGTTTAAACATAATAAATTAATTTCAAAAATTACATATTAAAAATAGGGAATAAACAATGGGATTGCTTAAATTAATCTTGCAGCTACCTTTTTATATTTTGCAAAAAATTGAGGAAATAATTAGCTATTTTATCATTTTTTTATTGGTTTTAATAAAAGGTATTTTTTGGTTATTTAGCCCAATTATTGGCGATATAAAATGGTCAACACCTAGCTGGTTACCTAATGCAAAAGCATTTTATAATAGAATTGGTTCAGCATTAAATAAAATAAAAACCTTAATTGGTGCAAGTATTATTTTTGGTTTCATTGCTTATTTTTCTGGTAATTATACTTATCATTGGTATTTAAACCGTCCTAAACCAATTGAGCCAGCTTCTATTGTTGTTAGTACCTATTATCCTAAATTGAGTGCTCCGACTACAAATCAAGACAGTTTATCGATTAAATTTATTACTGACTCACTTCGTTCTCCTGTTCCGCTAGAATCACTTAATAAAGAAGAAATAACTGAAGGTATTTCTATTTCGCCAAATATTGAGGGACGATGGAAATGGCAGAACGATTCAACCTTAATTTTTATACCCCAAAATACAACATGGCCACTTGGCATTAAATATACCGTTGAATTAGATCAGGAAAAACTATTAGCTGAAAATAGTAAGCTTGAAGAGAGTCATATAACTTTTTATTCACCTAACTTTAGCTATAGATTTAAAAATCATGGTGAACTTTATTCAGATCCTACACAACTTAATATTAGAAATGTTGTTAATACAATCAAATTTAGCCATCCTGTCGATAGAGAAAGTTTTGAAAAAAACATCATTTTATCGCTTTATGAATATGAAAATGATATCTTTTTAAAAAATATCAATTTTACTGTTACCTATGGAAATAATGACAAAATTGCCTATGTAAAAAGTGCACCTATTCCTTTGCTCGATAAGGAGGGTTATTTAAAAATAACAATTAATAAAGGTGTGACTTCAACGTTAGAAGGAAATCCAATAAATTCTGATATAACTAGCACAATAAATATCCCCGATAAATATCATTTAAGCGTTACCAAAACTGAGCTTACCTTAGTTGAAAAAAGTAATGAAAAAATACAACAAGTATTAATTTTATCATTAAGCCATGCGGTTAAATCAGAGGATGTATCGAAAGTCATTAAAGTCTGGAAATTACCTGAAAATCAAGGTCGCTCATATAAGGAACGATATTACAACGACAATTCTTACCGTTATGAAACAAAATTCAATGTAACACCAGAAATACTCAAAAAAGCCATTCCTTTATCAATAAAGCCAATTGACACTGAACTTACTTATCAAAACCAAATTAGTTTTGAATTTAAAACAGAACAAAATTCTGAGTTATATATTGAAGTTAATCAACCTTTATCGTCTCAAGATGGTTACTTTCTAAAAGAACAGTATCACCAAGTATTAACCGTGCCTAACTACCCAACCTATCTTGATTTTGCGGCAAAAGGATCGCTGTTATCCCTATCAGGTGAGAAGAAACTACCTATCGTTTCGCGCAACGTAGAAAATATGAAGCTAGAAATAGATCGCGTTATACCATCGCAACTTCAACATTTGGTGGCATTTAATACAAACTATGAATTTACAGATATGGATTTTGGAGAGCTTAATAATGATCATTTTGTGGAAAAATACACAGTGACTGAAAATTTTAAAGGTGCTCCAGAAGAAGTTAAATACACAAATGTCGACTTAACTCGTTACTTAACAGCCGACACAAATGGCAATAAAAATCGTGGTGTTTTCTTATTAAGGCTTTATGGAAAAGATAAAAAGGACGCTAAATATGAGTTTATGGCTTCTCGCTTTATTGTTGTTACCGATTTAGGTATTATAGCCAAAAAGTCGCTCGATCAATCTAATGATCTCTTTATTCAATCAATAAGCTCTGGCAAACCAATTAATGGTGCGAAAGTTTCTGTACTTGGAATGAATGGGGTCACAATTACGTCTAAAATGACTGATAGCGATGGACATGTCCGTTTTGCTCCATTGTCTGAATATTATCGAGGTATCAAACCACTTTTATACGTTGTTGAAAAAGGTCGTGACCTATCATTTTTACCAATTAAAAGTTATGAAAGGAATTTAAATCTATCTCGTTTTGATATCGGCGGTATTCGTGAAACTATCGAAGGAGGAGAATTACGAGCTCATATCTTTTCAGATCGAGGAGTTTATCGCCCTGGTGACACATTTCATATCGGTACTATCGTAAGGGCACAAAAATGGACTAATTCATTGGCGGGAGTTTCTGTAGAAGCGGAAATTTACGATCCAAAATCCAATTTAGTACTAAAAAAACCAATTGTACTGGACAAATCAGGATTTAATGAACTTAGCTATAAAACCAGTTATGAATCGCCTACTGGTAATTGGTATATTAATTTATACTTAAAAAATGACAATGACGGGGATGATGAAGATTCTCGTATACTATTAGGTTCTAGCTCCATTGTCATTCGTGAGTTTGAGCCAGATAAAACAACCGTATCGCTTAAGTTGTTACCAGAAATAAAAGATGGTTGGTTAAAACCTGAAAATATCCAAGCTGAAATTAAAGCCAAAAATCTAATTGGTACAGATGCAGCTAATCGTCGAGTAACAAATACATTAATTCTAGAACCATCTTCTCCTTATTTTAAAAAATATGAAGATTACTATTTTTATCAAAATATTTCTAGCCAGAGGACTAGTTTTAAAGTTGAGTTAGATGAAGAAAAAACAGACGAAAATGGCCTAGTCAAAATTAACCTCAATGATAATATGGAAAGCTTTGAGGGTAACTATACACTAAGAATGTTAACGGATGTCTTTGAACCAGAAAGTGGCCGCAGCGTTGCTGCTACTGCAAGTGCTTTTATATCTGCGAGTGATTATTTAGTCGGAGCCAAAGCTGACGGTAATTTAAGATACATTAACAAAGATTCTGTTCGCCATATTGATTTTATCGCAATTAATCCAGCTTTAGATAAAATAGAACTAGCAGACTTAAAACTGGTTTTACTTGAAGAAACTTATTTATCGATTTTAGTCAAACAAGCTTCTGGTCTTTATAAATATGAGTCCCGTCGTAAAGAATCAGTCATCTCAGAACAATCATTTAAGATCAATCAAGATAAAACCCGTTATCAATTAGATAGCAAAAATCCAGGCAATTATATTATTCAAATCAAAGATAAAGAGGATAATTTACTTTACCAAGGAAAATATGCAATTGTTGGTACAGCTAATGTTACTCGCAATTTAGATCGTAATGCCGAACTAGCGCTAAAAATTAAAGAAGCTGAATATAAGCCAGGTGATGAAATAGAAGTGTCAATCACTGCACCATATGTAGGCAGCGGTATTATTACTATTGAGCGTGACAAAGTTTACACTTGGAAGTGGTTCCATACTGACACAACAAGCTCGGTACAAAAAATAAAACTCCCTAAAAATATTGGTGGTAACGGGTATATTAATGTCCAATTTATTCGTGACCCAAATTCAGATGAAATTTTTATGAGTCCACTTAGTTACGGCGTTATACCATTTAAAATTTCAAATGAACAATTTAACGATAAAATCGTTTTACAAGCACCCTCACTTATAAAACCAGGAGAAACACTGCCAATTACTTTACATACTAATACGCCTCAAAAAGCGGTTATCTTTGCTATAGATGAAGGCATTTTACAGGTTGCAAATTATAAACTTAAAGATCCATTAAACAGCTTCTTACGCAAGAAAGCATTATCGGTAAGTACATCGCAAATATTAGATCTTATATTGCCAGAATTTCGTCATTTAATAACGGCTTCCGCTCCTGGAGGTGATGGAGATAATAATGATGTATTATCAAATCATTTAAATCCGTTTAAACGAAAAATAGATGAGCCTGTTGCCTATTGGTCAGGTATTATTGACATAGATGGGGATAAAACGGTTGAATATAAAGTGCCGGATTATTTTAATGGTAAAATTCGTATCATGGCTGTATCGGTTGGCGATAAAACAATGGGACATAACCAAATGTCAACAACTGTACATAATGATATTGTTTTACAACCTAACGCCCCATATTTTGCTGCACCAAATGATGAATTTGAAGTTACACTTAATGTAACTAATTTGATAGAAAAAATCGGCGACAAAGTCATTCCAATCAATGTTAAGGTTTTAACATCACCTAATTTATCAATTAATGGAGATAACAAAAAAACAATTGAGCTGGCTAATGGTAAAGATGGTGTTTTGAAATTTAACTTTAAAGCAACCGACAATTTAGGAAATGCAGATCTTCATTTTTCAGCTAATTACAATGATATTACAATTACTCGTGATATTAGTCTTTCAATAAGGCCGTTAACTGAGTATAGGTTAATTACTAAAATGGGAAGAATGGCAAGTAAGAATGAAATCTTTAGCGGCTTTAGAGATATGTATGGCAGCTTAAGTAAACGTGAAGCTGCTGCCTCTTATTCACCATTTATACTAAGTAAAGGTTTAAGCACCTATTTACAAGATTACCCACACTACTGCTCTGAACAAATTGTCAGTAGAGCAACGCCTATTTTGATAGCTGGCAAATATCGCGATTTTGATTTAATTTCGAAACAGGGGCTAACACCTTTATCAGAATTATTTCAAGTACTTCAATCTCGCCAAAATAGTGAGGGAGCAATTGGCTTGTGGTACTCAACGAATAATGTTGATCCATTTATTACATTATATGCAGTAAACTTTATGCTTGAAGCTAAAGAAATGGGATATAAAGTTCCAGAAAAAATGCTAAACAATGCAAATAAATATTTACAGAAAATTGCTAACTCTAGTTACTATGACAATTATGGCTTTAAAATTCGATCTCATGCAATCTATCTATTAACACGCCAAAATCAAGTAACTACAAGTTATTTAGCATCTATAATTGCAGATCTAAATAGAAATTCAAATACGCAATGGAAAAAAGATATCATAGCAATGTATTTAGCCTCATCATATAAAATGCTAAAAATGGATAAAGAAGCCAATAAATTACTTAAACCAATTTGGCAACAACTAGAAACAGCATACGATCATGCTTGGTGGACAAACAAATATTATGACCCACTAGTTGTTGATGCAGGAAGGATCTATTTAATTAGCAAACATTTTCCTGAAAAGGCAAAAATGATTCCAGCTCAAGCACTTGAAAATATGGTTATCATGCTTAACAAACAAAAATACACAACTCAATCCGCTGCAATGACTATCCTTGCTTTGAGTAGTTATTCGTCAAGTATTGATAAATCTAATTTATCTAATGATGCTCTCCAAATTAGTGCAATACCTAAAGAAGGAGAAAAACAAAAAATCATTGCGAATTTAAATGGAATTCTAGCCAAAGGTAAATTTGATGCTCAAGATACTAAAATCAATGTAACAAATAAATCAGATTTACCTGCTTGGTACATGCTTTCAGAGCAAGGTTATGACACAACACCGCCTAAAGAACCAATTAAACGCGGTCTTGAAATCTATCGTGAATTCACAGACCTTGAGGGCAAATCCGTTGAACAAGTTAAGCTGGGCGATAAAATCAACGTGACGATTCAACTCCGTGCGGTATCAGATGATGGAATAACGAATATAGCAATTGTTGATTTGCTACCTGGCGGCTTTGAAGTTGTACAACAACCTATATCTAATCAGGAAGATGCCAGTGAGGAATATGAAGAATATGAGGAATATGACAACCATGAATACAGTGGTTATAACTGGGTTTCACCAATTGCTACAAAAACTGGTACTTGGTATCCTGAATATACCGATGTACGTGAAGATCGTGTTATTATTTATGGAGAAACTTATAATAGTAAAATACAAAAATTCACTTATCAAATCAAAGCAACTAATGTGGGCACTTATAGTATTCCACCTGCATTCGGTGAAGCAATGTATGATCGTGATATTCAAGCTGTATCCAAAGGTGGGCAGAAAATAACTATCATCCCGTAGCAATATTTTACAACTACTTATCCATTTTCCAAACGGGCTTAAGCCCGTTTTTTCAATATATATTGAATATATAAAAAAAGCTATGTTTCAAAACATAGCTTTTTATGCCTAACTAAACTTTATATTAATAAAACTAAATAACGATATCGATAATACACTTAATCAGCAACAAAAGAATTGATTTTTCTAGTTTCATCAAATGCTTGTTCAAACGCTCTTGTCGCCCCATGATAACTTAGAAGTGGATCTTTTTATCTTGAACATTCTTTCATTATATTATGTTTTGTTTGGAAAGTTTTACTAGATGTTAACTGTTTATATAATGAGTCTAAATCTTTACCTATTAAAGTAAAAAATTTATTTCAATCATTTAACTGATTTTCTAAAAATACTCGACCTTTCTCACAAACAATCGTATCTAACTAGATATTTGGTATCGTATTTTTTTAATCTCGGCGAATTTAGGCGGTGGGTTTGGTTACAGGATGATTCGATGATTGTTTCGGTGTTGAATGCTATCACAGACCGGCATTTACGCTGGGGCTTTCCTAAATGTTTTAATCGTATCAGAAAGCTCGGCTATCAATGGAATCATAAACGGGTATATCGGGTGTATTGTGAATTAAAGCTTAATCTCAGGGTAAAGCGTAAAAAACGCATTCCTCCACGATGCCCGGAAAGGTTATTAGTCCCCAATAAACAAGGTGAATGTTGGTCAATAGATTTTAGGAGTGACAGTAGCCGTAATCAACGTCGCTTTAGGACATTCAATGTCATCGATGACTTTAATCGTGAGGCGTTAGGTATTGATATTGCAGTAAGCTTACCAGTAGGAAGGATTACCCGTTACTTAGATAAACTGGCCGAATATCATGGGTATCCATTAAAAATACGGGTCGATAATGGGCCAGAATTTACAGGAAAAACCTTTACCAACTGGGCTAAATTACATGGTATAACCATTGATTATATCCAGCCCGGTAGCCCTTATCAAAATGGCTATATTGAACGATTTAATCGTACCTATCGTACTGAAGTACTCGATTTATATCTTTTTAACAACTTAGCGCAAGCAAGGAGAATAACTGAAGAATGGTTAACGATTTATAACACCGAAAGACCGCATGAGGCATTAAATAACATGACACCGATTGAGTATAAAACACTAAAACAAGCAGCATGATTTTCTACGTGAGTTGTGTAATAAGTTTGGGGTATTTACACAATAAACACACCATTAATAATTTTAACAGGAAGTTCAACCTCTTATTTTCACCATTAATAACAACTGGAACAGAATTAAAATGACTAGATATTAACTTATCGTAAGCTTCATCACTCACATTAGCCGTTGTATAGAAAGTGGTAAATAAATAATAGTTGCTTTGTGTTGGATTAATTAACCCTGAAGTATTAGATATCGAAGGTTTTACAATAAAATTTAATGATTGATCACCATAAGATAACATATGTTTACCATACTCAAATGTATAATTAACACTTAGTTTTGCAGGAATTGTTAACTCTTTTCTATCAATCGTTATTTTTATTTCATTAACGGTAGGATTGTCAATCATACGATCAATAGAACTAGACAAAAGACTACCCGAATCAAAACAACCCACCAACGCTATGTGGTAAACTGACAATAAAGAATAGTTCGTTTTTTCACCGCATTAATTTTTATAAGCATGTAAAAGGGAAGAGAATATTACCGTAAATGGTATAAAAATCATTTAACTATAAATTTTTTATACCATTTGTCACAAATTTAAAATGAGGATGATGAGTATAAAATCATGTAACACTATCTATAATTAAATAAGCACAGCAGTAATTGATTGATTTTTACGATATAAGTAGAAAGCCCTATACGTATCGCCGACCGGTTTGCACCTACACAACGCATGTTGCGAACAATTCTAATAAAAATTATAAACCGTGTCTAGTTTTTGAAGACCCTGCCATAATTGCTCATACCCCATTTAAGTGTGCTTTACGAGATTAGTGGGCAGGGTGCAGTTGCACGCAATTCTAATATAAAGCTAAACCCTCGTGTCTAGCCGTGTACTAAATCACCCCAAGATTTTTGCTTTTTGCGCTTGAAACTCTTCTTCTGTGATGATACCTTTTTCTTTCAATGTTGCTAATTTTTCTAATCTCTCGTACGGGTCGTTATTTGCGTTTTGTTGTTGTATTTGCTGGGTGTTAGTTCCATTTTGTTTTACGGCTTCCATTGCTTCTTTAACCATGTTTGTAAACGGAATTACATTATCTTTATCTACATTTTCGACTGTGTACGTATGCCCGTCTGCCGCTATTACAATTTGACCAAATAATATTTTTGTTTGTCCGCCAACAGATGAGATGTGGCTTAGGTTTATCGCTATTTGTTTTAAACCAAAAAACATACCTTTATCTAAAAAAATCACTCGGTGATTTGTTAATATAATTAACCACGTTTTGCCATCCATGTGTCCAGACGATATTGCGATAGGCGTTTCATCAGGCATTGCAATTTCTGGAAAATGCAAAAACTCCTTTTTAGTAAAAAAACCACTATCTTTAGATAGCTTTTTTAATCGTTCAAATTCTGCTAATAGTTGCTGTTTTGTTGCTGTTTTATAATCAATCATTTTTTCCCTTTTTCGATGATTAAAGTTAGTTTGTCTTTAAGATACTACCTTGCAATAGCTGATATTCATCATCAGTAATCGCACCCTTTTCTTTCAAGTTTTCCAGCTATAGAATAAAGCTAGTTTTTAATTAAACTTTCAACTCTTTAACATACTCTAAATCCAACCCAAGGGCTTCGGTTAAAAAGCGGCGTGGGCTGTATTCTTTTTCTGCATATTCAATATAAGATTCCAAGCAGTCTGTTTTAAATGTACGTTGATCGTTGCTGTCAAAACAGTAACCAGAAAAATAAACTTCGTTATATGAGTTTATTTGCACTTTATCTAATAATAATTCTCTTTTGCCATCGGAATATTCAAATGAAATTGAAAATAAGCCTGAACTCCAAATTGTGGTTAAGCTATTTTTAAATTTTTCAAAATCTTGTTCTTTCTGTTCGTATTCATTATTATCGGTATAGTTTGAATCGTTATATGAAGCAGTTTGAACTGAAGCTTTTTTAGTACAACAACAACAAGCCCTACATTTTTCAATTCGTCCATTTCTGTTGCCTTGTCCGAAGATTGCTCGACCTAACAAAATTAAACCACAAATAACAAATGAACAAAGAGAAACACCACCTAAAGTAACCATAATTGAATTAGGTGGTGAATCGTCTTTAGGAAAAGTAATGATATAGATGGCAAAAATTATTAAACTAAAAATAAAAACCTTTTTTACTGTGATCTTAGATTTTTTTGTAGACATTATTTATTTCCTATCAAATCAATTTAGTCTTTAATACATTAGATTTTTTATCAGTAACAATAGCGCCACGGCTTTTTAATGTTGCGATACGTTCTAATTTTTCTAATGCTTCATTTGTAACATCAATTGATTTTTTCTATTTTGATACCGTCAATGTTGGAGCGCCCTCGCCCGTACAAAACCATTGCGGATTTATTCCTGTATCCACAATACAACTCAAGACAAGATCATGTGGAAACGACTCCTGTGGATTCTGTTCCCTATTACGCTCGCTGAGGCATTCATTAGATCTGCAATTCCTTTTATTGTTTTTTCATAAGCAATCATGATGCGTTCAATAATATTTCGAATATTTGAATCATATTCCATTTATAACCTCAAAAATATTAACAAATTGTTATTGAAACACAACAATGTGCTATGGCAATCCCAAAAACATAACAAAACGGATGGAAAGCAAGCACCAATAAACATCAATAAGTTTAAATATAGGATTATTAACCATAATTCCAAAAATTGCAATAGCACCACAAGTCCCTTTTGTTACTACACAAAAATTTGCTGAACTGACGGGTATACCTGCGACAGCTAAAAACAAAATTCAAAGAGACGAGTTCCCAATCCGCAAAAAAACCAGTAAAGTGGGTAAAACAAGCGGAGAAACGTTTTTGAGTAATATGGTCGCTCTCACTATTGAGGGTTGCCGTGGTTTTAACGACAATCTAACAAATGACATTAAAGGAGCGGAATAATGAGCTACGCAGCCTATTTAAGTCCGAAATACGCCGGCGTTTCGAAAATAATTTATATTCAAATATAATTGATGTTACTACGTGATATAATAGAGGTGTCAGGCGAAGAACAACAATTTTATTGAATTGAAAAATAAACGAGTCGCATATTGCCGAGTCAATAGAGATTTTTGTAAATTACGAGACGAGTTATTTTTGCTAGAGTACTGGGGAAAATATAACCCGCCCGCTTTTTTTGAAATAAGTCCATTGACAGAAAAATTATACAAACAACAAGGAATCAATACGCAAGCTCTGCTTATTCACAATATATAGCACAACAACAGAACGTTACAACGATTTGAGGGGGAAGAGAGTGGCAGCATCTACGGATTTAAAAACATACAGAGTCTACGTATTAAAGCAAAGAAGAGGTGGTAGTGAAATTCTTTTAGAAACAAGGACTAATACTACCAACTTTGAGATAGCAAAAGCGGCTTTTTGGCAACTGTATCATCAACATTATGATAACAAACATCTTTTATTAATGACTTGTAACAGTAAAAAAATTAATGTATATCGTTATCAATCGAAAACGGGTGACGATTGCTACATTTCTGCAGATGATGCGCTGAATAATGAATAGAGAAAAGCAACAAAACACTAACAGGCGTACCGACCGCGGAATGCAGGATGACTGCGTTTGCCCAGCGCGTACTTGACAGAAGAAGAGAGCGCATTATTAAAAGAACTAGCTGTTACTTACGGCTCTCAAAAAGCTACAATATTTGAAGGTTTAAAACTTTTAAAAGAAAAATTAAACAAAGTAAAAAGAATAGTTAACCAGTGGTGTGCGACATTGTGTCATGTATTCAGAGTTAAGACATAGCTCAACTGAGCTGACTGATTCCAGAATTACTTAAAAGATAAATATTATGAAAGGTTTTAAATTCTCACATTACATTTCAACAATGGCTCTCAATGGCGTATCTATCATGGCCTATTGCAATTGTGATAGATCGGCTTATAGGCTGGCTACAAAAAAGATGGGGCTAAAATTCGCTGCACAATCATAGTTAATTTAACAGCTAAGACATATGATGCTTTGCCGTGCGAGCCTTACAATAACATTGATAGATTTATTGCATGCGCTTCAATGTGCGGAGTTGCTTTTTATTTATCTAAATCAACAGCCATTTTACCGCCACTTATTATTTTTTGATAATTTACAACAGAAGAAAAGTTAAGATGAAATATTGATTTTATTGGTGCCAGTGGTCGGACTCGAACCGACACGCTTTTAAGGGCGGCGGATTTTGAATCCGCTGCGTCTACCAATTTCGCCACACTGGCACTAAACGTGAAAACAAGTAAACGTTGGCATTATACTGAGCTTTACTATATCTGCCAACAGATATTAGCTGTAAGGCATTTCATTTGCCTAAAAAACAAGCTACCACTTACGTTTCCAAGCAGGTAATTTTTTAAGAATGATATAAGCTGTTTGTTTAGCTACGGCTTTATCTACATTGTGATTATTGGCATATTGTAATGCAACTTCATACCATTTTTCGTCAAATGTTTTCATTGTGCCGTCTTTATGAGCACAATGCTTACAATAACTTTTCGACATATCAAGTAGCGGATAGTCACTAATTGCGGTCATTGGCATGCCACAGGCAATACACATTTTCATGTTTTAGATTCCAATTAGATTAAAAAGGTAGTTAAATAATTGCCTGCCTTATCTTGCTAAAAATCCTACTCCTAGTTAAACAAAATTACAAGATAGCATTAAAAATAGATACGTTTATCTTAAAAATTGAGCTCAATTTGTGATGTAACTGGATTTAATTGCTGATGCTGGTGTTGCTGTTGTGATAATAGATAACGTCGTCTTAACGCCCGTTGTTTGCACAAGCGTAAGATTTCTTGTTTTTGCCTATCATTAAAGGTTAACCATTTAAATCTTTCTTCTCTGGAACGATAACAGGTAATACAATAACCTTGTTTATCTGTTTGACAAACACGCTTACAAGGACTTGGAATATCAAAAAATTCTATTTGATCCAACTTATCATTTCCCCTTTAGGCGACACCAAAATTGACTAATGTTCTTTTAACCCTAAACCTTTACTTAGCACTTTAAAACAGCCATCGCAATCGTGTCTCGCAGCATGGAGTAATGTTTGCGTTGGTGCATGAATTAATTTATTGGTTAAACGATGTGAAAACTCAGCAAAAACATCATCAATATTGGCACCTTGTTTGATCGCATTTAAAGCTTTTATTTGTAGCTCACGTTTAATACTTTCAGCATTACTACGATACTGCTTAACATAAGCAACCGCATGTCTAGCCTTAAGCCAACTTATAAAATGTTCTGCTTGCTCTTGAATAAGGTATTGTGCCTCTTTAGCGGCAATGGCTCGTTGCTCTAAATTACTTTCAACTGTTTTTTGTAAATCATCAATAGTATAGAGGTGTACATTATCAAGTTGATTAACTTCTTCTTCAACATCACGGGGAACCGCTAAGTCAATAAATAACATTTGACGATAATTTCTAGCCCGCAAGGTTCGTTCAACCATACCTTTACCAATAATAGGTAGGGGGCTCGCTGTTGAACTAATCACAATATCAACATCCTTAAGTCGGTTAGCAATATCAGGCAATGAAATGATTTCTGCATCAATATCAGAAGCAAGTTTCAATGCTTTTTCGCGAGTTCGATTGGCAATAATAACTTGATTAAATCCATGTGGCTTTAAGTAACGAGAGATAAGCTCTATCGTTTCCCCTGCCCCAACAAGCATAATATTTAAACTTGAGGTATCAACAAAAAGATGGCGAGCAACTAAACAAGAAGCATAAGCAACAGATGCAGTATTTGCACCAATATTGGTTTCACTACGAACCATTTTGGCTACATGAAATGTAGTTTGAAAAAGCTTTTTTAATTGAACAGACAAACAAGCTTGTTGTTGAGCAAAACGATATGCTTGTTTAACTTGTCCTAAAATTTGTGGTTCACCAATGATCATAGAGTCTAAACCACTTGCCACTGCCATTAAATGTTCAACAGCACCTTGTCCATCATGCCAATAAAGTGAATCTCGATAAAGATTAATATCAATATGATGAAATTGCCCTAACCAACTTTCGACTGATTGTTTTAATCTTAGATAATCAGTTGGATGTTCATAACTAAGATAAATTTCTGTTCGATTACAGGTAGACAAAATAGCACACCCTTCAACCAAAGGGTGTTGGTATAAGCTGTATAGCGCTTTATCGACAATCTCAGTAGGAAAAGCAAGCTTTTCTCTTAAAGAGACCGACGCAGTTTTATGATTAACACCAAAAATTGTAATTGACATTGCATCGCTTCTTTTTATAGGTTCTGTTAGGTATAATTATTTTATTAAGCGTTTCTTTAAAATTTGTATTATACATAAAAAACCACAAAGGTTCTTTTTCTTATTCCGACAATTATCAGTTATAATATTGCAATCTTTGAAACTAACAACTAAAGAGTTATTTCATGTCTAAAATTAAATATGCTTTTATTATCATGTTGCTTTTACTTATCACCGCATGCCAAGCAACTAAATCACAAAATACGGCATCAGTTGAACAACAATGGCAAGCACATCAACAAAATCTCAAGCAAATAAATGCATTCCAAGTTAAAGGCAGTATAGCTCATATAAGTGATAAATCTCGAAATTATGGTCGATTTTTAATTACCCAACAGTCAACAGATAATTACGAAGTCAAATTAACTACACCTGTTGGTACCAACATTTTGACGTTAAGCGTGGAGCCTGACAATGCTCAATTAGTTGATCAAAATGGTGGAAGCTATCAAGATGTCAATATTGAAAATCTTATGAAAAAAATATCTAACGTAAACATTCCGCTGAATTCTTTACATAATTGGCTAAAAGGATTTTCAGACAACGTAAATACAGACAAAATAGATAATGCTGGGCGATTAACTTCAACTGTATTTATGCAAAATAATAACAAATGGGCATTAAAAATTCCAAGTTATGCGACTTACACCTATAAAAATAAAAAGATTGACTTACCTGCAGCGATTGAGCTTACACATGATGATGAAGTTATCCGCTTAAAAATTAGTAACTGGATTTTACGATAACGGGTAATAGTTATGAAACAATGGTTATCGCCAGCTAAATTAAATTTATTTTTGTATATTACTGGTCGTCGTGCTGATAATTACCATAATTTACAGACATTATTTCAATTTATTGATTACTGTGACAACTTATCATTTACCCTCCGCCAAGATGATCAAGTTAACCTATTGACATCATTTGCAAATATTCCAGATGATAAAAATCTAATCATAATTGCCGCAGAACGATTAAAATCTTATGTCAAACTAACAAAACTGGGAGTAGACATTGCCATTGATAAAAAGATTCCAATGGGTGGTGGTCTTGGCGGTGCCTCATCTAATGCAGCGACGGTATTAGTTGCGCTTAATCAGTTATGGCAATTAAATTTATCACTGGATGAATTAATTGAAATTGGCCGCACAATTGGCGCTGATGTGCCCATTTTTATTTATGGGCATGCTGCGTTTGCCGAGGGGATTGGCGATCAATTTTCCCCTATAGATATTCCTGAATATTGGTATCTAGTTGCTTATCCTAATATTGAAATATCTACAGTTAAGGTATTTAATGATCCTGAATTAACCCGTGATACGCCTATCCAGAATATAACTGATTTGCTTTCTTTACCGTTTAGCGAATTTAAAAATGATTGTGAAAATGTCGTTCGAAAACGTTATCCAAAGGTAGATAATATTATTACTTATCTTTCACAATATGGCACAACTCGATTAACTGGCACTGGAGCATGTGTTTTTACACAATGCGAATCTAAACAACAAGCTTTAGCGATTCAATCAAAGCTTAAAGCACTATCAGTTCATAGTTTTGTGACTAAATCATTAAACGTTTCGCCTTTATATGAAAGTTAAACAAACACTTTAATCAACAAATATCATTAACGGGTAAGGTGTTTTGTTAACAGAATCAAGATTTAAATATCTAGTAAGTCATATGCATTTAATATCCAAACTTCCAACGAAAAACACTATAATGATAAGTGGTTTTATAAATTTCTTAGTGCTTTTTTATGAACTTTATTCAATTATCTTCTTTTTTCAAATTAAACTACCTACATATTGTATTTATTTGTGAAAATTGAAAGAGCTTACAAAGCATTTTTTACTATATATATTAACTTAACTATTGATGGCTTACATACTTATGATATTAAGTTATAAGTATGGCTAGATTTCAGTATGATATTATGGTTTCGTTATTGCAACAAAAAAGATTGCAGGTATATAATGAAACATTGGCAACTCTTATAGAAAAGACTTAGAGAGCATTTAAATGAATCAGTTACAACAAAAACTTTCATTAATTAAAGACAGTATTCTTACCATTCCCAATTACCCAAAAGAAGGGGTATTATTTCGCGATATCACCAGTTTACTTGCTGATCCTATTGCATTTAAAACCACTGTTGAGTTATTAATTGATCATTATCGTAATAAAAAAATTGATAAAGTCGTTGGCACAGAAGCTCGAGGCTTTATTTTTGCAGCACCAATTGCGCTAGCACTGGGGGTTGGCTTTATTCCCGTTCGTAAGCCTAACAAATTACCTCGTCACGTATTTAAAGAAGAATATCAACTTGAGTATGGTACAGATACTTTAGAAATCCACACTGATGCCATTAAACCCGGTGAACGTGTACTCATTGTTGATGATTTACTGGCTACAGGTGGAACAATAGCTGCAACGGCTAATTTAATTCGTAAGGCAGGGGGTATTGCCGAAAATGCCGCATTTGTAATAAATCTACCTGATTTAGGGGGTGAAACAAAATTAGCTGATATGGGGATTGATTGCTTTACTTTAGTTAATTTTGATGGTGAATAAGAATTATCATTAAGGGCACATTTGGTGCCCTTTTTTCATTTTAAATGCCGTTACCTCTTGTTCTTTCTTAAATAAAAATAATTAGTTAATTTTACTGCATACAAAATAATAAATATGCATTTCTTCCTTTCATTTCATTTAAATTCAAATTTTTAATTAAAATAAGACTTTAACAATAAATATTTAAAAAATGAATATAAATACACTTTTCTACTTGATAAGGTTTTAAAAGTGAATTATTATTCAACAATAAAGCATAATTAATCAATTAATTTAAAGAGGGATGAAATGAAAAAATTTAACCATATTATTGCAAGAACACCTGCCAAATCTCTTATTAATGGTTTAACCTCATCAAATTTAGGTAAGCCTGATTATCAAAAAGCTCTAGAGCAGCATAACAATTATATTCGTGCACTACAGCATTGTGATGTTGATATTACCATTTTGCCTCCCGATGAGCGCTTTCCTGATTCGGTATTTGTTGAAGACACAGTGCTTTGCACACCACATTGTGCCATTATTACAAGACCAGGTGCTGAAAGTCGCCGAGCAGAAACTGAAATCATATCAAGTACAATTGAGCGGTTTTATCCTAATAAAGTTGAACAAATTACCGCACCAGGTACCGTTGAAGCAGGTGATATTATGATGGTGGAAGACCACTATTACATTGGTTTATCAGCAAGAACCAATCAAGTTGGCGCTAATCAAATGATCGCTATTTTAGAAAAATACGGATTAACCGGCTCGGTTGTTGAACTCGAAAAAGTGCTCCATCTAAAAACAGGTTTAGCTTATTTAGAAAATAATAACTTACTAGCAGCAGGCGAATTTATCACTAAACCTGAATTTCAGAAATTTAATATTATTGAGATCCCAGAACAAGAAAGTTATGCCGCTAACTGCATCTGGGTAAATGATCGGGTAATTATGCCTGCTGGCTATCGAATAACTAAAGCTAAAATTGAGCAACTTGGTTATCAGGTTATTGAAGTGGATACCTCGGAATATCAAAAAATTGATGGAGGGGTAAGTTGCATGTCGTTACGATTCTAATCTATCGATATTAATCAAACCTAAAACCACATAATAAGACGACAAGATGAATACACCAGCAAGAAAAAAACTAGGCACCCTCCCCCTTACACTGTTGGTGGTGGGTAGCATTGTAGGAAGTGGGATTTTTAGCCTACCACAAAATATGGCCGAAGGGGCTGGGACTGGAGCTATTTTAATCGCATGGATAATAACCCTATTTGGCATGCTAATGTTAACACGAATATTCCAGTATTTATCGATTCGATTTTACAAAATCAACGATGGTTTATACGGCTATGTGCGAGAAGGCTTTGGTGACTATATCGGTTTTAATGCCGCATGGGGTTATTGGATATCAGCATGGATGTCGTGCACCAGTTACTTAGTTATTTTATTTAGTGCATTAGGATCTTTTGATTGCTTAAGCTTCTTTGGTCACGGCACTACGTTGCCAGCTGTTTTTACTGCTATTTTATTATTATGGATAGTACATTATTTTGTACTAAAAGGAATATATCGAGCTTTTTTATTAAACTGCCTTGTTACACTGGCTAAAATTGTCCCCATCAGTTTATTTATCGTTTGTATTAGCCTTGCATTTAAAATTTCGACATTCAAAATGGACTTTTGGGGAACACCTCAGTTAGGCTCAATGATAAAACAAGTTGAAAACACCATGCTCTACACCGTATGGGTTTATTTGGGCATTGAAAGCGCAACGGTTTATGCGGCAAGAGCCAAAAATATCATCAGTATTAGCCGTGCAACCTTTTTTGGCTTTGCCATTACTAGCCTATTGCTTGTTTGCGTATCAGTATTATCTCTTGGTATTGTGCCACAACAAGAACTTGCCCAAATGAAAAACCCATCAATGGCTTTAGTGATTGAACGTGTCATTGGTAGCTGGGGAGCAACCCTAATTAATATTGGTTTAATTGTATCGGTTAGTGGTGGATTATTATCGTGGTTAATGCTAGCAGCTGAAATGCTATTTTTAAGTGGTCAGGGCAACCAGCACACCGTGCCAAAATGCTTTGGCAAGCTTAATAAAACCGGCACGCCTGCTAACGCATTATGGTTAACAACGAGCTTCATAACAATTTTGCTGATTCTTTCTCACTTTTACCAATCGGGCTATAATACCTTAATCCAGCTATCAACCTCAATGGTGCTCATCCCTTATTTACTTGCAGCACTTTTTGTTTTCAAATTAGCTATACAAAGGCGTAAAGTCTATTTAATCATAATAGGTGCATTTGGATCGACATATGGGGTATGGCTAATTTATGCTGGCGGTATATCTTACTTATTACTGTCGATGATACTTTATAGTATAGGACTACTTTTTTACCTCTATGCTAGAAAGCAACGCTCTTTACCCGTATTTAGTTACTTTCACGACAAAGTGTATGCCTTTTTCATCATCACACTTGCGCTAATTGCCATTGTCTATTTTTATATATTACCAAATTAAATGGTCATGGAGATGACATCTGGGTGCTATTTTCGAAATAGGTAGAAATCAGCTAACAACTGCTTAAATGATTGCGAATAGCACCCATCATCATCTCGCATACAAAGTTGATCCTCAATGATCAAATCAGCTCGGCTTAATGAAAAAGCCATCAACGCCAACGAAAAATCTTTTTTACTCGAATACCTAACATTCATCACCTGAGTTAAATATAAAAAATTTGATTCACACAAAAATCTAAAATGATTTGATAGATGATAAGGCAAAACTAAGCAAAATTGCCCTTTTGGTGTTAATAATCGTTTAACAGCATTAATCAATTGCTGATAGCTCAAACTCTCGGTATAACGAGCTAATTGCCTTTGTATATCTCGGCAATCTACAGCCGATTCAAAATAAGGTGGGTTGCTTACAATTAAATCATAACAAGCCGGTTGATTAAGTCGAAATTGATTAATATCTGCGTGCTTGGCACAAATAGAATAAAATGAGGCTTGTTTGCTATTTTCATTACATTGTGCAATAGCATGATGATCAATATCAATTGCGTCAATCTTGCAATGCGTATTTTCTAACCGTTGAGCTAACATCAATGCAATTACACCACACCCCGTACCAATATCTAACACTTTTTGTGGAATAACTTCAATGGGAACCCATGCCCCTAATAAACAACTGTCAGTTGTAACTTTCATAGGG
This sequence comes from Gilliamella sp. WF3-4, assembly GCF_001690275.1. Taxonomy (GTDB): domain Bacteria; phylum Pseudomonadota; class Gammaproteobacteria; order Enterobacterales; family Orbaceae; genus Gilliamella; species Gilliamella apicola_C. Next base: position 159,711 of record NZ_LZGW01000001.1, on the reverse strand, counting down.
CTTTTATTGTGTGCAACAAAAAAACGTTTAAAGGTAAAACCGCCTTTTCTCAAAGGTGTTTGGTGGCTAGCTATCATGGTTAAATTTCTTAAACAGTGGTTTATTTGATGCAATCGCATCAGCCCAACGAGTAGGTTCAGGTAATCGATAACCTCGTAAACATAAATTTACCCATTTTAATGCACTATCTTGACTTATTCGATGACCAGCCGAAATAAATAAAGGATTACAATTATCTTTACTACACAATACCCAGCCAATTTGTTCTTGCTGATCTTGCAATGGTGTTACACTACCAGCCCGTTTTGACAATGGCTCAAACTGACCACATAATCTTTTTTTAGCTACACCAATTGTTGGCATATCTAGTAATAAACCTAAATGACTTGCAATACCTAAACGCCGAGGATGAGCAAAGCCCTGTCCATCGACTAACAATAAATCCGGTTTCTGTGTTATTTGTTGCCATGCCTCAATAAGCGCAGGATATTCACGAAAAGATAAATAACCAGGAATATAAGGAAATTGCGTTTTTATTCGAGCGATATGATATTCCACAACATTAAAATCTGGATAAGTAAGAATAACAATAGCCGCTCGGGTAATATCACCACCATTTTCAAAGCCCACATCGGTTCCACCAATAAATTTAACGGATTGATTAAACGCATCTGTTAATTTAATTTGCTTGGCTAACGTCTGTTGAATTTGTTTTAATTGTTGTAAATTGATAGACATTTTAAATCTGCTGAGTATGATTAACCGCAATGAACCAATTGTAACAAATTAATATGCCATATACATTAGTAAATCCAATCAACTTAACAGAAGAAATCAAAAAAAGCCGTTTTATTGTTAATGCTGCACCAGTTACCACGGCCGAGCAAGCAACCAATTTTATTAATCAAGTAAGCGATCTCAATGCAACACATAATTGTTGGGCTTGGAAAATTGGGCAGCAATACCGTTTTAATGATGATGGTGAACCGACAAGCACCGCTGGGCGCCCTATCCTTTCAGCTATTGAAGGACAAGATTGCGATCAAATTGTGGTTGTTGTAACTCGCTACTTTGGTGGAATAAAACTAGGTACTGGTGGGTTAATGCGAGCCTATGGCGGTGCGGCCAGTCACTGTTTACAACAAGGCGAACTTATTGAACTCATTGCCCGTATTACGCTTCAATTTCACTGTTATTATAGCGAATGGCCAATTATTGAAAATCGCCTAAAAGAACTTGGGGCCTTGATTGAACAACAAGATTTTGATGCCGAAGGTGTCAAAGTAGCTATAGGAATAACACAAAACAAGTCCCAATTATTACAAAAAACTCTCTGTGATATCACCCGTGGGCGCGTTATTATCGAGTTGTAAAAAAGAGAAAAACTAGCTCACCCTTTCTACCTATACATATAGGTATCATCGAAAAAATGCCATTTTTCATTAACGTTATTGAGCTATTATTGAATTTAGCCAACACCCTCTTATGAAGGTTACTATATGAATAATATATTGTTATTCGATTTATTATCGTATACAATTTGTCTTTTTTAAATGGAGAGAAGTCATGCGAAACAAAGGTATTGCTTATGTATTGTGGTTCTTTTTGGGTTTTATGGGTATCCATCGTATGTATTGTGGTAAGTGGATAACAGGTTTTGTTTGGTTATTTACTTGTGGAGTTTTTGGAATTGGTTGGTTTTTAGATCTTTTCCTAACTAGTGGTATGGTTGATTATGCTAACTTAATTGATAATTCTAAATTCAATAAATCACAAAATGTTACAGTAAATACATTCATCAATAGTGATAAATAATATAGGTAATTAAGCCACTCAAAATTGCTATTTTTACGCATTATATTAAATATGTCCCATTAAAACAGCATAACATATTGTATAAAATCGACTTTATGTTGTTTTAATGGTATAAAATCATACTAATAAAAATTTCACCTCTATCATCAAATTTAATTAAAAGCTTTTTTCAAAAATACGTAATAACTTTCTACTGACTATTTTAACTTTCTGTATAAAATTTTTAACAAAAAAATATTGCTTTTATAGATAAAAAGCAACATAAGGCACATTAACATATTTATTTAACATTACAATATTTTATGTTTTCTAATTTAAAGAGAAGATGAATTGACTTAAAAATAATGTGAGTTAACTAACAAAAATAAATATAAAAATTAGTCCATTTTACACATAAAAATCGTTCAGAAAAACCATTGATTTTATTTAATTTTTTAATTAGCGAAATACGGTTATATATTAGCAGGCAGGCATGATCTATATAACAATAAAGAAAAATATTTAAACCGCCTACACGGCGGTAAACATTCAAGTATCACTATTGGAGGGTTTAGCTATTTTCTAAACCGCCTACACGGCGGTAAACCCCGCTCGCCCTGTACAAACATTAGAGTTAACTTTCTAAACCGCCTACACGGCGGTAAACTAGAATCGAATATACTATAAACGTTGTTTAATAAAAGGCAAATAAGATTTTTATCTTCAAAAACCCTTTTATTAGGCATCACTTTAACTATTTGTTTTTATTTACTTTAATTTATTGTTAAAAAAAAGGGTTGGCAAGGATTTTGGTAGGATGATAACAACCCATTTGGTCAGCATCCAGTATTATTAAACAATATTATCCTAATATTATTTGATAAAATAACAAACGATTGGCTTTTATCTTCTTTGTTGAAAAAATATCTTTTATTGCCTAAAACAAATAATAAAACTACAATAAAATTACTTTAATCACTTATAACAAAAGCTATGATTACTTATCAAGATGCCACATTAACCGATTTGCCTTTTATTGTTGATGTTTATAATTCAACAATTGCCGGCAGGCAAGTTACTGCCGACACGGAGCCGGTTTCTGTTGAGAGTCGATTAGACTGGTTTCACCAACATAATCAACATGATCGTCCAATTTGGCTAATAAAATACCAAGATCAACCTTGTGGTTGGATTAGTTTATCTTCGTTTTATGGTCGTCCTGCATTTTATAAAACTGTTGAGATTAGCTTATATCTTCATCAAGATTTTCGTGGTAAAAAAATTGGCCAATTTATGGTAGCTGAAATTGAAAAATTTGCCCAAAAAACTGGAATTGAGGCAATTTTTAGCTACGTTTTTGGGCATAATTTACCTAGCGTTAATTTATTTAAAAAAATGCAATATGAACAATGGGGCTTTCTTCCCAAAATTGCTGAACTTGATAATGTTCAGTGTGATTTGCTGATATTAGGTAAACGACTAAATTAAGCCTGCACATTGTTAATATGCCATTTATTATTAATATACCATTTAATGATATAAAACGATTTAAAAGGATTTTTTGATGAGCGCTTTAAATGACCTTAAATATTACGCAAATCAATCTAAAATCACTTCAACCTTGGTTGTTGTAAACATTTTTTGCTTTTTTGCATTTAGATTGCTTGATAGCCGAGGTTTTTCAACCTTGTATGAAAATCATTTTTTAATTGATTGGGGAGCCGATGTGGCAGAACTGACTTTTTCTGGTCAATATTGGCGTATGTTTACCAATTTATTTATGCACGTAGGTTTTACTCACTTAGCCATGAACATGCTGGCATTATGGAGTATTGGACCAATTTTAGAACAGCGTATACCTCGCATTGCTTTTATTGGTGTTTATTTTTTCTCTGGTTTAGTAGGAAGCTTATCAAGCGATATTGCCACAATTCACCATAATGTAATTAGTTGTGGTGCATCAGGTGCTATTTTAGGTGTTATTACTGCATTATTAGCCTATAGCTTAGTGTTTAAAACCAATATACAAGAAATGCCAGTTAAGGCAATGCTACTAAGTTTAATTTTAACCGCTGGATTAGGATTATTGCCTTCAATTGATAATATGGCACATATCGGTGGTGCTTGTACTGGATTTGTTCTTGGTGGGCTAATTTCATTGTGTCTTAAAATTTTTAAATATCCAAGTAAGCTAGCGTTACTTATTATTAGCCTATTATTGATTACTACTGCATTGGCAATATATACAGTATATATGCATTATGCCTTACCTAATGGCTATTATATCTATAATTAATAATAAAAAACGCTGATGATAACCAATCAAACAGCGTTTTATTTAAGCTAACTGTTAAAAGCTATTTAAGATTCGAGCTGGCTCAATTTTACAAGCTCGTTTAGCAGGATAGTAGCTAGCAATTAAGCTAAGTAACATGGCAGTTATAAACACTATCGCCACATCAAAGAAGTGAATTTCAGATGGTAAAAAATCGATAAAATAGATATTACTGTTTAAAATTTTATGTCCCATTAATGATTCAAGGCCCCCCATGATGTTGGAAAGTTGCCATGACAATATCACACCTAAAATAACACCAATTAAACTACCAATTAATCCAGAAATTACCCCATACCAAATAAAAATATGTTTGATTAATCGATTAGTTGCACCTAATGTTTTCAATATGGCGATGTCACGTTGTTTGTCTTTAACAGCAATAACTAACGTTGATACAATATTAAAACAAGCAACACCGATGACCACAATCATTGCCAGATACATAATTTGTCGTATCATCTGAATATCGCGATACATAAAACCAAATGAATTTTCCCAGCTATTAAATGATAAGGTGTCATCTAAGCTCAATGCAGCTTGACCTATAATTTGATTAGCTCGGTATACATCATTGACATTAATCATTATCCCAGTGACACTGTCACCTATATTGAGTAGTTTTTGCGCATCAACTAAAGGCAATAGAGCAACGTTATTACTTAAACTACCACTTAAATCCAAAATACCAATAACCTGTAAGCGAACTCGCTTAGGTGGTTTGAGTTGAGTTGATCCACTTGCTGATACAGGAATTAATAAAGAAACCCAAGCCCCCTCTTTTACCGCTAAAGATTTTGCTAAACCAGAACCAATAATAACTTGTTGATTATCTGCCTTAAATTCTTGCCATTTATGATTGAGCACATAGTTAGGTAATGCACTAATTTGCTGTTCTTGCTCAGGATCAAGCCCTTGTACTTCAACAGCACCGAGTTTACTACCGTTTTCAATAAGCCCAGTAAAACTAACAAATGGAACGGCTGATACAATATTTTTATTTTCTGTAAGCTCTTGCTGTACATGGCGCCAATTCTCTAAATTGCCAGAATCAAGATACAATTGACCATGAGGCACAACAGATAACACGCGGTTATGTAGCTCTCGCTCAAAGCCGTTCATGGCACTTAAGCCAATGATTAATGCCGCTATACCAATAGCAATACTTAATGTTGAAATGATAGATATTAATGACACCATGCCACTTTTACGGCGCCCTTTTCGAAATTTGATGGCGGTAATTAAAGATAAATTCATATTAGTTATCCATTAGCTTTTTATCTGATGATACGCTATCAGATAGTTTGCCATCTCTCATCACCAACTGTTTATCAAGTTTACTGGCTAACTCTAGATCATGCGTAACAACTAAAAATGCAGTGCCATGTTCACGATTTAATTTAATCAATAGCTCAAAGATAGAATCTGCCGTTGATTTATCAAGATTACCCGTCGGTTCATCAGCCATAACTAAAGCGGGATTATTAATTAATGCTCGCCCTATTGCTACACGTTGGCGTTCACCACCAGACAGTTCAGAAGGACGGTGGTTAGCTCGTTTTACTAAGTTAACGGATTCTAACATTGCCCTAGCACGTTGTTTTGCTTCATTTGGCGAAACACCACCAATTAACAGTGGCATAGCTACATTTTCTAATGCCGTAAAATCAGGTAATAGATGATGGAATTGATAAACAAAGCCAATTTCTTGATTGCGTAATCGCGCTTTTTCTTGTTCAGATAATTGATTTAACTGCTGTGATTTAAAAGTGATATCACCTGAAGTAGGTTTATCAAGCCCACCAAGTAAATGTAATAATGTACTTTTACCTGAGCCTGAGCTACCAATAATGGCAAGTAACGACTTTGGGTAAATATCAAATGAAACATCTTTTAAAACTTCCGTTACCATTTTGCCTTCTTTATAAGTTTTATAAAGATTGTTTGCTGATAGTAATTTTTCAGAATTATTCATAACGTAAAGCCTCAGCAGGTTGAATATTGGCTGCACGGTATGCAGGATAAATAGTTGAAATTAACGATAACATAAGCAATCCAATAATAATTAAAATAATTTGCGATGGCTCAACGAGCGACGGTAGCAAAATACCCGCTAAAGATAAACCCAACGCTTGCATGATTTCATTTAAGTTGACTGCAAGTAACAATCCTAAAACACTCCCTAAGAGCGTGCCAATTATGCCGGAGCTTGCACCTTGAATAATAAAAATGAACATAATTTTAAATCGCGATAGACCTTGCGTTTTCAAAATAGCTACTTCACCTTGCTTTTCCATTACCAGTAAACTTAATGAAGTAATAATATTAAAAGCGGCAACAATAACAATTAAACTAATCAATAATCCCATGACATTCTTTTCCATTTTAATGGCTTGAAATAATTCACCGCGTTTTGCACGCCAATCATTAAACACTAACCCTTCTGGTAATGCGGTATTAGTGACCGATGCAATATCAAGGGGTTTGTCTAAGAATAAGCGCCAGCTAGTGATCATATTGGCAGGATAACGTAACAAATTTCTTGCATCAGATTGATTAACATAAATAAGAGATTGATTAATATCATGATTAACTGAAAACAGTCCAACCACATTAAACAAACGTTGCGAAGGAATCCGCCCAACTGGAGTTATTTGGCTTGCATCTGTCACCATTAATCGAATTTTATCGCCTATTGTAACACCTAACTGATTGGCAAGCGTTTGCCCTAAAATAACATTATATTGTCCTGCTTGTAGATCCGAAATTGAACCCATGTAAATATAATCACTTATTGGGTCTTCATCTTCCGGTTTTACCCCCATTAAAGTACTGACAGTAATACTTTGTTCGCTTTGTAATACTACATCACTAGTGACTAAAGGCGTAATGCGATTAACACCTGTAATCTTTTCAAAAGGTGAACTTAAAATGACATTGGGATCAATTCTTCCTTGATTAGAGGTAATTTGAGCTTGAGGAAAAAACTTTAAAATACTGTTTTGCATTTGATCTTCTAATCCATTCATCACAGATAGTACAACGATTAGACCAATAGAACCCAGCATAATTCCAATCATTGATAACCATGATACAAAACGACCAAAACCATCGGTTTTTTGCCCATATACATAACGCAAACCGATATAAAACACTAATGGGCGAAATATTTTTGACATAAACGTATATATTACCTGAAACTTTTTGACAAAGTTTTACGAGTTAAATGCAAGGTGCTTATCATACAGGATTAAACAGTTATAGAAAACAACCACGTACTTACGTTATAATCTAACCTATAATCTTGTAGCAATTTCAACGAACTCATCATGCCTAAAACACAAAATATTTCAACGTTAATACCTAAAAAATCAGGTGAAGTAAAGCACATTGGGCAACTTGTTGGCTCATCTTTATCACAACTTTGTGCACAAATCGTAAATATTCATGATGGCTTAGTTGTGATTATTACTGATGATATGCAACAAGCCTCGCGTATTGATGAAGAGCTAAAGCAGTTCTCGCCTTTCCCTTCGATCTCTTTTCCCGATTGGGAAACATTACCTTATGATAGCTTTTCGCCACACCAAGACATCATCTCTGAGCGTTTGTCTTGCTTGTATCATTTAGCTCATCTAAAAAAAGGGGCTTTAATTTTACCCATCAATACATTAATGCAAAAAGTCTGCCCTAAAAGCTATTTAAATGGGCATGTGTTTATAATGAAACAAGGCTTACAAATTAGTCGAGAGAACCTACGTTTACAACTTGAAAATGCAGGATATCGTTCAGTAAGCCAAGTTATGGAACATGGTGAATACGCCACTCGCGGTGCCCTATTTGATATCTACCCGATGGGAAGTGATCACCCTTATCGAATTGATTTTTTTGATGATGAGATTGACAGCATTCGCACTTTTAATGCCGAAACTCAACGAACACTTGATGAAATAGAACAAATCCAATTGCTACCTGCTCATGAGTTTCCCTTTGATAAAGCAGCTATTGAGCTATTTCGAAGCCAATGGCGCGAAAAGTTTGAAGTCAGATTAGAGCCAGAAAGTATTTACCAGCAAGTGAGTAAAAATATTTTGCCAACAGGTATTGAGTATTGGCAAGCTCTGTTTTTCAGTGAGCCATTAACCTCGCTTTGTTCTTATTTTCTTGATAAGACACTCATCATCAATACCGCCAATATTGAACAATACGCTAATAAATATTGGCATGATATTCGTCAACGTTTTGATAGCCGTGGTGTTGATCCAATGAGGCCACTTTTAGAGCCTAACTTGATCTGGTCTAAAACTGATGAAATATTTGCTTATTTCAAACAATATCCACGCATGGTTTTAACCCACGAGCCAATTATTGAGTCAAATAGAAACATCAATCTACCTTATTGTGCTTTACCAGAAATAGCCATTCAAAGTCAGCAAAAAGATCCTTATTTACAGTTTGAAAAATTTATTGCAGATTTTACAGGAAAAATCATATTTTCGGTTGAATCAGAAGGACGTAAAGAAGCATTACAAGAAATTTTAGGACGAATTAGAATTCACCCAACGCCCCTCAATGAACTTGACGAGCAACAAAGCAACAACAATCGTTTTTACCTAATGATTGGTGCTAGTGAACAAGGTTTTATTAATCAGCAAGATAATTTTGCATTTATTACCGAAAATGAGCTACTAGGCAGACGCATTATTCGTCGTAAAAAAGAACACAAACAGGCCATTAATACTGACTCACTTATTCGTAGTTTAGCTGAGCTAACACCGGGTAAACCTGTTGTTCATTTGGAACATGGTGTAGGTCGATATGCAGGACTCACCACATTAGAAACAGGTGGCATTACAGCCGAATACCTTATATTACTCTATGCTAACGATACCAAACTTTATGTCCCTGTTGCGTCATTAAATTTAATTAGCCGCTATTCTGGTGGGGATGAAGAAAATGCGCCACTAAATAAATTAGGCACCGATACATGGAGTAAAGCACGGCAAAAAGCGGCCGAAAAAGTGCGAGATGTCGCAGCTGAACTACTGGATATTTATGCTGAACGTGAAAGCAAACCAGGTTTCGAGTTTAAACAAGATCGAGAACACTATGAGTTATTTTGCCAAGGATTCCCTTATCAAGAAACCGACGATCAACAAAATGCTATTGGTGCAGTCATTGGCGATATGTGTTCGCCTTATGCCATGGACAGATTAGTCTGTGGTGATGTTGGATTTGGTAAAACAGAAGTAGCAATTCGTGCTGCTTTTTTAGCGGTAATTAATCATAAACAAACCGCTGTTTTAGTCCCTACAACACTCCTTGCAGAACAACACTATGAAAGCTTTTGCGATCGTTTCGCCAACTGGCCAATTCGCATCGAAAGCCTATCTCGCTTTAAGACCGCCAAACAGCAAAAAGCTATTATTGAAGCACTTGGAGAGGGAAAAATTGATATCGTCATTGGTACACATAAATTATTACAAGAAGATATCAAATGGAAAGATTTAGGTTTATTAATTGTTGATGAAGAACATCGTTTTGGCGTACGTCAAAAAGAACGCATCAAAGCAATGCGAGCAAACATCGATATTTTAACCCTAACAGCCACCCCAATTCCAAGAACGCTCAACATGGCAATGACGGGTATGCGAGATCTTTCTATTATTGCAACACCACCAGCTCGCAGGTTAGCGGTAAAAACCTTTGTTCGAGAATATGATGATCTTGTGATTAGAGAAGCCATTTTGCGTGAGATTTTGCGTGGTGGTCAAATCTATTATTTACATAATGATGTATCAGATATCGAAAAAGTCAGCGAAGAATTAGCAAAATTGGTTCCCGAAGCACGCATTACCATTGGTCATGGACAAATGCATGAACGTGACTTAGAGCGCGTCATGAATGACTTTCATCATCAACGCTATAATGTACTAGTTTGCACAACAATTGTTGAAACAGGTATTGATATTCCTAACGCTAATACCATTATTATTGATCGAGCCGATAAATTTGGTTTAGCTCAGTTGCACCAATTGCGTGGGCGTGTTGGTCGTTCTTATCATCAAGCTTATGCATACTTATTAACACCTCACCCTAAATTGCTCAGCAAAGATGCTAAAAAGCGCCTTGAAGCCATTGCCTCGCTTGAAGATTTAGGTGCAGGATTTGCCCTAGCGACACATGATCTTGAAATTCGTGGTGCAGGCGAACTATTAGGTAGCGATCAAAGTGGACAAATTGAAACCATTGGTTTTAATCTTTATATCGAATTGCTTGAAGACGCCGTTAAATCACTCAAAGAAGGCAAAGAGCCAACCCTTGAATCATTACTCAACAACCAACAAACCGAAATCGAGTTACGTTTACCAACACTCATCCCTGATGATTTTATTCCTGATGTAAATACACGATTATCGCTTTATAAACGTATTGCAAGTATTAATAGCCTTGATGAGCTAACAGAAATTCAAATCGAAATGCGAGATCGCTTTGGTCAATTACCCGATGCGGTACTATTTTTATTGGAAACCACCAAAATTCGTTATCACGCCAATCAATTAGGCATCACAAAAATCGAATTTGGTGAAAAAGGTGGCTATATTGAATTTGGTAGCAATAATAAGGTATCGGTTGATTATTTAATTGAAATCATTCAAAAAGAACCGAAAAATTACCGTTTGGAAAGCGCCAATAGATTAAAATTACTTCGTTCACAATTACAATCAACAGAACGAATAGACTACATTAAAACTTTATTAAAAGCGTTTTCTGAGCATCAAGAACCAGCTCAATAAAACAAATATTAATTAAACCAAATAAGCGGAAAATCATGATAAAAAAAAGCATTATTACCACAGCAATTATTGCTGTATTAGGTTCAGGATACATAGGCGCATCTTGGCACACTGGCAATATGATTGAAGCTAATATCGACAATAAAATACAACAAATCACAAAACAAGTTGATAATTATCAAAATTTGTTTAACGTGGTGATTGAATATAGCGATTACCAAAAAGCTATTTTTTCAACGCAACTTCACCTTACCATTAAATTAGTGCCCAAAGATACCGATTTGCAACTTGAACAAGACAAAAAGCAAGCAGAAACAACTATTTTTAATGATGAAATTACAATTCATCATGGGCCATTTCCTATGATGGCACTAGCTGAAGGAAAATTTACACCACAAATAGCATGGATCAACTATGCAATGCCTGAAAAATCAGCGCCCGAGCTTTGGAAATTAGCGGGTAACCAATCGTTTATCACCGCCAATATGGGGATAAGTTATCACGAATATCTCACCATTAAACTGACTAATAAAGCGCTTAAACTGACTGATTCAGCATTCACTTCACATTTTGATGCTAATTATTTTATTCATGGTGGTTTAGATATCTCTGATGGCAATGTTATAATTGAAAGCAATGAAGATTTTTCAAGTATCGTTGCCAAAGCCAATATTGATAAATTTAATTATTATGACAATCCTAAAGAACCAATAATTACTTTAAATAAATTCAACTTATTAGCTGAGCCTAGACCAGAAAAAAAAGGCGTTAATTACACCATAAACGCTAATAAAATAGCCTTTCTGATCGATGAATATTCAGCATCACGCCTTACACTTGATCACCTAAAATACCAAGGGAGTTTAAATAATAAATATCAAGCTCCTAATGCGCATGTCACAATAGATAAAATAACATTTGAGCCTGACATTAACCAGTTTAATGACTCATCAATCATGATTGAAAAACTCACCATTGCAGAAGAAAATACCTTAAGCACGGTTAATACGATAGATGGTTGGTTAAAAGTAGACGCCCAATCAGTATTGTTTGGGCAACAACATTTAGGTAATGGTTCTTTAGATCTTAGCTACCAAGGTATTAATATTGCCATGATATTAAACAATTTTGATATAGACCTTTATGAAGCCGATGTTAATCAACAAGCACCAGCCAACATCAAATTGGCATTAAATAAACTACATTGGCAAAACCCAGCCGGTGATATTAATGCGAATTTTTTCTGTAACATATCTGGTGAATGGGCAGAACTACAACAACTCATGCTAGGTATTGATAACATTGATAGTTTAAAGTTAAAAATTGATGCGCCATTTAATGTATTAGCCTATTATTTAGCGCAAATAAAAACCCCCAATGCAAACGAAGTTACCCAAGAACAGCTAACCAACGCCTTTGCGACATTAAAAACGAATGCAAAAAAGCTATTTGGTAAATCAAAAATGTTTACGTTTAATAAAGATCAAAATGAAGGTTATTATTCTGATATCAAATACACTAAAGGAGATCAGAACGTGACCGTAAATGGACATCTATTAGATAAAAGAGATTTTTTTGAAAATTTTTTATAATTTATTTTTTTAAAACACAATAATAATGAATAAATTAAATTGCTAACGTGATTGCATTGACTGATTGTATCGATATTTAAATGCAAATTTAATCATGCCTATTTAGGCACTTTACATTCGTATATAAACAAGGCATGTAAACTAAATAGAAATAAATATAGAAATAAATATTTTTCAATATATTAAAAAAATATCGCCTATAAGGTATAAATCGATTAAAATTATCAAAATAATATATTAAATTTAGCAAAAATAACTAAGAGACTCATAATGAAAAAAACAACACTTGCAATAGGAATCGTTGCTGTATTAGGCGTTGCCTACGTAGGCATAGCATGGCAAACAGGTAATATCATTGAAAATAATATCGATAATCAATTAGCACAAATAACAGCCAAAATTAACGAATTTCAAGATGATTTTACAGTGTCAGTAATGAAAAGCAATTATGAAAAAAATATATTTTCAACTAAATTACATTTAACTGTAACAGTATCACCTCAAAATACCTTAGATGAAAATGCTAAGCCTAAAACCTTATTTGACGATGATATAACTATCCACCATGGTCCTTTCCCTATTGCAGCGCTTGCTAAAGGGACATTAGCCCCACAAAAAGCTTGGCTAGAATACGAAATGACAGAACAAAGCAATCCAACACTTTGGAAACTTGCTGGTAATCAACCATTTATTGCTGGGCATATAGGAATAAGCTATGGCGAATATATCACGCTTAAATTAGCCAATAAAGCAATTCAAGTCACACAAAGCGAAATACCCACCATCGATAATGGCTTACTCAATGTAAGTAATGGGAGTTATACCTTCAGTGGCTATGCGGATGCTACCGACGTAAAAGCTAAAGTGCAATTGGATAAATTAGATTACATTTCAGATGATAACAATTATAGTTTGAAAGATGTTAATGTATCGCTAAAACCACTTAATACACTAGAAGACTTTGAATACCAATTTAATATTGGACATGCTAAATACACGCTAGATGGCATAACAAAAAGTACGGTTAATATTGATAATTTCCAATCAAAAGGTAATTTTAACTACAAAAACCAAAATGGTGATACACAAAGTAGCGTCGATAAATTAGCATTCACCTTTGCTACCGCTTCATTTTCAAAAGTTCAATCGGTAGTAATCAATAACATGATTGTAAACCAAAAAAGCACATTAAATAATGCTAATACCGTAGATGGTTCATTATTTAGTAGCATAGATTCAATTCTGTGGGGACAACAAAATCTAGGAAAAGTATCATTAGACTTTAATTTCCAAGGTGCCGATAAAGATCTATTTTCTGATCAATTTAGCCTTGAAGACTTTGATGAAATTATTGATAGCAGTCGCCCAGTTCATACAAAATTTTCACTAAACAAATTTAATTGGCACAACGCGGCTGGAGATATCAATTTCAATTTTGTGATGGATGTAAAAGATATAGGCAAAGATGCATTAGAAAATAATAATAATAATGTTGATAAAATAGATCGCCTAAAACTACAGCTTAGCGCACCATTTGATGTATTAGGACGTATTTCAGCACAAATAGAACATCCAAATACCGATAACGTCACACCAGAACAAATTAATAAAGCAAGCTCGAATCTAGTCATGATGAGCAAAATGTTTTTATATAATTCACCAATAGTTAATTTCAGTAAAGACGGTAAACAAGGTATATTCACCGACATTGAATATTCTCGTGCCCTTGACAACGTCAAGGTAAATGATAAGACAATGACTAAAAAAGCATTTTTAAATAGTCTTCAGTAAATTATCAATATAAATTCAATTAACTTCCTAATTATTCCGCCAGTTTTATTGGCGGAATGTGATTTAAACTAACCGAATAAAACATTCTTATGAACACTCAGGTCAACGCATCAAATAAAAACCAGTTCAAACGAACCATGAAAACTAGGCATTTAATTATGCTATCACTCGGTGGTGTGATTGGTACTGGTTTATTTTTTAATACTGGATATATTATTGCAACCGCTGGTGCTATCGGCACAATTATTGCTTATTTAATTGGCGCACTAGTGGTTTATTTAGTTATGTTATGCCTTGGAGAGCTAGCGGTTGCCATGCCCGAAACAGGCGCTTTTCACACTTATGCATCACGTTTTATTAGCCCTGGCACAGGTTATACTGTTGCGTGGCTATATTGGCTAACTTGGACAGTTGCACTGGGCTCAAGCCTAACTGCAGCAGGCTTATGTATGCAATACTGGTTCCCTTCTGTTTCAGTCTGGATTTGGTGTTTAATATTTTGCATTGTGATCTTTGTATTAAACATTATAACTGCACAATTTTTTGCTGAAAGTGAATTTTGGTTTTCAATTATCAAAGTGCTTACTATTGTCATTTTTATTATTGCTGGTGCAGCAGCCATTTTTGGCATTATCCCAATGAAAGACAACATGCCAGCCCCATTTTTGCACAATATTACCGATAATGGTTGGTTTCCTAACGGCATCACTCCGATTATTATGACGATGGTATCAGTCAATTTTGCCTTTTCAGGTACTGAATTAATAGGCATTGCAGCAGGCGAAACCCAACAACCAGAAAAAACCATCCCATTAGCTATCAAAACCACTATTTTACGGCTTATTATATTCTTTATTGGCACAATTTTTGTTCTTGCGGCTCTTTTACCAATGGAACAAGCAGGCGTGATAAAAAGCCCTTTTGTCACTGTTTTTGAAAACATTGGCCTGCCTTATGCTGCTGATATGCTTAACTTTGTGATTTTAACTGCAATTTTATCTGCTGCTAATTCAGGCCTTTATGCATCAGGACGTATGCTATGGTCGCTATCCAATCAAGGAACATTACCCAAATGCTTTAGCAAACTGACCAAAGATGGTATTCCCGCATTTGCTATCACAATGAGTATGTTAGGCGGATTACTTGCATTGCTCACAAGCGTTATCGCTCCTAATACCGTATTTGTGGCATTAACAGCTATTTCAGGCTTTGCCGTTGTTGCTGTTTGGTTAAGCATTTGCGCTTCACATTACTTTTTTAGAAAGCAATTATCTACAACCGAACAAAACACACTAAAATATAAAGCACCATTTTATCCACTTGTGCCAATTTTAGGTTTTATTTTATGTTTGATTGCCTGCATTGGCTTAGCTTTCGATCCTCAACAACGCATAGCGCTTTATTGTGGTATTCCATTTGTGATTGTTTGCTTTATTGCCCACCACTTTACCCAAACCTACCAAAAGCGAGTGACAAAATATGACCAATAATAATTTAATTCACTCGCTCTTAAAGCAAAAAACACACATTATTATTGATGGCGCGCTGGCTAGTGAACTACAACGCCGCGGATGCGATCTTAACGATAGTTTATGGTCGGCAAAAATATTAATTGAAAAACCAGAATTAATCCGCCAAGTCCATTATGATTATTTTAAAGCTGGTGCGAATTGCGCCATCACCGCCAGCTACCAAGCTACACCATTAGGGTTTTCCCAAAAAGGCATTGCGCTTGATGAATCTATCAAACTAATTAAAACCAGCGTTGAACTTGCAAAACAAGCTAAACAACAGTATTTAACGGATACCAAACAAAACAAACTTTTATTAATAGCCGGATCAGTGGGGCCTTACGGCGCATATCTTGCCAATGGTTCAGAATACACAGGCGATTATCATCTTGATAAAGAGGCTTTTATTGCTTTTCATCAAGACAGAATTCAAGCATTGATTGAAGCCAAAGTTGATATTCTTGCTTGTGAAACCCTACCTTCATTTGCAGAAATCAAAGCATTAACTACGCTTATCGCACAATTCCCGACAATGGCATGTTGGTTTTCATTAACGCTAAAAGACTCAAAGCACCTTAGTGATGGCACACCATTATCACAAGTTATCAACTATTTAAACAATATCGAGCAAATTGTCAGTATTGGCATTAACTGTATTGCATTAGAAAACGTCACTCCAGCATTAGAGGTACTAAATAAACTTACCACTAAGCCGCTAATAGTCTACCCAAATTCAGGCGAACAATACGATCCAACTACCAAACAATGGCATAAAAACCATCAACATAATTGTACGTTTAGCAATCAATTACCGACTTGGATTAAATTAGGGGCTAAATTAATTGGTGGTTGTTGTCAAACAACACCGAGTGATATTAAGCAAATTGTAGCGTTATTAAAGGGAGATTGATTTTTATCAAAAAATCGAGATTGTAAAAACAAAAAACTAATAAAATCAATGTCTTTTCTGAACATTTTTTGAATAAATAATAAAAGGAGAATGCGTTTGTTTTTGTAATATTTTAGGCAGGAGAAATAAGTATTATAAAGTATAAAGTGAGATAAATTGAAAGATTATAATTTGTACTAACTCAAACCTAATCTGACAGTTACCCGTTTTTATTGGGTGTCCGTCAGATTAAATAAAGGCTATTACAAATAAGTAGCTTAATTTTCTACGTGAATTGTGTACTAAGTTTGGAGTATTTAAATTTGTTGTAACGCTTTGCTTACTGTTTTAGACGCGCTTCTATCGTTTTCTCAACTTTAACCAGACTTTTAAAGCCATATTTTATTGTTTTGTAACGTTAATTGGGGGTTTAATTATGGCTTAAAAAGCTTGCGACAGCAAAGTTTTGATACTTTATAAATGGTGAAACGACAAGCATTAAATATCAACGCTAAATCAGTGGCTATGTTTTTTCTTTATTGTAATACACTAAACCGCTTCTCGATGATAAGGCGTTAATCTTGAATTTTTATGCATATTATTACAGCATTTTCGCCTAATAATGTAGAAAATGCTATATATTACAAATTAGGATAGCTAATAAAACAGTGTAAGCTAGTTATAGACAAATCTATCCCCCCTTGCATTTTAAGGTGATAATATGCTGTATCAATGTTTTTTGATATTTCAAGTTCACCTATATATACAGGTAAAATATCATCTTCATCTATATTATTTTCATATTTCAGATCAATGATAGTATTTATCTTAATAGTACAAATTTCACCGCCATCATTCATGTTCAAAATTTCAAGTATAATTAAATTTTGATTTAGATCTAAATCGAATCGGGATAGATTAACATCTACAAGTTTAAGATTGTCATCTTTCATCATTTTATTCGCCCATATTATTTGCCCATATTGATAAAATGAGCGGTAAAATATTGTAAATACCCTACTTAATACATAATTCACCTAAAAAATTAAGCTGCTTATTTTGCCGTTCTATAAATATATAAACCCTATTTTTGAACATTAATTGTGTCGCTTTTTTCAAAATCATCTTATCGCAAAAACATGATTCTATAAGTACTGCTTTTCAATTTAATAATAATTTTTGTGCCACAATTAAATAGCTAATGATAGTAATTACATTAATAATAGGTATAAAAACATGGCGTTAATTATAATCAACGATTTCACCTTTGAAAATATTATTGAATTAATTTGCCTCTGAGTAAAAATAGCAAATAAAAATTTTAAGCGATGCAAAGATAAATTAGAATGTTTTGTGCTAATTGAAATAGAATAAAGTAAGTCATTATTGAATTTATCTTGTTGATATAAAGATGTTAAAAAATATCCTCAAGTGCTAGTTTAGAAAGTTAAGGGGTAAAGCATGAACAAAAATCTAGAAAAAACGAGTAAATTTCTAAGTTACATTTTAAGACATCAACCTGAAGCTATAGGTATAGCTTTAGATTCTAATGGGTGGATTGAGATTGAAACGCTAATTATGCAAGCTAATCAACATGGTGAATATCTTACCAGAGATCTAATTGAAGAAGTTGTTAAAACAAGCGATAAAAAACGTTTTACAATTTCAGAAGATGGGTTAAAAATTCGTGCTGCACAAGGACATTCAACTAAACAGGTTGAAATCAAATATCAACAACAAATCCCACCAGAATTTTTGTATCATGGGACGGCCACTCGTTTTATTGATTTAATTAAAGAACAAGGGTTAATTGCAGGTGACCGCCATTATGTTCACTTATCTTTCGATGAACAGACAGCTAATGCTGTAGGCAAACGACATGGTAAACCGATTGTATTAAAAGTAAAAGCTTTGTTAATGCATCAACAAGGCTTCAAGTTCTATTTAGCTGATAATGGTGTTTGGTTAACCCATACTGTTCCTAATACCTTTTTTACGTTTGAGTAAATAGCCCCTAATTCAGCCTGCCCTACTTTATATTAAGCTGATTTTGATCCTAACCAAACATGATATGTTGAACTACAATTCCAAATACAGAATTAAACAAAACTTCCAAATTGGAACAGGTAACAATTTATATAAAAATCGGTGTAACTTTTGTGTAATTGACAATCAACTCATATTTATTTTATGAGTAAAAAACCAAAATAAGACATGATCATTAAGATAAACAATTATTATTGTACTCTAAAATTTAAATAATTTATAAGATTATTACTTTGATTGCGATAACTTATTTCTATTATGCAATATTAGTTAAAAATTACAACAATGAAAAACAATAATGATTGTGGCGATAAAATAACATTAATGATGACATAAAACCAACTCGAAATTGCTTTAGATTATTACTCAATGCACTAAAGCAACAACGACTATCGTATTACCTTCCTTTAGAATCTTAGCCGTTAAATTAACTGCAATATTAACTGTAAATCTTTGCATCCATTTGCAAGCAGGTTTGAGAAAAAACAATTATATTATTTCCAATAAAAATAATATTAGCCGCGTTTTTATTGGAAATTTATCTATAATTTTTTATTACGAAAGAGCGCAAACCAATAGATTGTCCACTTGCTTTTTCCGATAAGATTATCGACAAATCGTAGCTAATTTAAAAGAATCCGAAGCCGGTATCCCCCGTCAAAGAGCTTTGCCGTAAATAGGGTATGGGAATTCAACTTTCTATAAATGGCGTGATAAATACGATAGTATGGAAATCTCAGATATCAAACGCTTAAAACAACTAGAAGCTGAAAATCGTAAGCTTAAGCAGATGTTTGTTGAGCTAAATTTAAAATCTCAGCTTCAGGAGGAAATCATAAAAAGCTATAGTGCCAACTCAAGCACGTAAAGCCTGAGCTGTGCAACTGCAATAAAATCATTCTATTACTATTGCCATGAGCTGCGCTATTGTTAGTTTAAGCAGCTGAGCTTACTATTATCAACCTAAATTACCGGATGATTCGATGATTATGTTAGTGCTAAGTTATCACGGATAGACATTTACGCGGGGTCTTCTTCAGTGTTTTAATCGTATCAGAAAGCGCGGCTAGAAATGGAATCATAAGTGTATTTATCGAATATACTGCCAGTTAAAGCTTAATCTCAGGGTAAAGCGTAAACAACGTATTCCTCCGCGAAGCCCAGAAAAACTATCAGTACCAAATAAGCTAGGTGAATGTTGATGAATGGATTTTATGAGTGACAGCAGTCGCAATCAACGCCGGTTTAGAACCTTCAATGTCATCGATGACTTTAATTGTGAGGCGTTAGGCATTGATATTGCGATCAGTTTACCGACAGGTAGGATTACCCGTTATCAGAATAAACTGACCAGATATCATGGTTATCAACTCGAAATATGAGTAGATAACGGACCGGAATTCACAGGAAAAACATTCATCGGCTGGGCAAAATTACATGGTATAACCATAGATTATATTCAAGCAAGCAGCGTAATTTTCTACCTGAATCTTATACTAACTTTGGGGGGATATTTACATAGCCGATCCATATTCACCTATTTACTTTATAAATTAAGTATAAGCGATATAAATTGGCTTACCTAGTTGGTATTTTTGCAAAAAAAATTGCAAAATGATTAAAACAGAACACGATAAGCAATAATAGAATAATGAGGTAAATAGGATATAAAAAAACAAACATTGATGTTAACTGTAAATCTTATGGTTAAAAGGATAAACAACCCCTAGCACAGCGCCCTAAAACACACCAATAAAAAACTTCAATAAAATCAATGGTTTTTCTGACTGATTTTTAACAAATAAACAAAATGGCATAAGCGTGCTTTTCTTATTTGGATATAAAAAAATATTACTAGCAAGGCGCACAAACCAATTTAAGTTCACAATTCACATCTATAATTATAGAATTTAGTGGCAGCGTTAACTGTCACTAGAACCACATATTGAACAATCGATTGTTAAGTTACTTTTTGAATATCAAATTAGATTGGGATTTTTATTGCTAATGCTCTCACCTTGTTAAAAGCAATGAGAGCATTATATTCGGCATTTATTAAGCAACGCCAGGAATGGTGAAATCCATAATGAGTAATAACGTTGGTAAAATAAAAATAGATAAAACTGTTGATACAAAGAAAATACTTGACGCTTGTTCTTGCTCGACATTCCAATTATAAGCCAAAATAACAGCCGTTGATGCCGTTGGCATTGCTAATAAAAAGACCAGTTCTTCAGCTTCCATACCGGTAATACCAAATAAATATACAGAAATAAGCGCCACCACAGGTGTAATAAAACTTTTTAATATCACATTGATCATTAATGGTTTAGATAATGTTAATTTAACACCATGAATACCAACACCAACTGCAATAAGCGAAATAAAGTTACAAGCATTAGACATAATATCAAAGGTATTAAACACAAAATGAGGTAACCATTTTGTGCCATCGGTAACGCTCACAATTAACCCTAAAATAACAGCTAAAAACATTGGCTTCATCAGTGAGTTTTTGACTGCACTAAATATCATATCACCAGTTACCTTACCACCAGACATTTTGGTATCGCATAACTCTAACAGAAATATTGTCATTGGAATCAATGATAACGCCACAACAAAATTAGCAATCGCAACTGAAATAGTAGAAGCCGCACCTAACATCAACGTTAAGAAAGGTACCCCCATTCCCCCCATGTTTGGAAAGCAGCACAACATAGTATTCATAGCCGTTGACTTTAAATCTTTATGTAATATGTACTTATTGGTTAAAAAACAAATTATCCATAAAAATGACATAGTACAGAAAAACGCAAACATCCAAATACCATTAAATATTTGCGAAGGTTTAGCATGCGAAGTATGCACAAAAAGTAACGCTGGGAAGACAAAGTTTGAGACAAGCCCTGATAATAATTTTTTAGCATCTTTTGTAAAGATCCCTTGTTGTACACATAACCAACCAAGAAAAATTAATAAAAAAACTGGAAGACAAGAACTTACAACTTGCCCAACTGCAGACCAGATTAGATTCATTTTTTAAAACTCCTAAAATAATATTACTTAAAATACAAATTCGGTAATTGGCCGGTAACTTCAGATTAGATATTATATTTATAAACCGAAGCAAAATAACTGGGTAACAAAATCAAATATTTTTTATTACCTATAAAACGGCATTTTTTTCTTGAAACTGGATATTATTAATATGTTATTTCACACCGTGTATAATTGCTTAAAAACACGATTAATATGACAACCTTTAATTATATTTAAATGTAAAATATATAAACTTACAGATCATTATACTTACTCTTCTCGAACTTGTGTAAACCCCCCTTTCAGCTAGCTGTCCTAAAAACCCATAAAACCATTACAAATAGGTCTTATATTGATGAATAATTTATATTAGTTCATTAAAAAACAAGGAATAAGCAAAAATAAAAAATGAGTGTTAAAGTATAGTAAAAATTAATATTGCGCTAAAAATTACCTAAATGCTGTTTTTTATAATGCGTTATTCGTTATAAAAAAACACACCTATCATAGTTAATAATTTGATTTAATTTATTTATATAGAATTGTTGCTGTAAAGCTTTATTGTTGATATTTATATAATGACAATGAATAAAGAAACAATATACGGTAAAGTTTGTTTCGAAAAAATCAATTAATGACTAACATAATGTAAATCATTTATTCGCTATTGTAAAATGAGTAATGCTACTTTGCGCTAATTTGACGATATAAGCATCTTACTTATCATTTTTAATGCATCAGCAATAATTAGTGACACTCCTTATTTTAATACTGTTGTGCATAAGCTCCTATCAAGATTGCTTTTAGTGAATGTCACAATGGCTTCCACTAAATCTATATAGAAGAAAAAGTGAAAACAATAATTTTAAAGCTTAACTAATTTTGTCGATAAAGATTTTCTTATTTTTCAAATCAAAGTTAAATGCAACATAGTAACAGTTTTAGATATTAAATATTATAATTCACTTATGAGCCCATATTCACAATCGAGTTACGAAAACGTTTTAACGCAATTAAAAAAAATACTGTACCAATTGCTAATAACCACGCATAAGACGTCCAAACAACACTTAACCCCGCTCCGCGATACAAAATAGCCTGCCCTAATTCAACAAAGTGTGTAGTTGGAGCAAATAGCATAATATTTTGAACAATTTCGGGCATACTTTCACGCGGGGTACTACCACCAGACAGCATTTGCAGTGGTAACAGAATTAAAATAAGTAACATTGCAAATTGCGCTGTTGATTTTGCAACCGTTGCCATGAAAATACCTAGTGATGTTGTCACAAATAAGTGTAGCGCTGCCCCGATTAAAAATAAGGTTACCGAACCTGCAATTGGCACATTTAACCAGCTATGCACCACAAGTAATAAGGCTATCCACGTTGAGATTAATACCACAAGCCCCATCGACCATACTTTTGATATCATAATTTCAAATGGAGTCACTGGCATGGCAAGGAGATGATCAATGGTTCCATGCTCGCGCTCTTTCATTAAGGCGGCACCTGTTAAAATAATGGATAAAGTGGTCACTATGTTAATAATTTCCATAACTGAACCAAACCAAGATCGTGTTAAATTAGGGTTAAAAACGGTGCGCACTTGTATATTAACGGGTAAATTAGTTGCTTGACTATAACGATTTACATATTCGGTTACTTCACCTGTGATAATTTGTGTGATGTAGCCATTACCAACAAAAGCTTGTCCCATTCGTGTTGCATCAATATTTAGCTGAATGTTTGGACTTTGGTTATTGAGCACATCGCGCTGAAAATTAGGGGGGATATTTAAAGCAAATGTAAAGTTATCGGTATCCATGCCATGATCGACTTCATTCATTGAATTTAATTTAACAGGATGATTAAACATTGGCGGATAAAACGCGGCAATTATTTGTCTCGATAAAGGCGAATCATCTTCGTCAACCACTGCTATAGAAGCATGATTTAGGGAATCAGAGGTTGCGGTTGCAGCAATATAAATATCAAAAGTAAAGCAATAGGCAATCAATAATAGCATGATCGGATCACGCAATAATCCCCATAATTCTTTAATCCCTAAACGATAAATATTAGTTAAACTTTGCATAATATCTATCCTTCTTGCTTTTTGAGAAGAAAAATACTTGTGCCAAGCACAATAGGTATTGTGAGCAATAAAACCAATATTGAATTATGCAACTCTATAAAACTAAGTGCTTTATTAAACACACCACGAGCAATAATTAGCATATGCGTTGTTGGGTAAACTTCACCTATATAGCGTCCACCCCCTTCTAATGAGGTGATAGGATTAAGTAATCCTGAAAATTGAATTGCCGGTAACATGGTTCCCACGCAAGTTAGGAAGATAACGGCAATTTGGCTACGGGTGACAGTTGAAGCCAATAAACCTAATCCTGTTGCAATAATACAATAAGCAAATGCTGCTAGGCACAAAGTAAACAGGCTTCCTTTTATGGGAACACCAAAAATAGTGACTGCCATAACGAGTAGTAATAAAAAACTGAACATTGAAATAATGATATAAGGTACTTGTTTTCCCAATAAAAATTCAGCTTTAGTTACTGGTGTCACATATAAATTGATAATCGATCCCATCTCTTTTTCACGTACAACAGATAAAGCTGCTAACATTGATGGGATCATTAATAATAAAATAGGTATTACCGCTGGTACCATTGCTGGTAAACTTTTAACATCTGGATTATAACGGTACCTTGCTTCTATATTTGCAAGGCTAGTTGAGGCTTGCCCTGTTGTCTCTTTGACTTTTTCGCTTAACCACGCAAGATGCATACCTTGGACGTAGCCTTTAATGGTTTCAGCGCGCAAAGGCATTGCGCCATCAATCCAAATTGCAATATCAACGGGATCACCTCGTTGTATATCTCGTCCAAAATTCGGTGGGATTTCAATC
Organism: Gilliamella sp. WF3-4; assembly: GCF_001690275.1. Classification (GTDB taxonomy): domain Bacteria; phylum Pseudomonadota; class Gammaproteobacteria; order Enterobacterales; family Orbaceae; genus Gilliamella; species Gilliamella apicola_C. The sequence continues at coordinate 134,986 of NZ_LZGW01000001.1, read as the reverse complement.
GCTAGAGCAATATCATTACTGCGTAATCGTGCATCCATGTTGTTATAGTCAGTAATTGGTTCCCTTTCAATAAAATATCGTTTAGAGCCCGATAAATTAAGGGTATAGTTTTTACTGATTATACTTTGATCCCGATCAAGTACAGCAAAACGTAAGTCTTCAACATCCATGGTAATGCCATATCCCATAACCAACATTAAAATGGCTGAACCTAATAAAGCTAATAAAGCACGCAAAGGATCTCGAGATAATTCTAGTGTTTCACGCCATATACACCCTATCATACGTCTGGTGCTAAATCCTTGGAAAGGTTGCTTTGCTGATGTTTCAGTAGCATGATTAGTTGTTGTTTTCGGCGTTTCAATCAATTGTTCTTCACTATGACTATTATCAGCCCCAGCATCAACAAGATAACGAATAAATGCTTCTTCTAATGTGTTGGCCTTTTTTGCACTAATTATATTATCTGGTGTATCACTCGCTAACACTTTACCGGCATGCATTAAAGAAATTCGATCGCATCTAGCTGCTTCGTTCATAAAGTGAGTTGTGATAAACACGGTGACTTTATCTTTTCTAGAAAGCTCGATAATTAAACGCCAAAAATCATCACGGGCAATGGGATCAACACCTGATGTAGGCTCATCAAGAATAAGGATCTGTGGGTTATGTACAACAGCAACTGATAATGAGAGTCGTTGTTTTACCCCTAAAGGTAAGCTATCGGGTAGATTTTGTGACTCTTGTTCTAAGCCAAAACGTTTAAGCAGTTCCGCAACTCGAGCGGGGATTTTACTTTCCTCAAGACCAAACAAGCGCGCATGTAATACCAAATTTTGTTCAACGGTTAATTCATTATATAAAGAAAAGGCTTGAGACATGTAACCTAAATGCCGTCTAACGTTAATATCACTGGCATCAATTGGTTTGCCAAATAGCCAAGCCTCTCCTGATGAGATCGGCAATAATCCCGTTAGCATTTTCATGGTTGTCGATTTACCACAACCATTTGAGCCTAAAAAGCCAAATATCTCACCTTGTTTAATTGAAAAATTAACATGATCAACAGCAATAAAGTTGCCAAATTGTTTAGTTAAATTTTTGGCTTCTATTGCTATTTGTAAATCTTGATTAACATCTAAAGGAGGAATTTCAACAGCTTGATAAGCTTGTTTGGCACTTTCGGGCATTAACTGAATAAAGGCATCATCTAAATTATCTTTATTTGTTTGAGATAATAATGATTTTGGTGTGCCTGTTTCAAGAATCTTTCCACCATACATTGCCACCAACCAATCAAAGTTTTGCGCTTCATCCATATAGGCGGTTGCCACAATCACGCTCATTTGTGGCCTTTGTTTACGAATTTTATTAATCAATTGCCAAAATTGAGCTCGAGAAAGCGGATCAACCCCTGTTGTAGGCTCATCCAAAATTAATAAATCAGGATCATGAATTAATGCAGAACATAAGCTCACTTTTTGCTTCATACCGCCAGATAAGCGCCCTGCGGGTCTTGATAAAAAAGGATATAATCCAGTACTATGGGTTAACTCATCAATACGGCGCCTGCGCTCTGCGGCATCATTCCCAAATAAACGAGCAAAAAATTGTAAATTTTCTTCTACTGATAATGTAGGATACAAATTTTTTCCTAACCCTTGTGGCATATAGGCAATTCGGGTACACACATTTTTACGGTGTGATTTATCCTTCATATCACCATCTAATACATAAACAGAACCGTCTTGAATAACATGAGCACCAGCAATGAGCGATAATAAACTCGATTTACCCACACCATCAGGGCCAATAAATCCAACCATACAACGCGGTGGAATCAAAAGATTAATATTATCAAGCGCACAGTTTTTTTTGTAGTGTAGCGTTACATTACTTACTTTTACTACTGCATCATCAAGGGATTTAGTTTCGTTAAGTAAAGCTAAATCCTTATTGTCTGAATCTGACATATGCTGTCTCCAATTATTTTGTTGGACATTTTGCAACATCAGATAAGCCGGCTGGCCATGGTGTATTCGTATCTAACCTAACCCAAGCAATGCCAGGTAATCCCGTTTTAACTTGAGAAATAAAGCATTTTAATAATTGAGGATCTAATTGTGCTTTAACTCTAAACATCAATTTTTGACGTTCATCTTTTGTTTCAACTGTTTTTGGCGTAAATTGAGCAACACTTGATACAAATGATATTTTGGCTGAAATCGCTTTATCGGGTAAAGCATCAAGAACCAGTCTTACTTCGTCACCAATACCAACTTTACCAGCGACTGTTTCTGGCAAAAAGAATGTTAAATAAACGTCGGACAGATTAACCAGATTCAATACCTTACCACCTGAAGGTAAAACTTCCCCCAGTTGCGCAATACGATATTGAATACGTCCATCAACAGGAGCAATTAAGGTGCTGTCATTAATATTCGCTTGAATTTCATTGATATTTGCCTGCGCAACTTCAATCGCCGCATCGGCAGTGGTAACTTGTGATTTAGCTGAATCTAACACCGCCTTTGCACTATTGACTTTAGCGGTATCATCATCAAATTGCTGAACCGAAATCGCCCCTTTTTGATAAAGTTCTTGAGTACGTTGTAAATGTTTATTAGCAATATCCAAATCACTCTCTTTTTGAGTAACAGCCGCTAAAGCAACAACTTTATCACTCATAGCTTGTCGATGTTGAGCTTGGGCTTCATTTAATTGTGCTTGTAAGGTATCAGTTTGCATAACCACTAGTGGTTGCCCTACCTTGACAAAATCGCCTTCATCAACGTTAATTTTTTCGATTCTACCCGCTAGTTTAGTTGAAATATTGATTTCCGTTGCTTCAATACGCCCATTACCACTAATAAAATTCGAGCCATATCCATCAGTTTTTAACTGCTGCCATAAAATAAAAACGATAGCAACAACCACAACAGCAATAATAACCCATTTTCTGCTTATTTGTTTCATGAATAACACCTTTTTAACACGGTTTATAACAAATCTAAACGAAGTAACAAATCGTTATAGGGCATTTACTTGTATTGGTTAAATAATAGCAAATGTTTATAACAAATAAAATCTGTTCATAAAACAAACGCAATAAAAGCTAAAAATTTATAGCATGTGAAATACTTTAATATTTTCTTAAATAACAATAATATTGTTATATATGTAACGGTGTAGATATATCTATCATTATTTAATATTTCGAAATAATCTTTTAACAATATAAGGATGTAAAATAGAAACTGGCAACATATATAATTTACCCCAAATATTATGATTTTTAACTGAGGCAATTAAATATAATGTATTTTTATTTGAATTATCGTGCTCATCTATAACAATAATGCAGACACAAACATCCAAATGGGAATCTTTTACAACTAATGTAAGTTTATTGTCGGTTTCCTCTGTAATAGTAAAAAAATGAACCATATTGTTTAAATTTGAATCATGATTCTCTTTTCGAGAACGGCTAAAACCGTTAATAGGCTTAATACCAACTGCTTTCACTAAACAATCCCTTATTCTAAAGAGTATTTCTAACCATTTAGGTTAGTGAGATGTCATTATTTCATAGGCTTGATATGCGGTCAGATTTTTAGAAATCGCTTTTTTCTGGTAATCTAAGTAATCTATTTCATTTGCAATTAAAGTAGCATTACTCGGCAATATCTGGCGTGTTTTTTTAATATTTTCTTGTTTTCTGCTCATATGATTAATATTTTTAGTTAACAAAATAGCAGGTTATGATCGCACAAAATACCAACAATAAATTCGTAAATCAATAGAAAACAAGCTACCTTAGTTAAGAATACAACAATCGTTTCTTAGTCATTATACATATGACTTTAATTAGAAATAGCGTTACTTATAATTAATATCTCAATAGATTAAATGGTCAATTGAAAAACCATGGTAATTTATATGCAAACACGAATGTAAATGTTATGCTTACAGTATTAAAAATAGATAACTTCAAGCTACTATTTAAAGGGGATTTTATGTCTCTGCTTTCTTTTTTAATACTTTATAACAAATTTAGTTTTTCCCCCCAATAATGAGCAATGTTACTAATGAAAAAGTTACTAATGAAAAATTAGGTTATTCTAACCAACAGCTCAACAAGAAAGTAGCTACTTATGATTATTGTTCTGTTTGCTTCATTTCTAACTTTCCCATTTAGGTTATCAAACAACTTAAATGCTAAATTAAATAAAGATTATTATAAGAAGTAAAGGAGTTGTATTTTGATATTACAAATTATATTGATGATTATCATTGCCTATCTTGGGGGATCACTTTCTGGAGCTATAATTATCAGCCGAATCATGCAGTTGCCTGATCCTTCTGAACATGGCTCACATAACCCTGGAGCAACCAATATTTTACGATTGAATGGCAAATTACCCGCTATTTTTGTTTTAATTTTTGATATGTTGAAAGGTGCCATTCCCGTTTATATAGCTTATCGGCTTGGAGTGACACCTTTCTTTTTAGGGATTATTGGTATTTTTGCTTGTTTAGGACATATCTTTCCCTGTTTTTTTCATTTTCGTGGTGGCAAAGGCGTTGCAACTGCCTTAGGTATGATGATTCCAATAGGTTTTGATTTTACAGGTTGTTTTATTCTGACTTGGTTACTGGCGCTATTGATTACTGGCTATTCATCTGTGGCTGCGATTGTTGGCTTTCTTATGGCACCTTTTTATGTTTGGCTATTTAGACCTGAGCTTACTTTACCCGTTTCTATGCTTTCATGTTTGATTATTATTCGCCATAATAGTAATATTGCACGCCTTTTAAAAGGTGATGAATTAAAAAGTTATCATCGTGCAAAAATAAAAAATGACTAAAATCTATCAATAATAAGTATAGATTTAACAATTTATTATGTAAATTGTTGTCAACTAAGTACTATTGTGCCTACGAATTTGCCTACAATTTTTCAATTTTCACCAACATTAAATACACCTTTAAAATAATTCTTATTTAATAGATTATTGAAAATAAGGTATTATTAACCTAACAATTTAAATCTGCGAGAAATAGATTAATTCATGCAAATAAGTCCATTACTAGAATCTCTTATGGAAGCACTGCGTTGTTTACCTGGTGTTGGTCCAAAATCAGCACAACGAATGGCCTTTCATTTATTACAACGAAATCGACAAGGCGGTATTAAATTGGCTCATGAATTGCATGAGGCAATGATAAATATAGGCCATTGTAAAGAGTGTCGAACATTCACCGAGCAAAATATTTGTTCTATTTGTAAAAATGCTCGCCGTCAAAGTAGCGGACAGCTTTGTGTGGTCGAAACACCAGTTGATATCGTTGCCATTGAACAAACTGGGCAGTATAGTGGTCGTTATTTTGTATTATTAGGCCACTTATCACCATTAGATGGTATCGGCCCTAACGACATTGGCCTTGATTTATTAAAAATCAAACTAGCATCAGAACCAATTAATGAAGTCATTTTAGCCACTAACCCAACCGTTGAAGGCGATGTGACAGCTAATTACATTGCACAAATGTGCGCAGAGTTTAATGTAACAGCAACTCGAATTGCTCATGGTGTACCAGTTGGTGGTGAACTCGAAATGGTTGATGGTACAACACTTTCTCATTCATTTATTGGTCGTCAAAAAATAGAGTTTTAGTGTGACTTGATCTCGTGGCCTAGTTTATCATATAGCATATTAGTTATGTGATTAGTTAGTTATATGATTAGTTAGTTATATAATAGTTAGTTATGCGATGATTAGCTAGACCATAATAATTATGCAAAGAGGATAAATATGAAATATAAAGCCGTTGCCTTTGATATGGATGGTACATTACTTACTAGTAATCGTTTAGTTCTGCCAGAAACAGTCAATATGATCAAAAAAATAAGCGATCAAGGTGTAAAAGTGATTTTAGTTTCAGGGCGCCATCATTCTGTAATTTATCCTTATTATTACCAACTTAACTTATCGACGCCAGCAATTTGCTGTAATGGCTCTTATCTTTACAATTTTGAAAATGAGCAATTGTTTGCGGGAAAACCAATGACAAAAGATCAAGCAAAAACATTATTGGAGTTAGTTAATCAGTATAAGATACATACTTTAATTTATACTGATCAATCGATGACTTATGAAGTCCTTGATGATCATCTTGAAAGCTTTTTTAAGTGGGTTAATACATTACCAACCTTTTTACAACCAGAAATCAAAAAAGTGAATAGCTTTGAAAAACTGATAGATGAATCTGCTTCAATTTTCAAATTTGCCACAAGTAGCCATAATATATCTGCATTGCAACAGTTTTCAAATGCAGTAGAGGCATTAGATATGTTTTCATGTGAATGGTCTTGGTCAAATAGAGCGGATGTTGCAGTGAAAGGCAATACCAAGGGTAATGGTTTAACGCATTGGGCAAAGCACGAAAATATTGATCTAAGTGAAATAATTGCTTTTGGCGATAGTTATAATGACATCAGTATGTTATCTGTTGCTGGATTAGGAATTGCAATGGGGAACGCTGATGATGAAGTGAAAGCTAAAGCAAGTTATGCCATTGGCGATAATAATAGCCCAAGCATCGCAATAGAACTAGAGAAACTCTTTTTATAATTGATTAGTTAGTAATAATAAAATATGTTTGAAATTATTTACCAAGATGACAATCTAATCGCTATTAACAAGCCATCTGGTTGGCTTGTACATCGCAGTTGGCTAGATAAACATGAAACGGTTGTTGTTATGCAAACTTTGCGAGATCAGATAGGTCAACATGTGTTTCCCGTTCATCGGCTTGATCGACCAACATCAGGAGTACTATTATTTGCGCTCTCTAGCGATATAGCACGAATAATGTCTGAACAATTTGCAACGAAGCAAATTGAAAAAACTTATTATGCCATTGTGCGAGGTTACGTGGAAGGTGAAGCTATAATCGATTATCCTTTAGTTGAGGAATTAGATAAAATCGCCGATAAATTTTCTGATAAAAACAAGCCAGCACAAAATGCAGTGACTTTTTACCGAGGTATTAGCAAAATTGAAATACCCATTAAAGTGAGGAAATTTGATAGCGTAAGATACAGTTTTGTCGAATTAAAACCACAAACAGGTCGTAAACATCAATTAAGACGCCATATGAAACATATTTTTCACCCTATTTTAGGGGACAGTAAACACGGCGACCTTCATCAAAACCGAGCATTTGCTGATTATTTCGGTATTAAACGATTAATGCTTCATGCCCATACACTGAAAATCACACACCCTATTGAACAAAAGCAAGTAATATTAAAAGCTACGCTCGATCCTAATTGGCAAAATATCTTATTAAATTTCAAATAACCATTTTTGTGCTTTAATGAAATTGCTTTTTTTTTAGGTAATTACATAGTATCATTTTTGTCACTTTCCTTAGATGCCATTTTTTAATTTATCTACATTTTTATTTTATCTAGGAAAGCACTTATAAATTTAAATAAATCTATAATAGGAATGAAAATGAAAACAATTATTAAATTTTTTAGTGTGTTTTTACTAGCCCTGATGGTAACAGCTTGTTCATCAGAAAAAACACCAGAACAAGTAGCAGAAAAATTTATCACAGCAATCTACAAAGGTGATTTAGATACCGTTATGGATCTGATCTATTTTCCTAAAGAAGATAGCAAAGATATAGATATGACAACGCTTATGAAAAGTAAAATGCAAGAAGCGCTTAAAAGAGGGAAAGCGTTTGCCGATGAACATGGTGGTTTTGATAAAGTCGAAACAGCACCTGCAGAATATACCAATGATGAAAAAACAATGGCTAAAGTACAAGCTATCGCTTCTTTCAAAGATAATACTAAAAAAGATGAAAAAAACATCTCATTAATCAAAGTTGATGGTAAATGGTTAATTAATATGAAAATATAAATTATAGCTAATGTTAATTGTTATGTTAGAAATGATAAAAGGGTAAAATTTTACCCTTTTTAATTGTGAAACAATGTTGATGAAATATTACCGTTTCTTTCCTATTATTTTTCTCATGCTGATAAATTTTGCATTTGCTAATCAGCTTGCTTCTTCTTCCAATCAAACCATTGAATTGCCTTATTCTATAAAAGTAGGAGACTGGGTTTTTAGGAAAGGTATACAAACCGATAGTTTTATTGTCAATCAGTTAGGTGGCGGTGATTTCTCACATATTGGTATGATTATATCAATTCAGCCAGAGATTAAAATTATCCACGCTACAACAAGTGATGATAATAATCGCCTCAATCAAGTAATTGTGTCAACCTTAAACGAATTTATTACTCCTGAATTAGCTGAAAAATATGCTATAGCAAGACCTAATTTTTTGTCTGATGTGCAGCGATCGCAAATTGCCAATGACCTTCTAATTAAACAAGGAGAAGCTTTTATATTAGCACCAAGAGAACAACCCCATCTTTATTGCACAACATTACTTTTTGATTCTATTATTAAATTCCAACCTGATTTTAATGTTGAATGGAAGTATACTCATTTTCCAACATTAAGTGGTTTTTATCTCTTTCCCCAAGCATTTGCAAATTATCCCAATATTACTTGGATCTATAAATATCCATAAAACGCATGGTGGTTTATGGCTCTCTGCGCCAGAGTTTGCGCATTTACCCGTTAAAAGGGGGCAAGAAATACTATCGCCACACTCTACAATAAACTAGTTCGTTATTATCTTTTCCAATTTAGAATTGGCGTAACCCATTTTTCAATGGTTAAACAACTGATGTTAACACGTTGATAATGGTGGTGATTTTCTTTATGGTGTAGCCGCTATATTTCTTGACCGCAATAAAGTATTCGTTTTGTTTTTTGTAGATTATTCTACATTAGTATCTCATATAACCGTAAACAGGCGATGACTAAACTATAAAAGGCGATAAAAACTTATTAGCAAATGATCTACAAAAACAGCCGACTTAAGTATATACTCTTTATTAATTTAATTAGCTTTATCATAGTGTAAGTTAGTTGCAATTAATGCCATTATCAGTATTAATCTTCATCAATATTTTTAAGGATCATTTAGCATGATTATAGGTAATATCAATCATTTAAGGTTAGTTCCTTATCTTCCAGAAAAAATAAAACAGTCAATTGAATATATTAAAGATAACGTGAATAGGAATACTCCTATAGGGCGTTATGATATTGATGGCGATAAAATGTTTTTTATGGTATCGGATAATTCTCCACGTCACATCAACGAGGCTAACCCAGAATATCATGAAAAATATATTGACGTTCAGATTGTTTTAGAAGGACAAGAAGGAATGGCAGTGTGCACGTTACCGCCTCACACAACAATTTTAGATGATAAATTAACAGAAAATGATATTGCTTTCATTGAAACACCGAAAGAAGAAACCATATTAGTTTTACAACCAAACGATTTTATTGTATTTTTTCCTCATGAAGTGCATAAACCACTTTGCGCAATTGATGGCAAAATGGTGACTGTTCGTAAAGTTGTGGTAAAAATTGCATTTGATTATTTAAATTTAGAATAAGGATCTTAGGTAAATATTATGGCAACAAAAATTGCGGTTATTGGCGAATGCATGATCGAACTTTCAATGAGACAAGATTCGACTACACGAGGCTTTGGTGGTGATACACTTAATACATCTGTTTATTTGTCACGTTTATTAAAAGATAATGTTTTTTCAATTTATTATGTCACAGCGCTTGGCACTGATCCTTTTAGTCAAGAGATGTTAAATTGTTGGCAAAAAGAAAATATTCAAACGGAATTAGTACAAAAAATGCCTGACAAACTGCCTGGGCTTTATTCTATTGTTACTGATGAACAGGGCGAAAGATCATTTTATTATTGGCGCAATGATGCTGCCGCTAAATTTTGGTTGAAATCATCTGAGGCAGATAAAATCATTCAACAAATTACTCAGTGTGATTATGTCTATTTGAGTGGTATTAGTATTGCCATTTTAGATGCTGAAAGTATTGTTAAATTATTAGCACTTTTAAAACGTGTTAAATCTCATGGCGGTAAAGTCATCTTTGATAATAATTTCCGTCCACATTTATGGAGTAGCCTTGAATTAGCTCGTAGTGTTTATGCCGATATTTTATCCTATACAGATATTGCATTCTTAACGTTAGATGATGAAGATTTGTTATGGGGCAAGTTGCCTTATGAGCAAGTCATTGAACGTACAAAGCAGTTTGGCGTTACTGAAATTGTAATCAAACGTGGCAGTGATAGTTGTATTATTGATTCTGCTGAAGGTCGTTTCGAAGTTCCAGCTAATAAAATAGCAAAGGAAAATGTAATTGATACCACAGCAGCTGGTGATTCGTTTAGTGCTGGTTATCTTGCTGCCCGTTTAAACGGAAAGAATCCAACACAATCAGCATTGCAAGGTCATTTAGTTGCTGGTACAGTTATACAATATCGAGGGGCAATTATTCCCGTTGATGCCACACCTAAATTAATCAATTAAATTTGCAAAAAAGCGGTCATTAATGACCGTTTTTATTCATGTTATAACAAATAAGTGCAACAAGTATTTTGTTAAAATTTTCAGAAAAATTAGTGTTTGAGTATAAAAACACTTAATTAATGCATTTCTCTATATAGTAGTATATTTAATTAAATGCCACTGGTATAATATACAGTTGGTTTTCTATTCATTTAGTTTAAAAACACATATAAGAAGAGATCTATGTCAATCAAAGATATCGATATTCGTGGTGCGCGAACGCATAATTTAAAAAACATTAATGTAACCATTCCAAGAGATAAGCTAGTTGTAATTACTGGTCTTTCGGGATCGGGCAAATCTTCGTTAGCATTTGATACTCTATATGCGGAAGGTCAACGACGTTATGTTGAATCTTTATCGGCATATGCTCGTCAGTTTTTGTCACTAATGGAAAAACCTGATGTAGATCATATTGAAGGCTTATCCCCTGCTATTTCGATAGAACAAAAATCAACTTCGCATAATCCCCGTTCGACAGTTGGAACTATCACTGAAATTTATGATTATTTACGATTGCTTTTTGCCAGAATTGGGGAGCCTCGTTGTCCAAATCATCACTTACCATTAGCGGCTCAAACAGTATCACAGATGGTTGATAGTATTATGGCGTTGCCTGCTGAAAATCGTTATATGTTACTTGCACCCGTTGTCACAGAGCGCAAAGGTGAGTTTGTTAAATTATTTGAACAACTTGCTGCCAGTGGATATATTCGAGTAAGAGTAGATGGTGATGTCTATGATCTTTCAGATCCCCCTTTACTTGAATTACAAAAGAAACATACCATTGAGGTTGTGGTAGATCGTTTTCGTATTCGTGATGATTTAAAACCTCGTCTTGCTGAGTCAATTGAGACAGTGCTTTCAATCACTAATGGCATTGTTAAAGTAGCAAATTTGGATGATCCGCAAGCCCAAGAACATTTGTTCTCGGCTAATTTTGCTTGCCCTATTTGCGGTTATAGTATTTCGGAGCTAGAGCCTAGATTATTTTCATTTAATAACCCAGCGGGTGCATGTCCTGAGTGTGATGGATTGGGTATACAACAATATTTTGATTCAAAACGGATTGTGCAGATGCCAGAAGTTTCCTTAGCGGCTGGTGCAATTAAAGGTTGGGATCGCCGCAACTTTTATTATTTTCAGATGCTAAAATCATTAGCTGAGCATTATAAATTTGATATTGATAAACCATATGAAAAGCTACCACAAAAAATAAAAGATATCTTATTGAATGGCTCAGGTAGCACTGAAATCCAATTTGTGTATACAAATGACCGTGGTGATGTGGTTAAGCGTAAACACCCGTTTGAAGGTATTCTTAATAATTTGGCGCGTCGCTATAAAGAAACAGAATCGCAAACTATCCGCGAAGAGCTAGCAAAATATATTAGTCATCGACCTTGCCCTTGCTGTGATGGTTCAAGATTATGTACAGCAGCAAGAAATGTTTTTATAAATGATACTAATTTGCCGACGATTAGCGATTTAAGCACGCAACAAGCTAAAGACTTTTTTGATAAATTGTCATTGACTGGGCAACGAGCACAAATAGCCGAGAAAATATTAAAAGAGATCAACGATCGTTTACAATTCCTGATTAATGTTGGTCTCAACTATTTAACGCTTTCACGTTCAGCAGAAACTTTATCAGGTGGTGAAGCCCAACGTATTCGATTGGCTAGTCAAATTGGCGCTGGGCTTGTTGGGGTGATGTATGTACTTGATGAGCCTTCTATCGGTTTGCATCAACGCGATAATACCCGCTTGATTGACACATTAACGCATTTACGTGATTTAGGTAATACGGTTATTGTGGTTGAGCATGATGAAGAAGCTATTATGGCTGCTGATTATGTCATTGATATTGGACCTGGTGCTGGTGTACATGGCGGTGAAGTTGTAGCACAAGGTACGCCAAAACAAATTATGGCATGTAAAACCTCTTTAACAGGACAATATTTATCTGGAAAAGAACAAATTGAAATTCCAGCTGATCGCACTAAAGTTGATAAGAAAAAAATGTTATCGCTTATTGGTGCAACGGGAAATAATCTCAAAGATGTTACATTAAATATTCCTGTTGGATTATTTACCTGTATTACTGGGGTATCAGGATCGGGAAAATCAACTTTAATTAATGACACCTTATATCCATTAGCTCAAAATGAACTTAATGGTGCAGAAAAAAGCGATATAGCACCGTATAAAGCGATTAAAGGGCTTGATTATTTTGATAAGGTCATTGCTATTGATCAAAGCCCAATTGGTCGTACACCTCGTTCTAATCCTGCAACATATACTGGATTTTTTACATCGATCCGTGAACTTTATGCTGGTGTACCAGAATCGCGTGCTAGGGGATATACTCCAGGTCGATTTAGCTTTAATGTTAAAGGTGGACGTTGTGAGGCTTGTCAAGGTGATGGATTAATTAAAGTGGAAATGCACTTTTTACCCGATATTTATGTGCCTTGTGATCAGTGTCATGGTGCCCGTTATAATCGTGAAACCTTAGAAATCAAATATAAAGGTAAGTCGATTAACGAAATTTTAAATATGACCGTTGAAGAAGGACGTGAATTTTTTGATGCAGTTCCGATGGTATCACGCAAGCTACAAACATTGATTGATGTTGGATTGTCTTATATAACTATTGGGCAGTCAGCAACCACATTATCGGGTGGTGAAGCACAACGTGTAAAGCTTGCAAAAGAATTATCTAAACGAGATACAGGTCGAACTTTATATATACTAGACGAACCAACAACCGGTTTACATTTTGCTGATGTGAAGCAATTGCTAGCACAATTACATTCATTGCGAGATAAAGGAAATACCATTGTTGTTATCGAGCATAACTTGGATGTGGTTAAAACCGCTGATTGGATTGTTGATTTGGGTCCTGAAGGAGGTAATGGTGGCGGTGAAATTATCGCCGAAGGCACACCAGAAGAAGTGGCAAAATCTAAACAGTCCTATACGGGAAAATACTTAAAACCATTGTTAGAAAAACAAAAAGCCAAATAGCCAAGTGCTATCACTTCTACTCAAAACATATAAGATGGGCGAAATATAACGCCCATTTTTTGCATTATTCAAATGAGGAATTCAACAATGGCAAATATTCATCCCACCGATATTCTCTAATCGGCATAGGATTAGCATTTTTAAAATATAAAACTAACGCAGGTTTAATACCATTCCAATCATCAACAAATTCATACCTAACAAGATCGCCATTCTTGATTAGCTTCTTCGCTTTCGCGTGATAATTAAAGTAGCTCATAGTTAATATTGATAATATTATGATTGCCAAATTGAAAAATAAATGAAGCTCAATAAAACAGAAAAATGATTAATTTAAATGGAGGCGCGTCCCGGAGTCGAACCGAGGTAGACGGATTTGCAATCCTTGATATAGTTTTTAAAAAACAATAACTTACAAATAAATCAAATGGTTAAGGACACAATAAACAACAATAAATACTAATAAAATCTAACTCGACCGCCATTTTACCGCCATTTTTTAACGTTTGATTAGAGGGTTTAATATCACCGCTTCCTCTAAATGATCGGGTGCAAAATGCGCATATCTCATTGTGACTTTTATATCAGTGTGACCTAGGATTTTTTGTAGTACCAATATGTTGCCACCATTCATCATAAAATGACTGGCGAAAGTGTGGCGTAATACATGGGTTAATTGACCGTCAGGTAAATCAATGCCGCACTTTTCAATCATTTTACGGAAATATTTATCACTAATGTTACATTTAAATAGCCTTCCCTTTGTTTTCGGCAATTCATTTAGTAATTCTTGTGTTATTGGTACCGTTCGATTACGGCGTCCCTTTGTTTTGATGAACGTAATCCGACCGTCTTTTATTTGTGAGCCTTTTAGATCACATATTTCAGACCAGCGGGCACCTGTTGATAGCCCGATCTTTACTTTTATTAGCAGCTCTTTATCTGTACTTAATGCTGATTCAGCAAGCACGGCATCAATTTGATCTGCCGTAAAGTACGCCATTTCTTGCTCGGATGTTTTAAATTGTTTAATGTTATCTAACGGGTTGGGTTTGTCCCATTCTCCAAGCCGTTTTAATTCATTGAATACAGAACGAAAATAAACTAGTTCCAAGTTTAGAGTGCGTTTTGAAACAACTTTTTTAGACTTGACCCTATAAATTTCACCATTCAATCGCTTTTGGCGATAGTTAGTAAAATCCTTGGCTGTAAAATTATCAGCCAAAGGATCGCCCAAACTTTCACAGATAAAATCAAGTATTCGCTTTTCTCGTTCGCCGTCTTCCAGAGTTTTACCATGTGATAAATACCACGTATTAACTAAATCTGATAACCGCCGCCGATCTTGTTTTTCAGCCACCCACGGCTTAATTGCTGCTTGTTCTTCGATGTAACTTTCATATGCCAACGCTTCGCCCTTAGTTGTAAATGTCTTGCGAATGCGTCTGCCACCTTCTAAATATTTTTCAAACAACCATTTGCCATTACTATTTTTACGTACGCTCATGCAAATTTATCCCTTAGGTTTGTAGCCGGGGCATAGCGAGTTTAAACGTTTGCTAATTTCGCCCATATTAGCAACCATTTCCTTGACTAATTTTTTATTTTGGTCGCTTTTATCTGCAACGTAATTAAGGGATAACTGACTAAACGCAAAAATCTTAACTGTCATTGTTTGAGCCAATAACACTGGTTCGCTGTTATCTTTTTGTAGGGAGTGCATCATAATAACTGTAATATAATCCCTTAAAAATTCATCCGTCCATTCGTCTGTCGTGCTTTTGTCGAAATCAGGAGCAAGTAGCGTGTCCTTTATTTTTAGCATCAGCTCGCCGTCAAGTTCTAGCATTTCGTTAGCTATTTTGCACTGCTCTTTAGTTGCAGCAAAAGTGGATACTGATAACATCATTAACAAAATTGCAATTATTTTTTTCATTTTCCTATCTTCCTAATTTTAATGGATTTTTAATTTCGCAGTTTTTGGCTTCTTCTAAGAATAGCTTTAATGCATTTTCTAAACTTGAGTAGGTTCTTGTATCCATTCTTTCGCTACCAACACCATAAGGCCTGTGTTTTGATGATGATTGATAAATTAAGACCGTTGGCTTTGCTTTTGGTTTCCCGTTTTTAAAAGAATCGTGGAGTGAAAGATAAGTGATTTTGTTAAAATAATCGTCAACACTATCACCGAAGAAAACTTGCCATCCCAAACCTTCTAATGTGTCTTTATAAGTAGTATAAATTTGCTCAATAGTTAAATATGGAATAATTTCTATCTTTTGTTCTTGTTGAAGTTCAAATAAATCAAACTTTATTACTTCATTATTTTGGTCAAGAATTTCTATTTTTTTTAAACTAAATGATTTAACACGATTGTATTTTGTATCTACAGCTTTAAGCGTTCCCCCTTCCATGTATCGAGGGATGATCACTCTTTCTTCTCCCGGTTTTGATCCGCCGTGATAAATAATCCTTAGTTCCTTACCTTCTTCAATTGTTTGTAGCAAAAACTCCAAGATTGTCATACTCATCACCTAATTTTTAAACAGTTATTTACATTGTTTCCTATTTGTTAAAAATACTATTTTTTAATAATATATATTCATCATCCGTTATAGCTCCGTCTTTTTTTAAAGCAGCTATTCTTTCTAATTTTTCTAAATCCTCGCTTGAAAGGTTAATAGAGTTATTTTCTATTTTTACACCTTCTACTCCGGGATTACCCACGCCAGTACAAAGCCAAATCAAATTAGCGTTAGTGTCCATAAAACACTTTAAAACGAAGTCATAAGGCAATGAGTTTCTTAAAATTCTACTCGCAATAACACTTGCAGATATCCCCCATATTTCAGCCAACTCTTTTGCTTTTTTAACTTTATATGCCTGCATAATTCTGTTTACAACAGACTTACAATTATCAAATTCAATCAAGATCATTTCCTCATTAAATAAAAAAATATGACAAATCATCATATTTAATATTGACAAAACATTTCACTATATTTATGATGAATCATCATTTATTTGCATCATTAATAACTAATAATCACTAATAAACACTAATTAAAGGATTAAACACTATGACAGTCCAAATTGCAATAGCTATTACAGCCCCATATGTCACAGCCCAACAATTTGCTGATTTAGCAAAAATCCCTGTGGCAACAGTTAAAAACAAAATTCGAAACGGCGAATTACCAATCCGTAAAAAACATAGTACCGCAGGGTCAGCAAGTCGTGAAACACCATTGATCAACATGGTTGCGCTTACTCTTGAGGGCGCCGCCAGCTACAAGGGAAATTTAACTATCAATATCGAGGGGACAGAATAATGAGCATCGCTATCTATTTGAGTCCAAAGTCAGCCGAAGTGCCGACAACTATTTACATCCAAGTCAACAAACATAATTCAAACGGTTGGCTCGAAAAGCCAAATGGCAAAGTCACTAAATTAACTTGTAAGAAATAAAGGAATGAGCATGACAGTAGATGTTATACCAGTCAATAACTGGGAGTGCAGAGCTATACAAGAGGCGATATTAAAAAGTGCAGAAAATCTGCACTTAGATCCGGTTTCTCTTGCTGAGCAACTTATAACGGCGTTCGATAAAGTTAATAAGCATTACAGCACCCGCAGTCGTGAAATTGCAACCGTTCAAATCACCCCGGGCGAATTTAAGTTTATGGGGGAATAGGAAATGCAAACAACCAACATTAACCCACGAAGCTACTTGCGTGAGTTTCACCAAATCCTAAGCGGTAAGCGGAGCCTAGCCCGTACTGCATTTAACAATCTAAAACCCGGACAAAAAAGATTGTTATTAGATGCTGCGGGTATTAGACCTCGCACCACAACAATTTATAACAGCAATAGCTCGTTTTTACATACGTACAGTATGAGTTATGACGATTTGTCAGATCAGGAATTAGACAACCTGAAAAAAGGCTTAAGACGGCTACAAACAATTATCGATGCATTTTCACTTTGTGAAGATGTGGATTTTAAAAAAGAAATTAGGAAGGTGGCATAAATGAGTACTTTTACCGTAGCGCAATTTGAAGAAGCCTTAAGCATGGCTAGATATGGCTTAAAAATAGGTTTATGCGATGTTTTTACATCAAAATTAGAACGATTAGCAGCTCATATCAGAACTAACGACATGACGCCAACTGAAGCAGCCGAGCTACTCGATCAGGAAGTCGAAAAAATGCGTTCAGAAATGCGAGGAGATCATCATGGCTGATATAGCAGATAAAGCGCAATCGCAGATTGATAATGCATTAACGGCGGCATTAAGTAATGCAACTGTATATCGTGGTAAATCTGCTCTTTATTGTTGCCAATGCAGCGATCCAATTCCGCAGGCGCGACGCGACGCAATACCCGGAGTGAGTTTATGTGTCGATTGTCAAGAAGAAGAAGAACAGAGGGCGCGCCATGGGCTTTAAAATTCCGGGCTACTTGCGTGACAAACTGAGCGAGCAAATCAACAAAACAGAATTTGATAAGGCAATTTTTGGTCAGAACTGGTTTTCACCAGCGCTAGAACTAGATTCATCACGCATTAAGAAAACGCAAAAAAAAATTGCTCATGAAGAAGACCCAAGGCTTGCCGAATAAAACACGTTTATTTATTTAACTAAATAAGTGGCTTACGTGGCCACTTAAATTAAGGCTTGAGATACATATGAAAATTAAAATAAAACATCCTCTATTGCGCTATTTTGGGGGCAAATTTCGGTTGGCGCCGTGGATTATTTCGCACTTTCCTGCTCATGAAGTTTACGTCGAACCATTCGGCGGCGCCGGGAGTGTGTTATTGTTAAAAGATAGGCTGCCTCGAGAAGTTTACAACGATATCGATCGTTCAGTTTTCAATTTGTTTAAAATTTTACGCAATCCCGCTGATGCCCATAAATTAATTAAATTGATTTCGCTAACACCGTTTCATCGTGAAGAATATCTAAACGCGTGTTATTCAGAAAGTAACTGTGAGCTAATACAAGCAAGTCAATTATTGATTAGATCGTTTATGTCTTTCTCATCAAACGGTATACATCAAAAAAATTCCGGCTTTTCAGGTAGTACAAAAAAAGGGCTAACAACTGATGCGTCAACGTGGGCAAATATTCCCAATAATTTATTATTAGTCGTTAAACGACTGCAAGGCGTTATTATTGAAAATGTACCAGCTATCGAATTATTCGATAAACATGACTCCCCCAAAACCCTGTTTTATTGTGACCCGCCATATCTTCACCAAACAAGAACTAGCAAAAACGGTTATCAATATGAGATGACATTCGCAGACCATGAAATGTTATTAAAAAAACTGACATCATTGTCCGGATCTGTTGTCCTCTCTGGTTATAACAATGATTTATACAACGACTACCTAAAAGGCTGGACAAAACACTCTACTAACGCCCGCGCAGCAACTCAACGAGGGGCAATTATCCGCAATGAGTGTTTATGGATCAAGGCTAGCAAATGAATATGAAAAAATCATTTTTAAAGTGGGTCGGTAGCAAAAGCCGACTAATCCCTCAATTACTCCCACATCTGCCTGGTGGTAAACGGTTTATTGAGCCGTTCGTTGGGGCGGGTAATGTTTTCATCAATACTAATTATGATAGCTATGTGCTGTGCGATAAAAACTGTGATTTAATAAATGTTTACAGGTGGTTACGAGATGATCTCGCTAGATTGCTAAATGAAACTAAATCACTATTTGATAGCCAACCCGATTTTTACGATGTTAGATCTCGATTCAATAACTCCACATTATTATTGTCGGTACAGCGTGCCGCCGAGTTTATTTACCTGAATCGTCACTGTTTCAATGGTGTTTGTCGTTATAACGCCAAAGGAGAATTTAATGTTCCGATTGGTAGTCATAAAAGCATTTATTTTCCAAAAGATGAACTTATTGCATTTAGCAATAAATTGATTTCCGTGCCGGTTGAGCTAGTACGAGCTGATTTTAGCGCTGTTATCGAAAATACCACAAGGGGTGATGTGATTTATTGCGACCCGCCGTACATTTCCGACGATGAAAATGGCATATTTACAGGCTACACACCCGGAAAATTCGACGCTGAAACAACAAAGCGATTACACAATTTACTAGTTTCAGCAGTAAGAAGGGGCGCAACTGCGATTATATCTAACAGCAATAATTCATTAGTTAGAGAGATTTTTAACGATTTTGAAATCTATGAAGTCAGCGCTGCCCGATCTATTGCCGCCAACGGCAACCGCAAGCCCGCAAAAGAGATAATCGGCGTTTTTACACCGGACATGGTTTAGGCAAAATGGCAACAATCACGCAGACGTTACCGCCAATTAACAACAGGGTTAAATTTGCCCTGTTTTCGGCTATGCGTGATTTTTACCAAACTGTGGGGCAATATTTACCAACACAGCATATCCAGCCCAAATCACAATACGCAACCAGCCGCCGAACACCTAAAGATTTAACTGTCATTGAGCGTCCGCTGTGGGAGCAAATACCACACGAATACGATTATTTTCATCCGTTTTTTAGTGATACTCCGCAATTTATAGGCAGTTATTTTGCTCGTAAATATGGCTCACTATATAAAGAAAAAGGAAGTCAGGTTGCAAACACCTACCTGCGCACATGCGGGCTAACACGCTGTGCGGAAGTCCAAGAGCAGTACACAATAAAAAATGCCGGTGCCAGTTTAATTGCTCAGCAGTTTTATAAACAACTTTCAACACTGCCGACGCTCGACAAATCCGACGTTAACGATTTAGGTGCTGATATTTCTAGCTATATGCAAAAGTTAATCATCAAATTTTTAGAAACCGATGAATTTAAATTAAATGATTCCGAACATGAGCTATCTATCTATAAATTTGCATTAGAGCAGTTAAAACCACTCAAAATTACCGCCCCCTATTTTGCCGATTACCAAAAATCGGAAATTAACGAGCAACAAATCGTGATCGCGCTCGCCAAATTGTCTGATGCTAAGTGGTGGCAAAACAAACTTAAAAGAGTTTGGGCTTTTCAACGTGAACATTTAGCAATAGCCGCCGGGCAAGTGCAAAAATCGGCTAGTCCATATGCTAGTAAGACTTGCGTTGGCGAATGGAAAGAGCAAAAGCGCAAAAACCGAGAATGGCTAAAAAACCAATGTATCGAAAACACCGAAACTGGCGAGCAATTCGAGCTGGCCCTACAGGTTGACAAATCAAATGCAAATCCGGCAATTCGACGTTGCGAACTAATGATCAGAATGCGAGGCTTTGAGGATATCGCAAATGAATTCGGCTATGAGGGTGCATTTATAACATTGACTGCGCCGTCAAAATATCACGCGGTACATGCCAAAGGTGGGTTTGTCAAAAACTGGAACGGCGGCACACCACGGGACACGCAGCGTTATTTATGCGGCGTATGGGCAAAAATCAGAGCAAAGCTAAACAGAGAGCGTATAAAAATTTTTGGGTTTAGAGTTGCTGAGCCACATCACGACGGTACGCCGCATTGGCATATTTTAGTTTTTATGCTACCAGAACACAAACAGCAAGTTTATGAAATTATGCAAACCTATGCACTAGAAGAAGACGGCGGTGAACAAGGTGCGCAGTACGCCCGCTTTAAGTTTGAAAATATCGAAAAAGAGAAAGGATCGGCAACGGGCTACATCGCTAAATATATTTCTAAAAATATTGATGGTTATCAGCTTGATAACGAAGTCGATGACGAAACAGGACAAAATCTAAAAGAAATGGCAAAAAATGTGACTGCTTGGGCAAGTCGTTGGGGTATTCGCCAATTTCAGCAAATCGGTGGTGCACCTGTAACGGTTTGGCGTGAACTCCGCAGGCTCGGCAGTCAAAAAGTCGAAAGCCCTACAATCGACCCAGTGCTTGCCGCAGCCGATGCAGGCGATTGGGCCGCTTACACTCAGTTACAAGGTGGAGCTATGGTGCAACGTAAAGACTTACGGGTAAGAATTTCGTACGAAGAAGCACAAAATCAATTTGAGGAAGATATCAAGAAAGTAAAAGGTGTGTTTTCCCCGATTATTGGCATGGCTTCTTTTATATGCACTCGTTTAATAAAGTGGGCTATTGTCTCTAAAAACAGGAGCGATAGCGACGCTCGGAGTTCTGTCAATAACTGTACGCAGGTTAAAAAATCACCGCAGTACGATCAGCGTGAAGAAATTAGAAAACAATTAAAAATAATCGGCTTGCCCGATGATAATTTCACTATTAATAGACTTTATTTGCGAGAGAGTATAAAAATTAGTGAAAGTCAGTGGTTAAAATTAGATAACACATTAGATGGTGTGCATCTCATCGTTAGCAATTCGCCAAGCCGATTTAAAAAGCCGATTAAAAATGATTTTGTTGAGTTTGATTTTTAATTAACTTAATTAACTAAGGAGTAACAAAGTGACAACACCACCGAATAAGCCTTTAATCAGACCTGTGCCTCGATCAGTGTCTCTTTTGACTCTTATTAATGAATTAGATTCTTTGCAGTTTAAATGCAATTGTTCGTTAGAGAAGATGCAAGAAGCGCTAGAACATTTAAAGGCAATCAATGAGAAAGTTGACAATGAAACTACAATCGATATATAGTAAAAATACGTTAGCAAAATCTAACGTTGGGATTGGCGTCCTAAATTATTCCACAAGCGCATAGCCGCTCAAAGCGGTATTTTTATGCCTAACGTCTAGTCATACCTTTCCTATGGTGGGCTGGGTGAGGGAGCCGAAAGGCTCGCCGTAACTTGTGGAGCGGTACGCCAACCTTATTCAGCTCACCTCCAGTATTGGCGTGCTGGTGGTGATTAAATAAATTTTATCCACAAGGAATTTAATCATGAAAAACTTTAACCAAATGACACCGGTCGACACATCCGAAAACGTTATCGTTCATTTAAACCGATTCGCAAAAATTGAACAGGCTGAGACAATTGCTCGTAATTGCATCAACTCACATTCAAACCCAGCCGATTTTATGATTATCATCTGCTGTATTGCTGATTTGTTGCATTCTGTGATTGAACAATCTGAATAGAATAAATGTCTGTCGTTAATTTCGGCTGCTCGTTTTTTTTGTGTTATTTTTATCCATTTTTTACGTGGTTTTACATATTAATAATCAAATAGTTAGATGTAGATCCCATTTTTTGTAAATTTTCTTGAAAATAAATAACCACACAAATATACTGTGTTTAAATACAGCAATTTAAGGGTGAAAGATGGATCAAATAACAATAAATAGTATTAAATTAGAGCAAGCCGAATTTTTAAACAAATTAATGATTGATGCTGAGCTATCAAAAAATGATATAAAAATCGGCCTGTGCTTGTTACATGATATTTTATCAAAAATAAAGGAGCGTGAACTGGAAACTAAGGATTAAGTGCGTCAAACGCTAGCTGTGAATTATTGCCGCAGCTAGCTAAATAAGAATTTAATCTGTCTAGTCCTTTTGCGCTTGGGCTTAACACTTTGTCAAATTCCGATTTAATTCTAAATGTCAGACCACACTCTGGATCTGAACATGAACAATATTGATAGTTTAATAGTTTGTGGGTTCTAGCTGTTTTTGTAATTACAGCTTTTTGTCCGCATTCGGGGCATAATAATAACGGGGTTCGGCTCATGTTATTACCTCATTTCTACACACAAGCCGAATTATATCATATCTTAATCAGTTGGCGGTATAATTTCTTCAAAATCAACGAGTAATCGATTTGAAAATGGAGAATTAATTATATCGGCATCGCTGTTCACGGAATCACGTATCAAATCTTGCAAAACTTTGGTTTCCGATGCCATGTAATTCTTGCGTAACTTTGTAACATCGCCCGTATTTGAGCCGTTGGCTGGAATAACCCCCGAAAGCCCCGCGGGGAAACGATGCGCATTTAAAAGGTCTTGTGCTGAAATATTTTTGATATTCGCAAATTCATCTTTGGCCGAGTTTAGATCGCCAACAGGTATCAGTTTTATCCCGTCTGGATTGCCCTGCGGTATGCTCACAAACATGTTTTTGAAGTTGCCGACACCTTTAGAATTTTCTATCCGCTCTTTTATCTCGTTTTCGACTTCATCAGTGATATTTGGGTCATTAACGTAAAAAATGTACCCCATATGTGCTCCGTTGTTGTAATAACGGCGGCGGAACATGGTCGATTCACTGTTTAACATTGCACTATTTACGCCGCCCAGATAATCGGGCAGTCCGTAAACTTGTTGCTGCGTGTCGGGCATTTTGACTTGTATTACATCATCAACTGAGTAAATAATTGTTTCATGTTTATTTGGTAGAACAAATCCGGTTATTTCGTTCTCGTCGTCATTTTTTTGCGCTCTTACATACAACGACATCAGCGGCATTAATTCAACAACGTTACCAAATGCGTTACGTAATTTTAGTAAATAGCAATCGCCAAAGATAATTAGGTCCAAAAAAGCAGACATCGCGTGCATGTTGCTTAGTCCGCCACTTTTGTACGTGCTTAATAACATGTTACGCCGTGCTTGCACTATTCCGCCGTGCTGTGCATTGATATTCGGCAGTTGTGACAGGGCGAGCCGGTCAATCGGGATAGTATAGCAATCACGCTCGTATTCATTACGTGCATTATGATAGTAGGTCAGATCAGTTAATACAGTTTCCGGACGCTCAAACGAGATCGAGCTCATGCGCGCCGTATTTTTTGTTTTTTTGTCTGTTTTTTTTCGTTTAAATAAATTTATCATTTTTGTAGTACCCATATCGATTTACGTCGTTTGTCATTATTGAGCGGTTCATTAACTACAGCATGAGCAATAGCGAAAAATTCGTCGGCATGGCCGGTTTGCTCGGTTCTGCTCGCTGCGTATGTGATTTGGTTTGATTTTGCCGTTGCCTGTTGTTCAATTGACATAAACGCTGTTATTAGTGTTTTCTGCTCCTCGTCCCACTCGATCCGCTCCGCCTCCACAACGTCAATCATTTTTAGTACTAATTGATTTTTAATATTAACGTTATAGTGAATATCTCGAACCTCACGACGGGCAAACTCTTTTATATGTTCATAAACACCATAACCGATCCCCGTTATATCAATGCCAATGTAGGTAATATTAAATTTCTCTTTAATTTTTTTTATTTCGTTGGCCATGTATTTAAAATTCATGCCGCGCCATTGATAAATAGCTAGCACCCGGAACTTTTCATCTGGGTGTAAAGGCGGTGCAACAAGCACAAATGTCGCATTGTCGCGGGTTCGACTTGGGTCAAATCCAGCCCACACTTCACGATTACCAAAAGGTCGATCTGCTTTTAAATCAAAATCTTGCCATTTTGTGATATCTGTCACACATTTTTGTAATTTCTGGAAATCAAAAATACTTTTGCCGCTTTCTGCAAATTTACAACAATATAGTATTTTAAATGCTTGCGCGCTGTTCGATTCCCGTAAATCGTCCAAATCGACTTTTTCAAACCCCAGTTTGATTGCATCTTCCATTGTGATCAATAGTCGCCAGAATTTATCCGGGCAGATTGTGCCATTCATTCTTAGCGATTCATCATCCGGAAAGTCGATGTTTTTTCGTTTTGGCGATCCGTCTTTCCATTCTTCGCCTGACCACAATTTGTGGCACGGGTGATCGATTGTGCTAGGCGTTGAAAATAACGTTATTCTAAAATCGCCCAATGTCGCCATCGCTTTAGCTCCCGTGTATAACTCAATGAATTTAGCCATCCAGAAAACTTCGTCAAAATAGACATTACCGCTATAACTTTGTGCTGTGCTTACGTTATTTGCACATAAAATCAGATTTGCATGATTGCTTAATGTGATAAAGTCACCGCCTTTTATTTCAACGTTAAAAAATTCATCGGCGATCCGCTTTATGTACATTGAAAAAACCCGGGCTTGTGCTTTTGATGATGAAACAAATATCTGATTATTTCCAGTTAGTACCGCATCTTCAAATGCTTCAAAAGCAAAATAGAACGTAAAACCAATTTGTCGGCTTTTTAAAATAAATCGATAGCGTGACGCTGTTTTATGCTCTCTAACATATAATTGATGTTTATATAACAACGTTTGAGCAACATCATCAAAATCTTCTTTTGTAATATGTGAAACATCATTCTTCTTACGTCGCCGTGGCTTTTTGACTGATTTTTCATTTTGTTGTTGTAAATTTTGCCCGCTGTGGGCATTAATATTATCTGTAGTTTCGGTTTGCTCTTGTTTGTGCTGTGTTTTTGCCCGTGCGTTAATTAATTTGACATGCTGCGCTACCAGATTTTCGATCTCTCGCAGCTCTAACTCGTTTTTATTATCTCGTCCGATCAGTAATGCTAGTCGCCGATTGATCGCATCTTCTACCGACTCTTCACTTAACAGTAACGACCATTTATACTTTTCTGCCCAATAGTAAACGATCCTTACATTTTTTAAATGTAACGATTTTGCTATCTCTTTTGGCGTGTGACGCTTTAAATATAGCGCCTGCGCAGCTTTTATTAATTCTGAATTATATCTCACGTAACTACCTCTATTTTTAGATGATAGTATTGTCCTTTAATCAGCTGAGACAATCATTAAGCCATTTTCGGAAAAGCCTTTATATCCGAAACGCACGCCGTGCAAACTAAATTACTAGCCGTTAACATACTCACGTTATTTAAATCAATTCAACAAAATTAAAAATATGGCAGAAATCAAAATCAGTGATTGGTTATGCATTGCGCAGGAAGGCAAAACAATCGACGGGCGAGAAATCAAACGAGAATGGCTCGAAAGCATTGTAAAAAATTATAGTGCAGAGTTATATCAAGCCTTGGTTTGGTGTGAGCATGAAGAACCATTCTGGCGGCAATTTTCTGCCAACTTGGGCACGGTTGAAGAATTAAAGTTGGAGGAAAAAGATGGAAAGCTAAGATTGATGGCTCGGTTACGTGCTAACGCTATTTTTCAATCTATGAATGAGCGGGAACAGAAAATCTATTCATCGATTGAAATTTTGCCCGACTTTCCAGAAGATGGCGATTTTTATCTTATTGGTTTAGCTGCCACCGATCAGCCGGCAAGCACGGGAACTTCGCGGCTTGCATTTTCAGCCAACAAAAAAGGTTTTCGAGCTGAGCCGGTTTTACTATTTAATTCTGAAAAAAATAATTGCTTACCAAATAAAAAAATTAATTTATCAAAACTCACTAAAAGAGAGAATTTTAGCATGACACAAGACGAAATTGATGCGCTATTAGCTGAAAATGCAGAAGCTAAACAGCTAATACAAGAGCTACAAGAGCAGGTAAAAACATTAATGGAGCAGTTAGAAAGCGGCAATACAGAAGAAGCGCAAGAAACTGCAGATGATATTCAAGAGCAAGCTGAACAAGCAGAAGAAAGCCTTGACGAAGTACAAGATATTGCTGAAAGCGCGGGATTCTCAAAAATAAAAAAAGAAATTCAACAGCTTAAAGCGGAAAGCAAAAAATTAGCAGCAAAATTTAATGCGCTGATGAAAACGCCAACAACTGTAAAACCAACGATTGGCTCACAAAAATTTGGCATTGACTTGCATTAATTAAGAACGGGATAAATAAATGTTAAATAAAAAGGCTGAAAATTTAATACAAAAATATTGCACGGCGTTAGCACAGCAAGCTGGCGTTTCGGATGTTACTCGGCAGTTTTCACTATCTGATCCTATGGACACACGGCTACGTGAAGCAATTTTACACAGCACCGAATTTTTACAGATGATTACTTGTTTTGATGTCGATCAGCTGGCGGGGCAAGTTGTTGTAACGGGAACATCTCAATTATTAACGGGTCGCACCGCTGGCGGTCGATTTATTCGTAAATTAGGCGTTACGGGCAACAAATACGCATTAAGCGAAACGGATTCTTGTGCTGCTTTGGACTGGGCAACGTTAAGCGTTTGGGCTAATTCTGGCGATGAGGGTGAATTTTTCCGCTTGATGCAATCGTTTATTGATAAACAGTTTGCACTAGATATGTTAAGAATTGGTTTTAATGGTACTAGTGTTGCGCCAACATCTGATCCAGTCGTGAATCCAAATGGCGAGGATGTGAATAAAGGCTGGCATCAAATTGCTAAAGAATGGAATGGCGGTTCTCAAGTATTAACGACTCCAGTTACTCTAGGTCCGGGCGGTAGTTACGAAACATTAGACGCTATGGCTTCTGATCTTGTTAATCATCTGCCAGTTGAGTGTCGTAACGATCCGGATATCGTGATTTTAGTTGGTAGTGATTTACTGGCTCGTGAACAATTTAGATTATACAGCAAAGCGGATACACCAACCGAGAACCTTGCCGCAGCTCAGCTTGATACGATTATCGCAGGTAAAAAAGCGTTTGTACCGCCGTTTATGCCCGGTAAGCGAATTGTAGCTACTACGCTTAAAAACTTACATATCTACACGCAAAAAGGTTCACGTCGACGTGCTGTTGAAGATGTACAAGATCGCAAGCAGTTCGAAAACAAGTACTGGCGCAACGAGGGTTACGCTTTAGAAGTGCCTGAATTATACGTGTCAATTGATGAAAGTGCGATCTCATTTGTTTAAGTTTAGTCCTGCTGCCAGTTATTACTGGCAGCTCAATAAAAGGTAAATTTATGACAGTTGTTTTATCACCGTTTCAACAGCACCGGGAAAAAGTGGCACAAATCAGCCAAGAAAAAGCGGTGCTAGTTGATTCAAAAGATAGCTTGCATATTGTTAATGCTGAGCTAGAACGTGATATCGAATACTTACGTAATTTCGGTAATGACATGGCAGAGCGTAACGAATACAAATTAAACGTTGTGTTACCCAAATGGATGCCAAAAGTTGAGCGATATTTACAGGAGGGTAAAGTCTACCCTAACCCAATTTTTGTTTGGTGTATTGTTTGGCTGTTTGATACTCAGCAGTTCGATCAGGGGCTAGACTGGGCAGAAATTGCGATAGAGCAAAACCAAGATACGCCAAAGTCGTGGAGTATGAAATTATCCGGTTTTGTTGCTAGGGCTATGTTCGAATGGATCGAAACCACTGCCGCTAATGGTCATTCAATCGAGCCGTATTTTAGCTGGGTGTTTGAGCTTGTTAAAAACAAATGGCGATTATATGAATCAGATAAAGCGGAATGGTACAAGTTCGCCGGTTTATATCTATTGCGTGATGAAAACGGCGCACCAAAAGCCACAGCAACCGATAATATCGAAGTGTTAAATCAGGCAAAAGAGTTATTAACTCAGGCGCAAAATATTTATGCCAAAGTAGGCGTTAAAACCATGCTTGGCAATATTGAGCAACGAATTAACGCATTAAATAAATAACAGACTACACACAACCCCAGCGCCCAGCAGATGCGAATTTAGCATTTGCCAAAATTCAAAACCTGCGCACGGGCGCTTTTAAAGGTATTTTATGTTTAGTGGACAAGATTTTAATCAATCAGCAATCGTTATTAGCAATGATGGTTTTTGGCCTGATTTAGATTTATCTGAATTTCAAATTGAAAGAGCTATGTCGCCAAACATTAATGATCGTTTATTACGTGATGCGATTGTTTCGGCAGTTGTTGAAATTAATTTAACGTTAGAACAGTACAAAAATAAACAAATGGCAAACGGTATTACAAGCGCTAAAAATTGCGGAGTAGTCAGCGTTGATGGTGTGTCATCAACAGTGATTATTTATAAAAAAGCCGTTTTTGCACGAGCTAAGGCGGATTTGATCGGTGAGTTTGTCAGTATTGCTAGTCGTGATAACAAAATCGACGAAAACCAAACCGCCATGCGCTCCGCGTTATTAGCTGAAAGCTCACGCGAAGTTCGGAAGATTTTGGGGTTGCGCCGTTGTGGAGTTGCATTGATATGAGTTTGATTACTGAATTAACCGAGTTCCTAAAAACCAATTTACCGCCTGCGGTTTATCGTGGTCAAAAATTCAGCTCATTCATGGACAACTTAGAAATAGATCGAGTGTTTAAATTAGTAACAAAACAGCCGACTGAGCAACTTTTATGCGCAAAACTGAAGTACGACGCAGTAATCACATTTGACGAATTTCCGTACCGTGTTTACGACCCGTGTTTGGTTTTTGCCTTAGTGATGTGCTGGCTTGAAAGCAAGAACCGTGACGATGCGCAGTTCGATAATGTTAACCCTGATATTGACGTATCAGAAAATGACGAGCAAACAGCATACTTAATGATTGCGGTACCGTTGTCAGAAGATATCACTTTAATCGAGGATGAGAACGGATCAATACCGTATAAGGACAAGCGTTATAAATTGGGTGCTGCTAGCGTTTGGGCACATCCTGAGCAGGTGAATATTAATGCGAATTAAAGGCGAATTAAATCAGGCCCAATTACGGCCTTTACAAGCTGAAATTAAGCGCATGAATTTAACGCCAGAAAAGCGCCGTCGATTGTTATATCGAATTATGAAAAATGGCGTATTAGCAGCAACGGAACGGAATATTAAGCGGCAAAAAACGCCGGACGGCACCAAATACAGTAAACGGCATAGTAAACGCAAGGCGAAGATGTTAAGCAAAATAACAAAAAACATCAAAATAAAAGCAACCGATAATTATGCTGCTGCGTTTTTTGTTGGTCAGTACAAGAGTACAGCAACAAAAAGCATTTCTGCCGGCGTTGTGGCCAAAATGCAGCAAGATGGGCTAAAAGTAACACAAAATAAAAGCATGTTTGAGAATCAAACACATAATAAAGAAAAGGGTTCTATTACAGCGCGACAAATTCGACGATTACGAAAGCTCGGGCATACACACTCAAAGAATAAAAAAATTATTCGTTCATCTGTTAAGTGGTTGCAAGCAAATTTAAGCGAATCGCAGGCCGGGGTAACGATTCGGCACATGATGGAAATGCCGGAAAAAAATAGTTGGGATATCAAAATCCCTGATCGTGAGTTTTTGGGTATTAGTGATGCTGATTTTAACAAATCACTAAAACGCGAATTAAAAAATATAAATTTTGGTGGCAGACAAGGGGCAAATTCATGACATGGCCAACGATTACAATTAATCAATTAAATTTACTACAGGGCGAGACCGACGAAGTCGAGCGACGATTTTTATTTATCGGCAATGCAAATAAAAACAAAGGGCAAATTATTTCAGTCAACGCTCAAACCGATTTTAACGGCGTGTTGGGCAATGATGACAGTGCGCTAAAAAAAGGCGTGTTAGCCGCATTAGAAAATGCCGGTCAAGATTGGTTTGCCAGTGTTGCCATCTTAAATGATGGGCAAGATTGGACTGATGCTGTAATGCAAGCTCAGAAAATCGGATCGTTTGAAGCGGTTGTTTATGCTGAAAATATCAATACTAAAGCTGAAATTAATAAAGCTATTACGTTGCGAAAGAATTTAATTTCAAAGTATGGCCGTTGGGTTCGGTTTATTTTGGGTATTGAGGGACTACAAGCTAACGAGACATGGGCAAAATATGAATCGCGGTTAGCAACACTACAAAACGGTATTGCTGAATATGCAATTACGTTGGTCCCGATGATCTGGGGTAACGAGCCTTTTGTTAATGCTGGTCGCTCATGTAACCGATCGGTAACCATTGCTGATGCGCTAGCACGCGTTAAAACGGGTGCAGTGAGTAACCTCGGTTGTGATGAATTGCCGTTTGATTCTGCCGGTGTTGAATTGCCGCTGGCAACATTACAGGCGCTGAATGCAAATCGCTACAGCGTCCCGATGTGGTATCCCGATTACGACGGCATTTACTGGGCGGACGATCGCACATTAGACGTCGAGGGTGGCGATTATCAATCGGCCGAAACAGTACGCGTTATCGATAAAGTGGCTCGAAAGATTCGATTATTAGCAATCGCTAAAATTGCCGACGCATCATTCAATAGTTCTGCTAATTCGATAGCCGTGCATCAGCAATATTTTGCAAAACCGCTACGAGAAATGTCGATCACCTCGCAAATTAATGGTATCGAATTCCCGGGCGAGGTTAAAAAGCCGCGGGATGGTGACATTGTGATCACGTGGAAAACGCCAAAAACTGTTGACATTTACGCAGTTGTGCGTACGCGTGATATTCCAATGCAGATCACTATTAGCTTGATGCTCGATGCGTCACTAGATCAATAATTTAGGAGTAACTAACAAATGGGTTCAAGAATTACAGGTAAATCATTCGATGTCAATATTGGTGGTGAATTAGTTCAGGTCAAAACTGCGACGCTATCGATTACTGATAATAGCGCGGCGGCATCGACCAACGGCGTACCAGATGGATACGTCGCGGGTTCAGTAACAGCCGAAGGCGCGCTAACTTTTTCGAGCAAATATTTTAACAAATTAATTGATCTTGCTCGCAGTGCCGGCTCATTTCGCAATCTGCCAGACTTTGATTTGATGTTTTATGCAGATACGGGCGACGAAAGTCAAAAAATAGAAGCATTCGGATGTAGATTAAAAATATCAGATCTACTTAATGCAGATAAATCCAGTGACGACGAGACAACTCACACTATCGATTACATTGTCACATCACCGGACTTTGTCAGCATTAACGGCGTGCCGTATTTGTCCGCAACTGATACACGCAATTTATTAAATTATTAATGGGTTATAACAATGACTAATGAAGAATCATTATTAGTAAAAATCGGGCTTGTAGGCTTTATGCTCGGTGTAGCTAAGCTGCTCGCAGGTGACGAAGCGATCACTTGGAGAAAAGTTATTGGGCGAGCGTTGCTAGGTACTGGTTCGTCTCTTATTTCCGGTTTAATAATGATTCCTCACCCAAACGCACCTCAGCTGGTTGTCGTTGGCGCGGCGGCGTTGCTCGGTATTCTTGGGCACTCACTGATTGAATGGGTTGTTATTACTTACATTGATAAAAAACAAAAAGGGAAAAATTAATGAATTTATCAACACACTTTAAACGCTCAGAATTTGCATGCAAATGCGGTTGCGGCTTTGATGATGTTAACCCGCTTTTAATTGATGTATTGGAAGATATTCGCGCTCATTTTAATGCTCCTGTTTTTGTTAATAGCGCATGTCGCTGCAAAAAACATAATCAAGCCGTGGGTGGCAAAACCAGTAGCCAGCACGTACTCGGTAACGCTGCTGATATCAGAGTAAAAAACGTTCCGCCGTCCGCTGTTGCTGACTATTTAGATGCAAAATGTCTGGAAAATTTCGGGATCGGTCGATATCGCACATTTACCCATGTTGATGTTAGAGCAGTAAAAGCTCGATGGGGATCGAATGAGTAAATACAAACTTGCGATTATTGCGTTACTGGTGTTGTTGATTTTTTGTTTCGGTATTTATTTTTCATCATTACAACATGATAGCAAATCACTAAAACAAATAAACAAACTAAATTTTGAAACACAGCAACAACAATCAGTTATTAACAATAAATCGCAAGAGCTAGAAATTAAATTACAACAGGTAAAAACGTATGAACGACAAAATAACAAGAAAGCGCCGCTGGCTAGCAATGTTGCTAATAGCGATTGCATTAGTCGTGATTTTGTCGAGCTGTTCAACAGACAAACAGCAGATTACGAGCAAATTTTATCAACAAAACACATTAACTAAATGCACAGAAATATTGCCGAAAATTGCTAATAATTCAGCGCTGGCAATACAAAACGCATTAATTGAATGGCGCAGTATCTATATTGATTGCGCGCTACGACATAACACATTAATAGAAACAATAAAAGAGGTACAACATGAAAATCACGTTAACAATTAATGGCACAGATATTACTTTTGAGCCAACAAAGCTGGCTTATAACACGTATATCAACGATATCACGATGAACGACAAAATTGCACCAGCAACCAATTTTTTACGTCGTACGGTTTTAGCTGATGATAAAGAGAAGTTGAATGAAATTTTGGATACACATGTTGGCGCAGCGTTACAAATTGTTGAAAAAATTATCAAACAGTTTGCGCCTGATCTCGAAATCGAAATAAAAAACTAAATCGGCGAGTAAGTAAGATTGAAAAAAATTCACTTGAACAGCTTTTAATCTTACGCCGCTACTATTTACCAAGTGAGGATGATAGTAGCGAAAACCTCGCCCGGGCGGCGTGGCTAGATAATCATTTAGCGGAAGTATTGGCGGCAGCAGTAGCAAATGGCATAGGCAAGGCGTTTAAAGGTGTTAAATAATGTCATCATCATTAGATTTTGTAATTAAATTGACAGACAGAGTAACAAAACCGCTTAAAAAGGTTCAATCTCAAATCAAAGCGTTTAACGCAACTGCTGCTGGCTCATTAAAAAAAATTGGTGGTGGCGGCATTGCCCTCTTTGCCGTTGCCAAATCAATTACCGGGTTGTTATCTCCGGCTGAAGAAATGGATCGGGCATTAAAAAATGCAAGTATTGGCGGTGTTTCGTCAATTAATGAGCTGCGCACAGCAGCCAAAAAATTTAGTGCGGAATACGGCACTAGTGCTATTGATTTCGTCAATTCAGCATCATCAATCAAAGGCGCATTATCGGGTATTAGTGATGCAGACGTACCTCAAGCTGTTGCTGCGATGAATATGTTATCAACAGCTACAGGCGAAAGCGTGGACACATCAACGGCGTACATTGAGCAAATGGCAGCCAGCTATAAGGGAACAGTTAATAAAATTGGCCAGTTAAATTTTGCACGGCACGCTGCTGGTATAGCTGCATACGCTAAAAATAATTTTAACGTCTCAACTCAGCAACTGCAAAGCATGATGCAAAAAACTAAGGGGACAGCCGCTAATAACGGAGTTAGTATGGCTGAGCAGAGTGTGGTCTTGGGAATGGCCAGCAAAAGCCTTGGCGCGGGCGCTGCTGGCTCATATGCCGCGCTTTACAAAAATCTAGGCAAGGCCGGCAAAGAATTGGGGCTTTCGTTTGCTGATGCGAACGGCAAAATGCTATCAATGCCTGAAATTATTGCAAAAATTCAGGGTAAATTTGGAAAAGATTTATCAAAGAACATTAAAGCCCAAGAATTATTAGATAAAGCCTTTGGTGCTGGTGCTGATATTGTAAAAACATTGGCGAATAACTCCGACGAGTTAAATCAACACGTTAAAGAAATTGGCAAGGGGCAGAATTTTAAATTAATGCAAAAAATGGCACAGGGTAACGTCAAGCCATTAGAGCGTATTAATGCCCAGTTTATGAATATCAAAGAGTCAATCGGGCGAGCGTTGTTGCCTGTGTTTGAGCCAATCATGAAAGCCGTTGGCGGCATTATCGGTAAATTTGCTAAG
Organism: Gilliamella sp. WF3-4; assembly: GCF_001690275.1. Taxonomy (GTDB): domain Bacteria; phylum Pseudomonadota; class Gammaproteobacteria; order Enterobacterales; family Orbaceae; genus Gilliamella; species Gilliamella apicola_C. Next base: position 100,093 of record NZ_LZGW01000001.1, on the reverse strand, counting down.
TGGCTGGAAATGTTTCCAAATATCGCAAAATGGATAGGCATAGTCACCGTCGCGCTTATAAGCTTGGCGGGTATTGCTGCTGTGTTTGCAATTATTTCGGGTGTTATATCGTTACTGCTGTCCCCTATTACACTAATTATTATCGGTATTGCGGCCGTGATTGCTGTTTGTTGGGTATTTCGTAAACAAATCGGTAATGCAATTGACTGGGTAATTGAAAAAGTAAAATTATTATGGGCAGCGTTTAGTGAAACATGGGTGTTTAAGATGATCGCCGGGTCGTTGAGATTTATCGGTAAAGTGTTTTTGCTGCTTTGGAAAGTCGTTAAATTCGGGATCGGGGTCTGGGTATCTCTGTTTGTTTGGCTAAAAGATATTATTGTCTCGGCAATATCAACGGTTTGGGAGTGTATAAAAAATTCGTTATTTATACAAATCTGGATCGATGCATTCAATTTATTATCCGATGTTGTTTGCGGTGTTTTTGAGCTTATCGGCGATATATTTTTATCAACTATCGATAGTTTGAACGATGGCTGGGGTAACTTTATTGCATTTTTTACCGATTTTTCATTTATTGACTCATTTTCAAAAATTGGTGAATCGCTAGTAAAGATGTTTACTAACACATGGAAAACAGTAAAAAACATGGGAATAGCTGTTATTAATACAATTATCGATGGCTTAAATTATATCCCGGGCGTTAACATTGAGCTGCTTGAATACGAAAAAATCGACGCACCGGAGCAATCCCCTGTTAGCACTGCAAAATCGCCGATTACAAGCACCCTTGTACGTGATATCGATCATGGTGGATTATCAAAAGAGATTCAGAACAGTAAATCACAAAATATTGATAATAGTAAGGCTATTCAATCAGTATCAATCTATAATTCGCAGCCGATGACGCCCGCGCAACTGCAAGAGTGGGAGCAACTTTATGCCGGATAAGTATTTTGATTTACTCATTACTGATCGTAATTTTACGCTCAATGCGGGCTATGAGCCAAATTTGGCAAAAAATCAGCAAAGCATCGGTCAAGATATTCAACATGCAATTATTGAAAGCGGTTTAGCTACTGAATTAGTTGCTGAACGCTCGCCGACGCTGCGTTATGACGTATTTACTAAAATTATTTTATTAGTTGAAACCGATCGCCGAATTATACCCGGCACGGCACGCATTAAAGAAGAAACATCAGAACGATTATATCTAACTGCGGATACATACGATTTCGGAAAAATTGGAGTTGCGATCAATGGCTGATTATCAAAAAATGTTTGAAAAAATTCTACACGATCACGGTATGCCGGTTGACGAGGATGCAGCCCGTAAAGAGTTCGAAGAATTGACAAAAGCAGAGGGGTTAATCACAAACACATCGAAATACTCCCCTTTTTGGCGTTTGATGTCAGCTATCGTTATAAAGCCTTATGTTTGGCTAAAAGCTACATTTATCAAAAATGTATTAATGAATATGTTTCTAATGACGGCTAGCGGTCAGTTTTTAGATCTGTTTGCTAATGCGGTTAATTTAGAGCGTAAATCGGCAACGTTGGCGACGGGTGAAATTTTGTTCACTAAAGCAAATAAAAATCAGTCGGTAGTAATACCTGTGGGCACGGTGATCAGCTCGCCAGAGATTAACGGCGTTACATATCAATTACAAACTACTCAAGAGTATAGCATACCGGCGGGTGTTGAAACTGCACGCATCCCAGTAGTAGCGGTCGGAAGCGGTGAAAACTACAATCTTGCAGCAGGTTATTACCGTTTTTTAGTTGAACAGATAGACGGTGTAACTGTTACTAATGACGATAATTGGTTGATCTCACCGGGTGCTAACATTGAATCAGATGATGATTTAAGAGATAGAACTAAAAACCAGTATAACTTTGTTAGTCACTATCATACTGATGCAGTTTACCGCGGCATTGTGACAACAATTACGGGGATTTCAACAAAACAAGTCTATTTTTTGCATGACGCGCCGCGTGGGCCGGGTACTGCCAATTTATATTTATTGCTGAATGACGGCGTAGATTCAAAATATTTTATCGATAGAGTTAACGATTACATCATGGGACAGGGCTACCGCGGGCATGGCGACGATTTAAAGTGCTTTGCTGTGCCGGAAAAGAAAATTGATATTGCTGTTACGTTATATTTTGAACGTGAACAACAACCGATCGACATCAATCAATATGTATTAAACGTTGAGCATTTTATACGTTGTGCCTTTCGTCAGAATAACAACTATAGCGTCACGCAAGTAAGTGCGTATTCACGGTTTAGCATCTCAAAATTAAACGAAGAATTACACGAACAATTTAACGAGTTACATTCGATTGTTTTTAATATTGGCGACATTGTCAGCGAGTTAGAAGTGCCAAGACTTCGAACTCTAACAATTAATGCAGAGGTCGCAGAATGAAACTAAAAATCAATCTGCCGGTTTGGATGAGCGAAGGTGAGCCGTTAAAACTGGCTAATGCTGCGGTTAAGTACTGGGATCGTATGTATCAATGGTTAAAATTTCCCGTTATGCAGTTCGACCCTCTAACGTGTGATGAGCGATTATTATTTTTATATGCATATCAACGAGATGTTAAACGATTAAATAACGAGCCGCTAACACTATATCGAAAGCGCATTAGATACGCATACGCTAATGCTGCGGATTCGGGATCGGTTGTTGGTTTTAAAAATATATTTGAGCGACTAGAGATTGGCTCAGTACAAATACTGGAACGCCAGCACGGCTATGATTGGGACGTCATTATCTTGCGATTATCTGATAACCAGTTAACAAATAACCGCGATTTGTTAACGGAAATTATTAGGCAATACGGGCGTACATGTCGGCGTTATTTTTTTGAAATTGTTCACGTGCAACCAATGAGGTTTAAGTGCGGTGATTTTAATAACAAACAGCATTACAACGGTTCTAAATTTGATTTTAAACGAATACACCAAGCAACAGTAATTTTAAAAGTGGGTGGTTTTGGTGAGGTAAAAGAATTTAATGGAGTACAGCGATGAGTAAAACAGCAATAGTGAAAACAGGCGAACAATTTTTTATAAAACAATTGAGCAAATCGCAACCAATAACGCTCGATCGAGTGATTTTTGCAAATATAAACGGCGTTAGCGGTAATACAAATGTAGACACTAACAGCAAAATGCCAGCGTCAAGTCAAATTGTATATACGGCTCCGGTTACACAGTGCGGTTTACTAAATGATAAAACGGTAGTTTATTCTGTTATTTTAGACACGAATGTCGGCGATTTTTCGTTTAATTATATCGGGCTAGTGAACTCTGAAACCGACACGCTGTGCATGGTCATGCATACAGATTTAACGAAAAAAATTAAAACAATTGGACAAAGACAAGGTAACACGATAACAGAGTCGATCTGGTTAGAAATTGATAATGCATCTGAGTCGACGGGTATTAATGTCAATGCCCAAACTTGGCAGATCGATTATTCACGGCGTTTAGCGGGCGCAGATGAGCGTATTCGATTAACTAATTATGATTTATATAATCGATTAGCAATTCATAGCGGTTTTGGAATAACAAAAAATGGCAATCAATTAACAGTATCTGCCGGGCTTGCCTATGTTGCCGGTTTGCGAGTTGAGCACACAGCACAAAAATTGGTAAAAGTTGAAAATAATCAATCGTTATATATTGATGCTTGGCTAGCCGGTACTGTAACTGGGGAGTGGTCGGTAAGCTATAATTTGATTGCTGGCGCAAATTTACGTGATTACGAAAAAAATGGATTTACGCACTATGTTGAGCGTGTAGCTTCAGTTGACGCAAACGGCAAGCTAGTTGTTGTTAAACCGAAATCATTTATCACAACGTACGATCATGCAACGACTGAAAAAATGGGCATCGTTAAACTCAGTTCAGCAGTTAACAGCACATCAGAAACAGCAGCTGCAACGCCCAAAGCTTTGAAATCCGCATACGATTTAGCGAACAATGCGGTAAAAAAATCCGGCGATGAAATGACAGGACAGATGCGTTTTGCTCCAACGTCGTACGGCATAAAATTTCTGCACGAAAACGGTAATGAACTAGAAATGCACTCATCCGGCGATAGTTTTGTATACTCATACTATAATGCAGAGTTAGATAAATGGACAAACAAATTACGGTACGTTGCGTCGAGCAATACTTGGCGTTTTGAAAACGTTGATGATGTTACGATTAACAATAAATCTGTGTTAAAAGCAGGCGATTTCGGTATTGGTTCAAACACGGGCATCCCAGTTTATAATTTAGATGATAAATTGCCGACCGCGTTTTATTTCACAACGACAGATAAAATCAACAATTTGCCGTTTTGCGGCGGTAAAAGCACTGCGTCGCTATTGCCTCTGCCTACATCCACAGCGACATGGGGCGTCGAAATGCTCTCAGTTATAAACAGTAAAATACCGAAAATTTTCTATCGATGCTCAACGTCGAGGGGGAAAGAAAGCTGGTACGAGGCGATCACAACTGACAATATTAATGATTTTCTGCCGGTTGGCATACCAATGCCGTGGCCACAAGATCGTCCGCCAACGGGATGGTTTGAATGCAATGGCGCGTCATTTGATGTAAATCAGTTTCCAAAGCTAGCATCTGTTTTCCCGTGGGGGCGGCTGCCCGACCTGCGGGGTGAGTTTATACGTGGATGGGATAACGGCCGCGGCGTTGACTCTGACAGACAAATGCTGAGCTGGCAAGCGGATGCAATCAGAAATATTACGGGGGAGATGTCGCCCATTTCAGAAACATTTGGGGCTGAGCATGTTGCTACTGGAGCATTTCAATATTTCGAAAAACACGCTGGACACACTCCGACAACTGTTGATCGCGGCAGCGTCGGCGGCGTTGTATTTGATGCATCACGAGTTGTACCCACAGCTAATGAAAACAGACCGCGCAATGTTGCATTTATGTACATAGTTAAGGCAGAATAATTTTAGGAGATTTATATAATGAAATATCAATTACAACCAGAAATTGCAGTTTTAGATAAAAACGGATTAACAGTGAAAGCAGGTTATGCAGTTATTTACAATTTTGATGCATTAACTGGCGAGTACAAAAAGGCTAGTTATCAATATTTGCAAACCGGGGTCGGTGTGCCGGCTAACTCATGCATTGATGCACCGAAATCGGTGGAAGATAAAGCGATTGTTCGTCAAGACAACAAATGGGTTTACCTTAACGATTACCGTGGTAAAAAAATCTACTCAATAGAAAATGGCGCAGAATCAACAGTAACAGAAATCGGTGATATTCCAAAAGGTCACACACTATTAAAACCGTCCAGCGAATTTGATGTATGGAACGGTGATGCATGGGTATTAGATGAAAATAAGCAGCATCAACACGATGTTGACGTAGCATCAGCACAGAAAAAACAACTATTAAATGAAGCTACTGCGCAAATTGATTATCTACAAGATGCAATTGATACAGAAATAGCAACTGATGAAGAAAAAGCGTTGTATTCTGCATGGAAAAAATATCGTGCGTTACTAAATCGTATTGATGTTGATACTGCGCCAGCAATAACGTGGCCAGAAAAGCCGGAGTAATTAGCTATGTGGTGTGATAAAACATTTTCATTAGCAAAATATCAACAGATGAATTTTGAAGTTGTAGCAATTGAGCCGTATAAAATCACTAACAGCAAATTTTTATCACCAGAAGAAGCAATTACGGCGTTATTAGCAAAAATCGACAGCATAACGCCGGTTGCTGTTATATTGCTATCATCTGTAACAGAAATCGGTTTTATTAATCAGCTAACAGCATTAAGCGATTGTTGGGATTTGCCGGAGATCACGCGTGCGCTGAGAACAGCTAAAACAGTGCAAGATTTAGATATCACAAAAATGGTTATACCGAATCCCGCAGATCGTAAAGTTGTCAAACAGCTATCATCAAGCAATACACGAGCAATTGTTAACAGTCAAACGTTAAAATCAGCACAAAAAGACGCTAAAGCGTCAATTGATAGCGTAATGAGTGAATTACAGCAGTTTGCACAGCAAAAAGAAGCCGTTTTAAATAAAGTTGCAAATCAGGCGACGTCATTAACTGGCGGTAGTATTGATATAAAGTTTTTTTACGGTTTGCCCTGTGATCTCTATAAAGAGTTACCAAATAAAGAATACATTTTTACGTTTTTACTGGCGTTCTCAGATAACCATTTAACCCCTATTTTGGATTTAGTACATGATAGAAAACTCATCGTTGAACAATAACGGATCTGCTGGAAGCGTTGATAATATTGTATTGGCGTTAGACGGTGAATCAATTATATTAAAAAACCCGTCTATTAGCGCAGAATATGATTTACCTGAAGAAGATCAATCAGGGCAATCATCATCAACAAATAGCAGTGAAAAAGGTATCAAGCCGAAAAAATTAAGTGTTAACGGGTTAATTGAATATTCAACACCGGATCGATTAAGTCGATTGATTGAATTGTCATATCAGACAGAGAAAGGCGGAGCTAAAAAGCTGTATCGTGTAGCAAATGCTACAGCTAACGTTATAAATTTACGTGAAGCTGTTTTTAGTGGCAAGATTTCGGTTTCTCCGCACTCTACACTACTTGCGTGGCAAATCGGCTTTACATTATCAGAACGTAAATCAGTACCTGAAAAACGAGAGGCAAGAGCACAACAGCGAGCAGTTGAAAACGGTGACGAGAGCGTCGGCGCAATAATTGAAGAAGTACCAGCCGAGCATGAAGAAAAAGACGGGCTTTCTTGGTTTGAAGAAAATATTTTAGCTAAAGCTAATGATGTTATGGGCTAGTAAATGAAAATAAATAAACATGCAATTATTAATAATGAACGAGTTCAAATTATAGATTGTAATATTGTATTAGAACTAAACGCTTGTGGACGTGGTTTTATTGTTATTGCAGATAAAAAAACATCACTTAAAAACAAAGTAATAAAAATCAATATAGGCTATAACAATGACTTACAAAGATTTTTTACTGGCTATATCGAAAGCGAACAAACAACATCACGCAACACTAAAAAGCTGTTTATTCGTGAACTGATCGGTTGTTATCAACAAACAATTGGTTGTTCGTTTCAGCATCCAACATTAAAAGTTGTTGCTGATTATTTGACAGAAAAAAAGGGCTTGCAGTTCAATTTGCCGGCCGCTGATTATGTTAATAAAAAAATCCCACACTTTAAGCACGCAGGAACAGGATTTCATTTATTACAAGAAATCGGACGAGCGTTTAATATTCCAAATTATACATTTTTTCAGACGCCGGTTGGTGGTATTTATTGCGGCAGCTATGATGATAGCTATTTTAGTGATAAAGACATCAAGTTTGGCGATAATTTAAATAAAATCGCATCTTCAACCGCCGGATCTAACATTGTCGAAATTCCGTTAGTGCCAAAGCTACGCCCGGGCGTTAAAATCAACGGTAAAAAGGTCTCTATTGTCAATCTAATTAACGATAACATGACAATCACCTTTGAAGACAAAACGGGACAAAAGTCAGCGGCACGGCGACAAATTGAAAAAGAATTCCCGGAACTGGCAGACGGCTACCACTTATCAAAAATGGCGAAAGTTGTAGCAATTTCGGAGGAGACAAATTTAGGGGATATATCAACACCATTTAGGCCGAAATATGCCGTAAATGTGCAATTGCTAGACGAGAACGGCAAAGAATCAACGACACCAGTTTATAAAGCGGTACCGTTGCCTGTTACAAATATAGGATCTGAGGGCGGGTCGTACCACTACCCCGAGGAGGGCACAGAAGTAGAAATAGGGTTTATTAACGGTAAGCCTGATCAGCCGGTTATACGCAATATCTACCCTAATAACAAAACAATGCCAAACATCAAAAAGGATGAGCATTTATTGCAACAACGAGCCGAAGTTTTTACCAAGATTGACGGCGTCGGCAATATGATACGTGAAAGCGATCAGACTGTGACAGATAACGCCCGCGATTATTGTTTGAATAGTGATTCATCAACTGAAAAAACGACAACAAAAATAACCACAGTTAACGCTAATTATACTATCAACACGTACAGTAATTATAAGTTATCTGCGAACACTATAACGCAGCTTGCACTAAAAGATTATACAATCGGGACTAATTCGAATTTTGTGCAGTTTGTCGGTATTGATTACTCATTAACAATAAATGGCAATCAATCGGTATCAGTAAAAAATAAAATCGACATAACGGCGAACGAGATTAAAGAACAAATCAAAACAATTAAACAAAGCATTGCCGCCGCAAAACAAGAAATCATTGCTCCGCAAGTTTGGATCGGTAGCTGCGAGATAAATGTATCGCAATTAATGTTAGATACTCTAGAACTGATTGAGCGGCTAGCTGATTTGACAGCACAACATACTCACCCAAACACTAGCACGCCAACCAATGCCAGTGAAATTACTGACGTGAAGACTGATGCTGTCGGGCTGGATCAAAAATATTCACCGGTTATTGCTAAATAGTTATTTGTACTTCAGCGTGCCCGCTATTGCGGGCTTTTTTGCAGAATGCTGTTATATAATTTGATTGCGTCACAAATAATTGCACTTTGTGGTTTTCTGGTCGTCTTGCTTAATTCTGTGATCATGTCTATAGTTTCAAGCGGTAGTTTGTATCCTTTTGATTTCACGCCTCTTTTTTCGTCGCTTCTTTTTTGAATCTCAGCTTTTGATAATGCCATGGTTTACCTCTTGATTTTTTGTTAATCGGTGATATATTAAGGTCATCGGCGGGGTGGCAGCCCCGCCTTTGATTAGTTAATAGACTGGCATTGAAACCAGAACTAAAACTAAGAGAATTAAGAATCGGTACATTCTTCTTCTCCCTTAAGCCCCCATCGAAAGCTGGGGGTTTGCTTTATCAGCACCCTGCTGATGTTTATAATTATAGATGCACCTACCTATAAAGTCAACACTTTTTAAATATATTTCAAACAAAACTAAAATAAATCAATACCCCATCTGAACTATTGGCATTTTTATATCTAAATTTTTAAAAATAAATAATTGGGGGACAAAATCGATCATGTGACCAAATCGGCGCTACACCGCACCCGCCTACGAGGTTTGTACGTGAAATTTTTTTCAGTTAGATTTTATTACAAAACAAAGCTTGAAGGCTTATTGAAAAAAGGATCTTAAAGGATCGTGTAAAACTGAAATAAAAGAAATGCTTTTCAATATTTTTCAGTTTTTAACTTATAAAAAAGATCGCGCTAAATAATTAACGTTATGAGTAATAATAACATTTTTATTTTAGGTGACATTTGGAATCAATATCCCAAAACTAATAAAATATAATATTCATTTAATATCAATTTGTTATAAATTATTACAACTGAAATTTTATTACATTGGATAATATGAAAATATCAATATTAATAGATGAATCGTTTGATATAGAAAATTGTGAATCGGGTTATATCGTGGCACTTATGGTAAATGAGTGGTGGGTCTTTTTAAAAAAAGATTCTCTTGATCTAATCGGTGTATTTGAAACAATTCACGAAGTAAAGAATTTTATATCATCATTGATAATGCCAATTGACTGAACAATTATAAATTGCTCAGTCATAAATATCTTTTATTGAACGTGATTAATTGTTTCACGCAATAAATCATGAACACAAGTTATAGCGCATAGCGTGTCATTTTTATTTAAATTTGAATCAAGAGTTAGGCGGGTAATTAATTTGGCTTGCTCTAATTTGCAATAACCATCAATACTTATTTCTGATGTTTCAATAGAGTTAAACTTTTGTTGGGGGAACATTCTTTTTCATGCTTATTTCCTTGTTGATTGATTAATTATAATTAATCACCCCAAACCTGCTAAAATTTGGCGGTGAACTAAGCAAGGTTAGCAGTACCGCTCTACAAGGAACACGGCGAGCCTTTGGCTCCCTCACTTAGCTCACCATTGAAAATGGCGTAACTAGGCTTTAAGCATAAAAATACCGCATTGAGCGGTTATGCTCCTTATAGAATTGCAAGCTGCTAAACTTGGCACTAGAATTTGCTAGTACATAGCTAATCTATCGAAAGAGCATATCTATGTCAACATTTTTCAGTTTTTAACTTATAAAAAGATCGTGGTAAATATTTAATATAATGATAAATAATAATATTTTTATTTTTGGTGATGTTGGAACTAATATCACAAAGCTAATAAAATATAATATTTATTTAATATCAAATTGTTATAAATTATTGTAACTGAAATTTTACTGTGTTAGTCCAAATTTGCTAAGATTTGGCGGTGAACTAAGCAAGGCTCGCAGTACCGCTCTACAAGGAACACGGCTAGCCTTTCGGCTCCCTCACTTAGCCCACCTAATTTTATTCAGATTTTTCAATCACAGAATGCAGCAAATCAGCAATACAGCAGATGATAATCATAAAATCGGTTGGATTTGAATGTGAGTTGATGCAATTACGGGCGATTGTTTCGGCTTGTTCGATTTTTGCGTAAGTATTTAAGTTGATAATAACGTTTTCTGATGTGTCAACTTGTGTAAGTTGGTTAAAGTTTTTCATAGTATTTACCTTTGCGTAATAAATTAAGCAAACACCCCAACAAGGTCAATTATTGGTGGTGAACTGAACAAGGTTGACCTTACCGCCCACAAAGAAAACGGCGCTTCTTTCGAAGCCCTTGCTCAGCCCGCCGTAGAATAGGTATGACTAAGCGCACATAAAAATACCGCGCAGAGCGGTTATGCCCTTTGTGAGTCTCAAGAGGTCAATCTTGGCACTAGATTTTGCTAGCACAAAGCTAATCTATCGAAAGAGCATATCTATGTCAACAATTTATTTTGAATATGTAGGAATGGATTATATACGATTATAAAAAAATTGCACCGCCATTTTACCGCCACTTGTTATCATTCACTTCAGAAGTTGTTAGGTAAGTTGTTGATTTTTATGGAGGCGCGTCCCGGAGTCGAACCGAGGTAGACGGATTTGCAATCCGCAGCATGGCCACTCTGCCAACGCGCCTTAGTGGTCTGTCTGAATAGGCTGTAAATAGTAGCACTGCCTTGAATAATCGTCAAGATTAAATAGATTATAATTACAGCAATCACGTTGTTTTTAACTTATTTTTTTATAACCTAATTATTCGTGGCAAAAAATTTAGTGGTTCAATATATTTAAATAAAATAATCTTCAAAGTTAATTAATAATAATTACAGCCTTATAACAATGATATAAATAATAAAAATTACAAAATATTCCTTATGTTATCAAATAACTTTAAGCAGTGTAACTACCACCTAAAATAGTACAGCAAAAAAGTAGCTATTGACGCCCTTTTCACATGATCGGAGGGATTTTTATAATTAGTACCTTGAGCTTTTACTTATGTAAAAAAACGTACCAATACATGCGTTCTCACTGTCGTAACTGGTGCTCTTGCTTTTAACTTCTCACGATATTACCGTAATACATCAGGCGTTATTTTCGACAATAATAACTTTTCGAATTTTTGTGCAACATCTCTATTAATTATCTCGCTAGTAACATCACGCGTTCTATCTGCATAATCAACATCCGCAAACCAACGTTCTAGTCAATAACCAAACACGTCATTATTCAATGAATGTTTTCTAAGCTGCTTTTCCCTCGTAGAGAAATATTATTAGCCAATATTTTTTAGTTTCTAGTAATTTATCTATAGCTTCAGATAGTAAAATTTCACCCTGTTTTCCAAACGTTATTATTTCTCTTCTTTCGTTAATTCGATAATCATAACGAAATGCTATTGTCGCCGTTTTTTAATACTGCAACATACAAATAAGTCAGGATCTGGAATTTAATACTACTTATCTTTGGATTTTATTCATTTTAGCTTTGTTTCTGTTAACATAAAACACTTCGATACCATCAGCATTGTCGGTACTTTTGATAAGATGTTTTATATCAAAACGTTAATACTATCAACATTACCGTCAAAAAAGATAAGCTTAAATGAGACGAGGTGAGACTAATAGAGATTAAAAAGCCTTGTTTTTCAAGGCTTAGTTGTGATACAAAAGCTTATATGAGATCCTATAAGACGGATTGCGATTACTCCCACTCTATCGTCGCAGGAGGCTTTCCACTTATATCATATACAACACGCGATATGCCGTTGACTTCGTTGATAATACGGTTTGATACGCGCCCTAAGAAGTCATAAGGTAAATGAGCCCAATGCGCTGTCATAAAGTCGATAGTTTCAACAGCTCGCAGTGAAACAACCCAGTCATATTTACGCCCATCGCCCATTACACCAACAGAGCGTACCGGTAGAAATACGGTAAAAGCTTGGCTTACTTTGTGATATAACTCAGCTTTGTAAAGCTCTTCGATAAAGATAGCATCGGCCTTGCGTAATAAGTCACAATACTCTTTTTTAACTTCACCAAGCACGCGAACGCCAAGACCTGGGCCTGGGAATGGGTGGCGATAAAGCATATCATAAGGCAAGCCCAGTTCTAAGCCCACTTTACGTACTTCATCTTTAAATAATTCTCGTAGGGGTTCAACTAAGCCCATTTTCATATCTTCAGGTAAGCCACCAACATTATGGTGTGATTTGATCACATGTGCTTTACCTGTATCTGCAGCAGCGGATTCAATAACATCAGGATAGATTGTACCTTGAGCCAGCCATTTTACATCTTTTAATTTTGCTGCTTCTTCATCAAATACAGCAACAAATTCGCGGCCAATAATTTTACGTTTAGCTTCAGGATCGACTTCGCCTTTTAATGCAGTCATAAAACGATCTTCAGCATTAACCGCGATAATATTCAAACCAAATTTATCGCCAAACATGTCCATTACTTGTTGTGCTTCATTTAAACGTAATAAACCATGATCAACAAAAACACACGTTAACTGATCACCTATTGCTTGGTGTAATAATAACGCAGTAACGGATGAATCAACACCGCCAGATAAGCCTAGTAGTACTTTATCTTTGCCAACTTTCTCTTTTATACGCTCTACCGCATCGGTAATAATTGAAGATGGTGTCCATAATTTTTCACAATGGCAAATATCAATTACAAAACGTTGCAATAGTTCAAAGCCTTTCACTGTATGAGTGACTTCTGGATGGAATTGTACACCATAAAACTGTTTTTCATCATTTGCCATAATCGCATATGGGCAAGTTTCTGTTTGACCGATTAAGGTAAAAGTATCGGGTAATGATGTGACTTTATCACCATGACTCATCCAAACATCAAGTTGCTCAGTACCCGCATCGCTTATACTATCTAAAATGCCTTCAGTTAATTTAGATTTTGCAACAAGATCAACTTTTGCATAACCAAATTCACGCTGATTAGAAGCGGTAACTTGCCCCCCCTGCCCTACTTGAATTGCCATCGTTTGCATACCATAACAGATCCCAAGTACAGGTACGCCAGCATTAAAAACATATTCAGGTGCTCGTGGGCTATTTTGCTCGGTAGTGCTTTCTGGTCCACCGGATAAAATGATACCTTTAGGATTGAATTTTTTAATTTTTTCTTCTGACACATCCCATGGACAAAGTTCACAATACACACCAATTTCACGAATTCTGCGAGCAATTAATTGGGTAACTTGCGAACCAAAATCAAGAATTAAAATACGCTGCTGGTGGATGTCTTTTTTCATCAATTTTATTCCTAAACTATGAACTAATACAAAATTAGGCTGATATTGTACCATTTACCAATTAAATTGAGAGTATTAATTAAAAACAATTATAAATATTTTATATTATTAATAATTTTGAAATCATCTTATTACAAAGTCCAATATCTAGTCATCAAATTAACCTTGTAATAAGTCAACAAATCAAAAACTTGAATTTTCTTTACTTAATTAATAAGTAAACTTATAATAAGCAAACTTATGACAAGATAACTTATTAAAAGGAGACACTATGAATACCATTTCAATTTCTTTCATATTACCAACCAAAGCTAAACCAACTCAAATTTGGCAATACTATACTGATCTTAATTTAAGAAAATTATGGGAAACTGATCTTGAAGACTTTCGTATATTTGGCGACTTAAAAACAGGGTCTAAAGGTATTTTCAAATTACAAAATATACCGGAAATGGAAGTGACTTTATCAAAGATTATTGATGAGCAAGAATTTACAGAACAATTTGATATGCCTGAAATAGGTTTACTGTTTTTCTCACATCAAATTATTGAAATATCGCGTAATCAATATGCATTAAAATCAGAAATTTCTCTAAAACCGGATCCAAAAATGGATACTAAAGCATCCTATGATTTTATAAAACAGATTTCAGATGATATTATAGATAAAACTTACAAATTAAATGGCTTAGTTGAAGGGTAAATTATGACAAAGGACAATAAGTTTTTGACTCAATTCCAAACTGATTCTGAATCTATTGGTTTTATTTTTATGAAAACTTATTCGTCCTGGCATACGAATATCAAAAATTGCTTGAAAAAACAGTCTATCACTCATCCTCAATTTATAGTGCTTGCAACGCTTGCTTATCTATCACAGCAACCAGACGAAATAACACAAGTTATTTTATCAAATAAAACAAATATCGATGTGATGACAATTTCCCAAATATTAGAGAATTTAGAAAAAAAAGATTATATAAAACGCTCTTGCTCAATTAAAGATAGTCGAGCAAAATCCATTCAATTAACACAAAAAGGATTGAATAAAGCAAATGAAACTGTACCTTTGGTTGAACAAATAGATAAAGATTTTTTTTCAACATTACAAGGTGATAAAGAACAATTTATGGAAATGTTATTAACACTATTAAAAACCAACATGAAGGGATAAAATCATTTATAAATTTTTATTATTTATTGTTTTTATCAACTTTGAATGCATCAACTTGACTTAAAATAAGTTTTTGAAGACTTTGTCTCAAATTTCTAGAACAAAATACTTTAAAACTAAATCGTTATAACTCAAGCTGTTAAAGCTCATTACTTGACTAAATTTAATTAAAAAAGGTGATATTACATCACCTTTTATCTATAGTTAGAACGTTTTGCTAAACTTATTTTGTCGCATTTTGTTCTTGAGCTGATTGAATCGCTGTTAAAGCAATAGTGTAAACAATATCATCAACTAATGCACCACGAGATAAGTCATTAACTGGTTTACGCATACCTTGTAACATTGGACCAATCGAAACAAGATCGGCTGAACGTTGAACAGCTTTATATGTAGTATTACCTGTATTAAGATCAGGGAAGATAAATACTGTTGCTTTACCTGCTACTTGTGAATTTGGCGCTTTTGATTTTGCCACATCTGGCATTACAGCTGCATCATATTGTAAAGGACCATCGATCATAAGATCTGGACGTTTTTCTTGAGCAATGCGAGTTGCTTCTTTCACTTTTTCAACATCAGCACCTTGACCCGAGCTACCTGTTGAGTAAGAGATCATCGCAACGCGTGGTTCAATACCAAAGGCGATTGCTGTATCAGCTGATTGAATCGCAATTTCGGCTAACTCTTGTGCATTTGGATCTGGATTAATTGCGCAGTCGCCATAAATATAGACTTGATCAGGCATTAACATAAAGAATACTGATGAAACAAGTGAACTACCCGGGGCAGTTTTAATTAATTGTAATGGTGGACGGATGGTATTAGCAGTTGTATGCACAGCACCTGACACTAAACCATCAACCTCATTTGCTTCAAGCATCATTGTACCAAGTACTACATTATCAGCTAATTGCTCACGAGCAATTACTTCTGTCATACCTTTATTTTTACGTAATTCAACTAAACGAGGTACATATTTTTCACGAATTAATTCAGGATCAACAATTTCAACACCTTGACCTAAAGTCACACCTTGAGAAGCGGCAACTTTACGCACTTCGTCCGGATTACCAATTAATACGCATTTAGCGATATTTCGCTCAGCACAAATTGCGGCTGCTTTAACTGTTCTTGGTTCATCACCTTCTGGTAATACCACTACTTTTTTCGCATTGCGCGCAAGTTCAGTTAATTGGTAACGGAATGCAGGAGGAGACAGACGACGTGCAGAATTTACCACCTCATTTAATGATTTAACCCATTTAGCATCGATATGGTCAGCCACATAATTTTGGGTGTTTTCCATACGTTCTTTATCATCAACAGGGATTTCTAAATTGAATTGTTGTAAATTAATCGACGTTTGGAAAGTATTAGTTTTAACTGTAAATACAGGTAACCCCGTATCAAAAGCAGGTTGGCATAATTTTGCGATTTTTTCGTCGATTTCGTAACCACCCGTTAAAAGCACACCACCAATAGCCACACCATTCATAGCAGCTAGACTAATTGTCACTAATACATCAGCACGATCGGCAGAAGTCACTAACAGTGCATTTGGTTGTAGATGACTGATAATGTTAGGCACACTACGTGAGCAGAAAGATATATGTTTAATGCGACGGTTTTTGATATCACCTTCATTAATAATTTTTGCGTCAAAATGTTTAGCAATATCAATAGAACGACAAGCACTTAAATCCATATTCCAAGGAATACATCCAAGTACTGGCAATGGGCTGTGTGCATTTAAATCATCGATAGTGATTTTTTTATCATCAAATTTAGGAGTGTGATAAATTTCAGCAACATCAGGACGAGCAAGGCTTTGTTCTTCAACTGGCGCATTAACTTTATTAACAATCACACCAACGATTTTTTCGTTTTTAATACCACCAAAGTTAGAACGCGCAATTTCAATACGATCTCTAAGCTGTTCTGGTGTATCTTTACCCATATTAACGACAAAAATAATTTCGGCGCCAAGGGTTTTAGCGATATTATTATTGAGTTCATTAGCAAAAGGATAATCAGACGTGGGTACAATACCCTCAACCAAAACAACATCAGCACCTTTCGTGTTTTCGGCATAAAGGGCTACGATCTCTTCCATTAACACATCTTGTTGATTTAAACCTAATAGGTTTTCAACATGGCTCATTTTAAGCGGTTTTAGTGTTGGGATTGAAGTGTTATGACTAACTAACGTTGTGGTATTGTCTGGCGCATCGCCACCCGCTCTAGGTTGTGCTACTGGTTTGAACACGTTTAAGTTAATACCTTGACGCTCCATAGCTCGAATAACACCAAGACTCACGCCCGTTAATCCAACATTGGTACCGGTAGGAATGAGCATAATAGTACGAGACATAATTGTTACCTCTTAATTCTTTTTATATAAAAAACAAACCGCCATTTAGGCGGTTTTAAATATTTATTACGCGGTTAGACGCGCAGCATCTTGAGCAATAACAAGTTCTTCATTGGTTGGAATAACCATCGCAATTGCAGAACCCTCTTTAGTAATTGTACCACCTTGACCAAAACGAGCAGCAAGATTACGCTCTTGATCAAGTTCAAAGCCAAGAATGCTTAATTTTTGTAATGCCATACGACGAACTTCTTCAGAGTTTTCACCGATACCACCAGTAAAGATAATAGCATCTAAACGACCGTCTAAAAGCATTGCATAACCACCGATATATTTTACTAAACGATGAACAAAAACATCTAAAGCATTTTTGGCATCTTCATTGGTATCATAATTATCGGTGACATAACGGCAGTCACTGCTTACACCTGTCAAACCTAATAAACCTGATTTTTTGTTTAAAAGATTGTTAATATCGGCAACTGACATTTTTAAATTGTCGTGTAAGAAGAACATAATAGCAGGATCGATATCACCGCTGCGCGTACCCATAACTAAACCTTCGAGTGGCGTTAACCCCATTGAAGTTTCAACACATTCACCATTTTTAACGGCAGTAATTGATGCGCCATTACCTAAATGACAAGTGATCACATTCGTTTGGTCAACGGGTTTATTTAATAATCTTGCAGCTTCACGGCTAACATAATAATGGCTAGTACCGTGCGCACCATAACGACGAACGCCATGTTTAGTATAAAGCTCATTAGGAAGAGCATATAAATAAGCTTCTTTTGGCATTGTTGTATGGAATGCAGTATCAAACACAGCAACATTTTTATTTTTTAAGTGTGGAAAGGCTTCAAATGCCTCACGAATACCGATTAAATGAGCTGGGTTATGTAACGGAGCAAAAGCTGCTGCATCTTCAATACCTTTTAATACTGAATCATCAATCACAACTGATTGTGTATATTTTTCACCGCCGTGAACAATTCGATGACCAATAGACTTAATACTATCTAATAATTCTGGTTTTTGTGGGAAGATACTATTAACGATAAATTTAATTGCTTCACTATGTGCAGCGCCTGCACCTAAAGATGCTTCACCTTTAACACCATCAAGTTTCCACTTAATGCGTGCATCAGGCAGGTTAAAACATTCGGCTAATCCAGAAAGAAACTCATCACCGTTTTCAGGGTTTATAATAGCAAATTTTAATGATGAGCTTCCGCAATTAAGAACAAGAGCGTTATTACTTGATGACATAGTAATTCCTATAGATTGAATAAAAAGATATATACCAATCAAAATTGGTAACTAAGCACATGATTTAAAATCAATGTGACTACGCTAAGGTGACTTCTGATATCTTACTTTTTGAGATAGAATAATGAGAGTCCCCAATTTGAATGGTACTATTTTAAGATAATAACAAGTGAATGTCGAGGAATCGGAAAAATATGAATGTAATAAGCACATTTAAAGCAGGTCAACGATATATAAAGCTTTGCCCGACAGATAAACAATTAGCATATTCATTTCCTGAATTAAAAATCATTAACTACATAAAAACTACAAGCAAATACTTGCCACCAATCGTTATTGGTTTGCTAGTTTGGCAATATTACATGCCAGCACAAATTGCGGTAACAGCAATAACCGTACTATTTACTTTAAGCTTACCGCTACAAGGGATATATTGGCTAGGAAAACGAGCGCTATCACCACTTCCACTTAATTTAATTGACTGCTACAACCAGTTAAAAGCGAAATTAGTTGCGAAAAAAATCGTCGCTGAGAATAGCCCTGAAGTCAACAAATTAACGTTTGAAGAATTTATGAAACTGATCAAACTTGCAAAAGAACATTTAGGTGATTATTTTGGTCAAGATAATGATAACTCACCTTATGATAAAGGCTAATATCCATGGCAGATTTAATTAATACTCTACAAAATCAAATTGACCGACTTGAACAGCAAATCAGTTTAGCCAACGAACAACAATATCAAGAGCCTTATTTTGACGAACAATTATTTCAAACCAATAACATTGTCACAGACAAAGCATTTTATCTTGAAAAGATCAAACAAACATATCAAGCGTTAATGGCTAATATCAAATCAGAAAAAGTTGAACAAATCACCTTTTTATCAGATACATTAGTCAACCAAATTGCCGCCCTAACACGCGAACTTGCTACCCACAACTTACGTCGCAAAGATCTAAAAATCATTTTTGAAGAAACATTAGCCCAAAAGCACATGCGCCATTTAGATTATTTGCGTCGATTACAAGAGATGAAATATGAACTAGAATTATCACCTGATGTGATCAACCAAAGCAAAATTGCTGCGCTTGATAACCGCATCTACCGCTGTGAACAAGCCATTAACAAGATTGAATTAGAAATGGAAAATGATGGAAATTTAGCTGAATAAACATAGATTAAAATAAGTCGTGAAAATTTATGGAACAAAAATTTAAAAATTATCGTATTGATGCTATTGATAACATTCAAAAAAAAACCTTTAAGCCACTTTCCAGCGATGGAAATATTCGATTTCGATATAATGCTGTATATAAAATTATAATGATTGCTTTTTATATTTTACTAGTCATTAACTGGATTTATTGCTCATTCAAAGTAGGTAGGGAAACAATTCTTTCAGATTTTTTTAATACTAGTTACTGCATTTTTTCGATAGTAATTAGTTTTATTATCGCTCTCTTCTTTTATTTAATGACTAAACCAAATTTAATTGCGGTGAAAGTTCCAATACCACGGTGGGAAAGAATTAAATTCTTGCTAGGGCATTTTTTTCAATTTTTTCTATGCTCGCTTTTTATTGCAATTTGCCTACCAATCAATTTAGTTCATCTCTACCCGGGAAATACATATGAGTATTTGACAGATTATGAAATTACAACACCGGGGCCCCAAAAACGGCACTATCACCGCTACGCTAACGGTATAAAAATTCATGATCCATATACATCAAAAAAATTTTTTCTACCATTTACAAAAAATGACGCTGATATTTACCCTAAAAAATTATTGGTAACCATTAAAAGTAATTTTTGGGGATCTTATCTTATTGATTACAAACTATATGATAAAGCGCCTCAATTACCTAAAAATAACGTGATTGATAATTCAGCGAAATACAAACATGATTATAATTATTAATAGTATTGAGTGAATATTGAACAATAAAGAATAATTTCCAGCAATTATCGTTAATACCTATTTTTTTAATACCAATAAAATTTGCCAAAAATCTATTAATTTTTATCTATTAATCATTACTTTTACTGAACTATTAAGAAAAATATCGTTAATATATTTTATTAACAAAGTTTGATCTATTTGGCCAAATTCAACCACTATTTTTTTGACTTTCACTTCATCAACTTTATGCTTATTTATTGCTATAGTAAGTATATTGGCTTTCAACACAATACTGTTAATTGCACTAGATATTTCCATTTCAGTTAGATGTGTTTGAATGCCTATTGACTTATCTACTTCACCATCATTAAATCTAGAAAGAATCAAATAATGATCTGGTGATACAGGATCGTTACCCATTCCAATAATAAGCACTTCATCTTCGGTATAGCAATTAACGGTTGTTGCTAAAAACCTTACTTCACAGTTCAACATATTATCAACACGTTGATCTTCTTGCATGTTATTTTCCTTACAACATTTACACCAGATATATTTACACTAGCTATCATATTTGCTAATGCCTATAATGGCTTAAATTGCAATCTCCCAAATAACAATCTCCTAAATAACAATGACCTAAATAACCTTAACATGACGATTATCTAACACCTTTTTGGTAATGGTAGTGCTCAAGCATTGGCTCATTATTTTCAATACACCAATCATAACCACCAATATCTATTGGCATCTTAGTTAACATGCTCGTTAATTTATTAAATTTTATCCAATTGTCCGCATTTTCAAGTGATGAAAAAACAGCAGATACCGTTGATACCCCGTCTTTCTTAAAAACCCAAACCCAACTATATTCTTTCATACATTTCACCTTATTAGCTATTTTGGTCTTTTTCCCTTTAGTAATGATTGAATAGCTATCTTCCTATAAAATAGTATAGTTAAAAAGGAAAAATTTCTCTATGATGAAAATAAAAAGGGTAAATATTGATATTGTAATCAGCTTACCAACAGGACGGTTTATCCTCTTTCTGTAATCACTCAGAAAGGTATTATCCTCAACCACATTCTTATCCACGGCAATTGAAGTGCGCATATCAACCTAATAATCCATTTTCCCCAAACCAACACAGCCAAATTGCATTATCGGCTGCGCAATTTGGTCGCTTACGCAACCAAATGCTTTATTTTACTCGCCCGCTTCGTAAGCTTAAGCTCAAAATTTACTTTTGGCGATGCAACCATTCACTAGCGACTTAACCCTATTTGCGCTATCTCCTCACGTCCAAGGATTAAAAAATAAGGACTAAGGTCTAAGGGAAGAGGCGCAAACAACAAAACGATTGCTTTTCGGTTCGCCCTTGCTGACTTCACCAATGTTCGATAACACATCGAACTGAGAGCTACCCGCCGTGTCACTAGTCCAGCAACCGTAGTAGGTAAAACGAGCACTCGGGTAAGAGCCCATGCTACCCCACTCGGTGAAAAAGCCAGCATTAATGTGGCGCTGGTAATAATTATCTGAAGAAGAAGGAGTAGCACCAATGAAGCCATCACCATACAAATCACTCGCATTAGTTAAATCTCTTACCCTAGGCAGACTATAACCTATGCTATTACACCAAGCTTCTTGATTAGAAGCTGAATCATATTTACTTCCACGGTTGACGAACCACTGCTTTAATACAAATCCATACTTGATAACGGCGTTACCACCACTATCTCGGCCGACTAACTCGAATGTTGCAGGTAAAGACGGGCGAAGTATATTACCTGGAGAACTTGAATTCCACTCCGTTGAAGTAGCGTGAGGACCAATTAAAGTGACACGCACGCTTGTACCTGATAGATCAGGCATCATTATTGCAGTAATACCACTATGGGTGACAGAATCCCATGATAACGGTTCACTACCAACAATATCTAAATCAAAGTACAAATAATGTGCCCCAGTAGTAGGAAAGTTTAAATCATAAGATGATGGGTTAGTAGACTGAACGAGAAAACCCTTCTCAGGATTCCATATGGATGGCGGACCCGCATTCTCTCTTATACCATGTTCTAAATAAGGACGTACAAAGCTCACCTGCGGTGATACCTTTGGGCTAATATAATAGGTTGCGCTACTAGCGTTAAAGGGGCTACTATTAGGAACACCGTAGCGTGTACTTAAAGTGCCACTAGTATTGGCTAATGTTACTTTATAAGGAGCATCATGTGCTGTTAATACCTTATTACGCGCTACTAATTGGTTATTTTTATCCGTAATTGAGACGGTTAGCGCTCCAGTCGCACTAACCTCATTAACGCCTTGACCGTCACCATCATCATCACGCCAATAATTATTTGGCGGGCCGATAAGTGAGTTTAAAGCGATTGAATTGGTATTAACTGGCACAAACATGTCAATGTTAGCAAAACTCTCACCAACATTAGGTAACCTGATAGGATTCGTGGCACTTGAAGTATTTGTTTGAGGAGTAAAAACTCGATCGTCTGATAACTTGATACTTAACAACATATCCATATTTGTGGCCTTTGTCCGCCCACCGTCGAATGTCAAATACGGCGCACTACCCTCTATAATGTTCGTGCTTTTTGCCGATAGTGCCTGTGCAGTCAATGAACATAACAACAGCCACGGTAACAATAACCATTTTTGCCTTAACGAAAAGTTTAATGTTGTGGGTTTAATTAAATTGCATATATAAAAGTAATTTTTGAGACTAGCTAAAAGATTGAAGACCAAGAACAGCCAATACTGAGGACTAAAAGAATACTGCATTACGTTTTTCCTATTACATAATGTTTTGTTTTATTTTATATTAATCACTTATTCTGCGTATAATATCGCTTGTTCGATCCGTTTTTTGATCAAATAAATTATAATTACTAAAATTTTTTTCGCTACTTTTTTGTGTGTTTTTAGATTGTTTTTTGTAAATTTTGTTTATAAAAACAGCACAAATTTTAGAAAGGTTAAAACGCTAGTGTTTTGTGTTTTGATTGCATCGACAAATTCTTGGGATGAAGTATTCTATTATCATTATTTTGAGAGCATTTTACATTTGCCAATAAAACTTGTTCTTCTTGCTATTGATGAAAACGCCCGAAAATCTCCCTCAAAATAAACACTTTTTCCCTTAAAAAATCATTCAGAAAAACCATTGATTTTATTAAAGTTTTTATTTTTATAAAAATCAACAGCTTTTGCCTACAAAGGCTCATGCCGTGCTCTATTCGATATCAAAACATGTCATCGACAGTATAAGAGCTGTTTTGATTACTTTTTACTCAAACCAAATCATTGATGCCATTCTGCCAGTTCTGTTTTCACGACGGTACGAAAAGAATTTATCTTGCTCAATATAAGTGCAATAATCGCCACCAAAAATTTGCGTTATTCCCATCATTTGTAAGCGCTGTTTAGCAATTAAATAAAGGTCGGCTAGGTACTTTTGTTCTGTAGGATTGATTAATTTGAACGCAAATTGTGCTTTTTTATCGACTTTTTCAAATTGCTGTTTAACTTCAATACCGACTTCAAACTTTTTGGCACTGATAGTAGGGCCTAACCAAGCAATGATATTTGCTGGCGAGCAGGCAAATTTCTTAACCGTTTCTTCTAATATACCATTACATAATCCTCGCCAACCTGCATGGGTTGCGGCGACTTCGTCACCATTTGTTGTGCAAAATAATACAGGCATACAGTCTGCGGTTAGTACTACACTAACTTGTTTGGGTTGATTAGTATATGACGCATCGGCTTCAAGTGTTTGATTCAAATCGATGTTAGCTGTTGGCGGTTGTAATGGCATTTGTGAGATATCAAGTACTGTGGTGCTGTGGGTTTGTATTAGCCAATGCGGTTCGCTAGGTATTTGTTCCGCTTGCATAATGCGACGGCGATTTTCCGCAACATCTTCTACGTTATCCCCCGTTCGATCACCCATATTTAAACTTGCAAATGATGCTAAGCTAACACCGCCACTACGTGTTGTAGTAAAGGCACGAATATTTTTTGGCGCCGTCCAATATGGGTAAATCGATTTAATCATATTTATCACCAATCAAGTTCATCTTTATGTTGTTCAGTATCTTGTTGCAATGCTTGAATCAATTTTTGCATATCATCAGGAATAGGCGCATGCCATTCCATCAGTTCACCTGTAATTGGGTGGAATAATCGCAACATGGTAGCATGTAGTGCTTGCCTATCAAAATCACGAAGCGTTTGAATAAATAAGTCGCTAGCACCTTTTGGCGGCCTTGGACGCCCACCATAAAGAGGATCGCCAATTAGTGGGTGCGCAATATGGGCCATATGAACTCGGATTTGATGAGTTCGCCCTGTTTCTAGTCTTAAGCGTAAGCGTGTGTGCAAGCGATATTTTTCCATCACTCGATAATGTGTAACCGCAGGTTTGCCAGTTGGAAAAACAGCCATGTGAGTTCGTTTAGTTGGATGACGTGTGATAGGCTGATCCACTGTGCCACCTGCGGTTATAATACCCATAGCAACAGCTTCGTATTCGCGCGTGATTTCGCGTAGTTGGAGCGCTTCAACTAAGTGCGTTTGAGCAGTAATAGTTTTAGCAACAACCATTAAGCCCGTGGTATCTTTATCGAGCCGATGCACTATCCCTGCGCGCGGCACTCGGGATATTTCTGGATAATGGTAGAGCAAGGCATTGAGCACTGTACCATTAGGGTTACCTGCGCCAGGATGTACCACTAAATCTCGAGGTTTGTTGATCACTAAAATATCGTCATCTTCATAAACTACATCGAGTTTTATATTTTCAGGTTGGTGATGGGTTTCTTCTTCAATTTCGGCATTGATTATTATTTTTTCACCACCCAGTACTCTTTCTTTGGGTTTATTGACGATCACATTGTTGACAGTGACTTTATTATTGACAATCCAATCTTTTATTCTAGATCGTGAGTAATCAGGGAAAAGTGCTGATAATGCTTGATCTAAGCGCATTCCTAGCTGGTTTTGTTCTATTTCAGTTGATAATTTTAACTCGTGCATGTGTAATTTATCTATTTTAAGCTGTTTTGTTTTAGAGTATTATATACCAATCATAGCTTTTAATGTTTAATTATATTTGGATTAAAACTGAATGAAATTGCGTTTACACTCTTTGTTAGCTATCGCTTTAAGTGGCATGTTAATTGGATGTACATCATCTAAACCTGATGTTGAAAATGTGCCTGAAATTGAGCTTCATAATAAAGCGAAATCAGATCTTGAAAATGGTAATATTAAATCCAGTATTGCTATATTAGAGGCTATGGACAAAAATTATCCATTTGGTCCTTATTCTCAACAAGTACAACTTGATTTAATTTATGCTTACTACAAGTCTGCCGATTTTCCGTTAGCGATTGCCTCAATCGACCGATTTTTAAAATTAAATCCAACGCATCCTAATGTAGATTGGATTATTTATATGCGTGGCATTTCAAATATGGCACAAGACGATAATATGATTCAAGGCTGGTTTAATGTTGATCGCTCAGACCGCGATGCAGATTATGCAGCTGCTGCATTTAAAGACTTTAATTACTTAGTATCTAGTTTTCCAAACAGCCACTATACTGCCGATGCACAAAAACGCCTTGTATTTTTGAAAAACAGATTAGCCCGCTATCAGTTGAAAATAGCGCAGTTCTATACTAAACGCGGTGCTTATGTAGCGGTAATTAATCGTGTGACAGATATGTTAACGATGTTCCCTGATACCGATTCGACTAAAAAAGCATTGCTATTAATGCGTAATGCTTATAATGAACTAGGCTTAGTAAACGAAACCGAAAAAGTTGATACACTGATCCAAGCAAATCTTCACAACATGCCGAAAGAAGAGCAACGTTCATTCTTATCATATTTTACCAGCATTTTTAATGGCGGTTAGATTTCCTCAATTTAGGATCCTGTCTTTGGATAATCTTGTATGGCTTTAATCGCTATTTAATTAAACTTAAATAGCGATTAATTCGTTTTATAGCCATTCTTTATGTCCAAACAATGATAGTTTAGATATTTATTTGTAGGAATTAACAGTTTTTTCAAACTTCATTTTTTAAAAAATATCACCACCATTTTACTAAATCACAATAAGTACTGCTAAATCTCAACTAATCACGAAACAGTATAGAATCCTGAATATTTTTAACAAAAAAATCACCTAAAAAGTGGATAGTATCATAGTTACTACACACCTAGAAAATTACTTTACCAGTTTCATTGCGTTATCTTCAATGGAAGTCATATTATTTAATGCCCCATGGGGTATTTACAAACTTTTCAGTAGTTCAAAGTGGAATACGCTTTATTCTAAAGTTAACTTTTCACTCACAATACATCGGATAAACACGTTTATTATCCTAAGCATAGCCAAGCTTTCAAATATGATGAAAACATTACAGAAAACGTTAGCGTAAATGTTTTCATCATATCGCTCAATGTCAAAGTAATCATCAAATCATCCAATAATTTAGGTTGATATTACAATAACAGCATTTCTCAAACTCATGTAAATAACGCAAGCAATGCCTAAAAATTATTGTACTGTCACTCATCCCTTTTTCTTTTAATTATTACCCAACTTCGCTTTCGATCCAATGATTTTTGAATAATATTATTGTGGCGAGAAATATCATACTGCTTTGCACCAATAATTGATGAACATTTATTATGAGGATATAATACTAAACTATAATATAAAATTAGGTTTTCTTTCAATTCTTCTTTGTTATTTTTTAATTTGGATTCGCCATCTTTTAATTTGGATTCACTATCTTTTAACTTGGAATAAACTATATCCATTGTATTATTCGGCGAATATTGGGGATCACTTGCTGCCTCTGATATAAATTTGAGTCTATATTTTGCACTTAAAGATAAGTAGCTAGAAACATTGTTATAACAGCGTGCATAAATTTCGCAAAATGAATAATGATTAGCTTCACAATATTTAGTTACTTTATCATTAATCTCAATTTTTGACTTCTTCTCTACAGCAAAATAATCATTACCACATCCAGTAAGTAATATTATGGTTGTTGTAAAAATAATACTTTTATAGCTTAATAATTTCACTTCTTACCTCCATTTTAATTAACATTTGCTTATATTTTATCTCGTTACTTCTTTAGACAAAAAAGTTTCACTATTCTGTTTTTTTCAGCACTATAACCCGAATAAAACAGGCCTTCAGTTGTAAAAGTTGAGAACTTTATATTACCTTAATTAACTAGCTTGCTATTTTTTATTCATTTTCTTTCTTTTTCTTTCTATGGATTCTTCAATTTTGGGATAATAGTGCGAAATATCGTACTGTTTTGCACCAATAATGGATGAACATTGATTGTGGGAATATAACAGATAACTAATATCTAAGCTTATGTCTTCTCTATTTATTTTTTCTTTATCTTTTAATTTAGAATAGAGCGCATCCATTGTGTCTTTGGCATTCATTATGCTATAATCTAATGGAGAGAATTTTAATACTGAACTAAGTGTAGCACTCAACAATCCTTGATTAACGTATAGTTGATTAAAATTATCGAGATAACATTGCGCATAAACCTCACAAAATGCATAATGGTTCGATTCACAATATTCAACCACGTTCCCATAAATATCCATCCTTGCTCTTTTATCTAAATCACCATAAATACACCCTGTTAGTGATAACGTAGCTGCTAAAATAATAGAGTTATAATTGAATAACTTCATCTTTAACCTCCTCCAATTCAAACATCTCTTTTTCGTTAAATTATATTACCTAGTATATCGCTGTTAATTATCATATTTACGTCAGCGTTGTGGCATTTTTGCCATGATCCACCTATCCATGCAATAAAGTTATCAGTACTTAACCAACTTGCTGTTTTATAATTAACATACACATTAAGCCAGCATTTTACATTTTTCGGCTTTGCCTACTTACCATTTTTTGACCATGATACTGGGTCTAAGGTGACTAATAATGCTATTACTTGCTAACCAGCTATTTTTTATTCATTTTCTTTCTTTTTCTTTCTATGGATTCTTCAATTTTGGGATAATAGTGCGAAATATCATACTGCTTTGCACCAATAATGGATGAACATTGATTATGGGAATATAACAGATAACTAATATCTAAGCTTAGGTCTTCTCTATTTATTTTTTCTTTATATTTTAAGTCAAAATAAAGATCATCCATTGTGTTTTTAATATATAGTCTTTTATAATGTGACAAAGAAATTCTTGATGCTGACGAATTTGAGCCTCTTTCGAACATAGAGTCTGTCATTGAATAGCTCATCGCGGCACTCAACAATCCTTGATTAACGTATAGTTGATTAAAATTATCGAGATAACATTGCGCATAAACCTCACAAAATGCATAATGGTTCGATTCACAATATTCAACCACGTTACCATAAATATCCATCCTTGACATTTTATCTAAATCACCATAAATACACCCCGTTAGTGATAACGTAGCTGCTAACATAATACATTTATAATTGAATAACTTCATCTTTAAACCTCGTCAATTCAAACATCCGTTTTGCATCAGCATGCCCATAATCAATTATATTACCTTTTATATCCCTGTTAATTATCATATTCACATCAGCGTTTTGGCATTTTTGCCATGGTCCACCAATCCGTGCAATAAGATTATCAAGACGCCACCAGCTTGCTGTTTTATAGTCAACATACACATTAAGCCAGCGTTTTACATTTTTCGGTTTTGCCTGCTTACCATTTTTTGACCATGATACTGGGTCTAAGGTGACCAATAATTCTATTGTAATGTCGGGATTTTCTTCGGCCAAACAAATCACTCTATGCCCTCCCCAACTATGTCCAACCAATACAATTTTTTGTTTTGCATCAAACCACTTTTTTATCACTGCAACAACCTTACCCCCACCATGTTCTGAATAACAAACATCGTGCAATCGATTTTCACCTCGACCATAATCGTTCTCATACTCACCAAATACGTGGTTTAATAACGGTTTACACCAAGAATCGGCTGCCCCTCCAATAAAAACCACTAGGGTTTTTTTACATTCTGTTGTATGTGCTCCTATTTGTTCCTCAACACTCGGTAAGATAATATCTATATCCTCATTTTTATTTTTATCTCCATTTCTTTTTCTATTTTTCGAAGGATCATATCCTGGATAAATTATCCCATCAGCTGCACACATTGTTTTTCCTCAAATGATTGTTTACCATTATAATTTCTTTTCTTACCCGTTTTTTGGCATATGTGACAATGCGTTCAACACTCTCTTTTTCGGATGATAGTCCATTTTTACTCATTAATGTACTGACCCAAGGGTAAAGCGGATCTTCAAATATCTTATGCCCTAAAAAGAATTGCATTGCCAATAGTGCGGCATGACTTGAATAATCGAAAAATAACTGAGATTGGTAATAAGGGATTTGTTGCTGATAAAACCTTTCAAGAGTATTGTATGACAACTGTTGATTCCGCTCAGGGTATAGATCCTGTACAAATTGAATCACCTGTTCTTCATTTTCAATTTCAAATAAGGTATGTGTTGGTTTTTGCAATAATTGTTGTAATCGGGTAAGGTAAGTCGATAAGTTTTCACCCATAGTTATTTTAAAAGGTATTGATAAATCGTCATTTAGTTCGATCAAGCTGATAGTGTTGGTTGCAACAGTAAGCAAACGCGGTTTTACCCATCGGCTTAACATGGGATCAGTATCAAAATGGGTGCCAAGTACCATCGCTAAATCTAAAAATTGTTTTGCCTGATCTTTTCGTGGGATTTGGTATTGCGCGATTTTATCCATCATTAAATTAAGAAATTGTTCTGAGTATTTTGCTCCTAACGTTCGCATTTTTTTGGGGAACTTTTGTTTTAGATACGTTTTTAACTCTTGGCGTAACTCTTTTTGTTTCTCGTCAGCTAATAACGATAATTGCTCTGGCGCTAGGGTTTGTATGGTATCGTGATAAACGATGATAGGCTCAGGAAAATGAATAACTTGGTTGTTTGTCCAAAGTGTCGAAAATCCAGGTAATAGCGCTTGTTTTTGTGTGTTTGTTGAAGCAGCTAGAATTTGTGCTAAAAAATGGCCATCCCAATAACGAAAAAAAACCTCTTTGTTATCAGGTAGTTTTACTTTTGTTAATAATTTTAGTTGAGGGACTAACTCTTGTTGCGAGAAAGGAGAGAAAGCTAACCATCCCCAATTACTTGTTGTTGTGTCATTAATCCATGTCAAAAAGGGACTGTCAGGCGATAATTCCACTATATATGGCATCATATCGTACCATTGCTGGTAAGGGGTATTTAACCAGATACCTTCGGGTGAGCAAGTTCCATCTAATCGACCATAATAAGTCAATGCATCGGTAGTTGCTGAGCCTGATAGGATGGCATATAAGTGATTATGCGTCGTTGAGTGAACGGCTATCCAGTCACTAAGATGATTGCAATCATTACTCATCATATTTAGGCGATTAAATCGCACATCCTCCTTCTTGTTTACATTTTTCACACTCCTCACAAAACGGAGTATTGCTCAGAAGTACTAATCGTTGATTACGATTGAGAGGTAAAATTTGTGTTCTTTCTGTAAATAAACCACTAGGCAATTTTCCTCGCCAACCCGTACCTTTGCCTGCTGAGCCAGAACCGATATTAAACACCGAACTAGTGTGAATACCTGTGCTATCAATTTTAATAAAGTTGTTTGCTGCTTGTAAGGTTATTTCTGCTCCAGCATCAATAACGATTTTCATACCAGATTCAAGATGTATTTCATTTTTTCCTTGAGCAAATATCCCTTGACTAGCATTAATATGTAAGTCTAAATCTGTCGAGAGTGATATATCATTTTTTGCATGCACTCTGCATTCATTATCAATTTTTAAATGACTATCATTTTTTATATGGTGTTTACTATCATGCTCAATATTGACGGTGTGATCATTCAATACATGTATATCCATATCTTTTTGTGCATGTAGATGCAAAAGTTCATTACCCGTCGCATCGTCAAAACGCAATTCATTATGCCCCTGACCTTTGTGAGTTTGGGTTCGAAATACCGTTTGTGTTTTCTTCTCTGGTAATTGCACCGGCAATGCCATGATGTCGTTGTAAGTACAGCCAGTAATAATCGGCCGGTCAATGTCACCATTGATATAACTGACTATCACTTCTTGACCAATACGTGGTATAGCATAAAATCCATAACCTCGACCACTCCAACCTTGCATAACCCGTACCCAACACGATGCCTTTTCGTCCGCCTCGTCATATAAGTTCCAGTGAAAGTGTACTTTGACCTGTCCTAGCTTGTTGGTAAAGATTTCTTCACCTGCGGGCCCTACTACTTCGGCTACTTCTGGACCATCAGCAATAGGTTTAGGAATAAACGTTGGGCGCCAATTTTTGTAATAGCCAATAAAACGAAAGTGATTGGTTAAGCTCGCCGCTGTATCACTAAAGTCTTCCTGTCCTGACTGGGGTAAAACGCCATGATGAACCGCAGCGACCACCTGCCATTTTTCATTAAGAGCGGCAGAAGGATGGCCACAAAGCTGAAAATAATAACCTGGGCGTAAAGCAAAACAGTTACTTTCACCTTCACCATATTCACTCTCTCTTTGTAAAACTTCCAGTCGATAACGAGTCATCTGTTCAGCCGAATCGTAATCAGGAAAACGGGCAAAGCTGTCATAAATGGTGTAGAGAGAAGTATTCGGCCCTTGTAAGGTGTCTCCCCTAACTTCGTATTGATAAGAAAAACGAGGATGTAAATATGTCCGGTCTTTGCCTATCGCCTTTTGGGGTGTCATTCGGGCAGACAAATTCATCTGATAAGCAAAGTCGCCCTCTGTGCTACTTTGCGGATGGTCATTATATTCTAGCGTATCACCGCCTAACACAGAAAGAAAACTATCCGTATATAAGCACTGCGCTTCGCCTTTGGTGACTTCAAACCAAAAAGTTATTCCTTCTTCTGCCGCTAAGCGACAAAAAAATGCATAATCTGTTTCTCGTTTCTGAGTGATAAATTCACGCTGAGTATGTTTATCCCGACAATCACAACAAAAGCGAATTTGATGCTCTTGCAGTAAAATATCGAGGACTTCAGGAATGCTTTTAAAATGGAAGATACGACTTTGTTGGCGTTGGGTGAGTAACCATAGCGAGGGGCGAACAATCAGGGTATAGTAGGTCTGCCGAAAACCACTTTTACCTCGCTTAGCTTCGTTAATAATCCCTATCACCTCTCGCTGAAATACACCATTTTGACTCACCGTTAAATGCGCATTACACAAAATCAGCGATTTAATATCAATATCAGCATCGGCACTAATTACCGTCAAGGTTAAGGTGAATAACTCTGACAGGTGCTCATCTAAAGTAAACTCCGTGACCGCAAAAGTATCAGGAGCACAACCATCAACCTGGCAATCAAAATACAATCCTTTTAATCTCATTATATTAGTTCTTTTTTATGTGATAGCTAAACTAAAAAAATCATTACCCTTTATTCACTGTTTGAGAAAGTTGCTGCCTGATATAGATAAAAATTAGCCAACTTATTAATTAACTAGCGTGACTAACAACCCGCATCACGATTAACCTATTCTATAAAGAAGATTGTTTATATTCAGCCGAATATTTTCTAATCATTAGTACTTTCTATCATTACAGTTAACTGATTAATTTAGATAATCTAATTGGGTTATCTAAATTAAATTATTTCTGTAAACAATGCAATATTTTTTGTAGATCAAAGCTTATCTGAACTGATGAATATTTAAATTTACTACTGAAAGAAATCAATATTGTGCCTCATATATCATTTGTAAAACGAATCAATAACCAATACAATTAGCGACATATTTTTATTAGCAATAATAGATAGGACATTAACTCGTCATGCAAGAACAATATCGCCCTGATGAAATCGAAGCCACTGTACAAAAACACTGGCAAGAAAATAAAACCTTTCACGTTACTGAAGATCCATCAAAAGAGAAGTACTACTGCTTATCAATGCTCCCTTACCCTTCTGGGCGCTTGCATCTTGGCCATGTTCGTAACTATACCATTGGTGATACCATTTCACGTTATCAGCGCTTAAACGGAAAAAATGTACTACAACCTATCGGTTGGGATGCGTTTGGTTTGCCTGCTGAAGGTGCTGCTGTTAAAAATAATACTGCACCTGCAAAATGGACTTATGAAAATATTGCTTATATGAAAAAGCAATTACAGCTTTTAGGCTTTGGTTATGATTGGGATCGTGAAGTGACCACTTGTCGTCCCGAATACTATAAATGGGAACAATGGTTCTTCACTAAACTATTTGAAAAAGGCTTAGTTTATAAAAAAACCTCAGCAGTTAACTGGTGCCCTAACGATCAAACGGTTCTTGCTAATGAGCAAGTGGTTGAAGGCTGCTGCTGGCGTTGTAACACCCCTGTTGAGCGTAAAGAGATCCCGCAATGGTTTATTAAAATTACTGCTTATGCCGAAGAATTACTTAATGATCTAGACACGCTAGAAAGTTGGCCAGAGCAAGTTAAAACCATGCAACGCAATTGGATTGGTCGTTCTGAAGGGGTCGAATTTGATTTTGCTGTTGAAAATTACGCTGATAAGTTACGCGTCTACACAACACGCCCTGATACGTTAATGGGCGTTAGCTTTGTCTCCGTTGCCGCAGAGCATCCGCTTGCCCAATTAGCAGCCCAAAACGATCCTAAAATTGCTGAGTTTGTCGCTGAATGTAAAAACACTAAAACAGCCGAAGCCGATATGGCAACCATGGAAAAGAAAGGTATTGCTACTGGTTTTTATGCTATTCACCCTTTAACAGGCAAAAAAGTCCCTGTTTGGATTGCCAATTTTGTACTAATCGAATATGGCACAGGTGCAGTAATGGCGGTTCCTGCCCATGACGAGCGTGATTATGAGTTTGCTTCTAAATA
Source organism: Gilliamella sp. WF3-4 (assembly GCF_001690275.1). GTDB lineage: Bacteria > Pseudomonadota > Gammaproteobacteria > Enterobacterales > Orbaceae > Gilliamella > Gilliamella apicola_C. The sequence goes on along the minus strand of NZ_LZGW01000001.1, from coordinate 65,618 downwards.
TAACTTGCCAATTAACTCCGTTATTTTAAACCAAGACGGCAATGCACCTGATGTATCTGAGCAAGCCTATACTGAGCATGGGATCCTATTTAATTCTGGTGAGTTTGATGGCCTTAATTTTGAACAAGCATTCAATGCCATTGCTGATAAGCTGATAGGATTGGGTATTGGTCAACGTAAAGTTAACTACCGTTTACGCGACTGGGGTGTTTCACGCCAACGCTATTGGGGAGCGCCAATTCCTATGGTGACACTTGAAGATGGTACAACTATACCTACTCCAGCAGATCAATTACCAGTTATTTTACCTGAAGATGTCGAAATGAATGGCATTACCAGCCCGATTAAGGCCGATCCTAACTGGGCAAAAACAACTGTAAACGGACAAAACGCACTGCGTGAAACTGATACTTTTGATACTTTTATGGAATCATCTTGGTATTATGCTCGTTATACTTGCCCACACTATGACAAAGGCATGTTAGATGAAAACGCGGCAAACTATTGGTTACCTGTTGATCAGTATGTCGGCGGCATTGAACATGCTATTATGCATTTACTTTATTTTAGATTCTTCCATAAATTAATGCGTGATTTTGGTTTGGTATCATCAGACGAACCAGCAAAACGCTTGCTATGCCAAGGCATGGTATTAGCAGATGCATTTTACTACACAAGCCCAACGAATGAACGTATTTGGGTCTCACCAACTGAAGTCACGATTGAACGTGATGAGAAAGGACGTATTGCTAAAGCCGTTGACAGTAAAGGTAATGAGCTTGTTCATGCTGGCATGACGAAGATGTCAAAATCGAAAAATAATGGTATCGATCCACAAGAAATGGTTGAAAAATACGGTGCGGATACCGTTCGGTTGTTTATGATGTTTGCTTCGCCTGCTGATATGACACTGGAATGGCAAGAGTCTGGCGTTGAAGGTGCTAACCGATTTATTAAACGTGTCTGGCGTTTAGTTTACGAACATGCCCAAAAGGGACAAACAGCTAAACTTGATATTGCAAGTTTAAATAGCGAACAAAAAACATTACGTCGTGAATTACATAAAACCATTGCGAAAGTGAGTGATGATATTGGCCGTAGACAAACCTTTAATACGGCTATTGCTGCTGTGATGGAGTTTATGAATCGCTTACAAAAAGCGCCACAAGAAACCGAGCAAGATCGAGCTCTAATGGATGAGGCATTAAATGCAATTGTTCGATTACTTTACCCTATGATGCCTCACGCCTGTTTTGTTATGTGGCAAGCTTTAGGCCATAGCGAATCGATCGATAACACTACATGGCCTATCGCTGATGAATCGGCAATGGTTGAAGATGAAAAGCTCATTGTTGTGCAAATTAATGGTAAAGTTCGCGGTAAATTTACTGTGCCAGCTAATGCCGATCAAGATTTTGTTATGGCACAAGCAAAACAAGAGCCTAACATCCAAAAATATTTGATCGATGTTGCTATCCGTAAGGTGATTTACGTATCAGGTAAATTGTTAAACCTTGTTGTTGGTTAATATTGTTTGATAACTCAATTTAGGCGGTTATAAGTATGAGAAAATATTTAGCATTCATTATGTTATTAACAATATCCTTAACAGGATGTGGATTTCATCTGCAGCATGAGCCAGAAGTACCTGAACGTTTCAAAACGATGTCTTATGTAAGTTATGATCCTTATGGCCGCCTGTCTCGCAATATTAAAGAGTTATTGCACGATAACCAAGTGACTCTAGCCAATAATAATGCTTCAGAGCCATTGCCATCGCTAAGAATGATAAGCGAAAATCTAAGTCGCAATACCATTTCGATTTATCAGGATGGTAAAGCTGCCGAATATCAATTAGTCTTAGCTGTTGAAGCACAAGTTGTTATTGCTGGTCAACAAACATACCCAATTAATGTTCGTGTATTTAGAACGTTCTTTGATAATCCATCTGAAGCACTAGCGAAAACGGTCGAACAAGACTTAATTGAAAACGAGATGTTTAAAGAGGCAGCTAAACAAATTATTCGTAAATTAAAATCAATTGATGCGGTAAATTAACGTTATCATGATTAAAATTAGTGCCGATCAAATTAGCCATAAATTAGGATCACCTTATTATTTGATTTTAGGTAGTGATCCTTATTTACAGCATTATACGCAAACTGAGTTACGAAACGCTTTTAAACTTGCTGGCTTTGATGAACAGCTTACGTTTGTTATTGATAATCAAACTGATTGGATAGCCATTTTTGATTGCTGTCAAGCAATGAATTTATTTTCAAGCAACACTTTGCTTCTGCTTGATTTTGGTGAGAATTCATTAAATGCAGGCATTACCGCTAAACTTAATACGCTCAGCGAGATTTTAACGCCTGATATTGCACTGATAATCACGCTCAATAAAATGACTAAAGCCCAAGAAAATGCAATTTGGTATAAAGCTTTATCGGATAAATTAGTCGTTGTCAATTGTGCCACACCCGATACCTTACAACTACCACAATGGGTTAAAAATCATTTACAGCAACAACAAATTGCTATTGAGCCTAAAGCAATAGATCTACTTTGCTATTATTATGAGGGCAATTTACTTGCATTAACGCAAATTATTGCACAGCTAAAATTGTTGTATCCCGATCACATCATTTCTTATGACGAAGTCGAAAGTAATATTAATGATTCAGCAATATTTACGCCCTATCATTGGACTGATGCATTAATGGCCAATAAAACAAAAAGGGCTATGCATATTTTACAGCAGTTAAAGATGAATGAATTTGAGCCATTAATCTTGTTGCGAATTATTCAACGTGAGCTAATACTGATCATTAATTTAAAAAAAGGGTTACAGCAAAAAACTTTAAAACAGGTTTTTGATGAATATAAAATTTGGCAAAATAAAAGAGCGATTTATACCAATTATTTAAATCGTTGCGATATTAAAAGCTTGTTTAATTTACTAGCCAAACTGACTGAAATTGAAATCAGTCTAAAACATAATAATCAAGTTCAAATATGGGACGAAATATTTAATTTATCGATGCAATTTATGGGATTAGATAAATGTTGAGCGCATTACTAGGAGGGACTTTTGATCCAATCCATTATGGACATCTTCGCCCTGCTATTTCATTAGCAAACGAAGTGGGGTTAAAGCAAATTAGTTTATTGCCTAATCATATTCCACCTCATAAACCTCAACCCGAGGCCAATACTGAACAGCGTTTAGCAATGTTAAAATTAGCTATCGAAGATTTGCCTTTATTTGCGTTAGATGTAAGAGAGATCGTTCCTAAAGCATCAAAACGCCCTTCTTACACTATTGAAACACTTCAAGCGTGGCGAGAAGAAAATGGAAATAGTAATGGACTGGCGTTTATTATGGGGCAAGATTCATTATTGAGCTTGCCAACTTGGAACAAATGGAAAACACTGCTCGATTACTGCCATTTGTTAATTTGCCGTAGGCCAGGTTATGCACAAAATACCAATAACATTGAGCTACAACAATGGATTGATGAACATAGCACAACCAAAGTTCAACAATTACATGACTCTCCTCATGGTTATATCTTTTTTGCGCATACACCACTTGAAGATATTTCAGCAACGGAAATTAGGCGAAATATTAACAACCAAGCACGTTGTGAAAAGTTATTGCCACCTCAAGTATGGCACTATATTCATCAACAAAGACTTTATAACGTAAAGAAATAGTAGAAAGGGCTTTACATCTGACAGTTTTTTCGGCATTATTTCGCCGCTGTATTTATATATTCTAAACTCAGTTTTTTTGTGTTTATACTTAGCTTGTTAGGCTTCTCATCAAATACCGATAAGGTAAGATGAAAGTGTAACATTATTGTTTTGTCATTAAGTACTTTACATGGCAAATCAGTTAAGTATATTTAATTTGTATTTATTATTAAGAGGCCCCAATGGCAAAAGAAGATAACATTGAAATGCAAGGTACCATACTTGATACACTTCCAAACACGATGTTTCGTGTTGAACTTGAAAATGGTCATGTCGTTACTGCACATATTTCTGGTAAGATGCGAAAAAATTATATTCGTATTCTCACTGGTGATAAAGTTACTGTTGAAATGACGCCTTACGATCTATCTAAAGCACGTATCATCTTCCGTAGTCGCTAATATCGTTATCTAAATAACCTATTTAAAAATATAACGGTTTATTTATCTCTTTTTTAATAAAAAATCCGTCGACCTTTGTCGACGGATGAGTGATAAATTTAAACGAGCGATTTAATCTTCTTTAGAAAAGTTCATCTGATCGTATTTAACCCATTTTGTCTTTTTGACTATTTTGTAACTAAAATAAATCACTAAAAATAGCGGTAAACCAATATAGGTTGCAATCACGCCATTCCAGTCAATGGTGTCTTGTAAGAATGCTTCGTAATTCTGACCTAAAGTAATAATCAAACATAGTACAAAAGCAAAAATAGGCCCCAATGGGAATAAGTTTGAGCGATATGGTAATTTATTAAGATCATGACCTTGAGCCATATAACCTTTTCTAAAACGATAATGGCTAATGGCGATACCAAGCCAAGCAATAAAGCCCGTCATACCCGACATGTTCAGCAACCACAGATAAACTTCTTGATCTTTGTACATAGAGGTTAAGAAACAAAGCATAGCGACAAATGTCGTGACTAGTAGCGCCACTCTAGGCACCCCTGATGACGATAATTTTCCAAAAATTTTCGGAGCCTTACCTTCTTTAGCTAAGGCATAAAGCATTCGAGTTGACGCATACAATCCTGAATTACCAGCAGAAAGAACTGATGTCAAAATAACAGCATTCATTAATGCCGCAGCTGACAGTAACCCTGCATTTTGGAATACTAAAGTAAATGGGCTTACACTAATGTCGGTTTCATTATTGCGCAACAAATTAGGATCAGTATATGGAATAATTAAACTAATGACTAAGATTGCAAAGATATAAAATAACAAGATTCGCCAAAATACTTGTTTCATTGCTTTAGGAATGTTTTTTTCTGGAGAGCTTGATTCACCCGCAGCAATACCTATTAGCTCTGTGCCTTGGAACGAAAACCCAACCACCATAGCTACGCCAATCATTGATGAAAATCCACCAACAAACGGAGCGTCACCTACTTGCCAATTGTGCCAACCTGCACCTTGTGCTCCACCCAAAATACCGACAATCATGAGCAACCCAACAGCAATAAAAATAACAACAGTGACAACTTTAATTAGTGAAAACCAAAATTCTGCTTCACCAAAGCCTTTAACCGAAATATAGTTAAGGCAAAAGATAATGCTTAAAAATAGAAAGCTCCAAAGCCAACTATAACTGCCTAAATCTATCCAATATGAGATCACCAATTGCGCTGCAACTAAGTCAACCGCAACAGTAATTGCCCAGTTGTACCAATAATTCCAGCCAATAGCAAAGCCAAATGCCTCATCGACATAACGTGATCCATAAGTTGCAAATGTTCCTGAAACGGGAAGGTAAGCAGCCAATTCACCCAAACTTGTCATTAAAAAGTAAACCATTAAGCCGATAATGGCATAAGAAAGTAGTGCCCCTCCTGGGCCTGCCTGCGCAACTGTTGCACCAGATGCAACAAATAATCCTGTACCAATGGAACCACCAATGGCAATCATGGTTAAATGACGAGCCTTTAAATCTCGTTTTAATTTATTTTTCATAGCAATATTCTTCTTTATTAAAGAGAGTCAATTTTATAGCGTATACGTATTTTCAGCACGTTACATTCTTAGCTGTCAACTGGCAGCTCAAAATTTATATTAATCATTACAGATAAAATAAAATGCGCAGAAGTGTATCAAAAAAAAAGCATGACGAGATAAATAATTTTAATAATAAATCTCATTTGTTAAATAGAAGCAATACTTACCCACATGTAAGTTGTTCTAATTGAGTTAAATAATCCAATGCTTGCTCACGATTATCACCGCACATCTCGTAACAGGGTTGTAACCGCTCACAAACCGATGGTCTTGATGCAAGCCCGAATAGCTGGCATTTAAAATCTTCACCTAAATGAATACAAGCAATACCAGCTATTTTACCATTAGGCATACTAGGAATATGAGAAGAAATTGATGGTGCAATACAACAAGCACCACAATTTTCTCGACATTGAAATAAATTTGCCATCATTTTTCCTTTAATTTAAAGCTTATTAATAAATTTAGTTGGTGACAATAACAAGTTAGCGTTAAAATAGCGAGTTAATTTTTTAACTCTATTTTTAATAATCGCGAAGAAAATATTATGGCTAAAGCAAATGAAATAAAACGTGGCGATGCAGTCACCTATAATGGCAAATTATTACTCGTTAAAGATATTGATGTTCAAAGCCCTAGTGCTCGTGGTGCCAGTACGCTTTATAAAATGCGTTTTACTGACGTCAAAAATGGCGGCAAAGTCGAAGAACGATTTAAAGGAGATGATATCCTCGAAACCATTGAACTGTCTCGCCGTCCTGTTAGTTTTTCTTATGTTGATGGGGATGAATATGTGTTTATGGATAATGAAGATTACACATCATTTATTTTCAAAAAAGAACAAATTGAAGATGAGCTTTTATTTATTCCTGAGGGCGGAATGGATGGAATTCAAGTATTAATGGCGGACGACGAAGTCATCGCATTAGAGCTACCACAAACTGTCGATTTAGAAATTGTTGAAACTTCGCCAAGTATTAAAGGCGCTTCAGCAAGCGCACGAACTAAACCTGCAACATTATCAACGGGTCTTGTTATTCAAGTTCCTGAGTATATTGATAATAATGAAAAAGTCAAAATTCACATCGCTGAGCGTCGCTATATGAGCCGAGCGGAATAACTAATAAGATTGTGATGAATACATATAATCAAAATAAACTACATAAACGATTGCGTCGCCTAACGGGCGAAGCAATCGCTGATTTTAATATGATCGAACAAGGCGATCGTATTATGGTTTGCCTATCAGGTGGTAAAGATAGTTATACTTTGCTTGATATTCTTATTAATTTAAAAATCAGTGCCCCAATAAATTTCGAATTAATTGCGGTTAATTTAGATCAGAAACAACCTGGTTTTCCGGAACACGTTTTACCAGAGTATTTAAATTCGCTTGGTATTGAGTATAAAATCGTCCAAGAAAATACCTATGGCATTGTTAAAGAAAAAATCCCTGAAGGCAAAACAACTTGTTCTTTATGCTCACGCCTTCGTCGGGGAATTTTATATCGCACTGCGACCGAGCTTGGCGCAACTAAAATTGCGCTTGGGCATCATCGTGATGATATATTAGAAACACTGTTTTTAAATATGTTCTATGGTGGCAAACTTAAAGCAATGCCCCCTAAGTTAATGAATGATTCGGGTGAACATATCATTATCCGACCGCTGGCTTACTGTAAAGAAAAAGATATTGCTAAATATGCGCAAATTAAGCAATTCCCGATTATTCCTTGTAATCTTTGTGGTTCACAACCCAACTTACAAAGACAAGTCATTAAAGAAATGCTAAATGAGTGGGATAGGAAGTTTCCTGGCCGGATAGAAACCATGTTTCGAGCCACGCAAAATATCACCCTATCCCATTTGTGTGATACTAATTTATTTGATTTTAAAGGGATTCAAAAAGGTGATAGTGCTATTAATGGTGGTGACATCGCTTTTGACCGCGAAGATATCGCACCAATCAGCTTTGATGCTTCAGATCTTGAAGATCAGGATCTGATTTTGTGGAAAGAAGCAAAATAGTGGCTTAATACTTAATATGGTAGACTCACACCGCTTCCTCATGAATGCCACTAATGTGGCATTTATTTTTATTAATATCACTCAACATGTTTTAAAACTTTACCGTTGTGAAGAAATTTTAGTGAATATATACGTAGATAATACATGCGATTGAGTAAAAATTTTACAAATTCAGTTGCTCTGTACAAAGTAATAGTTTTAAAAAGTTTATTGGATTATTTGAAATTAAGCCTTTTTAAAAACAATTATTTAATCTATCCATTACTGGCAGCTAAAATTTTCAGCCATTAATAATATTAAAACAACATTTTTCACAAATGCTTGCAAAATCCCCCTCCTTTAGTATTTTATTATTGCTTTATTTCATGGCGAAATAATCGAAAATAACAAGCTTCTTTATTTTCATTACTATAAAATATTACCTAATCAAATATCGCGGTTCAAAGGTAAACAATTCATCCCCCATGATGAGCTTTCTCATTCTAGCCGTTGCGAGGCTATCATGATAAATGACTTAAAGCTTTTCTCCGCTTTTGACTACGAGCCTCGTCTCATCGTTGAAAGTAACAAAATAATAATATTTTACTCACTACATTAACCACTTACGCCAGCTTTGATTAACAATATTTTTTACTTGACTGAATTGCGAATCATCAACAGTACTTGGTAAAGCTTGTAATGCCAATTGATGAATTTTATTGCGCATGTCAATATAAGCTTGTGTTAGTTGCTGGGCTTCGTTGCTATCCATAATTTGGTAATTTGTTGCGAGTTCTAAAATACGAACGTTGTCGCTCCATGTTGTCATTTTTGGGTATTGATAAGCATAATTAAGTACAAGATATTGCGATAAAAATTCAATATCACCAATCCCCCCTTCATCAATTTTTAAATTAAACAAATGCGTGTGTGATGTGCTAAGGTGGGCTCTCATTTTTTCGCGCATTTGCCGAACTTCTGTTTTTAAGGTATTTTGATCTCGCTTTTTACAAAGTACATTATGACGAATTTGGTTAAAACGTTTTATTAATTCGCTTTCGCCATATACGGCTCTGGCTCGTACTAATGCTTGATGTTCCCAAGTCCAAGCTTCATTCATCTGGTAATCCTCAAATGAATTTAAGCTACACGCAAGTAACCCAGCATTTCCCTGAGGGCGGAGCCTTACATCGACTTCATATAAAATACCAAAGCTAGTACGTACATTAAATAGGTGAATAATTCGTTGTACTAAACGCAAATAAAATTGACGACTGTCGATCTGTTTTTCGCCTTTAGTCATGCTGTTTACTGGGCAATCGTGTAAAAAAACTAAATCAAGATCGGAACCATAACCTAGCTCCCAGCCACCTAATTTGCCATAAGCAACAACAACTAATCCTTTGTCATTAGCAGATAAATGTTCTGGCTGACCATAACGGGCGGTTATTTGATTCCACGCCATTTGTATAACAAAATCGAGTAATGCTTCGGCCACATAGGTTAGGTGATCACTGACTTTCATGGTGGTTAATACATGTTCAACATCTGCGGTAGCAATATGGAGTAATTGCATTTGCTTAAATTGTCGTAATGCTTCAAGTTGTTGTTCTTCATCATCCACTTGAATACGAAGTAAATATTGATAAAGTTGGCTTTTATATTCGTGTGGTGCAATCGTTTGGTGTAGCGAATTAACATCAATAAGTTCATCAAGCAATATGGGGTAATGAGCGAGTTGATCACTGATCATTGGTGATGCACTGCATAAGCGAATCACCTGTTTTAATGCGATTGGGTATTCTAGTAATAACTCTAAATAGGTGGTACGACTAACAATATTAACTAGCAAAGGAAAAATTCTCGATAAAATGACTATTGCTTGTTTTTCACTACAAATGGATTCTAATAATCTAGGCATCAATTGATCGAGTATTTCACGCCCCCGTACACCAATAGTACGTTTACCGATATCATCGCGAAATTGTACAAGCATTTGCCAAAGTTGATTTACATCATCATCTGAATAAGATGGCAGTATTGCTTTTACATCATTTATTTGTAGATCGGGTACCCAAAGATCATCGAACTGATCATTGTATTGTTTTGCCGTGGATGATGTCGATTCATGTTCACCAATAAGCTGATTAAATATTTGGCGATTAGCTTGCATGCGCTGAGTTAAGTCACGTTGAAAATCAGCCCAATTAGCCAATCCCATACCGCTAGCTAGGCGCAGCTGATCAAGTTCATCATCTGGTAAGGTTTGAGTTTGTTCATCGTTAATAGCTTGCAGTAAGTTTTCACAACGGCGTAAAAAAAGATAGTTTTCACGTAATGCGGTTACTTCATCAGTGTTGAGCAATGATTCTTGTTCAATAACCTGTAAAGCCGTGAGCAGTGAACGGGTTTGTAACCCCACTACTCGCCCACCACGTATAAGCTGAAAGACTTGCACAATAAACTCAACTTCCCGAATTCCCCCAGCACCAAGCTTAATATTATTTTTTAAACTGCGACGACGTACTTCACGTTCAATCATGCTTTTCATATTACGCAATGACTGTAAGACGCTAAAGTCGATATAACGGCGATACACAAAGGGTTTTAGCATTTGGTAAAGTTCATTGACATAAGGCGATTGTTGATCCCCAAGTATTTTAGCTTTGACCATTGCATAACGCTCCCAATCACGACCTTGCTCTTGGTAGTAGTCTTCCATAGATGAAAAACTTAACACCAAAGGTCCGCCATCACCTAGCGGGCGCAAGCGCATATCAACACGATAAACAAAACCATCTTCGGTAATTTGATCAAGAGCTTTAATTAAGCGTTGCCCTAATCGAGTGAAGAATACACTATTATCAAGCTCTCGTCGCCCACCTTGCGTTTGCCCATGTTCTGGGTAAGTAAAAATCAAATCAATATCAGACGAAAAATTAAGTTCTCCACCACCAAGTTTACCCATCCCTAAAATTAGCAAGGGTTGTAATTTACCTTGTGCATTACAAGGAGTGCCCCACTCTTTACAACTCAGTTCATAAAGCCAATCTCGAGCCGTAACAATGATCACTTCTGCCAACTCGCTTAATTGTAATAAAATTTGCTCATCACAACTGATGTGGGTTAATTGAGACCATGCCAATCGAACTAAAATATAACGCCTAAATTGCCGTAATTCTTTCATCAATTCAGTTTCATCCGAAACTAAGGTTAATTTTTTAGTTAACCAATTTTGGTAATATTGTCGTTCGTCGGCTTTCGGTAGATTGTTTGCTATCTCAGAGAGCCACTGTGGGAATCGATAAAAAGCATCCACCAAAAAATCACTTTGTACTAAAATATCAAGATTAGCTTGCACTTCATCTGGCTGGCATTGTTTAAGTTGCGAGATAACTTTTTGCTTTTGTTTTTCAAGCAAAAGGCAAAGTGGTAGATTAAATTCCGACATGGGCAAACTCTCTTAGAAATATTGTTACTAAAAGTAAAATCACCAAAATAAGCCTCTATTATAAATAACTTTTTTCATTGATATAGTATTTATATAAAAAATAAAAGTTTGTAGAAAAATAGTGGCGTATGCTTTTTGTTGTTATTTTATCAAAAGATCTTAAAGATAATTCACTATATATTGAATATCTTATTTAAGATTCGTTATTTACTTCAAGTGGTTAATTTTGATTTAAGGCAGGTAATTATTTTTACCATTTAAACGGTATAGACATATTGAATGTTTTTTTACAAAATAGGGAATACCTCATAATTAATAGATAGCTAATCATCAGGTAATTTATTCACTATTTTTGGGTATACTATTTTGCAAGATGAGCTACATCAATCAATGGAGCTTATTTACTAAAAGAAAAATCTTAAAATTCTATCGTATCAATGTTCAATACGATAGAATGATGATCTTATTTGCTAAAAAATACCTTTACTACTTTGCGAACAACGAGCCAACCAATCAAACATAACACTACAAAAAACGCTATAATATAAGAGAATGCAATAGCTAAAATTTGTTTATCATTCAATGGTTTAACCATCTTATCAAGCCATCCTAAATTCATAAAATAGGTATTGATAGAAAAAACAATTATAGATAGTAGCAAGGTTACACTAAAAGCAATAGCAGAACTAAAAGCTAAATTTTTTAGTTGAAGTTTAGACCCGACAGAAGTAAATTGTTTGCGTAAAGCAATGTAGCCAACGGTATTACATATTAGTAAAAAAATTGAATGAAAACTCATCGCAAAAATATCTGATTCGAAAAGAAAATCAGGAAGTAAAAAGTAATTCAAAAAGAATAAGACAATAACCAAATAATAAAAATTAAATAACAAGATAAATAAAGATAAATGAATTTTTTGACTATACTTTGTAGGCAATGCAATCATTTCCAGTTCCGTTACAAAAACCGAACGCAATAGTTTTATCCCTAAACAAATCCCCATGAATATCCAAATATAACTAACAAACCGCAATATTCCTATATAAAACCTATAGGTATAAAAGAAGTATGATTCCAACAAGTAACTATTCAAAAACACGCCTGTCTGCTGGGCAAATATAATTTGATAAGCATATAAACCAATGATTATCAAAAGTACTATTGTAAATGCATATAAAAGATTATTTGCGTTGACTCGATAAATAAAATATTGGTTTAATACTATTGCTGAAGTAATAAAAACTAGAACCAGATTCGCTAATTGATTAAAAGTATTAGTTAAAATTAGGGTATTTAATAATGATATACTATAACTATTTGAACTAAATAAAGCCAATACTTCATCGCTGTGAAAATCACTATTAACAAAAAGCAAACATCCAATCGTAAAGATGCTATCAAGAATCCAATAAAAGAGTACAAAAAAGAACGGTAATTTAAAAAAAGAGAATTTCATCTATTTTTAGTCCATTAATTAAGAGTCAGATTCGCAATCAATGCCAGTTTTAACCTTGTGTTCAGTTCACTAAAAGCAAACTTTTCTATTGAGTTAAAAGACAATAATGCCTCTTGCCATTGAGTAAATTCAGGTTCAAGAGATAAGTTTTTATCAGCTAATACATTACTAATCTGCTTTAAAGTTTGTTGATAAAAATTTAAGTTGTTAGTTTCTAACGCATATTCTTCATTTTGTTGCCAAAAATTGAGCAGTTGCGTTAAATTTTGATTCATTTTAATATCAAACTGACAGCTTTTCAATGGTGAATTTTTAAGCAACAAATAACCTCTAGCGGCTTTACTTTGTGAAAAAAGATGTAAATGAAATCGACTTAATTCAAGCGCAAAATTGAGCAAATCTTGTTTATTACCCTGTTTGAGTTCAAGTTCGACTTCTTGAATAATTTTAACCTTTTGGTTTGACTTAATCTCTCCTTGATCTAAAGCGACTTCAATTTCACTACTTGCAAACGAAATCAACCAAGTTTGACGTTTGAAATCAGTACTAAACAATGGCAATAAATTTTGTTGTAACTGGGCAATATTACAATTATCAGGTAATGCCGCATGTGGTAATAGTGTTAAATCAGGTTCTGAGTTAGGTAAGTTGACATTAAATTCTATTCGTTCATGTAAACCAGCCACTGATTTTCTATCTCGCTTTAAGGTAATTTCAAACTTTTTTTGGTGATTTTCTTCACATCCTCTTACTCGCAGACCACAATGGTTATTACGTAAATAATGATCGTTTGTGTCATAATAAGTATTAGTCAAGTTGAATTTTGTAGAACGTCGTTTGACTGATGATATTGCCGAAAATTCGGCTTCGTCACTATCAGCCCATTGTTCCAAAAAACATTTTAAATTAGCAATATCGTTGTCATTGATTTCAAATTTTAATTCGATTTCGTTACTCATTATTCTGTTTTATCTTAGTTATTTTGCTATATGATATATTGAACAGTTAAAGAAATATACTTAATCATTAATTAAAAAATTGAATCTTGGAGTTGAGTTAAATCCCAAAATTGTGAAAAAAACACTAAAATTAAGATGATTAAATTTAAATGAAAAATATTAGCAATTACGCAAACTATCATGATAAATAGATGACCTACTCTTTCATTCAATTTTATTAAGATCCATACTAAGTATATTTAATTCAGTTTTATTTTATTAAAACACTTTATTTTCGGAAGCGTTTTGACAAACAAATTTATTTTAAGACAAATAAAAATGCCGTTAGTTTGAGCTAACGGCATTTTATTAAGTATATAAATGACTTATTAACTATTTCTTCTTCGCTTTAGCATTGGGTAAATCAGTGACAGAGCCTTCATAAATTTCCGAGGCTAAGCCAATTGATTCATGCAATGTTGGGTGCGCATGAATGGTTAATGCGATATCTTCTGCATCACAGCCCATTTCAACCGCTAAGGTGATTTCACCCAGTAATTCACCGCCATTAGCGCCAACTACCGCACCACCTAACAAGCGATTATCTGCTTTATTGAAGATGAGTTTTGTCATCCCCTCGGAACAATCAGATGCAATAGCACGTCCTGATGCTGCCCATGGGAAGATTGACACTTCATAATCAATGCCTTTTTCTTTCGCTTCTTTTTCAGTTAAACCAACCCAAGCTACTTCTGGCTCAGTATAAGCGATAGAAGGAATGGTTTTTGGATCAAAGAAATGTTTTTTACCTGCAATCACTTCGGCTGCAACATGACCTTCGTGTACGCCTTTGTGCGCAAGCATTGGCTGACCAACGATATCACCAATAGCATAGATGTGTGGTACATTGGTACGCATTTGCTTATCGACCTCAATAAAACCACGATCAGTCACGTTAACACCTGCTTTTTCAGCACTAATTAGCTTACCATTCGGTGTACGACCAATTGCCACAAGTACCGCATCATAAGTGTGGGTTTCAGTGGTGCCATCTTTCTTTTCCATGGTGACATAAATTGCATCATGCTTTGCTTCAACAGTAGTCACTTTGGTTTCTAAACGTAAAGTGAATTTCTTCTGGATCTGCTTAGTAAAGACTTTAATAACATCTTTATCAGCTGCTGGGATCACTTGGTCAAACATTTCAACCACGTCTACTTCTGAACCTAATGCATGGTAGACAGTACCCATTTCAAGACCAATGATTCCGCCACCCATTAATAATAGTTTTTTCGGAATCGTTGTTAAAGCCAATGCATCTGTAGAATCCCAAATACGCGGATCATCATGCGGAATAAACGGTAATTTAATTGGGCGAGAACCCGCTGCAATAATCGCATTATCAAAAGTAATTTTAGTGATACCTTTTGAAGATGTCACATCCATGGTATGACTACCCGTAAATTGTGCTTCACCTTGAATCACATTGACTTTGCGCATTTTTGCCATACCAGCAAGCCCATTAGTGAGTTGACTAATGACCTTTTCTTTCCAACCACGTACTTTGTCTAATTCAAGTCTCGGCGTACCAAAATGGATGCCATGTTCAGTTAATGATTTTGCTTCATCCATTACTTTAGCAACATGAAGTAATGCTTTTGATGGAATACAGCCTACATTTAAACAAACACCACCAAGTGTTGAATAACGTTCAACAAGGGTAACATCTAGTCCAAGGTCAGCCGCGCGGAACGCAGCGGAATAGCCCGCTGGTCCAGCACCTAAAACAACAACCTGTGTTTTTACTTCTTGACTCATAATCTGTTTTCCTCCACTACATCACTAAACGACGTAAGTCGGATAATACGTTAACAATATGGCTTAAGAAGCGCGCACCATCAGCACCATCAATAACACGATGATCGAATGATAATGATAAAGGCAACATTAAACGTGGTGTAAACTCTTTACCGTTCCAAACTGGTTTCATGCTAGAACGTGACACGCCTAAAATGCCAACTTCTGGCGCATTAACAATTGGTGTAAATGAGGTCGTACCAATGCCACCAAGGCTAGAAATGGTAAAACATCCACCTTGCATATCACTGCCAGTTAATTTACCTTCACGTGCTTTTTTGGAAATTTCAGCAAGTTCACGAGAAAGCTCAATAATGCCTTTTTTATTGACATCTTTAAATACAGGAACAACTAAACCATTAGGCGTATCCACAGCTACACCAATGTTAATGTATTTTTTGATAATTAAGGTTTGCGCATCTTCAGATAACGAGCTATTAAAGCGCGGGTATGCCGTTAACGCACTAGCTACTGCTTTCATGATAAACACAAGTGGCGTTATTTTAAGATCAAGTTTCTTTTTATCGGCTTCGGCATTTTGTTGTTTACGGAAAGCTTCCAAATCAGTAATATCTGACTCGTCGAATTCAGTAACATGTGGAATCATTACCCAGTTACGGTGTAAATTAGCACCCGATACTTTTTGAATTTTCGTTAATGGTAGCGATTCAACTTCACCAAATTTACTGAAATCAACTTTTGGCCATGGTAATAAACCAGGCAATGCACCACCAGTAGCCCCGCTTTCAACTTGTTTAACGGCATTTTTAACGTAAGCTTGAATATCTTCACGTAAAATACGATTTTTAGGGCCTGTCGCTTGCACTTTTGCAAGGTTCACACCAAATTCACGCGCTAAACGACGTACAGATGGGGTTGCATGGGCATAAGCATCATTTTCAACGAAATCATTACCTGACGATGCAGGAGCTGATTTTGCCACAACAGGCGCTGCTGGCGTTGGCGCAACTTTTTCAGCAACAGGAGCCGAAGAGGCTTGATTTGCTGTAGTAGCAGAAGCTACACCAGTAGCGCTTTCAAATTCCATGATTTTGGAACCTGTTTTCACTTTATCGCCAATTTTTACTAGGATATTTTTAACTACGCCAGCAATGGTTGCTGGTACTTCCATTGAAGCTTTATCACCTTCAACAGTAATTAATGAATCATCAACAGCAATAGTGTCACCAACTTTAACCAAAATCTCTGTTACTTCAACTTCATCGCCACCAATGTCTGGTACATTGACATCAACAACTTGGCTTGCTGCTGGCGCAGCCGCTTGCGCAGAAGCTGCGACTTTCGGCTCTTCTTTTGCAGCAGCTGGTGCACTTGCACCATCTGCATCAAATACCATGATGTCAACACCAGTTTTGACTTTATCACCAACTTTCACAATAATTGATTTAACAATGCCTGCTTGTGGAGCAGGAATTTCCATTGAAGCTTTATCGCCTTCAACGGTCATAATTGACTGATCAGCGTCAACTTTGTCACCAACATTAACCAGAATTTCAGTCACTTCAACTTCATCACTACCAATGTCAGGTAACTTAATTTCAATACTCATTCTTTTTACCTCTTATGCAATACGTGGATTAAGTTTATCTGCATTGATTTCGAATTTTTTAATTGCTTCTTCAACAACGCTAACTTCAATATCACCACGTTTAGCAAGTTCACCCAATGCTGCAACTACAACATAAGATGCATCAACTTCAAAGTGATGGCGTAAATTTTCACGGCTATCACTGCGTCCAAAACCATCAGTACCCAGTACTCGATAACTTTCAGCTGGTACAAATCCACGAATTTGTTCAGCAAAAAGTTTCATATAATCAGTTGAAACAACCGCAGGATTGTTATTCATAATTTGAGCAACATAAGGAACTTTTGGTGTTTCGCTTGGATGTAACATATTATAACGTTCACAATCTTGACCATCACGAGCAAGTTCAGTAAATGATGTTACGCTATAAACATCTGAGCTAATACCATAATTTTTAGCCAGAATATCAGCAGCTTCACGTACATGTCGTAAAATTGAACCTGAACCTAATAGCTGCACAGTTGGTTTGCCTTTTTGACCTTCAACGGTATCAAGTTTATAAATACCACGACAAATCCCCTCTTCTGCACCTGCTGGCATTGCAGGTTGTGCATAGTTTTCGTTAAGGGTGGTGATGTAGTAATACACGTTTTCTTGTTCGCCATACATACGACGTAAACCGTCTTGCATAATCACAGCCACTTCATACACATAAGCAGGATCATAAGAGATACAATTTGGAATAGTTAATGATTGAATATGGCTATGGCCATCTTGATGTTGTAGGCCTTCACCGTTTAATGTTGTACGACCAGATGTGCCACCGATCATAAATCCACGTGCTTGTTGATCGCCAGCCGCCCACATTAAATCACCAATACGTTGGAAACCAAACATAGAATAGTAAATGTAGAATGGAATCATTGGGTAATCATTAGTACTGTATGATGTTGCAGCCGCTAACCATGAAGCAGTTGCACCACATTCATTGATCCCTTCTTGTAGAATTTGCCCTTTTTCATCTTCACGATAATAAGCAACTTGTTCCCTATCTTGCGGTGTATATTGTTGACCATGAGGATTATAGATGCCAATTTGACGGAACAAACCTTCCATACCAAAAGTACGCGCTTCATCAGCCAAAATTGGTACTAAGCGTGGCGCTAATTCTTTATCCTTAAGCATGATATTAAGTGCACGAACAAAGCCAATTGTGGTTGATATTTCTTTTGATTGTGCTTCAAGTAATGATGAAAATTCGCTTAATGCTGGAATTGAAACACTGCCAGAGAATTTTGTTAATCTTGATGGAACGTAACCATGTAAGGCATTACGGCGCTCATGAATATATTTATATTCTGGAGTATGTTCTTCAAATTTAATATAAGGTAATTTTTCGAGTGCTTCATCTGTCACAGGAATATTAAAGAAGTCACGAACATGGCGAACTCCATCCATATTCATTTTTTTCACTTGGTGGGCAATATTTTTAGCTTCTGCTGCATCACCCATACCATAACCTTTAATGGTGTGAGCAAGAATGACTGTTGGACGATCTTTAGTCTCTTTTGCTCGTTGGAATGCTGCAAACATTTTAGCTGGATCTTGACCGCCACGGTTTAATCTGAAGATTTCTTCATCAGTCATATCTTTAACAAGCTCTGCTGTTTCAGGATATTTACCAAAGAAATGCTCGCGAACATAAGCGCCATCTTTAGATTTTAATGTTTGATAATCGCCATCAAGCGTTTCATTCATAAGTCGGATTAATTTACCAGACTTATCTTTTTGCAGAAGTTTATCCCAACGATCACCCCAAAGAACTTTAATCACGTTCCAACCTGCACCAGCAAAAACACCTTCTAATTCATTGATGATCTTACCATTGCCTGTTACTGGACCATCTAAACGTTGTAAATTACAGTTGATAACAAATACCAAATTATCCAGTTTTTCACGTGTTGCAACGGTAATTGCACCTTTTGATTCTGGTTCATCCATCTCTCCATCACCTAAGAAAGCATAGACGGTTTGTTCAGAAGTATCTTTAAGTCCACGGTGATTTAAATATTTTAAGAATCGTGCTTGATAAATTGCACTAATAGGTCCAAGCCCCATTGATACTGTAGGGAATTGCCAGAATTCAGGTAATAACTTAGGATGTGGGTAAGAAGGTAATCCTTTACCATGTATTTCTTGGCGGAAATTATCAAGTTGCTCTTCTGTTAAACGGCCTTCAAGAAATGCTCGTGAATAAACACCTGGTGAAATATGTCCTTGGAAATAAACTAAATCACCACCATCTTTTTCATTACGTGCACGGAAAAAATGGTTAAAACATACTTCATAAAAAGTGGCTGCGGATTGGAACGATGCCATGTGCCCACCAAGTTCTAAATCTTTTTTAGAAGCTCTAAGCACCATCATAATTGCATTCCAACGAACAATTGAACGAATACGTCTTTCGATATCCCAATCACCCGGATAAGGGGGCTCTTCTTCCACAGGAATTGTATTAATATAGTTACTGGTTGAAGATCCGAAAAGTAAAGGAACACCACCATCTCTTGCTTTATTAACTATTTGTTCAATAATATATTGTGCACGTTCAATCCCTTCCTCGCGAATAATTGACTCAAGGCTTTTGAGCCAATCTTGTGTTTCAATGGGATCGATATCATTCACTTGCATATCCGACATATAAAAACCTCTTTTTTGTTAAAAAAAATGCAGCATTTGCTATCCTTAGCTATAAATAACTATATAAATTACAACTCTGCATTATGGAGCTTTATTAGCATAAGTCTGCCATTTTCATAAAAAAAGTAAAGCAAACCATAGCTTATAAAAGAACGTTAATTCCTATCAAATTAATCAACTATTTCAATGGTAATATTGAAAGTTATGTTAGCTGTTTGATAAAAACCAAATTTTATTGATAAATAAATACAAAAAAATAGTCAAAATGTCTATATCGGAATTACCTACAAGTTGTCAAAATATAGTAAAATCTGTTATATAATGGGAAATTTTAAGTTAATATCAGCTAATACCAATGGCAATAAGCAACATCATGATCATAAATAATGTCATTATCAAAGATTTAAAAATTCAATCTTACGGACAAACCTATCAGGCGATGCATGACTTTACAAAAAACCGTAATGAGCACACTCCAGATGAAATCTGGCTAGTTGAACATGATCCCGTATTTACCCAAGGAAAAGTAGGCAAGGCAGAGCATTTATTAAATCATACTGATATCCCTGTTATTCAAAGCGACCGTGGCGGTCAAATTACCTATCATGCACCAGGTCAACAAATTATGTATATTTTGTTTGACTTAAAACGTCTTAAGATTGGTATTCGTGATATAGTTAGTTATTTAGAAAATAGTGTCATTCAAACATTAGCTCATTATGGTATTATAGCCCATGCAAAACCCGATGCTCCAGGAGTTTATATTGACCATAAAAAAATTTGTTCGCTGGGTTTGCATATAAACCGAGGTTGTACACTACATGGACTAGCATTAAATATTGATATGGATCTTACTCCTTTCAATAACATTAACCCTTGTGGCTAC
Organism: Gilliamella sp. WF3-4; assembly: GCF_001690275.1. Taxonomy (GTDB): domain Bacteria; phylum Pseudomonadota; class Gammaproteobacteria; order Enterobacterales; family Orbaceae; genus Gilliamella; species Gilliamella apicola_C. The sequence continues at coordinate 45,021 of NZ_LZGW01000001.1, read as the reverse complement.
GCAGGATTACAAATGACGCAGTTAAAGGACTATGTGTCAAAATTTAACCGCAAAGAAATACAACAGTTATTAACTGATAATTTTATTAAGCAGTTACCCCAAAGATAAGATACCAATTATGCAAAATAATGAAACAACAATCAGAAGCTCAAAATACCGAGATGCTGACAAAACACGTTTAATTCCAACAATAACATTAGAAGACACCAAACCACTAAAAAAACCAGAATGGATGCGAATAAAATTATCCGCTCACTCTGATAATATTGCGCATATAAAAAATACCATGCGAAAACATGGTTTACACTCTGTCTGTGAAGAAGCATCTTGCCCTAATTTGGCGGAGTGTTTTAACCATGGCACAGCCACTTTTATGATTTTAGGTGATATTTGTACGCGCCGTTGCCCATTTTGTGATGTAGCACATGGTAGGCCATTACCCCCAGATCGAGAAGAACCAATCAAGCTAGCTAAAACAATTCAAGAAATGAAGCTGCGTTATGTTGTTATTACCTCTGTAGATAGAGATGATTTAAAAGATGGAGGTGCGAGCCATTTTGCATCTTGTACTCAAGAAATCCGCGCCTTAAGCCCAAATATAAAAGTTGAAACATTAACGCCTGATTTTCGTGGTTGTATTGATGAAGCCGTTGAAATATTGAGTGAAAACCCACCTGATGTATTTAATCATAATTTGGAAAATATCCCTCGTTTATATAAAAGGATACGCCCTGGCGCTAATTATGAAGGATCGCTCAAGTTATTATCAGCCTTTAAAGAAAAGCACCCTGAAATTCCAACAAAATCAGGATTAATGGTTGGGCTCGGCGAAACAAACGAAGAGTTAATTCAAGTACTAAAAGATTTACGCAGCCATGGCGTTACTATGTTAACATTGGGTCAATATTTACAGCCAAGTAAATATCACTTGCCAGTTGAGCGCTATGTTTCACCGCAAGAATTTGAAGTCCTGAAACAAACTGCATTAAATATGGGATTTACACATGCCGCTTGTGGGCCTTTTGTCCGCTCATCTTATCATGCAGATCTACAAGCTATGGGTAAAGAGGTGAAGTAATCTTCACCCTCTTTTTTATTTTTAAATCAGCAAATAAATCAATTATCCACCACCATAAAACGGCGATTTTCGGTGACTATCTGTAAGAATATTGGCAAGCTAATTTTTTCACCTTTTTTTAACTTGCCATTTAAATCGTAAATCTTAGAACGGCCAGATGCGTCTAAAACTACTGTTTTATCATCATAAATCGCAGCAATAGTATTCTCATCACCCACAACTAACCATTGCCTTGTTTTAGGGCTAAATAGGCTTTTTCCTTGGCTATACTGCCGTGGTGGTGTAGTGACATAAAACACATCTTGCATTAATGTACACATAATATCGGTTTGCGAGGTCGCTTGTGTTACTTGCGATTTTTCTTTACCTGGCCATGATATAATCAGAGGGACTTTTAATAAGTCACGATTAAAGCCACTACCTGTATTGCGTAAAGCTATTTTTTTTGCTTCATCAATTTTAATATCATTCGAGCCTGTAACAATAACAACTGTATCATCACTGGCATTAGATAATTTTAAATAAGTCATTAATGATGCAATATTCTGATCTAATTTTTTAGCTTCTAATTGAAGGGCAGATATAGCAATTTTTTTGTTTTTATCACCTAACGAATATTGAATTATAGAAAATGAAGGCGCATGATTATCAATATTATTCTGTTCTTTATGCCACGCCATCCAGCTTTCGGTTATTTGTTTATTGGTTTGTTTTTTAGGCTCTGATATTGAAAAATTAGATAACAATGCAGAACGATATAAAGGCTCTGCAAATCCATCAACCGAAAATAAGCCTAAATTATATTGTCGTTTAGTAGCAGCCTCAAATAATACCGACGGTTTATGCCCAACAAGGATACTATTATAGTAATTAGGATCTAATCCATAAAACAATGAAAAATTATTCAAATAAGGGTGATTACTTGCAACATAATGATTAGTAAAGGCGATGTTATCTTGAGCAAACTCATTAAGCTTTGGCATATATTTACTTAATAAATCAACATTCCATCCATCAATAGTAATGATTAGAACATTGTTTTTTATTGGTTGTTCATCATAAACAATACGCCCTAAAGGATACTCAATTGCTATTGCAAAAGGGTTCCCCTCTTGAGTCACGCGATCACGATAACCATTTTCTTTCATAAATCCATAGCGTTCAAGAAAATGACGAGCGGTTAAAGGATAAGAAAGCGGCAGGCTTGAGCGCTGCATAGTAATTGGACGATAAAAATTAGCATCAGCCCAAATATGAGTCAAGTGCGAAGTAACAAAGCAAATAATAAAGGCAACCACAACAGGCTTTGCATAGCATTTACGCTTACTTAAACTACGTAATTTTTTCCAGCTCCAAACTGAAAATAGAATCTCAATTAATAAAATAAACGGAATGATAATAAATATTGAACTTAAATAAGTAACTTTTTGTGATGAAAATAATTGCCAAATAGACAAATTTAAATGCATTCTAAAATGCGAAAAAACCTCAATATCAATAAGTAATAATGAAATACCAACAGTTGCAAAAACTGTTGCAATAATCCTTTGCCATCGAGATGAATGAATAAAAAAACTTAAAGGAAAAAGTAGAACTAGGTAAGCAATAAAAGTCAAATAGCTAAAATGGCCAATCGCACTAATTATTGCATAAAATCGCCCCATAAAAGTGCGAGGCCAATCTGCAATAATTAGATATTGACTACCAAGTATTATTACGATAAAAATATTAAACAACGTAAACCAATGTCCCCAACTAACAATTTGAGAGGAACGTTCATCTTTGAAATAGGTATTTTTGATTCTGAGCATGTTTAGTCGTTGATAATGATGATAGTGATGCAAAATAAACAATAAATTGTGACTTAGTCTACCTGATTTTGAAAAATCTTTCCGTAATTTTTTTATTTGTTACCATAAAGATTTTGGTAATCTGTTGGCGATACAACGGATACTTGTTATAATTTGCAGATGAAATAAGCTAACAAAAAGACAATAATTTTGGCAATTACACAACTCAACACACAACAGATCCAACCTAATTTATCATATATTTCTGATCTTAAAAACAAAACTAATTTTTCAGCAGCATTAACGCCAGAAAAATCGAAGCATTTACTCAAGTGGCAACCCCGTGTTGCCTCCGCTTTGTCACGATTATGCAACAATAAAAAAGAATGTTATAATCCACGTTTTATGTTGCTTAAAGCGCCTGAAAGTGAGCTTTTTTTTGGTTTACTTCGACAAGCAATTAAATCAGACTTATCTTTCTCATCATTAGGCTACAGCTATTTTTTTAGTGAAAATAAAATTACACTAACTGAGGCAAAAAGCAAACAAGATAATTTTGCAGCTCAAGATAATTGTCTATTTGCATCTTCTATTGATACTGAAAAACTTTATGGCTGTGTTAGACAGCCTGAAAATAGTCCAATAAAATTACAACCTGGGATTGTTCATCGTGTTAATGGTGGTGTTTTAATTTTAGGGCTTCGTTCATTACTTAGCCAACCTTTGTTGTGGGCAAAGTTAAAACAAATGGTAATGAAACAAGAATTTGAGTGGGTTTCTACAGATGATTCCCATCCTTTACCTTTATCAATTCCATCTATGCCACTTGATTTGCGGGTTATTTTAGTTGGAGATAGATTGAGTTTAGCAGAATTACAAGATTTCGAGCCAGAATTTTTTTCAACTTCAATTTATGCTGAGTTTGAGAATGAATTGAAAATCACTTCATTTGAGCAATTTGAGTTATGGATTGATTACCTAAACTTTATTGCAAATAAACAAGGCTTGCCGAATATTGATACTTCGGCAATTTCTACAATATACAAAGAAGCCACTCGCTACACTGGTGACCAATATTATCTCCCTCTTTCGGTTGATTGGATTAATTCACTATTAGCTAATGCTTCACACTTTATGCAAAATTGCTCAATTGATGAATCTGCAATCACTACTGCAATCAGGCAAAAATCATGGCATGAAGATTATTTGCAAGAAAGATTATATGATGATATTTTCAACAATCAAATAATGATTAATACTAAAAATCAAATTGTTGGACAAATAAATGGCTTATCAGTCATTGAATATCCTGGGCACCCAAAAGTTATTGGTGAGCCTACGCGTTTGAGTTGCCTTCTCCAATTTGGCGATGGCGAGCTAATTGACATTGAACGCAAAACAGAATTAGCAGGCAATATTCATTCAAAAGGGATGATGATAATGCAGGCTTTTATTATGTCTGAATTTGCGATCAATCACCAATTACCTTTTTCAACTTCTTTGGTATTCGAACAGTCCTATAATGAAATTGATGGTGATAGTGCTTCGCTTGCTGGGCTGTGTGCAATAATTAGCGCTTTATCGCAACAACCTATCGATCAGCAGTTGGCAGTAACCGGGTCAGTAGATCAGTTTGGGCATGTTCAATCGATTGGTGGTGTGAATGAAAAAATTGAAGGTTTTTTTGCTGTTTGTAAGCATCAAGGTTTAACTGGTCAACAAGGCGTGATCATTCCTGCTACCAACCAACGCCATTTAAGTTTAAATGATGAAGTTATTGAAGCAATCAAACAAAAAAAATTTTCAATATGGACTGTTGATCATATTGCTGATGCACTTTATCTACTTACTGGTATCCCCTATAAAGATAAAAATAGCATTAATCTTTACCAATTGATTCATGCTCGTATGCAAACAGCACTATTACAAGACAAAAAACAAGATAGTTGGCTTAGTAAATGGCAAAAATATTGCAAAAATTAACAATACCCAATAAACTTTAGCCCAAAATTTTATTGATTATGAAGTAGAAATAGAAAGCTCGATAACTTTCAATTTTCAAAACATATTTTAATTTACATTAAATAAAAGGTTTTTTTATGACATTTGAACGTAAATCATCGTACGATAAAACAGATTTAATAAAATCAGGAAATAATGAATTATTTGGTCATGATGGGCCTCCATTACCATCTGATTTAATGTTAATGATGGATCGTATTATCGAGATGAATGAAAACGGTGGTAATTTTGGCAAAGGTTTTGTCGAGGCAGAACTGGATATTAATCCTAATTTATGGTTTTTTAAATGTCATTTCAAAAATGATCCTGTTATGCCAGGCTGTTTGGGTCTTGATGCTATGTGGCAACTAGTTGGCTTTTATTTGGGCTGGATAGGCGGCAAAGGCAAAGGACGAGCTTTAGGTGTTGGTGAAGTAAAATTCACGGGACAAGTATTACCAACTAATAAAAAAGTGACCTACAAAATCCATTTCAAACGGGTAATTAACCGCAAATTAATCATGGGAATCGGTGATGGTGAAGTTTTTGTTGATGGTAAGCTTATTTACCAAGCATCTGATTTAAAAGTAGGTCTATTCCAAGATACCAATGCTTTTTAATTAATTTAACACTTGCTTTCGTCAGCCTTATCTAATATGGATAAGGCTGCATAACTAACTTTTCTAATTTAATCAAAAATAACAACACTTAACCTCTGAGCCATATTTTTATTAATACGGCCTAGAGGATGGACAATCATTAAATAAGTGCTTAACCATTAATTAAACAAAACACCACCGCAGCTTCGTGATTTTTAACAATCAATGTATAATATTAAAAACTTTTATACTATTCTTACTATTTCAATGAACCATTTAGCTCGTTTATTTTTTTGTATTATTTTATTTTGTTTATCGAACACGTTAGTATATGCTGATTTTAGTGGCAAAGTTATTAAAGTGATTGATGGCGACACTGTGGATATTTTAACTGTCAAAAAACAAAAAGTCCGTGTTCGTTTACTTGATATCGATGCCCCAGAAAGCACACAAGCCTATGGTAATGCATCACGAAAATATTTAGCCACACTCATTGCTAGTAAAAATGTTTTTGTGAAGGAAAACAAAAAAGACATCTATAAAAGATGCTTAGGGACTATTTTTTTAAATAAAATAAATATTAATGCCAAAATGGTCGAAAGTGGTTATGCTTGGGCATACCGTTATAAAGGCGTTGCTAATAACAAAATGATGGTAAAATTAGAGACCAGAGCAAAACAAAATAAAAAAGGACTATGGAAAGATAAACATCCAATAGCTCCTTGGGATTTTCGGCATAATATGCGATAAATTATATTATTTTTTAAATAAATTTTCTTCAGCTTGTTGAAGAAAATCCATACCTTGTTTACAAGCTGGAACTTGATTATCTGCAGACAGTGACGAAATTTGTTGTTTAGCCAGTTCTACGCTTTGTTTAATCATATTAGATTGTTGTTTAGGAATTGCTTTCATAAAACTGTCAAGTTTATCAAAATAGGTTTTACATGATTCAGTTAAATCCGCCATAGAAATTGAAGAAAAGCCTAATAACACAATAAATAGTAATCTTTTCATTTTCTTTCCTTATATTATAAGTTTGTTGCTAATATCATGAAAAATGATAATTAATACTAGAAATAGCTAGAATATGGTAAAGAATTTAAGGTGGGAAGTCTATAAGAAAATACCCTATCAGTAACAATTTACCGATAGGGTAGCAAAACTAAAAAATAAAATATGAATCTTAGATGATGGTAACATCCGCTGCTGCAGGTCCACGAGGGCTGTCTTGAATTGAAAATTCTACTTGTTGACCTTCACCTAATGTCTTAAACCCATCGCCAGAAATTGCAGAAAAGTGTACAAATACATCTTTACTGCCATCAGCAGGGGAAATAAAACCAAAACCTTTACTTTCGTTAAACCATTTAACTTGACCAGTTTTCTTAGACATAATAATCTTCCTATATAAATAAATTAATCTTAGCCACTGTAGGCTATATACAAAAACATAAAACTTCGATTACTTACTAACACTAAGAAGAAGATACTGAAGAAAACTAATCTTTAAGACATAGTAAACTACAAACTACATATATCGAAATGTTACAAAATAAATCCGCATGTCATATGCTTGGTACTATTTACTCATAATTAGTTTATTAATGCAAGGAATCTTTTTAAATTTGTTGATTTTATTATTAGTTATAACAATTTATCATGTTATATTAGGTGTATAACATGATAAATTTTATGATATTAATCTTTTCCCATTGCTTGAGATTTTTTTATCGTTGCTTCTACTGCATCAATAATAGCCGATCTAAACCCTTTAGCTTCAAGCATCTGTACACCTTCAATTGTTGTACCTGCAGGAGAACAAACCATATCTTTTAATTCGCCAGGATGTTTGCCTGTTTCTAATAGCATTTTTGCTGAACCAAAAACAGCCTGTGCTGCAAATTTATAGGCTTGCTTTCTTGATAATCCGCCTTTTACGGCTCCATCAGCCAATGCTTCAATAAACATAAAGACAAATGCAGGAGAAGAGCCGCTAGCGCCAACAACAGCATCAATTAAATATTCTGGCACAACTTCAGTTTTGCCGATACAGTTTAGTAACGTTTCTACAATAGTTAGCTCTCCATCAGTTACTTCGGTATTTGGTGTAATGGAACACATTGCCGCATTAACTAAAGCGGGTGTATTTGGCATAACTCTAACTATTTTTTGTTCATAGCCGATACATTTTGCAATTGCTCTAATAGTAACTCCAGCAGCAATTGAAATCACAATTGTATTCTTTTTTAATTCTTTCTGAATATCTGTAAGAACATCTATAATCACATTAGGTTTAACCGCAATAAAAACTATATCGGCCTCACGAGCAACATCTCTTGCTGAATCGAGATCATTTACTGAATAAGTTTGATTAAGAACTTGACCTTTTTCCGGATGATGATCATAAACATAAATTTGTGTTCCTGGCACAATATTACTACCCAAAATACCTTGCAATATGGCATTTCCCATGTTACCTAAACCAATAAAACCAATTTTTTGTTCCATTTATTTATCACCTTTTAATATCAATGCTTTTTCACAATTATAGAATATTTTTTTGATACAAAACTCACTTTTTAACAATATAGTTTATTGTTAACTATATTCATAAGTATTTTTAAATCTAAAACTAATTTCTATTAAAGTGTGTGATCAATAGTTGTTAAACATTTTACTTTTTAAATAAGAAAAGTAGCATTTGCTGGCGTATTGTCTAAAAACTAATTAGCAATCGGGTTAGTTCTTAGTTTACATCTGTATGAACTTTATTGATTATCTAGGCAAAAAATTGAGTTCTTTACTTGCCTAAATAATCATGATTAGATCTGTTTTAGATGATAACTACAAACTAAGGAGTAACGCAGGCTACTCTATCATCTTGATCTGAAAGCCCGCTATTACCAATACTACCAATATTGGCCTCTACAACATAATTATACTTTCAATGATTTTGATCATCTGAAGTCCAATAAGCGGATCTAAAATCTTCCCAAGCAGGATCACTAACACAAAAATATTCCCAATCACTGCCTTTATAATAAAGCTGTATCATACACCCCCATTTACTAAGTACCGCCCATCTAATAACCATTCGCTTTATAACTAATTTTTCTCAGATAAAACGGTTCAACTATACCTAGTTGCCAGTTGACATTACTAGCATTCCCATCAGTAAAATCAAGTACTTTTGTTATTCGATACCCACCACCATTAAAGTTATTACAAAATGCTACTGCATTTTGATAACTGTCTGCGCCACCTTTTTTAACCACATACCAACGCTCAAGTTTAAAATTATATAGTGATTCATTGTGGATACCATGTAATGAAAATACCGAGGGCGGGAAAGCACTAGGGTTATTTTCTTTAGGATCAATTAAAGTCATTTTAACTAAACCAGTAGGAGAGGTATTTTCAGCATTTAATTTTAATATCACACCTCCTTTGCTAATTGTATTACCATTTACATTAACAAATTCTTGTGCTTTTATTCCTGCAACACTCAAATAAAAAAACAAATTATGAGAGCCTGTAGTTGGAAAATTTGCGTCAGTATTCTTGAATTATAAGCATAAAATCCCCTATGCTTATTCCACTCGTCATTTCCTGCGTTAATAGAAGAAATCGCTCCATCATAAGGGACTTTGCCTGGATGAAAATTAAATTCTAAATTTGGTTTAGCATAACAAAATTTAGGTTTATCAATTTTAGGGTAAATATAATAGGTATGTTTCCCACCTGTAAATTTATCACTTTTTGATGGTATACCATATTGAGCCACTATTTCAATATCATCTAATTCTAAGGTCAGTTTATAAGGCGCATCACACCCATTCAATACGCTATTTGAGTTGTTTTTTACATAACTAGTTATATCTTGACCTTCCAAATTTTGCCAGTTAATAGTTAATTTACTTGTGCTTGTGTGATTAAGCTTATCGCCATCATCATCTTGCCAATAACCATTATTATCAATAACTTCATCGGTTAATATATTTGGATAGTTTTTAAATGGCACCAACGTTTTTATATCAGCAAAAGTAACAGATTTTTTATCTAACATTATCGGACTTTCCATACTTGATTCATCTTCTAATGCATTAATAACTTTATTATCAGGTAGCATAATTGACAATAATGGAGAAACAGAATCAGCATGCGAACGTACACCATCAAAAGTTAAGTATGGCGCACTACCATAAATCTCTTTTGTTGTTACAGCAGATAAAATTGATGCCACGTTATTAGATATTAGTAAACCGAATAGCGCCATCATAATTTTGAAAACATTATGTCTAATATTTAAAAGAATATGTATTAACTCAAGAATATTACCATATGCTTTAGTTATTTTTATTAAAAATACAGGTTTTATTTGTTGTACAAAATTTAAAAATATTATTAGGTGTGTATTATGATAAGGAAAGCACTGGAAAACCTTAAAAAAGGATGAAATCCATAATGGTAGTGTTAACTTTCGGCATTGTTCAAATGGAGACTGTTCATAATTCTGTGTCAGCTTAATTCACAAAGAGATTACCTTATCAAGACGATTAGGAAAAAATATCATCAATTGTGACAATGCTAAATTCCAATTTTGGATTGGCATTGTCCATTTTTTCTCCGCATTTTGCAACCCTAAATACAGCAGCTTAAGTAGGCTATTTTCATTAGGAAATCCGCTTTTTGTCTTTGTTAATTTACGAAATTGTCGATGAATTGACTCAATAGCATTGGTGGTATAAATCACCTTACGAATAGGCTCAGGATAGCGGAAATAAGCTGATAAATTATCCCATTTACGACGCCATGATTGGATGACGATTGGATACTTATCGCCCCATTTTTTCTCAAGTTCATCTAATGCATCAATTGCTGCTTCACGAGAGACCGCCTTGTAAACAAGTTTCAAATCGCTCATAAATGCTTTGTGATGTTTAGAGGCAACATACTTAATTGAATGGCGGATTTGATGAATAACACAAAGTTGAACCTCTGTTTGTGGGTAAATAGTATTAATCGCTTCAGGAAAGCCAACTAATCCATCGACACAAGCAATTAAAATGTCATTTAATCCTCGGTTTTGTAAATCGGCCAACACCGATAACCAAAAATGAGCCCCTTCGTTTTCAGATAAATACAAGCCTAATACTTCCTTTTTTCCGGCTAAATTAAGTGCAAGTACAGTATAAACAGCCTTACTGTGATAAACCCCATCTTCTTTTACTTTATAATGAATTGCATCCATCCAAACAAACGGATAAAGCGATTCTAGCGGTCGTTGTTGCCATAATCTGAGCTCAGGAATGATTTTATCTGTAATGGCGGTTAAAGTTGCAGGAGAAAGACGAAAAGCATAAATCTCTTCAATATGCTGGCTGATATCTTTATAACTCATCCCCAGCGCATACATACTGAGAATTTTTTGTTCAATTTCATCGTTTAATGTTGTCTGATTTTTTTTGATGAGTTGAGGTTCAAATGAACCGTTTCTATCTCTTGGTGCATCAAGTTCGAAACTGCCTGATGAGCTTTTTATTGTCTTTGAACTCTTACCATTACGCCGATTAGGGGTAATGTCGTTGGCTAAATGAGAATCTAATTCCGCCGATAACGCCGCTTCTGTTAGCTGCTTGATTAATGGCGTTAAAATACCATCTTTACCCGTTAGCGGTTGACCATTTTGTAATAATTTTAATGCTTTTTCAAAATCAAATTCTTGGGACATGGGTCATTTCCTTTTTTGTTACATAGTTTACCGAAATGACACAGAATATTGAACAGTCTCTTCAAATGTGTGTACCTGTGTACCTGTACTAACAGTATATCATTTTCCTTCCATTTTTTCAAGTTACAGCTTCCTAACAAATTAAATTTATTAAATAAATTTAATTTGTTAGCTAATTTTATAATACCTAGACTAGGTGAATCGCTTTCATAAATAGAATATATAAGAATCGCTCAATTGTAACTAAAAAGCACACAGTTAAAAAATAAAAAAAACTATTTTTTGTAAAGATTTGTAAAGATCTACTTTTATTTATTCGTTGTTATCATTCAAAAATTAGATTGGCATAGAACTGTATAATAGCTAATCCCTAATTATCAGCCATAATTTGCATGCCATACTGTTGCCCGGTCTGCATAAGTGAAAAAATTTGTTTAATTTTTCCTTCACTAATCAAATTACTAATAGCTGGCGTATTGATTAGAATTTCAAACAATGCTTTACGTCCTTGTTTGGCAGGTACTAGTTTTTGGCTTATAACTGCTCTTAAACTGTTAGCTAATTGTGTACGGATAAAATCATGTGAGTTGCTTTCAAATACATCAATCATACGATTAATGCTTTGAATAGCAGAATTTGTATGCAAAGTAGCAAAAACTAAATGGCCAGTTTCAGCGACAGTTAATGCTGCTTGAATTGCGTGTTTATTACGTAATTCACCTAATAATATAATATCAGGATCTTGTCTTAAAATACTATCAATAATGGCATGATCAAAATAGGTAAGTTCTCTTTGCTGGACTAATGAATTTTGACTTTGATAGATAAATTCAATAGGATCTTCCAGAGTAATAATGTGCTTAGACTGAGTCAAATTGATGTGCTCAATTAATGATGCAAGTGTGGTTGATTTACCACTTCCAGTCGAACCAGTAACTAATATTATACCTGTTTCGTACTTGATTAGTTTCTTAAAAACCTCTGGTGCGCCTATCTCAGATAGATCGGGAATATAGTTTTTAATTATTCGAAATGTAGCTGAAATGCCCCGTTGTTGATAAAAAATATTGACCCTAAATCGACCTATTCCAACAGCTTGATAGGCAAAATCGATTTGTCTATTTTGTTGTAATTGTTTTTTTTGCACTTCATTTAGTAACTTTAATAATTCAATTTCCAAGTTTAATGGTAACAATTTTTCTTTTGATAAAATCTGTAGTTGCCCATTAATGCGAATCCGTACAGCTTCGCCACTTGAAAGATGCAAATCTGAAGCATTTTGCGTTACACTAAGCGCTAATATGGAGTTTAACATTACAATTAACCTAGTAATTATTAATTGGGAATTAAAATGAATACAATACATGACAATTTATTAGCTATTAGAAATGAAATTGAAACAATCGCATCAAAATGCAAACGAGATCCCAATACAATAGAACTTATTGCAGTTAGCAAAACTAAACCAGTACAACAGATCACAGAAGCAATAAGTGCTGGACAATTTTCTTTTGGTGAAAATTATGTTCAAGAAGGCATAGAAAAGATCCAATATTTCAAAAAAACTATGCCATCCCAACTTTTAACTTGGCATTTTATTGGGCCTTTACAGTCGAATAAAAGTAAATTAGTGGCAGAAAATTTTGACTGGATGCATACCATTGATCGCTTTAAAATCGCTCAACGTTTAAATGATCAGCGTCCTACATCCATGGCTAAATTAAATGTACTAATTCAAGTCAATATTAGCCAAGAAGCCAGTAAGTCAGGAGTTGCTCCTGAAGAAGTTGCGGGTTTAGTAAAACAAATTATTGCGCTACCCAATCTAAATTTACGCGGATTAATGGCCATTCCTGAAATAGAAGATGATTTTGGCAAACAATTAAATGTCTTTACCAAAATGCAGAAACTTTTGCATTCTTTACAAGCTGATTATCCATTTATGGACACATTATCCATGGGTATGAGTAGCGACATGCAAGCTGCGATTGTTGCAGGTAGCACGATGGTTCGTATTGGTACTGCTATCTTTGGGGCAAGGCAGTATTTGTGATATATTGCCAAAATATATTTAGTTAAGGAGTTTTAAATGACATCACTTTATTTTTTAGGGAAATCGGCCTTAACGGCATGTTTATATATTTTAATTTTACGGTTATGGATGCAACGGGTACGTGTGAATTTCTATACCCCTTTTACCCAATTTATTGTTCGCATTACTCAGCCTGTTATTGGCCCATTACGTAAAGCTATTCCTTCAATTGGACGTATAGATACCGCTACTTGGTTGCTATTATACCTATTTGCATTGATTAAAATTATTTTTATTTGCCATTATGGAATAATTAACACGCCAATTTGGTCTAGTGAATACCTTCTCTATGCTCTTGCAGCAATAGCTCATGCGTTTGGATATTTATTATTTTGGTTATTGTTATTTCGAGCAATTTTAAGTTGGATTAGTCGCGGACAATCAAATGCTGATGAGCTTCTTGCTCAGTTAACGGAGCCTTTTATTGCACCTATACGACGTATTGTGCCACCAATTGGTATGATTGATATTTCATTTATGATTTTTGTGTTTATTCTGATGTTTTTAAATAGGTTCGCTGTCGATATTTTTGGCTATTTGTGGTTGTTGCTTTAAAACAAAATAAAAGGGAGCAATAGCTCCCTCAGATTATCTGTAAACATCAATATAATTCACAGTATATTTTGTAAAAAATAATCACATTTTAGTATTTTTTATATTTATATTATTTTGGCCTTTTGATTGATAACGTGATGGCCAAATTTTTTCAACAGGAACTTGCAAATATTCAGAAATAATTCGCTCATATTTAGGGCAATGTCGATATAATGCATTCCTCAAAGTATCGGCCTGCAATCCGCTAGCTCTCGACAATGCTCTTAAATTCCCCCCTCTTATTTTAATTTCGCCTACAACTCTAGATGGTGTCCAGTCTTGATCTTGTTCTCTCATTATGAGATCCTCTATTAGTTAAACTTTTGCTATTGTAAAGATTATCGGTATTACAATGCTCAAAATATAAGAAATCACCTAGCAAAGAATAACACATAAAAAAACGAATTAAAATAACAAAAACAAAAAAACACATGGAAAGGGACAGAAAATGACCAAAAGCAACGCAAAAAAACAATATGAAAAAGAAAAAACACGAGCACTAACCGATACAGGAGTAATTAATTTTAGGAATAGATTAAATCTAGTATTAGAAGGTATATCAGGTAATGCCTTTGCTAAAAAAGTTGGTATGTCGGAAGCTGTAATACGGGATTACCTGTCAGGAAAAACCTATCCAGCATTAAATAGGCTAGCTATTATTGCCCAAAAATGTGATATTCCGATTGAGTGGCTAGTAACAGGTAAAGGAGAATGTCGTTTATTGCCAGAATCCAAACGTCGCAGTTCTGTGCATATCCCATTCCACCATCTAAACGAAACGAATAATTCTTATTCACAAATTGAATCAATTCCTTTTGATGTTAACTTAATAAAACATCAATGTTGTGACTACGAAGACTTAACTGCGGTATGGGCAAAAGGTGATAGTATGGAGCCTACAATATCAAATCATGATATACTTATTATTAACAAGGCGCATTGCAAACCAATTGATGGCTACTTATATGCAGTGGAATATGAGGATCAAATTAGTATTAAGCGCATTCAAAATCAAGGTGCTAATTTAGCGTTACTTTGTGACAACCCTAAGTACCCTGCTATCATTGGTGATAAATCTGAACCTCAAGATTTTAAAATTATAGGTCTTGTTGTTTACTTATTAAAAGATCTTAACTAATTCTAATTAACCTTTTAAATAATAACAGCTTTATGAATTTGATAGAATAAAGCTGTTTTAATCCATTACCATCTCGTTTTTTTCCGTGCCAAATAAAACATCAAAATTTTTGGAAAATGAGCATTTTAGTATAAAACTAGCGCAAAAACTAAACTAACATGACAATCGCTACTAGCATAACTTTATGCTTTTTTCCCTAATTATGTTAAAATTAGCATCAAATTTTTTGATTAATTTTACCTATTAATATAATCATTATGCCAAATATAAAAACCCAAAAAAAAGTCGTTGTCGGTATGTCTGGTGGCGTTGACTCTTCTGTCTCTGCTTATTTATTACAACAACAAGGATATAATGTTGTTGGATTATTTATGAAAAACTGGGAAGAAGACGACACAGAAGAATATTGCTCAGCCGCTGCTGACTTAGCAGACGCCCAAGCTGTTTGTGATAAATTAAACATTAAACTACATACTATTAATTTTGCTGCCGAGTATTGGGATAATGTTTTTGAACATTTTTTATCTGAATACAAAGCAGGACGCACACCAAACCCTGATATTTTATGTAATAAAGAAATTAAATTTAAAGCATTTCTTGAATACGCAGCTGAAGATCTTGGTGCTGATTACATTGCAACTGGACATTATGTGCGCAAACGAGAAGTAGATAATAAAGTTGAGTTACTGCGAGGTATCGACAACAACAAAGACCAGAGTTATTTTCTCTATACTCTTAGTGAATCGCAAATCCATCAAAGTTTATTCCCCGTTGGTGAACTTGAAAAACCTGAAGTGCGCAAAATTGCACAGCAACTTGGTCTAGCTACTGCAACTAAAAAAGACTCAACTGGTATCTGTTTTATTGGAGAACGCAAATTTAGTGAGTTTTTAGCACGATATTTACCCGCTCAAGCAGGTAAAATTCGTACTGTCGATGGCGAGGTGATTGGTCAACATCAAGGCCTTATGTATCATACGTTAGGACAACGAAAAGGCTTAGGAATTGGTGGACTAAAACAGGCAGATGACACGCCATGGTATGTTGTTGATAAAGATCTAACCAATAACGAATTGATTGTAGCGCAAGGTCATGATCACCCTGCACTGTTTTCAGACGGGTTAATTGCTCAACAACTACATTGGGTTGACCGTAAAGTGATAACTCAACCATTTAGTTGCACCGTAAAAACACGCTATCGCCAACAAGACATAGCCTGCCAAGTTACTCCATTAACTGATGACAAAATCAAAGTTATTTTTGATAGTCCTGTTGCAGCTGTAACGCCAGGTCAATCAGCAGTATTTTATAACGGCGAGGTATGCCTTGGTGGTGGTATTATAGAAGAACGAATAAAAAGCAGTAAGTAAGGAGTTCTAAAAAGTGAATAATAAATACCATCATATTGCTATTGCGCTTGCTGGTGCTGTACAAAGCGCAATATTAGTGCCTCAACTTGCTAACACGGGTGTTTGCAGTACCATAATTTATGAACAAGCAATAAAAAGCGTTTTTAAAATTACGCCAAAGACTACAGACGATGTTTATGATGGCATTGAAAACATCAAAACAGGATTACAAACATTAATACAACTATTATCATCGGGGCAAAAAGAACAAACCCAAATTATTCGTTACCTGTTTGGCACACTTAGCATTACAAGCAAACTACTAAAAAATAATGACGCATTAGATAAGATAGATCAGCGATTAAAACGTATATCATCACTTTATCCCGATATAAGTGATGAAATTGTTAGAGCGCATATTGATGACCTATCTTATTCTTTAGCAGGAATTTATTCTGATATCATCAGCCCTATATCAACTAAAATTAAAGTGATTGGCAAAGTCGAGTTTTTGCAAAACACATTAGTGCAAGCTAAAGTAAGAACAGCGCTTTTGGGTTGTGTTCGATCCGCCATTTTATGGTATCAAGTTGGTGGCAATCGTTTTCAACTTATTTTTAACCGCAAGCGCATTTGTAGCGCTGCACAACAGCTATTAGAGCAAATTAATTGAGCAAACTAGCTTACACTTTATAACTGATATTTCAAAATAGCAACGGAGTTAAACCGATGGAATTATCTGCACTTACAGCCCTTTCACCCATTGATGGGCGTTATGGCGAAAAAACAAGAGAATTACGCACCATTTTTAGCGAATATGGTTTATTAAAATACCGTGTCCAAGTCGAGATTTGTTGGCTACAAAAATTAGCCTCACAAGCAGATATTTTAGAAATTCCAGCCTTAAGCCAATCAGCTATCGATCATCTGAACCAAATTATTGAACAATTTAGTGAACAAGATGCAAATCGCATTAAAGAAATTGAAAAAACAACCAATCATGATGTCAAAGCGGTGGAGTATTATTTAAAAGAAAAAGTCAGCACAAACGAGGAATTACACGCAATCAATGAGTTTATTCATTTTGCCTGCACATCAGAAGACATTAACAACTTATCTTATGCATTAATGCTAAAAACAGCTAAAGAGTCTATCTTAATCCCTTATTGGAATAAGCTAATTGATAACATCAGCGCACAAGCAAAAGCTTATCGGGACTTACCACTACTTTCAAGAACACACGGTCAACCAGCTACCCCCACAACAATCGGTAAAGAATTTGCCAATGTAGCTTACCGCCTAAAACGCCAGTTAAAACAGTTACAAGAGGTTGAAATACTGGGGAAAATTAACGGAGCGACAGGCAACTATAATGCACATATTGTAGCTTATCCACAAGTAAATTGGCATAAATTCAGTGAAGATTTTGTCTACTCGCTAGGACTAAAATGGAATCCTTATACCACACAAATCGAACCTCATGACTATATTGCAGAATTCTTTGATTGTGTAGCACGCTTTAATACCATTCTAACCGACTTTGATCGTGATATTTGGGGCTATATTGCATTAAATCACTTCAAGCAAAAGACTATTGCAGGTGAAATAGGATCTTCTACAATGCCACATAAAGTTAACCCGATTGACTTTGAAAACTCAGAGGGCAACTTAGGGCTTGCCAATGCTATCATAAAGCATTTAGGCAGCAAATTGCCAATTTCTCGCTGGCAACGCGATTTAACTGACTCAACAGTCTTACGTAATCTTGGAGTTGGCATTGGCTATGCCATTATCGCTTACCAATCAACTTTAAAAGGGTTAAATAAACTTGAAGTCAACGAGGCTTATTTACTTGAAGAGCTTAATTGTAATTGGGAAGTGCTTGCCGAGCCTATCCAAACAGTTATGCGTCGTTATGGAATAGAAAAACCCTACGAAAAATTAAAAGAATTAACTAGAGGGAAACGTGTTGATGTACAAGACATTAAACAATTTATCGACTCTTTAGCGTTGCCCGAAGCTGAAAAAATGCGATTAAAACAGCTAACCCCAGCTAACTATATCGGTTACGCAACGAGTTTTGTTGACAAACTATAATAATAACCACTTAAATCTAATAAATAGCCTGAAACGAGCTACTGCAAACCTTTCAGGCTGTAAAATAAACTCATTAATTGAGTCAAATAAAAGTATATAATTTGTAGAGATAGGAAACTGTAATTGAATATCCGCATTGCAACACGAAAAAGCCCTTTAGCTCTATGGCAAGCTAATTTTGTTAAGCAACAGCTATTAGCTGCTCACCCAAATTTAACGGTGGATTTGCTCCCTATGACAACTAAAGGTGATGTATTACTTGATAGCCCACTATCAAAAATTGGAGGAAAAGGCCTTTTTGTTAAACAACTAGAACAAGCAATACTAAATAATGAGGCAGATATTGCTGTCCACTCGATAAAAGATATTCCTGCTGAGTTTCCCGAAGGGCTAGCTCTCACGACAATTTGCAAACGAGATGATGTACGTGATGCGTTTATTTCAAATAAATATTCAAACCTAGATGAACTACCCAATAATGCAGTGGTTGGCACATCAAGCTTACGACGTCAATGTCAATTGCGAGCTAAATATCCACATTTACAAATTAAAGAACTTCGAGGTAATGTCGGCACTCGTTTAGCGAAGCTCGACAATAATGAGTATGACGCAATTATTTTAGCTGCAGTTGGCTTAAAACGGTTGGCATTAGATGGCAGAATCAAACAATATATTGATACCAGCTTAATTTTACCTGCTGTTGGACAGGGTGCGATTGGCATTGAAACAAGAACAAATGACAAGCAAATATTAGATATTCTTTCAGTGCTTGATGATAAAAATAGCCACATTTGTATCCAAGCTGAAAGAGCGATGAATAAAGCCTTACAAGGTGGTTGCCAAGTCCCCATTGCTTGCTATAGTCAATTAAATAATAATACCTTATTATTAGAGGGCCTTGTTGGATGCATTGATGGTTCTAACATAATCAAAGCCTCGTTAACTGGTAGTTTAACCGAAGCAGAAAGGCTAGGACAAGAGCTAGCAAATTGCCTGTTAAAACAAGGTGCAAAAACAATATTACAGGAATTACATCAAAAATGATTTTTGTAACCAGACCCTCTCCAGAGGGTGAAAAGCTTGCCCAACTATTTAATCAAGCAAACTTGCCAGCGCAGCATCTCCCATTTTTTAAAATCTCACAAGGAAATGAGCTTCTAAATTTACAAGAACAATTCAATAATCTTGTACCCAACGATATAGTCATTATTGTTTCACCGCAAGTTACGCATGTTATTAATGCACATTTTTCAAATCTAATATTGCCAACTAACATTCGTTATTACGCA
Organism: Gilliamella sp. WF3-4; assembly: GCF_001690275.1. Classification (GTDB taxonomy): domain Bacteria; phylum Pseudomonadota; class Gammaproteobacteria; order Enterobacterales; family Orbaceae; genus Gilliamella; species Gilliamella apicola_C. The sequence continues at coordinate 25,260 of NZ_LZGW01000001.1, read as the reverse complement.
ATAGGCAAAAAGTCAGCACAATTATTCAGCCAATTCACTACAGCTAAAATCAACTATCCCGAAAAAGAAAATAGCGAAGGGTTATTGGCAAAACTTCAACAAGAATCTGTACAAAACCATACCATTTTAATTTTATGTGGCAATTCGGGACGACAATTATTAGCACAAACATTAACAAATCGAAAAGCTAAGGTTAAATCTATAGCGTGTTATGATCGCAAGCCAATCAACTATCCATCGAATATATTCTCTGGAAATACTGAAAACCAAATCATCATTATTACCAGCCTAGAACACTTAATCCAACTTGAGTTATATAGCAATCTTAAACATAAAATGCAGGTTAATCTTGTTGTCACAAGCCAACGAATCTTTGCAAAAGCCAAACAACTTAAATGGCAAAAAATTCTACTGGTCAATAGTGCCAATAATCAAAATCTGTTTGAGGCTGTAACGATAAACCATGCTATAACGACATAATAAAAATAGATTAATACGATGTTTATATGCCAAGTAAAACCATTAAAGGTACAAGATGAATGATCAATAAATACTGAGAAAAATGGTACTCGACTTCGAGCTAGCTGTTGTGGATCTAAAAATAAAATCAACTCAATTTAATAATAAACAAGCTACTTAAAAATAGTATATGATCTTTTTTCAATAAAAGAATAATCAAAATTTATTTAAAACGAGATTAACTCTGTGTCATAATGCCAATATAAATTTCTAATAAATCTAAATGAGGTCATTTATGCCACCAAAATACTATGGCGCCAATGCAACACTATCAACAATAAACACAACTTCATTTAGCCAACCATCAACAACTGCGACTCAAAATGAAGCAAATAAGACTATGAAAGAAGACAAAAGAAATTCAACAGACCCACAACCTTATCCACCTGTAGAATCTAAGGCTCAACCCAAGTCAATTAACAACAACGCCAACAGTAGCTGTACCCCTACTTCAAAGCTATCGATAATTGCTATAGCATTAACCGTTTGCTTAAGTGGTTTTGGTTTTTATTATGGTCATCAGCAAATTAAGCAGCAAAAAAAGGTCATTTCGACATTGCAAACTGAATTGGCAAATTTAAAACAAACAACAAAACAAAGCATCACCAATGATTTACAAGATAGTATTAACGATGCAATCAATAAGCAAAACCAACAATTTAACTCGTTAGAACAGCGTGTTAAGCGTGAGCTTGACGATCAGCAAGAAAAGCAACAGCAATTAAGCAATCAATTTAATGATTCATTAAAACTTACCGAACAAAACTTGCAAAAAATTAATGAACGCTTAGCTGCTATGTCCACCACCGATCACAATGTTTGGTTAATTTCACAAGCAAATTATTTAGTACATTTAGCAGGTCGTAAAATATGGAATGACCAAGATTACACATCAGCACGATTACTACTAAAAAGTGCAGATCAAAGCCTTGTACAAGCTGAAGATCCAAGCTTACTACCTGCAAGGCAAGCTATTGGTAAAGATATCAATTCGCTCGCTCAAGTAAGCTTTATTGATACCGATGGTATTATTATTAACTTAATTGGTCTGTCAGAATCAATTACCGAATTACCTTTAGTTGGTAATTATAAAGATATTGACCTTGGTATGACGCTATATAGCGAAGATACTACCAATGCAAACAGCTATAATGATAAATCTCAAAATGTTGATACCACCAGCAATACTGTACAGGCGAATTCTAATAATGTAGTTGATAACAATAATAATGAGTTATCATCATCAATTAGTGAGTGGTCCAGCAATTTGTTAAGCAGTGCTAGGACCTTTATGGATAAATTCATTACTATTGAAAAACTTGACGATAAAGATAACAATTTTAAAGCATGCTTAGAACAAGCTGGCAAAGATGAAAAACAAATCACAAAATGCCAAATTTTAAAAGCACCACTGAGTTTAGAACAATCACTCTACCTGCGTGAAAACATTCGTTTCCGCCTATTGATTGCAGCACAAGCAGTACCAAGGCATCAAGAACTTATTTACCAACGAGCACTTAGCGATGCCGCTATTTGGGTTAATGCCTATTTTGATGGTAATGCGCCAAGCGTGAAAGCATTCATTAATGAACTTGAAAGTTTACAAAATCAATCTATCAGTAATCAAAATGCCCCAGAAGACCTAGCTAGCATCGGCGAGCTTGAAAAACTGATGCAAACCCGTGTTCGTTCAATGTTAGCAAAATAGGAGAATAATGATGATAAAAATACTAATTATTTTCTTAGTGCTAGTTGGTGGATTGTTTCTTGGACCATTATTACAAGGGCAGCAAGGCTCAGCGGTATTTGAATTTGCTAATTATCGTATTAGCATGTCGTTTAATTCATTTATGATATTTGAATTAATTGGGTTGCTTTTCCTTTACCTAATTTATTGTTTTTTTAGTAAAATATTTAGTTCTAAAACGGCATTAGGCAATTGGCTAAGCTTACATTCACCCAAAAAATCAATAAAACGCATTGAACAAGCACAAACCTTATTGCTTGAGGGAGATTATAAGCAAGCTGCTAAACTTTTTGTAAAAAGCGCTAAAGGGGCAAAAAATATCACTTTATCGTATTTACTTGCAGCCCAAGCTCAAATCAATAATAATGAATTAATTGAGGCAAATCAATCTCTTGAGCAAGCTGCTAAAAGTTGCCAATCAAAAGATTTATTTACCTTTCAATTGGTACAGATTCGCTTACAAATAAAAAACCACGAATACACTGCTGCAAGAATGACATTGAATCAACTATTAAACGAAAAACCACGCAATGGTGAAGTGCTTAGACTAGCTGATCAACTTTATTACGAAATGGGCGATTATCAAGCAATCATAGACCTATTGCCAGCAATGTATAAAGCTAAAGCGTATAGCGAATTGCGATTAGATCAGCTTAAACAAACAGCCTATATTGGCCGAATTAAACAACTTTCAGCTAGCGATGATCCTCAAACGCTAGTAAAATGGTGGCACTCACAACCCCGAGCCATCTTAAATAATATTACTTATCAAAAAGCGGTAGCCGATAGTTTTAATCAATTAGGCCAAACCAATGAGGCAGAAAAGTTATTAAAGTCGATAAATAAGCTAGAACCAAAAGAAAGAACATAAAAGCGCACAAATAAAAAACAGGGCAAATGCCCTGTTTTTTATTTGTGCTTAAAATAGCCTTTATACATCGTAATTAGAAATTAATTATCGAATAACGTAAAATCAAACAATAAAGTAACGAATTAACGCCATAAAGCATATACCAGCAACCACAATACACATTAAATTTTTGGTTACAAAAGCAATAATGACAGTTGGAATTGTTGCTAAGCAATACTCTATATTAAAAGTAGGAAACTGTCCTTGTTTTGCTACAAATAAATTTTGCACAAACAGTGCAGTTAAAATACATAAAGGTACATACGACAAAAACTGAATTACACTATTAGGTAACTGCAATTTCCGAACCAATAAAAATGGGATAATTCTCGGCAACCAAGTCACTAACCCACAACCGAAAATAATTAATAAGCTATACATTGTCATACATCACGCTCCATTGCCATCCCCATAAAACAACCGATAAGCGTACTGATTAAAATAGCTATTTCAGGAGATACAAAGCGCATTAACAAAATAAGCGTAACCGCAACCGTTAGCATTGCTAAAATTCGATTTTTAAAATGCTTACTTTTATCACCAATTAATTGCAAATATAACAAACCAATAAACATGGCTACTAGAGCATAATCTAAACCGAACAGAGCAGGATCGGGTAACCATTCACCAATTAAAGCACCCAATAAGCAAGATAAAATCCAAGTAGTATAAGCGGTTAAGTTAAGTCCATGCATCCAAGCTGCGTTAATAGGCTCTTTATTAGCAATAGCATTCATAGCAACAGCAAAAGTTTCGTCAGTCAATAAGCTACCAATACCAATATTATTAAATAGCGAAAACTTGCGAAAAATGGGGGCTGTTGCCATGCTCATTAAGAAATGACGTGAATTAATTAAAAAAGTAGTAAAAATAATGGCTGAAATGGGTGTCGCTACCATCATTAATCCAGCAATAATAAATTGTGCTGCACCAGCATAAACGATAATAGCCAGCAACGTAACTTCAAATACTGACAAGTTTGCTGATTTGCCCACAACTCCAGCCGCAATACCAATACCGATGTAACCCAATAATGTTGGAATACAGGCATAAACTCCATCTTTAAATGTTAATGACATAACAACCACCTAAAAATAAACATTGTATTATCGTAAATTATCAATAAGCGCAAAGTATCAGCAGTTTGCTTGAATATAAAAATAAATGCAATGAGTTATTCATTGATTTGCGATATTTTCGATTTTGCAAAAACACACCTATTTAAATTTTTTCAAGGTTAGGTCTAACATAAATCTTATCGCCATAACAATACTTATCTTCAACGACTTTAGGTTTGATATAATAAATAATCCTACCACCATTTTTTCCCTGATTAGGCATACCATAAAGAGTTTGTACATAAAGAGCACTCGTTGACACGGTCAATTTATACGGAGCTAAGCAAATAGCTAATGTTAGCATAATCAAATCAATGCAATGATTAATTTGTAACAAAACTTGGTTAACTACCGTGTGTTAAGCAATGTTTGTAAAATAATTTTACCTAAATCGCAAAAAGTAATGATAAACAATAAAAATTGCACGATCCAATATCAAAAATAGATATAGAGCTCTATCTATTTTTTAATTTTGCTATAATATTTACAAAAGCATCTTTGACAATTAAAAAACATTTATTTATTAAAAGTGATAAAGCAATCTATGTATACAGGAACTCTATTTATTGTTTCAGCGCCAAGTGGTGCTGGTAAATCAAGTTTAATTCAAGCTTACCTTTCCCAAAATAATTTGTACCCAGCCAAAGTATCAATTTCGCATACAACACGCACACCTCGCCCTGGTGAAGCGCATGGCGAGCATTATTATTTTGTGGATCATGAGCACTTTGAATCATTAATTGCCAAGCAGGCATTTGTTGAATATGCTAACGTTTTTGACCACTATTACGGCACATCTAAAGCCGAAATCGAGCAAAGCCTAGCACAAGGTATTAATGTTTTTTTAGATATTGATTGGCAAGGTGCTAGGCAAGTACGCAAAAAAATGCCTCATGCAAAAAGTATATTTATATTACCACCCTCACTAAAAGAGCTTGAAAATCGGCTAGTAAAGCGTGGGCAAGATGACAGCAATATCATTGCCAAACGAATGAAAAAAGCACAGGCTGAAATTTCGCATTATAACGAGTATGACTATGTCATTATCAATGACGATTTTGATGTATCATTAAATGCCTTAAGCGCAATAATTACCACAGCTAGTTTAGAGCAATCAAAACAAACTGTTATCAATAAACAATTATTAGCAGATTTGTTGGCAAACCATTCAAATTAAAACATATATGATATCGCCTAAATATCAGTGCGATATCATTGATAGAATAAATTAATGACCTAATCCTCTATCGGCCTGATCGTTTTGAATTAACTCTAACTTATAGCCATCAGGATCTTCAACAAAAGCAATAATAGTTGTGCCCCCTTTAACTGGTCCGGCTTCACGAATAACTTTACCGCCTGCTTGTTTCACGTCATGGCACATTTTAGCTACATCATCAACACCAATTGCAATATGACCAAATGCCGAACCATGTTCATATTGATCCGTACCCCAGTTATAAGTTAACTCAATAACTGAACTGGTAGTTTCATCACCATAGCCAACAAAAGCTAATGAATATTGGTATTCAGTATTTTCACTGGTTCTTAACACACGCATTCCCATTATACGAGTATAAAAATCAATGGAACGTTGTAGATCGCCAACGCGGATCATGGTATGTAATATACGCATTACTTTATTGCTCCTTATCACATTAAAATTTGTGGTGAGTTTATACGTTAGTGCTTAGACAGGCAAATATTTGTTACAGATTAAGAATGCATGATAAAAAATAACTACAAAAAACGAGTAAAATTAACATTTTGCTCACCATAAAGATGAGCAAAATTCAATCAAAAATGACATACAATTTATTAAAAGTTAAAAACTCTTATTTTATTGAATCTTTAAAACTACGAGGTGAAGCGCTAATTTGCTTACCGTTAGTCACTAAACGAACAGGTTGACCAACAAAGAAATCATTAGGAGAACCTTTTTGAACAATAACAATATTTGATCCCTTATTCTGTTTAATTTCTAATTCAACCCCTTCAGCTTGGTTGGCTTTATTTTGAATTGCATCGCCCAAAATTGCACCACCAATAGCACCTGTAGCAGCTGCTAACACACGACCAGTGCCATCACCAATGGTATTGCCTAAAACACCACCTAGAACAGCACCACCTAAAGTACCCGCTACGTTTTCACTCTTACCATTTGACGCATTAGCTTGAATTTTAACTGGTCGTACAGAAACAACTGTACCATAACTCACTTGTTGAACTTGTTTTGCTTGATCAGCCGTATATACATCGCCAGAATGGAGATCACTATTGCTACATCCAGATATAAGTGCAGCTAAAATAGTTAATGTGACGATTTTTTTCATAATTAATTCCTCATGTAATGTTCGTATAAACTCGTTATACATTGTTTAGGATAATATTGTTTTTGAAAAACGACAATACCATTTTCATTATTTTATCAATAGCCAATACAATTTATGCCTAAGTTAGGTTATACTCAGCGCAATATTTTATTAAGTATATAATGAATATATGAAACGGTTATTTTTTCAAGTAATATTATCAGTTATGATAACTGCCTGTCATGATGTGAATCAAGCGCCACAAAAAACAGATAACGCTGCTTTTGAGCAACCATCAGGTGGTTGTTTAGATAATAAAACAGCAAATGATTCACATCTTGGCAAAGTTCCTGCTTTAGGATGTCCCGTAAAATAATTTAATAGGCATATGTAACATAATGAAAACTATCGAAATCGACGAAGAATTATACCAATTTATTGCTGGCCAAACTAAACATATTGGTGAAGACGCATCAAGTATATTACGACGTTTGTTAAATATAAACCAATCAGGATTGGCAAAACAACGAACTAGCGTAAAAAAAGAAAATCATTATCCTCTTTTTAATGATTTATTAACTAGCAGCACTTTTACAAACGAAAAATCCATTATTAGTCGTTTTATATTATTACTTAGTGCCTTATATAACTATAATCCAGCACTTTTTGCTATTGCCGCCACTTCATTGCATGGTAGCAAACGACAATATCTTGCAAAAGACAAGTTATCACTCGAAACATCGGGTAAAAATACCAAACCTCGCGAAATTACTGGCACACCTTATTGGGTTATTAGTAATACCAATACAGCCAGAAAAATGTATATTATTGAATCGATAATGAGTGACATGGGCATATCCGAAACAATGATAAACCAAGTTACCAACGCTTTTTTACCTTAACAGGTTACATAAAAACACATATAGCGTTAAAAACACGATATAAACTCAATCAATTCATGTTTTTAGCCATTATAAAATATTAGTTTATGAAAGAGGAGTAAAAAATGGCCAAGCAAAGCCGCGCAGGAATGCTAGCACAAGCATCGGATCTTATTAATGTTGAAGCCTTAAAAAATAACTATTACCAAATCCAACCTGATACGGATAATGCTAGCCAATTAGTCATTTTTGGTACGTCTGGTCATCGTGGCAGTTCCAACAAAGGTACATTTAATGAAGCTCATATATTAGCCGTTGCTCAAGCCATTGCCGAATACCGCAAAGCCAATAACATTACTGGTCCATGCTTTATTGGTCAAGACACCCATGCACTTTCAGAACTTGCATTAAAATCAGTTATTGAAGTTTTTGTTGCTAATGAACAAACTGTGGTTATGGCTCGTGATTGGGGCTATACACCAACGCCAGTGATTTCACATGCTATTTTAACCTATAACCAAGGCAAACATTCCCAGCTTGCCGATGGCATCGTAATTACGCCATCACATAACCCACCTGAAGATGGCGGAATAAAATATAATCCAACTAATGGTGGTCCTGCAGATACTGATATTACAAAGCAAATAGAAAACCGTGCTAATGAATTACTAAAAAACAAACTAAATGGTGTAAAACGCATTAGCGTAGACAAAGCAATACATTCAAATTATATCCATACGAAAGAATACGAAACCGATTATATTAATGATCTTGAAAACATTCTCGATCTATCTCTCATCAAATCATCATCACTAAAAATTGGTGTTGATCCATTGGGTGGTGCTGGTATCACTTATTGGCCTAGAATTGCCGAAAAATATGGTATTAACTTAAATATTGTTAACAACAACATCGATCCAACATTTAGTTTTATGCACCTAGATCATGATGAAGTGATCAGAATGGACTGTTCAAGCCGTTGGGCAATGGCTGGATTATTAAAATTAAAAGACCAATTTGATTTAGCCTTTGGCAACGACACTGATTTTGATCGGCATGGTATAGTGACCCCTACAGGGCTAATGAACCCAAATGCCTATCTTTCTACTTGTGTAAATTACTTGTTCCAAAACCGTCCTCAATGGCATAAAGATATCGCCATTGGTAAAACGCTAGTCACAAGCTCAATGATTGATCGAGTAGCCAATAGCTTAAACAAAAAATACTTAGAATACCCAGTTGGCTTTAAATGGTACGCTGATGGGCTTTACCAAGGTAAACTAGGCTTTGCTGGCGAAGAAAGTGCTGGCGCCTCATTTTTAAGAACCAACGGTAAAGTTTGGACGACCGACAAAGATGGGATTATTTTATGCTTATTAGCGGCCGAGATGACAGCTAAATTAGGTAAAAATCCACAAGAACAATATCAAAAGCTAGAAGAAAAATTTGGTGTTTCTTATTATGGACGAATTCAAGCGCCTGCCTCATTTAATGAAAAACAAAAACTAGCGAAACTTGATGCAAGTCAATTAACTACCGACAACCTAGCTGGCGAAAAAATTACTCAATGCCTAACGACGGCACCTGCTAATAATGCACCAATTGGTGGGCTTAAAGTGATTACAGAAAACGGTTGGTTTGCCGCCCGCCCTTCAGGAACCGAAGATGCTTACAAAATTTATGCTGAAAGTTTTATAAGCAACGAACATTTAAGTACGCTTCAACAAGAAGCGCAAGAAATTGTGGCAAAAGCAATTAAATAGTTAGCCGAATTTGCAATAAAAAGCAACTATTAAAGTTGCTTTTTATTTTTAAAGTACAATTTGAATTCCAACTTAACATTTTGATTTTCTGATAAAAACGATTTTATTAGTTTTTTGTTTCTATCAACACCTAATTTTTCCCAATGGCTTTATACCATTTGATATGGCGTAGCATTTTGTATACATACCGATCAAAAAAGCTAGTTTCACTAATATTCTATTTCATCTGAATAAATGCATCAGCACTTATTACTGATGCAAATCCCGTCAATGCCGACATAAAACCACTATGCACCATTTGAGCAGAAAGGATTTGATCATTAAATTCAAGATCTCGCGTTGTGCAAGCATTATGAATTAAAATAGGCTGATAACCTAGTTCGCAAGCATAGCGCGTAGTTGAATCAACACACATGTGGCTCATCATGCCGCAAAGAACTAATTGTTCTATGCTTTCTTGCTGTAATTTTTGTTGTAAATTGGTTTGGTAAAAGCTATTGGGAAAATTTTTTTCTATAATATATTCACGTAAATCCTTAATAGGTAATAGGCTAGAGTGAATTTCAGCGCCATTACTTCCTTTAACAAAAAAGTTAGCATTAGGATCAGATTTTATATGTTGAATATAATAGATGGGTAACTGTTTTAATCTAAAATATTGCTGTAATTTTAGAACATTTTTTAATGTAGATTCGGTATTAACTAAGGCAAATTTACCTTCTGGAAAATAGTCATTTTGGACATCAATAATCACTAATGCCTGTTTCATCTTTTTTCTCCTTTGTTATCTTTCTATTTATAATTATGTAATAATTGAGTAACGCATAACATAGTAGACTGAAAGCCTTTGCTATTATTCGCTTTCAAAATGAAAAATGGATAAAAAAGATCGAGCTATTTTAGATGAATTGAAAAAGAACAGCCGTCAATCATGGAAAGAGATTGGCGAAAAAGTATTTTTAACAGGGCAAGCTGTTGGGCAGCGAGTTCAAGAACTGCACGCTAATCACATTATCGAAAAGTTTACTATCAAAGAAAAAACCAGCAATCTGCAATTTATCACTATTTATATGGATTGCAACCAATTCAGAGCATTTGAAAATAGGGTTAAATCGTTTAACGAAATTATCGAGTTTTATAAAATTACAGGCGATGGGTGTTATATGATAAAAAGTTGCTTTATTGATGAAAGGTTAACGTTATTTTTAGAAGAAATTGAGCAATATTGTCGATACAAAATTAATCATCAACTACAACAAATTATTTAATGTTATACAGTTGTAAAAAATATTCAGGATTCTATACCATTTAAGCGTGAAAATAACTGATTATCTTAAACTTAAGTAAACAATTCATGCCCATTAGCTAAGAATAAATACGAATTTTATTAATAAAAAACAAAAAACAGTTGCGAGTAAGCAATTTATGTTATATTTTGTTCAATAGCTTTAATTATTAACTCAGTTAAAGGTTATTATTTTATGATTTGTTTTTGCGTTTTTGTAACTAATTTTATCACTAAACATCATCATCACCATCATTCCTGAATAGTCTTCGGGCGATTGGTGCTGGAAGACGTTGATCTTCCGGTGATATCGCAAAAGCAAATAGAAAACCCTCGGAAGATCAAACTTCCGGGGGTTTTTTGTTTGTAATTTATAAATTTTTTGGATAGATGGGAGAATATTATGTTAGATAATTCGCGTTTACGCATTGCGATGCAAAAATCAGGTCGTTTAAGCGATGAGTCAAAAAAGTTACTGGCTCAATGTGGCATTAAAATAAATCTTCAAGAACAGCGCTTAATCGCCTTTGCTGAAAATATGCCAATTGATATCTTACGAGTTCGTGATGATGACATACCTGGGCTGGTTATTGATGGTGTTGTCGATATTGGTATTGTTGGCGAAAATGTACTAGAAGAAGAAGTGTTAGATAGACAAGCAGAAGGAGAAAATCCACAATTTAAAAAATTGCGCAATTTAGATTTTGGTGGCTGTCGTTTGTCGATTGCAGCGCCTCGTGATTTTGATTATACGGGACCTGAATGTTTAAATGATTTGCGAATTGCTACAACTTACCCTCACCTACTACGTCGCTATCTTGCTCAATATAATGTGACTTTTAAAACCTGTTTACTTAATGGTTCGGTCGAAGTTGCGCCACGAGCTGGGCTTGCTGATGTGATTTGTGATTTAGTTTCCAGTGGAGCAACACTTGAAGCAAACGGACTTAAAGAGATAGAAGTCATTTATCAATCAAGGGCCTGTCTAATTCAACGACAAGGTGAAATGTCTACAATCAAACAAGCATTAATAGATAAAATTATGACTCGAATTCAAGGAGTGATCCAAGCTCGAGAATCAAAGTATATTATGTTACACGCGCCAACTGCGGTTTTAGATGATGTTGTTGCTTTACTCCCTGGCGCTGAAAATCCAACCATTTTACCGTTAACTGGTGAACAAAATCGAGTGGCATTACATATGGTCAGCACTGAATCGCTCTTTTGGGAAACCATGGAAAAACTAAAAGCGTTAGGAGCAAGCTCAATTCTTGTATTACCAATTGAAAAAATGATGGAGTAAAAATATGAAACTCTCTTATTGGCAACAATGTACTAATGAACAACAAGCAGCATTATTAACTCGACCGGCAATTAGCTCTTCTGAATCAATTAGCAAAGCAGTGGCTGACATTTTGGCACAAGTTAAACAAAATGGGGATCAAGCATTAAAAGCGCTTAGTAGCAAGTATGATAAAGTTCAAATTAAGCAAATTAAACTAACTCAAGATGAAGTCAAATTGGCAACCAGTCGAGTTAACCCTGAATTAAAACAAGCTATGCAACTTGCCGTTGCTAATATTAAGAAGTTTCACCAAGCGCAAATCCAACAAACCATTAAGGTTGAAACAATGCCAGGAATAAAATGCCAACAAGTAACTCGCCCAATTGATTCTGTTGGACTTTATATTCCAGGTGGTTCAGCACCTTTATTATCAACCGTATTAATGCTTGCGACCCCTGCTAAAATTGCGGGTTGCCATAAAGTAATCTTATGTTCTCCGCCTCCGATTGCTGATGAAATATTATATGCAGCTGAACTTTGTGGAGTGACTGAAATTTATCAACTCGGAGGAGCTCAAGCTATCGCTGCTATGGCATTTGGTACAGAATCGGTACCTAAAGTGGCGAAAATCTTTGGACCTGGTAATGCGTATGTCACCGAAGCGAAACGTCAAGTAAGCCAGAGTTTAGATGGTGCTGCTATTGACATGCCTGCTGGCCCTTCTGAGGTGCTGGTCATTGCTGATAGTTCGGCAAATCCTGCTTTTATTGCCGCCGATCTTTTATCACAAGCGGAACATGGTCCAGATTCGCAAGTCGTTTTGTTAACGCCAGATGAGAAAATAGCTCAAACAGTATCGATCGAAGTTGATAAACAACTAGCCAATCTATCGCGCAAAAACATTGCCGAAAAAGCCTTACAAGAAAGTCGTTTAATTGTGACTAGCGATTTAGATGAATGTGTCAATATCAGTAATTGCTACGGACCAGAGCATTTGATTATTCAAACATCTAATGCGGATGAGTTAGTTGAAAAAATCACTAGTGCTGGCTCAGTATTTTTAGGGAATTGGTCACCAGAATCAGCAGGAGATTACGTATCAGGAACCAATCATGTACTACCTACTTATGGCTATACCGCAACATATTCTAGTCTTGGACTTGCTGATTTTCAAAAGCGTATGACCGTGCAAAAATTAACGCCAGAGGGATTAAAAATGATAGGTAACGCTGTTGAGCTTATGGCCGAAGCTGAACAACTTACTGCACATAAACAAGCCGTAACACTCCGTTTAGCGGCATTACAAGCAGAAAATAAATAAGGTAATTAACATGGATATCAATAAACTTGTTAGAAAGAATGTACAAAAACTAACGCCATACCAATCTGCTCGTCGAATTGGTGGTAATGGCGATGTGTGGTTAAATGCCAATGAATTCCCCGTTGCACCGCATTTTGAGTTAAAGGAACAAAGCCTAAACCGTTATCCTGAACCACAACCAGAAAAGGTTATCAACCGTTACGCTCAATATGTTGGTGTTACGCCAGAACAAGTCATTGTGAGCCGAGGAGCAGATGAAGCCATTGAGTTATTAATGCGTGCTTTTTGTGAGCCTACTCAAGATAGTATTTTATATTGCCCGCCAACTTATGGTATGTATCAAGTTAGTGCTGAAACACTTGGAATAGAAACCAAAACCGTTCCAACAACAGCAGATTGGCAGCTCGATCTTCAAGGAATAAAACAAAATCTTGATAAAGTAAAACTGATCTATGTCTGCTCACCTAATAATCCTACAGGTAATTTAATCAATCCTGATGATATTAAGATGTTACTTGATATAGCTAAAGATCGTGCATTAGTTATCATTGATGAAGCTTATATTGAATTTTCACCCGAATCATCAGTCGTTAGTTGGCTTGCTAATTATCCACATTTAGTGATTTTGCGTACCTTATCTAAAGCGTTTGCGTTAGCAGGATTACGTTGCGGTTTTACTATTGCCAATAAAGCAGTGATTGATGCACTACAAAAAGTCATTGCGCCTTATCCTCTTGCAACGCCCGTGGCCGATATTGCAATACAAGCGCTGAGTAAAGATGGTATTAATACCATGAAATTGCATGTGATCAATTTAAATAAGCAGAAAGAGAAGTTTACCAACCAATTATCTCAACTACCGATTGTTGAAAAAGTTTACCCAAGTCGATCCAACTACTTATGTGTTAAATTTCAAGATAATAAAGAAGTATTTAACACCTTATGGAATAAAGGAATTATTTTACGAGATCAAAGCAAAGTAATTGGACAACAAAATATGATTCGCATTACCATTGGCACTCAAGCTGAATGCGAGGCGGTAATTTCAGCACTCAAAACGATAAAATAGGAGTAATCATGTTACAAAAATACTTATTTATTGATCGAGATGGCACACTAATTACCGAGCCACCTATTGATTTTCAGGTTGATCGTTTTGATAAATTAGCTTTTGAACCCAACGTAATCCCTGCTCTGTTAAAACTACAATCAGCAGGGTATAAATTAGTCATGGTCACCAATCAAGATGGACTAGGTACAAGTAGCTATCCACAAGCAGATTTTGATGGCCCACATAACCTTATGATGCAAATTTTTAAATCACAAGGTGTTAATTTTGAAGATGTCCTAATTTGCCCTCATTTTCCTGAGGATAATTGCGAGTGCCGTAAGCCTAAAATTCAATTAGTTTTACCTTATCTTATCAGTGGTAAGTTAGATACACAAAACAGTTATGTTATTGGTGATAGACTCACCGATATTCAACTTGCTGAAAATATGCAAATAAAAGGATTACGCTATCATCCTGAAAATCTCAATTGGAATGAAATTGCTCAACAGTTAACAGAGGTTAATCGTTATGCTAAAGTTAAGCGTAATACCAAAGAAACCAAGATATTAGTCGAGGTCTGGCTCGATCGCCAAGGTGGTAGCCAAATTAATACAGGAATTGGCTTTTTTGATCATATGCTTGATCAAATTGCTACCCATGGTGGAATTAAACTCAATATCCAAGTCGATGGCGATTTACATATTGATGATCACCATACAATTGAAGATACAGGACTTGCTTTAGGTGAGGCACTAAAAAAAGCACTGAATAATAAGCGAGGTATTACTCGATATGCTTCTGTTATTCCTATGGATGAGTGCCTAGCTAAGTGCGCAATAGATATTTCTGGTAGGCCGTACCTTAAATTTAAAGCAGAATTTAATCACCAAAAAGTCGGCGATATGAGCACACAAATGGTAGAGCATTTCTTTTACTCTCTGAGCTATGCAATGGGTATCACGTTACATATTGAAACAGAAGGCGATAACGATCATCACAAAGTAGAAAGTTTGTTTAAAGCCTTTGCGCGAACCTTAAAACAAGCCATAAAAATTGACGGTGACCGTTTACCAAGCTCAAAAGGGGTATTATAAATGAATATAGTCATTCTCGATACTGGCTGTGCTAATCTTTCATCGGTTAAATATGCTGTGCAACGATTAGGTTATGAGCCAATAATTAGTCTTGAGCCTGATGTGGTACTTAACTCTGATAAACTGTTTTTACCGGGAGTTGGTTCAGCAAAAGCCGCTATGCAAAATTTAAAAGAACGCAATTTAATTGAGTTGATAAAAGTTTGTACCCAACCTGTGTTAGGGATCTGCCTTGGTATGCAACTTTTAGCAAATTATAGTAATGAAGGTCATGTGCATACGCTAGGCATTATTCCTGAAAATGTGGTAAAAATTCCTGATTGTGGACTACCTTTACCACATATGGGTTGGAATCAAGTCAAACCAAAAGCCGGACATCATCTATTTCGAGATATTCCTGATGATGCTTATTTTTACTTTGTACATGGATACGCGATGCCATTATGCTCAGCAACAATAGCAGAAACCAGTTACGGCGAAAGCTTTACCGCTGCCGTACAAAAAGACAACTTTTACGGCGTGCAGTTTCATCCCGAGCGTTCTGGCTTGGCCGGCGCCACATTACTCAAAAACTTTTTGGAGATGTAATCATGATTGCTTTGCCCACAATAATACCTGCACTTGATTTAATTGATGGATCAGTTGTGCGCTTACATCAAGGTGATTATGAACAAAAACGTGATTACGGAAATGATCCTCTTTTACGATTGCAAGATTATGAAAAACAAGGTGCTAAATTATTACATCTTGTGGACTTAACTGGCGCAAAAGATCCAAAAGCACGTCAGATTTCGTTAATACAAACATTGATTAATGCAGTACAAGTGCCAATCCAAGTTGGTGGAGGGATTCGCACAGAAAAAGATGTACAAACATTACTATCAGCGGGGGCTGCGCGAGTGGTTATTGGCTCAACCGCCATTAAACAACCCGAATTAGTCAAACAGTGGTTTACAAAATATGGCGCAGAAAGGTTGGTATTAGCACTTGATGTACGCATTAATGCTGATGGAGAAAAACATGTTGCTATTCATGGTTGGCAAGAAGATTCCAACCAAACCTTAGAACAAGTGATTGATGATTACCTACCGTTCGGTTTGAAGCACGTACTGTGCACTGATATCTCTAAGGATGGCACACTTAGCGGATCAAACGTTAAATTGTATCAGCAAATCAGCCAAAAATACCCACAAATTGCCTTTCAGGCTTCAGGTGGCATTGGTCAGTTAAGTGATGTCAAAGCACTTAAAGACAGTGGTGTTGCTGGTGTGATTGTAGGTCGGGCATTACTTGAAGAAAAATTTACTGTTCAGGAGGCAATTTCATGCTGGCAAAAAGGATAATTCCTTGTTTAGATGTCCGTGATGGTCAAGTAGTTAAAGGCGTGCAGTTTCGCAATCATGAAATTATTGGTGATATTGTACCTTTAGCTAAACGTTATGCACAAGAAGGGGCTGATGAACTGGTTTTTTATGATATTACCGCCTCGTCAGACGGCCGTGTAGTTGATAAAAGCTGGGTGGCAAAAGTCGCCGAAGTCATTGATATCCCCTTTTGTGTTGCTGGTGGGATAAAAACAGTTGAAGATGCGGGGCAAATATTAACCTTTGGTGCCGATAAAATCTCAATTAATTCGCCCGCATTAGCTAACCCTCATTTAATTACTGAACTTGCCGATTGTTATGGTGTGCAGTGTATTGTAGTGGGTATTGATACATGGTATAACCAAGAATCACACAATTATCATGTTTACCAATTCACGGGCGATGAAAAACGTACAGTTGCAACTAAGTGGAACACGCTTGACTGGGTACAAGAGGTACAAAAACGTGGTGCTGGTGAAATTGTGCTTAACATGATGAATCAAGACGGTGTTCGCAATGGGTACGATATTGCTCAACTTAAAGCAGTTCGTGAAGTATGCCGTGTTCCTATAATTGCTTCGGGTGGCGCAGGCACTATGCAACATTTTTTGCAGGCATTTAACGAAGCTGAAGTGGATGGCGCATTGGCAGCATCTGTTTTTCATAAGCAAATTATTAACATTGCTGAACTAAAACACTATTTGGCACAATATGGAGTAGATATTCGATTATGTTAACTCAAAATTGCAATACGAAATTAAATTCACAACAATTAGATTGGCAAAAAGTAGATAATTTGATGCCAGTTATTATTCAGCATTATATTTCTGGCGATGTTTTGATGCTGGGTTATATGAATCAAGAGGCATTAACGCAAACACAAAGTAGTGGTAAAGTAACCTTTTACTCAAGAACTAAACAACGTATTTGGACAAAAGGTGAAACTTCTGGTAACTATCTAAAGGTAATCAATATCACTGCCGATTGCGATAATGACACCCTACTTATTTTAGCCGATCCAATAGGACCAACTTGTCACACAGGTGCTAACAGTTGTTTTGTGGGTGCTAAAACTGAGTGGGGATTTTTATTTGAGTTAGAACAATTACTTGCTGCGCGCAAAAATGCCGATCCGAAATCGTCATACACAGCAAAACTCTATCACGATGGCACTAAACGTATTGCGCAAAAAGTGGGAGAAGAAGGCGTCGAAACGGCTCTTGCAGCAACTGTTCATGACCGTGAAGAGCTAAAAAATGAATCAGCAGATCTCATTTATCACTTATTAGTTTTACTTCAAGATCAGAATCTATCTTTACAAGATGTCATTGGTATTTTAAAAGCAAGGCATAAATAGTAAAAACCAATAAAGTGCGATCCCTATCGCGCTTTATGTTACTTTTCAATGAGCAAAAAATAATAGGCTTACTTAACAAACTGGCAATTTTATCCCATTAAACATTGCTAATACATCACTATTATTTTCACTTAGCATAAGTTTATCAACGGTTTGTCGATTCAGATGAGACGAAAACTGGTTGATAAAATCATACATATAGCTACGTAAAAATAATGAGCGAGCAAAAGTAATATAGGTGGTACTGTAAGGAAAAATATGCCCAGCATTCAGTACGACCAAATCATCATCTGAGGTATTATTTACAGCCATTTTTGCCACAATGCCAACACCTACTCCTAATTTCACATAGGTTTTAATTAAATCAGCATCTGTTGTGCTAAAAACGATATTCGGAGTCTGATGGGCTCGGGTAAAAGCTTGATTTAAATCTGAACCATCATTTGAAAAATCATAACTGACTAACGGATATTTTGAGAGTTCTTCAATTGAAATTAGACTACGTTTCGCTAACGGGTGATCTTTCATCACAATAATGGCTTGGTTCCAATGATAACAAGGTAAAGCAATCATATCATCACTTAACGACGAAATCTCAGTTACAATAGCAAATTCTGCCTGCCCTGCTTGCGCTTGTGCAATACATTGTGCTGATGAGCCTTGTTCCATATGCAAAATAATGCTCGGGTATTGTTGCATAAATTGTTGAATCACAACAGGCAAAGCATAACGAGCCTGAGTATACGTTGTGGTAATAGTTAACGAACCTTGATTTGGCTGACTAAATTCTTTAGCGATAATTTTAATATCGTTGGACTTATTTACAATTTCTCGGGAAAGCGCAACAATTTTTTCACCAACAGGCGTCACATGTGAAAGGTGTTTACCTGTTCGAGTAAATATCTGAACACCAAGTTCATCTTCTAATAGTTTTATTTGTTTGCTAATACCTGGTTGAGAGGTATACAGTTTTTCGGATGTTAACGATACGTTAAGATCATTATTGACGACTTCAACAATATAACGTAGTTGTTGCAATTTCATGACAAAGGCTCCTTCAACTGTATGCGTTTCACCCTGTTGATAAGATCGCAAGGGTGATTTTGTAAGGTAAATCCTTTCACACTCTAGTACAAACAAAAATAACTATTTTCATACTAAAACGTATAATTTCCTGAAACTTTTTAACAAAAATTCAGATACTATTATCTATTTTTTGGTATTTATCCATTTACCATCCACGTATTGCATCACCCACCCTGTCGATTTGCCATTCACTTCAGAAGTAACATATTGTTGTTTATTTTTACGACTAAAACGAACAATCGATGGATTACCATCAGGATCTTTGTTTGGCGCTTGTGTTAAATAGATAAATTTTTCTGGCAAACGATCTTTAAAACGTTGCAATTCTTCAATCAAAGGCGCTCGGGTTTCTCTTGATTTTGGAAAATTATGCGCTGCTAAAAAGATTCCAGAGGCACCATCACGTAATACGAAATGCGCATCAGATTTTGTACATTTAAGTTCAGGCAGATCAACCGGATCTTCTTTTGGTGGCGCAACCTCACCGTTTTTTAGAATTTTACGGGTATTTTTACAATCTGAATTTGTACAGCCCATATATAAGCCGAAACGCCCTGATTTTAGATGCATCTCAGAACCACATTTTTCACATTCAATAATAGGACCTTCGTAACTTTTAACTTTAAAGCTGCCTTTTTCAACAATAAAACCATCACAAATTGGATTATTACCACAAATATGTAATTTTCGCTCACTATCAAGTAAATAGCTATCCATTGCCGTATGACATTTAGGACAACGTTTGCATGCTCTTAATGCATCGGTTTCCGCGGTTTCTGACTCTTCTAAAAGATTAAGTGTTTCATGCTCAGGAATTAAATTAATTGTTTGCTTACAACGCTCCTTTGGTGGTAATGCATAACCAGAGCATGCTAAAAATACCCCTGTACCCGCCGTTTTAATTCCCATTTCACGCGCACAATTAGGGCATTTAATTTCAGGCGTTAACACTAATGGATTAAGTTGCATTCCACCTTTATCAGGTGCTTGTTCAGCCACTTCAAGATGCTTACTAAAATCGCTAAAAAATTGGTCAAGCACTTCGCGCCATTCTTGCTTTTTGTGAGCAATTTCATCCAATGCATGTTCCATGCGTGCTGTAAAGTCATAGCTCATTAGATCATTGAAGTTTTCACTAAGCCTATCGGTAACAATTTCACCAATTTTTTCAGCATAAAAACGGCGATGATCTAAACGTACATATCCTCGATCTTGAATTGTTGAAATAATCGTTGCATAAGTAGATGGACGACCAATTTCACGTTTTTCCAGTTCTTTGACTAATGATGCTTCATTATAACGAGCAGGTGGTTTAGTAAAGTGTTGATTTGGGGTTAAGCTAATTAAGCCAAGTTGATCATTTACCGATAATTGCGGTAATATCTTGTCTTCATTGTTTTTAGCCAGTTGTGGCTGCACTTTCGTCCAACCATCAAAACGCAATGTACGACCTTTGGCTTTTAACGTAAAATCGCCAGATTTAACGGTAATTGTCGTTGAATTATATTCCGCCGATGTCATTTGACAAGCCACAAATTGACGCCAAATTAGTTGGTATAATTTACAAGCATCTACTTCTACATCACTAATATTATCAGCAAGCATAGTCACATCTGATGGACGAATAGCCTCATGTGCTTCTTGCGAGTTTTTCTTGCTACTGTATACATTAGGTGAATTAGGTAAATATTTATTACCGAAATTTTTACCAATGTAATCCCGAACCATGGTTAATGCATCTTGACTCAAATTGGTTGAATCAGTACGCATATAAGTGATATAACCAGCCTCATATAAGCGTTGCGCTAGCATCATGGTCTTTTTAACACCAAATCCTAAACGCGTACTTGCAGCTTGTTGTAATGTTGAAGTAATAAACGGCGCAGTTGGATTACTTTTAGTTGGTTTTTCGTCAATATGGGTAACTTGATATTGGTTTTTATCCAACTGTGCTAAAGCGATATCAATAGCCACTTTATCTTTTGGCTCAAACGCTTCATCTTTGTAATGCGTGACTTGTAATGTTAATTGCTCTTTTTTAGCAGTATTTAAATCAGCATAAAGATCCCAGTACTCTTCAGGAATAAAAGCATGAATTTCACGTTCACGTTCAACAACAAGTCGCACTGCAACCGACTGCACACGACCAGCAGATAAACCTCTTGCCACTTTTTTCCAAAGTAATGGTGATAACATAAAACCGACAACTCGATCCATAAATCGGCGGGCTTGTTGTGCATTCACCCGATCCATATCAAGCATTGCAGGCTGATTAAAGGCATTTTTGATCGCTGTTTTAGTGATTTCGTTAAAAACAACACGACGATATTTACTATCGTCACCCCCAATAACCTCTTTAAGATGCCAAGCAATAGCTTCCCCTTCTCTATCCAAATCGGTTGCCAGATAGATCATATCAGCATCTTTAGCTAATTTTTTTAATTCTGATACCACCCGTTCTTTACCTGGTAAAATTTGGTAATGAGCTTTCCAACCGCTATAGGGATCAACGCTCATTCGATCAACTAAGATCTGTTTTTCGGAACGTTTGACTTTTTTCTCGGTTTTATCTTTTTTGTCTTTTGTTGATTTTTCAGCTCGTTGGCTGCTACCACTTACAGGCAGATCACGAATATGACCGACACTGGATTTAACCACGAAATCTTTGCCAAGATATTTATTAATCGTTTTTGCTTTGGCTGGTGATTCCACAATAACAAGGGATTTTCCCATAATTAAACCTTTTTATTCTGTTGTTTATATTATTTACTATCAAGCTTTACATCAAGAAGCGATAGTAAATCATCTTTAATTGTTGATACTTTCGTTGCATATTGATCTTTTTGCTCAGCATCTTCAAGGAGTTGTGTAATGGTTTGTGACAACGTGCATCCTCGGCGTTTGGCTAAATTAGCCAATCGTTGCCAAACTAAAAACTCCAAATCTATGGACTTTTTTCGGGTATTTTGTTGTTCTGCATTAAAATGCCGTTTTCGCTTTGCCCGAATGGTTTGCTTTAGGCGATTATCTAAATCGGGATTTAAATGCGTTTTTATCCAATCAACAACACCCGTTGGATTATGTTCTAATAACAATAACTCATTGACCGCATGCTGCGCAGCACTTTTTTCAATATAACGTGTTATTAACTCACCTTCTTGGTGCCTTTTTACTAAATAGTGCCACTTCCAACCGCATTCAAGGTTCTCTAATTGCTGATACTTCATTGACTCATCTTGTGACGCTGTAACTAATATAGTTTATTTGTAGCATAATCTCGACACACAATAAAGAAAATTATTACGTTTGACAAATTTTTTATAAATCTGCTATCGTTCACCTTTCATTTTGATCTTTATTTAAGGAACACTCATAATGGCTAAAGCTGATGTTATTTATATTAATGGCTATATTTATACCGCAGACAAACACGATAGTATCTGCGAAGCTATTGCAATTGAAAATGGCTATATTATTGCAACTGGCACAACCCAAGAAATAAATAACAGCCACTATGTTGATAATCATACAACGATTTATGATTTGCAAGGCAAAACGATGATGCCCGGTATTATTGATTCCCATTTACACACTTTTTGGGGAGGGATGCAATTGTCATCTTGCAATTTAAACTATCAAAGTTTAACCATTGATGATACTTTAGCCATTATCCAACAATCTTTAGATCAAGACTCGCTAAATCACAACGATAATTGGTTACAAGTTCGTGGTTGGTTACGACAAGAGGTATTACCAATTGGCACAGATATCACACGTTTTGATCTTGATAAACTCAATACGAAAAGACCCGTAATTTTGTTCTCAAACGATTGCCATACCCTCGTTGCCAATAGCATTGCATTAGAAAAATTTGGTTTAGATAGAAACACGCCAGAACCAACAGATGGAAAGATTGGTCGTACCGACGACGGCGAATTAAATGGTATATTAGAAGATGCACCAGCCATGCGCGCATTTGACAGCATTTCTAAACTGACTGACGAACAAGCAGTTAACATCGCAAAACTGTCACAAGCTGAGCTCAATAAACAAGGGGTTACTTCAGTGATGGATGCGCGCATTACCGAAACCCAAGCTGATGCATTTTTAAGACTACAACAACAAGATACGCTTTCGATTCGTCTATTTGGTGCCCGTGAACTGCCGCCAGATGATGTTTCGTCTATAGCGGATATTCCAAATGTCATTGAGAAAGTAAAACAGTTTGCTTCTCGTTACGATGATAAAAACTGGCAACCTAAGCCCGGTATAAAGATATCGCATACCAAACTATTTGTAGATGGCGTAATGCAAGCACCATTAATGACAGCACGCTTGCTTCAGCCATACCAGTTAACTGATGAAAAAGATCGTTATGGTGACCTGTATTACTCAATTGAGATGTTAGATGCTTTAATACTTGAATCAGCAAAAGCGGGATTTCACCCACATATGCATACAGTAGGTGAAGGTGCAATTGAAGTCGTGCTTGATGCCATTGAAAAAATGCGTAAAGCATTACCTGATGCTGATATTCGCCCAAGTACCGCACATAATGAACTAAGCGCATCACATCAGTTTGCTAGATACAAACAATTAAACGCTTGTGTTGTATTTTCATTCCAATGGGCAGGCTGTAGTACGGCAATGATTGAGCAGTATCGAACATTATTTGGTCTTGAACGTTATAACGGCTTAGAGGCACATGGCCAATATATTGATGCTGGTGTCACTTGCGCTTTTGGGAGTGATTGGCCAATTGATCCATTAAATGAATGGTATGATTTCCAAATTGCCATGACCAGACAAATCGATACGGAGCATCCTCGACTAGATAATGATCGTAATTTAACCGCTATTGAAGTATTGCGTAGTGCCACTATTAATGCCGCCTATGTATTAAAGCAAGATGAATATATTGGCTCAATTGAAAAAGGTAAATTTGCTGATTTGATTATTTTGGATCGCAACCCATTTACCATTCCAGCAACTGACATGCAAAATGTACAAGTTCTAACAACTATTGTCGGTGGTAAAACGGTTTATCAAAAAAACTAATGTGATAACAAAGATATTCAACATATAAAACAACATCGTAGGTGGACATCCTCCACCTACTAATCAATTTGTAACTATCCCCTAAAATAGTACAGCAAAAAAGTAGAAAATTCTCTATGATAAAAGAAAAGGGGATTTAATTATGAAAAAAATGACTGAACATCAAATCGTAGCTATTTTAAAAGAAGCAGAGGTAGGTGTACCCGTTAAAGAGTTGTGCCGTACATATGGCATGGGTAATTCAACTTTTTATAAATGACGGGAAAAATAGGACGGTATGGAAACGTCGGATATTAAACGCTTAAAGGAGCTTGAGGCCGAAAACCGTAAGCTTAAACAGATGTTTGCTGAGCTAAGTTTAAAATCACAGCATCAGGAACAAATCATAAAAAAGCTTTAGTGCCCACAAAGGCACGTAAAACGTGGGCACAGCAACTACAACAAAATCATTCGGTTACTATTGCTATGAGTTGTGCCATTGTTGGCTTAAGCCGTTGTGCTTACTATTATCAACCTAAGTTGCAGGATGACTCGGTGATTGTTTCAGTGTTGAATGCTATCACAGACCGGCATTTACGCTGGGGCTTTCCTAAATGTTTTAATCGTATCAGAAAGCTCGGCTATCAATGGAATCATAAACGTGTTTATCGGGTGTATTGTGAGTTAAAACTGAATCTTAAAACAAAACGAAAACAACGAATTCCACCTCGGGAGCCAGAAAAGTTATTGGCTCCCAATAAACAAGGTGAATGTTGGTCAATGGATTTTATGAGTGACAGTAGTCGTAATCAACGTCGCTTTAGGACATTCAATGTCATCGATGACTTTAATCGTGAGGCGTTAGGTATTGATATTGCAGTAAGCTTACCCGCAGGAAGGATTACCCGTTACTTAGATAAACTGGCCGAATATCATGGGTATCCATTAAAAATACGGGTCGATAATGGCCCAGAATTTACAGGAAAAACCTTTACCAACTGGGCTAAATTACATGGTATAACCATTGATTATATCCAGCCCGGTAGCCCTTATCAAAATGGCTATATTGAACGATTTAATCGTACCTATCGTACTGAAGTACTCGATTTATATCTTTTTAACAACTTAGC